>CAWCOF010000012.1:0-221837 GCA_963797005.1 uncultured Alphaproteobacteria bacterium
GTTCGATGAAGGCCTTCGGATCCAGCGAATGCTCACCTCCGGCTGGATCCGTGCGCGCAACAAGGCCGGGCTTCCCTGGGTCCGGGTGCACGACTTGAAGCATACGTTCGGGCGCCACTTGCAGGCCGCGGGCGTGATCTTTGAGGATCGCCAGGACCTGCTCGGTCACCGCTCGGGCCGCATCACGACCCACTACTCGGCCGCCGAGCTTGGGCGCCTGCTCGAGGCGGTGGAGAAGGTGTGTGCCGACAGCAATGCGCCTGAATTGGCGGCGCTGCGGGGAGCTCGCAGGGCGGGTCTCGCAAAACTCCCGCAAGCCTGCTCTCAAACTCTTAACCCGTGGGCCTAAGTCATTGGTGCCCAGGGGCGGAATTGGACGAGTGATACCGCTCAAGCACTTAGCACTCCCAAACCTGGCAAAAACGCCCACTGAATAGCAAGGGCTTTTCCGGGGAATTCCCAAACCTGACCGGGGTTCGCACGCGGCGCTGATGCCGCCTGCGGATGGTGCCGCGATGTGCGGCGGTTTGGTGAAGGAGAACGGTAATGGAAGGCATATTGAACGGTACGGGTGAGATGGTGCCAGGCCACAGGGTGCTGGAGAACACCGACCTGGAGATCGCCTACAATTTACAGGGCGATGATCTGATCCTGCGTGTCAACAAGGGCGGCGTGCTGGTGTTTCGGGTCCAACTCAGGGAGGCGGCAGCGGAGCTGTTGGGATCGCATCTAGTGAATTTCAACAGCATCGCGCCGGATTTCAGCTTCACGGTCGGCGATAGCGAGGAAGGCCTCAAGCGCATGCTTCGCTCGGCCGGCGTGTTGGAGGAGGCGCGGCCCGTGGCCGGTTTCTTCCGCTGGCTCACCGGTCGGGCGTGAGAAGGGTGTCATGAACGGCAACAAGCCCACGCTGATTGCCTACGCAGTGAAGGACGTGTCAATCGGCACCGAACCCGTGACCGGCGTATTGCCTCACGGAGGAATGTTACCGGAGCCGTCGTTCTGCGTGCGCTGATGGATTGCGAGTCCATCGCGATTTGCCGGTCCTGGCATGACGGAGGGAGGGCGCAGCCCGACCGCAGTCTTGCCAGGACCGGCGTCCGACTTTCGGACCTCGGCAGCGCCGGTGGTCGTGGCGGCGATGAGCCGCTCCGCCGCCTTTCTGCGGAGCGCCTTCAGGAGCCGCTGCACGATCGAATGCTGCTTTGGCCCGAACTGATCGGCGTCGCGCTGTGCAAGCCTTCCGACGATCGCAAGGGCCGTGAGCTGCGGCTCGGCCGCGAGCCAGTCTTCGATCGTTGCCAGATGTGGATCGAGCTTCGAGGGCATCCGGACCCGCGTCTTGTATTTCCCCTTTGCGCGTCGGTGCGTGCCGCGCGGCTCGCCAGCTTTGATCGACATGCCGAGCGTCTGCGCAAAGTCGGTGGCGTTGGATATCGGCAATGGCATTTGTGACGCGGCAGCAAGGCCGCGCCGGTCGATCCGCCGGCCGAGTTCTTCTTGAGCTGCGCGGATCTCGGAGAGCAGCACCACCGGATCGAGCGTGCGATACTGCGCGCGCAACCGCTGCTTGATCTTTTTCGACACGTGCCGGTGCGCCAGCGCCCGCTCGTACGGCGTTGCGGGAGCGTGATAGCGCTTGATCACCTTCGCGCCTTCCCGTCGCTTCTCCTTCAATTTGAACGACGGCTGGAAGAAGTTCACGTGCAGCCGCGCCGCCGCGTAAAGTCGCGCCATCACCTGCGCCGTCTCGATGCCGTCGAAGCGGCCGTAGCCCATCAGCCGCCGCACCACCGCGCCGTTCTTCTGCTCGACGAACGCCTGATCGTTCTTCTTGTAGGCGCGCGACCGCGTCACTTCGATCTTCTGTGCGCGGCACCAGGGGACGACGATGTCGTTCATGAACGCGCTGTCATTGTCGAAGTCGGCGCCGAGAATGATCCAGGGGAACAGGCTCTGCGCCCGTTTAATCGCCTCGACGACGAGGCTGCCCTCGCGCGTCACCAAGGGCAGGCACTCCGTCCAGCCCGTCGCGACATCCACCATCGTCAGAGTTTGGATGAACGACCCCGCGACGCTCGTGCCACCGTGAGCAACCATGTCGATCTCGCAGAAGCCCGGTGGCGGATCCTGCCAGTCGTTGAATGTGCGGATCGGGACTTCGCGCCGAATGGCGGAATAGAAGCCCACGCGACGGCGCTTGCCGCCTGCCGCCGCGATCTTGGTGTCGGCCAGAAGTCGGTCGATCGTTGCAGCGCTGACTGCCAGCACCAGCACACGATCGGCTGCACCGAGCTTCAGCCGCCCGTGCCGTTCCAGTGCCGGCAGCAAAGTCGGGATCATGACCTTCAGCCGCTTGCCGCAGATCCGGTCCGATGCCTCCCACAACGCCGTCAGCGCGTCCTTGACAACAACGTCGTAGGTAGACGTGCGCTGCTGTCGCGCCTCAGGTGGGGCCGCCGGCCGATTGGCCAGCGCGCGCACCGCGTGCTTGCGATGCCAGCCAGTCACCTTGCACAGCTCGTCGAGAATCCGCCCCTTCTCCGCCCGCCCCGCCACCCGGTAGCGTTCGGCCACAGCCGATTTGATCTCGCGCCGCGCGCCCATGCTGATCTGTCCCGCCATCGGCGACACCGATCCGATTCGGTATCGCCGCCCCACGCCTGACGGTCAGTTCTCCGGTAACATTTTTGATGAGGCAATGCGACCGGGATCGGCGTCGAAGAGTTGACCACCCTCTAGGTTGTGACACTGCAGCGCCGGGCCTGGAGGCGCGCAGCGCAGCGTAGCGCCGGAAGGTGTGCCCGGCATGGGCACTGGATTGGAGGTGCAAGTCCTTCACGGGGCGAGTTGGTAGCAACCGTGAGTCGGAGGCAACTGCATGCAGCATGGTCCGTCGTGAGACGCGCGATGCTGGCGCCGCGAGGCCGTGTGGGGAAGAAGCCCGAGGCGAACCGCAGCACCGAACGCGAGTGAACTCCTGGACAGGCCATTCCAGCCGGGTGAGCGTGCCTTCGAACGCGACGCCCAAAATCCAACCGAGGCTGGGGCGGTAATGGGAGCGGCGGCGGCGGGACATCCAGTGTTCTTACCCGGGGAGGTCTGGACGGGTCCGAGTGTGAGTCGGTAGGCCGGAAGGAGGCAACGACGACCAGCCGATGCCCGCCCAGAAGTCGGATCTCTTCGTATGAGCGATGAAGCGGGGTAATGCCCGCGGAGCAAAGGGAGAGATGGGTTGAGAAGGACGGGTCACCGTCAATTGAGCTTTGTGCTCGCCGACAGCCCTGACGGGGGCGGGAGCGATGGGCCGCCGGACGCATCCGAGCGGCGCGCGTTCCTGCTGCAAAGAGCGAAGCGCAAGCGATCGGCACGAACCGTCGCCTGGGCGGCCGACACCGGTCGGCTGCTGGAAGAGGTGGCGTCGGAGGCGAACCTCGCCCTGGCGCTGCTGAATGTGGTGCGCAACAAGGGCGCACCGGGCATCGACGGACAGACGGTCGAGGAGGCGGAGGCCGACGCGCCGAAGCTTCTCCCTCGTCTGCGCCGTGCGCTGCTGGAGGGACGCTACCGGCCCGGCGATGTCCGTCGGGTGTTCATTCCGAAGCCCGGAGGCGGGCAGCGGGGTCTGGGCATCCCCAACGTCGATCGACAGCGTCGTGCAACAAGCCGTGCTCCAGGTCCTGGAGTCGGTGTTCGAGCCGGCCTTCCACACCAGCAGTCACGGGTTCCGGCCGAAGCGCGGTGCGCACGACGGCCATCGCCGAGGCAAAGGAGCATCTCGAAGCCGGCTACCGGACGATTGTGGATCTCGATCTCGCCCAGTACTTCGATCGAGTTCATCATCAACGCCTCCTCGACCGCATCGGTCAGCGGGTGGCGGATCGTCGGGTGATCGCGCTGGTGCGCTTGATGCTGAAGGCGGCGGTCGTGATGCCGGACGGCACGAGGATCATCGTCCGGGAAGGAACCCCGCAAGGCGGTCCGCTATCGCCGCTCCTGTCCAATATCGTCCTCGACGAGCTGGACCAGGAGTTGGCGCGGCGGGGCCATCGGTTCGTGCGCTATGCCGACGACTGTAACGTGTTCGTTGGCAGCGCCCGTGCCGGTGCGCGCGTCATGGCCTCTATCGCCAAGTTCCTGGCCAGCCGCATGCGGCTCCAGGTCAACGCGGAGAAGAGCGCCGTGCGCCATCCGAGCAAGGTGCACTTCCTGGGGTTCCGCTTTCTGCTGCGGCAGGACGGCCAGATCGGCGTCCTGCTGTCGGCGAAGACGGAACGACGGCTGGCGGCGACCATCAGGGAGATGACGCCTCCGAATTGGGGGCGATCCATCACCACCTGCATGGATGGCTTGAGCCGCTACCTGACCGGATGGATGGCGTATTACCGGCTGTGCTCGCCGGATGCCGTCAAGGGTTTGGGCGTTCTCGACGCTCACATCCGCCGCCGGATCAGGGCGATCATCGTGCGCCAGAAGAAGCGTCCGCGCTTTCTTCTGCGGCACCTGCTGGCGCTCGGGGTGAGCCGATCGGCCGCCGCCGGCGCTGCGTACTGCGGTCGAGGGGCTTGGAATCGCTCCAACCGGCCGGCCTTGACGCGAGCCTACCCGCCGTCCTGGTTCACAGGGCGGCTCGTCTCGCTCAAGACGCGCTGGGAAGAGCTCAACACCCCGCAGGCATCGGACCAGCTCTCGCTGGCCCTGTGATCGATCGACCCAAAGAGCCGGATGCGGGCCCGCATGTCCGGTTCTGTGAGAGGCGCGGTGGAGAAATCCATCGCGCCTACTCGACGCCCGGCGCTGGCGCATGTTTTTGGCGGGTCCGGATTGGATGCCGATCGACATTCATCGAGACCAAACTCGCGCTGAAACCAGAACAGAAGCCGCAGTGGGACGCCTTCGTGACAGCCTCCCGCAATGCGGACAAGCCGCTTCGTGACTTATGCCAGGCGCCGCCAGGTCCGCCCTCTTTCGGCGATCCGTTTGCGCTGCTGGAGTTGCGCCATCGCATGGCCGCGCTGCATGCGGCACGCGAGCAGGCCGTGTGGGTTGCCGTAGGGCGCCTCAAGGACGCCCTCGACGCCGAGCAACAGCGGCGGCTGGCGGAAGCGCTTCTCATCCCGCCGCCCGTCCCGGGGCCGCCGGGCATGCGCGGCTTCCCGCCAGCAGGATTTGCGCCGCATCTCCCGCCGGCTGGCTTCCCACCACACTTCGCACCAGGGTTGGCACCGCCGTTCCGACCGTGAACCTCTTGACGGCAAGCCCCCCGGCCCGCAGCACGAACGCCTTGTTTGACATTCGAGACCAGGGAAGCGTGGTTGCAGCCCTTTCCAGAGCTCGGCCGCATCTGCGCGCCGTGACCCTTTTCAGCCATGCGGGCGACAACAAGAATGACTGATCCATCCCGAGCCTGGCTAACCGCCCATATCGTCTCGGCCGCGATCTTCCTTGCCATCGTGCTCATGCTCACCCCTTGACCTCGCCACGGCGACCCTGCGCTGACGGCAGCAGATACCAGCGGCTTGTAATGCGGCGGAACGCTGCCGTTCGCCTCGTCGGCGTGGACCTTTCCTTGAAGTCGCCGTCCGTGCGCCGGCCAACGCCCTAAGCGTCTTGGCGCAGGGCTTAAAGCCAACACTTCAGATCGCTGGTAGTGCCGAGACGGCGTGAAACAGTTCCTTACGTCCCTGATGTGGGCGCGTGAAACATGATGTTACACGCCGAAATCATCACGTAATTCGCCGCGTCATCCCTCTCTGTATGGTCGTGCAAACAGAGGGACAGCGACGGAACGCATCTGCTTTGGGAGGCAGGCTCCCCGTGGGGCTTGGGTCCGTGCGTTGCCGCCCGCGCTTGCCCCTGAAGCAGCAACGCCGGGGCACCTACCGAATGGCGAATCCTTTCCGGTTTCAGGTCAATGGCAGAACAAGAACGATGCCAGATCTCTGTTGTGCTCAGCAGCCAGTGATGCTGCTCCAGCATTGCAGGCGGCAGCGTGGAAGGATCGCTCGATCGGCTCGGATTTTCGGCTTCGCGTGCGCCATCGCGATTACTGCATGCCTGGCAGCGATATCGACCGCGCCCCGCGCACAAGCCGATAGCTCCATCCGCGAGATTCGCGTCGACGGCAACCGGCGCGTCGAGCCCGAGACTGTCCGCTCCTACCTGCGTTTCAACATCGGCGATCATTACGATCCCGGGAGGGTCGACCAGTCGATCAAGTCGCTGTTCGCCACGGGCCTCTTCAGCGACGTGCGCATCGACCGCGAAGGCGCCGGCGTGCTCGTGACCGTGGTCGAGAACCCGGTCATCAACCAGGTCGCCTTCGAAGGCAACATGGAGGTCGATAAGGAGACGCTGCGCAATGAGGTCCAGCTGAAGCAGCGCGCCGTCTACACTCGTGCGCGCGTGCAGGCAGACGTGCAGCGCATCCTCGATGTCTACCGGCGGCAGGGGCGCTTTGCCGCCCGGGTCGACCCCAAGATCATCGAGCTCGACAAAAACCGCGTGAACCTCGTCTTCGAGATCGACGAGGGCGGCGCGACCAAGGTCAAGGCGATCAACTTCATCGGCAATCGGGTGTTCTCCGACAGCCAGCTGCGCGACATCATCACTACGTCGCAGTCGGGCCTGTTCGATTTCCTCAAGGGCACCAACATCTACGATCCCGACCGGCTGGCGCTCGATAAGGAGCTGCTGCGCCAGTACTACATGAAGAACGGCTATGCCGACGTGCGCGTCGTGTCGGCGGGCGCCGAGCTCGACCGCGACGGCAGCGGGTTCTTCATCACCTTCGTCCTCGACGAGGGCGAGCTGTTCAATTTCGGCACGATCGACATCCAGTCGTCGCTCGCGAATGTCGATCCGAAGTCGCTGCGCGGCGAGCTGCTCACCGTTTCTGGGCAACTCTTCAACCAGTCGGAGATGGACAAGACGGTCGAGCGCCTGACGCTGGTGATCTCCGAGCAGGGATATGCCTTCGCCCGGGTGCGGCCGCGGGCAGCGCGCGATCCTTCGGGGCGCGCCATCAACGTCACGTACCTGATCGACGAGGGGCCGCGCGTCTATATCGAGCGCATCAATATCATTGGCAACCAGCGCACGCGCGACTACGTGATCCGCCGCGAGTTCCGGCTGGCGGAGGGCGATGCCTACAACCCGCTGATGGTCGACAAGGCCAAGAAGCGGCTGCAGACGCTCGGCTTCTTCAAGAAAGTGGAAATCAAGCGGCGGCCCGGCTCGGCGCCCGATCGCGTGGTCCTCGACGTGGAGCTGGATGAGCAGTCGACCGGCGAGCTGTCGTTCGGCGCGGGCTATTCCACCAGCGAGGGCGTGATCGGCGACGTCAGCATCACCGAGCGCAACTTGCTTGGGCGCGGTCAGTTTCTGCGCCTGAAGGTAGGCGGCTCGCTCGAGAAATTGCAGATCGATCTGAGCTTCACCGAGCCGCGCTTTCTCGACCGCAACTTGTCCGCCGGCTTCGATCTCTTTCACAAGATGAGCTCCGTCTCGGATAGCCAGCCCTACAGCACGCGCAACACCGGCGGCGCTGTCCGCCTCGGTTTCCCGATCACCGAGTCGCTGTGGCTGACGACCTCCTATAACCTTTCCAACAACGAGATCGCGGACGTGGAATCGGATGCTTCGCGCGCCATCCAGGAGGCCGCGGGGCAATACTGGACGTCGGCGATCGGCGCCAACCTCGCCTACGATGCCCGCAATCATCCCAAGAACCCTACGCGGGGATGGTATGCTCAGCTTTCAACGGATCTCGCGGGTCTTGGTGGCGACGTGCGCTATGCTCGCATTGGCGCAGAGACCCGCTTTTACTATCCGCTGGCAGAGAAGGTGACCTTTGTGGGACGCGCTATGGGCGGCCACATCCTGGGCTGGGGCGGCGAGGATGTTCGCCTCCTCGACCTCTACTACAAGGGGGGTGAGACCATCCGCGGCTTCAACTCGCTTGGAATTGGTCCGCGTGACCTCTTGACCGGCGATGCGCTGGGCGGCGACGGCCGAGGTCCATTTCGCCATGCCGTTCATCCCGGAGGATCTCGGCATGAAGGGCGCCGTGTTCGCCGACGCTGGTTCGCTGTTTGGCGCCGGTGCCCAAGCCAAGCAGCTCAACACCCAGTGCAACGTCGCCACGCCAGATTCCAGCGTCGGCGTCTGTTTGGCTGATTTCGGGCTCTATCCGCACATCGGTCGGCGTCAGTCTAATCTGGGAATCGCCGCTCGGTCCTCTGCGCTTCGATTTCGCCAAGGCGATTAACAAGGAAGCATACGATGACGTGCAGGTTTTTCGCTTTGGTGCCGCGACGAGGTTTTAGGATTTAATACGCGAGAGCAAGGCGATTCCATCCGAAGCGATCCTGTCTAGCCACAGACGACAGCCTTGGAGCGCTGTGTAACGCGAAGTTACAATTGGAAACCGCGGCGTCATAGACGAGAGCCAAGCCTGAGCTAAGCTCTGGTCAGCACGAAGTTTCCTCTCGGGGATCAGAATGCGCACCTTGCGGGTATCCGACGATATCAGCCTAATCCCGGGCGTACTGCTTTTCCCCGACCACACCTTCGTTCGAGATCGCTCCAAGTCACTGAAGTGGCCGCACGCGGGCTGTTGCCCCTCCCCCCAAGCTGTGGGTGCAACTGCGTGCGGCCCGGCGCCGAGCTGCTCTTCCTCCGTGAACCTCTCCAAACACGGCGCGGCTCGGCGCCTTTTTTACCGCTGGTTCGTTCGGCGTGCGGTCGTGATCTCCACGGGCCAACTTGTCCGAAGCTGGGCGGCTGCCCCTCATCAAGCTGCGGGAGGGCCGAGGCACCGCACATCTGTGCTCGGCCAGCCCGATCGACAAGCTCGCCAAACCACGCCTCGAGGCACTGTAGATGATCGTGGCAGCCATGCTGAACCGCGGCGCTATTCCACTGGAAGCTCAACAGTCTGCACCAGGCCGCGGTCGATGCCGTTGCGAACCGCGATCGTTCCGCCGGCCAGCTGAATGATCTCGCGGGCGATCGTCAGTCCAAGGCCGGCGCCCGGAATAGATTGCTGGCGGGCACGATCGACCCGGAAGAAGGGCTCGAAGACGCGCCCAATCACGGCATCGGGAATGCCAGGCCCGCGATCCTCGATGATAACCCTGGCCGTGGTGGATGCGGGATGCTCCACGGAGACCTCCGCCGATATGCCGTGGGTAGCCGCATTGATGAGCAAATTCCGAAACGCGCGGATTAGTGCGAGACGGTCCGCCCTAACCGTGACCGGCGCGGTACTCGCAAGATGAACCTCGAGCTTCTGCTCGCGCAGCTCCGAAACGATCCCGGCAACCAGTTCGTCAAGTCGCAGGTTTTCAACCTCCGATGTCGACGCGCGCACAAGAGCAATGGCACTGTCAGCAATTCGACTGAGCTCGTCGATGTCGCGCAGCCAGTTAGAGCGCTCCTCCTGATCCTCGACGAACTCCGTACGCAACCGCATGCGCGTGATGGGTGTGCGCATATCGTGACCGGCTGCAGCGACCACACGCATTCGGCTGTCCACGGCGGATTTGAGCCGCGCCGACAATGTATTCAGTGCACTGGCGGTAGCACGAACCTCTGCCGGGCCCTTCTCCGGCAACGCCGGCAACACGCCGTCGGGGCCGATCTTCTCAACAGCGTTCTGCAGCATCGCCAATGTCAGCACCATGCGATGAGCAACATAGACCGCAATGGTCGTAGCGCCGATGGTGATCAATCCAAGCCAGCCGAACAAGACGCGGAGAGGCCCCTTTCTCGGTGGAAGATCGGGGATGGGCACTACCAGCCATCCATGACTGCCGATGCGGACCGACGCCCGCATTGGCCCGTTTCCGGGCTCGCGGGCAACCATCAGATCAACCCTGCTGCCGCTTCCTTCAGCCGCGACGGCGCCTTTCAACCATTCGGTCGTCGGCTGATCTGCCGCTCCGGCTGCTGGCGCAGGAGAGAGGTTGAAGCTCTCGGGGTGAGCTTGGGCCGCGTTGGTCAACAGCACGAGTTGTTGCGCAATCGGCTGAATGGTGTGCTCGGGACCGCGCGGTAACAGCAGCGCGAGCACCAACCCTGTGATTAGCGCGACGACGGAGACGATCGCCACCACGAGCAACGCGGCAATACGGGCGCGCAGCGAGCTCATGACGCCGCAGTCTCGACCTCGACAGTGGCTGCAAGCTGGTAGCCGCCGTTGCGCACCGTCTTCAGCAATTGCCCGGCAGACTGATCGTCGAGCTTGCGACGCAGCCGGCTGACGAGGACGTCGATCGAGCGGTCGAGGGCATCGACATCGCGGCCGTGCGTCAGGTCGAGCAGTTGTTCGCGCGACAGCACACGCCCCGGCCGATCGAGGAATACGAGGAGCAAGTCGAACTCGGCCCCGGTCAGATCGATCGGTTCCCCGTCCAGCCTCGTGACGCACCGCGTATGCGGCTCGGCCGTGAAACCGGCGAAACGGTACACCTTTTGCCTGCCATCGGCCGACGATGCAGCCCCGCGCCGGCGCAGGACGGCGCGGATGCGTGCCACAAGCTCGCGGGGATTGAAGGGTTTTCCGAGATAGTCGTCGGCCCCGATCTCCAGGCCGATGATGCGGTCGACATCTTCTTTCAGCGCCGTCAGCAGAATGATGGGAACATCGGCGCGATCAGTACGCAGGTCTCTGCAAAGGTCCAAGCCGGATCCGTCCGGGAGCAAGACGTCGAGCACAATCAGATCGATGCTATGGACGGCCAACTGGTCCTTCAACTCCTTGATCGTTGCTGCCAGCTCGACCCGGAACCCCTGCTGCACGAGATAGCGCGCGAGTAGCTTGCGGATCTCGGGGTCGTCGTCGACGACAAGGATTTGTGGCGAGGCACCCATGAACGACCTGCATTGGACGGAGAATGTTTGGCGCAAACCCTAGCGCGCCTCGCTGGGCGCACCAGCGGAATTTGGTGTCGAATCGGTTCCAGGGCGCCTTCAGCAATGTTTCGACACAAATTCACGGCTGGCGGAATTGTGCGGAAACACAAGGTCGTAGCCGGGACACCAGCCTGGCTTAACTACTCCTGCATCACCTGATGCAGAGGACCGTTGAATGACCAAAGTAGAGGAGAACCGCACGCACGTCGATTTCGACGCCGTTCTGTCTGGCGCGACGTCGGCGCGATCCGGTGGAATTCCGCGAGGCGTGCTCAAGTGGTCCGCGGCTGCGGCGGTCGCTGGATTGGCCCTCTGGGCCGCACTATCGCTGCGCGCCGGTTCCGGCGACACCCGCTACGCCACGGACGAGGCCACGCGCGGCAATCTGGTGGTCACCGTGACGGCGACAGGCTCGGTGCAGCCGACCAACAAGGTCGACGTGTCGAGCGAGCTGTCCGGCATCGTGCGCAAGGTGCTAGGTCGACTACAACTCGCCGGTCAAGGCCGGCGAGGTGCTGGCCGAGCTCGACACCGACAAGCTCAAGGCGACCGTCGACAGCTCGCGCGCCAAGCTCAACGCCGCCAAGGCCAAGGTGGCCGAGGCCGAGGCGACCGTCGTCGAGAAGGAGCACGACTACAACCGCAAGAGCGGCGCTCGTCGAGAAGCAGATCACCTCGATCGTTCGATTTCGAGGCGGCAAAGGCGGCCTTCGACCGCGCCGTCGCCGCGCTGCGAGAGCGCACGCGCCGACGTCGGTGTCGCCGAGGCCGATCTTGCGCTCAACGAGACCAACCTCGCCAAGGCCTCGATCCACTTCGCCGATCGGCGGCGTCGTGCTGACCCGCAACGTCGAGCCCGGCGCAGACGGTGGCATCGACCCTCCAGGCCCCGGTGCTGTTCTCCATCGCCGAGGACCTGAAGCAGATGGAGATCCAGGTCGACGTCGACGAGGCCGACGTCGGCAAGGTCAGGGAAGGCCAGAAGGCCACCTTCACCGTCGATGCCTATCCCGACCGGAAGTTCCGGGCCGACGATCCGCCAGCTCCGCTTCGGCTCGGAGACCGTGTAGGGCGTCGTCACCTACAAGGCCGTGCTCACGACCGACAACTCCGAGCTGCTGCTGCGGCCGGGCATGACGGCGACCGCGGAGATCACGGTCGCAGCACATCGACGACGCGCTGCTCGTCGCCAACGCGGCGCTGCGCTTCACGCCGCCGAGCGACGCCGACGGCGCCGACAAGCGGCGGCCTGCTGAGCAAGCTGCTGCCGGGCCCGCCGCCGTTTCGGCCGGCCAGCAGCAAGCAGGAGAGCGGGCCCAACCGCACCGTTTGGGTGCTGCGCGACGGCGCGCCGGCCGCCGTCGGACGTGGTCGTCGGCGCCACCGACGGCAAGCGCACCGAGATCGTCAAGGGCGACCTGAAGCCCGGCGCCCCGGTCATTGTCGATACGATCCAACGCGGCCAAGCGGTGAGCGTCCCTGTGGACAGAGTCAAGCCTCGACCCGCCGCCTGATCGAGCTCCGCAGCGTCACCAAGGTCTACGGCGTCGGGCGAGGCCGCGGTGCACGCGCTGCGCGGGCGTCGACCTCGGAGATCGAGCGCCGGCGAGTTCGTCGCGATCATGGGGCCGTCGGGCTCCGGCAAGTCGACGGCGATGAACATCCTCGGCTGCCTCGACACGCCGACGCACGGCGACTACCTGTTTCGAGGGCACGCGAGGTCGGGCACCTCGACCGCACGACCAGCGCGCGCTGCTGCGCCGCCACTTCCTCGGCTTCGTCTTCCAGGGCTTCAATCTGCTGCCGCGCACCACCGCGCTGGAGAACGTCGAGCTGCCGCTGATCTACCGCGGCATGCCGGCCGCGCGAGCGCCGCCGCATGGCGCGTCGACGGCGCTGGAGCAGGTCGGCCTGGCCGGACCGCGAGCACCACACGCTCGAGCGAGCTGTCCGGCGGCCAGCAGCAGCGCGTCGCCATCGCGCGCGCCATCGTCACCGAGCCCGCGGTGCTGCTCGCCGACGAGCCGACCGGCAACCTCGACACGCGCGACCAGCCACGAGATCATGGAGCTGCTTGCCGAGCTCAACGCGACGCGCGGCATCACCGTCGTCATGGTCACCCACGAGCCCGACATGGCCGCCTACGCCCAGCCGCATCATCCGCTTCCTCGACGGCCGCGATCGACCGCCGACGAGCCGCAATCGAGCAGGCCGCGTGATGCTGCTCGAGACGCTTCAAGCTGGCCGTTGCGCGCGATCCGCGCGCAACATGCTGCGCTCGTTCCTGACCGTGCTCGGCATCGTCATCGGCGTCGCCGCCGTCATCGCCATGGTGACCTCGGCAACGGCGCCACCGCCAAGGTCACCGCCGATCTCGCCAAGCTCGGCACCAACCTGCTGATCGTCACGCCCGGCCAGTCGGGCCGGGCCGCGCCAGCTCCGACGGCCGAAGCCCGTTCAACGCCGCGCGACGTCGACGCGATCGCGCGACGCAGCTCGACGGCATCGCGCGGTGGCGCCGCTGGCGCAGCAAGTCGGCGACCGTCGTCTACGGCACCGAGAACCGCACGCACGCAGTCACCGGCACCGACAACGCCTACTTCATCACGCAGACTGGGCGCTCGCGACCGGGCGCCAGTTCACCGACACCGAGGTGCGCGGCGGGCGCGCGGTCTGCATCATCGGCGAGACGGTGCGCCAGCAGCTGTTCGGGCGCGGCGATCCCTCGGCCGCAGCATCCGCGTCAACAAGGTGTCCTGCGAGGTGATCGGCCTGCTTGGAGCCAAGGGCCAGACCAGCTTCGGCCCCGACCAGGACGACATCGTGCTCATGCCGCTCGGGCCTTCCAGCGCCGCCTCGCCGGCAACACCGACATCGCCGCGATCCTCGTCGTCGGCCGACGACGGCGATCGACACCGCGCAAGGTGCAGGCCGACATCGAGCGGCTGCTGCGCGAGCGCCGCGGCATCGCGCCGGCGAGCGACGACGATTTCACCGTCGCGCGACATGCAGCAGATCGCCGCAGACGCTGACCGGCGATGACCGGCGATGCTGACCGGCCTGCTCGGCGCCGTCGCCGGCGTGAGCCTGCTCGGTCGGCGGCATCGGCATCATGAACATCATGCTGGTGTCGGTGACCGAGCGCACGCGCGAGATCGGCATCCGCCTGGCCATCGGCGCGCTGGAGCGCGAGGTGCTGCTGCAGTTCCTGGTCGAGGCGGTGGTGCTGTCGCTGCTCGGCGGCCTCGTCGGCATCCTGCTCGGGCCTCGGCCTTGCGCTGGCTCGCGCACCGACGCGCCTGCAGGTGCCCTTCATGCTGTCGACCGCGATCATCGTGCTCGTCGCCTTCGCCTTCTCGGCGCTGGTCGGCGTGGTGTTCGGCTATTTTCCGGCCCGCCGCGCCGCGCGCCTCGATCCGATCGAGGCGCTGCGCCACGAATAGCGCTGAACGCGACACGCACGCTTCTGCTTCAAGCCGAGAAGCTCTCGTCCACGAAGCCGCGGCCAAGCCGGCGGCCTGCTCGACTTGTGCCGAGCTGGGGTGCGCCGGCGCGGAGCCGTAACGCGCCATCCCGCCGTCTGCCTCCGGGTTACCGATTGAAGACGGCGGTGATGCGGCCTTCCTTCACGTCCTGTTCGCCCAGTCGCAGCTGGTCGGCCCGGCGCGACAGCCACCATCCGTACTGCGGCGGCCACAACGCCCAGTCGGGGTCGCCGCCCAGCTCTTGCACCGCGTGCAGGGCCCAGTGCGGGTTGCGCAACGCCTCACGCGCGATGCAGATGAGGTCGGCGCGGCCTTCGCGCAGGATGCCCTCCGCCTGTTGGCCCGTCATGATCAGCCCGACGGCCATCGCAGGCACGCTCACCTCACGGCGCACGCGATCGGCAAACGGCACCTGAAAGCCCAGAATGCGCGACAGGACACGCGCGGTCGGCGACAGGCCGATGCCACGCGAGGAGCAGTCGATGAGATCGACGCCCCTGGCAACCAGTTCCGTCGAGAGCGCCACGGTGTCCTCGATGCTCCAGCCGCCCTCGTCGCCGTCGATGCACGACAGACGCACAAACAACGGCTTGTCGGCCGGCCATTCGGCCCGTACGGCCTCGGCCACCTCGAGGATGAGCCGCATGCGGTTGAGGCGCGAGCCGCCGTAGGCATCGGTGCGATCGTTGCCGAGCGGCGAGTAGAAGGAGTGCAGCAGGTAGCCATGGGCACCATGAATATCGAGAATATCGAAGCCCGCCGCAGCGCAGCGCCGTGCACCGTCCGCAAACGCCTGGACCAGGCCCTTGATCTCTCCGATGGTCAGCTCGCGCGGGGCGTGCCACCCCTGCACACGCGGATCGGGCGAGGGAGCAACCGGCTGCCAGGGCGGCTCTCCAAGCCCGGCCTCCGCTTCCCCGAGCGGCCCTATCCTTCCCAGGGCCGTTGGCGCGACGCCTTGGGGCCGCAATGACGAGCTGCGTGGCCGGCGTAACGCCGAGTGAACGCAGTAGGTCGGCGATCTTCTTCAGCGGGGCGATGAAGTCGTCCGACCAGATGCCGAGATCGCCATGGGTGTTGCGCCCCTCCGGACTGACGATCAGCGCTTCCGTGAAGACCGTGCCGAACCCGCCCAGCGCATACTTGGCCAGATGATGATGATGCCATTCCGTCGGGAAGCCGTCCTTGCCCGTATAGACCTGCATCGGCGCCAGCACCATGCGGTTCTTGAGCTCCACGCTGCGGCAGCGCCAGGGCTCGAGGAGGTGCAGATCGGGGGTCTTGCGTCGGTCATGGGCTTTACCTCATTCCTGCTCATGGGTTTTCAGCCGCTGTGCTTTCAGGCGCGGCGATAGAGAAGATCGGCCTGGCTTGCGCTTACTTTTCCGTTGGCGACATCGGCCTGCACCCGCGCCGGGTCCCGGCTTGCGGGAATGCCCCAGCCGCCGCCGCCTGCCGTTTCGACGATGACGCGGTCGGCGGGCGGAGCGTCGTGACCAGCTTGGAAGGGATCGTCTCGACGCGGCCACCGGCGCGATGGATCTCGGCATGCGCCTTGCCGCCTTCGCCACCGCCGTGCGCCGCCCGCGGCGAAGAAATGCCGTTCGCCGCGGTAAGTGAAGGCGACCTCGCCCTCCAGCACCTCGTACTCGCGCACGCCGAGGCCGCCGCGGTGCGGCCGGCGCCGCCGGAATCCATGCGCAGCGCCAGGCGATGGACGCGGATCGGCGTGTCGCAGCTCCATCGCCTCGACCGGCAGGTTCATGCAGTTGGTGGCGTCGGTCTCGATGACGTCGACGCCGTCGCAGTGCGGGCCCGGCGCCGCTGCCGCCGGCGATCAGCTCGCCGGTGACGAACGCCGCGCCGTCGCGGACGGCGGCCGCCGAAGGCATGAAGCCAGCAGCTCGCCTGCGGCGTCGGCCGGCACGCGCTCGGGCAGCGCCTCGCAAGCGCGCCGAGGATGCAGCCGGTGATGCGCTTGATGGTGGCGGTGCGCGCATTGACCGGCGCCGGCTCGCGCGGATTGACGAGCTGCCCTCCGGCAGATGCAGCGTGATCGGGCGGAAGCAGCCGCCATTGGTCGGGATGATCGTCGGGTCGGTGACGGCGCGCACGGCGAAACAGGCGGCGGCGAGGCGCCCGACGGCACGCAGTTGAAGGGCCCGCGCACCTGCGGGCTGACGTGCCGGTGAAGTCGCAGTGCATCGCGCCGTCCGTCGATGGTGACGGCCACCTCGATGCGGATGCGCTTGTCGAGCTCGATGCCGTCGTTGTCGAGGTAGTCGACGTAGCTGTAGGTGCCCTCGCGGGAGCGCGCGCAGCGCCTGCGCGCGTCATCGTCTCCGAGCGGTCGAGAAGCTCGTCGAAGATGGCCAGCAACTGGTTGTCGCCAAGCTGCTCGGCGAGCTCGCCCAGCCGCGCGCGCGCCGACGTGCAGGCGGCGACCTGGGCGTTGAGGTCGCCCATCGAACGTGTCGGGGATGCGCATGTTGCGGCCGGATCATGGCGATCAGGGTCTCATTGAACGCGTCGCCGCGTCGCGGAACTTGAGCGGCGGCAGGCGGAGGCCCTCCTGAAAGATCTCGGTCGCGTTGGTCGGCATCGAGCCCGGCGACATGCCGCCGACGTCCTGGTGATGCGTCATCGTGGCGGCTGAGCGCGATCAGCCGGCCGTCGGCGAACGACCGGCATCACCAGCGCGATGTCCGGCAGATGCGTGCCGCCGAGATAGGGGTCGTTCATGATGTAGATGTCGCCCTCGCTGCATGGCGTCGAGCGGGAACGTCTCGAGGAGCTTGCGCGACCATCGGGATCAGCGTCGCCGAGATGGATCGGGATCGCGCAGGCCTGCGCCAGCGTCTCGCCGTCGAGCGTGAACAGGCTGGCCGAGGCGTCGAGCCCCTCCTTGACGATCGGCGAGAAGGAGCTGCGCAGCAGCGTCTGCTGCATCTCGTTGGCGATGCCGTCGAGCTTGTTGCGGACGCACCTCGAGGGTGATCGGATCCTGAGCTGCGGGGGTCGGCATGTCTGCAGCCTCAGGTCGTGTCAGAGCAAGGTTGCCGCCGGTCGGCACGGTGCGCGGACCAGCCGGGCTCGACCAGCGTCGTGGTGTCGGCCTGCTCCACGATCGCCGGGCCGGTGAAGGCGGCGCCGGCCGGCGATCGCGCGCGCGCTCGTAGATCGCCGGCCTCGACGGGCTGCGCCGCGCGCCGGCGACACAGGATGCGCGCGCGTCCCTTGCGCGGCATCGGCAGCCACCGGCTCGCATGCGCGCCTCGTCCAGATGATCGGTGCCGCCGGCGCCGAGTGGACGGTGCGCAGGTTGACGATGCGCGCCGGTGTGCGCGTCGCGTGGCCGTAGATACGCGATCGTGCGCGGCGAGGAAATCCGCGGTAGAGCCGCTTGCAGCGGGTCGGCGGTCGGCCAGGTCGCAGCGGCACCTCGAGATGGTAGGACTGGCCGATCGTAGCAGACGTCGGCGAAGTAGCTGCACCGTGACGTCGGCGCGCCGACGCTCTCCTGCGCCATCAGCGCCGCGCAGCGGCCGATCCAGCTCTCCAGGAGCGCGGCGCAGATCCGCCAGCGACAGTGCCGTCGAGCGGCCGGGGGAAGGCGGCCGCGACCTCGTGCTCGATCGGCGCGGCGAGCAGGCCCGGCCGCCGACAGCACGCCGGGATGGCGCGGGACAGCGATGCGCGCGATGCCGAGCTCGTCGGCCAGCGCGGTGGCATGCATCGCGCCGCCGCCGCCCAGCGGCACCAGGGTGAACGGCGCGGATCGAGGCCCTGGCGGATCGAGACGAGGCGGATGCCCTCCGCCATCTGCGCGTTGACGACGCGGTGGATGCCGAGCGCGGCCTCCTCCAGCGTCATGCCGAGCGGCCGGGCGACCTTCGCTCGAATCGCCTCGCGCGCCAGCGCGGGCTCTCAGCGGCAAGGTGCCGCCGGCGAAGTAGGCCGGGATCGAGTAGCCGAGCACGACGGAGGCATCGGTGACGGTCGGTTCCTCGCCGCCGCGGCCGTAGCAGGCCGGTCCCGGCTCGGAGCCGGCCGAGTGCGGGCCGACGCGCAGGCCGCCGGCGCGCGTCGATCCAGGCGATCGCTGCCGCCGCCGGCGCCGATCGCGTTGACGTCGACCATCGGCACGCGCACCGGATAGCCGGCGACGAGGCCCTCGGCGCGGATCAACGGCTTGCCGCCCTCGACCAGGGCGATGTCGCCGACGGTGCCGCCGATATCGACGGTGATGAGGTCTGCGACAGCCCGCGGCGCTGCCGACGATGCGCGCCGCCGATCACGCCCGCGGCGGGCCCGGAGAGGAACAGCCGCACCGGGCGCCGCGCGCGAACGGCGGCCGAGCCAACGCCGCCGCGCGACTGCATGACCTGCAGCGGCGCCGAGACGCCGGCGGCGCGCCAGCCCGACCTCGAGGTTTGCCAGATAGCGGTCGACCACGGGCTTCATATAGGCGTCGAACGCGGTGACGACGGTGCGCTCGTACTCGCGGAAGGCCGGGTCGACCTCGCTGGACAGCGACACGTAGAGCTCGGGATGAGCGGACGCGATGATCTCGCGCAGCGCGCCGCTCGTGCGCGGGGTTGAGGAAGGAGAACAGGAAGCAGATCGCGATCGCCTCGCGCCCCGGCCTCGACCAGTTCGGCTGCCGCGGCTGCCTGACCGAGGTTTCGTCGAGCGCATCGATCACGCCGCCGTCTGGCGCCGAAACGCGCTCGTGTGACCTCCTTGCGCATCGCGCCGGGCGCGAGGAACACCGGCGTCTCCGGCTGCAGCACCAGCGTCGTACATCTGCTGGCGCATCTGGCGGCCGATCTCGAGCACGTCGCTGAAGCCGCGCGTCGTGATGAGGCCGATCTTCGGCGCCGCTGCCGCTCGAGCACGGCATTGGTCGCCACGGTCGTGCCGTGCACGAAGCGCGTGATGCGATCGGCCGGGATGTCCCATTTCTCGGCCATCTGCCGGATCGCCGAGATGATCGCCCGGCTCGGGTCCTTGCGCGTCGTCGGCACCTTCATCGCCAACACCGGACGGCCGGCTGCCCGACAGACCACATCGGTGAAGGTGCCACCAACGTCGACGCCGATTTCGATCATGCGGCAAGACCCTCGCGGCGCGGTGCCCAGGCCGCAAGGACCAGTTCCCTGTCAGCACGCCAGCTGCAACAGACGATTCCTAGCGCCGCAATATTTTTATTGTCAATGCAATTGTGGGCCATGAATTTAATCATAACTGCAAGTACGCCCCCCGCAGTCATCTCGGCAGAGCCGGCATCACAGACGACCTGGGGCGACGCCCGTCAGTAGATCGGCGGCGTCGTGGTCCAAACCACGCGCGTGACCGTCGAACCCGGGTTGGAGATGAAGTGGGGATGGGTGCTGTCGAAGGCGAAGCTGTCGCCTTCCCAAAGGGAATAGGTGCGGCCGTCGAGGATCAGCTCGAGCGCACCGACCAGCACAATTCCGCATTTTTCGCCGGTACCCTCGTTCGGCTCGGGCCCGGTCGACGCCTTGGGCTCGAGCGTGATCAGGAACATCTGCAGCTTCTCGGAGCCGGAGGGCGTCAACAGCTCCTTGAGCACGCCGGCTTTCGTCAGCGTGAGCCGCCGCCGATGCGCAGCCCGTACGATCAGGTCGCTGTCCTTCTGGAACCCCGGCTCGTCGGCATGGAAGAACCAGGACACGGGCACGTCGAGCGCCTTGCTCAGCTGGCGCAGCGAGCGGATCGAGGGAGAAACGATGCCCCGCTCGATCTGGCTCACAAGCCCGGTCGACACGCCGGCACGCCTAGCCACCTCCTCCAGCGACAATCCGCGCGTCTTGCGCACGCGGCGCATCTCGCGGCCGAGATCGGCATCGGCTTCGCCTTCCAGCGGTGTACCGTCTTGCACTTGTTTGTTTCCTCCGGTGTTGCGGCACACTGCATATTGCAGTGACACTATAATTATCCTATCATATCCATCAGGGACGCCACAGATTTAGCAGTCTTCTTGAAAATTCCTAACATTGGGGCGGAACGGGCGAGGTGGCAAGGCTCTCTGCAGACCTCGCGAAGATGGCTTTCCATGGTGGCTGACGGAGGTTGATGTGATGCGCTGGTTGACGAGCATCTGGAGGTTGGCGGCGGTGCTGGGTTGTTGCACCCTCGCTTCGGCGGCGCAGGCTGAGGATCCGCTCGTCGTTTCCTCCTACGGCGGGGTCTGGAAGCAGTCGGTCGAGAAGAATTTCGGCGCCTGCTACACGCAGCGCACCGGCAACAAGATCGCGGTCCAGACTGGCAAGTCCGCCGATTGGCTCAATCGCATCCGCGCCAATCCCAAGACGCCGCCGATCGACGTCGTCACCATGGCGCAGGCCGACACCATGCGTGCCATCAAGGATGGTCTGATCGAAGACCTCGACCCCGCCAAGATCCCCAGCCTCAAGGATATACCGGCGCGCTTCTACAAGCCCTGGGGGGGCAAGGCGGCCATCGACATCCACGTCGGCGCACTGGGCATCATGTACAACAAGGAGAAGGTGCCAAACCCGCCGGCAGACTGGAAGAGCCTGATCGAGGAGATCATCGCCGGCAAGTACGGCAAGCGCGTTGCGTGGCCGTCCGGGACCTACAGCTGGGGACCGGACATGATCTGGTTCATGAGCCAGCTCTACGGTGGCAGCATCGATCAAGCGTTCGCCAAGCTCAAGGCCATGTCACCCCACATCGCCAAGTTCTGGACCAGCCCCGTCGAGGTGCTGAACAGCTTTGGCGCCAAGCAGGTCGACATCGTGATGTATTGGGACGGACGCGCCTATGCCTTCATTGACAAGGGCAACCCATGGGTCGGCTACTACAATCCCAAGCCGGGTGCGCTGGGCGTGACCGTCGCCGTCGCCAAGGTGAAGAACTCACCGGCCTCGGCGTGGACCTACATGGACTGCGCGCTCAGCGCCGATGTGCAGCTCGCGCACGCCAAGACGTTGCGCTATGCGGTGACCAACTCCAAGGTCGTGTACCCCGACGAGCTGAAAGACAAGGTCGCCAAGGTCGACGATCTCATTCTGCTGCCCTACCCCAAGGAAATCGACAAGTTCCCGGGCTGGGTCGAGCGCTGGAACAAGGAGATGCGCTAGCCGAAAAAGCTGGCCGTCGCAGGAGACAGATAGGTGCCGGAAGCCACCGTCCCGCTCGCTGAGACCGCCGCGGATGTGTCGCCCGGCGGTCGGCGGCGGAGGACACATTTGCCGGCAGCGCTCGTGCTCGCGCTGCCGGCTGTGCTGCTGCTGGCCGTGTTCTTCGTCGGGCCGCTGTTGGTCAATTGCAGGAGAGCCTCCGCTTCGGCCAAAGCTTCCCCACGTTCGGCCAATACTCGAAGTTCTTTACCGACGGCTACTACATCGAGGTGCTCCTCCACACCGTGCTTTTTGGATTGGGGGTCACCGTTCTGTGCATCCTGTTGGGCTACCCGTTTGCCTATGCGCTCGTCGAGGCCGCGCCGCGCTGGAAGGTGATTCTTCTCTTTGTGATCGTTGCGCCGCTGTTGACCAACGTGGTGGTGCGTTCTTACGGCTGGATGATTCTGCTTGGCGGCACCGGGCTTATCAACACGCTGCTCAGTCGGCTCGGCTTCGAGCCGCTCGAGATCATGTACACGTGGACGGCCGTCACGCTGGCTATGGCGCACGTTCTGCTGCCGTTTGCGATCCTGTCGATCGCCAGCGTTCTGGAGACGCGCGACCGCGCTCTGGACGAGGCGGCCGCGACGCTTGGCGCCGATCCCACGCGCGTGTTTCGCGAGATCATCCTTCCGCTCAGCATGGAAGGCGTGATACCGGCGCGATCTTGGTGTTCACGCTGGCCGTCGGCAGCTTCGTGACCGTGCTGCTGCTGGGCAAGACGAGCACGATGGTGGTCGCCGTGCTCATCTATCAGCAGCTCACCGTCGTATCGAACTGGAGCTTCGGCGCGGCAATGGGCATCATCCTGCTTGCAATCGTGCTGGCAAGTCTCGCCGTTCAAGGGCGTCTCAGGCGCGCAAGGAATTGAGCCGATGGGGGCACTCCGACCATGGCTGCACGCCTACGTGATCATCATGACGGTCTTCATCTTGGCGCCGCTGGTCGTGGTGGTGATTGCAGCATTCAACAGCGCGGAATTCCCCATCTTCCCACCGCCGGGTCTGTCCCTACGTTGGATCACGAAGGCGGTGACCGACCCTGAGTTCATCAAGCCGTTGTGGAACAGCGTGGTGCTCGGGCTTTGTGCCACGCTCGGAACGGCCCTGGCCTCGGTGCCGGCGGCGATTGTGCTGGCGCGCCACGCCTTCCCGCTCAAGAGCGAGTTCGAGGCCTTCCTGCTGTCTCCACTCACGCTGCCGCAGATCGTTCTGGCGACGGGGCTGCTGTTCTTTGTGAGCAGCATCGGGCTGCGGCGGCAGCTTCGCCGGCTTGCTAGCCGGACACATGGTGATCACCATGCCCTACATGCTGCGAACGGTTTATGGTGTCTATGCCGGAAACAATGGCGAGGTACCAGGAAGCGGCGGCCGTGTTGGGGGCGGGACCCATCCGTACGTTCTTCGCGGTCACGCTCCCGATGCTGAAGCCGGGCATACTGGCTGGTGGCATTTTTGCCTTTTTGATCTCCTTCGACGAGGTGCCGATCGCGCTCCTTCTCACCAACACAACCAACGTTACCCTACCCGTTTCGATCCTGAGCTACCTGATCTACAATTACGATCCCACGGTAGCTGCCATCTCGGCCATCCAGATCGCCATCGTGGTCCTGCTGCTCATCGTCCTCGACCGCGCGTTCGGACTGAAGGCTCTCATGTTCAGTGCGCGATGACGACGGTACGGCCCATGGATGCAACCCTTCCTGCAGAGGTGGACGCCAGGCAACCGGCGCGGGTCGACATACTGGGGGTGCGCAAGAGCTATGGATCGCACGTCGCGCTGGAGAACCTCGACCTCCAGATCGCACCGGGCGAATTCCTGGCCCTTCTCGGCCCGTCGGGCTGCGGCAAGACCACGCTCCTGCGCTGCATTGCCGGGCTCGTGAAGCCGGATGCCGGGGACATTCGCGTAGACGGCCAGTCGCTGGTATCGCTGCCGCCTTACAAGCGCAAACTCGGGATGGTGTTCCAGAGCTACGCACTTTTCCCGCATATGACCGTCGAGCAGAACATCGCGTTCGGGCTGAGGGAACGCGGCACGCCCGCAGGAAAGGCGCGCGTGCAGAGCGCGCTGGAGCTCGTGCGCATGCAGGGCTACGGCAGCCACATGCCGCGCCAGATCTCCGGCGGCCAGCAGCAGCGGATCGCGCTAGCGCGGGCGCTCATCACCTCGCCGCGCATTCTCCTTCTGGACGAGCCGCTTGCAGCGCTCGACGCGAAGCTGCGCAAATCGATGCAAGTGGAGCTGAGACAACTGCAGCGACGTCTGCGGATCACGACGATCTTCGTAACTCACGACCAGAGAGAAGCGCTGACCATGTCGGACCGCGTCGCGGTCATGCACCAGGGACGTATAGAACAATGCACTACGCCCGAGGAGATCTATGCCCGGCCGTCTACCGCCGCCGTGGCCAACTTCATCGGCCAGACCAGCCAGATCCCGGCCACCGTGATGGCCGACGGGGTGATCACCTCGTGCTGCGCGCGGACGGGCGCGCCGCTTCCTTCGCGGCTCCCCGCCGTGGATCGATTGCCCTGCAGACACGGGTGCTGGTGATGATCCGGCCCGAGCATGTCGTGTTCGTGCCCGGTGCGTTGGGAAACGGCCCGGCGTCGGGTGAGCCCGGGATGCTGCGGCTCGAGGGCGAAGTGACCGATGATGTGTTCATCGGCGAGCATCGGCTGCTCCACGTCGCCACCGAGGCAGGGCAAATCATCGCCGGCAACCGGCCAGATGCCGGTGGGGCTAGATTGGCGCCCGGCACGGCCGGCGTCGTGCAGTGCAGGCTCGCCGACATGATGGTGTTTGCCATGTAACCGCAGCCGGTGCATTTCCCCGTTGCCGCACGATGTGCGCCGCAATGCAGTCCGCTTACGGGACGACGATCCTTCCATGCCAGATGCACGACAACGCCCGGCGGCGAGCCACCCTCGATCCTACTGGGCCGCCACGGCGCAACCCGCGCCCGCCGCTCCGCCTCTACGAGGTGACGCTGTGGCGGACGTTGTCATCATCGGTGCCGGGTTCACGGGGCTCTCGACCGCCTGGCATCTGCAGCGCGCGGGCCTGTCGGCCATCGTTCTGGAGGCCAACGACGTCGGTTGGGGCGCCAGCGGACGCAATGGCGGCATGCTTCCACCCCGCTACAAGAAGGGCTTTGCCGCCCTCGCTGAAAAATACGGGCACGACACGACCCGGCACCTGCACCGTCTGATCCTGGAGGCGGTCGAAACGGTGGAGGCCATCGTCGCCGACTGCGGCATTGATTGCGGGTTTGCCCGTACGGGGCAGCTCACCGCCGCCTTGTCGCCGGCACATCTTGCCTCGCTCGAGGCGGATGCGGCGTGGGCAGCCGCCGAGGCCGGCGACCGTACGCCGCGGATTCTGGGCGCGGGCGAAGCTCAAGCTGAAATCGGCGGCGGGGAGTACGTCGGGGGTTGGCTCGATCCCCGCGGGGCAGGCATCCATCCTCTGCGCTATGTGCGCGGCGTTGCGCAAGCGCTGATCGAACGCGGCATCGCCATCCACGGCGCGACGCCCGTGACCGCACTGCAAGAGACCCGCGAGGGCGTCGTGGCATCGACGCCGGGCGGAACGGTGCGGGCAAAGCACGCCGTCGTGGCTACCAACGCCTATACCGATCTAGACGGCGGCGCCGTGAAGGGGTTGGTCCGTCGCGTGGTCCCGGTGACCTCGTCGGTGATCGCCACCGGCCCGCTGAGTGCCAACGTAGCGGCGAGCGTGGTCCCCGGACGCCGGATGGTCGCCGACACGCGCAACCTGATGTTCTATTTTTCGGATGATGCCCGACGGAGCGCTGCTATTCGGTGGCCGCGGAGACATAACCGGGCGGCGTGACGATCCCTCCGTCTACAAGGGATTGGAGCGCGACCTCGCCGTCATGTTCCCGCAGGCCGGCGGGGCGCCGATCGCCCACCGCTGGTCGGGCAAGGTGGCGGTGACCAAGGACGACTTCCCGCACGTCGGCCGCCTGTCGCCCCGCATCGCCTACGCCCTGGGCTACGGCGGTCGTGGTGTGGCCCTGTCCAATCTGATGGGCCGGCTGCTGACGGATATTGTGCGGGGTGTCCCAGTGGACGTCGGCCCCATGGGGAGCGATCATTTCCGCCCCTTTGCCATTCATGCCTTTCGTGTTCCGGGCATGCGCCTCCTCGCCGGCTGGTATCGCTTCAAGGATGGCCGCGCAGCCGCCGCCGCAAGGGCCTCACGCGCGCGCAGTCCATGACGGGAACGCTGCAACGTCGCTTCAGCCGGCACGTTGCGGCGGCGGCAAGATGATTCGATCTGAAG
Organism: uncultured Alphaproteobacteria bacterium; assembly: GCA_963797005.1. Lineage (GTDB taxonomy): Bacteria > Pseudomonadota > Alphaproteobacteria > Rhizobiales > Hyphomicrobiaceae > AWTP1-13. The sequence continues at coordinate 25,886 of CAWCOF010000012.1, forward strand.
CGATCCTGCTCTAGCGGCGCGACGCGCGCGAAGGCTCGTGGCTGGGGCCGAGGGGGGTCAGCCGTATGCCCTGGCGCAGATTGCGGTAGGGATACTTCGCGGGGTCGCAGAGATGACTGCCCGGCGCTTCGACCACCAGGATGGTCTCGGCCAGGGGCTCGAAGTCGCCGCGGAAATGCACGGTGCTCTTGAGCGCCAGGATCCGTTGGTCCTTCGGCTCGATGCCGAGATGTCGGAACGGGGCCTGGTCGAGCGCCTGCATGCGCTTGCTCGTGACCGCCACCGACACCCCGCCGATGCGCAGCAGCGCCATCGGCCCGAGATCGACGTCCCGGTTGCCGGATACGGGACCGGTCGTGCGGAAGCGTCCGTCGGCCAGCTTGTCCACGCGGAACGTCCCCTCTAAGGGGCGCACACCCTCAGGCCCGTGCCGGCCGCCGAGCGCCAGCGTTACTTCGGCGCCGACACCGGCGGCGTGCGCGGCCTTGGCCGCATCCGGATCGCACAGGAAGCCGAGGACGGCGCCCTCGGCCCCACCTTCGATCAGCGCCTGCAGCAGGCCGGTCGTATCCGCACTGCCGCCGGCGCCTGGATTGTCCTGCGTGTCGGCAAGGATCACGGGCTTGGACGCCTTCGCGGCAAGCCGCTTGGCCTCGCGAACGGCGTCGGCCGGTGTGTGGAGGGGCACGGCGAAGGCGCTCTCCGAGAGCGTGGTGTGCCGCATGAGGGCGTCGGCGGCGCGGTCGGCGGCTTCCTGCGACCAGGCATGGACGGCGATCGCCGGGCCGCAGTGGTAGATGTCGGCGGGCGGGAAGCCTGCCAGATAGGCGACGCTGACCACACCGTCGCGCTCCTCCGCGTCGGCCATTGCGACGATGCTCCGGGATGGCTCGACGGTGGTGCACTGGCTATGCAGCGGGATGAGGAACGGCGGCTTGCGCAGCGCGTGGGCCTTCGTGCGCCCTTTCGCGAGCACCTCCACCATCGCGCGGGCCGCGCGCTCGCCCGTCTCCACCCGATCGACGTGCGGGTAGGTGCGGTAGGCGATGATGGCGTCGGTGGCCGCCACCATCTGCGGCGTGACGTTGGCGTGGTAGTCGAGGCTCATGACGATCGGCATGGCCTCGCCGACGACGGCGCGGATGCGGCGCAGGAGCTCGCCTTCACCGTCCTCGTAATCCTCGGTGGCCATGGCGCCGTGCATGTCGAGGTAGATCGCATCGACCGGCAGCGCCAGCGACAGGGCAGCCACCAGCTCCGCCGCAATGCGCTCGAAGGCATCGCGGGTGACCATGCCGCCAGCACCGCCGCTGGTCCACAGGAGCGGCACCAGCTGGTGCGCCTTCGGGATCGTCGCCATGAAGCCAGACAGAGCGAAGCTGTTGCCGCCGAGCCACTTCGTCACGTCGGCACCGCGCACCAGCGGCGGCCGGTCGCGATGCGAGCAGAAGTAGGCGTAGTCCGTCGCCGGCGTGACGAACGTGTTCGTCTCGTGGTGGAAGCCTGCAACCGCAATCCGTGCCATGGGTCGTCCTCGCCGGGGTCGTCAGTCCGTACGCTCACGCGCTCCGCGCGCTCATCTCGACGCCCGCCGCCAGCTCGCGCAGGCGATGGCAGGCCGCCATGTGTCCATCCCCGACCGGCTCGAGCACCGGGCGCGACGCCGCACAGGCGTCGACCGCGTAGCGGCAGCGGTTGCGGAAGGTGCAGCCGCTCGGGATCGCAGCCGCGCTGGGCGGGTCGCCCTCCAGCGCCTCCGCCTTGTCGATCTGGCCGGTTTCGAGCCGCGGCGCCGCGGCAAGCAGGGCTCGGGTATAGGGGTGAGCGGGCTTTGCGAAGACCCGCGCGGTCTCGGCGGCCTCGACGATCCGGCCCAGATACATGATGCCGACGCGATGGCACATGCGCTCGACGACCGACAGGTCGTGGCTGATGAAGATGTAGGTGAGGCCGAGCCGGTCCCTGAGGTCGCGCATCAGGCGGAGCACGTTGGCCTGAACCGAAAGATCGAGCCCCGCCGTCGGCTCGTCCAGGATCACCAGCTTGGGCTGCAGCACAAGGATGCGCGCGAGGCCGACGCGGCGCTGCTGCCCGCCGGAAAGCTCGTGCGGATAGCGCCGCCGGAACGATGGATCGAGGCCCACCGCCTCCAGCATCGTTTCGATGCGCCGGTCGCGCTCGGCCCTGTCGGAGACGCCGACGATGCGCAGCGCCTCGTCGATGCTGCGCCCGACCCGCCACCAGGGGTCGAGAGCGGCGCCGGGGTCCTGATGCACGTACTGGATGTCGCGTCGAAGGATGCGCGCGGTCTTGGGCACGACGCCGGACACCTTGCGCCCCGAAAGCAGGATCAGTCCGGACGTCTCGCGCAGGAGGCCGAGCACGGTCTTTGCGAGGGTCGACTTGCCGCAACCCAACTCGCCGACGAGCCCGAAGATCTCGCCGTCGTTGATCCTGAGCGACACGCCGTCGACGGCGCGTATGGGAGGGCGGGCCGGTGCCAGAAAGCGCTTTCCACCGCCGACCAGCGTGACGAGATTGTCGAGCTCGAGCAGCGGCGTCGTCATCATGCGTGCTCCATCGCCGGAGCGCCGGAGGCGGGATGGAGCAGGCAGGCAACCTTGTGGCCGTGGGTGATCTCCACGATCGGGGGCCGTCCGGCCGCACAGGCGGGCATCGCATGCGGGCAGCGCGGATTGAACCGGCAGCCCGGCGGCGGCGCCAGCGGCGAAGGCACCTGGCCCGGAATGCCGGCGATGTCCGCGGCGCGATCGGGATGGCAGCCGATCAGCATGCGCGTGTAGGGATGGAGGCCGCGATCGAGCACGTCGCGCGTGCCGCCCGCTTCGATCGTCTGGCCGGCATAGAGCACGCAGACGTCGTCGCACAGCTGCGCGACGACACCGAAGTCGTGCGTGATGAACAGCATCGAGACATCGAACGTCGAGGCCAGGTCCTTGAGCAGCTTCAGGACCTGGAGCTGCGTCGTGACGTCGAGCGCGGTGGTCGGCTCGTCGGCGAGGATCACGTCGGGGCGGCACGCGAGCGCGGCGGCGATCAAGACGCGCTGGCGCTGCCCGCCGGAAAACTGATGCGGATAGCGCTCCAGCGCCAGCTCCGGATCCGGCACCTGGACGGCCTTCAGGATCTCGACGAGGTGCGCCTTGTAGCGCGCACGCGTCGCGGCATCGAGGCGCTTGGGCGGCTCCTCGCCGGGCAGGCCGTGCCAGCGCAGGATCTCCATCAGCTGCTTGCCGACGCGGAACACGGGGTTGAGCGCCAGATAGGGGTCCTGCGGAATGAAGCCGATGGCGCGGCCGCGGATCTCGGTGGTGAGGGTGTGCTGCGGCAGGCGCAGGAGGTCGCGGCCCTTGAAGAGGATCTCGCCGGCCTCGATCACCGTCTGCGGCGGCAGGATGCCGAGGATCGCGCGGATGAGCGTGGACTTGCCGCATCCCGATTCGCCAACGACGCCGACGATGCGGCCCTTCGGCAGCTCCACGCTGACGTTGTCCAGGATCTGGGCGCGGCCCTCATCGGTCGGGATCGAAATCCTCAAGTTGCGGACGGAGAGGATCGGGTCTCCCGTCACCGCGAGCGCCTCAGCTTCGGGTCGACGAGGTCGCGCAGACCGTCGCCGAAGAGATTGAAGCCGAGCACGGTCACGAGGATGGCGAGGCCGGGGAAAGCGGCGAACCACCAGTGCTCGGGCAGGTACTCGCGGCTTTCCGCGATGGCGAGGCCCCAGTCCGGATCGGGCGGCGTCGCACCGACGCCGAGGAAGCCCAGCACGGCCGCGGTGAGGATCGTGAAGCCCATGCCGATCGTGGCGCGCACGATCACGGGCGAGGCGACGTTCGGCAGCACGTGCGCCAGCATGATCCGCCAATCGCCGGCCCCGAGCCCCTGCAGCGCCTCGATGAAGAGGGCGGAGCGGACCCGCCGCGCCTCGCCGTAGACGGTGCGCGCGAAGAACGGCCAATAGGTGAGCGCGAGAGCCAGCATGGCGGAGGTAATGCCGCGCGACAGGAGCTGGGCGAGCGCCACGGCCAGGATCAGCTGAGGCACCGCGAGGAACACGTCGGTCAGCCGCATGATGAAGTCGCCGAGGAGGCCGCCGCGATAGCCCGCAACCAGCCCCAGCGGCACGCCGATGGCAATCGCGATGCCGACGACGCTGAGCGCGATCATGAGCGCGCCTTGCGTGCCCAGGATGACGCGGGCGAGGATGTCGCGGCCGAGATTGTCGGTGCCGAACCAGTGCTCGGCGCTGGGCGGCTGCAGACGCGCAAGGATGTTCGATTCGAAGGCGACGGACCGGTCCGGCACCAGCAGCGGCGACAGGAGCGCGATCAGGATCACCGAGACGATGACCCCGAAGCCGATCACCGCCGGTATGTCGCGCAGGAATTTCTTGACGATCAGCACGCCCCGCCTCGCCTACAGCTGCTCGGCGACGCGCGGATCGAGCAGGGCGTGCACCAGATCGACGAGCAGATTGACGATCGCGTAGATCACGCCGACGATCAGCGTGACGGCAAGGATCGACTTGTAGTCGGAGGTGAATATCGCCTGTACCATGTACGAGCCGATGCCCGGCCAGTCGTAGATGGCCTCGACGGCCACGGCGCCCGAGATCAGCGCGCCGAACAGGAGGCCGACCTGCGTGATCGGCGTCACCAGGGAGTTGCGCAGCACATAGATCGTAACGACGCGCCACCTGGGATATCCGGCTGCCAGCTCGTAGGTGACGAACTCCTTCTGCATGGTGTCGAGCACGGCCGACCGCGTGAAGCGGGCGATGGTGGCAAGGCCCCCGAGCGACAGCGTGAAGGCCGGCATGATGATGTGATGCAGGGCATCGGCGAAGATGCGGAAGTTGCCGGTCAGAGCCGAGTCGATCAGATAAAGCCCGGATATCGACGGCGGGGCGGGCATGCCGGTCGACAGCCGCCCCCTGAGCGGCAGCCAGTCGAGCTGCATGGCAAACAGCATCTGCAGGAGGATGGCGAACCAGAACGAGGCGACCGCAAGCCCGGCCACGGTGACGATGCGAACGATGTGGTCGAAGGCCGAGTTGTGCCAGACCGCCGACAAAGTCCCGATCAAGATTCCGAAAACCGCGGCGAATGGTCAGCGCGACCAGCGTCAGCTCGATCGTGGCGGGAAGAAAAAGCCTGATGTCCGCCGCGACCGGCCGGTTGGTGTAGAGCGAGGTTCCGAAGTCGCCCGTGACGACCTGCTTCAGGTAGACCCAGAATTGGACGTGGATGGGCTGATCGAAACCGTAGGACTTGCGGATCGCTTCGATCTGCGCCGCTGTCGAGTTCTCGCCGGCGAGCGCCGCGGCGGGATCGGCAGGCACGACCCGCAGCATCACGAACGTCAGCACCAGCAGCCCGAACAGAGCAGGCAGGATGAGCAGAGTGCGACGAAGCAGATAGCGGAGCATCAATAGAGAAGTCGTGTCATGGCGCACCTGGCAAAGAGTCATGAACCGTCCGGGCGGCGAGACCGCCCGGACGGAGCGGGAACTCGAGACTCAGTTCTTGAGCGACACCCAGCGCAGCTCGCCGCCCGAGCCGACCGGCGAGAACTTGTAGCCCTGGACGCGCTTGGAGAGGCCCCGCAACTGGATCGTATTGTAGATCCAGATATCGGCCGCATCGCCGACCACGATGCGCGAAGCCTCCTCATAGAGCGCCTTGCGCTTGGCCTGATCGGTGACGAGGCGGGCCTCGCGCAGCAGCTTGTCGACCTTGTCGTTCTTGTACCAGGACGACGCTTTCCAGGTCCCGTGGAACTGGCTGTCGTACATCTGGCCGATCCAGTTCTCGGGATCGACGAAGTAGGTCGACACCCAGTGCACCCACATATCAGGCGTCGTACTGGCCTTGCCGGCACTGGAGGTGAGCTGCGCCCAGGTGGAGGCAACGAGCTTCAGGTTGATGCCGAGCTTGCGGACATCGGCCTGAAGAAGCTCCGCCGCCTGGGTGGTCTGGGCGAGCGCCGACTGGATGTGGATCTCCATCTCGCGGTCGACCGGTGCACCTTCGGCCTTGGCCTTGTCGCAATACTCCTTCGCCTTCTTCGGGTCGTAGTTGTAACCCTTGAGGTCCTGCGGCGCACCCCACAGGTTCTTCGGGATCGGACCCGCATTGCGCACCGCGTAATCCTTGAGGATGACGCTGATGAAGCCTTTGTAGTTGAAGGCGTACGACATGCACTTGCGGAAGTTCAAGTTGTCGAATGGCGGCTTCGCATTGTTCATGCGGATGATCATGACCCGCATCGACTCGTCGCGCGCGACCCGGGCATTGGCCGACTTCTGCACGCGCTCGACCTGATCGGTGGGGAGGTAGGAGTCGGTCGCGTCGATGTCGCCCTTGATGACGGCAAGCACACGCGTCGACGTCTCCTTCACGGTGTGGGCGCGGATGATGTCCACCGGATGAGGATTGTCCTTCCATCCGTAGAAGTGGCCCTTGAAGCGCATCAGGTCCACGACCTCGAGCGGCCGGTAGGTCTTGGGATCGAGCTGGTAGGCGCCGGAGCCGGCCTCGTTCGACGAGAGCCACGCCGAGCCCCAGTCGGTTCCCTTCTCGTTGGGCTTGATGGCGCGCGGGTTGACGATGGCGACGAGCGGCAGAACCGCCCTGAAGGGGGCGTAGGCGTGGTTCAGCTTGAACTCGACCGTATGGCTCGATGGTGCGGAGACGTTGTCGGCTTTCAGCACCGGCTTGAAGGCGCCCGATGGACCCTTGCCGAGGGCCAGCAGCCGCTTGAAGCTGTAGACGACATCGGCCGCCGTCAGCTCGGAGCCGTCGTGGAACTTCACGCCCTTCTTCAGGTTGAGCGTCCAGGTCAGGCCGTCGTCACTCACCTTTTCGCTTTCGACCAGCCAGGGCTTGAGCTCCGGCGGATTGCCGACATAGCGAAAGAGCGTGTCGTAGGTGTTCAGCATGTAGAACTGCATGGGCACGTCGTAGATCACGTGCGGATCGAGCGCCTTGGGCAGGTTCTCTCCCCAGACGATCTCGTTTGCGCCCGGCTTTGCGGCAACCGGAGTAACTCCGATCGCCAGGGCCGCAACGACGGCCCACATAAACGCCAAGATGCCTCGCATCACTAACCTCCGTGGTTTGAGCCGGGTGGACGGATCGTGCGATCGAGCACCGGCTTGGCCTTCGCTTTCGACCAGCTCAACCGACTGTGGGTTATGGCGTGCCCCAGCATCCCCTCCGCCGCCTTCAGGGCGGCGATGACGGGACTGACGACCGGCACGCCCAGACGCTGCTGGACGTGTGCGTCGATGCCAAGGAACGCCATGCTCATGCAGCCAAGGACGAGCACCTCGGCCCCGTCCTCGTCGACACAACGTTGTCCCACCGAGACGATGCGCTCGAGCGCCTCGTTGTGGGCGCGCGCGAGATCGACGACCGACAGGCCCATGCCGCGGGTCGAGGCATAGCGGCTGTGGATGCCGAGCTCGCGAACATAGGCGGCCGAGTGGCCGGAGCCCTTCTCGTTCGGCGCGATGATGGAGAAACGATTGCCGAGCTGCAGCGCGAGCATCATGGCCGCCATGCCCGGACCGACGGCCGGCACGTCCACGATCTCGCGCAAGGCGTCGAGGCCGGGATCCGAAAAACAGCCGACGATGACGGCATCGGCGCCGGCACGCTCCGCCTCGCGCAGGCTTTCGAGAATGTAGGGCACGACGATTGCCGCGTCATAGGCGCTTTCGATGGAGGCGGTGCCGCGCGCCACCGATCTCACCTCGATCTCGGTGCCGACCTCGGCCCTCTCCTGCAGGAAGGCCCGCCGCCGCTCGATCTCGGCGGTGCCCAGCGTCGCCTCCATGGGCGCCACGAGCTGGTAAGCTATCTTGCGTGTCCGCATAGCCTTCACTTTGTGGTCTACCTCAGCCGCGCCAGCGTCTCGTCGATGAGCGTCGTCGCGTCGCCGAGCACATCGGCGACCCGGTTGCGATCCCGCACGAGCTGCGTCTCCAGCATCCAGCGCTCCTCTCCGTCGGCAAGCTTGGCGAGACGCTGGGCGTCGTAGAGCGACGGGATCATGGTGCCCTGAGGGGTGTAGCCGTAAGGATCGTGGCCGTAGGTGCCCTTCGCGGTGCTGGCGAGCGGCACGAGCGAGCGCGACAGCCGCTTCATGCACGCATTGAGGATTTCGGCTGCGGCCTCGTCGGTCTTGGGTTCCTTGGCATAGCGCGTACGCCAGGCGCCCGCGGCCTCGTCGAGGCGAACCGCCGCGGCGCGGAACAGGCGCGCGCGCTCGGCCGCATGCCCGAGATTGATGCTGTCGGTCGCCGGCTTCAGTTGATCGAGGCGCTCGATGAACTGGTCGGCGACGCTGACGAACTCGAACGGAAGCACCACGGCCGTGCACAGCTCCCACAGGTAGCCGGCATAGACGCGCAGGTGATCCGCCATGTAGGTGAAGTCGAGCTTGTCCATCGTGTTCTCGATGGAGTGATGCCACCAGCCGAGATTGGCGAGCGCCGTCTTCTTCAGCTCGTCCTCGGTAAAGGCGCCTTGGGCGGCGAGCATCGGCACACCCAATCCGAAGAAGGAGGCATCGCCGTTCTTGACCGCCCGCCGCCACGCCGCCGGCCGCTGGCCGAGAACCCGCTTCTCGACCGCCTGATGGAAGCGCTTCAGCTCGACGTTGGAGGCGGAGCTCCACCGCGTCGTGCCGGCGCAGGCCGGCTGGTCGATCTGCAGATAGGCGACCGCATGCTCGCGAAGGCGATCCCAGTTGCGCTCCACGTACCAGGACGAGCCGACCATCGTGCCCGTCTCGTGGCCGGTCCAGAAACCGCACACGAGGCCGCGCCGGAGCTTGTCGCGATGCCGATTGAAGACGCGTGCCAGCTCCATGATGCAGGCGTTGCCGGCGGCATTGTCGGTTGCCTGCGGCCCCGGCCAGGAATCCTGGTGGCCGCCAACCACGACGAAATCGTCGGTCCGGCCCTTCACCTCGCCGATGGTGATCTGGACCGGACGCCAGCCGTTCTCGACGTTGGCGCGCAGCCACACGCGCACGGGACCCGACTTCAACATCTCGCGCAGCTTGAGGCCTGCCGTGCGCGCGATGCCGATGCAGGGCAGCGTCGCCATCTCCGTCTTGTAGGTGTCCGGCGTCGGATTGCCCCAGACCGGCTTCACCGAACCGAACGGGACCGCGGTGTTCTCCGGGTGGCCCCAGTTCATCATTACGCAGCCTATTGCTCCGCGCAGACCAGCTATGCGCTGTTTCTCGTGGCGCGCGGGATGGTAGGAAAGCTCCGACATCGTGAGCTTGCCGGTCGCGTCGCGGCCGTCGTAGTCGTGGAAGGCGCCGGAGGCGACATCCATCAGCTCACCGGAGATGCCGTCGGCAAGCGTCGGCACGCTGTGGCCCAGCGTGTTCGCCTCGATCGCCAGCTCGATCGGCGCAAGCACCCGGAGCTCGGCTTTTTCCGGAAAGCTGACGAGCCCTGGCATTTCAACGACGTCGGCGGGAATGCCCTCCTTGACGAGGGCGGCACAGCTATACTCCGCCATCCGCTTGGCGTTCGGCGAGCCCGCGAGGCGCGAGGGAATCTCGGTGGTGATATGGGAGATGTGCGCCTTGACGTTGTCCGCCGAGACCTCCTGGACGACCGCTGGGCTATCCGACATAGAGCCACCTCGCTGCCTGCATACCGCGCGGCAAATTGGCGCCCACTACCGCTTGCGAGTCAAGGCGACACAGCGCTTTAGTTCGGGGTCGCGAAAGGTATCGCGGAGCGAAATGCGAGCCGGCTCGGGGCGCATGCACGATGGACGGGCGAATGGCTGAGAAAGCGAGCAGCGACCGCTGCGATCCGATCACCCTGGAGATCGTCCGAGGGGCGCTCAGAGCCGTGCAGAGCGAGATGGAGGCCCTGATCGAGCGCACGGCCATGTCGCCTTTCATTCGCGAGAAAAAGGACTTCTACGCCGCGCTGTTCGATGCCCGCGGCCAGCTCGTGGTCGGCTCCAGCCTGCCCGTCTTCGGCGATGTCGTCGGACCGGTGTCGAAGGTCTATCCCCTCGACACCATGCAGCCCGGCGACATCTACTGGTTCAACGACTGCTACGCCTCCGCCGGAGCCGTATCACATTCTCCCGATCAGGTATTCCTGGCTCCCGTCTTCGCCGACGGCGTGCTGAGCGCGTTCACCCAATCATGGGCGCATTTCAACGACATCGGCGGGATGCGGCCGGGGTCTTTGTCGCCCGATTGCACAGACATTTTCCAGGAGGGCATAATTATCCCGCCGGTCCGCGTCGCGCGCGGCGGCGTCGTGGCGGAGGAATTGCTGCGCGTCTTCTTCCGCAACTCGCGCTTTCCGGAAATGGTCAAGGGCGACACGCGCGCGTCGATGGCGGCGATCCGTCTCGGCGAGAGACGGCTGAGCGAGCTCTTCGAGCGCTTCGGCCGCGCGCGCACCTGCGATGCCTTCGACCAGCTCATGGCCGAGACCGAGGCGGCGCTGCGCGGAAAATTGAGGGAACTGCTGCCGCAAGGCACGCATCGGTTCACGGACCGCATCGACGGCGACGGCCAGGGCTCGGGCACGGTCCGTTTGCGCTACCGCCTCGACGTGACGGCGGATCGCATCACGCTCGACACCACCGAGAGCGACGACCAGGTCAAGGGGCCGGTCAATTTCCTGATGAGCCCGCCGGTGCCGGCGATGGTGTTCGGCTCGTATCTGCTGGAGGAGAACGCGCACGCGATCCTCAACGCCGGCGCGGAGCGCGCCATCGACGAGGTGAAGATCAGGCCGGGCTCGGTGCTGCAGCCGGAATTTCCAGCGCCTCTCGGCATGCGCGGCGTCACCATGATGCGCAACATGGCGGGCTGCCTCGGGCTGCTCAACGTCGCGACCGGCGGCAAGGCGATGGCGGCGCATAGCGCCTACGTCATCTGGTACATTCGCGGCAAAGGGCCGGACGGGAAGCTGTTCCTGCTGTCGGACGGGCTCGGCGTCGGCTATGGCGGGCGACCGCACGCCGACGGCAACGACGCGGTCTATCTCGTCGCGCAGGAAAACTTTCCGTCCGAATTTCTCGACGCCGTGTTTCCGGTTCGCGTCCTGCGCTACGGCATCAATCCGGACAGCGGCGGGCCCGGCCGCTGGCGCGGCGGATGCGGCCTCATTCGCGAGATCGAAGTGCTGGCGCCCGAGGCCATGGTGTCGATGCGCATCGACTGCGTGGAGAACCCGCCCTGGGGCGTGGCCGGCGGCATGGCGGCCGGCAGCGGGCGCTGCGTGGTCAATCCGGGCCGCGCCGACGAGCGGACGATCGCGCCGCTGAGCGACGGCAACATCGTCAAGAAGGGCGACGTGGTGCGCATCGAGACGGGCGGCGGCGGAGGCTGGGGCCACCCCTTCGATCGAGAACCCGCGCGCGTGCTGAGCGACGTCATGGCGGGCTTCGTCTCGCCGGAGCGCGCCGAGGCCGATTATGGCGTCGTCATCGCCGCTGACGGCCGCGCCATCGACCAAGATGCGACCGCGGCCCGCCGCGCCAAGCGCCCGCCCGCCGCGCTGTTCCATCGCCACACCTACCAGGAGGCGCTCGATTGACCGGCCCCACAGCACAACCGCCGGCTCCCAGCGCCATCGTCGGTGTGGATACCGGCGGCACCTTCACGGACGTCACCCTGCTCGATACGGCCACGGGCCGGTTGTGGAACGCGAAGACGCCATCGACGCCCGACGATCCTTCGCGCGGCTTCGGCGACGGCATCCAGGAGGTCCTGGCCGCGGCCGGGCGCACGGCCCAGGACATTGCCCGCGTGCTGCACGGCACGACCGTGGCGACCAATCTGATCCTCGAGGGCAAGGGCGCCCGCGCCGGCCTGCTGACCACGGCCGGTTTCAAGTACGTGCTGGAGATCGGCCGGCAGGACGTGCCGCGGCGGGCCAACCTGTTTTCGTGGGTGAAGCCGAAACGCCCGGTGTTCGCCGGCCACATTCACGAGATCGCCGGCCGGATCGGGCCGGACGGCTCCGAGATCGCCCCGCTCGACGAGGCAGCGGTGAGGGCGGCGGCGCAACGCATCGCCGCCGATGGCCTCGATGCCGTCGCCATCGTCTTCCTGCACAGCTACGCCAACCCCGCCCACGAGCGGCGCGCGGCCGAGATCGTGCGCGAGCTGCTCCCCGAGATTCCGATCTCCATCTCGAGCGACGTGCTGCCCGTGTTCCGCGAGTACGAGCGCAGCATGACGACCATCCTCAATGTGCACGTGATGCCGGTCGTCTCGCGCTACGTGGAGCGGCTCGACGAGCGGCTCGTCGAGCAGGGCATTCGAGCGCCGCTGCTGCTCATGAAATCCGGCGGCGGCGTTGCGAGCGCCCGCGACATCAAGCGCGTGCCGGTCGAGACGGCGCTGTCGGGGCCGGCCGCGGGAGCCGTGGGTGCGGCCTACGTCGGACGCAGCGCCGGCATCGACAACCTGATCGGCATCGACATCGGCGGCACCTCGGCCGACATCAGCCTGATCGTCGACGGCGATCCGGGCATCACGACTCGCGGGCATGTCGGCGAATGGCCGGTTGGGTCTGGCCATGGTCGACATCGTGACCATCGGCGCCGGCGGCGGATCGATCGCGCGTGTCACGGAAACCGGCGCGCTCGCCGTGGGCCCCATGAGTGCCGGCGCGCTGCCTGGACCCGTGTGCTACGGGCGCGGCGGCACGGCGCCGACGGTAACGGACGCGCATCTGGCGCTCGGGCATCTGCCGCCCTACCTGCTCGGCGGGAGCTTCAGGCTGGACGTCGAAAGCGCGCGCCGCGCTATCGAGACGGAGCTCGCTCGCCCGCTCGGCCTCAGCCTGGAGGACGCGGCCCGGGGTGTCCTGGCCATCGTCGACAACCACATGGTGGGCGCCATGCGGATCGTCTCGGTGGAACGGGGGCGGGACCCGCGCGACTTTGCGCTCTTGCCGTTCGGCGGGGCCGGACCGCTGCACGCCAGCGCGCTTGCCAGGCTGATCGGGGCGAAGACCATCCTCGTTCCGCCGAGCCCCGGCATACTGTCCGCGCTGGGGCTGCTGGTCTCCAACCTCAAGGCCGAGTTCGCCCGCACCTGCTTCCAGCGCGCGGGGTCGATCGATGTCGAGCGGGTGGCGAGCGTGCTCGGCGAGCTCACCGCGAGCGCCAACCGCTGGCTCGAGGAGGAGGGCGTTCCGCCCGATGCGCGGCGCATTAGCTGGCTGGCGAGCATGCGCTATGAGAACCAGGGCTTCGAGCTGTCGATCCCCTGGGCAGGCTCCGTCGTCGACGCACCGGCCATCGATCGCCTGATCGAGGCGTTTCATGCCCGCCATGAGCAGCTCTACACGTTCGCCCAAAAGGATACGCCGGTCGAGATCGTCACCTTGCGCGTCGACGCCCGCGGCGTGTTCCCCGCGCCGCAGCTCGTCAGGTTGCCGGAAGCCGGCAAACTGGAGGACGCGCGGATCGGGATGCAGCGCGTGCACCTTGCCGCGGGGCCGGTCGATTGCCCGATCATCGACCGCGCCAAGCTCGGCGCCAACGCCGTGATCGAGGGCCCCGCGATCATTGCCCAGCTCGATGCAACGACGCTGCTGCTACCAAGCGATGTCGCCACGGTCGACGCTTTCGGCAATATCCTCGTGCAGATGGATTGAGCGTCGGCGGCGGGTTGACGGTTATTCCGTCAGGCCGCTCCAGGCTCGACGACGACGTTGCCGACGGTCGCCCCCGCCTCCACGCACTCATGCGCCGCGGCGATCTCGCGCAAGGGAAACCGCTCAGCGATGCGCGGGCGCAGCATACCGCGCTCCAGAAGCGCCACGATGGTGCGCGCGCCTGCCTCGCGGATTGTGCGCGGCATGTTCATGCCCTGCACGAAGTGGAGGCGCACACCCTTGAGTCCGAAGGCGTAGTAGGGCAGCACCGGCTCGCGCACGCGGGTGGAGGAGTAGGACGCGACCGTGCCGTTCTCGGCGATCACGGCGCCATCAACGGTGACGTTGGCGCCGAAGTCGACCTCGACAATGCGCTCGACGCCTGACCCGCCCGTGATCTCCATGACGCGGGCGGCCACATCCTCGCGGGCGTAGTCGATAGTGTGGTCGGCACCGGCCGCACGTGCGATTGCGGCCTTGTCTGCCGAGCTTACCGTGGCGATGACCTTGGCCCCGCTCCAGCGCGCGAGCTCAACCGCCACGATGCCGACGGCGCCCGCGCCGCCCTGCACCAGCACCCACTGTCCGGACACCGGACCGTCGGCCAGACGTGGCGTGATAGGCCGTGAACGCCGGCACGCCGAGGCAGGCGCCCTCCGCGAACGTCACGCCATCCGGCAGGTGGACGGCATTGGCTTGCGGCACGATCACGTACTCGGCCGCCGTTCCCTCCCCCGGCCGCGCCGAGCCGGCGCGGTAGACGAACACGCGCTCGCCCTCGGCGAGGCCGCGGACGCCGGCGCCCAGCCGCTCGATCGTGCCCGCGCCGTCGCTGTGCGGGATCACGCGCGGGGCATACATGCGCGGCCCGAGCCAGCCCGAGCGACGCTTGGTATCGTGAGGGTTCACACCGGAGGCTTCCAGTCGAACCAGCACCTCGCCGTGGCCGGGTTGCGGCGTGGGCAGCTCCCCCACGGTCAGGACCTCGCGCGCCGGCCCCATGCGCTCATACCAGGCAGCGTGCATCGTCTCTCCCGCGGCAACAGCCAATGGAACTCGTCCGCGCCAACTATAGGATACGGGATCAGCGGGCGCCTACAGGTGCGGCCGCGAACGTGATGTGCACCCAATGGGCGGCTTGCATAGGAGGCGCGCGACCGCAGCCGGCATGGACAAATGCTAAACGTTTGCAGGCGATTGCAGTAGAATGCGCCACTGTCGAGGCTGCAGCCCCGTGAGGATCACGCGATGCCAGCTCCCGTCCGCCTCGTGCGCCGCACAGCATGGCGCGGCGACTCCCGGGCAGAGGGGCACCGCTCCGTGCCGGAGGAGCTGGCGGTCGCCCTTACCTACAACGGCACGTCGCATGCGGTGATGATGGCGACCCCGGCGGACCTGGAAGACTTCGCCACCGGCTTCAGCCTCACCGAGTCCCTGGTCGAGCGCCTCGAGGAGATCGAAAGCATCGAGATGCTCGAGCTCGACGACGGCATCGAGCTGCGCCTGTGGGTCACGGAAGAGCGCATGCAGCATATCCGCGAGCGGCACCGGCGCCTGACCGGGCCCACGGGCTGCGGGCTGTGCGGGGTCGAAAGCCTTGCCGACGCCCTTCCCACGCCACGCCAGGTAACAGGCGATCTCCGGCTCGAGCCGGCGACCATCATCGACGCCCTCGGCCAGGTCACCTCCGCGCAGGCCCTGAACGATGCCACGCGTGCCGTGCACGCCGCCGGGTTCTGGCGCCCCGGTGACGGCCTGGTGGCCTTGCGCGAGGACGTGGGCCGGCACAATGCGCTCGACAAGCTCGTGGGCGCGCTGGCCCGGGCCGGCGAGGACGGCAGCAACGGCGCGCTGCTGATCAGCAGCCGCATATCGGTGGAGATGGTGCAGAAGGCGGCCGTGCTCGGCGCGCCCGTGATCGTGGCCGTGTCGGCGCCGACGGCGCTTGCCATCCGCACGGCCGAGAAGGCCGGCATCACGCTCGTGGGGATCGCGCGCACCGACGGCTTCGAGGTCTTCACGCACGGGCGCCGAATCCACCTGGACCCGACCCTTCAGGCGACGTGAGCGTCGCTGCGGGCTTCGGTAAAAAAAACCTAGTGCCGGACGAACTTCGCCGAATAGACGTTCTCGGCGGAGCGGTCGAAGGCGCCGAGCACGACGGCCGCGCCAACCGAGATGATCGCGATCGCCGCCAGGCTGGCGAGAAAGGCCTTCATGGATGTCTTCTCCTGATCACCTGTCGGACGTGCGCGATGCGATCGGACTTCATCATTCCGCCGGTGCCGGTCCGCGCGACAAGCCCGCTGTCGATTGCCTTGCCTCCACCTCGTCGACCCAGAGCGGATGGTGCTCGCGCGCCCAATTCACATCGACCTCGCCGGTACCCATCGCATCGAAGGCGCCCTCCATGCCGAGCGTGCCGATGTAGATGTGGCCGAGGATCACGACGACCATGAACAGGCCCATCGCCGCATGCCAGATGGTGGCGAGCTGCATCTCGTGGATCGGCGCGATATGCGTCGGCAGGTCGGTACCGACCATATTGAGAACGACGAAGGTCTTGGAGAACATCGCCATCTGGAACGGGAACAGCAGATCGAGGCCGGACAGCACCAGCGAGAACCCGCCGAGGATCACTAGCCAGAACAGGATCTTCTGGCCCGCGTTGAATTTCCGTGCAGGCGGATGCGTACCCTTCGTGAACAGGCCGCCGCCCTGCAGCAGCCACCTGACGTCGTACTTGTTGGGGATGTTCTCGGCGATCCACAGGAGCAGCACGAGCACCAGGCCCACCACGAAGGCGAACGCCACGTAGTTGTGGAGGTACTTGCCCCACAAGCTCAGCGCCGCGAACGCCGGCTTGCCGATCACCGGCAGCACGACGGTCTTGCCGAAGGTGATGTTGAGGCCCGTGAGCCCCAGGATGACGAACGACACCGCCAACAGCCAGTGCGCAAAGCGCTCGACGAAGTTGAAGCGCGTGATGGTGCGCCCGGCGAGGCCGTGCTCGACGCGGATGCGGCCGCGCAGAAAGAAGAAGATCGCGAGCAGGGCGACGATACCGCCGAGCATGTAGCTGCCATAGCGCACGAGGGGGCCGTTGCGGATCTCGCGCCAGTGGTCGCCCTGGGATTGCACGAGTTGCGCCGCCTTCGCGTCGGGGATCGACACCCGCCCACGGATGCCCTGGCGAACGGCGCGCCACATGTCGGCACCGCCATCCAGCCTGAGCTGGCTGTTGGGCACCGGGTTGGCGGGCGCGCGCTGGCCGGCGCTCGGCGCCGGCTGCTGCGCCAGCACGCCGTTCGGCGCCGCGAGGCCCCAAAGAACGCCCGCAAACGCGGCAGCCATGACGAGCGCTGCTGCGAACGTCAGTCTGGGCAGGCCTCGACGTTCCCGGCGCATGCTCAAGCTCCTAGAAGGTCTGCAAGGCCCCGCGCGTGCGCAAGGCCTCGAGCTGCTGGTCCGATAGCCTGGGGGACCGCTCGCCTTGGTAGGTGGCGTTCGGGCCGGCTTGTTGCTGGGTCTGTTGCTGCGGCTCACTGCAGGCCGCCAAGCCCACCACAAGAAGGCATGCGGCAATGCGGAGGGTCGACGCCCCGATCATGCAAGTACGCTCCTACGACCGCTCAAATCTGCCTGCCCCGGCTCGGGACTTGCGGAACCGTGTGGCAAAAGTCGAGCGGGAGCATGGGGGCAGGGATCGGCAGCACCCCTGCCCACGGGGGACTATGTGCCCCGGCCCGGATAGGCCCTGCCCCAGCCCCATGCGCCCGACCCGAAGCCGCGTGCGACGACCCGCTCACGGTAGATCTTGGAGACGATGTCGCCGTCACCAGCCAGCAACGCCTTGGTCGCACACATCTCCGCGCACAGCGGCAGCTTGCCCTCGGCCAGCCGGTTGCGGCCGTACTTCTTGAACATGACGTCTTCGTTCTTCTCCGGACCACCGGCGCAGAAGGTGCACTTGTCCATCTTGCCGCGGGAGCCGAAGTTGGACACCTGGGGATACTGCGGGGCGCCGAACGGACAGGCGTAGAAGCAATAGCCGCAGCCGATGCACAGATCCTTGTTGTGCAGCACCACGCCTTCCTCGGTCTGGTAGAAGCAGTCCACCGGACAGACCGCCATGCATGGCGCATCCGAGCAGTGCATGCAGGCGACCGAGATGGACCGCTGCCCGGGCTTGCCTTCGTTGAGCGTGACGACGCGCCGCCGGTTGATACCCCAGGGGATCTCGTGCTCGTTCTTGCAGGCGGTAACGCACGCGTTGCAGTTGATGCAGCGTTCGGCATCACAGAGGAATTTCATCCTGGCCATGGCCTAACCTCCCCTCACGCCTGCCGAATGCGGCACAGCGAGACCTTGTTCTCCTGAATGTTGGTCACCGAGTCGTACCCGTAGGTGAGGGCAATGTTGCCCGACTCGCCGACCACGTAGGGGCCCGTCCCGTCCGGAATCTTGGCGCTCAGGTCCTTGCCCTGGAAGTGGCCCATGAAGTGGTAGGGGATCCAGACATTGCCCTTGGCCACGGCATTGGTGACCCAGGCCTTCACCTTGATGGCCGCGCCCTCGGGGCTCTCGAGCATCACGTGCCCTCCGTCCTTGATGCCGACGTTGTTCGCATCGAACGGATTGATCTGCGCGAACATCTCCTGCTGCAGCTCGGCGAGCCAGATGTTGGCGAACGACTTGGCGCCGCCGCCCTCGTGCTCGACAAGACAGCCGGAGCTGAGCACCAGCGGATAGTCCTTGGCGAAGTCGACCGCCTGCACGCTCGCGTACTTGAGGGGCAGCCGGTACATCTTCCGATCCGCATAGGTCGGATAGTCCTTCACCAGATCGCGCCGCGGCGTGTAGAGCGGCTCGCGGTGGATCGGGATGGGATCCGGGAAGGTCCACACCACCGTCCTGGCCTTGGCGTTGCCGTACGGCGCACAGCCGTGCTTGATCGCCACGCGCTGGATGCCGCCCGACAGGTCGGTCTTCCAGTTCACCGCCTCGGGCTTGGCGCCGCCGACCTTGTTGATGGTGGCGCGTTCCGCCTCGGTCAGGTCCTTGTCCCAGCCAAGCTTCATCAGCATGGCCATGGTGAACTCGGGATAGCCGTCCTTGAGCTCGGAGCCGACCGTATAGCCGACACCTTCGATGCCACCCTCCGCGAGCAGGTTGCCTTTGCCCCATTTCTCGGGGGCCTCCACGCCATAGCGGGCGCGGAATGGCAGTCCGCCCTCGGCCACGGGCTTGGAAGGGTCATAGAGGTTCGGCGTGCCCGGATGCTTCATCTCGGGCGTGCCCCAGCACGGCCACGGCAGGCCGTAGTACTCGCCATCGCACGGGCCACCATTGGCTCTGAGCGTGGTCCTGTCGAAGGTGTGCTGGTTGGCCATGTGCAGCTTGAGCCGCTCCGGCGACTGGCCGGTATAGCCGACGGTCCACATGCCGCGGTTGATCTCGCGCAGCATGTCCTCCACCAGCGGCTCCTCGCCGGTGACCTTGATGTGCTTGAAGAGCTGATCGGCCCAGCCGAACTTCTTCGCGAACTTGTACATGATGACGTGGTCGGGCTTCGCCTCGAAGATCGGCTCCACCACCTTCTCACGCCACTGCAGCGACCTGTTGGAGGCCGTGACGGAGCCCGAGGTCTCGAACTGGCTCGCCGCCGGCAGCAGATAGATGTTGTCCGTGCGGTCGTTCATCAGCGCCGACAGGGGAACGTAGGGATCGACGATGACGAGCAGCTCGAGCTTGTTGAAGGCCTTCCAGTGCTCCGGCAGGCGCGTGACCGAGTTGACCGAGTGACCCCAGAAGACCATGGCCCGCATGTTGTCGGGCTGGTCGAGGTCCTTCTTGTCCATGTTGACGAGCTCATACCAGCGCGAGACCGGCGTGCCGGGCTTCTGCATGAGCTCCTTGGACGCGAACTGGCCCTTGAGCCACTCGTAGTCCACGTCCCAGACGCGGCACCAGTGCTTCCACGAGCCCTCGGCGATGCCGTAGTAGCCGGGCAGGTCGTGGCACAGCACGCCCATGTCGGTGGCGCCCTGCACGTTGTCGTGGCCGCGGAAGATGTTGGTTCCGCCGCCCGACCTGCCGACGCTTCCCAGCGCCAGCTGCAGGATCGGCATGGCGCGCGTGTTGTTGTTGCCGATCGTGTGCTGCGTCATGCCCAGCGTCCAGGTGAGCATCACCGGCTTGTTGGTGACCAGCGTGCGCGCGACCCGGCGAAGCTGGGCGCCCGGAACGCCGCTGACGCGCTGCACTTCCTCCGGGTTCCACTTCTTCACTTCCTGGCGGATGTGGTCCATGCCCCAGACGCGCTGGCGGATGAACTCCTTGTCCTCCCAGCCGTTCTCGAAGATGTGCCACAGGATGCCCCAGATCACGGCGATGTCGGTGCCGGGACGGGGCTGGACGAACTCGGTGGCGTGCGCCGCCGTGCGCGTGAAGCGCGGGTCGACGACGATATAGGGCGCGTGGTTCTGCTCCTTCGCCTTGAGGATGTGCAGCATCGCCACGGGATGCGCCTCGGCGGGATTGCCGCCGAAGGTGATCATGCACTTGGCATTGTGCATGTCGTTGAAGGAGTTGGTCATCGCGCCGTAGCCCCAGGTGTTGGCCACGCCGGCTACCGTGCTCGAATGACAGATGCGCGCCTGGTGATCGACCTGGTTCGATCCCCAGAAGGCCGCGAACTTGCGCATCATGTAGGCTTGCTCGTTGGAGTGCTTGGCCGAGCCGAGCCAGTAGACCGAATCGGGTCCGGACTCCTTGCGGATCTTCATCATCTGGTCGCCGATCTCGTTGATCGCCTGCTCCCAGCCGACGCGCGTCCACTTGCCGCCCACGAGCTTGAGCGGATACTTCAAACGCCGCGGCGAGATCGTCTCGTCGCGTATCGCAGCGCCCTTGGCGCAGTGCGCGCCGACATTGATCGGGCTGTCGAACGCGGGCTCCTGGCCGATCCACACGCCGTCGCGCACCTCCGCCTTGACCGAGCAGCCAACGGCGCAGAACGTGCACACGGTGAGCTTGGTCTCCAGCGCCTTGGCGCCCATCGGCGCGGCCGCTGCGGCCTTGTCGGCCTTCTGCACCATCGTCAAAGGCAGCGAGGCAAGCCCGGCGCCTGCCGCCGCGATGCCGGAATTGCGCAGGAACGCGCGGCGGTTGACGGTGGCTGGCGCGTTGCCGGCGGCCATGGCCATCTTCAGGTTCGTCGGCGCACGTTCGCTCTTCTTCATCAGCATGGGGTGACCTCCCTCAGAGCGTTTCGGGGCTTAGATGCGAGCGAGGGCGTAGTAGGCCTTCACGTGCTCGGTCTCGCGGTAGCCTGCCGACGGCTTCCCAGTAGGCGTCGGGGCGGCTGCATGGGCTGGCTCCGGCTCGATGCCGGAGGCAATGGCGCTCGCAGCGCCGGCACCCACGCCGGCAAGCTGCATGAACCCGCGACGGCTTACCTGCGCGGACTTGCTCGATTTTGGGGCCATTGCCCTTCCTCCTCCTCCGCTTTGCCTCTTCGTGCTGCGGTTAGGCGCAACACTGCAGTTCATGCCGGACATTGCGCAAACTGTAAGATATTGCATAAATTTGCCTGAAAACTTAGACGCGCCTCGGGCTCATGGCTAGTGAAATCTCCGCCATCCGAAGTGCTCGATCGCTTTTTGCAGTGCGAAAGCGTGCCGGGCGAGCCGGCGGGATCAGACCCAAGCCGTTGGCCAAAAAGGGCGTCGGCCTATTCGGCGATCTCGAAACCCTGCCGCTCGATCGCCAGAAGCTCGCGGCCGAGCCGACCCACAGGCATGTAGAACGACGCGGCCTGCGCCCCCTCCAGGTCCGCGAAAAAGCGAGGCGCCCACTCCAGGAGGTGATTCTGGAAGAACGCCTTCTGCTCGGCGAGGGACGCCGGCGTGTCAGCGAACGTCCCAAGGATCAGGCCGGCCATCATCTCGCAAAGCGCCGCGATATGATCCTCCGGCTCGCTGACGTCGGGGGAGCGGGTGATGCCGAGCCGCGCCATATCGGTGCGCAGCCGCGCCAGCGGCCTGGTGTAGAGCGCGCCGGTCAAGTAGTAGGAGGCATACGGAACGACCTCTCCCATGTCCATGCCGACGAAGAGCTGGTGGTACTCCTCCTCCAGCGCCGACCTGCTGGTGGTCCGCGCGACCGCCGAAAGGGCGGTGATCGCCTTGCCGAAGTCGCCGTCGTCTCCGCTCAGCCCCTTGGCGGTCTCGAGCGTCTCCACGCTGGGCGGCGCAGCCAGCAAGAGGGCGAGAAGGATGTAGGCCTCCGCTCTGGACTTGTCCTCGCCACGGATCGGCGAGGCAACGTCGACGGCTTGATTTGGCACGGCGCGGGTTTCCCTTCCCAGTCTCTGCGATCGCCGCGGCGCAGGCTCACGATGGCTTGCGCGGCGGCACCGTATCGTCGGGCGCCCTATCGTCGGAGTCCTGCTGGGCCCGATCCGCGGCGCCGACGTGTCCTCCTTCACCCTGCTTGGGAGGTTGCGCACCGGCCTGCGGTCTGCGGCCCGGCAGCACTTCCTCCCGGTGCGGCAACGGCGTCTTGTCCCCTTGCTCGGGGGTCAGCGCCTTGATGGCGTCCGTCAGTCCGCCTTCGGTGAAGTCCCAATCGTAGTCGTTGAGGCCATCCAGATTGGCCAGCACAGGATTGGACCGCCAAAGCTTGGCAAGCGCCAGCCGCTGCAGCGACTCGGGCACACCCTTTTGTAGAAAGGCCGTGAAGTCGGACTCGTAGGTGAGCGTCTCGACGTCGGGCAGATCCTCGAGGCGGACGGCGTCCGGCGCGTCATCGGGCTTGGGCTCACCACGGCCGTCGGCCTCGAGCGGCGCCTCTTGCGGTTTCGTCGGGTCGCGGGGATGCTTCTCGGCGCTCCTGCTGTCTGCGCCCTCGCCCGCCTCGGACTCGCGCTTGAGCCGGGACCAGCGGCTAAGCGCGCTCTCCTTGGGGTCCGGCATTTTCGTTTCTCCCGTTGCCGTCTCATGGCCTATACCATTTCTCTGCAATCTCCGTCATTTATTCCGTGAAAAAGCCTCCTGGCCGAGCCAAGAGGAGCGAAACGCGCATCAATCGAAGGCGCGCTGCGTGCCGGCCCCGACCGGCCTGCCGGAGTCACCAATGCGCCGAGCCTGCGCGAAGGGACCGTCACCGCGAATGAAATCGTGGGCCGGCCGCCGGGACCTTGTCGCCGCGCCGGCTGGCGGCTTCCCCGCCGAGCACGGCGAGCCAAACACACGGCTCACGCCCAGGGACAGGGCACGCGCAGCCCGCAAAGCAGGCAAGCGAACGGTGGTGGCGAACATCCGCTTTCGACGCCGGCGGGACGCCTGATAGGGTGTGCGCCCGCATGCCCGCCAAGAAGACAACGAAGCACCCATCCGCCCATGAAGCGAGGCCCCTTGTGACAGGAACGCTCGCTTCCCTCGTCGCGGCGCATCGCTCCGGCAAGGCCGCCCTCGGCGATACCGTGGCGCGAACCTTCGCGCGCATCCGCGAGGTCGACGATCCGGCCATCTTCATCGCCTTGCGGGAGGAGAAGGCCGTCCAGGCCGAGGCCCGGGCACTCCAGGAGAAGGCACTCCAGGCGAAGGACAGCGCCAACCTCCCGCTCTACGGCGTGCCCGTCGCCATCAAGGACAACATCGACGTGGCCGGCGTGCCGACCACCGCCGCCTGTCCCGCCTACGCCTACACACCGAGCCGCGATGCGACGGTCGTCGCCCGGCTGAAGGCGGCCGGCGCACTCATCATCGGCAAGACCAACCTCGACCAGTTCGCCACCGGCCTCGTCGGCGCGCGCTCGCCCTATGGCATGCCGCGCAACCCTCTGCGGCGCGACCTCGTCTGCGGCGGCTCGAGCTCGGGCTCGGCGGTCGCGGTCGCCACGGGCATCGTGCCCCTGGCGCTCGGCACAGACACGGCGGGATCGGGCCGGGTGCCGGCGGCGCTCAACAATATCGTCGGCCTGAAGCCGAGCCTGGGGCTCCTCTCAACGGCCGGCGTGGTCCCGGCCTGCCGCTCGCTCGACTGCGTGTCGATCTTCGCCCTGACCGTGGAGGATGCGTTCGCCGCGTTGGCGGCCCTGGCAGGGCCGGATGCGGCCGACGCCTATTCGCGCGCCATTCCGCTCGGGGTCATGGCCGCACCTCCGCCACGGCTGCGCATCGCCGTGCCGCGCCCGGCGGATCGCATCTTTCACGGCGATAACGAATCCGAGAAGGCCTTCGAGACTGCGCTGCAGATCGTCAAAGGCCTCGGCGCCGGCCTGGTCGAGATCGATCTTGCGCCCTTCTTCGAAACTGCGCGGCTCCTCTACGAGGGCCCGTGGGTGGCCGAGCGCACGGCCGCCGTCGGCGACTTCATCGCCAAACACCCGCAGGCGATCCATCCCGTCACCCGGCAGATCATAGCGGCCGGCACGCACGCCACCGCCGTCGAGGTGTTCGGCAGCCTGCACCGCCTCGCCGCGCTGCGTGCCACGGCAATCAAGGCGCTCGCCGGCGTCGACGCGCTGATGGTGCCCTCGATCCCGAGACCGTGCACCGTCGCCGAGCTCGAGGCCGATCCGATCGGCCCCAACGCGATGCTCGGCACCTACACGAACTTCGTCAACCTGCTCGACCTTGCCGGCCTCGCCTGCCCCGTGTCGCTGGGCGCGCAAGGCACGCCCTTCAGCGTGACGCTTCTCGCCCCATCCGGCTCCGATGCCTTGCTCGCGAGCGTGGGCGCGGCGATGCAGGCACGAACGGGCCTCCCTCTCGGTGCCCTCGATAAGCGGGACAGCCCCGCCGAGTTCGCCGCGAGCACGCTCAGGCCGGGCGAGGTGGCCATTGCCGTCATCGGTGCGCATCGTTCGGGGATGGCGCTCAATGGCGAGCTCAAGGCCGTTGGCGCGCGCTACCTCGAGACGCCGTCCACCGCGCCCGATTATCAGCTCTTCTCCCTGGGGGATGCCGAGCCGCGCCGGCCCGGCCTGCTGCGCGTGGCGGCCGGCACCGGCACGACAATCGAGCTCGAGACCTGGGCCGTGTCGATGGAAGGCTTCGGCCGCTTCGTTGCAGCGATTCCGCCGCCGCTGTCGATCGGCTCGATCCGCCTACGCGACGGCCGGCTGGTCATGGGCTTCCTGGTCGAGGCGCAAGGCCTGATCGGCGCCCGCAACATCTCGAGCTTCGGCAGCTGGCCCGCCTTCATCGCCTCGACCGTGCAGCCGGCCTGATCACGCCCCGACGAGGTAGTCGCCGTAGGCGTCGTAGACGTGCTCGATGTGGTCGCGCATGGCGGCAGACGCGGCTTCCGGATCGTTCTTGGCAATGGCGCCAAGAACGGCGGCGTGCTCGGCCAGCGACCCGGCCAGGCGGCCGGCGGTGCGGAACTGGGCCCGGCTGAAAGGGGCGATGCGCGCGCGGGTCTCGATGGCGAGCCGCGCGAGGTAGGCGTTGTGCGAGCCCGCATAGATCGCCGCGTGGAAGGCCTCGTTGATCTCGTGGTAGCGCTGCGGGTCGCCCTCGCGCACGGCATCGAGCAGCGCCTCGTTGAGCCGGCTGAGCTCGGCACGCTCCTGTGGGGTGGTGCGCACGGCAGCGAGCCGCGCGCACACGGTCTCCAGCTCGCGCAGGGCCTCGAACATTTCCAGCAGCTGCGCCTTGTCGGGCCGCGCCACCACGGCGCTGCGATGCGGCCGCGACTCCACCAGACCGCTCGACACCAATAAGCGCAGCGCCTCACGGACCGGGGTGCGGGAGACGTTGAAGCGACGGGCAAGCTCCATCTCGTCGAGCGCCGCGCCGGGCGCCAGCATGCCGCGCACGATGTCGTCCGAGATCTGCATGCGCAGGCGGTCGGCCAGGGTCTTGGGCACCGCCGGCTCACGCGGCTCGGCAAGCAGACCGCTTTGCGATGCATCGGCCGGGGTCTTGGTGCCCCGCGGCGCGCGGCGTCCTGCGATGATATGGGCCGGCGGCTCGCTCATCGGCGCGCCGCCGCGGGATCGTCGATCAGGCTGACATGCGCGGCGACCACGCGCCATCCCTCGGCAAACCGAACCCAGGTCTGCATCTGCCGGCCGACCTTGCCGGGCGCGCTGTCGCGATGGAACAGCGTGGAGGCAACGGCGAAGTCGCGCCCGTAGGTGGTGATCACGGTGCGCAATCGCGTGCGCATCAGGCTCAGGGGCGAGCGGGCGGCGCGGAATGCCGCGACCTCCTCGTGGCCGTAGAGGTTCTCGGCGACGCCGTAGCGGATGGTGCGCGCATCATGCCGGAACAGGGTGTCGAGCGTCGCCACGTCGTTGGAGACGAGCGCTGTCTCGTAGCGCTCGAAGACAGCACGCACCTCGGCCACGACCTCTGGCAGGTCGACCTCCATGGATTTCCTCCTATTCCGGTGGGCGCGGCGCTGCGGCCACGCCTTCTTTTTCGAGCGCGCGGGCGATGCGCAGGGCCGTATCCTCGCGCCAGGGCGCCGTGATGATCTGGACACCGATCGGCAGCGGTTGCAAGGGGACCGGCACGGCCACCACGGGCAGGCCGATGAACGAGATGGGCTGCGTGAAGATGCCGATGTTGGGCCTGAGCGGCACCTCCGCGCCCTCGAGCTGCATGGTCTGCTGGCCGATGCGCGGGGCTGGGAACGGCGTCGCCGGCGCCAGGATGGCGTCGATCCCGTGGAAGAGTTCCAGGACCCGCTCACGATACCAGCGCCGGAACTTCTGCGCCTTCACCACCAGGGAGGCCGGCACCATCGCGCCGGCGATCAGCCGGTCGCGCACGGCAGGATCGAAGTCGGGCGCCCGCGTGCGCAGGCGGTCGAGATGGAGCGCGGCACCCTCGCTGGTCGAGATGACGAAGGCGGCGGCGCGGGCGCGGGCGGCCTCCGGGATGACGACCTCGCGCGAAGCTCCAAGCGCCTTGGCGACGCGGGCCACCGCATCCAGCGCCGCAGGCGAGGCACCGCGCTTGAAATAGTCGCCGGCCACGGCAATGCGCAGGCCGCCGATGCCGCCGTCGAGACCTGGCAGCGCGGGCTCTGCCGGGCGATCGGCGCACACCGGATCTTCGGGGTCGTGGCCCTGCATGGCGTCGTAGGCGAGCGCCAGGTCGCGCACGGAGCGCGCCAGCGGGCCCAGATGATCGAGGCTCGCCACGAACGGGAATGTGCGTGCGCGGGAGAGGCGGCCGTAGGTGGGCTTGAGCCCGAACAGGCCGCAAAAGGACGACGGCACGCGGATCGAGCCGTTGGTGTCGGAGCCGAGCGCGAGCGGCACGAGCCCGCCCGCGACCGCGCCGCCCGACCCGCCCGACGATCCCCCCGTCATGTGGGCCGTGTCGTGCGGATTGCGCGAAGGGCCGTCGTGCACGTTCTCGCCGGTGAAATCGTAGGCGTACTCGCCCATGTTGAGCGCGCCGACCAGCACGGCGCCGGCCGCTTCGAGCCGCTCGATCAGGGGTGAATCGGCCTCGGCCGGCGATCGCTCGCGATTGATCTTGGAGCCGGCAAGCGTTGCGAGGCCGGCCACATCGAACAGGTTCTTGACGGCGAACGGCACGCCGGCGAGCGGGCCGGGCGCCTTGCCGGCGGCCACGGCCGCGTCGAGAGCCTTCGCTTTCGCCCGCGCCCGCTCGGCCGTGACGGCGGTGAACGCATTGAGGACCGGATTGCGCGCGGCAATGCGCGCCAGCGCCGCCTCGACCACTGCGGCGGCCTTGGTGCGGCCGGCCGCGACGGCTTCAGCAATGTCGGCAGCCGGCGCCCAGGCGTCCATGTGCATCAAGCCTCGAACACCGGCGCGGGCTCCGCCTCGTCGGGAAGCTCGAACGCGTCGACCATTGCCGCCAGCCGCAGCGTCACCTCGAGATTACCCTTGATGGCGGGCTTCCAGGCCGGCTCGATCGGCAACGCCAGCGTCGTCGCGCTCGCGTCGATCAGCTTGTCGAGAATTTCCTCGTCACGGTCGCTCATGGCAACCTCCACTCGTCGCCACGGTTGTCATCCCGGCCGGAGCGCCCAGCGCGGAGAGCCGGGACCCAGGACCGCAATTTTCCAACTCTTTCCCCAGCAACTCTGGGTCCCGGATATTTCGCTGACGCGAAATTCCGGGATGACAGTACCACCGTATTCGTCATACCGGCGGATGCGGAATGGCCGCCAGCAGGTCGCGCGTATAGTCGGCCTCGGGGGCGAACAGCACGCGCTCCGTCGGCCCCTCCTCCACGATCCGGCCCGCACGCATGACGATGACGCGGTCGCACAGCAGCCGCACCACGTTGAGGTCGTGCGAGACGAACAGGTAGCTCATGCCGAGCTGCTCCTTGAGCTCCTGCAGGAGGTTGAGCACCACCGCCTGCACGGAAACATCGAGCGCCGCGGTCGGCTCGTCCAATATGACCAGGTCGGGGTTGAGCGAGATCGCCCGGGCAATGCCGACGCGCGCCTTCTGCCCGCCCGAGAGCTGATGGGGAAAGCGGTCGAGCAGCTCGACCGGCAGCCCCACCTGGCGCGCCAGCTCCTCGCAGCGCGCCCGCACGGCCCTGCGGCCCCTGACGTCTGCCCAGCCGCAGGATCGGGTCGGCGATGGCGCGCGCCGCCGTGAACCTCGGGTTGAGGCTGTCGGTGGGGTCCTGGAACACCATCTGGATGCGCTTGCGCAGGGGCAGCCGGGCGAACCTCTTGGCGGGGATCGTGCCGATGTCCTGGCCGTCGAAGAGGATGCGCCCGTCGGTGGCATCGATCAGGCGCATGACGATGGTCGAGGTCGTGGACTTGCCGCAGCCCGACTCGCCGACGAGCCCCACGCTCTCGCCCTTGTGCACGGCAAAGCTGATGCCGTCGACGGCGCGGAAGGCCTGCGCCTCGGCCGGCGCGGCACCGCTGCTGCCGTTGCGCTTGAAGAGGCCGGAGAAGGAGAAAGAGCGGCCGGTGTCCTTGCGCGGGTATTCCTTGACGAGGCTTTCGACCACCAGCAGCGGCTCGCGATTGCCCGCGTCCGCCGGCGCTTGCGCGCCGTTCGCCTTGGGGCGCCTGATTCCCTCTCCCCACTCTTCAGTGGGGAGAGGGTTAGGGTGAGGGGCGGCGACAGGTGCCGACGTGGGAGTTTGCCGCTGCCCCTCACCCCGACCCTCTCCCCGCAGGCCCTCGGGTTGGTCGTGGGCAGGGCGGATATGAGGAGAGCCCGAGGGCAGGCGGGGAGAGGGAGGAGCGGCCTCCTCCTCGGGGAGCAGGTCGCGTAGGTGCACGCCGGGACGCGGCGTCGCGCGCATCAGCTTGCGGGTATAGGGGTGCGACGGCGCCGTGAAGATGGTCTTCGAGGCCGCCGTCTCCACGACGCGGCCCTTCTCCATCACCACCACGCGATCGCAGTAGGCGGCGGCGAGCCCCAGATCGTGGGTGATCAGGATGGTCGACATGCCCCGCTCGCGCGTGAGCTCGACGACGAGGTCCATCACCGCCTTCTGGGTCGTCACGTCGAGGCCGGTGGTCGGCTCGTCGGCGATCAGCAGTTGCGGGCGGCAGGCGAGCGCCAGCGCGATGACCACGCGCTGGCACATGCCGCCCGACAGCTCGAACGGGTAGGCGTGATAGCGCTCGGCGGGCCGCGCGATGCGCACCTGCTCGAGCACCGCGACGGCCTTCTCGGTCACATCGTCGGAGCCGGCCTGGGCATGCTGGCGCAGCACGTCCTCGATCTGGTGGCCGACCTTGCGGATCGGGTTGAGGGCAGCGCGCGGGTTCTGGAAGATCATGGAGATCTCGCGCCCGCGCAGATCGCGCATCTTGTCCTCTCCCGCAGCGCGCACGTCGAGGCCGGTGAACGTCACCGAGCCCTCGGCGATGCGGCCGGCGCGATCGAGGATGCGCATCACCGCGTAGGACGTGACCGACTTGCCCGAGCCCGACTCGCCGACGATGCCCAGCGTCTCGCCCTTGGCCACGGCGATGTCGACGTGTTGCACCGCGCGCACGGTGCCGCGCCGGGTGCTGAACTCCACGGTGAGGTCGCGCACCTCGAGGAGCGGGAGGGTGATGGCGCTCATGCGGGCCTCAGGTGCGCCGCTGCGGGTCGACGATGTCGCGCAGGCCGTCGCCCAGAAGATTAAAGCAGAAGACGGCGAGCATCAGCGCCGCGCCGGGGAAGAAGGCGATCCACCACTCGCCCGAGACGATGAAGCCGGCGCCCTCCGCCACCATGATGCCCCACTCGGGCGTCGGCGGGCGCACGCCCAGGCCGATGAACGACAGGCCGGCGGCGTTGAGGATGGCGTAGCCCATGGTCAGCGACATCTGCACCGCCATGATCGGCATGATGTTGGGGAGGATATGCCCCAGCAGGATGCGCGTCTCGCCGTTGCCGGAGAGCCGGGCCGCCTGCACGAAACCAGCCTCGCGGCGCACATTGGCTTCGGCGCGGGCAACGCGCGCATAGAGCGGGAAATTCACGATCGCGGTGGCGAGCACGATGTTCTGCACCGTGTTGCCGAGCGCGGCGACGATCCCCATGGCCAGCACGAACAGCGGGAAGGCCATGATGGTGTCGGCGAGGCGCGAGACGATGCGGTCGGTCCAGCCGCCGAAGAAGCCCGCCGCGATGCCGGAGAGACCACCGAGCACGAACACCAGCGCCACCGAGAACACGGCAATCGCCATGTCGAGCCGCGTCGCCACCATGACCCGGCTCAGGATATCGCGGCCCAGCTGATCGGTGCCGAACCAATGCGCGGCAGAAGGCGACTGCAAGGTCGCGCTCGTGTCGCTGGCAAGCGGATCGTAGGGTGCGATCAGGGGACCGAGCAGGGCGCACGCCACCAGCAGCAGGAACAGCGCGAAGGCGATGCCGGTGACCGGGTTCTCGCTGATGACGTGGCGGGCATGGCCCAGGACCGAGGATTGCGCGCCCGCCGCGCCGGCAGTCGGCACCTCGGCGCGGGCGGACTGGCTCATGCCTCGATCCTCACGCGCGGGTCGATGACGCCATAGAGCACGTCGATCGCCAGATTGAGCAGCACGTACATGATCGCCATCGTGAGCACGAAGCCCTGCACCGGCGCGAAATCCGACGCGATCAGGGCCTCGACCGCGAACGAGCCGATGCCCGGCCAGGCGAACACCTTCTCCACCAGCACGTTGGCGCCGAGCAGGAAGGAGAACACCATGCCGAGCGTGGTGACGACGGGCAGCATGGCGTTGCGGAACGCATACGTGACGATGACTGTGAAGGGCGTGAGTCCGCTCGCGCGCGCCGTGCGCACGAACTCGGAGCCCAGCACGGTCAGCATGGAGGCCCGCGTGATGCGCGCAATCGGCGCCAACGAGAAGATTGCCAAGCGTCGCCGCCGGCAGGATCAGCTGGCTGAACGCGGCGCGAAACACCTCGAGGTCACCGGCAACCAGGCTGTCGACCAGGTAGAAGCCGGTCACGTGCGGCGGGGCCGAGTAGAACACGTCGAGCCGCCCGAGCGGCGCCGGCGACCACCCCAGCAGGAAGTAGAAGACGTAGACGAGCAAAAGCCCCGTGAAGAACACGGGAAGCGACACGCCCGCGGTGGCCACGACCCGGCAGGCGTGGTCGATGAGAGAGCCCTGCTTGACCGCGGCGAGCACCCCCAGCGGCACGGCGATCAGGATGGACACCACGAGCCCCAGCAGGGTGAGCTCGGCGGAGGCGGGCAGGCGGCTTCTAATCTCGCTCAGCACCGGCTGCCCGGTGGTGAGCGAGTTGCCGAGGTCGGCGTGGGCGAGATCGTTGACGTAGCGCCAGAACTGCTCCGGCAGCGGCCGATCGAGGCCCAGCGACTTGCGGATCTCGGCGATCGATTGCGGCGTGGCCGCGGGCCCGGCGAAGTAGACCGCCGGATCGCCGGGCAGGACGCGCGTCAAGAGGAACGTGACGATGACGACCCCGACCAGGGTCGGCACCACCGTCGTCATCCGCCGCGCGATCTGCGCCAGCATGCATCAGGCTCCCCGTAGAGGCACGTGCGCCGCATCACGGCGCACGGCCAATTGGTTGGCGCAGGTGCTTACGTCACGCCTTGCCGAGCGAGCGATAGTCGAGCTGTCGGTGGAACCAGTAGGTATAGCCCGAGATGCTCTTCTGCAGCGCGACGTTGAGGTAGGGCTGGAACAGCGGGATGCGCGGCACCTCGTCGAAGGCCTGCTTGACGAAGGCCTTGACGTCCTTCTCGTAGGTTGCCCAGTCGCCCGCGCCGGCCGCGTTGCGCGCGCCGTCGATCATCGCCGTCATGTCGGCATTGACGTAGCTCATGGTGTTGAAGATGGCGTTCTGGCCGTGATAGCACCAGAAGAAGAAGTACTCCGGATAGTCCAGCCAGCCGGAGAAGAAGTTGACCATCATCGGCATGGTCTTCTTCGCCATCTCGCTGCGCCAGTTGGCGCCGGGCACCTTGTTGATGGTGGTCTTGATGCCGATCTGGCCAAGGCTTTCCTGGATCAGGATCGCGATCGGCTCGCTCACCACGCCCTGCCCGAGATCGAACGACAGCGTGGTCTCCAGCCCGTTGGCGAAGCCTGCTTCCGCCATTAGCTTCTTGGCCTTGGCGACGTCGGTGTCGTAGCCATGCGGCTGGGGCCAATCGAGCGAGGTGGCCTCGTTCGATTTGCCCCCGTACATGGGCTTGGCCAGCCCGAACATCGCGGCATCGACGATCTTCTGGTACGGCACGACGTAGGCGACCGCCTGGCGCAGCTTCTCGTTGTTGAAGGGCGGGTTCTTCACGTTCATGCCGAGGTAGTAGATGCCGTTGCCGATCGGCGTCGACGCGACGTTGACCTTGCCCTCCTTCTTCAATTCGGCGAAGTCCTTTGGCGGCAGGTCGAAGGAAACGTCGGCATCGCCCCGCTCCATCAAGGCGCGGCGATTGCCGGCGGAGGGAATGGTGCGCCAGATGACGCGCTTGAGCTTCGGCAGCGGGCCGCCCTTCCAATCGTCGTTGCGCGCATAGACGACTTCGACGCCCGGCTTCCAGCTCACCACCTTGTAGGCGCCGCTGCCGGCGGTGTTGCTCTTGGTGTACTCGAGCCCCCAGGGATCCTTCTCGGTGACGTGCTTCTTGAGCAGACCGGAATTGTAGATGCCCGGCACGATCACCCCGAGATCGGGCATGGTGAGCCGGTCCTTGCGGATGAAATCGACGCGGAAGGTGTGGTCGTCGACGGCGATGAACTGCTCGTTCTTCTCGAGCGAGCCCGCCTTCATCTGCACGCGCGGGAAGCCGCCGACGCCGATGGCGCGCTCGAACGACCACTTGACGTCCTTGGCAGTGACTGGCGTGCCGTCCTGGAACTTGGCGTCCTTGCGCAGCTTGAAAGTGGCCGAGGCGTCGGTCTTGTCCCAGCTCTCGGCGAGCTCGGGCACGAGCTTGTTCTTGTCGTAAGACATGCTGCCGTCCGGCAGCGTCGTCTTGGCGTAGGAGACCAGCCGGTCATAGCAGTTCCACGACACCTCGTAGCCGGGACGGTTGGTGCCAAGCCCGTGGATGTCGAGATTGTTGGGGCCGTTCTCGGTGATCAGGAGGAGCGTCTCCTTGCGCGATTGCGCCTTGGCGGGGGACCACACCGCTGGGGCCGCCACCGCGCTTGCCGCGCCGGTGGCCGCGAGGGTCTTGAGGAAGTCGCGACGCTTCATGGATGGCCTCTTGCGATGCTGCCTTGGTGACGATGACGCCTTGGTTAAGCGTCCGTTAACAGGCAAGGCGCATGCCAATCGCCGCCGGGACCGGCGCCGGTGTCATAAGGGATTACAAACACTTGGAATTATGGCCCTGCGCCGGTCCACCGGCGGCGTCGTGACCCCAGTCGCGCCACCCAGATTGCATACAAAATAGTATACTTGACCAGCATGTTTGCCCGCCAAGCAGGCGACACGCCCCTCAACGGCCGGGCAGGCGAAGCGGATCTTCCAACCGGACGGTAGGGAACCTGAACGCCTTCTTCTGTCCCCGGCGCCGACTCACAGTGGCGGCATCCAGCCCGAGCACCACCGCACGAAGCCCATCCCTCTCGGCGGGCCAGCCGATGCCTTCCCGACAGTACGGCGCGGCTTGGCTCCGGCGCACCGCGGCTCCCTTGTCCGTTGTGAAACAACGGATATCGGCTTTTGCCGCCTTCGATTATTCCACACCGGTGCGGGTGCGCGTGAACGTCGCTTTAAGAGGCAGGGGATAGACCGTCCCGATCTCGTATCCGCCTGAGAACCTCGTCCCGGCAGATCGAGCGCGAATTCCTCTCGTCACGCGCGGCAGCGCGTTTGGGCGATGTCGTGACCAGCAGACCAAGGCCTCGGGCCAAACAGCGGCCATCGGACCAACGGGAACTGGACCATTCGCTCGCCATGCTGGCTGCGCGCCGGCGCGACGCCATTCTCGAAGCGGTTGCAGCCAGCGCCAGCGTGCTCTTGCATTCGACGGACCTCAGAGGATCGCTGCCCAAGGTGGTCGAACGCCTCGGCGACGCCACTGGCGTGGATCGGGTGCACCTCTTCGAGGTCACGCCCACCGCGGCCTCCGACGGCGGCTCGATCGCTTGGCATTTCGTTTGGAGCGCACCCGGCATGATGCCGCGGGTGTTTGCCGACGAGATGGCATCCATGGCAGCCGTGGGGCTTGGCTCTTGGGTGACCAGGCTCGCCCGCGGCGAGACGACAGTCGGCGACTTCGGGGATTTCGAAGAGCCCACCCGCCAGTTCTTCGAGAAGGGTCATGTCAAATCCGTCGTAGCTGTTCCCATCTTCGTCGACGACCGCTGGTGGGGAATGATCGGCCTCGACGACTGCCGGACAGAACGCGCTTGGTCCATGACCGAGATCGAAGCGTTCAAGACGCTGGCAGAGCTGGTCGGAGCCGCGATCGCCCGCAACCGCCATCTGGCCACGCTGGCGGGCGCGACGCGCATCATCGAGAACAGCCCGACGGTGGTTTACCGCCTCAGTCCGCAAGCGCCCTGCCCACTGATTTTCGTTTCGCAGAATATCCAGCGATACGGCTACGACGCCAATGAACTGCTGGCTTCGCCGACCCGCTGGATAGAGCGCGTCGAAAAGGAGTACCACCCGCAAATCCTGAGCAACGTCAAGTCCCTCATCGACGGCGAAAAGAACGAGACCCTGGATGAATGGCGGTTGAGAAAGCCGGACGGTTCCCATGTCTGGTTCGAGGCGCATGGATATGCTCTGCACGACGAGGCGGGTCGGCTCATAGCCATCGAGGGCATCCTCACCGACATCACGGAACGCAAGCACATCGAGGCACGGCTGCATTTCGCCAATGCGTTGCTCGCCTCGGAGCTGGAGTGCTCGCCCGACGGCATCCTGGTCGTCGACGGCACCGCGCGGATCGTCTCCGTCAATCAGCGTTTCCTCGACATGTGGCAAATCTCGCCTGATCTGATGAGCGGCGGGGCCGAGGAGCCGCGCCTGCCGCAGTCCAACGCCGATGCGCCGGTCCTGGCGGCAGTTACGGCGCACATCAAGGACCCGGAGGCCTTCGCGGCAGGCGTCCGCTACCTCTATGACCATCCCGACGAGTTGGCCCGCGACCAGCTCGAGACCACGGACGGCCGGTTCATCGACCGCCACACCAGGGCACTGCACGACGCCTCGGGCGGCTATCTCGGCCGGATCTGGTTCTTCCGCGACATCACGGACTTGAAGCAGGCGCAGCAGGCGCTGGCCGAGCGCGAGGAGAAATTCCGCACCATCGTCGCCTCCGTCAACGAGGGCATTTTCCTGGTCGATCCCGACACGGGCACCTTCGTCGATGTCAATCCGCCCGGCTGCACCATGTTCGGCTATGGGCGCGAGGAGCTGGTCGGCCGCGAGATCAGCATCATCTCGAGCGATGTGCCGCCCTACACGCAGGGCTACGTCGTGCAATGGCATCGGAAGGCCCAGACCATCGGACCGCAGACGTTCGAGTGGCACTGCAAGGCGAACGACGGGCACCTGTTCTGGGGTGAGGTCTCGATTCGCAGCACGGCTCTCGGTGGAAGGAACATGATGCTCGCTACCGTGCGCGACATCACCGATCGCAAGCGCGTCGAGTCCGAATTGGTGAGGATGGCGCGCTACGATGGACTGACCGGCCTCGCTAATCGTGTGGTGTTTCTCGAGCGCCTCGGTCAGGCGATCGCCCGGGCCCGGCGCGGCTCGACGCAGTTTTCGATGCTCTATCTCGATCTCGACCACTTCAAGGACGTCAACGATACGCTCGGGCATCCGTTGGGCGATGCCCTCTTGCGCGCCGTCGCCGACCGCCTCCTCGATTGCGTGCGCAAGACGGATCTCGTCGCCCGTTTCGGCGGCGACGAGTTCGCCGTGCTGCAGGAGAATGTGACTGATCCTCAAGGCGCGGAGAGGCTTGCGATCAAGATCAGGGATTCCCTTTCTGCGCCCTATCTGATCGGGGGCAATCGCATACGCAGCACGGTGAGCATCGGCATCGTTCCCTACAGCGACGACATCGGCGGGGTCGAAGCGATGATGATGAAGGCCGATCTCGCCCTCTATCGCGCCAAGAACGAAGGGCGGAACCGGTTTCGCTTCCACATGAGCGAGCTAGACGACGAGGTTCGCGAGCGGGTGACGATCGGCGAGGATCTGCGCCTCGCCGTCGAGCGCGACGAGTTCGCCCTCGTCTACCAGCCGCAGGTGGAGCTTGCCTCGGGCCGCATCGTCGGCCTGGAGGCCCTGATCCGATGGAACCATCCCGCGCGCGGCTTGCTGCTGCCCGCGGCCTTCATTCCGATTGCCGAGACGACCGGCAGCATCCCCGCCATCGGCAAGTGGGTGATCGAGCGGGCTTGCCGGCAGATCGATCAATGGCGAAAACGGCTCCCGCAGGGATCCATGCCGGTCAGCGTGGCCGTGAACCTTTCCGCGGCGCAGTTCAGGCTGGCACCCGCTCTCGACCGCGTGATTGCCGGCAGCCTCGCCAAGTACAATGTCGACCCGAGCCTGCTCGAGCTGGAGCTCACCGAATCCGTCCTGATGGAAACGACGGAGAAGCACAAGGAGGCGTTCGACCGCCTG
Source organism: uncultured Alphaproteobacteria bacterium (assembly GCA_963797005.1). Classification (GTDB taxonomy): domain Bacteria; phylum Pseudomonadota; class Alphaproteobacteria; order Rhizobiales; family Hyphomicrobiaceae; genus AWTP1-13. The sequence continues at coordinate 62,638 of CAWCOF010000012.1, forward strand.
CGCCGGATCGGTCTGCGGCTGACGATCGACGATTTCGGCACCGGCTATTCTTCGCTCGACTACCTGCGGTCGTTTCATGTCTCGCGCCTCAAGATCGATCGCAGGTTCGTGACAGAGGTCGCGACGAACCCCGACGATGCCGCGATCGTGCGGGCGACCATCGGCCTGGCACACGCGCTGGGGATCGAAGTGGTGGCGGAAGGGGTGGAGACGGAGGCCCAGCGGCAGTTCCTCTTGGCGGCCGGCTGCACGCTGGCGCAAGGCCACTACTTCGGCGAAGCCTTGTCGGTCGACCGCACCACCGAGCTCCTGCACAAGAGCGGCACGCTTCCGGCCATTCCGGCACCCATTCGGCAATCGGCGCCAGCACCTTGATCGAGCCGACCGTCCTTTGACCGGCGTCAAAGCCGGAGGCTGGCGCTGGTGGTTTGATTGCCCGGAAGCGCGGACGTGCCCAATCAGGAGCAAGAAGATATGAGATCCGAGCGGACATGGATCGTGATCGCCGACGGCGCGCACGCGCGCGTGCTTGAGCATTTGGCCGGCGCTACCAAGCTAGCACCGGTCAAGGGCTTAACGTTCGACGTCGACCTGCCGCCGACGCATGAGATCGTCAGCGACCGACCGGGCCGCACCTTCGAATCGAAGGGCAATGCCCGCCACGCCAAGACAGGACGCAGCGACCCTCACCGGGAGTTGAAGCGGGGGCTCGCAAAGGAGCTGGCAGGCGCGCTCAAGTCCAACCTTGCCACGAAGCGCTACGAGCACCTGGTGCTGGTGGCGCCCCCGACAACGCTGGGCGACCTGCGCGAGGCCCTGACGAAGGGCGTTCGGGCGCGCGTTGCCGCGGAACTCGCGCAAGACCTCGTCAAGACGCCGCAGAGCCAGCTGCTCCGGCATCTGCGCGACGTGCTGCCGGCGAAAGCAGCACGCCCGCCGATAGGGCGGCAGCGGACCGCCGCGCCCAGGGGCGCCACGAAGAAATAGGCGAAGCGCAGTCCTATTGCGCGGGCTTCAGGCTGAGAATGTAGGCGACGACGTCGCGAATCTCCGCGACGGTCAGCTGCGTGTTCGGCATGGCAGGGTGCGGCACGATGATTCGCCCCGCGAGATGTTCGGCCGTCACGTCCTTTTTGCGCGCGATGGCTGCGAACGTCGGCACATCGGGGTTGACCGTTCCCGCAGAATTGGGCGAGACGATGTGGCAGACGGTGCAGACCCGCTCCGCCAGCTCGTGCCCCCGCTTGGCATCCCCCCTGTTCATCTGCGCCGAGGCCGGGCCCGCAATCGCGATCCCGCCGACCGCCATGACTGCAATTGCCACCCCCGCGATGGACCTGTTCGACCACCTCTGCGTCAACACCTTCATCTGACGACCTCCGGTACGATTTGCGCGGTGCCTCACGTGAGCGTGATCGATGCCGCATCCACCACGCGCGATAGGGCCACAAAAGCAGCCCTTTGCATTGCGTCAAGTCAACCTGGGAGGCGAATGGCCGCGATTCCCCTGCTGAGCTGTTGCCTTTTGATGGAGATCAAGGGCATTCACAGGACGCGCGTATCATCAATGGGTGGCCCACCGGGCCAAGCCCCCGAAAACCGAGGACGCCTTGACCGAGACGCCTCATCTGACCGGCACCGTGCGCGACGGACGCCTGGAGCTGGCCGCGGCGGGCGCGTGGACCGCGGGGCACGCCAGCGAGCTCGAGCTGCTGGTCGAAAATGTCGCCCGCCAGTCCATGTCCGCCGAGAGTGCGACCATCAATATGCGCGAGGTCGCCGCCTTCGACACCTATGGCGCCTGGCTGCTCGAGCGGCTGGGGCGCGCCTGGCAGGCGCAGGGGCGGGAAATGCACGTACTCGAGCTGCCGAAGCGGTATGAGGGCGTGCTGGCTGAGATGCACGCCACCAATCGCAAGGCTGAGCCGAAGCCGGCAGGCGCGAACAGGGTCGTGCGCGCGCTGGAGACCACGGGGCGGACCGTGGCCGGCCTGGGACGCGATCTCGTCGTATTCCTCAACATGCTCGGTGCGCTGGGCGAGGCCCTGATCAAGGTGCTGCGGCGGCCGCGGACCTTTCGCCTCACCTCGGCCGTACATCACCTCGACCGCGTGGCCTGGCAGGCGGTGCCGATCATCCTGCTCATCACTTTCCTGATCGGCGGGATCATCGCGCAGCAGGGGTTCTTCCACTTCCGCAAGTTCGGCGCCGACGAATACGTGGTCGATATGGTCGGCATCCTGGTGCTGCGCGAGATCGGCGTGCTGATCGTGGCCATCATGGTTGCCGGCCGGTCGGGCAGCTCCTACACCGCCGAGCTCGGCTCCATGAAGATGCGCGAGGAGATCGATGCCCTGCGCACCATGGGGGTCGATCCCGTCGAGATCCTTCTGCTGCCGCGCGTCATCGCCCTGGTGCTGGCCTTGCCGCTGCTGACGTTCCTGGGCTCGATGGCGGCGCTCTACGGCGGCGGGCTGGTTGCCTGGGCCTATGGTGGCATGGCCCCGGAGATCTTCATTTCGCGTCTCAGGGAGGCGATCTCGATCGACCACTTCCAGGTGGGCATGATCAAGGCGCCCTTCATGGCGCTGGCAATCGGCGTCGTGGCGTGCTCGGAGGGTCTGAAAGTCGAGGGCAGCGCCAAGTCGCTGGGGCTGCAGACGACCGCCTCTGTCGTCAAATCGATCTTCCTGGTGATCGTGCTCGATGGCCTGTTCGCCATATTCTTTGCCTCGATCGGAATGTGAGCACAGCCATGGCTACCCCCCTCCCAGGCCCGGCGATCCGCGTGCGCGACCTCGTGGTCGGCTTCGGCGATCACATCGTGCTCGACCATCTCTCTCTCGACGTCGAGCGCGGCGAGATCCTGGGTTTCGTCGGCGGCTCGGGCAGCGGCAAATCCGTCCTGCTCAGAACCATCATCGGGCTGCTGCCGAAGCGCCAGGGCTCCATCGAGGTGCTGGGCGTCGACATGGACAAGGCCGCCGACCGGCAACGCCACGCCATCGAGCGGCGCTGGGGCGTGCTGTTCCAGCAAGGCGCGCTGTTCTCGTCGCTGACGGCGCTGCAGAACGTGCAGTTTCCAATGCGTGAGTATCTGGATCTCTCCGACAGGCTGCTCAAAGAGATGGCGCTGGCGAAGCTCGAGATGGTCGGCCTCGACGCGGGCGACGGCGACAAGCTTCCCGCCGAGCTCTCCGGCGGCATGACCAAGCGCGTGGCGCTCGCCCGCGCGCTCGCCCTCGACCCGGAGATCGTGTTTCTGGACGAGCCGACGTCGGGGCTGGACCCGATCGCGGCGGGAGATTTCGACGAGCTGATCAAGACGCTGCAGCAAACGCTCGGGCTCACGGTGTTCATGGTCACGCACGATCTGGAGAGCCTCAACGCGGTGTGCGACCGCGTCGCCGCGCTGGCCGACGGCCGGGTGATCGCCGCCGGACCGATGGCGGAGATGCTGCGCTCGCAGCATCCGTGGATGAACGCATACTTCCAAGGCAAACGCGCCCACGTCCTGGTGCGCGAACCGTCTCGTTTGGGGGCCTGACCGATGGAAATCCGGGCACGCTACGTCCAGATCGGACTTTTCACGCTCGCCGTGCTGGTAGCAGGCTTTGCCTTCGTCTACTGGCTCAACAATGCCGGAGGGCTGCGCCAGCGCGTCGTCTATCGCGTGCATTTCGAAAGCCCCGTATCGGGCCTGCTCCGAGGGTCGGCGGTGCTGTTCAACGGCATCCGCGTCGGCGAAGTGACGGGCCTCGAGCTCAACGCGGACAAGCCGCGCCAGGTCGAGGCGATGATCGCCGTCGACCGGGATACGCCGATGCGTGTCGATACGGCCGTGGGCATCGACTTCCAGGGCCTGACCGGATCGCCCGTGATTGCGCTGACGGGAGGCACGTCGACCTCGCCGCTTGCCGCCGCCAACGGCGAGCCTGCCGTCCTCGTCGCCGATCCGGCCGCGGGCCAGAGCATGTCCCAGGCCGCACGCGACGTGCTCCACCGCATGGACAATGTGCTCGAGGAGAACGCCAAGCCGCTGCGCAACATGATCGGCAACCTCGAGACGTTCTCCGGCGCCCTTTCGCGCAACTCCGACAAGCTCGACGGGATCGTCGCCGGCCTGGAGCGGCTGACCGGGGGAGGCAAAGGCCGCACGCAGGGCTACGACCTGACCGTCCCACGCATCCCGCCCGGATCGGCGGCTGCCGTGACGGCGCAGCTGGTGGTGCCGGACCCGGTCGCCGCCGCCACGCTCGATACGGATCGGATCCAGAGGAAGGGCGCGGACGGCGCCACCTCGGCCTTCCCCGAGGCGCAATGGAGCGACACGCTTTCCAAGCTCGTGCAGATAAAGATCATCCGCACCCTCGAGGATGCGCGCCTCCTGGCCGGCGTCGGCCGCCCGATGGATGGGCTCAACGCCAACTTTCAGCTCCTGCTCGACATCCGGACCTTCCAGATGCAGACAACCACGGGCGTCGTGGAGCTCGCCGGCAAGATCATCGACAAGGACGGCCGCATCCTCACCGTGCGCGTCTTCCGGGCCACGGCACCGGCCGCGGCGGACACCGTGCAAGCAGCCGTTGCCGCGCTCGACCGGGCCTTCGGTCAGGTCACAGGCGAGCTGGTGCCCTGGGCGGTGCAAGCGATCGGCGCACCGCCGGCCCCCAAGCCGGACAAGGCAACCAAGCAATAGTTGCGGGGTCTACCTGCGCGTCACGCGCACCGGTCGCGGGATAGCGCGTTTCAATGGCCCTGCGGCGACGGCGGCGCAGCGGCATCCGTCATCACCGCCTCGCTGCGCTGGGCATCGTAGTGCTTGGCGGCTGCGAGGATCCCCTCGATCAGCTCGGTGCGCGACGCCTTCGGCCTCGATGCGCCACCCGACAGCAGCAGCCCCGAGGCGCTGGCGATGGAGCGCAGCTGATCCGACGCCCTTACCTGCTCCAGCCTGCCGCGCAGAGCGGCCTCGCCATGCGACCGCAAAACATTGACGGCGTGGAAGCCGGCCGAGTCGTAGGTCCTGCGCGGCGGCACCGCCCGCTTGTCGGGCTTGGGCTCCGCCGCGTCGCCAAGCGCTTCGACGAGCTGTCTTGCCAACGCGTCGTTCCTCTTCGCCTCGTTGACGATGACGTCGAACAGGCGGCGCAGGACCTCGTGTGCGGCGGGCTTCGTCATTCCGCAGCCACCACCATGGGCTGGCTGGTGAGACTCAAGACCGCATCGGCAAGCGCGCTCACGTGCTGCAGCGCCGAGCCGAATTTCGATGCGACCGTGCCCGACTCGGGCCGGTGGTCGAGAGCAGAGGCCAAGGGCTGGGTGGCGGGGATCTGCGGCCCCAGCGGCGCATATCTGGTGCTGACCGCCGTGATGATGCCCTGGGCCCTGCTGTCCTGGCCCGACACGCGATTGGGAACGGTCAGGGACTGAATGCGCCCCATCTCCTTCAGGCGCTGCGCCAGCCAGCCGACATTGTCCTCGGCCGTCCGATCGGGAATGTAGGGGATGAGCACCAGGTCCGCCGTCCGGAGCGCGCCCCAGACCAGGTGCGAAAGCCCCGGCGCGCAATCGATGATGACCTGGTCGTAGCCCGCCGCACCGGAGCGCACGATCTCCCCCATGCGGCCTTGCATGTGGTCGAACACGTTGCAGATGTTGTGGAACCGCGCCTGCTGCGCGATCATCATCAGCGTCTCTTTGTCGTCGAGGTCGTGCGAGCTCGGAATGATGTCGAGCGAGGGCTGCCCGCCGTCCTGGAGGAGGACGTCGCCGATCTCCCGGGCGATGAACTCCGTCGTGCCGATCGCCTCGGTATTGGCGATCTGGGCCAGAAGCCCCGAGGTCGTGCGGTTGGACTCGCGCGCTTCGCGCCAGCGCTTGTGCCCCATCATCACGATCGACGTGCTCGCCTGCGCGTCGAGATCGATGAGCAGCACCTTCTGGCGGCGGGCCACCGACAGGCCGTAGGCCAGCATCATCGTGATTGTCGTCTTGCCCACGCCGCCACGACGATTGGAAACGGCGATGATTTTCGTCACGGTACGCTTCCTGCGCTGGTGGCCCGGTCCTTGGCCCTCAGTCTGACCGGGGTCTGTTGCATCGCTGATACAGCTCCACGCCCGCACGTGGAAGCTGCGGTGGTATAAGCGGGAAATGCCACGTAACTAGCCCGTCATCATACGTTCGCACCCTCCCCGCCACCAGACCCGGCCGGGAGCGCGCCCCCAGCAATCAATTTATTGAGAATAATGGCAAAACGTCGGCCGGAAAAGCGCGGCAGATGCGGCGTAGACGCCGCGACGGCGACGCGTTGGCACCGGCCGGCCGCGCCTCGCCTTGCTACTCGTCTGTCAAGGCGCAGATTTTTTCACGCGCGGATCAATCGATTTGCGCGTGGTCGATGCCAGCCGGCCATAGCGGTCGACCCACTCTGCGTTGCGGACGACAGCCGCCAAGGCAGTACGGCCAGCAGCACCGGCGGTTGGAACTACGGTCCCCGAGAGCGTCCGCACCTGGTCAGGTTCGTGCCGCCCTCGCGCAGCAACGAGACCGCAATCTGCCTCGCGGCGCCGACGCGCGAGAGAGATTTACGTGGGTGCCATTGCGGAGCGTTTTCGAAGGCATATGGATGGGCTCTGCAACCCCCAGATTGTTAAGGAAAATACCGTGTTTCGCATGCATTCGGAGGGGTCCCGGGCGTAAACATTCCCTTATCGGGAGGGCCACCAAATGAGTGCGATTTACGCCTGCAATTCCACGCGCGAGAGGCATCGAGGGAAGGTCGGAACAGCCGTCTGCTTCGTCCTCGACAGCGCCTTTGCAAACCACACCATCCGCACGTTCCTGCGCGACCAGGGGCCGGGGGCGGTCGCCCATAGCATTTCGGCGGAGGAGGCATGGCGGCTCATGGAAGTCGAGCACGATGCCCAGAGCGACGCCGGCAGCGACGTACCTTCAAAGGGCGACGACGCTGTCCGCTGAGCGTTGATCGCCGGCACCCGCACGCCAATTGGTTAACACCGGACCGGATCAGGGCCCCTGCCGGGGGTCCGGGTCCGGCAAACGGCTGCGGTATTTCGGGATTCAGAGAGGCGGAAGCAGGTCCCTATCGGGCGGCCACGCCGTCGATCCGGCAATGGATCAGGCGTGGATGCGGCCAGCGGCTCGCCAGCGTGGCCTGGTACCCGGCGGGCGCATCGATCGCCTGCGTATGCCAGGTATCCGCCCTCAAATCGGAGGCGCCCGTGCGGACGATGCCGTCCACCGCAACTGTTGAAAAGCTGGGCGGATCGGTATCGAGCGCGGTGCCGATCGCCTTGAGATAGGCCTCCTTGCGGGTCCAGATCTCGAAGAACGTCTCGCGCGCCGCAAGGCCGCCCACGTCCCGCAGAACCTGCAGCTCGGAGGGGTGAAAGCAGGTCTGTGCGATCGCCTGCCAGTCGCAGTCTGCGTACAGGCACTCGATGTCGATGCCAATGGGCGCCGTGGAGACAGCGACGGCAATCCGGTCACCGCTGTGGGAGACGCTGAAATGCAGCCCCCATGGGTTGTCGAGCAGACGCGGATGCGTACCGACGCGTTCCTCGAACGCGCAGCTCTCGGGCCAGGCGCCGGTAAGCCGGGACAGCGTCAGGCGGAGCAGCGCACGCGCCTTGACGACCTGCCGTCGATAATCGTTGCACGTGATGCGCTGAGCCCGCTCGAGCTCGGCCGGGTTCAGCAGCTCGAGCGCGCGCGCGAGGGGGATTTCTTCAAGGCTGGCGACCGACAGCGCGACATCGGCTGCTTGGAGCGGTTGCCGCCCGGCGCGCGGTGACACGACTTGCGATGCGATCTCGACCATACCGGCCGGCGAGACCAACTCTGTTACGCCCAACACGAACTGGCTTTCCCTGCTTGCGGGCCCCCCGGCCCCTCCGCCCCACGGTTAAGAAACCGTTGCCGCGGCCCCAACAATTGCTCACCGGGTTGGTTAAGGCGCCCGGATCGGTCTGGAGTGCGGCTGACGACCTAGCTTGCAGCAGGTGTGCCATGTCGGGCTGCGCATTAAGAAATGAGTGGGAAATGCTAACGCGCGCGGCAGGTCGGCGGGTGCCGCTCGAGAGGCCGCAAGTCAGGGACAGGTGGGTTCTGGGAGAATTAGGTGGGTTCCAGGAGGCTCTGCGCCGCCCAGGCCGGTGATAATGCGCCAACAAAACAAGTGCAGGCGCACCCTGAGGGGTGCGCCTGCTGCAGCGTTATCCAAGGCAGTTCCGAAAGGGTCGGCTTACTTGAGAGGCTCTCTGCGGCGGTGATCGCCGAAGAAGAGCGACAAGTTCACCGTAGCATAGGCGCCTTCCGAGTCGCTGCCGCAGCGGCCGGTGCAGCTGGCATCGCTATCGGCAAACTGGTAGCCAGCCGAAAGCGTGAGCTGGGCCATCAGGTCAGACCTCAGGTTACGCTCAAACTGCACGAAGCCACCGAGCCGCTGAGCGTCCCAATCCTCGTCGCCGAGCAGCCATCCCTCAACACCGAAGATGGTGCCGTTGCGATTGAGGCCGAGGCGGCCAAGCGCATAGTAGGTGTCGAACGCGGTCGAGTAGGCGCCGTCGAGCAGGAAGTAGTAGGGCAGGTTCACATCCGTCGTCCTGCTCTCGATGTAGCCGGCGGTCTTGAAGCCGGTCTTGGTGCCCCTCACGGGGTTCAACGCATCGTCGGGGCTGATGTCGTGATCGATGACATCCACGCCCGCATAGAGAGCGAACTCGACGCGATCCCGCACCCACTGGTAGCCGATCATGACATCGCCCTGCCAAAGGTCGACATCACGCGTGGGGGTGTCGTATTCGTATTGGCCGTAGGCACCCTGAAAGCGCAGCATGACGCCGTCGCGCGACATGTCGCGATTGAGGGCGAAAATGGCGCCGCTGGTGCTGTCCCAGGAGTTCTTCGAGAAGTCGAGACCGCTGTAGGTCATCCGCGAATAGACGGTGTCGTCCTGAACGACGACGCCCGGCATTCCGTCCGCCTTAGCGGCAATAGGCAGCGAGATCAGTGCCGCCGCCAACATCCATTTGTATGCGCGCATGTTCGATACGTGCTCCTCTTCCTGAGCCGCGATGAAGCACGCAGAACTGGGAAATCGCTGCCGCCGCAACCTAACACCCGATTCGATTAAGCAATCAATTACGCAAGGAAAGCGCGAATGGCGGGTGATACTTCACGGCAACAAACGTTGCGCCTGCACTTGTCCACTATGTGAGTGGGCGCAGCGCTCAGCTGTGCACGCAATCCCCGCAATCCACTGTTGACAACTTCAGCCTCGAGGCGCGCGGGGGTGGGCTTCCCTTGCATTTTTATGCACCGGAGCGGCGGCGCTGGGCGTAGCGCTCGACACGCACCGTCGCGGTCCGCTCGTGCGCCAGCATGCCCTCGGCGGCGCACATGCGCCCGATGACAGGAGCCATGCGCTGGCTCGCGTCGGCCGTAAGCCTCTGATAGGTAACAGTTTTCAGGAACTTGCCGGCCCACAGCCCGCCCGTGTAGCGGGCCGCGCGACCCGTCGGCAGGGTGTGGTTGGTGCCGACGCCCTTGTCGCCGTAGGCCACCGTGCTCTCCTCGCCGATGAACAGGCTGCCGTAATTCTTGAGGTTGGCCAGGTAGTAGTCGTTGCGGCGCGTCTGGATCTCGAGATGCTCAGGCGCGTACTGGTCGCTGAGCGCGATCGCGGCATCGTCGTTATCCACAACCGCCACCTCGCCCAGCACCCTCCAGGCGGCACCCGCGACCTCGCGCGTCGGCAAGGTAACGAGTTGCCTGTCGATCTCGCTCAACACCTCGCGGCCGAGCTTCTCCGACGTGGTCACGAGCCACGCGGGGCTGTCCGGCCCGTGCTCGGCCTGACCGAGCAGGTCCGTGGCGACCAAAGCCGGATCGGCGCTGTCGTCGGCGATCACCAGTATCTCGGTCGGGCCGGCGGGCAGATCGATGCCGACGAGCCCGAAGAGCTGGCGCTTGGCCTCGGCGACGTACGGGTTGCCGGGCCCCGTGATCATGTCGACGGGGCGCATGCCGACGCAGCCGTAAGCCATGGCGCCGAACGCCTGCACGCCGCCGATGGCGTAGATCTCGTCGGCGCCGGCCTCGGCCAGCGCATAGAGGGTGAGCGGGAAGATGCCGAGGGCATCGCGCGGGGGCGCGGCGCCGATCACGTGCGGCACGCCCGCCACCTTGGCCGTGGCGATGCTCATGATGGCGGCGGAGATGAGGGGATACTTGCCGCCCGGCACGTAGCAGCCCACCGTCTCGACGGGGATGATCTTCTGGCCCAGCATGACGCCGTCGCCGATCTCGGCCTCGAACTCGTGCATGGAGTCGCGCTGGCGCTTGGCGAACTCGGTCACCTGGCGCTTGCAGAAGGCGAAATCCTCCTTGAACACCTTCGAGGCGGAACGGCGCGCGGCATCGATGTCGGCGGCGCCGACGCGAAACTCGGGGCTCTCCCAGCGGTCGAGCTCACGCGCATAGCGGCGCACGGCCTCGTCGCGGTTCTGCTCGATGTCGTCGAGCATGGCGCGCACGCGATCGGTGAGCGCGCGGGTGTCCTTGCGCGACTGGGGCTCGGCCTTCTTGAGATAGGCAACCATGTACTCGTTTCCTCATTCTGAGCAGATGCGCGTGGCGGCATGTTGCGGGAGGGGATGCCGGACCGTCAACTCATCCATGAGCCGCGTGGCGGGCTCCCCGCCTTTCCCTATCGGGCGCCGGCGCTATAGTCTCGCGAACGGACCCCGCGAGGACACCAGACCCATGACCGCAGCGCCGACGCGCCGGATCGAGCCGGCGGATGAACTCGAGCTCTTCCGCGCCATCGACCGTTGGCTCGAAAAAGACGTGAAACCGGTGGTCAAGAGGTACGACCACGGCGATCTCTATCCGACCGAGATCGTCGAGCAGATGAAGGACCTCGGCCTGTTCGGCGCCACGGTCAGCCCCGACTACGGCGGCCTCGGCCTGCCGGCCAGGACCTATGCCCAAATCGTGATGCAGATCTCCAGCGTGTGGATGGCTATCACCGGCATCTTCAACTCGCACCTGATGCTGGCGCTGGCGATCGAGAATTTCGGCACGCCGGCGCAGAAGGCGAAATGGCTGCCGAAGCTCGCGAGCGGCGAGGTGCGCGGCGGCCTGGCGCTGACCGAGCCCGACGCCGGCACCGATCTGCAGGCGATCCGCATGACGGCTCGGCGGGACGGCGACGACTACATCATCAACGGCACCAAGACCTGGATCTCCAACGGCATCGAGGGCTCGTGCTTTGCCATGCTGGTGAAGACCGACCCGATAGCCGAGCCCCGCTACAAGGGCATGAGCCTGTTCATCACGCCCAAGCAGAAGGGTTTTCGCGTCGGCAAGAAGCTGGAGAAGCTCGGCTATCACGCGATCAACTCCGGCGAGCTGATCTTCGAGGACTACCGCATCTCCAAGGACCACCTGATTGGCGGCGTCGAGGGCCAGGGCTTCTACCAGGCGACCGGCGGGCTGGCGCTGGGCCGCATCAACGTGGCGGCGCGCGGCGTAGGGATCGCGGAGGGCGCGTTGAAGCTCGCCACCGAGTACGCGCAAATCCGCAAGACCTTCGGTAAGCCGATCTCCGAGCACCAGGCCATCCAGCTCAAGATCGGCGATATGGCAACGCGCGCCCGCGCGGCACGCCTGCTGACGCTGGACGCGGCTGAGGCCTTCGATCGCGGTGAGCGCTGCGACCTCGAAGCCGGCATGGCCAAGTATCATGCCAGCGAGGCGGCGCTGGAGAATTCGATCGAATCGATGCGCATCCACGGCGCCTACGGCTACTCCAAGGAATACGACATCGAGCGCCTCTATCGCGACGCCCCGCTCACCTGCATCGGCGAGGGCACCAACGAGATGCAGCGCATCATCATCGCCAAGCAGTGGATCAAACGGAACCCGATCGCATGAAACCTCTTGAAGGCATTCGCATCCTGACCGTCGAGCAATTCGGCGCGGGGCCTTACGGTTCTCTGTACCTGGCCGATCTCGGCGCCGAGGTGGTCAAGATCGAGAACCCCGACACCAAGGGCGACACCGCCCGCCATGTCGGCCCGCAGTTCCTGGGCGAGAACGACAGCGCCTATTTCCAGAGCATGAACTCCAACAAGAAGAGCATCACCCTCGACCTCAAGGCGGAGGACGGCAAGAACGCGCTGCGCGGGCTGGTGGCGACGGCGGACGCGATCATGAACAACATGCGCGGCGACCAGCCCGAGAAGCTGGGCCTCGACTACAAGAGCCTGGCATCCGCCAATCCGGCGATCGTGTGCCTGCACATCTCCGCCTATGGCCGCGACAACGAGCGCAAGGCCTGGCCCGGCTACGACTTCCTCATGCAGGCGGAGTCCGGCCTGATGACGCTGACCGGCGAGCCCGAAGGCCCGCCGCAGCGGTTCGGCTCCTCCATGATCGACTTCATGACGGGCATGACGGGCGTGGCCGGCCTGCTCGCCTGCCTGATGCGGGCGCAGAAGACCGGCAAGGGCTGCGACGTCGATGCCTCACTGTTCGACGTTGCCGTGCACCAGCTCTCCTATCCCGGCACCTGGTACCTCAACGGCGGCGACATTCCCTCGCGGCTGGCGCGCAGCGCGCACCAGTCCATCGCGCCCGTGCAGACCGTGCGCACCAGGGACGGCTGGATCTACGTGATGTGCATGAAGGAGAAGTTCTGGGAGGTGCTGGCCGCGAAGATCGGCCAGCCGGAGCTGGCGAAGGACCCGCGCTTCGCCACTGGGGCCGCACGCCACAAGAACATGGGCCCACTGACGGAGGCGCTCGACGCGGCCATGAGCACGAAGACCACCGCCGAGTGGCTGAAGATTTTGACCGGGTTCCTGCCGGTGGGACCGATCTACGACGTGGCGCAGGCGTTCGCCAACCCGTTCATGGAGACGGTGGGCATGGTCGCCGCCACGCCGCATCCGGCCAAGCCCGAGTTCAAGCTGCTGGCGAACCCCTTGAAGATCGACGGCAAGCGCCTCTCCCAGAAAGTCTGCTCGCCGCTCGGCGCCGACAACGAGGCGATCCTGGGTCCTGTTCAGCGGCAGGCCGCCGAGTGAGGATCATCCGATGAAGCTCGCGGGCCTGCGCGTCGTCGATCTCTCCTCGTTCCTGCCGGGCCCGTACCTGACAATGACGCTCGCCGACCACGGCGCGGAGGTGATCAAGATCGAGGCGCCGGGCGAGGGCGATCCGGGTCGCCACATCGGCCTCTCGGACGGGCCCTCCACCGTGTTCTTCCGCAACTTCAACCGCGGCAAGAAGAGCGTGGTGCTCGATCTCAAGACGGCCGAGGGACGCGAGCTGCTGCTCGCGCTCTGCGAGACGGCCGATGTGCTGGTCGAAACCTATCGTCCCGGCGTGGCCGACCGGCTCGGGATCGGTCCGGCCGCCGTGCAGGCGAAAAACCCGCGCATCGTCTACTGCTCGATCAGCGCCTTCGGGCAGAGCGGGCCTTATCGCGACCGGCCGGCGCACGACCTGGCGCTGGAGGCCATGAGCGGCGCGCTCGGCCTCACGCTGGGCACCGACGATCGGCCCGCCATGCCGGCTGTTCCGGTCGCCGATCAGCTCAGCGCCTTGCAGGGGCTCGCGGCCATCCTCATGGCGCTGCTGCGCCGGGAGACCACGGGCCGCGGCGACGTCATCGACATCGCCATGCACGACGCCATGCTGGCGGCGTGCGCCAACATCGTCGGCCCGACCTTCGCGGAAGGGCGCCAGCCGGTCGCCAGGCACGAGCGCACGACGGGCGGGGCGGCCTTCTATCAGGTCTACGAGACGCGCGACGGCCGCCACATCGTGCTGGCCGGGCAGGAGAGGAAGTTCGTGGAGAACCTGTTGCGCGCGCTCGACCGGCCCGACCTCGTACCGCTGTGCCTGCGGGGTCCGGGACCACACCAGCGGCCGGTGATCGAGTTCTTTCAGAACGTCTTTCGGGAGAAGACGCTGGCCGAGGCGACCGCCTGGCTCTCGGGCCTCGATGTCTGCTTCGGCCCGGTCAACACGCTGCCCGAGGCCTTCGAGGACCGCAACGTCGCGGCGCGCGAGACCATCGTGGTGGACGACAGGGGCCGCCGGCATATCGCGCCCGTCATCCGGTTCGGCGAGGAGCCCGCCAAACCCGCCTTGCGCGAGCCGGCGCTCGGCGAGCACACCGAGGAGGTCCTGGGCCCGCTCAGGCGCCGCAAGGCTCGGGCCGGTGCCAAGGCCGACGTGAGCTGAAGATAAGTGGAGACGCACATGGTCGCGAGCGCCAAACCGGTCGGCGACAAGCGATGGCGGGAGAGCTTCGGGCGCTACTTCGAGGACTTCGACATCGGCGATATCTACGAGCACCGGCCCGGCCGCACCATCGGCGAGGCCGACAATACCTGGTTCACGCTGCTGACCATGAACCAGCACCCGCTGCACTTCGATGCGGCCTACGCGGCCAAGTCCGAATTCGGCCGGCCGCTGGTCAACAGCTGCCTAACGCTCTCAATCGTCGTCGGCATGAGCGTCAGCGATGTCAGCCAGAAGGCGATCGGCAATCTCGGCTGGACCGACATCAAGCTGACCGCGCCGGTGTTCGTCGGCGACACGATCTATGCCGAGTCCGAGGTGCTTTCGAAGCGCGAGTCCGCCAAGCGGCCGACGCAGGGCATCGTCACCGTGCGCACCACGGGCAAGAAGGCTGACGGCACCAAGTTCATGACTTTCGAGCGCACGGTGCTGGTGCCCAAGCGCGGCCACGGCGTGGACGACGTGGCGGGCTACTGAGCCAGCGCAACGACCATTTACTTCCGTGTTCGGCGCGCCATTACCCGGTATTTCAGGGTCATTTCATCGGCCACCTGCAGCGCCCCCAACAATGCGCTGAATGGCGTCAAGCCCAGCTGCGCATGGGATACCTTGAGCGCGCCCGACACCTCCAGCTCATCCCCGGTCTGCCGCAGGGTGGCGGGAACCGCCAGCTCGATGGTCCGGCCCAGGAGCTCCACGGATACATTGATCGTCGCCGTTTTCTTATCGCTGACGCGCCCGTTCGTTCCCGTCAGCTTGATCGTCGGATATCGCTTCGCGTCCAAGAGCCGTGGGCCAAGCATGTTGGCACGCGTGCCCTCGATATCCTCCTTCGAAGGTTGAGTGGAAAACGCCTCCCCTTCCTGGCGCCGCAGCGCGGGATCATCGACGATCAGACGATCGACGGGAATCTCGAGCTCCACCTTCGAGTGATCGAGGCCCGGATGCAGGTAGATCGTACCCTTGAGGTCGCCGACGGAGACCACATGGTTATGCCCCAACTGCGAAATCAAGCCGGCCCGGTAGACGAGCAGGTGTATGTCCGAGCGTGCGGCGTCGATTTGGAAGACATCAACCGCCGCATCGGCACTTCTCTGCGCTCGAGCAGGACCGCCGAACAACAACAGTATGGCAACCAAAAGGGAAATGACGTTGCACAGTTTATTCGGCGTCATGGCAGTCAGGGACCTTTCGTCAAGTGGCACGCGACACGCGAGCTTCTCGTCCTCGGCAAGGCAGAGGCTGCGCGAAAGCGTTCATGCTTGAATACGTATCCTGGCTGTCACCAGGCGATCTCCAAGATCTCCATGACGTCCGCGGCCGTCTTGATGGGGCGCGGGTTGAGTTGCACCGGCTGGTAGGCAAGCGCGCGTTTGGCGATCTCGGGCAGGTTCTCGCGCTTGATGCCGACCCCTTGCAGGCTCACCGGCTGGTCGAGGCCTGCCACTAGCGCTTTAACGAGTTCGCTGGCCGAACGTTCCGGCTTGCCCATGGCGGCGGCGAGCGCCTTCTGCCGCTCTCCGTTGACGGCGGCGTTCCATTCCAGCACTGCCGGCAGCATGACGCACGAGGTGTGGCCGTGGGCGACGCCGAAGGTGGCACCCAGCGCATAGCCGATGCCGTGGCTCGCACCCGTGGGGACGCCCGCTGCCAGCGCCGCGATCGCCTGCCACATGCCGAACTGCGCCTCGAGCCGCGGCGCCAGATTCGACGGGTCTTGCTTGATCGCCGGCAGCGCCTGGGACAGCAGCTTCAGACCCTGCAGCGACAGCGCCTCGGTCGCCGGCGAGGCGCGCGCGTTGCAGTAGCCCTCGACCGCATGATCAACGGCGCGGATGCCGGTGCAGTAGAGCAGCCAGTCGGGCGTGTCGAGCGTGGACGCCGGGTCGAGGATCACGGCGCGCGGCGCGAACAGGCGATGCCGGAACGACTGCTTGGTGTTGGTGGCCGACTGGGTGATGCCGGCGTTCTCCGTGAACTCGGAGGCCGACAAGCGTGGTGGACACCGCCACCATGCGGATCGGGTCGGCGGGAAGTGTCACCGCCGAGCTCTTGCTGCGGTCGAAGCCCACGCAGTAGGGCTCCATGGCGTCGGGGCTTTCGAGCCCGGCCCACAGGCACAGCAGCATCGCCTTGGTGGCGTCGATGACCGAGCCGCCGCCGACGGCGACGATGAGATCGGCCTTGGCCGCGCGCGCCTGCGCCGCCCCGGCCACCACATCCTCGCGCGGGCTGTGCGCGTGGATCGTCGCGTAGGTGCCGACATGACGGGCGCCGAGCACCTGCTCGATCCGCTGCAGCGGGCCCATCTCCTTCTGCGCCAGCGAGCGCGTCGAGGTGACGAACACGCGCGAGGCGCCCGTGCGGTCGGCCTCGGCCACCACCGCCTCGCCGGCGGGCCGGCCGAAGACGATGCGCTCGTGCGCCGTAATGTTGAAGGTGCCGGTTGTGAGCCCGGCGTGCGTATCGGTCATGGGATCCTCCAACTGGGCGAGGGCGTGCGTCGCCGGAGACTCTGACGGGCGTTTCCGCCTCCTGGCAAGGGCGGAACTTCGCGAAGCGCGTAGGTCGGGTCGACCGGCAAGCGGTGACCCGACGCAAGCGGCGTGCGCTGCGCGCAATACGCGGTGGGTCAGCGCTTCGCTTGACCCACCGAGATCACCCGAAGAGCCGCGCCAGCAGGGCGCGGAAGCGGTCGGCGATGAGCTGGAGGAAGATCGAGATGCCGCCGAGGGGCACCGCGCCTGGCGCGGCGCCCGGCTCGGCCAGCTCAGCATCGATGTTCTGGGCGAAGGCCTCGCCGATGCGGCGCACGAGGTCGCGCACGATGCCGGAGCGGCCGATCTGCGCCAGCGGACCGGTGAGCGTATAGGCGATCGCGACATCGACACGGGTGGCGTCGTTCTCGACGGCCTGGAGCCGGTAGTCGACGCTGCCCGAGGCGCGCGAGCCGCTCTTGCGGTCGCCGCCGCTGCCGCTGATGACCTGCCGGTAGTCCTCTGGATACGGCGCCAGCGTCCCGTGGCCGGCAAAGCTCGCGGTGATCGGCCCGATCTTCACCTCGAGGCGGCCCGCCACCTTGCCGCCATCGGGCGGGCCGGCGAGCGCGAGGCCGGGCATGCAGCGCGCAACGGCTTCGACGTCGGACATCAGCGCCCACACGGCCTGCCGCGGGTGGGGGAGAACGAAGGTCTGGGTGAGGCGGGTCGCACCGCCGACCTCCTCGATCTTTCCCACCTCGACGACGATCGGCTGGCGCTGCCGCCGGGACAACCTGTGCTCTTCACCCCCACCCCCGACCCCTCCCCGCTCGCCCTCGGGCTCTCCCCTTGCTCGACCTGCCCAAAGATGGCCCGAGGGCAAGGGGGAGGGGAGCCTGTGCGGCTCGCGCACGCCTTGATGCCCGGCGATGGCGGGCTCACCGATCGCGGGCGGCGCCGAAGCAGCGAGTGGGCCCGGTGCCGGGCCGAGCCAGGCAGAAGTGCGGCGGCCAGCCGCATCGGCAATCTCAGGGTCGGCCATGACGCGCTCGATGGCGTCGACGATGCCCTGATAGCCCGTGCAGCGGCAGAGGTTGCCGCTCATCTCGGTGCGGATCTCTGGCCGCGACAGGGAACGCTTACGGCGCACGAGGTCGCGCGCGGCGATTAGCATGCCGGGCGTGCAGTAGCCGCACTGCAGCGCGTGCGCCTCGGTGAAGGCCTGCCGCAGCCGGGCCATCAGTTCATCGTCGTCGAAGCCCTCGATGGTGCGGACATGCGCGCCGTCGCAGGCGACCGCGTAGGTGATGCAGGAGCGGGCGATCTCGCCGTCGATCTCCACCGTGCAGGCGCCGCAGATGCCGTGCTCGCAGCCGATGTGCGTGCCGGTCAGCAGCAGATGCTCGCGCAGGAAGTCGGCAAGATGCGTGCGCGGCGCCACGTCCATGGCGACCGGCTTGCCGTTGACGGTGAGCGCGATCCTCATGGCCCATAGGCCTCGCGATGGGCGCGCTGCAGGGCGACCGCATGCAGCGTCAGGTCGTAGGCGTCGCCGGCGAAACTCGTGCCCTTCAGAAGGATGCGCGCCTCGTCCGAGGTCAGGGTCTTGGGCCCGGGGGCGGCTTGCATCTCCAGCACCAGCGGACGGCCGCTGGTCGCGCCTGCGACCGCACAACTGTAGGCCCGCTCAGGATCATAAGCGACGACGCCGATGGCGTCGGCGAACTCGCCCGCCTTGCGGCAGATCTTGTGGTAACCGAAGCGCGCGCGAGGGGAAAACTTCGGCACGCGGATGCCGATGATCAGCTCATCGGGCTCGAGCTCGCTCTCCATCGCCCCGCGCATGAGGCCCGAGAGCGGCAGACGCCGCCGCCCGGATGCACCGGCGATCAGCACATCCGCGCCCAGCGCCGTCAGGCACGAGAGCCAGTCGGCGGCGGGATCGGCGTGGGCGAGGCTGCCGCCGACGGTGCCGCGCGTGCGCACGGCGCGGTAGCCGATGCCGCGGGCGACGCGCGCGAGGAAGCCGCGGGTCGGGTCGGGCACGCGGCCGTCCTCGATTGCCGCGTGGGTGACGGTGGCACCGATGGTGACGCTCTCGGCGTCCTCCTCGACCGCGGCAAGCTCCGGAATGCGCGTGATGTCGATCGAGCAGCGCCGGCTGGGCAAGGCGCAAATTCAGCATCGGCCCCAAGGTCTGCCCGCCGGCCAGGACCTTGGCACCCGGCGTCGTGCCCAGCAGGCGCACGGCTTCTGCCACATCGCGCGGGCGGACATAGTCGAAGAGGGCGGGCTTCATGCGCTGCCTGCTGGGCTGAGGGCGATCGCTGCGCGAGCGTGGGCCATGCCGGAGGCATGTCTTCGACATGACCCCCGCGCCCCCGCAGGCGGGACTCCCGCCAGACCACCCGTCTTTTGATTGTCCAAAGGCGGGTGGGTTTGGGAGGGTGTCCCTCCCAAGCGGGTGCGGGCGGCAGCCCGCTCGCGAAGCGACCCTCGTCCCCCCATCGCTATGCCAACACCTTCGTGCCATTGACGCCGCCTGCGCGCGCAGCTTCCACGGCCTCGGCGATGCGTCGCGGCGTGATGGGCGACACCAGCAGCTCGGCACCGAGGTCCTTGAGCGCGTCGTTGACGGCATTGGTGATGGCGGCGGGGGGCGCGATGGCGCCGCCTTCGCCCAGGCCCTTCTGACCGAAGCGCGTGTAGGGCGAGGGCGTCTCCATGTGCACGATGCGCACCTCGGGCATCTCGGCGGGGCCGGGCAGCAGGTAGTCGGAGAGCGTGGAGCCCTGCGGCTGGCCTTGCGCGTCGAAGCGCATCTCTTCGTAGAGCGCGGTGCCGATGCCCTGGGCGGTGCCGCCGATGATCTGCCCGTCGACGATCATGGGGTTGACCAGGGTGCCGCCGTCCTCGACCACGACGTAGTCCAGGATCTCGACTTCGCCGGTCTCGGGATCGACGGCGACGACGGCGGCGTGGACGGCGTAGCTGAAGGTGCCGGTGTCGCGCTTTGCCTTATAGCCGGCGGTGACCTCGAGGCCGGCAGGATCGACATCGGGCGGCAGGTCTTGCGGGCGGCGGTACCACGTGCGCGCGACCTCGGAGACGCCGATGCGGCCCGATGGCCCCACCACCTCGCCGCCTTCGATGCGCACATCCTCGCGCCGGGCCTGCAGCAGGCCGGCGCCCATCCGCATGACGCGCTCGGCGAGCTGCTCGCACGCCTCCGCCACCGCGCCGCCGGACATGATCATGCAGCGCGAGCCCCAAGTGCCGGTGGAGTAGGGCGTCTCGGCGGTGTCGCCGTGCACGAGGCGGATGCGATCGTGCGGGAGGCCCAGGATCGAGTGGGCGACCTGCGACAGCGTGGTCTCCAGGCCCTGGCCGTGGCTGTGGGCGCCGATCCTGAGCTCCAGCGCGCCGTCGGGCGTGAAGCGGGCGAGGCACTGCTCGAAGCCCGGCACCATGGGTACGCCCCAGGCGGCATAGACGCTGGTGCCGTGACCAGCCTGCTCGGAATACATGGCAAAGCCGATGCCGATCGCGGCGTCCGTCCGGCTCGCCTTGCCTCTGGCGGGCGCGGACCTTGTCGAAGCTGATGGCGTCGATCGTCTTGCGCAGGGCTTGGGGGTAGTCGCCGGAGTCGAAGTGGCGCTTGGCGATGTTGTCGAACGGCATCTGCTCGGGGCGGACCAGGCTTTTCATGCGCAGGTCGTTGGCCTCGATGCCGAGCTTGCGCGCGAGCGCCTCGAGCGTCACCTCGAGCGCGAAGCACACGCCGGTGCGAGCGACGCCGCGGTAGGGCAGGATCGGCGGCTTGTTGGTGGCGACCGAGTAGACCTTGCAGCGGTAGTGGGGAAAATCGTAGAGGCCGGGCAGGATCGAGCCGACCTGGCCGCCCTCCAGGCAGGCCGAGAAGGGATAGGCGGAGTAGGCGCCGGAATCGACGGTTGCCTCGCAGTCGAGCGCCAGCAGGCGACCATCGGCATCGGCGTAGGCTGTCAGAATGTAATGGTGCTCGCGGCAGTTGGCGTTGGCAGTGAGGCCTTCGCGGCGATCCTCCAGCCAGCGCAAGGGTGCGCCGAGCTTGCGGGTCGCCCACGCCAGCGCGACCTCCTCGGGCAGAAGTATTCCTTTGTAGCCGAAGCCACCGCCGACATCGGGGGCGATGACCCGGATCTGGCCCTCGCCCAGCCCCAGACATTCCGCGAGCCCGGAGCGCACGATGTGCGGTTGCTGGGTGGAGGTGTGGACGATGAGCTGACCGAGGCGCGTGTGCCATTGGGCGACGACGCCGCGGCCCTCGAGGGGGCTCATGGCCTGACGGGAGGTGCGCAGCTCGCGCGTCACCGACACGGCGGCCTTGGCCTTGACCGCCTCGAAATTCACATCCGTGGTGCTGGTGAGGTAGAGGTTGTCGCCCCAGTGCTCGTGGACGAGCGGCGCGCCGGGACGACGCGCGGCCAGCATGTCGGCAACGACGGGCAACGGCTCGAAGTCGACTTCGATTTCGGCGGCCATGTCCTCTGCCTCGGCGCGCGTGGGCGCGGCACAGAGCGCGACCAGCTCGCCGACGTAGCGTACCTTGCCGGTGGCCAGGACCGGCTGCACGGACGACTTGAAGCCGGGTAGCGTGGTGTCGGCGCGGATCGGCGCGACGCCGTCGAGATCATCGGCGACGAACACATGGTCGCGAATGGCCGCCGGGATCGTGATGCTCTTGATGCGCGCGTGCGCGACCGGGCTGCGCAGGAAGGCCACCTCCAGCATGCCGGGCAAGCGGATGTCGCCGACATACTGGCCACGGCCGCGCATGTAGCGGTCGTCCTCCTTGCGCAAGAGCCGCGCGCCGATGCCCTGGGCAGTCGTCATACTCTCCGCCAATCCAGTGGAAGACCGATCCTCGCACGGAACGCCACCATCGGCTACCGGGCGCCCTGCATGCGGTCCGGAAGGTCGAGGCCGACGCCGACGAGGTGGCCGAAGAGATCGTGGAGCTTTGCCACATCGGCCGCTGGCAGCGGCGGGCGCAGCAGGGAGGCGACGTTGGCCTTGAGGTGCGCGACGCTGCCGGTGCCGAACAGCACCACGTCGATGCCGGGCGTATGGCGGGCGAAGCGATAGGCGGCATCGGTGACGCTCTCCGCGCCGCCTTCGCGCACGAGGAAGCCGAGCGGGTCGTCCTCCGCCGCCATCGATGCCGGCAGCTTGCCCTCGGCGACGAGGTCCGCGACGGTCTTTTTCAGGACATCGGGCTTGGAGAAGATGTTGCGCACCGCGAACATGCACAGCGTGCCGATGCCCTTCGCCCGCGTCTTCGGCAGGATCAGCTCGCGCGCGTTCTGGTGCATCATGCTGAAGCCCAGCATGAACACCTCGAAGCATCCAGCATCGACGGCGCGGGCGAGCATGGTGTGCTCGGGGTCGCGCGGGCCGGTCTCGCTCACCGCCAGGTGGCGGAACTTGCCCCTCTCCTTCTCGCGCAGCAGCGGCGGGACGATCTCGGCCATGGCCTTGTCGTAGGCGGCGGGGCCGAGCCCGTGCAGGTGGAAGATGTCGACGTGGTCGGTGCCGAGCTGGCGCAGCGAGTTGTCGAGATTGGCGAGCACGCCCGAGGCCGAGGTGGCGTGGCTCTTGGTGGAGATGACGACGGAATCGCGCGGGCGGCCCTCGATGGCCTTGCCGACGATGCCCTCGGTCTCGTAGGCGGCGGCCGTGTCGAGGAAGTTGACGCCGAGGTCGAGGGCGGAGCGCACCAGCGCCACCGACTGCGCCTCGGTGAGCCCGGAGCCGAGCCCGATGCGGCTGTTGCCGCCGCAGCCGAGGCCCGCGACGCTGACCTTGAGGCCGGTCCGGCCGAGCGTGGTATAGTCCATGACAAGCGTCTCCCAGCATGCTTTAATTCTGCAGAAACGTTGCGTTCTAACCGCCCGCAGCGAATTCCACCGCGCGGCGGCGTCGAGGGCCTCGAATAAATTTAACATGTCATATTGGGGTGGCAAGATGCCTAATATAAGCGACGATCGATTGAAAATTTGGCTAGACTTCTGCAAATTCATATTTGTAAGCGGAATAATAGCGGCGGTTATAGCTATTGCGCCGCCTTTGATAAATTCACAAATTCAAGATAAAGAGCTTAAAATAAAAGAGGCCGAGCAGCAGGCGAAACTTAAGATCGCCAAAGAGAAGAACGAAGCGGATATTCAAACAAAAGTCATAGAGCAGGAAACACAGTATGTTAAGTCGTTCATAGATAAGGCGACTGAAGAAAATATCGAAAACAGATATAGGTTCACCCATTACATTTCTTCGCTCACCAGGGACCCAGTATATCGCGAGGGATGGCGCAGTCTGTTTGTTGCAGTAGAAAGAGAGCGAAAGGCAGTGCAAGAGAAACTAGTCCAGGCGGAAAAGGCCGCTCTCGGCAAGAGTGGCGCGGAATTGAATAATGCTCAGTCGGAAGTTGCTCGCCTGAAGTCAGAACTGCAAACGAAATCTCGAAGTCCGGGGCCAGCACGCCCAGCAATCGTAAGCTACGGTGCGATAAGTTCGAATGCCCCATGCCCGGAAAATACCCAGATGATAATTTCGGCTTTCGAGTCGGATTCCTTAGGTAGCTTCTCAGACAATCCTTTTGGCACCATCCGGATCCGGAAGGTTACCGATGCGGATCTCGCCTATGACCCTGCAAGCGCCCGCATCGCGACACAAATAACCAGCGGGCCAGAGGATTTTATTGTTCCCGGCACGCTGCCTTTTTGGGATGTTGATAAACTCGCCGGGACCAATAGCTCCTTCTTGTTTAAATATTGGCTTAGCAATTCGAGATTTCTTTTTCTGGGACGGCATTGTATTGACAAGGAAGGCAAGGCGGTCGGCGACACAGCTATTTTTTCATACAACGGAAAATTCGTTGGGAACGTCAAGTGGTCGCAGAAATAAAAACGGGCGTTTTTAACCAGTCGCATTCATGAGGTCAATTTATTCAGTTCCAGGCGTTGGCGTGGGTGGGGGTTACCTGCGGCGCCCGCTCATGCGGAACGAAGCAGGAACTTTCCAGGCAGCGTATTGCCGGTAGAGCGACCTTAGGGCATTGGTCCCTCGCCATGAACGTGAAACCGCGCAACCTCGTCCCCGCCGCGTCGGCCTCGCCGGAGTCGTGCGGGCTTGATTTCTTTGCCTCCGACCGCTCGCTCAAGGCATTGCTCGGGCTCTATCTGCCGGCGCGGGAGCTGGCCCACATCGAGCCGCACTTGGCGAGGCTCGGCCAGCTGGTGGGCGACCGGCTCGACGATCTCGCGCGCGAGGCCGACAAGACGCCGCCCAGGCTCGAGCCGCGCAACCGCCAGGGCGAGGACCGCCAATCGATTATCAAGGCGCCGGCCTATCTCGCCATGGAGCGCATCGCCTTCGGCGAGCTGGCGCTGGCGGCGCTGTCGCACCGGCCCGCGCTCGGCTGGGAGAAGCCGCTGTCGGCGGCCAGCAAATACGCGCTGACCTACCTCTTCGCCCAGTCCGAGTTCGGCCTGCTCTGTCCGGTCAGCATGACCGACAGCCTGACGCGCACCATCCGCCGCTTCGCCGACGAGGCGCTGCTCGCGCGCTACCTGCCCGGACTGCTGGCCGAGGATGCCGAGGCGCAGCTGCAGGGCGCCATGTTCATGACGGAGCGGTTTGCCGGCTCCGACGTAGGCGCAACCGAGACGCGCGCAGAGCGCTGCGGCGACCACTGGCGGCTCTGGGGCGACAAGTGGTTCTGCTCGAACGCCAGTGCGGACCTGGCGCTCGTGCTGGCGCGACCCGAGGGCGCGCCGGAGGGGACGTCGGGCCTCGGCCTCTTCCTGATGCCGCGGCTGCTGCCCTCGGGCGAGCCCAACGCCTACCGGATCGTGCGGCTGAAGGAGAAGCTCGGCACCAAGGCGATGGCCTCGGGCGAGATCGTGCTGGAGGGCGCGCAAGCCTGGCTAGTCGGGGAGCTCAACCAGGGCTTCAAGCAGATGACCGAGATGGTCAACCAGTCGCGGTTGTCGAACGGGGTGCGCTCGACCGGCATGATGCGCCGCGCGGTGCACGAGGCGCTGACCGTGGCGCTCGGCCGACGGGCGTTCGGCAAGCGGCTGATCGACTTGCCGCTGGTGCGCCGGCAGCTGATCAAGATGATCCTGCCCGCCGAGGAGGCGCTGAGCGTGGCGCTCTTCACTGCCGACTGCCTCGATCGCGCGGATGCCGGCGAGGGAGAAGGGCAGGCGCTGCGGCGCGTGCTTACGCCGCTCATCAAGCTCAGGGCCTGCCGCGACGCGCGCAAGGTGGCGGGCGACGCCATGGAGATGCGCGGCGGCAACGGCTACATCGAGGAGTGGATCGAGCCGCGGCTGCTGCGCGAGACGCACCTGGGCTCGATCTGGGAGGGGACGAGCAACATCATCGCGCTCGACGTGGTGCGCGCCTCGGCCAAGGCCGGCGCGCATCGGGCACTGGCCGAGCGGCTGGGGGCGATGCTTGCGGGCGCGCCGCCCGAGCTGGCCGCCGCCTGGAAGGAGCGCATGGGCGCGGTCCTCGCGCTGATCGACCGGGCCGCCGGGACGCAGAGCGACGCGCGCTCCGCGCGGGCGGCCTCGACCGGGCTCTATCATGCCACCGCCGCGGCGCTGTTGCTCAGCGAGGCCAAGAGGCTCGGCGATCTGGTGCGATTGGATCTCGCGCGGCTCGTGATCGCGCACAAGCTCTCCCCTCGCGATCCTCTGGCGCCTTCCGCGCCGGAGGACGAGGCCGCCGCGGACCGGGTGATCGATGCGCTGGTGGCGGCGCGCGTCGGCGCCTGAAGACCAAACACGATCGTCATCCTGGTCCCGCTCACGCGCTTCGCTTGCGATCGGCGCCGGGATGACGGAAGAGAGGGCGGCACGGTCCGAGCGATCATCAGCCGGCGGCGAAGGAGGAAACGATGGAAATGCGCATGAACGGGCGCAACGCGCTCATTACCGGCGGCAGCCAGGGGATCGGGCGGGCGATTGCGCGGAACTTCGCGCGTGCCGGAGCCAACGTGGCCATCGTGGCGCGCAACCAGGCGGGGCTGGACGAGGCCAGAGCCGAGATCGCGGCGGGAACGAACGCCAAGGTCGTCACCATCGCTGCCGACGTCAGCACCGCGGACGGCTGCCGCAAGGCCTACGAAACCGCCACCGCGGCGCTGGGGCAGATCGACGTGCTGGTGAACAACGCCGGCACATCGCAGCGCGGGCCATTCGAGGAAGTCAGCGACGAGCTTTGGCAGAACGACATCGACTTGAAGCTGTTCGCCGCGATCCGACTTACCCGGCAGGCGCTGCCCGGCATGAAGTCGCGGCGCTGGGGGCGCATCATCAACGTGCTCAACGTGGGCGCCAAGGCCCAGCCGGCGACGAGCGCGCCGACCTCGGTGACGCGTGCCGCCGGCATGGCGCTGACCAAGGTGCTGGCGGGCGAAGGCGCACCCCACAACGTGCTTGCCAATGCCGTGCTGGTCGGCCGCATCGAGAGCCATCAATGGGAGAAGCGGCACGCCGCGGAGAACAAAGGCCGTTCGTTGAAAGACTACTATGCCGAGATGGGCAAGGCCATTCCGCTGGGCCGGATCGGCACGGCGGAAGAGTTCGCCAACATGGTGCTGTTTCTCGCCTCGGACGCCGGCTCCTACATCACCGGCACGGCGATCAACATCGACGGCGGCCTGAGCCCCGTCGTATAGCGCCAGCGTTCGGGACGGAAGCTCAGTAGCCCGAGATGCGGGTGATCTTCGTGCCTTCCAGGGTCAGATTGTACATCAGGCCCTGGTTGTCGAAGATGAAGCCCACCACGGGGTTGGCGATCCGGTCCGTGTCGATCGAGCCGCCCACCCCGACGGTGATCAGCGCCACCGATCCGTCGACGCCGATCTTCCAACCGCGCGTGCGGCTGAAGCGGGCCAGCGCCTCCTGGGTCATGAACAGGATGACGACGGAGCGCGCCTGGGCGCCGATCTGAAAGCCGATCGACGCCGACACGGAGTTGTAGTCCGCGACCCTGCGGCCGTGAACCAGCAGGACGCCCTCGCCGTACTCGCCGCCGATGCCGAAGCCGGCCTTGTAGATTCGCGGGAACACGAGAACGCCGGCGGCCCTCCTGACGAGGGCGTGGCCGCCCTTCACGCGCCAGTAGAAGTCCTGGAGCGTGGAGTCGACGGCGTACCTGGATACGGCCTGGGCCTGCGGCACCGCTCCGATGGAGGCCGCCACGGTCGAGGTGAGACCAAGAACAAGCGCTTTGCGTCGTGTGATCGTGCGCATGACATCCCCCGGATGACGAAAAGGTTCGGCGCAAACCCCACTTTCACCCAAACCGTGCGTGATCATGGGGCGGAGGTTTGACCAGAATCGGGCAATGCTACTCCGCGTGCGCGGGCGGCGCGAGCAAAGGGCAGAAATTTGCGTGTTGATGGCCCGGTCAGGGGGCCGATGTCCGTTAACGCTATTTTCTTTTGGCCTTGCCGCCTTTCGCATCGAGCAGGCGCGCCCAGTCGTCGGCCCAGGCGTTGAGCGGCAGGAATCTCTCGAGCAGGGCGCGCCCCTGCCGGGTGAGCGCATAGCCCTCGGGCCCATGCTCGACGAGATGCGCTTCACGCAGCTCCCTGAGCCGCGTGTTGAGCACGCTGGGGTTGGTCTCGGCCGCCGCCTCCAGCGCGCGAAAGGTGAGGGGCTCGGTCCGCAGCTCCCACAGGATGCGCAGCGTCATGCGCCGCCCGAGAAGGTCGAGCAGCGCCATGATCGGCCTGCCGGTGGCCGAGCCGCGCACGCGCTTTCTGGGCATCGGCGTTGTCATGCTATTATTTCCGTAGCAAACAGCGAATCTCCATGCTATGAAAAAGGTAGCATAGGAAACCGCCCATGTCCGCCGCCCCGCGCATCGCCCCCGCCCAGAGCCCTTACGCGCCGGAAGTGGAGGCGCGCTTCGAAAAACTGATGCCGCCGGGCGTTGCGCCGCTCGTGCTCTTCCGGGTGCTTGCCCGCGATGCGCGGCTGTTCCAGCGCTTCATGGGCGGGGGATTGCTGGACAAGGGCCATCTGACGCTGCGCCAGCGCGAGATCGTCATCGGCCGTGTCACGGCGCGATGCGGTTCGGAGTACGAGTGGGGCGTCCATGTCGCCTTCTTCGCCGAGCGGGCGGGGCTCGATGCGGATCAGCGGCGGTCCCTGGCGCGTGGCGGGCCCGATGACGCCTGCTGGAAGCCGGAAGATGCGCTACTGATCCGCTTCTGCGATGCCCTGCACGCCGCATGCGATGTCGACGACGCGCTGTGGGCGAGCCTGCGGGCTCAATTCAGCGAAGCGGCCATGCTGGAGTTGCTGCTGCTGGCGGGTTTCTATCGCACGGTGTCGTATCTCACCAATGCGCTGCGCCTGCCGCTGGAGCCCTACGCAGCGCGGTTCCCGGAATGAGACCCCCTCGGGGAGAGGGCGCGAGGCCATGACTTATGACCGCGTCATTCGCATTGGCGACCAGCACACGACTATGAGGCGCGGCCATAAGTCATTCGGCCGAGCTGGTGAGGGGGAAGTGAAGGCCCCCTCATCCGATCCTTCGGACCACCTTCTCCCCAAGGGGAGAAGGAAACCACCGCTGCTGTTGCGAGCTAATGGGTCGCGGTGCCGCCGGGGGGTGGCATGGGCTTGCCCCAGATCTGCTCGAGACGCTGCGGGCGGCCGCAGCCGTACTTGTAGTACTGATACCGGAACGTGCTCGTCTTGTAATAGTCCTGGTGATAGTCCTCGGCTGGATAGAAGGGGCCGGCCGGCTCGATCTTGGTGGCGATCTGTTTCTTGAATTTCGTCTTCAAGGCCTCCTTGGAGTTCCTCCGCCAC
Organism: uncultured Alphaproteobacteria bacterium; assembly: GCA_963797005.1. Lineage (GTDB taxonomy): Bacteria > Pseudomonadota > Alphaproteobacteria > Rhizobiales > Hyphomicrobiaceae > AWTP1-13. The sequence goes on from CAWCOF010000012.1 coordinate 91,340, forward strand.
CTTCTTCTGCGCCTCGCCCTTGTAGAAGATGACGCTGCGGTAGGGGCTGCCCTTGTCGCAAAACTGACCGACGCCATCGAACGGGTCGATGTTGTGCCAGTACCAGTCGACGAGTTGGGGATAGGTGACCTTGGCAGGATCGTAGGTCACCTCGACGGCCTCGGCGTGGCCGGTCTTGTGCGAGCCGACCTGCTCGTAGGTCGGGTTGGCGACCGTGCCGCCGGTGTAGCCCGAGACCGCGGAGGTCACGCCCGGCACCTTCTCGAAAGCATCTTCCATGCACCAAAAGCAGCCGCCGGCGAAGATGGCGGTCTCCGTCTTGGCGGCCGTCGATTGCGAGGCCGCGGCGGCAATGCCGACGGCGAAAGCGAGCGGGGCCAGCCAGCGACCGAGCCTCGGGAGCGTGAGCATGATGGGTAGCCTTCCAAAGCTTCGGCGGGATCAGGACGAGGTTTTCTGCTGCGGCGTGAACTTCAACGCCACGCCGTTCATGCAGTAGCGAAGTCCCGTGGGTTTCGGCCCGTCGTCGAATACGTGGCCCAGGTGGCCACCGCAGCGCCGGCAGTGCACCTCCGTGCGGAGCATGCCCCAGCTGCGGTCGGAAGTCGTGCCGACGGCGTTGTCGAGCGGCGCATAGAAGCTCGGCCAGCCGGTGCCGCTGTTGAACTTGGTCTGCGAGGAGAACAGCGGCAGATCGCAGCCCGCGCAGGCGAAGGTGCCGGCGCGATGTTCCTTGTCGAGCGGGCTGGAGAAGGCGTGCTCGGTGCCGTGCTTGCGCAGCACATAGTACTGCTGCGAGGTGAGCTGCTTCTTCCACGCCTCCTCGGTCTTGGTGACCTCGAACGTGCCGGTGGTCGCGGTCGAGCCTGCCGGGCTGCGCGTCACCTGCAAGGCCACGGCGGCAACCGCCGCGGCGGAGAGGCCGGTGAGCAGCAGATTGCGACGGTTCAGCATTTGGTTTGCCTCACTGCGCGGATGATCTCCACTTTGCGTATACGTCAGGGCAGCCCAGCGGGCGAGGCACAATCGGCTCACGCCCGATCAAGAGTGCGTGGGGTTCGGGCCGTCCGGCCACGTCCTTGTCATCTCAGCCGATGATCGAGACGGGGCGGTCGACGACGATCTCCTCGGGGCTCATGCGGCAGCGCAGCGCGATGGCCTCCACGCCGGCAGCGGCGGCCGCATCGAAAGCCTTGCCATAGCCGGGATCGACGTCGCGGGCGAATGCCAGGCGCCGCGCGTCGTTGCGCTGGATCAGGTAGACCATGACCGCCCGATGCCCGGCCCGCACCATGTCGGACATCTCGCCCAGATGCTTGATGCCGCGCTCGGTGACGGAATTGGGGAACTCGGCCAGCCCGTGCCGGCGCGACAGGTGTACGTTCTTGACCTCGACGTAGCACAGGCCCTTCTTGGCGCACTCGAGCAGCAGATCGATGCGGCTATTGCGGCCGTATTTCACCTCGCGGCGCAGCGAGGCATAGCCGGCAAGCGCCTTGATGCGGCGGGCGGCCAGCGCCTCCGCCACCAGCTTGTTGGGATGGCCGGTGTTGATGCCGACAAGCGTCGGCCCGCGGCCGAGGTCGGCCTCGACCAGCTCCCAGGTGAAGCGATACTTGCGCGTGGGGCTGTCGCTTTCGGAGAGCCACACGACGGAGCCGGGCGCGGTCAGGCCCATCATCGAGCCGGTGTTGGGGCAGGTGCCGGTAATCAGGCGGCCGTCATCGAGGCGCACGTCGGCCAGGAAGCGCTTGTAGCGCTGGATCAGGGTGCCGCGGAGGAGGGGGGCGGGGAGGCGCATGGCGCGGGAAGGTATGCCGCGTGGCATTCGCAGTGCAAGCCGCTACTATCCGAGGTGTTCGGCACCGACTTGCCCTGGCTTCGCCGCGCGGAACCACCACAGGCAAGCCGACCTCGAGGATAGGACAGCATGCGCGTCCTGCACGTGATCGCCGGGGCCCAGCACGGCGGGGCCGAGAGCATCATGGCCGACGCCGTGATCGCACTGGCAGATGCAGGCGTGGCCCAGCACGTGGTCACCCGCTCTCACAGCACCGATCGGCTGGCGCAATTCGCGCAAGCCGGCGTGCCGGTGTCGATTGCGACCTTCAGCCGGATCTGGTCCCGGCCGACCACTCAGGCAATTGCGCGCGCCATCGAGACCTTCAAGCCGGACGTGATCCACTACTGGATGGGCCGCGCCGGCTCGTTCGCGCCGGCCCAATGGCGCAAGCGCAATGTGGGCTGGTACGGCGGCTACTACAAGCTCTCCCGGTTCTCGAACTGCAGCTGGCATGTCGGCATGACGAAGAACATCGCCGCGCACATCGTGCGCGAAGGCGCGCCGGCCGAGCGCGTCAGCGTGCTGAGCTCCTACGCCAACGTCGCGAAAGCGCCACCCACGCCTCGACCGGAGCTCGATACGCCGCAGACAGCGCCGGCCGTCCTGACACTGGCGCGGCTGCATCCGAAAAAAGGCATCGATACGCTGCTGGAGGCACTGGCCGGGCTGCCGGGTGTGCACGCCTGGATCGCCGGTTCGGGTCCGATCGAAGCAGACCTGAAGGCGCAGGCCCGCGAGCTGGGGGTCGCCGACAGGGCGCATTTTCTCGGCTGGCGTACCGACCGGGCCAACCTGCTGGCAGCCTGCGATGTGGTGGCCTTTCCCTCGCGCTACGAGCCGTTCGGCAACGTCACCATCGAGGCCTGGGCAACGGGGCGGCCGCTGGTGGTCACGGATGCGGCGGGACCCGCCGCCACGGTAACGAACGAGCACGATGCGCTGCTGGTGCCGAAGGACGATCCGGCGGCCCTGCGCGAGGCGTTGCAGCGGGTGATCGCGGACAAGGACCTTGCCCGGCGGCTGGTCGAAAACGGCACGCGCACCTACGAGGCCCATTTCACCAAGGAGGCCTTCCAGCGCACGTGCCTGGATCTCTACCGGCGGGTGCTCGCTGCCGCGGAGGCTTGACCCGGCCGCGCGGGGCCACCATGACATGCCGTGGAGCCCGGCGGCTGCCGGGCCAGGGAAAGGGGTGTGTCATGAGCGATAGCGCGGGGGAAAGCCAAGCCGGCAGCGTCGTCACGGCGGCGATCATCGTGATCGGCGACGAGATCCTGTCCGGGCGCACCAAGGACCAGAACATCGGCTTCATCGCCGACCACTGCACCGCCATCGGCATCCAGCTGAAAGAGGTGCGTGTCGTCCCCGATGAGGAGCCCGAGATCGTCGCCGCCGTGAACGCGCTACGCGCGCGCTACACCTACGTCTTCACCACCGGCGGCATCGGCCCCACGCACGACGACATCACCGCCAACTCGGTCGCCAAGGCCTTCGGCGTCGGCATCGACGTCGACGAGCGCGCGCTGGCGCCCATGCGCGCCTATTTCGAGAAGCGCGGCGTGGAGCTGACACCGGCGCGGCTGAGGATGGCGCGCATGCCCTTCGGCGCGGAGCTGGTCGAGAACAGCGTGTCGATCGCGCCGGGCTTCATGCTGGGCAACGTGATCGTCATGGCGGGCATACCGCAGATCATGCAGGTAATGCTGCTGGCCGCCAGCAAGTATCTCAAGACCGGCAAGAAGATGCTCTCCTCCGCGCTGGATCTGAGACGGCCGGAGGGCGAGATCGCAGGCCTGTTCGGCGATCTGCAGAAGCGCTATCCGGATGTGCCCATGGGCAGCTATCCGTTCATGCGCGACGGCAAGCCGGGCACGCAGCTGGTGCTGCGCTCGACGGACGCTGCGCGGCTCGCCGCGGCGGAGGCGGAGCTCAAGAGCCTGCTTGCGGCGCGCGGGTGGCTGTAGAGGCCGTGGCCCGATGGGGCTGCTTCAGCGCGTCTCGAGATGCGGCTGCAGCAGGACGGCCAAGGGCAAAGTGCCGAGGACGATGGCGGACAAGCCGACGATGGCCTGCGTCAGGCCGATCCAATCGCTCAAGGCCCCAAACGCGAGCGGCGAGGCGCCCCCGGCGGCACTGCCGATCGTGTAGAAAAGGCCGAAGGCTCTCGCCTGCCGATCCGCGTGCACGAAGTCGGTCACCGTGCCGTAGAGGACAGACGATGTCCCGTTGAGGGCGATGCCGAATAGCGGCATGAGCATGAGCACCACCGCCAGAGGCGCCAGAAGGGCGGCGATGAGAATGGCGGCGGTTGCAAGCTCCGTGACGATGACCGTGCGCAGGATGCCGACGCGATCGGCAAGCAGGCCGCACGCCAGCTTGCCGGCCGCACCGCCTGCAAAAATGCACGCCAGGCCAAAGCCTATCGTCGCGGGCGACGCGCCCTTCTGCACCAGGACGAAGGGCAGCAAAGTGAGAGCGCCGGTCCGGCCGGCGCTGTCGACCGCGTGAATCGCCGAAAGCAGGGTGAAACCGCGCGGATTCGTCAGCCGCAAGCCGCGTTGGCCTGCCTGGATTGCCGGCTGTCCTGCCTCGGCCGTCTGCGCGCCGGCCTCGCAAGCCCGCAATTGCCCGAGCGAATAGCGCAACAGCACGAGCAGGAGGACGACACCGGCAGCCATCACGATGGCCCCGTAGCCAATGGCGGCTGCCTGCCAGCCAATCGCGCCCGCCACCGTTGCCACGCTGAACGCGACGACCATTTTGCCGACGTCGCCGGAGAAGTTGTAGACGCCCAGCGCCGACCTGCGTCGCCCGGCGGGATAGGCCTGGGAGATGATGGAAGAGGCCAGCGGATGCTGGACAGCCGATCCAAGGCCGACCACCAGGATCACCAGGAACAGGCTGACGTAACCGCCGGCCATGGCCATGCCGGCAAAGGCTGCGCCGGCCAGGAGCGTGCCGCCGACGAGCAGGACGCGCTGGCCCAGCCTTTCGGCGAGAACGCCGGCCGGCATCTGGAACACGGCCATGGCGGCTGAGTAGGCCGTTTTGAGGCTGCCGACCTGGGTGTAGTTCAGGCCGAGCGTCTGCGCCCATAGAGGCAGCAGCACGTAGAGGCTGTCGGCAATGCCATCGTGCAGGAAGTGGGCGCCCGACGTCGTCGCGAGGGCGACGCGTTCTTGGGCCGCGGTATCAGCCACGGGTGAAGGATGGCTCGTTGCGCCGACCATGCTCGGGGTGCCGCCGTCGAAGGGATATGCCGGCACTATCCTCTATAAGAGCCGCGCTTGCACGCGGCTCGACCGCTACGCCGGCCAGGTTTTCATCTTGCGTGCTGGGTTCGGTGTCTTGCCGGGGCTACCGGCTCCGCCAAGATTCCGGGATCGCCACCCTCGCCCGATGCCATCGCGCAAATACTCTATTTGATATCAGATAGAGTGCAGATCGCTATAGATCTGCGGGCCACTTCTATAGTCGAGTCATTCCAAATATGCTCCCGGCATTGAACGGACCCAATGGGGCCGCAGAGTGCTGCTGTGACTTTGTTGGCGGGCTCCTTAGGCGCGGGGCGCGAGATTATGTCCCCACGCAGACGCGGAGCCTGCATGCCAGTTCGGGGAGGGCACATGTCGATGACTGCATCCGACAGTTTCACAGAACATCTGCCAAGGTTGCGACGGCTCGCGCGAATGCTTGCCGACGACCAGCAGGGCGGCGATGCGATCGTGGCCGCGACCTTGGAAACGCTGGCGGACGACGGCCGGCTGGACGCCGATCCACGCATCGCGCTCTACAGGATGTTCTGCCGGCTTTGGAACGGACCGATGGCTCAGCGGGTGCGGGCCCTTGCGATGCCAAGCCCGAGCGCCGACGTCCTCGAGCGCCGCGTGTTTGCGCTGACGCCCCGGTCCCGGCAAGCCTTCATGCTGTTGGCATTGAATGAGTTCTCGCTGAAGGAGGCTGCAGCGGTCCTCGAGCTGCCGGAATCGGAAGTTGGCTTGTTGGTGGAAGCCGCACGGCGCGAGGTGGCGGAGCAGATCGCCACCGACATCCTCATCATCGAGGACGAGCTCTTCATCGCCAACGATCTCAAGGCGCTGATGATGGATCTGGGACACCGCGTCATCGGCGTCGCGCGCACCCGCGACGAAGCACTCCGGTTGGCGCAAGGCATGCGGCCCGGCTTGATCCTTGCCGACATCGTGCTGGCCGATGGAAGCAGCGGCATCGACGCGGTCAACGAGATCCAGATCGAGTGCCCGGCGCCCGTCGTGTTCATTACGGCCTATCCCGAAAGGCTGCTGACAGGCCAGACGCGCGAACCCACCTATCTAATCGCGAAGCCTTTCGATCCTGACGCTGTTCGTGTTGTGGTGAGCCAGGCCCTGTTTTTCTGAGGGCTATTCCAGGTCGAGGCGAGTTGAGCCGGGTTGAGCTCGCGCATGCCGGTGCGCGGCTTCATGCAGGAGGCTTGCATGTTGCAAGGGATTTTCGATCAAGCCCTCATGGCGCACGGCTATTGCCTGCTGTGGAACCCATGGCTGGTCGGGCTGCATGCAGGGTCGGACTTCCTCATATTTGCGGCCTACTGCGCAATCCCCGTGGCAATCTGGATTTTCGTGAGCAAGCGCCCGAATGTCGAGATGAAGGGTCTTGCCCGTCTGTTCGCGGCATTCATCTTGTGGTGCGGGCTGACGCACATCATCAATCTGCTCACCTTGTGGTGGCCGATCTATGAGTTCCAGGCCCTGGTGAAGGTCGTCACCGCGGGCATCTCCGTGACGACGGCGGTCGTGATCTTCCCGCTCATCCCCAGGGCGCTGGCTATCCCAAGCCCCAGGGAACTGCAGCTCGCGAACACCGATCTGGCGAACGAGATCATCGCGCACAAGCGCACGCTGGCGGAATTGGAGCGCGCCAGAACGCTTCTCGAGCAGCGCGTCGAGGCCCGTACCAGAGAGCTGAGCGAGGCAACGGAGCGCTTCCGATCTCTCTTCGAGCACGCGCCAGTGGCGATGCTGATGGCGGACGACGCCGGCAGCGTGCACCTGGTCAACAGGGGAGCAGAGCAGCTATTCGACTATTCCAGGGATGAGCTTGTCGGCCAGAGCGTCGAGAACCTGCTGCCGGCGCAGCAGCGTCGAGAGCATCAGGCACTCAGAGCCGCATTCCATGCAGCCCCGGCCGCGCGACCGATGGGACTTGGCCGAGACCTCCACGGCAGGCGCAAGGACGGACGGGAGATTCCCGTGGAAATCGGGCTCAATCCCCTCATCGTCGATGGCAAAGCCTTCGTCGTGGCGTCGATCGTCGACATTTCGGCTCGCAACGAGACTGAGCAGCGCATGCAATTCGTCATGCGCGAACTGACGCACAGGTCCAAGAACCTGCTGGCGGTGATCCAGGCCATAGCGCGCCGCACCGCGGCAACCAGTGCCGACATGCAGGCCTTTAACAGCAATTTCGGCGAGCGCCTTCGGGGGCTGGCCAAATCTCACGACCTTCTCGTCGAGCGCAACTGGGAGGGTGCACCGATCGAGGATCTGGTGCGCTCGCAGTTCGCCCTGCTGGAAGGAACCGAGGCCGAGCGGATCATGACACAGGGCCCAGCGATGATGCTCGTCCCCCAGGCTGCCCAATACCTCGGGCTCGGCCTGCACGAGCTTGCCACCAATGCTGCCAAATATGGCGCGCTTGCCGCTCCGACAGGTCAAGTGCAGGTCACTTGGCAAGAGGACGAGCGGGCGCTTCATTCTGATTTGGCGAGAGAGCGGCGGGTCGGTGGTGACGCCCCCAGACCGCAAGGGGTTCGGCCACGTCATCCTGGAGGATGTCGTGCCCGGTATGCTGGGCGGCAGCGCCACGGTTGCCTTCGACGCGGAGGGTATGTCCTGGACACTGAATGTGCCCCTTGACAAGATTGTGAACGCCAAATCCGAGCCACTACAGGAACAGAACGTCCGAAGCTCAGTTTAGCGACGAATCGCGTGCTGAATTCTTGTCGTATTTTGCTCACGGGGAGGAGAAATGGCGGATTCTCCCAAGCTCTCGATGCGTCCTCTCTATCTGCAGGTGCGTGACCTGTTGTTGGAGCGGGTGACCGGCGGCATCTGGAAGCCAGGCTCTCTGCTTCCCTCCGAGCTGCATCTCGCCGAGGAGCTCGGCATCAGCCTGGGCACGGTGCGCAAGGCCTTGGACACGCTGGAGGCGGAACGTGTGGTCAGGCGCCGGCAGGGCAAGGGCACGTTCGTCAACGACAGCACCGTGCAGGCGGTAGCCGGACGCTACGACAACATCCGCGACAAGACCGAGCAACGTATCGCGCGGTTCAAGGGCGCGGCCGAGGTGAGCTCCGGACCTGCCACCGACGAGGAGCGACGGCGCTTGCGCCTGCCCGCGGGGTCGCAGGTCATACGCATCCACCGGCTGCATCTCAACAATGACCGTCCCTACATGTACGAGGCGGAGGTGCTGCCCGAGCGACAGTTCGCCGAGCTCACGAGACTTCCCGAACCTCCAGGAAGAATTGCGGAACTGGCGCAGCGCTTCGGCCTGGTATTGGGGCCGGCCACGGAACGTGTGTCGGTGGCGATAGCGAGCAAGCCCGTAGCGGACAAGCTAGCGATCTGTGCGGGCACGCCGCTTCTCAAGCTCGATCGCCAAGTGCTGGCTATCGATGGTAGCCCGGTTCATTGGCGCGTCGCCTTCTGCCATCTCGAGGACGAGACCTACCTGGCCGAGTTCAAGTGAGCGAACGCGGTTCCGCCCGCAATACGCAGCTGAGATAGTGGGCGCCTCATCGCCGAGCTGCGATGCTGGAGCAAGATCGTTTCCGATCGAAGCCCTTTGCTTCGATCATGAAACGTGAATCTTGCTCTCAACATATTGAGTAGAGCAGGATTCACGCTTCGGCCGAAACGTCGCGATCGAGGCAAGGCGATTCAATCTGAAGCGATCCTGCTCTAATAACCCCTGTTCCAATCGACGACATTCAGCAGCGGGCGGCCGTCGAGGTAGGCGCGGAGGTTTTCGCAGAACACATCGATACCGCCATGGCGGTCCTGGTCGCTGACGCTCGAGGTGTGGGGCGTGATCAGCACGCGCGGGTCGGACCAGAGCCGCGCCATGGGCGGGTGCTCGAATTCACCGACATAGACGTCGAGCGCGGCGCCGCGCAGATGATCGCGCTGAAGCGCGTCGGCCAGCGCCTCCTCATCGACGATCTCGCCGCGCGCGACGTTGACGAGCACCGCTCCCGGCTTCATTGCGGCGAAGCGGTCCGCGTTGAACAGACGGGTCGTCTCGGGCGTCCATTGACAGCAGATCACCACGAAATCGCTATCCGCCAGGAGCCGATCGAGATCCGCCGGGCCGCCGAGCGCGTCGAAGCCGGCTGGGAGCGGGGCGTCCGGGTCCCAGTGCCGGCGCGTGCCGACGACCCGCATGCCGAGCACAGCGCACAGCCTGCCGACGTCGCGCCCGATCCCGCCGGCCCCGACGATGCACGCGGTCTTGCCCTGCACCAGAAGCGGCCGATAGTTGCGATGGGCAAACGCGCCCGCCTCACGGTCGACGGCGGCGCGGTGCAGGCCTTTGGCGAAGTGCAGGATGCCCGCCACGGCGTACTCGGCGATCGCAAGCGTGTTGCCTGCCCCTCGCGCCGTGGTCACCAGGACGTCGCTGCCCCAGAGATCGCCGAGCATCAGGTTGCTGGCGCCGGCCGGACGCTGATGAAACCATTTCAGCTTCGGCGCCCTGGCGCGCAGATCGAGCGGAAACGGCCAGCCGCCAAGGATCACTTCGCCTCGGCCAGGAGGCGGTCGCGCTCCTGGCGGGTTCCCGAGCCCATGGCATTCGGCGCCAGATAGCGCGCCGAGGCGAAGGCGGGCCACGTGTCGCGAATTTCGCCATCGTACCAGCCGCCCGCATCGACGAACTGGATCGCCGGATCGACGCCCTCGATCTTGGCGCGATCCTCGGCACTGACCCGCGAGATGTTGAGGATGTTGATCTTCTTCATGCACGTCCCGACCCAGAGCAGGATCGCTTCGGATGGAATAGCCTTGCGTCGATGGCGATGTTTCGGCCGAAGCGTGAATCCTGCTCTATTCAATATGTTGAGAGCAATAGCAAATCCCGGAGCGTGGTACACCCTGTCGCCGCCTCGAGCAGGTCGCCGGCAAGGGCATCAGGCCATTGCGCCGGTCTCTTTTTTGGAAACCGCCGAGTCTTTTCTAGTCTTGTGCTGCTGGCGCTTTCGCGGGTTGGCGCTTTTGCCAGGGTGCACCCGCATATCCATCGGCGGGTTCCAGGTACTGGCTGCGTGTGCGCACGCGCCCATCCTCGACCCAGGTCGTTTGTCGGTAGCGGTAGCGCCGGCCTTTGATTTTCTTGATCACGATATGCCATTTACCCATGACTATCAGTTCGCCTCCCCTTGCGCGCAGCCTCGCGACCCAAGCACGGCGCCGGTTTCGGCACGGCACGCAGATCGCCTTGCTGTCATGCCCAACCTCCCCTCAGTGCCTCGAGATGCGCGATGCAGCGCACCGACAAAAAGGGTTTGGCCACGCCCTTTCGGGCGTGGCCTTGGATCCTCAGCTCGCGCGAAAGGAGCTTACTGGAACAGCCGCAGGATGCTCTGGCTCTGCGAGTTGGCGATGCTGAGCGCCTGGATGCCGAGCTGCTGCTGGACCTGCAAGGCCTGCAGACCGGGTCGACTCCTCGTTCATGTCCGCATCGACCAGGGCGCCGATGCCGCGGTCGAGGGCGTCCATCAGGCCCTTGACGAAGTCCTGCTGCAGACCGATGCGCTGCTTGACGGCGCCGAGGTTGCTCGCCGCGGTCGTCATTTCCTTCAGGCCCGCGTCCGCACCCTTGATGTAGCTGTCGAGGGTCGCGATATCGGCCGTGCTGTCCGTCAGAGACGAGATCGACAGGTTGGAGATCGACCAGGTCGTTGCCGTATTAGCGATGGCGCCGGTGGTGTCGCGGTTGCCATCGAGGATGCCGGCGGCGGCGTTGGTCGCAGCCGTGTTGGCATCGAACAGGTCCATCGACGAGGTATCGATGGTGATCGTCTCGATGGTGATCGCCGAGCCGGAGCGGGTGAAGGAGGCAACCACGCTCTTGGTGGCGTTGAAGCCGGCTGTGGACGAGTTGACATTCAGCCAGTTCTCGCCTGAGAACGCGGCCGACTTGGCGATGCCGGTCAGCTGCTTTTGCAGCTCGCCGATTTCGCTCTGCACCTTGGTCTTGTCGACGCCGGGCTCGCGCGAGGCGACCAGCTTGGACTTGATCTGGTCGACCACGTCGATGGCGCTGTTCATGGCGGTATAGGCGACGTCGACGACGCTGGCACCCAGGCCGAGCGCGTCCTGCACGGTCGACAGAGCCGCCTTGTCCGAGCGCATGGTGGTTGCGATCGACCAATAGGCTGCGTTGTCGGAGGCCTCGGCAACACGGAAGCCGGTCGAGATGCGGCTCTGCGTGTCGGTCAGGGCCTTGTTGGTCATCGTGAGAGACTGCAGCGCAGTCATCGCAGCGACGTTGGTATTGATGCTACTCATTTCCTAGATTCCCCCGGAAGGTTGTTAGCTCAAGCAGGACATAGCGGGGCTTCGCCCAAATGGCAGACAGCGCCAGTGAGGCTTCGACGACGCTTCGATCCAAGAGGCAGCATAAAGACATATTCTTGCACTCGGATTAACGATGATGGGCCCTCAAGCGGCATGCGTGGTGTGGGCCCCGCGCGCGATCACCTCGCCAGCGGCAACGCGGCTGAAGTCGCGGGCTCGAGGTAGGGCGCCGCGTCGCCGAGCTGGATGAGATCCGGGTCCATGCGGTCGAAGGCCATGCGCGGGCCGGCGATCCTGAAGCCCGCATTGATCAGCGGGTTGGTGTGCTTGAAGTAGACCCACGAGCGCTTGAGCTTGCAGCCGAGCCGCACCTTCTGGCCGTAGGTGGTCTGGCCCATCTGCAGCCAGGGAATGCCCTTTTCGATGGCGCGCCGCACCATCAGCATCCAGGTGATGAAGTAGATGTTGTGCTCGCGCGCCAGCGGGTAGCGCATGCCGATGTACTTGTCGATGATGCGGTCTTGCTCCTCGAGGAAGATGTTGAAGCTCGCAAGCTCGCCACCGACGCGGGTCAGCATGATCCTGGCGCGGCCGCCAAGCCCCTGCATGACCTCGCGGAAATAGGCCTGCGGCACGTCGTCGAAGGCGTCGTAGTCGGCCTTGCGCCGCGCCTTGGTCTCCTCGAACAGGGCCGCGATCTCGTCCTCGATGCCGTCGATGGTTTCGCGCACCTCGACCTCGACACCCGCCAGGCTCTTCATCTTGCGCTTGATGTCCTTGCGCATGGAGGCCGACAGGCTCGCCAGATACGCCTCCTCGCTCTTGAAGGGCAGGTGCAGCGTGGCGACGGGCAAGGTCGCGACCCCGGTGAAGCCCGATCGCACCAGGGAGTCGTGGGCCCACGCACGATCGGCATCGGTGACGTCCTTGAGCGCGAGGACGGAGGCGCCGGTCGCCTTGGCGTGTACAGACATGCCGCCGAGCAGCGCCTCGAAGGCCGCACTTCGGTCTGCCGCGCTCAGGTCCGGCGCAAGACCGATGGCGCATTCCTCGGTCAGCGGCGAGCCCATGCCGAGGACCGGCACGTTGACGAGGCGCGGCAGGCGCCGGTCGAGCCAGTCGCCGACGGCGCGCAGCGGCCCCTGCAGCGACATGTCGAGGCGATAGGTGAGGCGAAAAAGCGGGGCGGCGGCGATCAGCCGGCCGCCGGCATGGGCGGCGATGGCGGAAGGGGCGAACCCTTGCGGCGCAGCGCGCTCGCAGGCGCGGAAGTAGTCCCAGTTCTCGGCGACGCCCGGGAACAGCCGGTCCCAGTCTTCGCGCGGAACCTCGGCGACGCTCGCCAGCGGCCGGATGGTGAGCTGCCGATCCGTGGCGGATAGGCAGTTGCTCGCGTGCGCGTCGGGCGCGATCGGCGCCTGCCCCGCTCGCGCGAAGGCGGTGGTCGTTGCGTTGGACATGGCAGCCTTCCCGGGATCAGTAGCTGACGCTGGCGGAGGAAAAGTGCACGACCATGATGCCGGCGGTGATCAGCGAGATGCCGACCAGGGCGGGCGCGTCGAGCTTCTGGGCGAACAGCACCCAGGAGGCGATGGCCACGAGCACGATGCCGGCGCCGGCCCAGATGGCGTAGGCGATGCCCACGGGAATCGTGCGCAGCGACAGGGCCATAGCCAGGAACGAGATGCCGTAGGCGACCAGCAGGACGAGGGTCGGGATCGGCTTGGTGAACTCCTCGGAGGGTTTCAGCGCCGCGGTGCCGATCACCTCGGTGACGATGGCGACCGCAAGATAGAGGTATCCCATGGCTGTCTCCCGACCCGATTGCCGGCAGGGCCGGCTCGATGGGGGGAACAGTAGGCGCTGGGCGATGGACTAGCTGTTTCGCGGGGAACAGGGCGTGCGGGTGCCGCCGTCAGGCGGAACGAAACGCGACCTACCCCGGCATCATTTCAGGCGCCAGTGCGCGACCAGCATCTGCAGCAGCCGTTCGGTTCTTGCCTCGATCACGGCGGCAGTCCACGCCTTCTCCTTTGCCGCATCCTTGGAGAGCGCGAAGCCAGAGGCCTTCAGGATCTTGCGCTTGACCTCGTAGGGCTTGGTGTCGGCCGTACGGTTGTCCTCGTGCGTCAGGATGGCAAGGTTGCCGAGCCTGTTGGCGTACTCGGCGCCGACGTAGCCGCGCTCGGGATGCCGGAATAATCTGTTCCAACGGGTGCGGCCGCCGTTGCGCGGCAACACGTGCTCGCAGGAGACCCTGCGCGGGTTGATCGTTACCACGTCGCCCTTGAGGAGATCGTTGACCTTCAGCAGCACCGGCATGCGAAAGCGCTCCCGCTCGCGCCCGCCGAACCGGGTCCCGCCCAGAAGCACGCGCGCCTTGCCCAGGAGGTCGGCATCGATGTCGAGCGCGGAGCCCTTCGGCGGGCCGTTGCCCTTCAGCTCGCGCACGACCGCGCCGTAGCGCTCGAACACCTTGTTGGGCTCGACGCCGACGATCATCAGCACGGCGGCGAGACGCTCCAGATCGCTGAGGAACTTTTCGAGCGCCTTGTCGCGCAGGGTGCGGAGCGCGAGGATGGCCGGCCCCTTCCACGTGTCATGGCTGGTGCGCATGAGCGTGACGAGGTGGCCATCGATGCGGCGCAGGCGCCGGCCGTTGGGCGTCGCCCGCTTGATGGCGCGCTGCCCCTTGCCGGCGGCCAGGATGCGCTCATAGGCCAGGGCCGAGGGGACCAGCGTTTTATCTATGAATTTCTGCACGTTAGCGGGAAGGCCGAACACCTTGGCCAGGTCCGCCTCGAGGGAAAGCTGGGGCTTGCGCTCGGCCTCGACGAAGACCAGGGCGCCGAGCAGGTCGGTCAGCCGCTCCTTGCCGAGCCGTGCCTCGCAGTCCTCCCACAGGGTGGCGAGGCGGTGCCGCACGTCTTGCCTGCAATCGCCGAGCAGCTCGGCCTTGAGCTTGTCGACCTCGGCCTGGGCAAGCCCGCGCGAGTGGGTGCTGGCGTAGGCGTAGCGCACGTCCTCGAGCTTGTCGGCCGTGTGCACCGTCACCTCGGCGGAGGTGTCGAGGAACGAGAACAGCTTTCCGCGTCCGGCGGGACCAAGCGACTCGAGCTTCTGCACGATCAGGTCGCGGTTGACGATGATGTTGGTCTGGCTCTCCGACAGCGGCTGGTCGGCACCGTCCACGTCCTCCTCGGCATCGTTGACGGCGGGGTGCCTGCGCGTGGCGCCCGGCTCCTGCACCCAGCGGCGGAAGAACGCCACGTCGAGGTCGCGCGGCGCGTACCTGTAGGCAGCGGGGCCCCTGTTCGTGCCGGGCGCGACGAGCAGGGCGTGCAGCCTGTCGGCTTCCGCCGCATCCTCGGCCAGATCCCGCCCCGCGGCGCAGAACATGCTCAGCGTGGCGATGCGCTGCTGCCCATCGGCGATCTCGGCCTGCGAGGATTTCGGCTCGCTCGCCAGATAGATGTCACCGAGATAGAGCCAGCCGCCGCGCTCGATCGCGCTCTCGAGGTCGCTCAGCAGACGCTTGATCTGGGGCTCGCCCCAGCCATAGACGCGTTGGAAGTCGGGAACCGTGTAGTTGCTGTAGCGCGCGAGCAGCTCGGCGAGGCTCATCGCCTCGGCACGCAACTTCGGCATTTGCTCCCCTCTACGGCTGGTCGCTGAAACGAATTGGCCGCCTTAAGGGGGTGAGCATAGCCGAGGACGCGTGCGCGGCTCGACAAGAATTGTCGCCGGCGGCTTTCAAGCTCTCGTGGCCTACGCGCCGCGGCGCAGGCTCTTGCCGGTCGCCGGATCGAACAAATGAACGGCGTCCTGATCCGCGGCAACGCTGCCAGCGGCAAGATCGCTCTCGGCGGCGGCGACCGCAACCACCAGGGGCTCGCTGCCGAGCGTGCCGTGGAACAAGCGGGTGGCGCCGAGCTCCTCGACGAAGTCCTGGGCGAATGCCAGCTCGCCCGCGCCGCCCGTGCCGAAGCGCAGGTCCTCTGGACGAATGCCGACCTCGACAGTCTGTCCGGCGGCGACGTCGAAGGCGGCGGCGTCGAAGCCGATGCGCCCGCCTGCCGTCTCGACAATGCCGGGCTCGACGATGCGGCCCGAGACGAGATTCATGGCCGGCGAGCCGATGAAGGTGGCAACGAAGCGCGTCGCCGGCCGGCGGTAGACGTGTGTGGGCGCGCCCACCTGCTCGATGCGGCCCTGGTTCATCACCACCACCGTATCGGCGAGCGTCATGGCCTCCACCTGGTCGTGGGTGACGAAGATGGAGGTGGCCCTGAGGCGGTTGTGCAGGCGGCGGATCTCGACCCTGACCTGCACGCGGAGCTTGGCATCGAGGTTCGACAAGGGCTCGTCGAAAAGGAACGCCTGCGGCTCGCGCACGATGGCGCGGCCCATGGCGACGCGCTGGCGCTGGCCGCCCGACAGCTCGCGCGGCTTCCTCTTGAGGAAGGCATCGATGCCGAGCAGCTTGGCGGCATCGGCCACGCGCGCCTCGATCTCAGCCCTGGCGACGCCGCGGTTCTTCAGGCCATAGGCCATGTTGTCGTAGACGTTCATGTGCGGGTAGAGGGCGTAGTTCTGGAACACCATGGCGATGTCGCGGTCGGCGGGCTCCACGTCGTTGACGCGCTTTCCCGCGATCGAGATGGTGCCATCGGTGATGGTCTCGAGCCCCGCGATCATTCTGAGCAGCGTAGACTTGCCGCAGCCCGACGGACCCAGCAGGACGGTGAACGAGCCGTCGGGGATGTCGAGGGACACGTCCTTCACGGCCTCGACGCCGCCGGCGTAGACCTTGCGCACGTTCTGGAGCGTCACCGAGGCCATGGGGCGCTCCATTCCCTCTCCCCACTCTTCAGTGGGGAGAGGGTTAGGGTGAGGGGCAGAAGCTTGCTCTGGCGTATGCGGCTGCCCCTCACCCCGACCCTCTCCCCGCGCTGACGGCGTCGGCGGGCAACTCGGCGATGCGCGGGGAGAGGGAGATCGGCATTCATCACTTCTCGGTCTCCACCAGGCCGCGGACGAACCAGCGCTGCATGAGCACGACCACCGCCACCGGGGGCAGCATGGCCAGCATGGCGGTGGCCATCACCACCGGCCACTCGGTCAGCGCGTCGGAGGTGACGATCATCTTCTTGATGCCGATGACGATGGTCTGCATGTCGTCGCGCGTGGTGATCAGCAGGGGCCACAGGTACTGGTTCCAGCCGTAGATGAAGAGGATCACGAACAGCGCGGCGATGTTGGTCCTCGACAGCGGCAGGGCGGTATCCTTGAAGAAGCGCAGCGGCCCGGCGCCGTCGAGCTTGGAGGCCTCGATCAGCTCGTCAGGGATGGTCATGAAGAACTGGCGGAAGAACAGCGTGGCAGTGGCCGAGGCAATCAGGGGCAGGGTGAGGCCGGTGTAGGAATCGAGCAGGTGCAGGTCGGACGCGATCTTGTAGGTCGGATAGATGCGCACCTCCACGGGCAGCATCAGCGTCATGAAGATCAGCCAGAACGCCGCCATGCGGAACGGAAACTTGAAGTAGACGATGGCGTAGGAGGAAAGGATCGAGATGGTGATCTTGCCCACCGCGATCACGGTGGCCATGATCAGGCTGTTGAGCAGCATCCGGCTGACGGGCTCGCGGGTGGTGCCGCTCGTGCCGACGAACAGCGTCTTGTAGTAGGTGTCGAAGAACAGCGGGCCGGGGGTCAGCGGCATCTCGCCGTTGGCGATCAGCGTCTGCGGGTGCGTCGAGCCGACGAAGCACAGGTAGACCGGGAAGGCGACGATGAGGACGCCGGCCGACAGGATGACGTAGGCGAGTAGATTGCCGAAGCGGCGCCGCTCAACCATGGCCGCCTCGTCCGGTCGAGAACCGCTTCGTTCCCGACTCGCACCAACCGAACTCCCCTCCCCTTGACGGGGAGGGGTTGGGGGTGGGGTGAAGCCGAGAAGGCAGGGGCTGCAAAATCCCCCCACCCCTAGCCCCTCCCCGCAAGGGGGAGGGGAACAGGTCGGCGCTCGCGGCAAGGTCGGCGTGCATGATCGAAACGCGGAGCATCAGTAGGTCACCCTGCGCTCGATGTAGCGGAACTGCACGGCCGTGAGGGCGATCACGATCAGCATCAAGAAGACCGACTGCGCAGCCGATCCGCCGAGGTCGCCGCCGAGCCGGCCATCGAAGAACACCTTATAGACGAGGGTCTCGGTGGCCTTGGCCGGACCGCCGCCGGTCATGGCGTCGATGATGCCGAAAGTGTCGAAGAACACGTAGACGATGTTGACCACCAGCAGGAAGAAGGCAGTGGGCGAGAGCAGCGGGAAGATAATGGTCCAGAAGCGGCGGATTGGGCGCGCACCGTCGATGGCCGCGGCCTCGATCACGGAGCGCGGGATCGATTGCAAGCCGGCGAGGAAGAACAGGAAGTTGTAGCTGATCTGCTTCCAGGTCGACGCCATGACGACGAGGATCATGGCGTGGTTGCCGTTGAGCAGCGGGTTCCAATCTATGCCGAGGCGTCGCAGCTCCTGCGCCACCACGCCGAGCGAGGGCTGGAACATGAACAGCCACAGCACGCCGGCAATCGCCGGGGCCACGGCGTAGGGCCAGATCAGCAGCGTCTTGTAGACGCCGGCGCCCTTGATCGTCTTGTCGGCCTGAACGGCGAGCAGCAGCGCGATCGACAGCGAGAGCAGGGTGACGGCCATGGCGAAGACGGCCGTGGTGCCCATCGCGCGGTAGTAGTCGGATTGGGCGAAGAGGTATTTGTAGTTCTCGGTCCAGACGAAATCGGTCTTCAGCCCGAAGGCGTCCTGCAACAGGAAGGACTGCCACACCGCCTGGCTGGCCGGCCAGTAGAAGAAAACAAAGGTGACCAGAAGCTGCGGCCCGAGCAGCAGGTAGGGCAGCGCCTTGCCGCCGAAGATCGCCCGCTTCTCCATGGGCCTACTCCGTGACGGTGGCCGGTTTGTCGGTCGACTGGCCGAACCACAGCCAGTAGCCGTCGGGGTCGCGCAGCTCGAACTCCTTCATGCCGTACTCAGTGACGCGCAGATCGGTGACGGAAAGCCCTTTGGCCTTCCAGGCCGCGTGCAGCGCGGCCACATCGTCGGGGTAGAAGTAGTAGATCTGGAAGTCCTTGGCCCGCAACGGCAGGTCCGCCATCTCGTCCGCGGGCGGCTGGTTGAACATGAGATCGACCTGATCGCGCTTGAGGTGGCACCACACCGGATCAGGGCTGCCGAACGTCCCCGCGCACTGAAAGCCGAGTTCGCCGCAATAGAAGGCCATGGTGCGCCTGAGATCGCCCACGCTCAGCATCGGGGTGTGGTGTTGGAGGTTCATGGGGCCTTTCTGCTCCCTCTCCTCGTTCTTGCAGGGGGAGGGAGGGGTCGGGGTGAGGGGCAGCGACAAGCTCAACGTTGGAGTAGGCGTCTGCCCCTCACCCTGACCCTCTCCCCATGCTGAAGAAGCATAGGGAGAGGGAATGCGCGTGCTCAGCGCGAAACCGTGCGCTCGAACTGGCGCAGGATCTGGTTGCCGCGGCTGACCGCGTCGTCGAGGGCCTGCTTTGCGGATTTCTTGCCCGAGAGCGCGGACTCGATCTCCTCGGCCCACACGTCGCGCAACTGCACCATGTTGCCGAAGCGCAGCCCGCGCGAGTTCTCAGTCGGCTCCTTGCCCGTCATTTGGATGAGCGCGGTCTCGGTGCCGGGGTTCTTCTCGTAGTAGCCCGACGCCTTGGCCTTCTCGTAGGCCGCCTTGGTGATCGGCAGGTATCCCGTCTTCTGGTGGAACCAGATCTGGCGGTCGGTGTCGGACAGGAAGGCGAAGAACTTGGCCACGCCCTTGTATTCCTCGGGCTTCTTGCCGCCCATGACCCAGAGCGATGCGCCGCCGATGATGGAGTTCTGCGGTGCGCCCTTGACGTCGGGATAGTAGGGCAAGGTCGAGGTGCCGAACTCGAACTTGGCGTTCTTGACGACGTTGCCGCGGAAGGCCGACGAGGTCATGAAGATCGGACACTCGCCGCTCGTGAAGCGACCCTCGCCGGTGTTGGTGCGCCCCGAGTAGTCATAGGTCTTGCTCTTCTGCAGCTCGACCAGCTCGCTCAGCAGTCGCACATGCAGCGGCGAGTTGAACACCAGCTCCGTTTTCCATCCGTCCATGCCGTTGGCGAGCGTGCCGATCGGCACGTTGTGCCAGGCGCTGAACTGCTCGATCAGAAGCCACGTCACCCACGCCGTCGACACGCCGCAGGCGTTGTAGCCCGCCGCCTTGAGCTTCTTGGCGTCGTCGAAGACTTCGGGCCAGGTCTTCGGCGGCTTGTTGGGATCGAGGCCCGCCTTCTTGAAGGCGTCCTTGTTGTACCACATGATCGCGGACGAGCTGTTGAAGGGCAACGACAGCATCTCGCCCTTGGTGGTCGAATAGTAGCCGGCGACGGCGGGCAGATAGGCCTTCGGATCGAACTTCTCGCCGGCTTCCTTCATCAGCACGTACACCGGCTTGATGGCGCCGGTGGCGGCCATCATGGTGGCGGTGCCGACCTCGAACACCTGCATGATGTGCGGCGCGTTGCCGGCGCGGAACGCGGCGATGCCGGCGTTCATGGTGTCTGCATAGCCGCCCTTGTAGGTGGGGACGACCTTGTACTCCTTCTGGCTGGCGTTGAAGTCGGTGGCGAGCTTGACGACCACGTCATTGTTGGCGCCGGTCAGGGCGTGCCACCACTGGATCTCCATCTGCGCCGACGCATTCGTGGCGGCAAAGAGCACCACGCTGGCCGCCAGCCAGCCCAATCTCACAGGCTTTCGCATTGCTTCCTCCTCGATGACGCGATCACTTCACCTGACGGCCGGTCCTTAGGGCTTCTCCGTGACAAGCACGCGTCAGAGCATCGCGGCGGCTCAACCTAGCTCACAGGGCCCAGGCGAGGAAGTGCCGGTCCAGCAACGCGGCCCCTCAGCCTTGCGATGGAGGCCGGCACTCGCCTAGGTTGGGCTTGGCGCGGCTCAACCAGGCCGGCGGAACTGTCGCAGGGAGAGGGACATGGCCAAGGCCGGCGCGATCCTGGCGCTCGATCAGGGCACGACCTCGAGCCGCGCCATCGTGTTCGGCCCAGACTTGGGCATCCTGGGGCTCGGACAGCGCGAGTTCGCCCAGCACTACCCCGCCTCCGGCTGGGTCGAGCACGACCCGGAGGACATCTGGCGCACGACGGTGGAAACGGCCCGCCAGGCGCTGGCCGGGGCCCGGCTCGGCGCCGCCGACATCGCCGCCATCGGCATCTCCAACCAGCGCGAGACCTGTCTGCTGTGGGACCGCCGGACGGGCAAGCCGATCCATCGCGCCATCGTCTGGCAGGACCGCCGCACGGCGGATTACTGCCGCAAGCTGAAGAAGGCCGGTGCCGAGCCCGCGGTCACGGCCAAGACCGGGCTGCTGCTCGACCCCTATTTCTCCGCGACCAAGATCGCCTGGCTGCTCGACAACGTGGAGGGTGCCCGCGCGCTGGCCGATGCCGGGCCATCTGGCCTTCGGCACCATCGACACGTTCCTGCTGTGGCGGCTCACCGGCGGCCGGGTGCACGCCACGGACGCCACCAATGCCGCGCGCACGCTGCTCTACGACATCACCAAGGGCCGGTTCGACGACGAGCTTCTCGGCATCTTCAATATCCCGCGCGCGATCCTGCCGGAGGTGCGCGACTGCGATGCCGCGTTCGGCACCACGGAGCCTTCGATCCTCGGGGCCGCGCTGCCGATCCTGGGCGTGGCGGGCGACCAGCAGGCGGCGACCATCGGCCAGGCCTGCTTCGAGCCGGGCATGGTGAAGGCCACCTACGGCACGGGCTGCTTCGCGGTGCTGAACACCGGGGAGAAGCCGGTCGCCTCGCACAACCGGCTGCTGACCACGATCGCCTATCAGCTCGGGGGCAAGCCCACCTATGCGCTGGAGGGCGCCATCTTCATCGCCGGCGCGGCGGTGCAATGGCTGCGCGACGGCTTGCGGATCATCCACTCGGCACCGGAAAGCGGCGCGCTCGCGGCGGCGGCGGACACGACGCAGGATGTCTACCTGGTGCCGGCCTTCGTCGGGCTCGGGGCGCCCTACTGGCAGCCCGATGCGCGCGGCGCGCTGCTCGGCCTCACCCGCGCCACGGGACCTGAGGAGATCGCGCGGGCCGCGCTCGAGGCCGTCTGCTACCAGACGCGCGACCTGCTGGAGGCCATGCACGGCGACTGGTCGGGTGGGCCCAAGTCGGTGCTGCGCGTCGACGGCGGCATGGTGGCGAGCGACTGGACCATGCAGTTCCTGGCCGACATCCTCGATGCGCCGGTGGAGCGCCCGGTGGTGCAGGAGACGACGGCGCTGGGCGCGGCCTGGCTGGCGGGCCACAAGGCGGGCGTGTGGCCCGACGCGGACGGCTTCGCCAAGCTCTGGAAGCTCGAGCGCGCCTTCAAGCCGGCCCTGGCGGCACCTGAGCGGGCGCGCAAGTATGCGGGCTGGCAGCGCGCCGTCCGCGCCGTGCTGCAGACAGCCACGGGCTGAGAACGCACTGAGACAAAAGGATAAAGGGAGGAGACGCGATGCCAACGGTTGGGCTGGTCGGCGTGGGGCTCATCGGGCGCGCGTGGGCGAACGTGTTTGCAAGGGGCGGCTGGGACGTGCGGCTGTGGGACCCCGTTCCCGCCGCGCTCGCCGCCGCGCCGGAGCTGATCGCGCAGTCGCTGAAAGACGTGGCGCCGCACGGGCTCGTCAAGGACCCGGCGGCGGCGGCGAAGCGCGTCAAGGCCGCGGCGTCGCTGGCGGACGCGATCGGGAGCGCCGACTACGTGCAGGAGAGCGGCCCGGAAGTGCTCGACGTGAAGCGCGCCGTGTTCGCCGAGATCGATGCCGCGGCGCCGGCGAACGCGATCATCGCCTCCTCGTCGTCGTTCATCGTCACGTCGCGCTTTGCGGAGGGGCTGAAGGGTCGGCACCGCTGCCTGGTCGCCCATCCCGTGAACCCGCCGCACGTGGTGCCGATCGTGGAGCTGTCGGGCGCGGCGTTCACGGCGCCGGACGTGGTCGCGCGGGCGAAGGCGATCTTCGAGGGCGTGGGCCAGGTGCCGATCGTGGTGAAGAAGGAGATCGACGGGTTCGTTCTCAATCGCATGCAGGCGGTGCTGCTGTCGGAGGCGATGCGGCTCGTCGGCGAGGGCTACGTGTCGGCAGAGGACCTCGACAAGACCATCCGCGACGGGCTGGGCTTGCGCTGGGCCTTCATGGGGCCGTTCGAGACCATCGAGCTCAACGCGCCCGGCGGCACGCCCGACTACTGCGCGCGCTTCGGCGAGACGCTCTACAAGGTGTCGTCGCGGCCGGTGACGCCCGACTGTGGGGGCCGGAAAACATCGCCCGCGTGGCGGCGAGCTGGGGCCGGACGCCCACGGCCGAGGCGATCCTGGACAAGCAGCGCTGGCGCGACGACCGGCTTGCGGCGCTCGTGGCACACAAGAAGAGTCAGCCGAAGGCATCGTGACGCCAGCCATTTTCGTCATTCCGTGCAGGCGCCGCGCGGGACGCGCGGGCGGCGGAGGCACGGAACCCAGTCACGCGAACACTTGCTCGCCCTCTCCCCTTCGCGCACGAGAACTTCTCGGAGAGGGTTCCATGCGAGGCCGATGGCGCACCTCTGCGGCCAAGTGCCTGGGTCCCGGGCCTCCGCTGCCGCGCCGCCGGCGCGGCATCGGCCCGGGCTGACGAACGCGGTGGGCAAACGGCGCTGCGATAACGCTGGCGCCGCGGTAGCTAAACGCCCGGATGACAACCCCGGTATGACGTATGGCATGGTTCAACCCGCATCGCAACGACGGCAGAGGAGACGCCCCAATGGCCAAGAGCCGCAAAGTCATCATCACCTGCGCCGTCACCGGCTCGATCCATACGCCGTCGATGTCGCCGCACCTGCCGATCACGGCGAGCGAGATCGCGGACGCGGCGATCGGCGCGGCGGAAGCGGGCGCGGCCGTCGTGCACCTGCACGCGCGCAACCCCAAGGACGGCCGGCCCGATCAGTCGCCGGAGGCGTTCGCGCCGTTCCTCAAGGTGATCAAGCAGCGCTCCAACTGCGTCATCAACATCACCACCGGCGGCGGCATGGGCATGACGGTGGAGCAGCGCGTGGCGCCGGCCGCGGCCTTCAAGCCCGAGATCGCCTCGCTCAACATGGGCACGATGAACTTCGGCCTCTACCCGATGCTGCAGCGGCAGAAGGAGTTCAAGTACGACTGGGAGAAGCCCTACATCGAGGGCACGCGCGCGGGGCTATTCAAGAACACGTTTGCCGACATCGAGTACATTTTGACCACGTGCGCCAACAACGGCTCGCGCTTCGAGATCGAGTGCTACGACATCGGCCACCTCTACACGCTGCGCCACTTCGCCGACCGCGGCGTGGTGAAGCCGCCGTTCTTTATCCAATCGGTGTTCGGCATCTTAGGGGGCATCGGCCCGCATCCGGAGGACGTGCTGCACATGAAGCGCACGGCCGACCGGCTGTTCGGCGACGAGTATCACTGGAGCGTGCTGGGCGCGGGGCGCAACCAGATGGGAATTGCGGCGCAGGCCGCGGCCATGGGCGGCAACGTGCGCGTCGGCATGGAGGATTCGCTGTGGCTCGGCCCCGGCAGGCTCGCCGAGAGCAACGCGCAGCAGGTGACCAACGTGCGCAAGATCCTCGAGGGCCTGGGGCTGGAGATCGCGTCCAGCGACGAGGCGCGCGAGATCCTCAAGCTCAAGGGCGGGGACAAGGTGGCGTTCTAAGGCGACGATGAAGCAGGCTCGACCCTGTTCCCCTCCCCTTGACGGGGAGGGGTTAGGGGTGGGGTGAAGGCATCGGGCGCCGGAGTCCAGTCACCCCCACCCCCATCCCCTCCCCGCAAGGGGGAGGGGAGCCGCAAGCCGCGCGCCAAGAGTCAAAAGCCCATTTCGAGGATGTAGAGGCCGCCGATGTGGCGGTCGACGGCGTAGACGATTTGGCGCTCGTCGACGAACACGTCGTTGAGCTGGATGGCGCCGGTGGGTGCGCCGTTCGGGGCCTCCGGCACGAACACGGCGACCTCCTCGGGCCGGTAGGGATCGGCGATGTCGTAGGCGCGCAAGCCGCCGTTGAAGAAGGTGCCGAGGATAGTGCGGTCCGACTGCCAGGAGGTGGGCACGCGGCACGTTCTCGTGGATGTTGTGGGCGCCGAAGCGGCCGCCGCGTTTGGCGTAGTCCGCCACGTCGGCGACGGGGCAGGTGGCGATCGGCACGGGGTTTGCCTCCTCGCGGCCGTCGAGAATCCAGATCAGCTTGGGCCAGTCCTTGGCGTCGTCGACGACGGACTCGTCGGTGACGATCAGCAGCTCGCGCTTGAAGAGCGGCAGGACGGTGTGGGTGAAGCCCGAGAACGGCGGCGAGTTGTCCCAGCGTGAGATCGGCTTCGGGTTGGCGCGGTCGGAGATGTCGAGGATGAACATGCCGCCGTCGATGTAGCCGAGATAGAGGCGGTCGGGGCGCTCGGGGTAGACGTTGGTGTTGTGGGCGCGGAAGCCCATGTCGTAGCGCGGCGGCTTGTGGCGCACGGGGGGAGGCGCCGCGTCGCCCTGGCGCGTGCCGGGCAGCCACCAGCGGCTCACTTCCACGGGCTTGGAGGGATTGCGCACGTCGAAGGCGCGGTAGAACTGGTCGTCGAGCGGGTTGTTGGCGACGAAGTCCGGCGCGCCGGCCGCCATGTGCACGGTGGCGCCGTCGCAGAACCACAACTGGTGCACGCCGCGCGAGCCGGGGCCGGAGGCATCGACGAAGGCGATCGATTTCGGGTTCTCGGGGGTGGAGATGTCGAACAGCTCGAAGCCCGCGGGTTTGAGCCCGTGCCGCTGCACCTGGTAGGCGACCGCCATGATGTCGCCGACGGTCTCAAGGGAATTCGAGCGCATGTGCGCGGCGGGGAGGTCGGTCTGCACGACGATCCTGGGCGCGCGCGGGTCGGAGACGTCGACGGCGGTGAAGTTCTTCGGCGCGCTCTCATGCGCCAGCCACAGGATGCGCCGGCCGTCTTTTGCGATCTGGATCGACATGCCCTCGCCCATGCCGCCGTGGCCATCGAGCATGTGATGGGCGAGAAGCTTGAAGTTGCGGATGGTCGGCTCGTAGGTGGCGGGCATGGCTTCCTGCTCTGGGCTTGGCGCGATCTCCCTCTCCCCGCGCATCGTCGGCCTCTCAGCAAGCGCGTCGGCGCGGGGAGAGGGCCGGGGTGAGGGGCAGCAACAAACACTCCGCGGCGCAAGTGGCCGCCCCTCACCCTAACCCTCTCCCCGTTCGCGCTAAAGAGCGCGACGGGGCGAGGGAATATGCCCCGCATTGGCCGGTGTCTGCGCCCGCCACAGGTCGGCGCGCCAGTAGGCGGCGAGCAGGAGCGTGAAGGCGAGGCCGAGCAGGGCGTAGAGCGTGGCGGTGGCCCTGAAACCAACGTGGTCGATCAGGACGCCAGACATCAGAAGGCCGACGGGGAGACCGTAGATGGCCAGCATGCGTACGCCCATGACGCGGCCGCGAAACCGCGCGTCGGCGAGCCGCATCAGCACCACCGCGAGCGTGACCATGCAGAAGCTCTGCGCAAAACCCACGATCGCCAGCAAGACAGCCCCGCCGCGCAGGGTGGCCATCTGCGCAAAGAGGAGGAGGCAGCCGTACCAGATAAGCGCCGAGATGATCATCACGCGCGCCACCAGCATGCCGCGGCGCAGGCTCACGGCCACGGAGCCGGCGAGCGCGCCGGCCGCAAAGCTCGCGGCGAGATAGCCGAGCCCGGTCTGGTCGATGGCGTAGATGTCGCGTGCCACGTAGGGCAGCAGGGGACCGGAGAGCGGGTAGGCGGTGGCATTGACCAGGACGGCGAGCCAGACGGCGGCGAGCAGCGGCGGCGAGGACCACACGAAGGCCAGCCCCTCGCGCAGGTCGCGCCAGTGCGAGGCGCGGGCGGTCGCGACGGTAACCGACGCTGCGGGCTGCGATGTCTCATGGCTTCCCATGGCGACGACCAGAGCCAAGCCCATCGCGTAGAAGGTTACGACCACGATGTAGGCGGCGGCGATGCCGAACTGGGCGAACAGCCCCGCACCCGTCAGCGCGCCCAGGACGCGGGCCACATCCGAGGTGGCGCGCGAGATGCCGAGCGCGCTCATCAGGTGCTCGGCCGGCACGATGTGCGTCACCAGCGCGCTGCGCACGCCGAGATCGGAAGGGCGGACCAGGCCCATCAGGCCGGAAATGACGAAGACGATGAGCGGGCTGAGCGCGCCGGCCCAGGCGACCGCCAGCAGCACCGCCGCCAGGAGCGTATAGAGGGCACGCATGGCGCACAGCAGGTTGCGATGGCCGATGCGGTCACCCACCACGCCGAGCAGGGGCGCCACCAGCGTGCCGACGAACAGCAGGGCGCCGAACAGCGTCAGAAGCCGGACGGAGCCCGTCTGGACCAGCACGTACCAGCCCAGGATCAGCGTCTCCATCTCGAAGGCGCAGGAGGTCAGCAGGTCGGAGGGCCACTGGATGCGGTAGGCGCGCACCCGCAAGGGCGCGAGCGCCGACGCCCCGAAAAGCGGGCTCAAACAGCGGGACAGCGAACCATGCTCGCACGCCTCCCCTTGCGTTTCCTCGAAGCGGTTTCTTTTGCCGGCGACGTTAGCCAATATGCTCAGGCGAGCCAACTGCGGCCGAGGGAGGACCAGCCATGTTCGAAATCAAGCGCTCGAACCCGCCGACCATGGAGAGCCCGCCGGGCTATTCGCATGTCGTCGAGATAACGGGCGGCGCGCGCATCGTGTTCTTCGCAGGCCAGCTCGGCATCGACCGGAGCGGGAAATTCGCGGACGGGTTCGAGGCGCAGACGGCGCAGGCCTTCGAGAACCTGAAGGCGGCGCTGACGGCCGCGGGTGCGGGGTTCGAGCACCTGGTCAAGATCACCGTGTTCATCGTCGACATCGAGCGCAACATCGCCACCTTCCGGACAATCCGCGATCGCTATCTGGTCAAGTCGGCGCTGCCGGCGTCGACCGCCATCGGCGTGCCCGCGCTGGCGCGGCCGGCCGCGCTGTTCGAGATCGAGGCGGTGGCGGCGCTGCCGGCGTAGGTTGGGTCGAGCCAAGCGGTGATCCAGCCCCCGGCTGGTCGCGTTCTCAACCCCGTGGTGAGCTTGTCGAACCACGGCTTGCAGGACTCCAGCCGCCCTTCGACAGGCTCAGGACGGGGTCGGTGTCACCATTGCGTTGGGTTACGCGCGGGACCGCCCGTGGCGTGCTACCTTGGCGGCGGTGGCCGCGCTAACCCAACCTACGACAACAACAATGTCAGGGAGGAACCAATGCGCTTGCAGGACAAGGTGGCAATCGTGACGGGCGCGGCCTCGGGCATGGGGGCCTCGACGGCGCGGCTGTTTGCGCGCGAGGGTGCCAAGGTCGTCGTCGCCGATATGCTGGAGGCGGAGGGACGCGAGGTTGCGCAATCGATCGCGTCTGGCGGCGGCGCCGCGCTTTTCCAGAAGCTCGACGTGGCGAGCGAGGCAGAGTGGGACGCCGCCGTCGCGGCGACGCTCCAGGCTTACGGAAAGATCGACATCCTGGTCAACAACGCCGGCGTGAGCGGCAGCGACCCGGACCGGCTGAGCCTCGCCACCTGGGATCGGCAGATGACGATCAACGCCCGGGGCGTGTTCCTCGGCATGCGCGCGGTGATCCCCGTGATGCAGAAGGCCAAGGGCGGGGCGATCGTCAACATCTCGTCGATCTCCGGCATCGCCGGCCAGAGCTTCGTGCACATGGGCTACAACGCCTCCAAGGGCGCCGTGCGCACGATGAGCAAGGCGGCGGCGGTGCAGTTCGCGGCGGACGGCATCCGCGTCAACTCGGTGCATCCCGGATTGATGCCGCCGATGCGCACCTCGAAGCTGTCGGCCGATCCCGGCGTGCGCGCCGGCTTCCTCAAGTCGATCCCAATGGCGCGCGAGGGACGCATCGAGGAGGTGGCCTACGCCAACCTGTTCCTGGCCTCGGACGAAGCCTCCTACATCACCGGCATCGAGCTGCCGGTCGATGGCGGCTACCTGGCGATGTGAGTGGAGAGGAAGCGATGCATTTCGGCCAGTTCAACCTGATGGGCTACCGGACGCCGGGCGCCAAGGCACACGAGATCTACGACCACGCCGTCGAGAAGGTGAAGGCGGCGGAGGCCAACGGCTTCGAGATCGCCTGGTTCGCCGAGCACCACTTCTCCAACTACTGCGTCTGCCCCTCGCCGCTGATGATGCTGGCGCGCCTGGCGGGCGAGACCAGCCGTATCAAGCTCGGCTCCGCCGTGGTGGTGACGCCGCTCTATCAGCCGGTGCGGCTGATCTCCGAGATCGGCATGGTCGATGCGCTGACGCACGGCCGGCTCGTGCTGGGCGTGGGCAGCGGCTATCAGCCCTACGAGTTCGAGCGGTTCGGCGAGGAGCTCGAGGACTCGGTGCCGAAGCTGTTCGAGATGATGGAGATGCTGGAGCTCGCCTTCACGCGCGACACCTTCAGCTACGAGGGCAAGCACTATCGGCTGCCCGAGACGCACATCGCGCCGAGGCCCGTGCACGGGCTGCCCGAGATCTGGGTCGCCGGCGACAACCCGCGGCTGCACGAGCTCGCCGCGCGCAAGGGCTGGACGGTGATGCTCACCCCGCGCCACGCCTCCGTGCCGCAGCTCATCGCGGTGCGCGACAAGCTCGCCGGCATCTATGCCGGCCAGGGGCTCGACGCCAAGCGCGTCGCCATCGCCCCGCTCCGGCACGTGTGCATCACCGACAACAAGGCCGAGGCGGACAGCTTCATCGAGAACGTGCGCTACCAGATCCGGCTGTCGCAGAGCCTGCGCTACCGCGAGGAGCTGATCGACGGCACCATGCTGGTGGAGAAGCCCTACAAGGGCGAGCCGCCGCTGGAGGAGCTCGCCGGCTATCTGCTGGTCGGCGACGCCGGCATGGTGGCCGAGCGCATGGCGGCGCTGATCGACGCGGCGCGGCCAAGGCACATGCTGCTGCACTTCCAGGCCGGCGCGTCGACGCAGAAAACCGCGCTTGCCTCGATCGATGCGTTCGCGAGCCATGTGCGGCCGATGCTCGAGAAGGCGCTGGGGCCGCTCGACAAGATCGGCAACGAGCGCGCGGGGTGAGGTAGGGTGCAATAGCGGCAGCGCATTGCACCGCATGCGCACGAGGCGGTGCAATACGGCTGCCGCCTATTGCACCCTACAACGTGCTCATGGTTCGCTGCCCCTGGGTCCCGGATATTTCGCTCACCCTCGGGATAAGCCCGAGGGCAGGCGCGAAATTCCGGGATGACAATAACCACTACGCTCTGCGGGTATGACGGGAAGACGCGTGGCTCTCGTGGGCGGCGTCGGATAGACTCGGGCCATGATTCACGGACACGAGGGCGGAGACGGGGCGCATCGCCACGGGCATGGGCACGGGGCCCATCACCATCACGCGCACGCGCCGGCCGATTTCGGCTTCGCCTTTGCCGTGGCTACGATCCTGAACATCGCGCTGGTGGCGGCCCAGGTCGTGTTCGGGCTGATGGCCAACTCCATCGCGCTGCTCGCCGACGCCGGCCACAACTTCGGCGACGTGCTGGGTCTGCTGCTGGCGTGGGGCGCGCACGTGGCGGCGCGCTGGCACCCGACCGAGCGGTTCACCTACGGCTTCCGCTCGGCCTCGATCCTGTCCGCCCTGCTCAACGCGGTGACCTTGCTGGTGGCGACCGGGGCGATCGCGTGGGAGGCGACCCGCCGCCTGCCCGATCCGGGCGAGGTCGGCGGCCTGACGGTGATGGTGGTCGCCGGCATCGGCCTCGTCATAAATGGGATCTCGGCCTGGCTGCTGATGGGCGGCCGCGGCGACCTCAACGTGCGCGGGGCGTTCCTGCATCTGGCCGCGGATGCGGCCGTGTCGGCGGGCGTGGTCGTCGCGGGCGCCGCCATCCTGCTCACGGGCTGGGCGTTGATCGATCCGCTCGTGAGCCTCGCCATCTGCGCGGTCATCGTGTGGGGCACCTGGGGCCTGCTGCGCCAGTCGGTGCGCCTGTCGCTGGCGGCGGTGCCCGAGGAGGTCGACCTCGGCGAGGTGCGCCTCTACCTCGAAGGGCTAGACGGGGTGAGAAGCGTGCACGACCTGCACGTGTGGGCCATGAGCACGACGGAGAACGCGCTGACCGCGCACCTCGTCATGCCCGGCGGGCATCCGGGCGATGCCTTCATCGCCCAAGTCTCGCACGAGCTTGGCCACCGCTTCCGCATCGCCCACCCGACGTTCCAGATCGAGCTGGGCGACGCCGGCACCTGCGCGCTGGCACCGGCCGATATCGTGTGACACCGGCAAAGAAAAGGACGCCTCGACAGGGGGGGCGAGGCGTCCTGAGCTTGGCGCAAGGCCCGTGGGGGAGGGCGGCGCCGCAAGACCATCGGAGGAGGGAGGGCCGATGGTGTGTCGACCCTATCAACGCACACGCGGGCTGGCTGTTCCCTGGGAAACAGCCGGGACCCGCCCCGGCCCGTCCCTCGATCCCGGGGATCAGGCCCGCTTGTAGAGCCCCATGATGGCGGCCTTGGCCAACGTGTTGAAGTTGAGCTGGAAGCCGATCACGGCAGCCGACGTGTCGGCCGTCACCTGCAGCTTGTCCTGGCTGACCGCGAACACCGTGAAGAGATAGCGGTGCGGATGGTCGCCCGGCGGCGGGCAGGGGCCGCCGTAGCCCGGCGCGCCGAAGTCGGTGCGCGTCTGCAGCGCGCCGGCGGGGAGTTTCGGCGACTTCGGGTTGCCGGCGCCGAGCGCCAGCTCCGTCACGTTCGGCGGGATGTTGACCACCAGCCAGTGCCAGAAGCCGCTGCCTGTCGGCGCATCGGGATCGTAGCAGGTGACGGCGAAGCTCTTGGTGCCCGCCGGCGCGCCCGACCAGGCCAGTTGCGGCGACTGGTTGCCGCCCGCACAGCCGAAGCCGAAATCGGCCGAGAGGATGTGGTCGGGCTTAAGATAGTCGCCGTCCTTGAAGGAGCTGCTGGTGATGGTGAAGCTCATGAGGCTCTCCCTGGCTTGCGTCCGCGCAGGGGAGAATATGGCAAGCGGGACAAAGCTCTGGCAACAGGGGGGTCGGCGACACGCGCGCATGCGAGGCGAGGCTGCACTTGCGCCATTTTCGCCGGGCAGTATCGCGCCGAGAGAGGAAACAAGGAGGCTCCGATGATCAGCAAGGGGGATGGCAGCGCGGATCGGGCTGGTCGAGCGTTGCGGAAGAGCGGACGGCGCGGTACGTGGCGCACCGTGCTGTGGGCGGCACTGGCCCTGGCCGCCGGCGGGGCGGTGAGCGCGCCGGCGCGCGCTGCCGACTGCAGCGGCGCGGCGGTCGAGCCGTCGCTGCAGTCGCCGGGCCGGGCAGCAGCCGGGGTCGTCACCCTCGGCAACCGCATCGTGCTGATCGACGACGCGGGCCCGACCAAGCAGCTTCTGGTCTGCGAGATGGAGGGCTCGGGCTTCGTCCTCAAGGACACCATCGAGCTGCCCGCCGGCATCGTCATCGACAAGATCGAGGCCGAAGGCTCGACCATCACGCTGCTGACCGCCGATGGCCAGCGGATCGAGAAGAGCATTGGCGGAACCGGGCCGGCCTCAGCGGTGCCGCTGGAGGGCTTCCGCTTCAGCGCCAGCCGGAAGGCCGAACGCAGCTTCATCTTGAAGGTGGCCCCGTCCGCGGACCCCGCCGCGCGCGCCGCGCCGGGCCCGGCCATCGAGATCGAGCTCAACCCGATCGTGCCCGGCGCGCAGATCTTCACGCGCAAGATCTTGCATGTCGATTCCGCGCGCAACGCGGTGACCGTGTTCTGGGACGAGGTCGGCGACTACGGCACCCGGGCCTTCATCGCCACCTTCGTAAACGGGCGCCTGTCCGCCGGCGCGCAGATCCCGCTCGACGATATCGACACCATCCCGGAGAACTTCACCGGCGTGCTGGCCGACGGGCGCGCCTACTACCTGCTCACCAAGGAGGGCAAGACGGCACCCGTCATCCTGGAGCTCGACAGCGCGTTTGCCGAGAAGGCGAAACCCAACGGTCCGCTGATCGAAGAGATGAAGCGCGAGGGCAAGCCTGACGAGCCGAAGAAGCAGGGCGGCCGCATCAGGGAAGGCCTGAGGAAGCTCGCCGAACGGGCACTCCCGCGCACCATGCTGGGGCATGAGAGCGACGAGGCGAAGTTCCAGGCCGCGGTGCGGGCGGAGACGGGCGACGACCCGGAGCCGGCCGGCCGGGCGGCAGCAGCGCCGCCAAAGCCGGTGAGCCGCGCCGACGTCGTCAAATGCGCGGAAGAGTTCCGCGATCTGGAGTGGACGCTGACGCCGGGGGCCTATCAGCACGCGGGCGTCGCCAACGACTGCTCGCCGCAGAGCCGGTACTGGCGGCGACCCAACTACCTCGACGGCAAAGCCGGCCAACAGGTGAAGGGCGTGCCCTATTGCTGGGGCTGCAGCAACTCCATCGCCACGTTCCTGGATCACGTGAAGTCCGAGGACCGGCTCGCCGGCCACAGCTGCACATGCCGCGGCGGGCACTATTGCCTGCGCAAGGACGTGACGGGCGTGGATTGCTCCGGTTTCGTCTCGCAGTGCTGGAAATCGGGCTACTACACGACGTCGCGCATGAGCGAGATCGCCGCAACGATCAGCGCCGCCAGCCTGAAGCCGGGAGACGCCTTCAACCGGTCCGGCAACCACATCCGTCTGTTCATGGGTCTCATTGAGACGGATACCGGGCCGCGCTATCGCGTGATCGAAGCCGCCAATGCGGAGGGCCGGACCGGCCGCGTGGTGGAGGCAACGTACACGGCGAGCCAGCTCTCGAGATACAAGCCCATCCGCTACAAGAGGATCACCGACTAGGGTCAAGGCTTTGAGGTTCGCTTGTGCTCAAGGCCGCACGCGGGGTTGCAATTGGCGGGGACATGGTGTCCCTAGCGGGCCAGGAGGACGCTCGCGACCCTGGAATACCTCGGGCGAAGCGCGGGCAGCCCTCCCCGCAGCCCGATCCATCGAACTCTCCCCGGTAGGGCCGAGCGGCTGGCGCCATTCGCGCGTGGTTCGAGGAGCCTGATGCGCAAGACATCGATCATGGCCGCGGTGGCAGCCCTTGCGACGGGCATCGGCCTCGTTTCGGTCTCGGACAGCCAAGCGCAACGCAGGTCGAGGACACCGCCCAGCGTCGCCAGGGAGGTGCTGCACGGACGCGCCGCCCAGATCCGGCGCGAGCAGCAGCCCGGCGCCACGGAATCGGTGCAGGCCGACGTCTCCGCCCGCAACGTAGCGGTGACGTCGAGCTTCAACGGCACCGAGATCGTCATCTTCGGCGCCGTCGACAACAGCCAGCAGCCGAGCGCGGAGTCGGGCTACTACGACGTGCTGATCGTGGTGGAGGGCGTGCCGGGGCGGCTCGTGGCGCGTCACAAGAACAACGTGGCGGGGCTGTGGCTCAACACCTCATCGGCCACCTTCGACCTGGTGCCCAGCTACTACGCCATGGCCTCGACCCGGCCGCTCGACGAGATCGCCACCGAGGACTTCGCGAAGCTGCACGGCATCGGCTTCCACAACCTGCGCTTCACGCCCGCCGTCGGCCAGCAGCAGGCGCTGTCCACCCAGGACCTGAAGGATTTTCGCGATGCGATCATCCGCCTCAAGCAGAAGCAGGGCCTTTACGTCAAGGAAGACTTCGGCGTGGCCTTCATCGGGCGCAGCCTGTTCAGGGCGAGCATCGAGCTGCCGGCCAACGTCACGGTCGGGCCATTCGATACGCGGGTCTATCTGTTCCGCGATGAGAAGCCGCTCAGCACCTATACGGTGCGGCTGACGCTGGAACGCGAAGGGCTGGAGCGGCATCTGCATGCCTTCGCCTTCAGCTACCCCACCTTCTACGGACTGGCGACGGTCATTATCGCGGTAGCCGCCGGGTTGATCGCCTCCACCGTATTCCGGCGGCCGGCCCAGTAGGCGCGCACGCATCCCAGCGCAGCAAGAGATGCATCCGGGGTGCGGTACGGCTGAGCCGGAGCTCGTATCCTCAGGGAGCCGTTATCCGGCCTGCGCAGCCGTCGGCTGGTCGCCCATCAGCGTCGTCCGTCGAACATCGCGCGGCTGGTCGTGCGGAAACGGCCTCGCACGGTGCATCGTCTGGCGGTTGTCCCACATGACGAGGTCTCCCATCCGCCATTTGTGCGCATAGACGAACTCGCGCTGCGTGGCGGCTTCCGTCAGGTCCATCAGCAGCGCCTTCGCCTTCGGCTCGGGCCAGCCGATGATCTTGCCGGCATGCGAGGACAGATAGAGCGACTTGCGCCCCGTCGTGGGATGGGTGCGCACCAGCCGTTGGCGCACGGGCTTGAACCGTTCTCGCTCCTCGTCCGTGAAATCGGTGAAGCCGAGCTTGCCGCGCGAGAACATCTGCGAGTGTTCGCAGACGAGATCCTCGATCAACTCCTTGGTCTCCGCGTCGAGCGCATCGTAGGCGGCGCGCATATCCGCAAACTCGGTGTTGCCGCCCTTCGACGTGACCGAGCGCGCATGCAGCAGCGAGTATTTGGCGGGCACCACCTTGAACGAGCTGTCGGAATGCCAGAGCCGGTTGCCGATGCCGAAAAGCCGGCGCCGGTCATCGCGCGCGAGCGGTTTGCCGTCCTTGTCCAGGTTGGAGACGTCGGCAAAGGTCTCCGGCAGGCGATATTCCTCGGGTCGCCGCAGGCTGGT
Organism: uncultured Alphaproteobacteria bacterium; assembly: GCA_963797005.1. Taxonomy (GTDB): domain Bacteria; phylum Pseudomonadota; class Alphaproteobacteria; order Rhizobiales; family Hyphomicrobiaceae; genus AWTP1-13. Next base: position 126,607 of record CAWCOF010000012.1, read on the forward strand.
GCCGATGGCAAGCTCGATGGGGCCCAGGCACTGCGTGAACGCAAGCTGCTGGGCGTCGGAGAGAGCCTGGTCGTGAAAAACCAGCACCGCGTACGCGTCCATGCCGGCATGGATGGCCGCGATGTCCTCCTCGGCAAGCGGCCGCGTCAGGTCGATGCCGCTGACCTCGCCGGCGAAACACGGGCCAACTTGTCGGATGGAGTGGGGCATGGAAACGCTCCGGTGCGGACTCCTTGCGTATGCCTCGACATTCTGCCTCAGGAAGGCGGCAACGAGAACACACGCACATCGGGGGCTGCCCCGCGTGCGATGCGAGGCGCTTTCGGGCGGGGTGCGCCCGGCGCAAGGCGCGCCGCTAACCCCGCAAGTGACACGCCACCCAGTGCCCGTTGGCGCCTTCTTTGAGCGGCGGCGTCTCGGTGCTGCACAGCGGCAGCTTCGCGATCGGGCAGCGTGTGTGGAAGCGGCAGCCCGACGGCGGCCGGATCGGGTTCGGCACGTCGCCTTTGAGCACGATGCGCTGGCGCCGCACATTGGGATCCGGGATGGGCACGGCGGAGAGCAGCGCCTCGGTGTAGGGGTGCAGCGGCGAGGCGTAAAGGTCGCGCGCGGTAGCAATCTCCACCACCTTGCCCAGATACATGACGGCAACGCGGTTGGAGATGTGCTCCACGACGGAGAGGTCGTGGGCGATGAAGAGATAGGTCAGGGAAAACTTCTGCTGCAGGTCCTCGAGCAGGTTGATCACCTGCGCCTGGATGGAGACGTCAAGCGCGGAGACGGGCTCGTCGCACACGATCAGCTTCGGCTCCACGGCAAGCGCGCGCGCAATCCCGATCCGCTGACGCTGGCCGCCGGAGAACTCATGAGGATAGCGGCGCATGTGGTCGGGCCGCAGCCCTACGGTTTCCAGGAGCTCGACCACGCGGTCGTGGAACTGCTGTCGCGTCCGCGCCAGCTTGTGGATGACGAGCGCCTCGCTGATGATCGCGCCCACCGTCATGCGCGGGTTGAGCGAGGCGAACGGGTCCTGGAAGATGATCTGCATGTCGCGGCACAGCGCGCGCAGCTCGTCGCGCCCGAGCGCGGTGACGTTCCGGCCCTCGAACCACACCTCGCCCGAAGTCGGCTCGATCAGCCGCAGGATGCAGCGCCCGGTCGTCGACTTGCCGCAGCCGGACTCGCCGACGAGGCCCAGCGTCTCGCCGGCGGCGATATCGAAGCTGACGTGGTCGACGGCATGAACGCGGTCGATCTCGCGCGACAGCACACCGCCTCGGATCGAGAAGTACTTGACGAGATCCTTGACGCGCAGAAGCGGCTCGGTCATTGCGCGATCGCCTCCGCGCGCACGCAGGCGACCTTGTGGCCGGCCTCCATCTCCCGCAACGCCGGCACGGCCTCCCGGCATTGGGCGGCGGCGAAACGGCAGCGCGGGGCGAAGCGGCATCCGGGCGGCAGGTTGAGGAGGCTCGGCACCACCCCGGCGATCGCCTCCAGACGCGCCTTGTGGGTCGCGGCCGTATCGATGCGCGGGATGGAGCGGATCAGGCCCTGCGTATAGGGATGACGGGGCCGGTTGAACACCTGCTCGACCGAGCCTTGCTCGATCACCTTGCCGGCATACATCACCACCACGCGCTGCGCCGTCTCCGCCACCACCCCCATGGCGTGGGTGATCAGCATGATGGCCATGCCGAGCCGCGACTTGAGGTCGGCCAGGAGCTCCAGGATCTGCGCCTGGATGGTCACGTCGAGCGCCGTGGTCGGCTCGTCGGCGATCAGGAGCTGGGGGTTGCACGAGAGCGCCATGGCGATCATCACGCGCTGGCGCATGCCGCCGGAGAACTGGTGGGGATAGTCGTGCACGCGGCGCTGCGGATTGGGGATCTGCACGAGCGCCAGCATGTCGACGGTCTTGGCGAGCGCGGCGCGGCGGCCGAGGCCTTCGTGGCGCCGCAGCACCTCCGCGACCTGCTCGCCGACCGTGTAGACGGGATTGAGCGACGTCATCGGCTCCTGGAAGACGATGGCGATCTCCTTGGCGCGGATCTCGTTCATGTCGGAGGCGCGCAACGGCACCAGATCGCGGCCCTGCCACAGGATCTGGCCCGCCACGATGCGTCCCGGCGGCATGGGAATCAGCTTCAAGACCGAGTGCGCGGTCACGGTCTTGCCGCAACCCAACTCGCCGACCACGCCGAGGGTCTCGCCCCGCTCGATCGCCAGGTCGACGCCATCGACCGCCAGCACCGTACCGTCGTCGGTTGCAAACTGCGTCTTGAGCCCGCGTATCTCGAGCAGCGGCTCGCCCATCACATCACCCTGCGGGGGTCGAACGCGTCGCGCAGGCCGTCGCCGACGAAATTGATGGTGAGCACGGCAAAGAAGATCGCAGCACCCGGAAACAGCGCCCAGTGCGGGGCGATGTCGAGGTAGTCCTTGGCATCGTAGAGGATGCGGCCCCAGGTCGGGATGTCGGGCGGGAAGCCCAGTCCGAGGAACGACAGGGTCAACTCGGCGATGATGGCCGCGGCCACGTCGATGGTGCCGGCGACGATCACAGGCCCCAGCGCGTTGGGCAGGATGTGGCGCACCACCAGCCGCGTCTTGCTGGCGCCCAGCGCGCGCGCCGCCTCGACAAATTCCCGCTCGCGCAGCGAGAGGAACTGCGCGCGCACCAATCGGGCCACCGGCATCCAGCGCAGGCCGCCGATGACGACGACGATCAGTATGAATACGCCACCCTGGGGCCCGAGCACGCTCTTGAGCGCGTCGCGGAAGAGATAGATGACGAGCAGCAGGAGCGGCAGCTGCGGCAGAGACAGGAAAAGATCGGTCAGCCACATCAGGGCCGAGCCGACCACGCCGCGCGACATGCCGGCAATCGCGCCGATCATGGTGCCCACCACGATGGCGACCAACATCGCAGCCAGCCCCACCGCGAGCGAGATACGGCCGCCGTAGATCATCCGCGCCAGCAGGTCCTGACCCAGGTCGTCGGTGCCGAAGGGATGCGCCCACGACGGCCCCTCGAGGCGCGCCGAGAAATCGATCTCGTTGATCGGCACGTTCCAGACGAACGATCCGAGCACGATGGCCAGCACCATCGCGAGCAGGATCAGCCCGCTCATCACCGCCAGCCGGTGACGGCGGAAGCGTCGCCACGCCTCCAGACCCGGCGAAAAATGCCGGCCACGGCGCTGTGCCGTGTCGCCCGCCTCAGCGGAAGGTAATGCGGGGGTCGAGCCAACCATACAGGATATCGGCGACGAGGTTGAAAAGGACGACGAGACAGGCGAACACGAATGTCACCGCCATGATGACGGGCGTATCGTTGGCCAGGATCGAGCTGATCAGCAGCGAGCCGATGCCTGGAATGCGAAAGATCTGCTCGGTGATGATGGCGCCCCCGAAGATGGCCGGCATCTGCAGGGCGACCAGGGTCACCACCGGAATCAAGGCATTGCGCACGACGTGCTTGACCACCACCTGGCGCTCGCTCAGCCCCTTGGAGCGCGCCGTCGTGACGTAGTCGAGGCGGATCACGTCGAGCACAGCGGAGCGCACGAAGCGAACGAGGGTCGCGGCCTGGAAGAGACCGAGCACCGCCACGGGCATGATCGCCTGCCGCACCTGCTCCCAGTACCAGTGCCAGCCCGTGGCACTGAGATCGGAGCGGTAGACGAAGGGAAGCCAGTCCAGATAGATGCTGAACAGCAGGATGAATAGCAGGCCGGTGAAGAAGGTCGGCAGCGAGAAGCCGATGAACGCCAGCGTGTTGGCGATCTGATCGAGGACAGAGTAGGGCCGGGTGGCGACGAACACCCCCACCGGTATCGCGATCAGGATGGCTAGCAACTGCGCCGAGCCGATCACGAACAGCGTGGTGGGCAGCCTCTGCAGGATCAGCTTGTCGACATCGACGCGGCTGACGAAGGAGAAGCCCCAATCGCCATGGGACATGGCGGTGATCCACCGCACGTAGCGCACCGCCACCGGGTCATCGAGCCCGAACTTGACGCGCAGCGCGGCGCGCACCTCGGGCGGTATGGCGGGATTGGTGGCAAGCTCCTCGAAGGGGTCGCCCGGCGCCAGCGCCAGCACCGTGAACAGCACGATGCTGATGCCGAGCAGGCTCGGGATGGCGATGAGGAGGCGCCTCAGGAGATACTGCCCCATCACCTGCCATCCCGGTCCGAACCAACCTCGCGCCTCGTCATGCGCGCGAGGCTCAACCCTCGCGATACCAATCCTTCAGGTTCCAGAGATCGTTGTCCCAGCCGCTCAGGTCAGCCCTGAGCTTGTTGGACATGGCGGCGACGCGCGGCCGATAGACGACGGGGATCACCACCTGGTTGTTGATGGCGAGATCGTTCATCTTGATGAAGAGAACCGCACGCTTGACGGGATCGAGCTCGGAGGAGGCGGCGCGGTAGGTCTTGTCGTACTCCTCGTTCTGCCAGCGCGTGATATTGCGGCCCTGCCATTTGTTGGCCTTGGTCGCCACCTCCCAGGAGACGAACTGGTTCATGAACACCTCAGGGTCGGCCTGCGGCATGGTCGTCGTGTACATCTGGATGTCGCAGTAGAACTTTGTGTAGGTGTCGGGGTTGGCGACATCGGAGGAGAAGAATACCGAGGCCACGACCGATTTGAGTTCCACCTCGATACCGGCCTTCTGGCAGGCCTGCTTGACGATTGCCTGGTTCTTCTGGCGCGGCGTGTTGATCGAGGTCTGGTAGACGATTTTCAGCTTCTTGCCGTCCTTGGCCCTGATGCCGTCCGATCCCTTCTTCCAGCCTGCCGCCTCGAGAATCTGGTTGGCCTTCTCGATGTTGAACTCCCACTTGGTGTTCTTGGATCGGAAGCGCTCCGGGTTGTTGAGGAAGTTGCCGGTGGCGATACCGGTGCGACCGTAGATGTGGTCCTCGACTGACTTGCGGTCGACCAGCATGCTGAGCGCCTGGCGCACGGCCGGGTCAGTCAGCAGCGGGTGCTTGGTTTTGAGGCTCGAGCGCTCGCCGTCCACCTCGTTCCATGGATCGGTATTGTTGAGCTGGATGTGCTCGATGTTGCTGCCTGGCGTGATCACCGCTGAGCCCTTGCCGGCCGCCTCGAGGCGTTTGAGGATCTCGTCCTCCACCTGCATGTTCCAGGCGTAATCGTACTCGGCGGTCTGCAGCACCGCGCGCGCGGCCGAGATCGCATCGCCGCCGCCCTTCATCTCGATGCTGTCGAAATACGGCCGGTTGGGGAAATGATAGTTCGGGTTGAGTTCGCCCTTGACGATGTCGCCGGGCTTGAAGTCGACGAACTTGTAAGGCCCGGTGCCGACCGGCTTCAGGTTGGTGGGCGCCTCGCGCGACTTGCCGCCCTTGTAGTCGGCGAACAAGTGCTTGGGGATGAGCATGCCGCGCGTGCCGACGAAGGCATCGGCCCAGAACGGCGTCGGCTTCGCGAACCGCACCACGACGGTGTAGTCGTCGACCTTCTGGACCTTGACGTCCTTGTAGCTGCCGATCGTCACCGCGGATGTGGCGGGATCGGACGCGTATTCCCAGTTGAACACCACGTCGTCGGCATTGAAGGGCTTGCCGTCGTGCCACTTCACGCCCTGCTTGATCTTCCAGGTGACGGACATGCCGTCGGCGGCCAGCCCGCCGTTTTCGCGGGTCGGAATCTCGGCGGCGAGTATCGGCATCAGGTCGCCGTCCGCGTCCCATCCCGCAAGCGGCTCGTAGAAGATGCGCGAGCCTTCCTGGTCCTTGGTGCCGACCGCGAAGTGAGGATTGAGCAGCGTCGCTCCCTGCCACCACAGCACCTTGAGCGCGCCGCCGCCGCCCCGCTTGGTCGGCTTGTACTGGAAGTCGCTCTTGGCCTGCGCCACACCGCAGTAGTTGAGCATTTGGCTCGCCAACGGCGCCGTGAGGCCGAGGGCCACCATCCGTTGCACGAAGGCGCGGCGCGACAGCTTGCCGACCTTTACCTGGGTGATCAGCCCACGCAGTGCTCGCTCGTTCATTGCTGACTACTCCTCAACAGATCCCAACTTTACAACCGCAGAATTGTGCGTCTTCACGGCTTCGCGAACGTCACTCACCGCAAGCAGAACAGGTTTGCGTGATGCGGTCAACGCAACCCCTTTTGCTGCCCATGCGACGGGCGCCGCGCCCCAGCATTGGGCATACCCCGCTTAACGCGCTGCAGCAGCAAATCTGGCATCGAGCGACAACCTCCAGCTACCCCTCACCCGGCCCCCACACCGTCTCCTCGGTCCATCCGAGGGCGGCGAACTCGCCGGCCCGGAGCGGAGCCTCGGCGGCCGAATAGAACTCATCGAGCTGAGGCGGCTTCACGCGTGTCCCCGACAGCATGGCATGTGCCTGGCCGCGATGATGGATCTGGTGTTGGAACAGGTGCAGGAGCAACCGGTCGCGGCGCTCGGTCTGGACGCGCGTGTCGCGGTTGAACCGCACGGCGCCGCTGAGGTCGTCTTCGGTGAGCGCCTCGCAGACCTGCGATCAGACGCCGGTCAACGGCTGCCTGCTCGCGCTCGAGGTCGGCCACGGTGGCGCAGGGCGTGCGGTCCGCCCACGCCTTCGGCCCGAGCCAGCCGCCCTCCAGCCCGTCGACGTAGAACCAGTCGATGATCAGGATGTGGTTGAGGGTCGCCTTGATGCTGGGAAAGAAGCCGGTGCGCGGCGCCTCGAACTCGTCCTGGGTCAGCCCGGCACAGGCCCTGAGCAGGCGATGATTGGCCCAGGCGTTGTTGCGCGCCATGGCGCGGTAGGACCCGACAAGGGAAGCCGGCATTGATCCCGCAATCCTCAGCTAGACCGCCGGGCGCCCGCTTCCAGGCGTGCGGCAGGACTGTATACCACCATACCATCTCGGCCCGGCGCGGCGGTCCCCCTTTTTTCGTTCCTCGGAGCTATCTCCGCTGTGGCGAGCACTGCTAATCTCGCAGGCGCAAAGGCTTGCGGGTCGGGGCCCCGCCGGCAGCCTTCGGGGTGCGGCTATGGCGTGCCGTCGCAGCATCGCGGTTGCCGTCTTGGCGGGCCTGCTGTCGTCGGCCGCCAGTGCGCCGGCCCATGACTGGTATCCGCTCGAATGCTGCAGCAACGACGATTGTGCGCCGGCCGACACGGTCGTTCGCCGCGACGACGGCAGCTACGTCGTGACCGCGCGCGGGCTGTCGGCGGTGATCCCCGCCGACTATGCGAAGTGGCGCAGGTCGCCCGACGGACGCATCCACGTCTGCATCCGCAAGCTCAGGTCCGGCGCGGTGTATCTCATATGCGCCTTCCGTGGCCCCGGGGCCTGAGCCCGGCTTGAGCCCGGCGACGCCTCACGCCAGGGTCGCGCTCAATGCCCAATAGTGGGGGAGTTGCAAGACATCGACCGTGGCACATGTCCCGCCGAAGGCGTTCTGCAAATCGGCGGTCGTCGGAAAGTTCTTCAAGACCTCGTAGGGGGGCGCGCCCGCGAGGGTGCGGACCTGATAGGTGTTTCCGAGCGCATCCGTGCGCGAGACAGGCGTGCTGGAGCTGGGCACGTAGTTGTTGTCCATCATGAGCAGCTTGGCGCGTCCGCGCAGCTTTGAGGCGAAATGCCGCAAGAAGCGCTGCTGGTCGGCGAGCGACACGTGCGACCACCAGAAGTGCGCCATGCCTGCGTCAAACGGCACCCCATAGTCCGGCAGGGCAAACGCGTCGGCTTCCGCAAAAGTCACATGGGTGCCCAGGCCCTTGGCACGCGCGATTTCGAGTGGAGCGGAGTTGCGATCCGTGGCGAGGACGGTACGCGCCGTGACGGCAGCCACCGCCGTCCAGTAGCCGGTGCCGCAGGCGACCTCGAGGACCGAGCGGCCGCGCACCTCCTCGGCAAGCCAAGCCCTTAGCTTGGCAAGATCCTCCTGCCGCTCCGGCTTGTCGTAGACCCTCTCGTACTCGTAGGCTCGCGCCTGATAGTATTCGGCTATCGACGACTTCATCGCCTGACGCTCCCCTGGATCCGAGCCGAACGCAGAGCTTATCTGCTCGGCCCAGCCGAACCAATGCGGGCAACGGCCGGACGATCGGTCCGGGCTCGGCGAAGCAAGAGGACATGGCATGCAGAATACGGAAAAGATCTGGCAGCTCGTCGACGCCCGCAAGGACGCCTACGAGGCCCTGTCCGACCGCGTCTGGGAGATGCCGGAGATCTGCTACACCGAGTTCCGCTCGGCAGCCGAGCATCGCAAGATGCTGGAGGAGGAAGGCTTCCGCATCACCGAGAACGTCGCCGGCATTCCCACCGCGGTGATGGGGGAGGCCGGCGAGGGCGGGCCGGTGATCGCCATCCTCGGCGAGTACGATGCGCTGCCGGGCCTGTCGCAGGTGGCGGGCATCGCCGAGCCGAAGGAGCTGGTGGCCGGCGGACACGGGCATGGCTGCGGCCACAACATGCTGGGCTCGGCGGCGCTGCTCGCGGCAACCGCCGTCAAGAACTACCTGGCCGCGAGCGGCATCAAGGGCCGCGTGCGCTACTACGGCTGCCCCGCCGAGGAGGGTGGTGCGGCCAAGACCTTCATGGTGCGCGACGGGGCGTTCGACGACGTCGACATCGCCATCAGCTGGCACCCGGCAGCCATGAACCGGGTCGACGAGGCCGTGAGCCTGGCCGGCACGCGCATCGACTTCACCTTCAAGGGCCGGGCCTCGCACGCGGCTGCCGCGCCGCACCTCGGCCGCAGCGCGCTCGATGCGGTGGAGCTCATGAATGTCGGCGCCAACTATATGCGCGAGCACATGCCGTCCGACGCCCGCATCCACTACGCCATGCTCGACGGCGGCGGCGTGGCGCCGAACGTGGTGCAGGCCACCGCCAAGGTGCGCTATTCGGTGCGCGCGCGTGAGCTGCCCGGCATGCACGCGCTGCTGGAGCGCGTGAAGAACGTCGCCAGGGGCGCGGCCCTGATGACCGAGACGGCCGTGGAGATCAACGTCTTCAGCGCGGTCTCCAATCTTCTTGGCAACACGCCGCTCGAAGAGGCGATGCAGCGCAACTTCGATCATTTGGGGCCGCCGCCGTTCGATGCCGCGGATCGCAAGTATGCGGCCCAGATCCAGGCGACGCTGAGCGCGGAGGACATTGCCTCGGCTTATGCTCGCGTCGGCATGATCCCGCGCCGCGACACGCCGCTGTGCGATTTCATCGTGCCGCTCGGCACCAAGGGTGCGCCCATGATCGGCTCGACCGACGTCGGCGACGTGAGCTGGGCGGTGCCGACGGTGCAGGCGCGCCTTGCAACGCACGCCATCGGCACGCCCGGCCATTCCTGGCAGATCACGGCCCAGGGCAAGTCGGGCCAGGCCAAGAAGGGGCTCGTCCATGCCGCCAAGGTGATGGCCGGGGTGGCCGCGGATGCCCTGGCGGACCCCTCGCTGATCGCTCGTGCCAAGGCAGATCACAAGGCCAGGACCGAGGCCACGCCCTACGCATGCCCCCTGCCGGCGGACGCAAAGCCGCCCGTCCAGCCCCGCCCGGCAGCTGCGTAGCGCAGGCGGCTTCCGGTGCAGGTGCAGCAATAGGCGCCGGAGGATCGACGCAAATCCCATCCACTCTCGCCAGTACCAATTCGGGGATGGTACAAAGGCGGTGCGCTCGAGCGTTCGGGGCAGTGTCCGCTCGACTGCGATGGAGCTGAAGAAGCGTGAAGTCGGAATTCCGCTTCGGCATCGAGGAAGAATTCTTTGTCGTCAACGAGGAGAGCCAACTTCTCGAGTCGACCACGCATGAGCGTTTTCTGGCGACTGCCAAGAAGCTGAGCGACGGGGCGGTGGCGCGCGAACTGCTGCAGTCCCAGGTCGAGGCGACCACCCCCATCTGCGCCAGTCTTGCCGAAGCGAGAGACCATTTGCGTCGCCTGCGCTCGGCGCTGGCGGAAGCGGGGCGGCAGACCGGCCTATCCGTGATCGCCGCCGGCACGCACCCTACCGCCGATTGGCCCGATCAGCACAAGACGCCGAAGAAGCGCTACGACGATGTCGTCACCGAGCTGCAGATCCTCGCCTTGCGCAATCTCGTCTGCGGCATGCACGCCCACGTCGAGATGCCCGAAGAGCTGCGCGTCGACGTGATGCGCCGATCGATCCCCTTCCTGCCGTTCCTGCTCGGGCTGTCCTGCTCCTCGCCGTTCTGGCGCGGCATGCCGACCGGCTTTGCCAGCTACCGGCTGACCTCCTACGACGAGCTGCCCCGCACCGGCCTGCCGCCGCTGTTCGACAGCGACGCGGACTACGCGGCCTACGTGGACGTCCTGCGCCGCGCCAAGGTGATCAGCGATGCCAGCTACATCTGGTGGGCCGTCCGGCCCTCGCACAAGTACCCCACGCTCGAGCTGCGCATCCCGGACGCGTGCACGTCGCTGGAGGACTCGCTGGCGATCGCCGCCCTCTTCCGCTGCCTGATGCGCCTGCTCGTCACGGACCGCAACCTCAACGCCGGCCTTGGGCCGTCGGAGCGGGCGCTGGCCAAGGAGAACAAGTGGCGCGTTCAACGCTTCGGCCTTGCCGCCGACCTGATCGATCCCTTCGGCGATCCCGTCGCGGCCGACTTTGCCTCGCTCGCACGGCGCCTGGTCGGCCTGGTGCTGCCGCATGCCCGCGCGCTCGACTGCGTCGCCGAGGTGGAGCACGTCGAGACGATCCTGGCCCGCGGCAACAGCGCCGACCGCCAGTTGCGGATCTACGAACAGGCAAAGGCCGAAGGCCTTGCCTCGAAAGAGGCTCTCGCTAGGGTCAAGGCGTGGCTGCTGCAGGAAACGCTGGCAGCCTGCTAGCTTCACGGCTCTTGCGCATCGGAGAGGAACCTCAATGTGCCGCTGGGTCGCCTATCTCGGAGAGCCGATCTACATCGAGGAATTCGTCACCACGCCGCAGCAGAGCCTGATCGTGCAGAGCCGGCACAGCCGCGAGGCCAAGCATGCCGTGCAGGGCGACGGGTTCGGGCTCGGCTGGTACGGAGAGCGCGACGAGCCCGGCTTGTTTCGCGATGTGAGGCCGGCCTGGAGCGACGAGAACCTCCTCTCTCTCTCGCAGCAGATCAGGTCGCGCCTGTTCTTTGCCCACATCCGCGCCTCGACCGGCACCGCCACCACGCGCGCCAACTGCCATCCCTTCAAGCACGGCAAGTGGATGTTCATGCACAACGGCCGCATCAGCGGCTGGAGCGCGCTCCGCCGCAAGATCGAGATGGCGATCCCCGACGAACTCTTCCGCCATCGGCAGGGCACCACCGACAGCGAGGTCATCTTCCTCCTGATGGTGGCCAACGGCCTGGAGAAGGACCCGCTCGAGGCCTATCGCCGGACCATGGCCTTCATCGGCGGCGTCATGCGCGAGGCCGGCGAGCCCGAGCCGCTGCGCGTCACCGCCGCGGTCAGCGACGGAGAGGGCAATCTACGCCATCCGCCACGCCTCCGATGCCACGCCGGAGACGCTGTATGTCCGCAGGCGCAAGCGTGTCGACGGCACGCTGCTCGTCTCCGAGCCGCTCGACGACGGCCGCGACGACTGGGAGCTGATCCCGCCCGAAAGCTTCGTGACGCTGACCTGCGATGGCCTCGATATCAAGCCGTTCCAGGCGTAACGGTCGGGACAGGCCAAGACCTGATCGCATAGGTGCTTGTCGCCAGCCGGGCGGCCTTACCCATCGTCAATGCGGTGCGCTGCGGCATACACTCGGGCCCGCGAACAGCGGAGGGCCGACATGGCCGAGGACGGCACACTCCTCGCCGGCAAGGTAGCGCTCGTCACAGGCGGCGGAAAAGGCATTGGCTTTGCCGTCGCATCCGACCTTGCAAGACGTGGCGCCGCCGTCATCATCGCCGATCTCGAGGCGGCGAAGGCTGCCGCCGCGCAGTTGGGCAATTCCGGCCACCGCGCCCTCGGCCTCGAAGCCGACGTCGCCTCGGAGCGTGACGTCTCCCGCCTGGCGGAGGCCGCAGCCGCCGAGTTCGGCGGCCTGGACATCCTGGTCAACAACGCGGCGATCTTCTCCGCCCTGAGGCGGCGCCCGTTCGAGGAGATCGACCCGGCCGAATGGCGGCGCGTGATGGAGGTGAACACGCTGGGCCCCTTCCTGTGCTGCCGCGCCGTCCTGCCGCTGCTCAAGGCGCGCGGCGGCGGGCGCATCATCAACATTTCCTCGGGCGTCGCCTTCAAGGGCAACCCCGGCATGGCGCACTACGTGGCGAGCAAGGGCGCGGTGGTCTCGCTGACGCGCGCGCTTGCCAGCGAGCTCGGGCCCTTCAAGATCCTCGTCAACTCCGTGGCGCCCGGCCTCACGCTCAGCGACGGCGTGCTCGAGAACCCGGAGTTGCTGGCGGGGGCGCGCGAGTTCTCCGTCCGCACGCGGGCCCTGGCGCGCGACATGACCCCCGCCGACCTGGTGGGCGCGGTCGCCTTCCTCGCCGGGCCGGATTCGGCCTTCATCACCGGCCAGACGATCGTCGTCGATGGCGGTGCGTACTACCACTGACCCCATGCGAGCGTTGCCAAGGGAGCCTCCAGAGCAGCCATGAAGACCGAAATTCCCGTCATCGATCTCACGGACGCCCGCTCGCCCGACCGGGCCGCACGCCTGCGCCTCGGCCAGCTGATCGACCGCACCTGCACCGAGATCGGCTTCTTCACCATCACCGGCCACGGCGTGCCAACCGAGGTCATCGCCGGGCTCAACGGCAAGGCGCACGCGTTCTTCGCCCTGCCGATGGAGGAAAAGTGCGAGGTGATGCCGGCCGACATCAAGAGCCCGCGCGGCTACAAGCCGGTCGGCTACGAGGCGCTGGGCCACGGCAACGCCAACATGACGCCGCCCGATCTCAAGGAGTACTACCACCTCGGCCGCGAGAGCTGGCCGGACGAGCCCTACTACACGTCGGCCGAGGGCCAGCGCTACTTCATCAAGAACGTCTGGCCGCGCCGGCCCGCCGGCTTCGCCGAGGCCGCCGCGCGCTACTATGCCGAGATGGAGCGCCTGGTGGGCGATCTGATGCGCGTCACGGCGCTGGGCCTGGGCATCGACGAGCACTTCTTCGACGACAAGATCGACAAGCACATCACCGCCATACGGCTCAACTTCTATCCGGAGGTGAAGGAGCCGCCCAAGCCCGGCCAGCTGCGCGGCGGCGAGCATACCGACTATGGCCTCCTCACCATCCTCAACGGCGAGAACGTGCCCGGCGGGCTGCAGGTCAAGACGCGCCAGGGCCAGTGGATCGATGTCGAGACGGATCCCAGCAACTTCGTGTGCAACATCGGCGACCTGCTCATGCGTTGGACCAACGACCGCTGGGTGTCCAACGTGCATCGCGTCGTCGCCCCGCCGGCCAAGGCCGCCGGTGCCAAGCGCCTGTCCATGGCCTTCTTCCACCACCCCAACTACGACGCGCTGGTGGAGTGCATTGCCCCACCCGGCAAGGCCAAGTATCCGCCGGTGCTGTCGGGCGAGTACCGCGACCTCAAATACCGCCAGACCCGCCTGATGGAGACGCCGCCCAAGACCGCGGCGGAGTAAGGCGGCGCGGGCTACCAGACCGCCGCGCGCGAGCCCGGCGCCTCAATGATACCCCTCGCCCTCGCGCACCTTGCCGCGGAAGAGGTAATAGACGAAGCCGATGTAGCCCAGGATGATCGGCAGCATCACGAGCACGCCGATCAAGACGAAGATCTGGCTCGAGGGTGCCGCCGCGGTATCCCATACGGTGAGTGTTGGTGGGATCAGGTAGGGGTACCAGGAGATCACGAGCCCCAAGTAGCCCAGCAGGAACAGGCCGATCGCCGCGAAAAACGGCGGGATCTCGCGCCCGGCCTCCAGCCACTTCCAGCAGAGCCAGGCAACAAGCGCCGTGACGGCCGGCACAGGCCAGAGATAGAGGAAGTTCGGCAGCGAGAACCAGCGCGCGGCGATGCTCGGCACGGTGAGGGGCGTCCAGATCGAGACGAGCCCCATGAAGGCGAGCACGGCCAGGATCATCCACTTGGCATTCGTCCGCGAGCGGTCGGCCACCTCTCCCTCGGTCTTCATCACCAGCCACGTCGAGCCCAAGAGCGCGTAGCCGGCAACGACGCCCAGCCCGCACACGGCCGCGAACGGCGTCGCCCAATCGAATGGATTCCCGGCGAACTCGCCATTGACCACCGTGATGCCCTGGATGAGGCCGCCCAGAATGACGCCCTGGAAGAATCCCGCAAACGTCGAGCCGAGCCAGAAGGCGCGGTTCCACCATTCCTTGCTCGTGCGCGCCACAGTGCGGAACTCGAAGGCGACACCCCGCAGCACCAGTGCCAGCAGCATCAGGATCACGGGAAGGTACATGGCCGGCATCAGCACGGCATAGGCGCGAGGGAAAGCCACCCAGAGGCCTCCGCCGCCCAGCACGAGCCAGGTCTCGTTGCCGTCCCAGAACGGCGCCACCGTGTTGACCATCAGATCGCGCTGGCGATCGCTTTTGAATGCCGGGAAGAGAATTCCCACGCCCAGGTCGAAGCCATCGAGGATCACGTACATGGCGACCGCGACGCCGATCAATGCGGCCCAGATCACCGGCAGATACCATTCCATGGCTGCTCCTCCGAACTGGGTTTCAGGGGTCAGGTTTCAGGGGTCAGGTTTCAGGGACTAGGTTTGGAGATCGCCATCTACGATTCCGAAACCTGACCCCTAGAACCTGATCCCTGGCCCCTGCCGAGCGCATCACGTGCGGCCTCGCCGGCAGCCGATAGCGGCCGGTTCGGCATGCCGTGCCCCGAGGGTTCGATCGAGGCACCTTGCGGACCGCGCGCGATCAGGCGGTTGATGTAATAGATGCCCATCGAGAAGACGATGCCATAGACGAGGACGAACAGGGCGAGGCTGAAGGCGATGCTGCCGCCCGGCACGGGCGAAAGGGCATTGGCCGTCTTCAGGATGCCGTACGCGAGCCACGGCTGGCGCCCGCTTTCCGTCACGGTCCAGCCGGCGATGACGGCGACGAAGCCCGCCCACCAGACGTGCGCCGCCGGCCACAGGTACCAGCGCGTGTCGAACAGCTTCCCGCGCCACCACAGCCACGCGCCGACCCAGCCGGCCGCCACCATCGAGAAGCCGATCAGGAGCATCAGGCGGAAGGCGAAGAACACCAGCGGTACCGGCGGCCGCTCGGCAGGCGGCACGCTCTTGAGGCCCGGGAACAGCCCGTTCGGGTCATGCGTGATCAGCAGCGACCCGGCCTTGGGGATCGAGACGGCAAGGTCGTTCCGCTCCGCCTTCACGTTCGGCCAGGCGATGATGTGGAAGTCGCCGGGCTTGGAGCCGTCCCAATGCGCCTCCATGGCCGCGATCTTGAGCGGCTGATGCTCGGCGGTGTTGAGGCCGTGCAGGTCGCCGATGAATATCTGCAGCGGCGCGACGATGGCGGCAAAGCCCACCCCCATGCGCACCATTGTGCGCGCCTCCTCGATGTAGCGTCCGGCCAGCAGGTAGCGGGCCCCGACCGCGAGCACGACAAAGGACGTCGTCAGGTACGCCGCGGTCAGCATGTGCGCGAAGCGATAGGGGAAGCTCGGGTTGAAGATGATGGCGATCCAGTCGAGCGGGTAGGCGATCCCGTCCTTCATCTCGTACCCGACCGGCGTCTGCATCCAGCTGTTGGCGCTCAGAATCCAGAACGCCGACAGGGCCGTGCCGCAGGCCACGATGATCGTGGAGAGCACGTGCAGCCACGGCGGCACGCGGTTGAAGCCGAACAGCATGACGCCGAGGAAGGTCGCCTCCAGGAAGAACGCGGTCAGCACCTCGTAGCCGATCAGAGGCCCCACCACGTTGCCCACGACCAGCGAGAACCGGCTCCAGTTCGTGCCGAACTGATAGGACAGCACGATGCCGGAGACGACGCCCATGGCGAACGACACGGCGAAGATCTTGGTCCAGAAGCGCGCGAGCAGGTGATAGTGCTCCCGCCCGCTCCTGATCCACATGACCTCGAGGGTGGCGATATACGCCGACAGCCCGATGGTGAAGCTCGGGAAGATGATGTGGAAGGTGACCGTGAAAGCAAATTGCAGCCTGGCAAGTGTCAGTGCGTCGAAGAGCTCCATCGGCCTCGCTCCTCTCGTTGGCCAACGATCAGCAGCCGGTTCCGTTCCCCGTGCTGGTCACGCCTTCGCGCCCGACGGACGGAAGGACCCGATCTCGATACCGCCATCGGCATCCTCGGACTCCGGCCCCGGGTCGTCGGGGGCACGCGGGGGCACGAAGATCTTGGCCTCGGCCGGCTTGCGGGCTTGGCCCCTGGCAGCCTCGCCGGTTTTCGGCAATTCGGGCGCTTCCGGTCTTGGCCGCGGCCGCTCCGTGCGCTCCTCGGTCCTTGCGGCTCGCGTGTCTGCCGGCTTGGCGATCTCCTCCCGCGCCGCAACGCCCGTCACCGGGGTAGCCTCGCGCGTTTTCGGGACGGCCGCGCGCTCTCCCTGCTGCGGCGCTGACGCCGGCAGTGCGGGATTGGCGGGCGTCGCCGGCGATTGCTGGGCTACGACTTCGATGGTTTTCGCCGTCGGCTGCACGACGGCCGGTGTCGCCTTGTCCTGCGCGATCACTGGCTCGGAGCCGGCCCCGAGGCCCACCAGCGCCTCGACCTTGGCCGCCTTGAGCGCCCCCGCCGGCTCGTCGATGGCCTCCACCGGCACGCGCCAGCGGAACGCGTCGAGCGCTCTCGTCACCGGCGAGATCGGCGCCCAATGCTCCGAGACCACCCCGTCCGCGGTCCAGGCGGGATCGCGCGGCGCGTTGACGGCGCGCGCCAGCCACTCCCGCACGCGCCCCGCGTGGCCGTGCTGCTCGCCTTCGATCCGCGCCATCAAGGTGCAGATGCGCTGCGTGAGCCGGTCCTTCAGCAACGGCTCCAACGCGTGCCGCGCCTCGTCCCATTCGCGCGCCTCGATCGCGGTCAGGGCGAGCGCGATCGGGCCTTCGTTGTTCTGCGGCGTGAGGCGGGCGAGGTGGCGCACGCGATTGAGCCGGTCGCGCGGGCTGTCGCCGGGGCGGGCGTAGGCGTAAGCGGCGGCGAGATCGGGATGGGGCGCGATGCGCCAGGTCTTGAGCAGCACGCGGGCAGCACGCGGCGTGTTGCCCTGCGACGCCAGGATACGGCCGGCGATCGCCGCGGCGGGGATGAGGTCCGGCGCCAGCCGGTGCGCCTCGAGCGCAAGGCCCAGGGCCTTGTCGGCCGCCGTATCCTCGGCCGTCTGCGCCTGCGCGGTCAGCAGCACCGCGCGGCGGCGGTCAGCTATCGCCTTGTCGATCAGCTTGTTGCGCCGGCCGATGGCCAGCGTGTCGAGCGCGCCCTGCCAGTCGCCGGCCCGGCACTGAAGGTCGAACAGCGCCTCGACCGGCCACTCGAGCCTGGGGTTGCGCTTGAGCGCGCGCTCGGCGAATTGGCGGCTGGCTTCAGGGTGGTTCTCGCGCTGGGCTTCCATGAACAGCCCGCGCAGGCCCAACAGCTCGGTGTCGGGCGACGCCAGCATGGCCTCGAAGATGCGCCGCGCCGTTGCGCGGTCGCCGGTGAGGTGCGCCGCCTGCGCACGCAGCAAATGCGTCAGCGGCTCGTGCGGCAGCGCCTTGCGCGCCTGCCCGGCGTAGCGGATGGCGAGCGCGCGATCGCCGGCGCCGATGGCGATGATGCCGCTGGTGAGCGCGTCGAGCCCGCGCTTCTCGCGCCGCCTGTGGAGCAGCCGGCCGAGCACCGCCGGGCTCGCCCACATCCCGCGCAGCAGCCACCAAGCGGCCAGGATCGCGCCCACCAGCAAAGCGAGGATGACAACCGCGCGCAACACGCTGGTCTCGGCGACATAGCCCTGCCACTGCACCACGACCGTCCCGGGCCGCGACGCGAGCCAGTCCACGCCGATGGCGAGCGCGAGAATCCCGAGCAGGAAGATGACGAGGCGGATCATTTCTTTGGCTCCGGGCCGCCTGCCCGGTCAGAGCTGAGCGCAGCCTTCAGGGACTTTTCGACGTTGGCCATGGCCCGGTCAACCGACTGGCGGGCCTGGACTTGTCCGAGCCACTCCTCGCCGGCCAACGCCGCTTTCGGCGGCAACCGCTTGGCCTGCTCGAGGACCTCGGCGAGACGTCCCTCATTGAGCGCCGCTTCCATGCGGCCGATGACGGCCTCCGCGGTGACATCGTCGGCGGCATGGCCGGTCTTGCGCACGCGCACGATCGAGCGCGCGCTGGAGATGAGCCGCTGGACCAGCGTCGCATCGCTGCGGTCCGCCTCGGCATCGAGCATGGCGTTGGCGACCCGGCGGAATGACTTCTGCAGCTCCGGAACGGGCAGCACGCCCTCGCGCATGTGGCGTTCGAGCGCGGTGAGGTCCAGCGTCTCGCCCGCCGCGCTCTTTACCGCCGCGAGCTCGCCGCCGTAGCTGTCGCCGCGATCGATCGCCCGCCTCAATGCCGCAAGCTCGAGCGCCAGCACGACATGGCCGGCATCGGCCCTGCGGCCCGCCTCGTCCTTGACGTAGCTTTGCAGGTTGTGCTCCAGCGCGGCGAGCCTTTGCGAGATCGGGGCGAAATCGCTGGCTTTCGCGGTGCCCTGCATCCGCTCATCGACTTCGCCCTTGATACCTTCCATCCGCCGGCTGAGCCGGCCCGCCTCGGTCCGCATTGTCGCCAGCTCCGTCGTCATGCGAGCGGCGGCGGATTTGGCGGCGTCGCTGGCCGCCTGCGCAGCCCTTTCGATTTCCGCCAGCTTGGCGGACAGGGCAGCCGAGGGCGCGGTGGCGGTTGAATCGGATGCCGTGGAAGCCAGTGCCATCGCCTCCTCGAGCTTGGCCATGCGGGCCGCCAGCTCGGAGGGCGCATCCTTGCCGCTGCCGATCCGGTCCTCGATCCCCTTCGATTCTCGCGCGAGCTTCGCCTGAGCGTTGCCGAGCGCCGTGACGGTGCGCGACATCTCCTCGACCCGGGCGCGCAGGCCCGCGGTTCCCGGACGCGTCCCGAGTACGCCCTCGAGCTCGGTCACGCGCCGCGTCAACGCGCCGACCTCGGGTGCGCCCGAGATGGTTGCTCGAGGCTGCGGCGCAAGGGCGTAGGTGAAGCCAAGCACGATTACGGCGCCGATGGCGCCCGCGGCGAGGTGCGTCAGCAGGGAGAAACGGGGGCGACCCGAGAGCGAGGGTGCCGAGGGTGCCGGTCGGGCACCACCCGCACCTTCGCCTTTCGCCGACGCAGGCCCGGTTGTGGGTCCGGTTGGGGATGCGGGGCCGGGACCCTTCGGGCCGGATGCGGCCGGTTTCGCCTCGGCCTTGTCCGCCGGTGCGTCCGGCGCGGCAGGTTCCGGTTTCCCGGGCGTCGCCGACTGGCCTCCGCCTGCGACTTCGGTTGCCTTGAGGTCAATCGTCGCGAATGGGCGCTTGGCGGCGGGCGGCTCTCCAGGTTTCGTGTTCTTCTTGCCGGTATCGTCGCTGTTGTCGGCCATGGGCTGTTCCTGCAAGTTCGCGGGCAAGTTCGCGGGACGTGCAGCGCGGTTTTGCTGCCTCGGTTCTGCCAAAACCGCCAGCGTCCGGTTTGGGTACCGCAGCCCGTCTAGTGTCCCGCTTCCGAAGCTCGCCTGTGCTCAAGCCCAGAGTTCCGAGCGACCTTCGCACCGGCGAACTTCTCGATCCTGCTCTAGCCGCCGGATTGTGTAGCGGCTTCCTCAATCAGGGCAAGCACTTCTTCGAGCCTCGGGGCGTCGGCGATTTCACACGCGATCGGCCCCAGCGGGGCGAGCCGCCGGGCGACGGCCTCCGACAAGCAGAAATGGACCAGCCCGCGCGCAACCGAGACCAGGCCATGCCTGGCCATCAGCGCGGCGTAAATTGTCGCAGTTCGCGGCGAAAGCAATATGACGCCGTCGATCTCGCCGGTGGCAAGCTGCTCCACCGTGTCGTCGGAGAACGAGGAGACGGCGGTGGTGCGATAGACAACCGGCTGCAGCACGCGGAAGCCATGGTGCTCCAGCTCGCCTTTGAGATCGCCGGCCAGCCGGTCGCCCGCCAGGTGCAGCAGCAGCCCTTCGGCGGGATCGGCAACCGAGACGATGTGGGCGACGAGCTCGTGCACCGTGCCGGCACCCGTCACCACTGTCTCGAAGCCCAAGGCGCGCGCCTCTTTGGCGGTGGCCCTGCCGACCGCGAACAAAGGCAGCTTGCGCGCTATCGTGCGGGCCGGATGCGACCTGAGCGCGCGCAAGCCATTGCTGCTTGTTGCGATCAGCGCCTGCACGCCCTCCAAGTCGAGCATGTCGCCATCCTCGAACGTGACCTCCAGCAGCGGCTCCACCGTTGCTTCGGCTCCTAGGTCTTCCAGGGCCGCCCTGAGCTTGAGGGCATCCGGCTCGGGGCGTGTGATGAGGAGGCGCATCAGAAAAGCGTGCGCAGGAAGTCGGGCCCGGCCTTCGCCAGCAGCTCGGCGGCCGCGTCCTCGGCCATCCTGATGGCCTCCTG
The DNA here is from genome assembly GCA_963797005.1 of uncultured Alphaproteobacteria bacterium. GTDB lineage: Bacteria > Pseudomonadota > Alphaproteobacteria > Rhizobiales > Hyphomicrobiaceae > AWTP1-13. Next base: position 147,120 of record CAWCOF010000012.1, read on the forward strand.
GGGTGGCCCTTCACGTCGCGTCGCGTGGCACTGCTGCCCGTCGGGCGTCAGGATCATCCCGCGGAACAGGAGACGGCCGGAAACGAGCTCGGCCAGTCCGGCAATCGGCGTGCGGCAGGAGCCGTCGAGCCTGGCGAGGAAGGCACGCTCGGCCGTCACGGCAAGTGCGGAGGGCTGGTCGTTGATCGGGCCGAGCAGCTCCGCCATTGCGGTATCGTCGGCGCGGGTCTCGACCCCGATCGCCCCCTGCGCCACCGCCGGCAGCATCTCGTCAGGCGAGATCGGTGCGGTGATGCGGTCCGCCAGCCTCAGCCGCTTCAACCCGGCACACGCCAGCAGGGTTGCATCGGCGGCGCCGCCTTCGATCTTCTTGAGCCGCGTCTCGACATTGCCGCGCAAGGGGACGACGGTCAGGTCGGGCCGCAGAGACTTAACCTGCGCCTGGCGCCTAAGCGACGACGTACCGACCGCGGCACCCTTCGGCAGTTCCGAAAGGGAGCCCGCGGTGAGGCTGATGAAGGCGTCGCGCACGTCCTCGCGAGGCAGAATGCACGTGATCGCCAATCCTGCCGGCAGCACCGTCGGCATGTCCTTCATCGAATGCACGGCGATCTCGATCTCGCCGGCGATGAGCGCCTCCTCGATCTCCTTGGTGAAGAGCCCCTTGCCGCCCTCCTCGGCGAGCGGGCGATCCTGGATGCGGTCGCCCGAGGTCTTGATCACCCGCACCTGGAAGTCGAAGCCGCCGGTCCCGTGCGCCACCTCCAGCCTTTCGCGCACCTCGCGCGTCTGCGCCAGCGCCAGGGGCGAGCCGCGCGTGCCGATGCGGATCCTGGAGGCTTGCAAGGGGCGTTCTCTCGGTGCTACGCGGGTCCCGAACATCAAAGGCGCCGACACTTATGCCTTCGTCGAGGCCGCGGCGCAAACGCCACCATGAACAAGCAATCGACCGACGGCCGTGGAGCCGAGACGCAGCGCGAGATCGTCGTGCTCGGCATCGAGACGAGCTGCGATGAGACGGCCGCGGCCGTCGTCGCGCGCTCACCCGACGGCCACGGGCGCATCCTCTCCAACATCGTGCGCGCCCAGTGGGAGGCGCATCGCCGCTTCGGCGGCATCGTGCCGGAGATTGCGGCGCGCGCGCATGTGGAGTGCCTCGACGAGATCATCGCCGAGGCCATGCGCGCGGCAGGCGTGGAGTTCGCCGCGCTTGATGCCGTGGCCACGACCGGCGGGCCCGGGCTGATCGGCGGCCTGCTGGTCGGCGTGGTGACGGCCAAGGCCATCGCGCTTGCGCACGACCTCGACTTCGTTGCCGTCAACCACCTCGAAGCCCATGCCCTGACCGTCGGTCTGACGGAGGACCTCGCCCCGCCTTACCTGCTGCTGCTCGTCTCCGGCGGCCACACCCAGCTCTTGATTGTCAGAGGCGTCGGCGCCTACGAGCGCCTCGGCACCACCATCGACGACGCCCTGGGCGAGGCGTTCGACAAGACCGCCAAGCTCCTGGGTCTCGGCTTTCCCGGCGGACCGGCGGTGGAGCAGGCCGCGCTCTCCGGCCGCGCCGGCCGCTTTCTCTTGCCCAGGCCGATGCTCGGCCGCGAGGAGCCGCACTTCTCCTTCGCCGGCCTCAAGACCGCGGTGCGTCATCAGGCGCAGGCGCTGGCGCCGCTGCGCGAGCAGGATATCGCCGACCTCTGCGCCGACTTCGAAGCTGCCGTCTCCGAAAGCGTGAGCGACCGCGTGCGACGCGCCATGGCGATCGCCAATGAGCGGCTTGGCCCCCGACAGCCGCGCCACCTCGTCGTGGCGGGTGGGGTGGCTGCCAATCGCCGTCTACGCGAGGCGCTTGCCACTCTTGCCGCAAATGCGGGCTACGAACTGCACGTGCCGCCCACCGCGCTGTGTACGGACAACGCCGCCATGGTGGCCTGGGCCGGCGCCGAGCGCCAGGCACACGGATGGACAGACAGCCTCGACTTCCAGGCCCGCGCGCGCTGGCCGCTCGATCCGTCCGCCACGCCCGCGCTGGGCGCCGGCAAGCAGGGCGCCAAAGCCTGATTTCGCCGCGTTCCGGTAGGACTATTCTTCGCAACTCCCGGCATATTCACCGCACATTTTGCGGCGAATATCAGCGCCAATCACCGCACGACCGGCCGGGCCGGCCGCCGCAACGCCTCAGGTCGTTACCGGTTCGGCAGGCGCTCGGTGGGCACGATATCCACCGTCTCGAGCCTTCCCTCGCGCAGGATGCGGACGGAGGTCCGCTTGTCGATGCGCGTGCCGTCGAGCAGCCGGAAGATGTCGTCGATGCCCGTCACGGCGTCCTGGTCGAGGCCGACGATGACGTCTCCGCGCTCCAGACCTGCCACATCGGCCGGACTGCCTGGTTGGACCTCGACCACGAACACACCCGCGTCCTGCGTCAGTTCGGTCCTGATGCGCAGCCGCTGCGCCAAGCGCACCTGCTGGCCGACGACGCCCAGCCGCCCCCGGCGAACGCGCCCGAAGCGCAGAATCTGCGTGAGGACCTGCTGTGCGGTGTTGGACGCGACCGAGAAGCAGATGCCCTGCGCACCCATGATGACGGCGGTGTTGACGCCGATCACCTCGGCGCGCGAGTTCACCAGCGGCCCGCCGGAGTTGCCGGGATTGAGCGCCGCGTCCGTCTGGATCACGTCGCCGATGAGGTGGCCGTTCTGCGCGCGCAGGGAGCGGCCCACGGCGCTGACGATGCCGGCCGTCACGGTCGATTCGAAGCCGAAGGGATTGCCGATGGCGATGGCGATCTGGCCGGGCTTCACCTTCTTGGAATCGCCCAGGCGTGCAGCCGGAAGCAGGTCGGTGGTCTCGGCCCGCAGCACGGCGATGTCGGTATCGGGATCGCGACCGAGGACGCGGGCTGGAATGTTGCGCGCGTCCGTCAGCGCCAGCTCGATCCCCGAGGCGCCGTCGACGACGTGGTTGTTGGTCAACACCAGGCCGTCCGGCGACAGAATGGTGCCGGAGCCCGAGCCCATGCCGCGGCTGCGCCCACGCACCTGCACGTGGACCACCGACGGCGAAATCCGCTCGACGACGCCGACCACGGCGCTCGAATAGGCGTCGAGCAGGTCTTCATCCTGCGAAACCTCGCGAACCTGCGGATCGTCTTGGCGATCTCTCCGCCACAGCTGCATGCGGCAAACCTCCACGGATCGTGTAGCCCCAACCGCCTTTGCGGGCCCATTATATAGGTCTGGTTAACGCAAATGGGAGAGGCGGCCGGCGGGCCGCGGCTTGCGAGCTTGGGGATTGATGGACCGGCAGTCCCGGGCGGGGACGATCACCGACCGCATGCCGAAGCCGGAGATCGGCAAGTGTGATGATCAAGAAGGATCAGGACACTAGCGGACCGCGCGCCGGCGCTCCTGGCTGAACGCCTCTTCCAGCTGGGTCACCTGCGCCTGCACGGGATTGGCGGTGCTGACGGGCTCGCCGACGACGACCTGCATGGCACGGTCGAGCTGGACGATGCGGTCGTTGAGAGCGTAGCTCGCCTCGACCAGGTCGCGCAGACCCTCGGGCAGCTCGGTGAAACCCTTGACGTGCGCCGGGCGTCCCGGCGCGCGCAGCTTCACGCGTGCGCGTTTGCCGCGTGCCTCGTCCTCGGAGATCTCGCCTTCCTTCAGCGCGCGCTGGATCATCAGCCAGGAAGCGAGCTCGAGCAGGCGCGTGGTCAGGCGCATGCTCTCCGTCGCGTAGAGGACGGCGACGGGGCCGCGCAATTGCCGCGACTCCTTGCGACCCGCACCGTCGAGATAGGTGGCGGTGCGCTCGACGAGCCCCATGCCGCCTCTGAAGATGGCGTCGAATTGGTCGGAGGCGGCGAAGCGTGCGCCGAAGGAGACGGTGATGCCCGCTGTCACGGGCGCGCTCTTGATGTCTGTACCGGTGCTCATGCCACGACTTGGAACAACGAGTTACTCTTCCCTGACCATGCTACACCACGCCACCCTGGCAGGCGACAGTTAACAAGTCACCTTCACACCGACCTAATGGTGGATGGCGTCGGCGCTGCGTCCCAGCGGCAACGCACGTTGCGTGCCAGGGAAACGCGTAAGGCAAAAAAAGAGCCGCCCAGAGGCGGCTCAAGAGTTAACAGGGAGGCGTCAAACAGAGTGGGCAAGCCACTCGCATCCAGATGACTGGATGACCCGATCTTGCCCCGGATTGGATAATGAAGCGTAAACTGGTGATGCAGGATCGGCAGCCTCACGGGCGCCCTGATTAAGGCTTCTCACTGGCCCGAGAACAGTTGTGCCGAGATGGCCTGCCGCGCCTCGATGGCCTCGAACGCGCGGCCGATCAGCGCTTGAAGATCGACGCGGCCGCCGCCTCGTGCGCCTTCTTGGCGGCAAGCTCCGCCTCGACCCGGGCGATCTCCGCGGTGAGCGCTGCGATCCGCGCCTGCAGCTCGGCCACCGACAGGCTCTCCAGGCTCTCGCCGAGGGTCACGCCCTGCAGCGCCTTGGGCTTCACGTCGTCCCAGTCCACGGGGCCCTCCCGAACCGGCCCTTTTTTCTCATCGGCATCGAGCCTCGCATGGGTTGGCCCTTGTCTCAACCCCGCTGCTGGGGCAACTCTGGCGCCGACCATCCCACCCGCAAATGGAGCACGCCCATGGCCAGCACGCCCGAGACCATGACCGCCATCGAGATCACGACGCCGGGCGGGCCCGAGGTGCTGCAGCCCAAGACGCTCCCCGTTCCGAAGCCGGGCGCGGGCCAGATCCTCGTCAAGGTGGCGGCCGCTGGCGTCAACCGTCCCGATGTGGCCCAGCGCATGGGCGCCTATCCGCCGCCGCCCGGAAGCTCGCCGCTGCCGGGCCTCGAGATTGCCGGCGAGGTGGCCGCGGCCGGGACGGGCGTGCAGCGGTGGAAGGTCGGCGACAAGGTGTGCGCGCTGGTCAACGGCGGCGGCTATGCCCAGTACTGCATCGCCGAGGACAGCGTCGCGCTTCCCATTCCCGCCGGGCTCGACATGGTGCGCGCCGCCGGGGTCCCTGAGACCTTCTTCACCGTCTGGAACAACGTCTTCGAGCGGGGACGGCTCGGCGCGGGCGAGTGGTTCCTGGTGCACGGCGGCTCGAGCGGCATCGGCACCACGGCCATCCAGCTCGCCAAGGCCTTCGGCGCCAAGGTGATCGCCACCGCCGGCTCGGCCGACAAGTGCAAGGCGTGCACCGACCTCGGCGCCGACCGTGCCGTCAATTACAAGAGCGAGGACTTCGTCGCCGCCGTCAAGGACGCCACCGGCGGCAAGGGCGCCGACCTGATCCTCGACATGGTCGCCGGCGGCTATACCGAGCGCAATATTGTTGCTGCTGCCGAGGACGGGCGCATCGTGCAGATCGCCGTGCTGGGCGGCGCCGAGGTCACGATCAACATCTCGCGCCTGATGATGAAGCGCCTCACCCTTACCGGCTCGACCCTGCGCCCGCGCACGCGCGAGGTGAAGGCCGGCTTCGCCCGCGCGCTGGAAGAGAAGGCCTGGCCGCTCATCGCGTCCGGCAAGGTCAAGGTGGTGATGGACTCGACCTTCCCCCTCGCCAAGGCCGCCGACGCGCACCGACGCCTGGAGACGAGCGACCACATCGGCAAGATCGTGCTGACGGTGTGAGTGTGTCGCCCAGGCTGTGGGAGAGGTCGTGGAATTGGTACCGCCTCCCCGGATCGAACGGGGGACCTCTAGATCCACAATCTAGCGCTCTAACCAACTGAGCTAAGGCGGCAACCTGGGCGTTCAATGGGATGCGGCAGGCCCGGTATCAAGGGCCTCCAGCCGCTCCTCTTACGCCGCTTCCGGTGCTTTTCGCAACCCGGTCCGACATCAGAGCCGATGTACACGCCGCGGGGGCGACCTCATTCCACAGCACGCAGGTGGCGTCAATGCGAAGTCGGCGCCGTCAGCCCTTGGTCAGGACCAGAGTCAGCCCGATCAGGGAGCTGTTGAGGAACTGGATCTCGATGATCTGGCGCTCGCCCCTGACGACAATGTCCATGTTGGCGTCGAGGTTCGCGCCCTTCACCGCCACCTTGAAGCCATGGGGATGGATCGTGCCGGTGATGTTCCCGCTCCAGTCGCGCGTCAGCTCCTTCCATGTGCCCGCGAGCTTGCCCCCGGCGTACGTCACCGTGCTCGCCACCTCGATCGAGCCGCTCTGCGTGGCACAGCGGATTCGCTGCCGCAGCTGATTGCCGCCCTCCTCGACGAAATAGGTGACGCGGCACTTGACGGTCTCGCTGGGCGAATTCCTGACGCCGAGCCGCCCCTCGCCCACCCAGCGGCCGGCAAGCTTGTCGAACGGCGAGGCGTCGTCGGCCGCCGCCAGCGCGGCGTTCTGGCCCGCCAGCAGCAGGGCAAGCATGAACGCGAGCAAGGCGTGGGGTCGGGCGTGAAGAGACATGTGAATGCAGAGTCTTAGAGTGGCGGGCGGCAGGTCTACACCATGCAAGCCTTGGGACAAGCCCTGATAGCGCGAACCTGCCCTGCGCATCGCAGCGTCATGTGGCCGCGAGAGCCGCTGTTGATCATGCAGCCGCCACGGGGTATGCCCACCGATCGAGGACACCCATGGCCGAGACGCTTCCCTTCAAGACGAGCATGAACTTCGCCTACGGCGAGCCGCGCGAGCTCGCCCCCGGCGTGGTGCGCATCGTCGCCAACAATCCGAGCCCCTTCACCTACAAGGGCACCAACACCTACATTCTTGGGGGGCGCGACCCCGCGCTGATCGACCCGGGTCCGGATGACCCCGCGCACCTCGACGCGATCCTGAAGGCGATCGGCGGGCGCCGGCTGACCCACATACTCATCACCCACACGCACCGCGATCACACCGACGGCATGCCGGCACTCATCGCCGCGACCGGCGCCAAGACCGCGGGCTTCGGCCGCCGCGCGATGGTCCGAGGCAGCAAGAGCACGAGCCCGTCGGGCGGCGAGTTCGTCGACCGCGACTTCGTCCCCGACGTGCCGCTTGCCGACGGCGAGCGCATCGCCGGCGACGGCTGGGCCGTCACCGCCCTGCACACGCCCGGCCACGCGCCCGATCATCTGTGCTTTGCGCTGGAGGGAACGCCGATCCTCTTCTCGGGCGACCATGTCATGGGCTGGAACACCAGCGTGGTGGCGCCGCCGGAGGGCAACATGGGCGCCTACATCCGCTCATTGGAGCGGCTGACCGAGCGCGCCGACCGCACCTACTTCCCCGGCCACGGCGGCCAGGTGGAGGAGCCCAAGCGCCTGGTCAAGGCCTATCTGCTGCACCGGCGCATGCGCGAGCAGTCGATCCTCGATCTTGTCCGCCGCGGCGGCCAGACGGTTGCCACCATCGTGCCCGTCATCTATCGCGACCTGAACCCCAAGCTTCTCAACGCCGCATCGCTCTCCGTGCTCGCCCACGTCGAGCACCTTATCGAGCGCGGTCTCGTTCGCGGTGACGCTGCGCTCTCTGCTGATCGCGTTCTTTCAGCCGTTTGAGCGCGGCTGCCGTCGGGCGCCGGCGGCCGGCGACCTCGCCAGGGACGGTCGATTCCAGCCGCAGGTACACCTCCTTCAGAAAGCGGCGCACCCGTGTCGCGTTCTGGCCGAGATCGGACCGCCCATAGCGCGAGGCTGAGCGGACGTCGATGCGCGATCGGCGGCGGCCGCCTTCGACGCGCACGACGATGTCGTCGGTGAAGCCCATCAGCAGCGTGCGGTCGGTGGCCTCGAGCGTGCCTGCGCTCTCGTCTCGGTCGGAGGGCGGGTCGGCTGCCGCGACCTTCCATTTGAGCTTGCGCACCACCTCCTCGACCAGCTCGAAGGTTTCCTCCGCCGAGCGGTCGACGGTGAAGGTGCGCAGATCCGGATAGGCCTTCTGCTGCTCCTTGGCGTATCGCTCCCCGGGATAGGTCGGCGGATTGGCATCGGCCGAGCGCTGCCCGGCGAGCGCCACGAAACGGGGCGGGTCGGCGACGTCGGTGCTGACGTCGTTGATGGGAGGCAGCGTGAAGGCGGCGGGCAGATAGGTGACCGGCCACGCCCAGATGAGAAGCGGCACGAGGATGCCGGCCGCGGCCGTAAGGGCGCCGCCGTGGCCCCGCCGCCAGATCCGGGCGGCTGCAATGATGCCGACCAGCATCGCCAGGGCCGAGCCGGCCAAGGCAACTCGAAACAGGTTGAGGGCGACGGGCGTGGGAAACGAGGCGAAGCGGTGCAGCAGGATGCCCACAGCCAGCAGGCTCGCCGAAAACAGGGCGATGCGGCTCGACCAGCGCGCCAGCGGCGCGACCATCTGTTGCGATCGGTCGGTCATTGGATCCGGGAACTCGACGCTCCGCTCTTACCAGTGTTCGGCCAGCCTCGCCACTACCGCCCGGACAGTGGCTCGATCGAGACTCAGGAACTTTGCGTTTCGTTGCTTCGTGAAGGGCCTGGGACCGGAGAGCTGCCACAAGGATTGTCAGAGCGGGCCCGCCGCCAACGCGCCACCACCTTGTCGACGTCCAGCGTGCTGAGGCGCGTCGGTGGGCCTTCCATCACGGTCGCATTGACCTTGGCGATCTCGACGTTGAGCGCGGCGACCCGATGACGGACGGTCGCCTCGTCGTGGAGCTTCTCGATCGCGGCAAGCTCCTTCTCCACCTTGCGGAGCAACTCGAGCGATGGCGGCAGCACGGAGATCTGCTCGCGCTTGATGAGCTGCTTCACCCACCAATGAGGGTCGTGTTCCTGACCGAGATTCGGCAAGGGCTTGCCAGCCCCCGGCAGGTTGTCGAAGGCTCCCTGTTCTCTGGCGACACGGATCTGCGCTTCGATCCACGACTCCCAGCTCGTCCCAGGGGGCTTGCGCGCGGTCATGGTTCTCGTCTCCTCGTCAAGAGGATAGCCGCATTCTAGCTGACTATCGGGTAGGCCCACACCGGGGCGCAGTATCGCACGCGACCGCAAAATCGCTTTACGGCCGGCCGGGCGGCTGACTTCAAGCCGAGCCCCCGGGCGTAGGTGCCTACTTGCTCCCGATATTCACCGCCGTGCCCGCCTCCCGCACGCGCCAGGCGGCAATCATCGCTTCGGCGGCGGTGAGCTCGGCCGGCGTGAGGTGCGCCTTGACGAGCGCGAGGCGCTGCGCTGCGCCGGGATCGCCGCTGCGTGCCGCCAGCGCGAACCACTTGTAGGCTTCCGTCAGGCTTCTGGCCACGCCTTGGCCGTCCTGGCAAAGCACCGCGAGATTGTACTGGCTGTCGGCGAGCCCGCGTTCGGCCGCCTCGCGGAACCAGCGCGCCGCGGCCGCGTAGTCACCGGGACCATCGCCCTTGCCAGCCAGCAACACCGCCAGGTTGTGCATGGCCTTGACGAGGCCTTGCTCGGCCGCGCGTCGATACCAAAGCGCGGCGCGCTCGCGATCGGCGTCCACGGCGATGCCACGCTCGTAAAAGGCAGCAACTCGGAATTGCGCCCCCGCATGACCTTGCGCTGCGGCGCGCTGATACCAGGCGAACGCCTGCTTGAGGTCCTGCGCCACGCCCCTGCCCGTGGCAAAACGCGTGCCCACCTCGAAGGCGGCGTCGGGATCGCCGCTGGCGGCGGCATTCCTGAGCGCGGTCGGCCCGAACGATGCCGGGAGCAGTCGAGGATTGCTTTCCCCGAGGAGCGGACGGCCGTGCCGCATCGTCTCCACGTCGTCCTCGATCGTCCTGGCGATGGTCGTGGCGGCAAGGGCGGCAGCACTTTCTTGGCCGGGCGCCTCACGCGGCGACGCATTGCGCCGGCCGGCGTCAGCTTCGACCTGGGTCGGGCCGTTGCCCGAGGTCGTCTCCGGCAGAAGGCGCGGCCTGGGCGGCGGCGGAAGCAGGATGCCGCTCGGTTGACCGTCAATGGGCGCAGCGAGGCCGGATTTCTTCGTGCCTGAGGAGGATTGCGACCCGTTATTGCTGGCGCCATCGCTGGCGCCCCGGTGTGCCTCTGCCAAGTCGTCCGCCGGCTGTGCCTCGGCGCTGGAGGTGGCCGGCAGCTCCCCGCCGATGCTTGCCGGAACGTTCGTGAGGAGCACGTCGACGACCAGATAGCCGCCGGTCCCGAACAGCAGCAGTATGAGCACGGCCAGCACCGAGCTGAGGCGCGTGCGGGATCCGCGTGTCGACAAGCCCGATCGCACCGCAGCGCCCGTGCCGGCCTCTGGCCGGGATACCGGGACTGCAGCCGAATGCGCTATCGACCTGGACTGTTCCTCGAGGGAAGCGTGCGCGCTCTCCGCCTCCGGCTCGACAACGGCCTCGCCGGTGCCTTCGGCTGAGGCCTCGTCCGGGCTGGTGCCTTCCTGCGTCGTAAACGGCGCGTAGTCGGCGGCGTCGAGAACGGAGGACGCGCGCTCGGCTCGCCCCTGACCCAGCACGCGCGCGCCGGCCGCGTAGGCCTGCGCCAGCCGCTCGCTCTCGATGTCGAGGCCGTCGGCTTGATCGTGATCTTGGTCCTCCCCCGCCACTGCTTCGGGTTTGGCCACATCGATGGCGTCGACCCGATCGACGATGCGTCCCAGCGCGTCCTCGATGGTGTGGAGAATGCTCCCCGTGACCTCCTCCCCGCGCCGCCTCTCCTCGATGTAGTCCTGCAGCAGCTCTTCCAGCGCCTCTACGCGCTTTTGCACTTCCGTCCCCTCTGGCGCCGCCGTCGGCGCGGCACCCGCCAGGCGCGCCGCGGCCCGGTCGGCTGCCGCGTCGATCATGCCCTCGATCGCCTTGCTGTCGAGCTCGGTCGCCAGCAGTTGGCGCTGCGCCTCCAGGCCGAGGGCCAGATCGCGCAACCCCTCGTCGATGGTGTCGAGGCGCGCCAGCTGATTGGACGTCTCTTCGAATTGCCGGGTCAACTCCTTCAGCTGCGACTCGAGCAGCGTCAGCCCTTCCAGATCGGAGCGCTGCGCCACGGTCTCGAGCGCCGCATCGAAGCGGACCTCGAACTGATCGAGGCGACCCTTGACGGCATCCAGCGTCTTGTCGGCATCGATACCCTCGAGCGCTTGCTGCAGGAGGCCGTCGATGCCCGCAAGCCGAGCCTCCAGCCACATGCGGTCGGGCTCGTCGCCGCGCCACGATTGCGGCCTCGGCTCAACAGAGATGGCACTCGTCTCGCCTCGCTTCGAGGCCCGCGGACCGGGTGCGGGCTTGTGCAGCTCGGCCCCCGCCCTCTCGTAGACCCGGGTCAGGGCTTCCGCTGACTCTGCATCCCAAGACGCGGCAATGTCGGAATCTGAGAACGGCCGCAGCGACGGGCGCGCTGCCCGCTGGCCAGTGCCGGCTGGGCCAGTTTGTGGTTGCCGCTGCCCGCCCAGTTGCGCGAACTGCTCGGACAGCGTGTCGATGCCGTCCTCGATGCGCTGCAGCGCCGCTACGTCGGGCTTGGAGAAACCGGCCCGCACACCATCGACCTTGTGGCCGAGCTGGCTCAGTCGCTCCTGCATCTCGGCCAGCGCACTGCCGTGCCGCTTGTCCGCCTCGCCGAGCTGACCGGCGATATCCTCGAGCGCATCCCGCAGCTTGGGCGCCTCGCAGGTCGCCGCAGGGGTCGCGCTCCGCCCCTTCTTGCGCGCGGCGGGCTGCTTGTGGCGGGCGGAGGATCGCATCGGTGCTTCCCTTGGGGCGCAATTGCAGTCGCGATGCGCCTCACGTCCGGCGCTCCCAGGGGGTGATCGAAGCTGTTGTGGATCGGCTTCGATCTGGCCGGCGATAGGCGCGTTCAAAACTCGAAGGACGCGACACCAGCTCGAAAGCTCATCGGCGAAGGTGGCAAGCGGTCGTAAAGTTTCAGTTAAGTCGGCAAGTGCGGCCGACTACGCTATTGTTTACTGAGCCCGCGCCGGGTCCTCTGCCTGTTAGAGGCCCGCGCGAGCTTCAACTGGTCGCTCAATGATTCGCGAGTGAGCCCATGTTTCGACCCGCCCTGTTGCTCTCGGCCGTTGCCCTTCTCCTCCTGGCCGGCGCCGCGCCGCAAGCAGAGCAGCCCGACGCCCGCTACAAGCTGACGCCCACCGACGGGGGCGCCTTCCTGCGCCTGGATACGCAGACGGGGGCAACGTCGGTGTGCCGCCGCAAGCAGGGGGGCTGGGCGTGCGAGGCCGCTGCCGACGACCGCCGCGCGCTCGAGACGGAGATCGACCGCCTCGCCAAGGAGAACACGGACCTCAAGAGCGCCGTGAGACGGCTGGAGGAGCTGCTGAAGCTGCCCGATCCGGATACCAAGAGCGCAAAGACAGGCGGGCCGAAGCTCAGGCTGCCCACCGAGCAGGAAGTCGACCGGGCCGTCGGCTACGTGGCGGGGATCGTGCACAAATTCAAGGAGAGGATGCGCCGGCTCAGAGACCGCGACCGATGGGACTACAGCGATCGCGGGGACTACGGCGACTACGATGACCGCCGCTACCATGGCGACCGCCGGCGGGCCTACCGCGACCGCTGGGACAACTGATGCTCGAGCAGGCGCATCACCAGATCAAGCTTGCCACGGCCCGTCCAGGCTTCAGCGACGTGACCCGGGATGTCGGCGAATGGCTGGCGGCGATCCGGGCGGCCGATGGGTTGCTGACACTCTTCATCCGGCACACATCGGCGTCCCTCACCATCCAGGAGAACGCCGATCCCGATGTGCTGCGCGATCTTGCCGACGCGCTCGACCGCTTTGCGCCGCGCAAGCATCCCTACCGCCACGACACCGAAGGGCCCGACGACATGCCGGCCCACATCAGGTCGATGCTGACCGCCACCAGCCTGTCCATTCCCGTGATCGGCGGCAGGCCCGTGCTCGGCACCTGGCAGGCGATCTATCTCGTCGAGCACCGCGATGCGCCCCACACCCGCGAGATCGCGCTGCACTACCTGGGCACCCGACAATAGCCAACTGTCATCCCGGAATTTGCGCAGCAAATATCCGGGACCCAGGGCAACGTGACGAGCGCGGTGTGCATGGCCCCACAATGGGTCCCTGCTCTTCGCTTTGCTACGGCCGGGATGACAATTAGCGCAGCTTGAGCGTGGCGAGGCCGACGAGTGCCAGCACCACCGAGATGATCCAGAAGCGCACCACCACCGTCGATTCCTGCCAGCCCTTCTGCTCGAAATGATGATGCAGCGGCGCCATGCGGAACACGCGCTTGCCCGTCATCTTGAAGGAGGCCACCTGGATGATCACCGACAGCGTCTCGAGCACGAACAGGCCGCCGACGATGGCGAGCACGATCTCATGCTTGGTGGCGACCGCAATGGCGCCGAGCGCGCCGCCGAGCGCCAGCGAGCCGGTGTCGCCCATGAAGATCATGGCCGGCGGCGCGTTGAACCACAAGAAGCCGAGCCCCGCGCCGATCAGCGCGCCGCAGATGATGGCGAGCTCGCCGGTGCCCGGAACGTGGTGGATCTGCAGGTAGCGCGCGAAATTGGCGTTGCCGGAGAGATAGGCGATAAGGCCGAAGGTCGCCGCCGCGATCATCACCGGCACGATGGCGAGGCCGTCGAGGCCGTCCGTCAGGTTCACCGCATTGCCGGCTCCGGCGATCACCAGAATGCCGAGCAGGACGAAGAAGACGCCGAGCGAGATGACGACGTTCTTGAAAAACGGGACAGTGAGCGTGGTCGACAGCTCGGCGCTGCCGATCCACATCAGCCAAAGGGTTGCCAGCCCCGCCACCACGATCTCGGCCAGGAGCCTGAGCTTGCCGGACACGCCCGTGCTCTGCGAGGCGGTGACCTTCAGGTAGTCGTCATAGAAGCCGATGACGCCGTAGCTGAGCGTCACGAACAGCACGATCCACACGTACCAGTTGGCCCAGTTGGCCCACAGCAAAGTGGAGACCGTGACGCCCGACAGGATCATGAGCCCGCCCATGGTCGGCGTGCCGACCTTGGCCAGGTGCGACTTGGGGCCGTCCTCGCGAATGGGCTGGCCCTTGCCCTGGCGCACGCGCAAGAGATCGATGATGGCCGGGCCGAACAGGAACACGAACAGCAGCGCCGTCATGATGGCGCCGCCGGTGCGAAAGGTGATGTAGCGAAAGACGTTGAGCGGCCCGATCTGATCGCTGAAGTTCACCAGCGCGTAGAGCATCCCTCACCCTCCAGACCCCGCCGGTCCCCACCGTTTCAGCATGGCCTCGACCAGCGGCGCCATGTTGGTCCCAAGCGACCCCTTGATCATGACGACATCGCCGGGACGCACGGCCTCGAGCAGACCGGCCACCAGCTCCGTCGACGTCTGGGCCCAGCTGCCGCGCCTGGCCGGGGCCAGATCATCGAGCAGCAGCTTCATCATCGGACCACATCCAAGAACCAGATCGACATCGGCGGCGTCAACCGCCTCCTTCAATCCGCGGTGCAGCTCGGCAGCGGCCTCGCCGAGCTCCAGCATGTCGCCCAGTACGGCGATACGGCGGGCAAAGGCCTCGCGCGGGGTCGCCGCCATGGCTGCCAGGGCCGCCCGCACGGAGGCGGGATTGGCATTGTAGCTCTCGTCGATGAGGAGGATCTTGCCCTCGCCGGTGTCCAGCACGGTGCGGGCACCGCGGCCCTCGGGCGCGGCGATGCGGGCCAGCGCCGGCAGCGCGCGCATGGCGTCGGCGCCCAGCGCATTGAGCGCCGCCAGCACGGCGAGCGAGTTCCTCACGTAGTGCTCGCCGGGCGCGCCTATGCGGTAGGAGAAGCGCTTGCTGCCGACGCCTGCGATCACCGAGGAACCCTTCTCGTCCATGCCGACCTGCAGGCCGCGCACGTCGGCCTCCTCGTGCAGCCCAAAGCCAACGATCTTGGCGCCGACCGCAGCAGCGCGCTCCCGCAGCAGAGCAAAGTGCGCGTTGTCGCGTGGCAGGATCGCCGTGCCACCCGGCACAAGGCCCTGCAGGATTTCCGCCTTGGCTTCCGCGATCTCCTCCACGGACTTGAACTGGCCGAGGTGCACGGGCTCGACCGCCGTGATGACGACAACGTGCGGCCGCACCATCTCAGCCAGCGGCGTAATCTCGCCCGCGTGGTTCATGCCGATCTCGAACACGCCGTAGACCGCCGCCTGCGCCATGCGCGCCAAGGTGAGCGGCACGCCCCAATGATTGTTGTAGGACCTCTGCGAGGCGTGCGTGCGGCCGGCGCTCTCCAGGCACAGCCGCAGCATCTCCTTGGTGCCGGTCTTGCCCACGCTGCCGGTGATGGCGGCAATCCGCGCGTTGGTCCGCGCGCGTGCGGCCCGCCCGATGTTCGCCAGCCCCTGCAGCGGATCGTCGACGCGCAGAAGCGCGCCGTCCGACTTGGCGCGGGGATAGCTGTAGCTCACCAGCGCCGCCGCCGCGCCCGCCGCAAATGCCTGCCCGACGAAGTCGTGCCCGTCGCGCTTGTCCTTCAGCGCCACGAACACGTCGCCCGGCTGCAGCGAGCGCGTGTCGATGGAGAAGTCCGTGATGGCCACCGCAGGCGTACCCTCGGCGTGCCCCTGGGCCGCCGCCACCAGGTCGCCCCACTGCCACAGCGCTTCAGGCATGGATCGGTGCCTCCGCAAGTGCCGCACGCACCGCTTCGTGATCGGAGAACGGCAGCACGGTCGCGCCGACGATCTGCCCCGTCTCGTGGCCCTTGCCCGCAATCAGCAGCACGTCCCCGGGCCCGAGCAGGCGGGCACCGGCCCGGATCGCCTCAGCCCGGTCGCCGATCTCGCGCGCGCCGGCTGCACCGGCCAGGATCTCGCGGCGGATGTCCTGCGGCCGCTCGCTCCTCGGGTTGTCGTCGGTGACGATGACGTGGTTGGCGTTCTCCACCGCTATTCTGCCCATGATCGGCCGCTTGCCCTTGTCGCGGTCGCCGCCGCAGCCGAACACGCACACGATTCTGCCGGGCACCGACTGATGCAGCGCGTTGAGCGCGGCCGACAGTGCGTCGGGCTTGTGCGCATAGTCGATCACGATCAGCCCTCCGCGCACCTGGCCGACGATCTCGAGGCGGCCCTTGACGCCCTTCAAGCCTTCGAGCGCGGGGAGAACGCGCTCGGCTTTTTCGCCGGTGGCCATGACGAGGCCTGCGGCCAGCAGCGCGTTGCTCGCCTGATAGTCGCCGAGCAGCGGCAGGTGAATGTCCGACACGCCGCCCGCGTGGCGCACGCGCAGGCGCTGGGCAAAGCCGTCGCGCTCGATCGCCTCGATCTTCAGCGTTTCGCCCGCCCGGCCGACCGTCATGACCTCGCGGCCCTTCGCCCGCAGCGGCAGCCATCACCTCGCCGGCCCGGTCCGCATCCGCGTTGACGACGGCAACGCCGTCCGCCGGGAGCAGTTCCGAGAAGAGGCGCAGCTTGGCGGCGAAGTAGGCATCGAGGCTCGGATGGTAATCGAGATGATCGCGGCCGATGTTGGTGAACGCGGCAGCCTTGATCCGCACACCGTCGAGGCGGTGCTGGTCGAGGCCGTGCGAGGAAGCCTCGAAGGCAAGATGCGTGACGCCCTCGCGCGCCAGCTCCGCAAGCGTCTTGTGCAGGGTGAGCGGGTCAGGGGTCGTCAGCGCGCCGTAGACGCTGCCGTCGGGCTTGACGAGGCCGATGGTTCCGAGCGAGGCGGCCTTGAAGCCGAGTGCCGCCAGGACCTGCCGGCTGAACTCGGCCACCGACGTCTTGCCGCTGGTCCCCGTCACGGCCAGCGTCGTCTCCGGCTGGGCGCCATAGAAGCGGGCCGCAATCAGCGCCAGCGTCCGGCGCGGCTCGGCCGACCTGATCACCGGCACGCCCTCCGGGACGGTGATCTCAGCGGTCGGCGCTCGCGAGAACGGCGGCGGCGCCCTTGGCGATCGCCTCGGGCACGAAGCGGGCGCCGTCGACCTTGCTGCCCGGCATGGCGGCAAACAGCCAGCCCGGCTCGACCCGACGGCTGTCGGCGGTGATGCCGACGATATCCACCTCGCCGCATCCCGCGGGGCTTTCGGCGCCGGCCAATGAGTGGAGCTTCATCGCTCTGACCAAGTTGTTATTGGGCTCGACGCAACTGCGGCGCACTCAAGCATACCTGAATGCTGGCTTCTTATTGCGCCCCGCGTGGGGCGTCAAACGAACGGGTCCCGGCGGTGCGCGTCTCGAGTTGCCGCGGCAGCACGCCCAGCAGCGGCGCTACCCGCTCGACGATTCGGGCAGTGGTGGGCGCGGCATTCAGGCCGCCGGTGGCGTGATCCCCGCCTGCCGCGCCTGTCTGCGGCTCGAACAGCACCACGAGCGTTACGTATTTTGGTGCATCCATCGGGAACGCGCCGACGAACGAGGCGATCTGCGACTTGGCGCGATATCCACCGCGACCGGGTATGTCGGCGGTGCCGGTTTTGCCGCCGACGCGGTAGCCTTCGGCCTCCGCGCGCCGACCGGTGCCCGCCGCGTTGGTGACGTTGAGGCGCATGATCTCCCGGATCTTGGCACTCGTGATCGACGATACGATGCGCCGGTGCGTCTCGCTGCCGCCGCCGCCGGCGATGAGCGTCGGTGTCACACTGGTGCCGCCGTTGACGAGCGCTGCCACGACGGCAGCAAACTGCAAAGGCGCCACCGCCAGTCCGTGTCCATACGAAATGGTGATGGTCTCGGCATCGCCCCAGGTCTTCGGCAGCTGCGGCGCCGCGACCGGCCCGGCCTCGATGCGCATCGCTCCGAGCACACCGAACCTGTCGAGCAGCGCGCGCTGGCGCTGCGGTCCGAGCTCGCGCGCCATCATGCCGGCGCCGACGTTGGAGGAATGGAGGAAGATCTCGCGCACGCTGAGCGGCCGCCGCTGCGGGTGGAAGTCGGTGATGGTATAGCGACCGGTGGTGAGCGGCTGGGTCACGTCGTAGACCTTGTCCAGGTCCGCCGTGCCTGCCTCGAGCGCCATCGCGACGGTCAGCGTCTTGAAGACCGAGCCCAACTCGTAGGTGCCGCCGTAGAGCCGGTCGACCAGCGCCCGGTCCTGCCAATCCGTGGGCCGCGACGGCTGGACCTCGGGCAGCGACGCGGCGGCCAGGATCTCTCCACTGTCGGCGTCGAGGACCAGCCCGGCCGCGGCAGGCGCCCCGTATCGGACGCATGCCTGCTCGAGCTCCTCGGTGAGCGCATGCTGCACGCCGATATCGAGCGACAGGCGCAGGGGCGCTTTCTGCATCCGCCCCGCGCCTTGCACCGGCTCCACGCGGCCCATCTCGTCGAGCGCGCGCTCGATGCCTGCCAGCCCCTTGTTGTCGATGCTGACCGTGCCGATCACGTGTCCGGCAAGCGCGCCCAGCGGATAGGCGCGCTTGAGCTCGGTGCGGAAGGAAAGTCCCGGCAGGCCCAGGTCGTGCACGCGCTGGGCGAGGCGGGGGCTCAAGGCGCGCGCGATCCACACGAAGCGTCCCTCCTTCTCGGCCAATGTCTTGCGCATCTCGCCCCAGTCGATATCCGGGAGCAGGGGCGAAAGCTTCTCGACAACCTCATCGAGGTCGAGGATGTGCTGCGGGTCGGCGAACAGCGAATTGACCGCGACGTCGGTGGCGATCAGCTGGCCTTTGCGGTCGACGATGTCGGGCCGAGACCAGCTGTTCGTCAGCGGCGCGGCCGATGCGATCCTTACCTCCCACTCGCCTTTCAGCGCCAGCCGCACGAGCTGGCCGGCGATCATCGCAAAGGCAACGAGCACGCAGCCGAGCGTGGCGAGCGTCCGGCGCCTGATGCGCGCGGTGTGGGACCGCACGTGCAGCTCCTTGCCGGCCGGGCCTCTGATCGTGACCGTGACCATCGCCCCTCACCTCGCCGAAGGCGACGATGGGTGGGATTCCGCTCGCCCTTGTGGGGAGGCGACGTTCACGTCGACACGCAGGTATTGTCCCGCGCTGATGGGCGCCATGCCAAGCTTCCGCGCCAGCGGCTCGAGGCGCTCCGGCCGGGCGAGATGCGCCCGCTCCGCCGTCAGCACCGACACGTCGTTCTCGGCCCGCTCGAGCGCGCGCTCCTCGTCCTGCACGCGCGCTTCCAGACGCCGCGTCCCGTCCTTGATCATATAGAGCGCGACTATGCTCGCCAGCGTCGCCAGCATCAGGACCCAGTTGATCGTGCGATGCATCGCCGGCTCCTCGCCGCGGCACCGCCCTCAGAGCCGCGGGAAATCCAGATCGTCGAAGTCTTGCGCCCATGCCGGCGCGTCCGTGCGGACGGCGGCTCTCAGCTTGGCCGAGCGCGCCCGCCGGTTGGCGGCAATTTCCTGTTGGGTCGGGCTTACCGGGGCTTGGTTAACGAATTGGAAACTCGGCCGCCGCCCGTGGCCCGCCTGCGGCGGCAGGTGCCGGGAGCCGCGCGCCTCGGGTTGGCTGCGTTCTCTGAGGAAGCGCTTGACGAGCCTGTCCTCGAGCGAATGGAAAGTGACCACGGCGAGGCGTCCTCCTGGAGCCAGGATGCGCTCGGCGGCGACGAGACCCTTGGCAAGCTCGCCCAGCTCGTCGTTGACGTAGATCCTCAGCGCCTGGAAGGTGCGCGTCGCGGCATGCCGCCCGGCAATGCTCTCGCGCCCGAGCACGCGCGCAACGAGGTCGGCCAGGTCCTTGGTGGTCGCGATCGGCGCTTCCCGGCGCCGCGCCACGATACGGCGGGCGATCGCGCGCGCGCTGCGCTCCTCACCCAGATGGAAGAGGATATCGGCGAGCAGACCTTCCTCGGCCGAGTTCAGCACCTCGGCGGCCGTCGGCCCGGTCGCCGACATGCGCATATCGAGCGGTCCCTCTGCCTGAAAGGAGAACCCGCGCGCAGGGTCATCGAGTTGCATCGACGAAACGCCGATGTCGAGCACGACGCCGTCGGCTGGGACAAAACCATGCTCCGACGCGATGCGCTCGACCTCGCCGAAGCGGCCTTCGACGAGGGTCAGTCGCCCGCGGTTTCGCTCGACAGCGGCCTGGCCGGCAGCAACCGCCATCGGGTCACGGTCGAGCCCGAGCACCGTTGCGCCGGGCGCAGCTTGCAGGATCGCGTCGGCGTATCCGCCAGCGCCGTAGGTGCCGTCAATGTAGCGGCCGCCCGCCGCCGGCGCCAACGCGGCCAGCACCTGGGGAAGCAGCACGGGAACGTGGTGCACCGTCCCTCTCGGGGCACCCTCCGGATGGGCGCCACGCACCATCATTCCCGTGCTCCTCCCTTGCCGCCCCCTCCCCCTGAGTTGGAGCGGCTCCCCGCGCCGAACAGCTGGCGATGGCCTTGGACCTTCTCGCGGGCGCGCGCACGGCGCTCTTCGAAGCGCCCGGGCTCCCACATCTGGAATTTCTGGCCGAGGCCCACAAAAGTGACCTGGGCGGTAAGCCCCGCATGGGTGCGAAGCGCTTCAGGAAGCACGATGCGTCCCTCAGAATCGAGACTGAGGATGTGGACGTCACCATAGAGCGCGACAGACAGCTCGTCGCGCTCGTCCGAATAGTCCGGCAGGCCGTCGAGAAGCCCGTCGATCTTCTGCGCAAGGCTCTGGCCGCCCGCATCGAGCGCTGGAGCATCGAGCGAGGGGTAGCAATAGACGCCGCCCCCGGCATAGCCGTCGCGCTCGAGGGTGGCGCGGAACTGAGCCGGCACCGAGACGCGGCCTTTGGCGTCGATCTTGTTCGTGTATGTCGAGACAAAGCGATCCATCCCTGTTGGACTCGCACCTCGCCAGTGACGCCGACCGGAACCCGTTGCCCAACTCTGCTGCCGCAAGCCGTGCGGTTGCAGCGCCCCCGAACAGGGACTGGGCGTTGATGGAATTACATGGTCTATTATGGGTGTCAATGGGACAGAGCCCAAATACGCGGGAAAACCATGCCGCCAGGCCGGCGGGCGCGGGTGTCTTCGCCAACAGTGCCGTCGTCGGCACAGCGCGAGGAAGCGGTCGCGCAGAAGTGCATCACGGACGAGAGAAAAGGTCGGCGCCCGGAGCGCCGCCCGGTGCCCGGCGATCACTCGATGCCCGGCGGCGCCTTGGCCCAGCGATAGCCGGCCTTGCCCAGTGCGAAGCCGCGCTCGTACAGCGCCGCCATGTAGCCCACGTCGAACGGCGCGGGGTGCGGGGCTTCGAAGTCGGCAGGGATCGAGGCAAGGTTGTACTCGATGCCTTCGTCCGTCGCCTTGGCGTACATGCTGACCAGATCGCCGACCCCTTGATTCTTGGTCAGCGTCGCCAGCGAGCGCCCGGCGATCGTCACGGCCGAATTGCCGACCGCGCTATACTCCGGCGTGACTTTGCTGTTGCGCACGATCCACAGGCGCCGCCTCAGCTTGGTGCCGACGATCTTGTCGATGCTGCGGAAATCGAAATCGTGGGGAGCAAAAAACACCTGCCGCGTCGGCCCCCCATCGACGTGCATCTCCTCGTAGGTCTTTCCGCCGGCCCTTACGGCGATATGCACCGGCGGGAACAAGCCGGGCACGGACGCCGACGCGAGCAGGATCTTGCGGAACAGGTCCAATGCCCGTGCATCTCCCTTCTGCGCGATCTTGCCCATGTCCCAATAGACCGGCCGCTGCGCGTCGAGATTGGTGGTGCCGACCACCAGCAGTCGGCCCTCGCCTCGCGCTTTGGCGACCCGCCGCAGCATGCGGCGATCGACGTACTTGGCGATCAGCGTGGCCAGCGGCGCGCTGTCGGCCACGGCCGGGCCACCGAAAATGCCGCTCAGAATGTTGGCTTGATAGATATCGCCGCCACCATGCCTGAAGACGCCGGCGAGCTGGCGGTCGTAAGCCGAGCCGAGGAAAGCAAATGGCGCGATCAGGGCGCCGGCACTGACGCCGGTGACGAGATCGAACTCCGGCCGATCGCCGTGCGCGCTCCATCCTGCAAGCAGGCCAGCACCGAATGCGCCGTCGTCCGCGCCTCCCGACAGCGCCAGCACGTTGGTGACCAGCGGCTGCCCATTCCTGCCCCGCCCGGCGTACTTAACCTTAAACACTGCCGACTCGGTCTTGAGGAAGCCGCCGATGTCGGCCGCGCCGGCGTCGCCCCAGGTACGGATGCCCGCCATGCGGGGGATCTCGGCTGCGGCAACGAGCTTTTCGGGCACCGCCTCGCGCGGAATTGATGATGCGCAACCGGCCAGCAGCAGCGCTGCGACTACTCCCCAGCCCAATTGCCTCAGCATCGGCGCGAACTCACACGCGGGACTTCCTCGACGGCCGCACCTTAGCCCAGGAAACAACGGATTTCTCATGGCAGCAGGGGAAAGATGGCGGCCGTGGCTTGCCCACCATCCGGGCAAGATGCCCACGTGCGCAGCCCATCGAGTGAGCAAGGCCTGCATCGGGTGCAAAACTAATTCCGGGCGAAGCCCATTGACGCACCGCACCCAAGGAATACACTGCAATCTGAGGGCGGTGACGCACTGTCTTCACACGTAAGTGAGGGGCGCAAGACTTCGCATCGTTCGACGGGGACGACTGCAGGGGGATTGTCGCGTTAGCTGGTCCAATAGACGGGGTCGCGGGGCTTCGGCCGCGCGGCAGCTATGCTCGACCGAGTATCAAGTCCGGACTCCCAGACCTCGAGCGCCATCGAGAGCCGATCCTTTGGACCGAGCACACTCATCGAGAGCCTCGAGGGCATCGTCTATTTCCTTATCCGCAATCTTTTTGCGATCGCCGCCTCGATTGCGGTCGCGGTCCTCTTCGCCCTCCTTTACGTGACCACGGCCACGCCGATTTTCACCGCCCACACGCAGCTGCTTCTCGACCCGCGCCTGCCGCAAGTCATTCGCGAATTGAGCGAAGCGCGCACGCTGCTCGACCGCTCCGAAATCGACAACCAAATCGCCTTGATGAGATCGGAGCAGATCGCGCGCACCGCGTTGACCAGTTCCAAGCAGCAGGCGCGCGCCGGGCCGGGTGGCGATGCGGCGTCCGCTCTCAAGGCAGCCGAGAAGGTCGAGCTAGCCAATGTGACCGATGAAGCCAAGATGTACCAGGCCATTCGGCACTTCCAGGACTCGCTGACCGTCAGCCGTCTGGGTGTGTCCTACGTCCTCGAGATCGCCTACAGCTCGCCGGACCCCGAGATGGCGTCGCGCATGGCCAACGCCGCTGCCGACGCCTACATCGAGGACCAGCTTGCCGCCAGGGCCCTTGCCGCTCGCCAGGGCAGCCAATGGCTCGAGGAACGCATCGAGGAATTGCGCCAACTCATGAACTCGTCGGCACTCAGGCTGCAGGAGTTCAAGGCCAGGCGCGACTATCGCATCGTCGGCAAGACGGATCGATCCGGCGGTCCGGCCGGGAACAAGCCAGATGCCGATGCCGACAAGGCCCCGCAGCGGATCACGCTCGAAGAGCTCGAGTCGACCGCGGCCACCTATCGCAAGATTTACGAGAGCTACCTGCAGGCCCACACCGAATCCGTTCTGCGCCAGTCCTTTCCGATCGGCAGCGGTCGGATCATTACCCGGGCTACCGTGCCCTCGTCGCCAAGCCGCCCGAGGCGCATGCGCCTGATGCTTCTGTCCATCGTCATTGGCGCGATGGGGGGAATTGGTATCGCCTTCGTACGCGAAGGGCTGCAGCATTGGCGCAAGCTGCGGCATCGTTCGCCTGAGACCGACGAAAGGACATCACATGAGTACTAGGCGTCCGCGGTGGGATTTGTCGGCACTCTGGTCTGGACAACCGGGAAGTCCAATATCCTGGAGGACCTTGGCTTTTGTCTTGGTCGCCGCCTGTCTTCTGGTGGTGCCGCGCTCCGGCGGCCTCGCGCGCGGCGGCATCGCCGCCAAGACCAGCACCGAGTACGCGCTCGGCCTGCTGGACAAGGTGCGCGTCAAGGTCTTCGAATGGCGCGCATCCCGCGACGAGCTCTTCGAATGGTCCGCCCTCAATGCGGAGTATGCAATCGGCCCGGAGGGCAAGGTGTCATTGCCGCTGATCGGCGAGCTGTCGGCGGTCGGCAAGACCCCGGGCGAACTCGCCGACGCGATCGGCGCCGCACTCAAGGCGCGCATCGGTCTCGTCGAGCCGCCCGACGTTTCCGTCGAGGTCGTGCAGTTCAGGCCGTTCTACATCCTGGGCGATGTGGAGAAGCAGGGAGAGTTCGCCTACAGGCCCGGGCTGACCGTGCTGCAGGCGGTCTCGCTTGCCGGCGGCACGCCGCGTGTCGGCAATCTCAGCTCGCTTCGACTGGAGCGGGAATCCATTTCGACGCGGGGCAACCTCGGCCTGCTCGAGATGGAGCTTCTGGCAACCCTCGTTCGCAAGGCGCGTCTTACGGCGGAGCTGAACAGCCTTGACCAGATCGAGGTTCCAGACGAGCTGAAGGCAAGCCGGGAGGCGGCTACACGAACCCTGCTGGAGCAGGAGAACGTGCTCTTCCAGACCCGCAAGAAGGCGTTCGCCACGCAGGTCAGCGCGCTCGAGCAGCTACGCAGCCTGCACGAGCGGGAGGCCGAAGGCTTGGTGAAGCAGCTGGCGTCGCACGACAAGCATATGGAGCTTCTCAACCAGGAGCTCACTGCCGTCCGGCAGCTCTACGACCGGCGCCTGACCACGGCACCGCGCAAGCTCGCGCTCGAGCGCTACGCCGCGCAGCTGCAGGGTGACCGGCTCCGGCTCGAGACGAGCCTGGCCCGGGCCGAGCAGGAGCGCAGCAAGACCGAGATCAACGTCATCGCGCTGCAGAACCAGCGGCTCAATGACATCACGGGCGAGCTGCTCAAGAGCCAGGCAAGGCTCGACGAGCTCAGCCAGAAGATCTCGACGTCGCAGAGGCTGTTGTTCGAGACCGAGGTGATCGCGCCCCGCTACGTGAAGTTGGGTGGCAGCCCGAAGCGCACCCAGCCGATCTACACGATCATCAGGCAGATATCGGGTCAGAACATCGAGGTGGCAGCCACCGAGGCCACGGCCATCCAACCCGGCGACACCCTCAAGGTCGAGCTGCCTCTGCCGGTTCAGACCCAGGTGGAATCGGCAGCCACGGTTCGGGAAGATCGCACCTTGCCTGCTTGGCCCACGAACCCGCCGCCGTCGCTGCGTGGCGCCGGCGCCGGCGAGATGCCGATCCGGTATTAGATGTGAGCTTTCAGGATCCAGGCACGGCCCTGATCGGGCCGTCAGTGCCGACTGGAACTGGAATTGTCCTTATCGGCGGGCGGCTCGGGCCGCTCGCCGTCTTCGTCCTCGGCCTCGTCGGGGATGGCGTAGGCGCCGCGTAGCCAGCGCGACAGGTCGACGTCGGCGCAGCGGCGCGAGCAGAACGGCCGGTACTCGTGCTCGGTGGGCCTGCCGCAGATCGGGCACTTGCCGGTGGGGGTCGGTGGCTCTGATTGCGCCATCTTGCTCGTCGGCCTGGATCGCCGAGACCCGTCAGTTCGGATCTGACTCGCCGAGCCTCAGCCAGTTGAAATGGATCGGGAAGCCTTCGGCCAGCAGCATGTTGACGGTCTCGGTCAACGGCAGCCCCACCACGTTGGTGTAGGACCCGACCAGTTTCTGCACGAAGCACCCGGCCAGCCCCTGGATGGCATAGCCGCCGGCCTTACCGCGCCATTCGCGTGAGGCGATATAGGCCTCGGTCTCCTCCTTCGACAGCCGCTTGAAACGCACGCGGGTGTCGATGATCTTCGTGCGCACGCGGTCGTCGGGGGTGATCAGGCACAGTGCGGTCAAAACCCTGTGGTTGCGTCCCGAGAGGAGCTGCAGGCCCGCAACCGCCTCCTCGACAAAGCGGGGTTTCACCAGGATCCGCCGGCCGACGGCAACGATCGTGTCGGCCGCCAGCACGTAGCCGTCGGCGACGTCCTTGTCGTTGACGATCTGATCGCGCGCGGCCTCGGCCTTGGCCCGTGCCAGCCTTGTCGCCAGCGAGCGCGGCATCTCGCCCTTGCGCGGCTCCTCGTCGATCGAGGAGGGACGCAGCGCATCGGGCTGGATGCCCACTTGCGCCAGGAGCGTGAGGCGCCGCGGCGAGGCGCTCGCCAGCACCAGCTTGGGCTTGAGCCCCGCCCGGCGGCCGATCGGCTTGGTGCGGGCAAGCTCCTGGCGCAGCGTCTCGCGGTGCGGCCTGTCTGTCCTGGTCAACACGCTGATCAGCGCGGCCTTGGGTGCGTTCATGGGCGGGCTCTGTCTGGGCGCTATGGTGGACCCGAAGCTTTATGGATTCGCGGCCGAGCATGCCCACGGGATGCGGCGAAAATCAAGCAGCGCGGGCGTCGAACCCTCCGCGCCTGGAATCTGTCCGCACCGACTACACCGTCGGTCCGCCCTCGAGGCCGAAACGCTGCTTGATCCGGGCAAACAGCCCGTCGCGAACCCCGCGATAGGCTTCGAGGATCTGCTCCCGGCTGCCGTGGCCGACCATCAAGGTGGCATCGAACGTCGGCCAGTACTCCACCTCCACCGCCATGGTCCGGGTGAGCTCCAGCGCCTGGTGGTGCGCTTCCGGCGACAGCGTGATGATGAGGTCGAAGGACGTGTCGTAAAGCTCGCGCAGCGTGCGGGGCGTGTGCCCGGAGATATCGATGCCGATCTCCTCCATGACAGCTGCGGCGAAGGGATCGGGGCTCTCGGTCTTCACCCCCGCCGATTCCACGTACACGCCGCGGCCGATCAGGTGGCGCAGGATGGCGGCGGCCATCGGCGAGCGCACGGTGTTCGTGGTACAGGCAAAGAGTACGGCGCCCGGCAGGTCCTGGCCTCCCACGCGCGCCACGTCTCAGCCTTTCCAGTGCAGAGCGCAGATGAGCGTGAACAGCCGGCGCGCCGTGTCTCTGTCGACGGCGATCTTGCCCTTGAGCCGCTCCATCAGCACCCGGCTGCCCTCGTCGTGCAGCGTGCGGCGGCCCATGTCGATCGACTGGATGCGCGAGGGGGGCGCCGTGCGGATGGCCTGGTAGTAGGTCTCGCACACGAGGAAATAGTCCTTGAGGATGCGGCGCAGCGGCGTGAGCGAGAGAACGAACGTGAACGTATCGCCGCCGCCGTCCTGGCTCACCGCGAACACCAGCCGGTCCTCGACGATCGAAAGATCCAGCGTGTAGGGGCCGCCGTCACGGCCTTCGAGCGCAAAGTGGTTGGCCTCCAGGATGTCGAAGATCGCCACCTCGCGCTCGTGCTCGATGTTGGCGTTGGCGCGCCGGATCGAGGCCTGGTCGAGATGGATGGCGGTCAGCCGCGACTTGTCGTTGGGATCGGAACCAGGAGGCTCGAACATCGCCCGCGCCTCACTTCCTGCCGAGGCGCACGGCGACGGAGCGGCGATGCGCCTCGAGCCCTTCGGCGCGGGCGAGCGTCATGGCGGCCTCGCCCAACCCCTCGAGGGCGCGCTGGTCGAGCTTGAGCACGCGAGGTGCGCTTCATGAAATCGAGCACGCCGAGCCCAGAGGAGAAGCGGGCGCTGCGCGCGGTCGGCAGGACGTGATTGGAGCCCGCCACGTAGTCCCCGATCACCTCGGGCGTGTGCGCGCCGAGGAAGATGGCGCCGGCATTGCGGATGCGGGCGGCGAGCGCCTCGGGATCGCCGGTGGCGATCTCCAAGTGCTCGGCGGCGATGCGGTCGGCAAGTCCCGGCGCCTCTTCCAGCGAGCGCACGAGGATCACGGCGCCGAACGTCTCCCAGCTTGCCGCCGCAACGTTTCCCCGCGGCAGGTCCGTCAGCTGCCGCGCCACGGCCGCCTCGACGGCCTTGCGCGAACGCGGCATCGTCCGTCATCAGGATCGCCTGGGCGGCCGTGTCATGCTCGGCCTGCGCCAGCAGGTCGGCCGCGACCCATTCCGGATCGTTGTCCTTGTCGGCGATCACCAGCACTTCCGACGGCCCGGCAATGGAATCGATGCCGACGACGCCGAACACCTGGCGCTTGGCCGCGGCGACGTAGGCATTGCCCGGCCCGACGATCTTGGCGACCGGCTTGACGGTCTCCGTGCCATGGGCCAGCGCCGCCACCGCCTGGGCGCCGCCGATGCGATAGATCTCGGAGACCCCCGCCATGTGCGCCGCCGCCAGCACCAGCGGGTTGATCTCGCCGCGCGGCGCAGGCACGACCATGGCGATGCGCGGGACGCCGGCGACCTGAGCCGGCACGGCATTCATCAGCACCGAGCTCGGATAGCTGGCGAGCCCGCCCGGCACGTAGAGGCCGACCGACTCCAGCGCCGTCCAGCGGGACCCGAGCTCGGCGCCCACAGCATCGGTGTAGCGCTCGTCCTGCGGCAGCTGCCGCCTGTGATGGCTCTCGATGCGCGCCCGCGCCAGCTCGAGCGCCGCCAGCGTGGTCCTGTCGCTCACCGCGGCGGCCGCGCCGATTTCCGCGGCACTGACACGGATACCGGCCTTGCCGAGGTCGAGCGCATCGAAGCGACGCGTGAGCTCGATCAGCGCAACGTCGCCGCGCTTGCGCACGTCGGCGATGATGGCACGCACCGCCGCATCGACGTCTTCCGCGCTCTCGCGCTTGGCGGCGAGAAAGGCGGCAAACGCGCTCTCGAAGCCGGCGTCGGTGGTGGTGAGGTGAAGGGGCATGCGTTTTGGCCCTTGCGTCGGCTTGCAGGCCGCTATCCAGTCCGCGACGGATCGTTCTCGGGATGCCGAGGCATCGACTTCACGCCCCACGCGGGGCCCAGGTCCTTGAGCTCCGCCTCGATGCACTCGACCTCGAGCTTGATCGCGGCGCCATCGGAGAAGTGCAGCGTCACGCTGCCTGCCGGCGTGTCGCGCGGCTCGAAACTGACGGCGAGCAAGGAGAGGACGGCATCCTTGCTGCTCATGTCGATCCCCTGCACCTTGGCGGCCAGCACACGCTCGAACCGCAAAAGCGACTGGCGGCGTGCGTAGTCCTGGGCGCTCGGCCTGTCGCCTTTGAGCGCGTCGGCCCAATCGAAGCGATGGCCCAGCGCCGCAAAGCGCTTCTCCGCCGGCAGGTAGGCGAGATCGGCCACCTTCAGCACGGCGTCCTGCATATGCGCCGAGATCACCGCCAGGTCATCGGCATCGAAGGCAATGAGCTTCAGCTCGGACATGGGCGACTTGAATCCTCTGCCACGACCAGCACCCATGCAAATCGTGCGCCGGGTGCCGCGCCGGCCCCGTGATAGCGAACGCGGAGCGGCATTGTAAGGGGGTTGGCTGATCGAGGCCTGGGGCATTCCTGCCGAGCCTCAGCGGAGGCGGGAAACGCCCCGATCTTCGCGCCGTCGTTCGCCTCCGGGGCCCCGTTCGGCACGATCGCTTGGCGGAAATGACAGGAGAGGCGGCGCGGGGCGAACTTCGGGTTCGGGATACTAGCCGCTCACCACCCGCTCGATGGCCGCCCCGCAGCCGGAGAGCTTCTGCTCGAGCCGCTCGAAGCCGCGGTCGAGGTGGTAGACGCGGTTGATGGTGGTCTGCCCCTCGGCCATGAGGCCGGCGATGACAAGGGAGACCGACGCCCTGAGATCGGTCGCCATCACCGGCGCCCCGCGCAGCGTCTGGACACCGTTGACCGTGGCGGTATCGCCCTGCAGCTGGATATCGGCGCCGAGCCGCGCCAGCTCCTGCACGTGCATGAAGCGGTTCTCGAAGATGGTCTCGCGGATCACGCTGGTGCCCTTGGCCTTGGTCATCAGGGCCATCAGCTGCGCCTGCAGGTCCGTGGGGAAGCCCGGAAACGGCTGCGTCTCCACCGTGATGGGCTCGAGCGCCCCGCCATTGCGCGTCACCCGCACGCCGGCCGCGGTGTCGGCAATGGCGACGCCGGTTTTCTCCAAGGTGTCGAAGGCCGTCTCGAGCAGGGCCCGCCGCGCACCTTGCAATTCGACGTCGCCGCCGGCCGCTGCCACCGCGAAGGCATAGGTGCCCGTCTCGATGCGATCCGGCAGCACGGTGTGCACGGCGCCTTCGAGCCTGTTCGTGCCGGCAATCCGCAAGGTGGAGGTGCCGACGCCCTCGATCCTGGCGCCCATCTTGACGAGGCATTCGGCGACGTCGCCGATCTCGGGCTCGCGCGCCGCGTTCTCGATCACGGTCTCGCCCCGGGCCAATGTCGCCGCCATCAGGATGGCGTGGGTGGCGCCGACCGACACCTTCGGAAAGACGACCCGCGCGCCCTTGAGCCCCTTGGGCGCCTTGGCCACCACATAGCCGCTGTCGATCTCGATCTCGGCGCCCAGCTCCTTCAGCCCCATCAGGTGCAGGTCCACGGGGCGCGTGCCGATGGCACAGCCGCCGGGCATGGACACGCGGGCGACCCCGCAGCGCGCCACCAGCGGCCCCAGCACCCAGAAGCTGGCGCGCATGCGGCTCACCAGGTCATAAGGTGCAGTGGTATCGACAATGTCGCGGGCGGAGAGGTGGAAGGTCTCGCCCAGGTGCGGAGTAGGGTCGGCCCGCTTGCCGTCGATGGTCAGGTCGACGCCATGGTTGCGCAGGATGCGCGCCAGCATGTTGACGTCGGCGAGGTTGGGCACGTTCTTCAGGGTCAGCCGGTCGCCCGTAAGCAGGCTGGCGATCATCAGCGGCAGGGTGGCGTTCTTGGCCCCGGAAATAGGGATGGTGCCGGTGAGCGGCCTGCCGCCGACGATTGAGATGCGATCCATGGGTCAGCCCCGTTAGTTTCTTGTTGTTCTTATTACTGTGCTTCTTCTAACACGCAGTTCACGCGAGCATTGCGGCGGCTCTAGGCCTTGCTTTTCCCCTCCTCGGCCGCCCGGTCGCCCGGCCCGCCGGCCGACCGCCTGCGCGCCTGCTCCTTGCGCTTGTTGAGGTTGGACCGCAGCTCCGCCGCCAGCCTCTGGCGCCGACGCTCCGCTTGGGTGGCTTTTCCCGTCTTTTCCCCGTCGGCCATGCCGTCACCGCGACCGCGCCGCCAAACCGGTGAAGATTACGTGCGTCGTGACCCGGGCACAAGCTGAGCCGCCGCGCGCCCAGGCGGCTTTGCTTGCGGGCAGGGTGAGCCTATGGCATATCCGCCGCAGTCCTCTGAAGCGCTGCCCGGAAAGTCGCGGGCTTGGCCGCTTCACGTGCTGCCGTAGCTCAGTGGTAGAGCACTCCCTTGGTAAGGGAGAGGTCGTGTGTTCAATCCACACCGGCAGCACCAGCGCCCCTCCGAAGCGGCTTGATCGCCAACCGGATCATGCCCGCCCGCCGCACGGGCTGCTTGCCCGGCCGAGCGCGTGCGATAGACTGCTTCCCCGTTCACTGGCGAGAGCGGCAAGGCCCGCCCGTCGCATTCCCTGGGACCAACTCGAATGCCGCGAAGCTATGGCCGCAAGCGCGTGCTCGTCACCGGGGGGGCCGGCTTCTTGGGCTCGCACCTGTGCGAGCGCCTTCTCGCCGAAGGCAACGACGTGATTTGCCTCGACAATTTCTTCACCGGCCGCAAGCAGAACATCGCCCACCTCCTCGGTGATGCGCAGTTCGAGGTGATGCGCCACGACATCACGTTTCCGCTCTATGTCGAAGTGGACGAGATCTACAATCTCGCCTGTCCCGCATCGCCCGTTCACTACCAGCACGATCCCGTGCAAACGACGAAGACCAGCGTGCACGGCGCCATCAACATGCTGGGGCTGGCAAAGCGCCTGCGCTGCCGCATCCTGCAGGCCTCCACCAGCGAGGTCTACGGCGACCCGGAGGTGCACCCGCAGCCGGAAGCCTATTGGGGCCGCGTGAACCCGATCGGCCGGCGATCCTGCTACGACGAAGGCAAGCGCTGCGCCGAGACGCTGTTTTTCGACTACCACCGCCAGCACGGCCTGCAGATCAAGGTCGCGCGCATCTTCAATACCTATGGCCCCCGCATGCATGAGGACGACGGGCGGGTGGTATCCAATTTCATCGTCCAGGCGCTGTCCGGCCGGCCGATCACGCTCTATGGCGACGGCCAGCAAACCCGCTCCTTCTGTTACGTCGACGACCTGATCGACGCGCTCGTGCGGCTCATGACCTCTCCGGCTGATTTCACCGGGCCCGTCAATGTCGGCAATCCCCAGGAGTTCACGATCCGGCAGCTCGCCGAGAAGGTGGTGAAGCTCACCGGATCGAGCTCGCAGCTTTCCTTCGAGCCGCTCCCATCCGACGATCCAAGACAGCGCCGGCCCGACATTTCTCTGGCCAAGAGCGCGCTCGCGTGGGAGCCGACAACCTCGCTCGATCAGGGCCTGCCGAAGACGATCGCCTATTTCCGCGCTCAGCTCGTCTGATCCGCTGTCAGCGACGCCCGAACGCCTGAACGCGCCAGGTGAATATGGAGCTTGCCGCGTAGTTCCACACCGCGCCGACGACGATGCCCGCCAGCCCTGACAGCCACCACGAATAGTCGCGCAGGAAGAGGAAGGCGGCGATGCCCACGTTCGAGACCGCGCCCACCGAGCACACCGCATAGAAGCTCAAGAGGCCCACCAGGATGCGCAGCGGGCCCGTCAAGCGCTGGTCGCGGTAGGTCAGCATGTTGTTGGCGAAGAAGTTGAATGTCATCGCCACCATCGTTGCCGCCGCCTGGCTGGCGATGAAGGAGACGTCCAGCCCCCGGCTCAGGCCCGCGAGCGTGAGCATGTGAACGACCACGCCGGCGCCGCCGACAAGGACGAACATGACGAACCGGATCGGCACGACCCGGCCCACGGTCTTGTCGAGCAACAAGACCAGGTATTCCCAGGCCACCGCCGAATCGAGCTTGCTCGCGCCCTGCAAGCGGCTGCGAAATGCGTACGGAACCTCGGCGACCGCCAGCGGCGGCCGGGCGGAAATGAGGATGTCGAGCAGGATCTTGTAGCCCACGCCAGAAAGCCGGCGCACGGCGCGGTCGAAGGCCTCGCGCCGGAGCATGAAGAAGCCGCTCATCGGGTCCGACAGCGGCTCGCGCAGCACCGCGCGCGCCAGCATGGTGGCCAGCCGGCTCATGACCTGCCGGTCCTTCTGCCAATCGTCGGCAGCACCGCCCTCCATGTAGCGTGAGCCGACGACGATGTCGCAGTCCGACGATTGCAGCCGCTCCAGCATGCGGGCGAGCTGTTGCTCGTCGTGTTGAAGGTCGCCGTCCATCACGGCAACGAATGGCGAGCTGACCGACATGATGCCTTCGACGACGGCGGTCGCCAGACCGCGTCGCCCTATGCGATGCAGTACCCGCACGCGCGCATTCGATCGGGCCGCCTCGCGCAGCGCGCCCGCCGTGCCGTCGGTCGAATCATCGTCGACGAACACGACCTCCCACTCGATCCCGGCCAGTGCCGCCTCCAGGCGGCGCACGAGCTCCCCGACGTTGCTGCGCTCGTTGAACGTCGGGACGACGACCGACAGCAGGGCAGGAGCAGGGGGGCCTTCCCGGGCTCGCGCGGGCGAGGCGATGGATGTACCCGGAGCTGCGGTCTGCGGCATCGTGTGGTTCAGCTCGAAAGCATGTGGAGGCGACCGGCAGAGGTCTTAGCACGCGGGCAGCGCGGGGGCATATCGTTCGGGATGCTTCGTCCTCACTTGGCAGGGGATGATCGTTGTGAGACACGGCATCTGTGTCCGCGCCCCTATCACCTGATTGCCGGTCCCGGTCCTGATGCGTTCTTTTGTCCTAGCCCTCCTCGTCGCAGCCGCGCTCGCGCTCGCCGGAACGGCGCGTGCAACCGACCAGCTCGAGGCGGTGCGTGCCGCAGCCACGACGACGAAGGCCACCGCCGACCTGCGGCGCGGCATCAGCTTCGGCAACGCCATGGAGGCGCCCAAGGAAGGGGAGTGGGGCTGGACGCTCTCGGCCTTCGCCTTCCGCACCGTGCGCGAGGCGGGCTTCGATCACGTGCGCGTGCCGATGCGCATCTCCGCCCATGCCGGCGAGCGGCCGCCCTACGCCATCGACGATCCCTTTCTGCGGCGCATGGACTGGGTGATCGAGCAAGCCCTCGCCAATGATCTGGGCGTCGTCGTCGACATGCACCACTACGAGGAGCTCATGCGATCGCCCGCCCAGCACGCGGACCGGCTCGTCGAGTCTGTGGCGGCAGATCGCAACGCGCTACCGCGGCCTGCCCAAGGCGGTGGTCTACGAGATTCTGAACGAGCCCACGGACAAGCTCACCGCCGAGACCTGGAACGCGCTGCTGGCACGCGTCGTCTCGGCGATCCGCGCGATCGATCCCGCCCGCACCCTGATCGTCGAGGGCGCCGACTGGGCCTCCGCCAGGGACTTGCGCGATACGCTCGCGTTGCCGCCCGGCGACCGAAACATCATCGCCAGCTTCCATATGTACGCGCCGACCTATTTCACGCACCAGGGCGCCCACTGGATGCCGCCGCGCTTCAGCACCCGCGGCATCGTCTTTCCAGGGCCCCCGCCGACACCCGTCACGCCTCACCTCGCCACGCTCTATTCCGAGGAGAGCCGCACCTTCTTCCGGCGGTACAACAGCGAGCCGACGCAAACCAATCCAGGCGGTCCCGCCGCCGTCCTCGAGCAGCTGGACATGGCCAAGGCGTTTGCCGACCGCACGGGATTGCGCGTCTATCTCGGTGAGTTCGGTGCCACCGTTAACGCCGATCTCGCTTCTCGCGTGCGCTGGACGCGACTGGTGCGAACCGAGGCGGAGAAGCGCGGCTTCGGCTGGGCCTACTGGGATTTCTGCCAGGGTTTCGCGGCTTTCACGCCATGCACTCCCGAGGGGCGCTGGATCAGGGAGATCAAGGCCGCACTCCTGGAGTGAGCGGCCGCCTTGTTGACAAGCCGATCCCCGATGCCCTCTGGTCAGGAAATGACAACGGACGACGCGACCATCGCCGTCATCATTGCCGCCTTCAGCGCCGAGGCGACCATCGGCCGGGCTGTCGCTTCCGCGCTCGCCCAGAAGCATGTCGCCGAGGTTGTCGTCATCGACGACGCGTCGCGCGACGGTACAGCGGATGCCGCCCGCCGCGCCGACGACGGCAGCGGCCGTCTTGCCGTCATCGGGCTGGCCGAGAACGCCGGACCTGCGCGGGCGCGCAACATCGCACTCGACAAGGTGCGGTCGGACTGCGTCTGCGTGCTCGATGCCGACGACTATTTCCTGCCCGATCGCATGGAGCATCTCCTGCGGGCCGGCGCCGGCCCGCCCTGGGACATGCTGGCCGACGATATCATCATCGTTCCCGAGGAGCTCGAGGGAACGGGCTCCCCCCGCCTCGATCCGGACGGTGCCGGCAAAGCCATCACCCTCGATCTTGCGTCCTTCGCCGCGGGCGACATCCTGCCCACCTGGTCGCCGAGGGGCGGCTTGGGTTTTCTCAAGCCGATCCTCAGCCGCCGTTTCATGCAGGAGCACGCACTGCGCTACGACGAGACGCTGAGGCTCGGCGAGGACTACGCGCTCTATGTGCGCGCCCTGATGGCGGGCGCTCGCTTCCGCCTGGTCGGCGCGTGCGGCTATGTCGCCGTGGAGCGGCGCGGCTCCATCAGCTCCAGGCATGCGACGGAGGACCTCGCCAGGCTTGCCGCTTTCGAAGCGCGCGCTTTGGCGAGCGAGGCAGACCTGAGTGACAAGGAGCGGAAATCTCTCGCCGCCCATCACTGGAACACGATGTGCAGGCACCGCCACAGACAAATCCTCGATTGCAGACGGGAGCAGGGATTCTTGCAGGCGCTCGGCGTGCTCCTCTCGACCCCGCGGTTTCTGCCTTATGTCGCCGCGGAGACGCTGAGGGCCAAGACCACCGCCCTGTGGATCGCCCTCGGCCCTCGCGCCGCGATCCACCGGCGTCGCCCCATGCGCTTGCTGCTGGGGCTTCCCCATGGCTCCCTTTCGTTGGTGGCGGAGGGTCCCGAGCCTGCGCGGGCGGGCGACGCCGAGACTGCTTTCGCCCCGTAGCCCGAGCGTGCAGCCG
The DNA here is from genome assembly GCA_963797005.1 of uncultured Alphaproteobacteria bacterium. Taxonomy (GTDB): domain Bacteria; phylum Pseudomonadota; class Alphaproteobacteria; order Rhizobiales; family Hyphomicrobiaceae; genus AWTP1-13. The sequence continues at coordinate 182,902 of CAWCOF010000012.1, forward strand.
ATGAATGAGGCCACATCCTTGCCCATGACAGACAATGCCACCGTCAGCAGCGGGTGTGCGGCATGAGCGCCAATGAACCCACCACCGTGCGCCGTGCCAACGGCCGTTACCGCTGGCCGAACGGCGCCCGCATCGGCGTCGTTTTCAATATCGCCTACGAAGCCTGGTCTCCCGGCAAGGCACCGCCCATCGGCCCCATGGGCAACGTTCTGCAACCCGGATACTTCGACACCAACGCCCATTCCTGGGCGAGCTACGGCGCCGTGCGCGGCATCCAGCGGCTGCTGCGGATCGCCGCGGCCAACGGCATCAAGACCAGCGTCATGGTCAGCGGCGTCCTGGCCGAGCGCCTCCCCGACACGTTGCGCGCCATCCGCGACGGCGGACATGAGATCGTCGCCCACTCCTATGGCATGGACGTCATCCCGGTTTATCTCGAGGAGCAGGCCGAGATCGACAATATCCGCCGCAACACGCGACTCCTGGAGAAGGCCGCCGGCGTCCGCCCGATCGGCTGGATCAGCCCGCGCGGCACCGGCAGTCCCGCCAGCCCGCGACTGCTGGCAGCCGAAGGCTACCAGTGGCACGGCGACTGCAACGACGACGATCTCCCGGCCATCCTTGCGTTCGCGGACGGCGCTGGCAGCCGCTCGATCGTGGCGATCCCGCTCACCATGGACATCAACGATCTGCCCCACTCGAACCGCTATGGCGGCTCGGCGGAGGCCTTCGTCGCCAAGTTCCAGGCGGCGCTCGAGGGCGCGGCCAAGGCCGACGCTGCGCCCTTCATGCTCGATGTGACGGCGCACACCCATGTCTACGGCCGGCCCGCGGGGGCATGGGCGTTCGACGCCTGCATGAAGCTCGCCAAGGCCACGGAGGGTGTGTGGATCGGCACGCGCGCCCAGATCGCCGCCCACGCGCTGGCGTCGCCTGACGCCTACGCCTGAGCGCCGCCCGCATGCAGACGAGAGCATTGGCGAGGCCGGCGCCCCGTGCGGCAATGGAGCCCGGAGCGAGGCGGAGAAGGCCCTGTCCTGAGCCGGGAACTCGTCGTAAATACCTCTCGGACCTCTCGCACAAGGAGCGCCCTGATGGCTCGCGACGACAGCATCGATCGGACCGCCCTCACCTTCGTCGTCCTGGCCACAATCTTCATTTTGGTGCTGGCCTACACGATCTTCCCGCGCCAGGAAGCGCCGTCGGCGAGCGGCGGCGGTCAATCCGCGCCTGCCATGGAGAAGAAGTGACGGCCGAGGGACCGTGCGCTCCCTCGGCTGCGGCGCTACACTCGCCCGGCACCGAATCGCCGGCACGGCGAGGGATTTGCGCAAATGCTCCAGCAAAAGGACCGCAAGCTCGACGGCGGACCGCAGGCCGTTCGCGCCCTGTGCCGCGACTGCTGTGAGATCGTCCCCGCGCCGCAGGGCACATGCGGCAACTGCGGGTCGGCGCGCATCGTGGCGCACCCGGAAATCGAGAGCCTCGCCATCGCGCACATCGATTGCGATGCGTTCTACGCCTCCGTCGAGAAGCGCGACCGGCCGGAGCTCGCGCGCGAGCCGCTGATCGTGGGCCACGCCGGCGGCCGCGGAGTCGTGGTGACGGCCTGCTACCTTGCCCGCAAGTTCGGCGTGCACTCGGCGATGCCCATGTTCCAGGCCCTGGAGCTCGCCCCGCAGGCCACGGTGATCGCGCCGGACATGGCCAAGTACAAGCGCGTGAGCGAGGCGATCCGCACGATTTTCCAGTCCGCGACCTCGGTGATCGAGCCCCTCTCTCTCGACGAGGCCTATCTCGATCTGACGGACGACTATCGTACCGAGGCGCCGCCCGCCGCCGAAGCCCTGGCACTGATCGCCCGCCGCGTGCAGAGCGAGTTGGGCATCACGGTTTCGATCGGGCTCTCCTGCAACAAGTTCCTGGCCAAGCTCGCTTCCGAGCTCGACAAGCCGAACGGCTTCTCGGTCATTGGCAGGGCGGAGGCCAAGTCGTTTCTCGCGCCCCTTTCGGTGCGCAAGATCCACGGCGTCGGCGCAGTGACCGCGCGGCGCATGGAGGCATCGGGCCTCGCCACCATCGCCGACCTGCAGACACTGCCGGAACGCGATCTCGTCGCCCGCTTCGGCAAGTTCGGCCGCCGGCTGGCCCTCTTCGCCCAAGGCGAGGACGACCGCACCGTCACACCCTGGCGCCCGGTCAAGAGCATCTCGGCGGAGACCACCTTCCGCCAGGACACGAACTCGAGCGCCAGGCTGCAGGAGGTCGCCCGGCCACTCTGCGACAGGGTGGCGGGCCAGCTCGCGCGCAAGGGGCTCGCCGGCGACAGCGTCACCTTGAAGCTCAAGACGTCGGATTTCCGCATCGTCACGCGCAGCCGCCGCCTCGCCCATCCCACCCAGCGCGCGGCCGTGATTTTCGAGAGCATCGCGCCGCTGATCGACAAGGAGGCGGACGGGCGCAGCTTCCGGCTGATCGGCGTCGGCATGAGCGGGCTCGGCTCGCCGGCCGCAGCCGACCCGACGGACCTCTTCACGTTCGCACCGGCGCTCGGCAGTACGGAGGACGCCTGACACTGCGCCCTCGCAGGTCTTGGCACTATCTCTCCAACACCAGCATGTCGTCGGCGATGCGGCGGTAGCGGCGCCCGAAGGCGTGCCCCTCTCCGGTCGTGACGTTGGCCACCTGCTCGAGCGGGATGGCGGCGATATCCGCGGGCGAGCGCGACAGGTGGAACTCGGCTTGCAGCAGGCCTTCGGCCTCCTTGCCCCGTGTCGAGATGCCGATCTCGTCGAGGCAGCTCAGCACCTGCCGGCATTCCTGCTCGGAATGGAAGCGGCGCTGGGTGAAGGTCGCGCCTTCGAGCTTCTCCGTCACCAGCCCCTTGCGCCTCAGCTCGCCGGCAATCGCCGTGTAGGGATACATGCGCAGCACGAACGAGGCGACCCACGGCATGGGGCCATCGATGGTCTCGAGGATCTGGGCGAAGGTCCGCTCGGTGACGTAGCCGACGCAGCCGGTGGAGATGATGAGATCGACGTCGCGCAGCATCTCGCGGCCGGCGCGCGAAAGGGGGCGGGTCTCCAAGTCGAGCGCCAAGCCGTCGTCGATGACGCCGACCCGCTTGGCGTAGGAAACGGCCGATGCCGAGCTGTCCAGGCCCACGATGGTCATGGGCTGAAGCGGCCAAGCCTGGAAGTAGCGGCGGTCCAGATCCGCGCATTCCTCGGGGCTGAGGTCATGCGCGGCGAGATTGGAATATCGTTGCGCCAGGCGGGCCAAATCCAATGGCGTACGCAATAAGATTGCGTTTATGCCATAGCTGCAGCCGAGATCGAGGACCTTGAGCGGGTGCCCGCGCCGCTCCTCGAGGGCGGCCACAAGGTTGGCGAAGATACCGCGCGCCAGGTCGGGAATGATGTAGTCGAGCCCGTAGAGCACCCGAAAATATTCCCGAGGGTCTTCCTGAATATAAATGTCATCAAAACATGCTTTAGGAGGCTCGTCTCTGTTCTTTTTCTTCTGAATATAAGAATTTAGTGATTGATCCAAGGTCATCGCTCGGACGTCTCCATTGATTAGTACCAGAATTTCGGGGTCGCAGCGCACACGCCTTCGAGGATGTGCTCGGCTCCACTCGTGCGTTGCTGGGCGCAGCCTATGATAGGCGAGCCTGGATGGCCAGCAAAAATTCCGGCTGCTTGGGCGCCGCCCCGCCGCGGCCTGTAGGGCCGCCGCTATTTCCAGAAGCGGCCGGCGTCGCCCGTGAACTCCGCGCTGCAGAAGGGGCCGCCCTGGAAAAAGTCGGCCACCGGGTCGGGGGGTTCCTTCGCCGACGCCGCCAGCGCCGCGTCCCGATGGTCCTCGGCGCGGCCCTCCGGTCGGTAGCCATAGGCATAGGCGCGGCTGTTGTCCCACCAGGAGCGCTCGTTGAGCGAGGCGCCGTAGAAGATCTCGTAGTTGAGCTCGGGATGCTCGAGCCCGATGCGCACGAGCTGGGCCAGGTCCTCGGGCGATACCCAGATCGACAGCCGGCGCTTGTCGACCGGCCTGTCGGCGACATTGCCGATCCTGAGGCAGAGGACGCGCAGGCCGTACTTGTCGGCGTACATGGCCCCGAGCGCCTCGCCGAAGGCCTTGCTCACGCCGTAGCGCGAGTCCGGCCGCACGGTAACGTCGACACCGATCGGGTGCGTGCGCGGATAAAAGCCGATGGCGTGGTTGGAGGAGGCGAACACGATGCGTTTCACGCCCTTGCGGCGCGCCGCCTCGAACAGGTTGTAGCAGCCGATGATGTTGGACTGCAGGATCGTCTCCCAAGGCCCTTCGACCGAGAAACCGCCGAGGTGGATGATGCCCTCGACACCCTCGACGATCTTCTCCACCTGCTCGATGTGTGCAAGGTCGGCAGCCATGAACGGCTCGTCCGAGCCCAGGTTCGCCGGCGTCTTGATGTCGCTCAGCCGCAGCTCCGGATAGATGGGCTTCAGCAGCTTGCGCAGTCGCCCGCCGACATCGCCGGCCGCACCCGTCAACAGCACGCGTTTCATGGGCTACGCCCTCCCTGCTCGCTGACACCACGGTGAGGTTCTTACTCCTAAAGGTGTGACATATCTTCGTCATGCGGAAGGCGTGCTTCCAGGTCATGCCGAAGGCGTGCTTCCAGGTCATGGCCCGAAGGCCCGTGCTCTCCAGGTCATGCCGAAGGCGTGCTTCCAGCACGACCCGTGTCACCGGCCCTCTCCGCGCCAATCAAACGCTGAGGTTCTTGCTCCCAAAGGTGCGGCATATATTCGGCGACCCGTGTCGCCGCCTTCTCCACTTGCGCACGCGCAGTTTCTTCCTGACTCCTGCTCTCCGCAGGTGTCAGCTCCAAATAACAGGACGCGGGTGCCTACTCGACAACCGCGGAGCCGTTGCCGGCTCCAGGAGGCCCCATCGCAGGGACCCCCTCGAAGGCCTTGCGGCCTTCAGGGCCTCACGGCCCGGGGGTTGCCTTCCGGCACCCGCGCTCGGCGATTTTCGTCCCTGTCCGCACTTCGGGGTCCGCCACTCACCCGCCGCTCCACACGTCGGGATCATCGTGGGACGCCTTATTCGCTCTACCGAGGCCGGCGGGGCAACGCACGACATTGCTGCAGCACGCCCGACGGCGATCGGACAGGGCCTCCTGGATCTCGGCCACCCAACGATGGCCTCCTTCCAGGCGCCGGCCGCTGCCGCGCAAGGTGTTGGATCCAAACGCCCCGTCTTGGCAGCGACGGACGCAGAGTAGGCGCGCGCCAACCCCGCGGGGATAAGTCGAACCGCCCGAAGATCGCATCGCGGTTAACGCGCCCTGTCATCCCCGAATTCGCACAGCGAATATCCGGGACCCCAGGGCCCAAAACGCGCCCCCGCCCTGAGCTTGCCTGCCCTCGGACTTGCTTCCGCGCGGACTTGTTCCGCGTGTTCCGAGGGTCGACGGGCGGCTGAGAGGCACCGTTGCGGCCGCGCGCTTCGACAGGCTCAGCGCGGGGGCGGGCCGATCGTATGCTGGCCGCGCAACGCGAGCCGCACCGTCATCCCGGGCCACGTGCGTCCCCGGCCGGCGCCCTCGATCCGATCGAATCGGATCAGGCGCGCCGAGCCGGGGGCTTGCCCGCAGATGGGGTGCCATGGGATTGAAGTGAGGAGACGACGCCAAGAGACGATAGGCCGCCATGACCCGCATCGTGCATCGCTCGATCGCCCACAACTACCCCGTCGCCGTGCGCGGGGAGGGCATCCGCATCTGGGATGCGGCCGGCAAGGAATACATCGACGCTTGTGGCGGCGCGGCCGTGTCCTGCCTCGGGCACAGCCACCCCGACGTGCTCAAAGCCATGCACGCCCAGCTCGACAAGCTCGCCTACGCCCACACCAGCTTCTTCACCACTGAAGCCGCCGAGGCGCTGGGCGAAGACCTGGTCGCGCATGCGCCGCCCGGCATCGGCCGCGTCTATTTCGTCAGCGGCGGCTCGGAGGCGATCGAGGCGGCACTCAAGATGGCGCGCCAATACTTCGTCGAGATCGGCGAGCCGGAGCGCCGCCACTTCATCGCCCGGCAGCAGAGCTATCACGGCAACACGCTGGGCGCGCTCGCGGTCGGCGGCAACGCCTGGCGCCGCAAGCAGTTCGCGCCGCTGCTGATCGAGACGCACCATGTCTCGCCCTGCTTCGAGTACCGGGGCCGGCAGCCCGATGAGACGCCGCGCCAGTACGGCGAGCGGCTGGCGCGTGAGCTCGAGCAAAAGATCGAGCAGCTGGGTCCCAAGACCGTGATCGCCTTCATCGCCGAGACGGTCGGCGGCGCGACCAGCGGTGCCATTCCCGCGGTCGAGGGCTACTTCAGGCGCATCCGCGAGATCTGCGACCGCCACGGCATCTTGCTGATCCTGGACGAGGTCATGTGCGGCATGGGGCGCACCGGTACGCTGTACGCGTGCGAGCAGGAAGGGATCGCGCCGGATCTGATCACCATCGCCAAGGGCCTCGGCGGCGGCTTCGCGCCCATCGGCGCCCTGCTGGTCGGCAAGAAGATCTTCGAAGCCTTCGAAAAGGGCTCCGGGCTCTTCCAGCACGGCCACACCTATCTCGGCCATCCGCTCGCCTGCGCGGGAGCGCTCGCCGTGCAGCAGGTGATCCGCCGCGACGATCTGCTCGCCAACGTCCGCCGCCAGGGCGCGCATCTGGCGCGCCGGCTCGGCGAGCGCTTCGGCAACCATCACCACGTCGGCGACCTGCGCGGCCGCGGCCTGTTCCAGGCCGTCGAGCTGGTCAAGGACCGGGGCAGCAAGGAGCCGTTCGATCCCCGCCACAAGCTCCACGCCCGCATCAAGCAGGAGGCGATGGCCCGCGGGCTGATGGTCTACCCCATGGGCGGCACGGTCGACGGGCAACGCGGCGATCACGTGCTGCTGGCGCCGCCCTTCATCGCCGACGGCCAAGCGATCGATACCATGGTCGAACGGCTGGGCGAAGCGATCGACTCGGCCATTGCATCCCTGCCCAGCGCAGCGTAGCAAGAAGTGCACGCTACGGAAGGAGAGTGAGTATGACCAGATTCAAATGGGCCGCGGGCCTTGGCGCTCTGGCGATGCTCGGCACATCGGGTGCCGCGCAGGCCCAGCAGAAATTCGTGACCATCGGCACGGGCGGCGTCACCGGCGTCTACTACGCCGTGGGCGGCGCCGTCTGCCGCCTGCTCAACAAGGAACGCAAGAAGCACGGCATCCGCTGCTCGGTGGAATCGACCGGCGGCTCGGTGTTCAACATCAACACCATCAAGGCGGGCGAGCTCGACTTCGGCATTGCGCAGTCGGACGTGCACTACAATGCCACCAAGGGCGAGGCCCAGTTCAAGTCCGCGGGCCCCTATGCCGATCTGCGCTCGGTCTACTCCGTGCATCCCGAGCCGTTCACGGTGGTGTCCCGCAAGGAGCTCAACATCACCAAGTTCCAGGACCTGAAGGGCAAGCGGGTCAACGTCGGCAACCCGGGCTCGGGCACGCGCGCCTCCATGGAGGTGCTCCTGGACGCGCTCGGCTGGAAGATGTCCGACTTCTCCCTCGCCTCCGAGCTCAAGGCCGACGAGCACGGGCCGGCGCTCTGCGACAACAAGATCGACGCCTTCTTCTATGGCGTCGGCCACCCGTCCGCCAACATTCAAGACCCCACCACCAGCTGCGGGGCCAAGCTCGTCCCCATCACCGGTCCGGCGGTCGACAAGCTGGTCGCCAGCAAGCCCTTCTATGCGACGGCGACGATCCCCGGCGGCATGTATAGCAACAACCCGCAGCCGACCCAGACCTACGGCGTGCTGGCGACCATGGTCACCTCCGCCAAGCAGCCGGACGCCGTCGTCTATGAGCTGGTGAAGGCGACCTTCGACAACTTCGACGAGTTCAAGAAGCTGCACCCGGCGTTCGCCAACCTGAAGCCGGAGGACATGGCCAAGAACGGCCTGTCCGCCCCGCTGCACCCCGGCGCGCTCAAGTACTACAAGGAAAAAGGCTGGGTGAAGTAGCCTCGGCAAGGCAGCGCCCACCGGGCGCTGCCGGCACGGGTCAAAGTCCTCGCCCGGCATGATGCCGGGCGAGGCTCGTATTTCCCTGCGTTGGAGGATGGGCGATGGCCAACTCGGCGCCGCGGGCGGCGACGCGCGAAGAGCTCGAGCGCATGGTCGAGGAGGCCGATACCGGCGGCCGCCGGCCGGAAGGCCTCATCAAGCAGCTCATCTTCGGTGTCTGTCTCACCTGGGCGCTCTTCCAGCTTTGGTATGCGTCTCCTTTCCCGTTCGCCCTCAACATCGGCATCGTCAACGACACGCAGGCGCGCTCGCTCCACCTCGCGTTCGCCCTGTTCCTGGCGTTCACCACCTTTCCCGCCTTCAAGCGCGCCTCGCGCGCGCGGATACCGTTCTACGACTGGCTGCTGGTCGGCGGCGCGCTTCTGGCGACCGGCTATCTCCTCTTCAACTATCGCGCGATCGCCCTGCGCCCGGGCCTGCCGACGTTTCTCGACGTGGCAACGGCGGTGATCGGCATCGTCGTTCTGCTCGAGGCCGCCCGGCGGGCCGTCGGTCCGGCCATCACCATCATCGCCATGTTGATGATGTGCTACATCTTCCTCGGCCCCTACATGCCCTCGCTGATCAGCCACAAGGGGTCGAACCTCTCGCGCGCCATGTCGCAATTGTGGATCACGTCGGAGGGCGTGTTCGGGGTGGCGCTCGGCGTCTCGACCACCGTCATCTTCCTCTTCGTGCTGTTCGGCAACCTGCTCGAGAAGGCCGGCGCCGGCAGCTGGATGATCCAGCTCGCCTTCTCGCTGCTGGGCCAGTTCCGCGGCGGTCCGGCCAAGGCCGCCGTCGTCGCCTCGGGCATGACGGGCATGATCTCGGGCTCGTCCATCGCCAACGTGGTGACCACGGGCACCTTCACCATCCCGCTGATGAAGCGCGTCGGCTACAGCCCGGTGAAGGCGGGCGCCATCGAATGCGCCGCCGGCGTGAACGGCCAGCTGATGCCGCCGGTGATGGGTGCGGCCGCCTTCCTGATCGCGGAGTACGTCGGCATCCCCTACTCCGCCGTGGTGCGGCATGCCTTCGTCCCGGCCTTCATCACCTACCTCGCGCTGTTCTACATCGTCGACATCGAGGCGGTGAAAGCCGGCATGAAGGGGCTGCCCGCCTCGCGCCAGCAGACCTGGGCGATGGCGGGCATGAACACGCTGTTCGGCTTCCTCATCGTCCTGGGCCTGGCGGCGGGCGTGCACTACGGCATCGGCTGGGCGAAGGTCTACTTCGGCGCGGCGGGCACCTACGCGATCGCCGCCGCCGGGATTGCCATCTACGTCGGCCTCGTGTGGCTCAAGGCCCGCCACCCGGACCCGCCGATGGACGATCCCGAAAAGGCGATGCTGACCATACCGGGCTTCTGGGAGACCTTGCGCACGGGCCTGCACTACCTGCTGCCGATCATCGTTCTCATCTGGTGCCTGATGGTGGAGGAGCTGTCGCCGGGCCTCAGCGCATTCTACGGGGCCATCACGCTCATTGCCCTGCTGCTCACGCAGAAGCCGCTGACCGCCTTTTTCCGCGGTGAGAGCACGCTCGGCGGCCGCATCCGCGAAGGCGGCATGGACGTCGTGCACGGCCTCGTCAACGGCGCACGCAACATGACCAGCGTCGGCGTGGCCACGGCGACGGCCGGCATCATCGTCGGCACCGTGTCGCTCACCGGCATCGGCCTGGTGATGACGGAGATCGTCGAGTTCCTGTCGGGCGGCTACTTCATCGGCATGCTGCTGCTGACGGCATTCATCTGCATCATCCTGGGCATGGGCATGCCCACCACGGCCGCCTACGTGGTGGTCGCCACCCTGATGGCGCCGGTGGCGGTCGAGCTTGCGGCCCAGAATGATCTCGCCGTGCCGCTCGTGGCCGTGCACCTGTTCGTCTTCTATTTCGGGCTGATGGCGGACGTCACGCCGCCCGTCGGCCTGGCCGCTTATGCAGCCGCCGCCATCTCCGGCGCCGATCCGGTCGCCACCGGCGTGCAGGGCTTCCGCTACGAGATCCGCACCGCGCTGCTGCCGTTCCTGTTCATCTTCAATACCGAGCTGCTGCTGATCGACGTACAGGGCGTGTTCCACTTCCTGTTCATCCTCGCGTTCGCCGTCACGGCCATGATGGTTTTCGTGGCGGCGAGCCAGCAGTGGCTGCTGATCAGGACCAGGTGGTGGGAGACGGTGCTGCTGCTGCTCGTCAGCTTCACCCTGTTTCGGCCCGGCTACTGGCTCGACCGGGTTCAGGACCCCTTCGTCGCCCGGCCGGCCGCCGCCTGGAAGACCGAGCTTTCCAGGCCCACGAGCCCCACGTTCGTCAAGCTCAGGTTCAACTCGCAGGACCGCAGCGGCGACGAGGTCATCAAGGTGCTACGCGTCAGCTTGGCCCTCGATGGGACCACAGCCGACCGGCTCAGACCGCTCGGGCTCGGCCTGTTGGACCAGGGCAAGACCGTCACCGTGCAGGCGGTCCGTTTCGGCAGCATCGCCAAGCGCATCGGCCTCGACAACGGCGACGAGCTCGTGGGCGTGGAGATTCCGGCCGAGCGCTATTCGAAATACTGGTTCTTCATCCCGGCCCTCATCTTGCTGGCCCTGCTGATACTCAACCAGCTGCGGCGCCGCCACACCGAGTCCGCCCCGTCCGCCGTCGCGTCAGAAGCTTGAGGGGCGCCCGGCCCAACGAGAGTCGTCCCAATTCCGCCTTCGAGCACTGTTAGCGCTGCCGCTTCATGTCGGCTTTACGCGCTGCGAGGGGCATCGTGCACATGAAGAGCTTGATGTCGCAGATCGTGATCGGCATCATCGTGACCGTGATCGGCACGGTGGTCGCCAACGCCATTTTGAAGGGCGGCAAGCGCGCCTTCGGCGGCAGCCACATCTCGCGCAACTGGCGGTAGGTTCTAGGCTAAGGCCGCATGTTGCGGCGCAGATCGTCCTCGTCCTTCCACATCAAGAGGTGCGGGCCCAGACTTTTGATGTCGGGGGCGCCGATATGCATCATGGTGCGCGCGATCTCGTCCCTGAAGATGTCCAGCGCCCGGGTCGCGCCGGCGCAGCCCGCCGCCGTGACGCCATAGAGCGTCGCCCGCCCGACGAAGACGTACTTGGCACCCAGGCAGAGCGCCGTGACGGCATCGGAGCCGCGCCGGATGCCGCTGTCGTACATGACGGTCATCTTCTCGCCCACGGCGGCATTGATGGCGGGCAGCACCTCGATCGGCGCCGCCGCCCGGTCCAGCTGGCGTCCCCCGTGGTTCGACACCATGATACCGTCGACGCCGATGGCAGCCGCGCGCATCGCATCGGCCGGGTGCATGACCCCTTTGAGCACGAGCTTGCCCGGCCAGTCGCGCCGAACCCACTCGATGTCGGCCCACGTGACCGGCGTCGGCATCTGCGCCGCAACGAGGTCGGCGACCTCGTCGGCCGACGCCGCGCTGCCGTTGGGCGCATAGCGCTGCCAGTTGGAGAACATCGGCGGCCCGAGCTGCAGGTATTCGGCCAGCCAGCCCGGATGCCGGCACGCCTCTAGCTTCATCTTGAGCCCGAGCTTCAGCGGCCGGCCGAAGCCGTTGCGCAGGTTGCGCTCGCGCTTGGCGTTGATCGGCACGTCGACGGTGATGACGAGGGTGGAAAGTCCCGCCTCGCGCACCCGGCGGACCATGTCCTCCGAGATCTTCCGGTCCTTGGCGACGTAGAGCTGATACCAGCCGTGCTCGGGCGCGATCCTGGCCAGGTCCTCGATCGATGCGGTGCTCGTCCCCGACATGATGAAGGGCACGTTGGCGTTCCTGGCCGCCTCCGCCAGCATCAGGTCGCCGCCACGCCGGAAGAGGCCGGCAAGCCCGGTCGGGGCGATGCCGATCGGGCCCGAGTAGGTGCGGCCGAAGATGGTCGTGGCCTGGTCGATCTTCGACACGTCGATGCCGTGGCGCAGCACCAGGAGCTGGCGCTGGAACGCATCGATGTTGCGCGCCATGCCGATCTCGTCCTCGAGCCCGCCCTCGATGAAGTCGTAGGCGATCTTCGGCAGCCGGCGCTTGGCGAGCTTGCGCAGGTCGTCGAAGTTGATGGCGGATTCCAGTGGTGCGGGCATGTCGGACATTTCCCCCCGGGTTCGTTCGCTGCTCGGCACGAGGCTGCCGGCAGGGCATTTTGGCGACAAGACACTTACAGCCGGCGCCGGCTTTGCGGAAGTGTTGCCGGGCGAAGATCAGCCCCTCATCCCCCAAGCCGCAGCCGGTAGAGGAACCGGCGGTCGAGGTTCCGCCCGTGCCGGCGGTGCACCAGCGGGGGCAGGGAACGCATCGTCCGCAGCATGGCCTTCGCTGCCGGGCTCACCTGCCCGCCACCGGCGCGGTGTGCAGCGAAGGCGCCGACCAGGGCCACCAGACGCTCGAGCTCCCGCTCGCGGATGCCGAGCTCGCCCAGGTGGCGCAGCGTGTTCATGAGGTAGTCCAGGTTGGCGCCGGACTTGCCCTCCCCGCCGCGGATCAGGACCGCCTGCACGGCCAGCGGCAGGGACCCCGCGTAGTTGGGATGCGCCCGCTCGGCGATGAAGGCATGGGCCGTCACCTCGCCGTGCGCCCCTGATCAGCTCAACGGGCGTCTGCGTCTCGCGGTAGACGCCGTTGATCAGCTCCCGCGCCCGCAGATAGCGGCGCGTCTCCTCCCAATCGGCCCCCGCGATCCGATAGGCGATGCCTTCGCAGGTGCCGCCGCGGTCGAGGCCCAGCACCAAGCCGGGGCGATCCGGCGATCCCCGGTGGTGCACGGAGTAGATGCAAAAGCAGCGCCGGTAGCCGACGAGGCGCGCGCGCTGCGCCTCCTGGTGCGGAAAGCCCGGCCGCCACATCAGCGACCCGTAGGCGAACACCCACTGGTCGTGGTCGGCACTCATGATCCGGTGGGCTTGCCGCTCCCGGTCTTGCGCGCCGCATCGCCCCCGTGCCGGCCGAAATCGGGCGCCTCGGTGTCCTGGCCCGCCTCGATGATGCCGCGGCGGGTGGCGCGCGCCTCCACGAACAGCTTGTAGAGCGTGTCGCCGTCGCCGAAGCGGATGGCGCGCTGCAGCTGCGTGAGGTCCTCGGTGAAGCGGCCGAGCATCTCCAGCACCGCCTCCTTGTTGTTGAGGAACACGTCGCGCCACATGACGGGGTCGGAGGCGGCGATGCGGGTGAAGTCGCGAAAACCGCCGGCCGAGAACTTGATCACCTCGGTGTCGGTCACCCGCTCCAGGTGCCGCGCGGTGTTGACGATGTTGTAGGCGATGAGATGGGGCACGTGGCTGGTGATCGCCAGCACCAGGTCGTGGTGCTCGGCATCCATCACCTCGACGTGGCTGCCGCAGGCCTTCCAGAAGGCAGCCAGCCTGTCGACGGCGCCCTTGTCGGTGCCGGCGGGGGGCGTCAGCACGCACCAGCGCCCCTCGAACAGCTCGGCGAAGCCGGCCTCGGGACCGGAGTGCTCCGTGCCGGCAATCGGATGGCCCGGAATGAAGTGCACGCCCTTGGGGACGTAGGGGCCGACATCGCGCACCACCGCACCCTTGACCGAGCCGACGTCGGTGAGGATCGCGCCCGGCTTCAGGGCGGCGCCCATGCCCTTGGCGATCTCGCCATAGACGCCGATCGGCGTGCACAGAATGACGAGGTCGGCATCGCGCACCGCCTCGGCCGCCGTCGCATAGGCCGAGGTGGCGAGGCCGAGCCTGAGCGCGGTGTCCCGGCTCTTCTCGCTCTGCGCCGTGCACACGATCTGGCGCGCAAGCCCGTGCCGGCGGATGGCGTGGCTGAGCGAGGACCCGATCAGGCCGATCCCGATCAGCGCCACCCGCTCGAACATCGCCGTCATGACCGCCCCATGAACTGGGTCAAGGCGGCGACGACGGCGTGGTTGTCGCTCTCGGTGCCGATGGTCATGCGCAGGCAACTGGGGAGCCCGTAGGCCGCGACCCGCCGCAGGATGATGCCGCGCGCCTTGAGGAACTCGTCGGCGGACGCCGCGTCGCGCCCCTTCTGTGCAGGAAAGTGAATGAGGACGAAGTTGCCGACGCTCGGCGTCACTTCGAGCCCCAGCTTTCCCAGCTCCGCCGATACCCAGGGCAGCCAGCGGTCGTTGTGCGCCACCGCCGTTTCCACGTGCGCGCGGTCGGCGAGCGCCGCAACACCCGCGGCGATCGCCGGCGCGGTGACGTTGAACGGTCCGCGCACGCGATTGAGCACATCGGCGACGGCCGCCGGGCAGTAGGCCCAGCCCAGCCGCAAGGCCGCAAGGCCGTAGATCTTGGAGAACGTGCGCAGCATCACCGTGTTTTCGGTGGTGGCGACCAGCTCAAGTCCCGCCTCGTAGTCGTTGCGGCGCACGTACTCCGAATAGGCCGCATCCAGCACCAACAGCGTGTGGCTCGGCAGGCCCTTGTGCAGCCGGCGCACTTCCTCGTGGGGCAGATAGGTGCCGGTCGGGTTGTTGGGGTTGGCGAGGAAGACGATCTTGGTCTTCGCGCCGACGCGCTTCAGGATCGCATCGACGTCGGCGCGGTAGGCCGTCTCCGGCACGGGCGCGGGCTTGCCACCGCTCGACAGCGTGGCGATCTTGTACATCAGAAAGCCGTGCTCGGTGTAGACCGCCTCGTCGCCCGGCCCGATGTAGGCATGGGCGATGAGATTGATCAGCTCGTCGGAGCCGCAGCCGCAAACGATGCGGTTTGCATCGAGCCCGTAGAGCGCGGCGATCGCCGCCCTGAGCCGCGTCGCTCCGCCGTCGGGGTACTCGGCCAGATGATCCGCCTCGGCCTTGTAGGCGGCAATCGCCTGCCGGCTCGGACCCAGCGGGGTCTCGTTGGAGGAAAGCTTGATCGCCTTCACGCCGCCGGGGACGCTGCTTTCACCCGGAACGTAGGGGCTGATGTCGAGGATGCCCGGCTGCGGGGCGGGCGCGCGGTTGGACATGGGGTCGTCTCTCATGGTCGGGCCCAGCGACGGCGCATCGGGCCCTACGCAAACGGGCGCCAAAATAGGCTGATCGCCCGCGATTTACCAGCAGACCCGGAAGGCGGCGTTCGGGCGCTACTGCGCGAGCTCTTCCGAGCGCCGAGCCGCCGCGGCCACCGCCTCTCCCATCAGCCTGGCGAGCCCGTCCGGAGCCATCAGCACCTGCAGCGCCGCGAACGTGGTGCCGCCCGGCGACGTGACGTTCTGGCGGAGCACGTCGGCGCCGAGATCGGACCGATAGCAGCAGCTCGCCCCCCCCGGCCACCGTCCAGCGGGCGAGCTTCTCAGCCAGCTCCCGCGGCAGGCCGGCCTTCACGCCTGCCTCGGCCATGCACTCGGCGAGATAGAACACATAGGCCGGCCCCGAGCCCGACACCGCCGTCACCGCGTCGAGCAGGCGCTCCTCATCGATCCACGCCACCTCGCCCACGGCGCGCAGCAGCGCATCGCAGGTCGCGCGCTGCGCCGCCGTCACATGACCGTTGGGCACCGCCACCGTAATGCCGCGCCCGACCGAGGCCGGCGTGTTGGGCATCGAGCGGATCACGGCGCTCTTGGGCTGCAGGTGCCGCTCGAAGCTTGCCAGCGTGCGGCCGGCGGCAATCGAAAGGACCACGGTCTTTTCGCGGGCGAGCTGCGCCAGCGGCGGGAACACCTCGTCCATCACCTGCGGCTTGACCGCGACCACCACCACGGCCGGCGGCTCGGGCAGCGCGCCGACCTCGGCACGCGCCTCGATGCCGTGCTCGCGCAACAGCGCGCTGGAGCGCGGCGGCGGCGCGGGGTCCTGCACGATGATCCGCGCCGGGTCGAGCCCACCCGCCAGCCAACCGGACAGGAGCGCGTAGCCCATGTTGCCCACGCCGGCGAGAAGGAGAGGGCCATTGATCTCGAGGGACATGCCAACACCACCCAAATTTGCGCGCACCGGGGTCGCCGCACAGGCGCGCTCCAACTTGCCGCCAATCCTAGGATCGTGCGCGCAAAATTGGGAGACGAAAGCGTCAAGAATTCGATGGGCGAGGCCGACAAGGCGCCGATCAGGCCTGGCCTTCGGTCTGGAACATGGTGCCGGCGAGCGCCTCGCGGCTCTCCTTGCCGGCCCAGACCACGAACTGGAAGGCCTGGTAGTAGCGCTCGCAGGCCTCCAGTGCCGCCCGCAGCAGCGCCTCGCATTGTCCGATCGTGGCCAGCGTGCCGTTGAGCATCAGCCCCTGGCGGAACATGATCAGCCCCTCCTGGATCCACACATCGAAGTGGCCGACCCAGAGCTGCTCGTTGATCTGGGCGACCAGCCGGTAGACCTCGCCCAGCCGGTTGTCCGGCACCTTGGCATCGAACGCGCAGGCAACGTGCAGCGTCTCCAGGTCGTCGCGCCAGTTGATCGAGACGTGATAGTCGGTCCACTGCCCGGCGACCGTGAGCGTCAGCTCGTCCTCGCCGGTCCGCTCGGTAGCCCAGTCATTGCTGCCGGCAATCTGCTCCACGAGGTCCACGGGATTATTGACGCGCACAAGGCGCGGTTCGGCTACTGCCATTAGCGTCCCTCGTTCCTGCCGGCGCGCCGTGCCCTCTAGCGTGCCGCGTTGGTGGCCGATCGGAGCGGCTCTTGATGCTCGTGACGTTCGTCCGACACCGTCGCAACCGGGCGACCTAAACTGAGGCTCGCCGCCGTTGCAAGGCGACGCTGTCTTTGTCCACGGCCAAAGTGGCGGCCATGCGACAGGGGGCCGGAAAGTGCGAAAGTTGGGGATGAGAAGGGGGCAGCCTGTGGACAGACGCAGGCGACCCTTGCCCCGCGCTAAGGCTTGCGCAGGGCGGCAAGCTCGGCCTCCAGCGCCGCGACGCGCGCGGCGAGCTTGTCGTTCTCCTCACGGGCCTTGGCGGCCATCTCCTTCACCGCCTCGAACTCCTCGCGCTGCACGACGTCCATGTCGCGCAGGATGCGTTCGCCCTGCGCCCGCATCATGGTCTCGAAGTCGCGACGCACGCCCTGCGCGGCGCCGGCGGCATCGGTCATCAGCTTGGCGATCTCGTCGAGAAAGCGATTGTTGGTTTGCGTCATGGCGCCACCTGTAGAGCCGAAATCGGCCTCGATTGTTTCACAACTACTATGGGCAACAGCCGGGGCCTGTTCAAGCGCACGCCCAAGGACCCGCAAGGACCCCGTTCCCTTGACAATAACAACGGCCCTGCCGATACGTCCCGAGCCATGGGGCTTCTCGAAATTCCCTATCCCGTCATCGACCCTGTTGCCTTGCGGCTCGGGCCGCTGGTCGTGAGGTGGTACGGCCTCGCCTACATGGCGGGACTGTTGCTTGGCTGGCTCTACATCAAGCACCTCTTGCGGCAGGATCGGTTGTGGCCGGGCGGACGGCGGCCCTTCGAGCCCGACAAGGCAGACGATCTGTTGCTCTACATGACGATCGGCGTCCTGCTCGGCGGGCGTCTCGGCAACGTGCTGTTCTACGAGCCTGCCTACTACTTGAGGCATCCCCTCGAGATCCCCGCCGTGTGGCGGGGCGGCATGGCGTTCCACGGCGGTCTCATCGGCGCGGCCGTCGCCACGATCGTGTTTGCGCGACGCATCGGCGCCAATGTGTGGACTGTCATGGATCTGAGCTCGGCAGCCGTGCCGATGGGCCTCTTCTTCGGCCGCCTTGCCAACTTCATCAACGCGGAGCTGTGGGGCAGGCCCAGCTCGGCGCCCTGGGCGATGGTGTTTCCGGGAGCAGGACCGGTGCCGCGCCACCCCAGCCAGCTTTACGAGGCTTTTTTCGAGGGCGCGGTCCTGTTCGCCGTGCTGTGGTGGCTGACGTACCATCGATCGGCATTGCGGCGGCCGGGTCTGGTCGCCGGTGCCTTCCTCATCGGCTACGGTCTGGCGCGCTCCTTCTGCGAGCTCTTCCGCGAGCCCGAGATCGGGCACATCCTAAACATCGGCCCTGTCACCGCCGGTATCGTCTATTGCCTGCCGATGATCGCGATCGGCGTCTACCTCGCGCGCGCGGCCCTCAGGCGGACGCCTGCTGCAGCCGATGCCGGACGATGACCACAGCGCCGGGGAGAGCGCGCTGCTGGCGGCGTTGCGCCAGCGCATCCGGCGCTCCGGCCCCATCCCGGTCGACGCGTACATGCAGGCCTGCGCCAGCGATCCCCAGCATGGCTACTGGCGCAAGACGGACACCATCGGCGCGGCCGGCGACTTCATCACCGCTCCCGAGATCAGCCAGGTGTTCGGCGAGCTGATCGGTTTGTGGTGCGCGACCGTGTGGCAGGGTCTGGGCAGCCCGCCATTGCTGCGCCTCATCGAGCTCGGGCCCGGACGCGGCACCTTGATGCGCGATGCGCTCCGCGCCGCGCGTGCCGTGCCGCCGTTTCTCAAGGCGCTGCGCGTGCACCTGATCGAGGCCAGCGCGCCCTTGCGCGAGCTGCAGCGGGCGCTTCTCCCTCCCACAATCGCGTGGCACGACGCCATCGGCGAGGTGCCCGACGGTCCCGCGATTCTCATCGCCAACGAGTTTCTCGACGCGCTGCCGATCCGCCAGCTGGTCTTCGACGGCGGCGCGTGGCACGAGCGGGTCGTCGGCCTCGCCGCGGACGGCGCCCTCTGTTTCACGACGGGTGCCTCGGTAGAAGGCCCACTGCCCGACGGCGCACGGCCCGCCGCCGGCACCATCGTGGAGTTGCGTCCTGCGGAAGATGACATGCATCGCCCGCCTCGCCGCGCGCGCGGCGCCCTTCGCGGCCCTCTTCATCGACTACGGCCCGGCCGGGCAGCCAACGGGCGATACGCTGCAGGCGGTGCGCCGGCATGCCTACGTCGATCCGCTCGACGGCACCCGGCAGCGCCGACCTGACCGCCCATGTCCAGTTCGCGCAGCTCGCCGGCAAGGCGCGCACGGCCGGCCTCGCCACCGATGGCCCGATCACGCAGGCCGAGTTCCTGGGCTCTCTCGGCATCGCCGAGCGGGCAGCACGGCTGATGGCCGCCAATCCGGATCAGGCAGGCAGCATCGAGGCGGGCGTGCAGCGTCTGTTGTCGCCGACCGGCATGGGACAGCTCTTCAAGGTGCTGCTCGTTCGCCCTCCTGCCCTTCCGCCGCCATTCCCGTTCGTCTAAAAGTCGGACATGCTCGAACCCATCATCGCCGACGCCATTGCCCGCGCGGGCGTTGCGCACGGCTTCTTCACGCGGGCGGGCGGCGTGTCGGAGGGCATCTTCGCGGCCCTCAACTGCGGCCTCGGCTCTCAGGACGATGCGGGCGCCGTGCGCGAGAACCGTGCGCGGGTGGCCGCCCACATGGGCGCCGACAGCCTCGTCACGGCACATCAGGTGCATGGAACCGTCGCGCTGGTTGCCGAGGAGGCCTGGCCTGCGGATGTGCGGCCGAAGGCCGATGCCATCGTCACGACCAGGCGGGGTCTCGCCGTCGGCGTGCTGACGGCCGACTGCGCGCCCGTGCTGTTCGCCGACGCCGAGGCAGGGGTGGTTGCCGCCGCCCATGCCGGCTGGCGCGGGGCGCTCAGCGGCATCCTCGAGTCCACCATCGCGGCGATGGAGCGGCTCGGCGCGAGCCGCGGCCACATCGTCGCCGCCGTCGGACCCTGCATCGGCCAGGCTGCCTATCAGGTCGGGCCCGAGTTCGAGCAGGCCTTCCTGCAGCAAGATCCCGCGAGTGCCCGCTTCTTTGAGCGCCCCGGACCGGGCGCGCGGCCCCACTTCGATCTGGCCGCCTACGCCTGGCAGCGCCTGGAGCGCGCGGGCGTTGCCGGTAACCAAATGTCCAAATGCACATACGACAACGACGCCGCGTTCTTCAGCTACCGGCGGTCGCGAGCCCGGGGAGAGCCCGATTATGGCCGCCAAATCTCCGCCATCGTCTTGACTTAACTGTCTTTTTCCACAACCCTTGAGCATCGGAGCCTAGTCGCATTGCAATACGCGAGGTTTTCCAGCTCAAAAACTGGACGTCGGGTTTGTCAAAGACTACAGAATCAGGCTGGTTACCGAGCGTTACATCGCCCGCCGCAGGGTTTGTACGTCGGCAGCCTGAAATCCGCGGGGAAAAATTCGAGAAGGGGGACGTCATCGTGACGACCATGGACGCTGCTGCGGCGCGGCGCCATCACCCGAGAGCAGTGATCGCTGTTCTTATGGGGTTGGCTGGCTTCGGGCTGCTGGGCTGCGAGACTGGCGGCTCGCTATTCGGCCCGACCGCCGCCACGCAACAGCCGACAGTCGCGGCACTGCCAGCCGCCACACAGCCGCCGCTTGCCAAAATCGCGGTTGCGCCGGTGATCGGTGCGCCCGACGCCATTGCCAAGCAGATCCATCAGGAGTTTGCCAGTGCCGTCGAGAGGCAGCGCGTCAGCGTCGTGGCAAACAAGGAAGAGCGCGCCGACTTTACGCTGCGTTCCTACGTCGTCGCCGCCAAGGACAAGAACGCAACGAAGATCTCCTACATCTGGGACGTCACCGATCCCACCGGCAGGCGCGTGAACCGCATCACCGGCGAGGAGGTCATCTCGGGCAACGCGTCCAGGGATCCGTGGACCGCACTGACGCCTGCGGTCGCGCAAAGCATCGCCGGCAAGGCTGCAGGCTCCTTCGTCGCCTGGCTGCCGAGCCATGCGACGCATACGCAAACGGGGCCCGCTGTCGCCGGCCAGCCCGTTGGCGTCGGAGCCCAGCCGATAGCCGCCGCGTCGCGATCCGAGACGCCGAAGCCGACGCGTGTCGCCCTCGCCACGCCGCCGAGCACGCCTACCACCGGAAGCATCACGTCGCGCAGCGAAGCCGCGATGGCTATGGTGCCGTCCGTCACCGGTGCGCCAGGGGATGGCAGCAAGTCGCTCACCGCCGCGATCCAACGGGAGCTGTCGGGACGCGGCGTTGCCCTTACGAGCAAACCCGTGGCGACCGCCTATCGGGTCGAAGGCCGGGTGTCGATGGGCCAGCCGAAAGGCGGCAAGCAGTCGATCCACATCGAGTGGCAGGTCAAGGACCCCCACGGCAAGAAGGTCGGCACCGTCTCCCAGCGCAACGAGATCCCGGAAGGCTCGCTCGACGGGGCCTGGGGCCAGACGGCGGAGCAGGCGGCGGGAGCGGCAGCCCAAGGCATCATCAAGCTCCTGCCGTCGCAGGCCAAGGCGATCAACTGACACGAACCCCTTCCTCCCCTGCTCCGAGCAGGGGAGGAATCGTCGTTTCCGCCTGAACAAGGGTGCCGTAGCCGTTGAATCTTGAGACCGTTTGCGTGCCGGCCGCCCCCTTTGCTAGGTAAGGCGCGTAAGCGTGAACGGAGTACCCCTCATGCCCTTCGATGCGCGAGATTCGAACCGTGGCCGGGGGACGCCGCGCATGAAGCTGGTGGCCGCGAACAGCAATCGCCCGCTGGCCGAAGCCATCTCGGCGACGCTGAAACTCTCCCTTACCAAGTGCGTGGTGAAGCGCTTCGCGGACATGGAAGTGTTCGTCGAGGTGCAGGAGAACATGCGCGGCGAGGATGCCTACGTCCTGCAGTCGACCTCGTTTCCCGCCAACGACAACCTGATGGAGCTGCTGATCCTGGTCGACGCGCTGAAGCGCTCGATGGCGCGGCGCATCACGGCGGTGATGCCCTATTTCGGCTACGCCCGGCAGGACCGCAGGCCGGGCCCGCGCACGCCGATCTCGGCCAAGCTCGTCGCCAACCTGATCGAGCGCGCCGGCGTCGACCGCGTGATGACGGTCGACCTGCACGCCGGCCAGATCCAGGGCTTCTTCGACATCCCGACCGACAACCTGTTCGCGGCGCCGGTGATGGTGCGCGACATCCAGGAGCGCTACGGCACCTCCAACCTGGTGGTGGTCTCGCCCGACGTCGGCGGCGTGGTGCGCGCGCGCGGCCTTGCCAAGCGCATCAACGTGCCGATCGCCATCTGCGACAAGCGGCGCGAGAAGGCCGGCGAGTCCGAGGTCATGAACGTGATCGGCGACGTCGACGGCAAGCGCTGCATCCTGATCGACGACATCGTCGACTCCGGCGGCACGCTGGTGAATGCCGCCAATGCCCTGCTGCAGGAAGGCGCCACCGAGGTGATGGCCTACATCACCCACGGCGTGCTCTCGGGCGGCGCCGTGGCCAAGATCACGAGCTCGCGGCTCAAGACGCTGGTGATCACGGATTCGATCCAGCCGACGGAGTCGGTCAATAGCGCCGGCAACATCCGCGTGCTTTCGATCGCGCCGCTGCTGGCCGAGGCGATCGCCCGCACCGCGCGCGAGGAAAGCGTCTCGAGCCTGTTCTACTGAGCCGGCGCGCGCGGCCGCCAATCGGTCAGAAAAACCGCGGTGGCGACCGACAAGCCGAATGCCACCATGGCCACGGCGACGAGCGCATACAAAGTCCACACCGCCGCGCCGGTTGCGGCAATCCACCATCCGCCGAGCGCAACCACGAGCAGACGCACGGTGCCGGCCAGTACCGGCGGCGCCACTCTGCCCGAGCCCTGCGAGGCGAAGTAGAGGCTCAGGCCCAGCCCGACGAAGGCAAAACCGGGGCCGGCCAGGCGCAGATAGAGGTTGGCCGAGGCGCGAACTGCCGGGTCGGCGGTGAAGAGCCCCGACCATGTCGTGGGCGCGATCGTCACCGTGAGCCCGATCATCCCCAGCGCGATGACGGCCACGCCGGCGGCCGTCCAGGCCACACGCCGTGCGCGCTCGATGTCGCGGGCGCCCATGGCCATGCCCACCATCGGCACCGAGGCCACGCCCACGGCAAACACGATGGGGACCAGCAGGAACTCGAGCCGGGCGCCGATGCCGTAGCCCGCCAGCGCCGCCGTGCCGTAGCCCGCCACGAGCCGCGTCAGGATCAGCACCGTCAGCACGACCTGCAGCGGGCCGATGGCAGATACCGCGCCGACCTTGAGGATGTCGTAGAACATCTCGCGCCGGAGCGAGCTGGCGAGCCTGAGCGTCACGCGTCCGTTCCCTGAGCGAAGGAACCACAGCAGGAACAGGGTGGCCAGCGCCTGCGAGACGACGAGGCCCGTGGCGACGCCGGCGAGCCCGAACCGCGGGATCGGCCCGATGCCGAGACCCAGCGCCCCGCCCAGCACGATCTGCAGCCCGGCAGCGGTCAGCAGCGTGAGCGATGGCACGCGCATGTTGCCGGTGCCGCGCACGATGGAGGCGAAGGTGTTGAGGAGCCAGGTCAGCACCGCAGCGCTCAGCGCGATGTTGGCGTAGAGGAGCGTCTGGGTCGAGCACGCCGCCGGAACCGCCCATGGCGCTGAAAGATGGACCCGCCATAGGCCAGGAAGATCGCGCTGAAGGATGCGCCCGCCGTCCCGCCGATGACGACGGCGTGGAACGCGAGCGCCTCGGCGCGCTCTCGATCGCCGGCGCCCAGCGCCCGACTGATCGCCGAGGAGACGCCACCGCCCATGGCCCCGGCGGAAAGCATCTGCATCAGCATGACCATGGGGAAGACGAGGGCGATTGCCGCCAGCTGCGTCGTTCCCAGGATGCCGACGTAGGCCGTCTCGCAGATCGCCACCAGCGCCACGACCAGCATGGCGGCCAGGTTGGGCAGCGTCAGGCGCAGCAGCGTCGGCAGGATCGGGCCAGAAAGCAGGGTGCTTTCCGAGCGCGGCGCGGCGGCCGTGGTGGCGGTCATGCGATGTGTCTCCGCGAGCTACCGGCGCATCGGTGTCATGCCGACGCCGCCGCCCCATCCCCAACCGTGCAGCGTGGCACTACACCTATCTGCAATTGCGATAGCGCCTTGTCAATATGTAGCGACTTGATTTCATGCAGCCTATCAGCTATTCGTGATCGCATGACCGCAGGCTACGGCCAGAAAAGCTGCCCGGTTGCTCGGGCGCTGGATGTGATTGGCGAGAAGTGGTCGCTGCTCATTCTGCGCGACCTGTTCCGCAAAGGCCCCCTGCGCTTCCAGGAACTCGAGCAGGGCCTGCCCGGCGTGGCGCCGAACACGCTGTCGGCCCGGCTCAAGGCACTCGAAGCCCAAGGCGTCGTCGCCGTGCGGCTCTACGAGCGCCATCCCCCGCGCTACGAATACCTCCTCACCGACAAGGGCAAGGCGCTTAGCCCCGTGCTCAAGGCGCTCTATGCCTGGGGCGAGCGCTACAGCTGATTGCTTGCTTGGCATGAAGTGCTGGGCCCGCTCGCCAAGTTTCTCTCCGCCTGCGTCTCGATTGCCACAGGCGTCGGCGGGCGGGCGTCTTGGCTATCGGCACGGCCGCGCTTGCGCTGCATGGCAGCTAACACTTCGGCAAGCACGCGCGTAACTTTTCGTTTCCTTTCCGAAAGTTCATGCGCGCGCAAGCCTGGGCTTTGCTACGGTCCGGCCCGGCCATGCCTTCTCCGTCTGTGCAGGCATCGTGCGCTGGAGCCGTCGCGACGACCGTGCTAGGGAACGCACTCCGCTGCGCATCTGGTCCTCATGAAGTCGAGTTTGGATGACGGCCGCCATGTCCGCCCCGAGCCCCAAGACCCGCACCGAGACCGACAGCTTCGGTGCCATCGAAGTCCCTGCTGACAAGTACTGGGGCGCGCAGGCGCAACGCTCGCTCGGCAACTTCAGGATCGGCTGGGAAAAGCAGCCGAAATCGGTCGTGCGCGCGCTCGGCATCGTCAAGCGCGCGGCGGCCGAGGTGAACATGAGCCTCGGCAAGCTCGATCCCAAGCTCGGCAAGGCGATCGTGGCCGCCGCGCAGGAGGTGATCGACGGCAAGCTCGACGAGCATTTCCCGCTGGCAGTGTGGCAGACGGGCTCAGGCACCCAGTCCAACATGAACGCCAACGAGGTGATCTCCAACCGGGCGATCGAGATGCTGGGCGGCGCCATGGGCTCCAAGAAGCCCGTGCACCCCAACGACCACGTCAACATGAGTCAGTCGTCGAACGACACCTATCCGACGGCCATGCACATCGCCTGCGCGGAGGAGATCCATCGCCGCCTGCTGCCGGCGCTCGCGCATCTGCACAAGGCGCTCGACGCCAAGGCGAAGGCATGGGCGCACATCATCAAGATCGGCCGCACCCACACGCAGGATGCCACGCCGCTCACGCTGGGGCAGGAGTTCTCGGGCTACGCCACCCAGCTCGAGAACGGCATCCGCCGCATCGAATCCACCATGCCCGACCTCATGCAGCTCGCCCAGGGCGGCACGGCGGTCGGCACCGGCCTCAATGCGCCCAAGGGCTTTGCCGAGAAGGTGGCCGCAGCCATCGCCCAGATCACCGGCATGCGCTTCACCAGCGCGCCCAACAAGTTCGAGGCGCTGGCCGCCCACGACGCCATGGTCATGAGCCACGGCGCCATCAACACGGTGGCGGCCTCGCTGTTCAAGATCGCCAACGACATCCGCTTCCTCGGCAGCGGGCCGCGCTCGGGGCTCGGCGAGCTGTCGCTGCCCGAGAACGAGCCCGGCTCCTCGATCATGCCCGGCAAGGTCAACCCGACGCAGTGCGAGGCGCTCACCATGGTGTGCGCGCAGGTGTTCGGCAACCACGCCACGCTCACCTTTGCCGATTCACAGGGCCACTTCGAGCTCAATGTCTTCAACCCGGTGATGGCCTACAATTTCCTGCAGTCGGTGCAGCTCCTGGCCGACGCGGCGGTGAGCTTCACGGATCACTGCGTCGCCGGCATCGAGGCGCGCGAGGCCAACATCAAGGCCTCGGTCGACCGCTCCTTGATGCTGGTCACGGCGCTCGCCCCGAAGATCGGCTACGACAATGCCGCCAAGATCGCCAAGGCGGCGCACCACAACAACACCACGCTCCGCGACGAGGCGGTCGGCGGTGGATACGTGACGGCGGAGGAGTTCGACAGGATTGTCGATCCCAAGAAGATGATTGCACCGGAGGCGTGATGGGCATCGTCATAAACCTGAACCGCTACCGCAAGGGCAAGGCAGCCGCAGAGCGCGAGCGCCGCGCCAACGAGATGCGGCTGCGCTTCGGCATCCCCAAGAGCCAGCGGTCGCGGAATGCGGCCGAGCACGCGCTCGAGACGCGCCGCCTCGACGGGCTCAGGCGCGAGGAGCGCGGCAGCGCCGAGGGCGAGGAATGAATGCCGTCGAGAGCGCCGGTCACGACGGCGATCGGGTGTCCCACCACGCCGCCACCGGGGTCGGGCTGCAGCATGCGGGTGCCGGCATGCCCCGGCCTGTCAAACGGTCGTTCACCATCTCCGGCCATCGCACCTCGATCTCTCTGGAGGCGGCGTTCTGGGATGCGCTGAAGTCCATTGCCACCGCGGAGAAGGTCTCCGCGGCGGCGCTGATCGGGCGCATCGACGCGACCCGCGGCACGGCCGGGTTGTCGAGCGCCGTGCGGGTGTGGATCCTGCATCACTATCGCGAGCGCGCGGAGCGCAACCGCGGCTGAGACGGGCTTAGCCGGGCGCGGCCGGCCGCGCCTGGGGCGCAGGCGGCGGCACCTGTGGCGCAGGCGGCAGCACAGGCACCGCCGACGCGGGCGGCAGGGGCGCGGGCGGCACGGGGGGATCGAATTGCCGCCGCAAACGCTCGGCCTCCTCGCGCCGGCGCGCCTCGTCGAGCTTCCTCAGCCGCTCCAGCTCCTCCAGGTCGCGCTCCATCTTGCGCACGGCAATCTCGCGCTCGAGGGACTCGGTGGCGAGCTGCGGCTCGAGCGTGCTCACCGACGATACCGGCCCGCGATAGGAGACCGCGACGGCGGGCAGGGCCGGCTTGTCCGGCATGGGGCCGGCGGCGGGGTTCTGCTCGAGCCGCCAGTCGGACTCCAGCATCAGCGACTTGAGATCGAGGGTGGCATAGCCCGCGGCTTTTCCGTCCGGCGTCTCGATGGTGAAGGGCTTGATGCGAAGCTGCCCGTCGCCGATCTCCAGGCCGAGCGTGCGCGGCAATTGCGTTGGATGGGTCGACAGCCCGGCCGTGAGGGACTGCTGCAGGGTCGCGGCGAGCTTCTCGGGCCCGGCCTTGAGCGCCGCATCGAGCGCGGCATTGATCGCGCCGGGCCAGATGCCGGTGACCGCCGCCTGCTCGAGCCGGATGCTGCCGGCGCCCGTCAGCGCCGAGATGGCGGTGCGCGGGTTCGTGCCCTTGCCGGAGAAGGCGATCTCGCCGCTTACGCGCCCGCTGGTGCCCGGTGTCGCACCGGGAGCGGCGGAGACCAAGGCCTCGAGCTTGCCGCCCTCGAGGCGCACGCTGCCCGCAACCTCCACGCCGCCCGGGACCTTCTCGATGCGGACCGTCGCGCGGCAGATCCCGCCGAAGGCCACGCCGTCGAGACCCTTCACATCCAGCTTGCCGGCATCGAGGACGACATCGAGATGCGCATTCTTGATGGCGATGCCGTCCGCCAGCGCGAGGCGGGGCGTGTTGAGCTTGATGCTCCCATCGAAGCCGTCGAGCACGGCGGCGTCGAAGGGCTGGTCCGGCCAAATGCTCTGGTGGCCGGAAAGTGCAGCCTCCGCGGTGCCGGTCACCGCGAGGCGCTGGTCGAGCAGCGGCGCCAGGAGCGTGGCAACCGATATCTCGCCGACGTCGAGCCGCCCTTCGACGCGCCGCCGGTCGCCTGCAGCAGAAAGGGCAAGCTGCCCCCTGACCGCGTTGCCGGCGATCTTCAGGGAAAGCCGATCGATGCTGATCCTGTTGCCCTCAGCGGCGAATTTGAGCGTGCCGCTGATGGGCAGATCCTGGAAGCTCAGGGGCGGAGCCAACCCGGCGAGCGCGGCAACCCGCGAGCCGTCGGCCGCCCGGACACGCGCCTCGCCCGAGACCTTGGTGCCGCTTTCGCCGGCCACCACCTGCCCCCTGAAGCCGAGGTTCAATTCGCCGGTCTCCACCGTGACGAGCGAGGTCAACCCTTGGGACGGCACGCCGTTGGCCCGAACCAGCAGCCGGCCAGGCTTGGCGTCCCCTGCAACGGGGCGAGCGCCGCCGGGAGCGATGAGCGCGGCAATGACTCCCGCATTGGCCCCCTCGACGACGGCGATCAGGTCCGCCGGCCCCTTACGCCAGCCCTCGCTGCTGCCATCGAAGCGGCCAGTAAGCTTGATGTTGGCGCCGTTGGCCTCGCCGGCGAGCATCACGTCGGTCGACGTCGGCGTGCGCAGGCCGAACGACACGGCCCCCGCCAGCCGCAAAGGTGCGACGGCCGCCGCGCGTCGGGCGTCAAGGCGATAGGCAGCGGGGAGGCCGATGAGATCGGCGAGCGGATCGACGGCCCCGCCCGTCTCGACCGAGATGTTGCCGCGCACGGTTCCCTTGGGGGACGACGTGGCGTCCTCCACCTTGCCGTCGATCTCCAGGCTGAAGCCCTGATCGCTCGTCAAACGCAGCAGCGGCAACCGCAACGTGCCGCCCTGGATCTCCACTTGCGCGGTCACATCGCGGTAGGTGCGGGCCGCCGTAATGATCTGGCCGGCATTGAGCCGCACGGACACGTCGGTTTGTGTCCTGCGCCCGTCGGCCTTCTTGGCCGCGACTTGCTGCGTCTGCTCCTCGCCCGGTGTCGCGGCCAGGCGCATGAGCAGCTTGAGGGCCTCGCCGAGGTCGCCGCCCGCCGGCATGAGCGGCCTGGCGTCGAGCCGCGGACTTTCGAGGACGAGCGCGAGCTGTGGCTGGCCACCCCACCCGTATTGCACGGCACCGTGGACGGTGGTGCCGGAAAGGTCGCCGACGACATCGCGGGCGGTCACGCGGTCGGACGAGATCGACAGTTGCGCGCGAATGCCGAAGGGGCCGTCGCCCTTGGCATCGGCCGGCAGGGCCTTGCCCGTTGCCCAGGAGAGGAAGCGGGCAAGGCTTGCGCCGTGCAGGGCGACGGTGCCGCCGAAGGTCGGCGCATCCGGGGGCCCGGTGACCGTGCCCTGCAGCTCGCCCCGGCTTCCGCCCGGCATGCCGAGCCGCAAGTCCCGCACCTCGAGCTTGTCCCCGGTGCGCACGAGCACGAGCTGCAGGCCGTTGATCGCCTCGCCGCCGATGTTGGTTTGCGCGACGGCGAAGCTCGCGCGTGATCGCCCTTCGGCCGGCAGCAGGTCGTGCAGGCGCACGGCGAGGGGAACGATGCTCTCGAGCGGGCTCGAGCTCTCGGCGGCGCCCGCGATGCGGTCGAGGTCGAGCCAGCGCGAGGCCAGGATCATGTCGACCGATAGCGCTTCGCTCCATCGCGCCTTGACTTCGCCGGTGACGAGCTGCGGCCGCCCGTCCTGCTCGAACGACAGGGCCAGGTTGGAAAGCGCCGCCCCCGCGGCATCCATCTTCAGGGCCGCTTTCAGGTCGAAGGCCGGACCGTTGGCGTCGAGGTCGCTGGCTGGCGCCTTCTTCTGCGCGGGCGGTGCGGCGCGGAGCGCGGTCCGCCAGATCCCGACCGTCGGTAGCCGCGCGGTAAGGTCGCCCTCGATGCGGGGGCGGCCCATGAAATCGAGCATCTGGCCGTCCAGCGCGTAGCTCGACCCGGCGCTCCCCATGGCCAGGGTCGCATTGAAATGCACCGAGCCGTCACCGTCGGCCCGCGCTGTCGCGATCCTGATCTCTCGCTGCGCGGCACCCTTGCCGTACGTGCCGCGAAACCGGTAGGGCCCGTGCAGCGACGGCGCGGAGAGCTCGCCGTTGAAGCCCTCGATCCGCAACCGCTCCGTGTCGTCCGCTCCGTGCACGACAAACACCCCGTCGGCGATCTTGACCGAGGTCAGCGCCACGTTGGTCGGCATGTAGGTGACGTTGGCGAAGGTACGGCCGAAGCTCTGCCAGTTCCAACCGCCGTCCTTGTCCACGGCGAGCCTCAGGATCGGCCGCTGGAACTCGATCTCGTTGGCTTCGACCGCGCCCCTCAGCAGGGGCGGGATGGTCAGCTTCACGGTGAGGCTTTCGGCCCTGAAGATGGGCGCCTGCGGGTTGGCGGAGGTGTCGGCGATGCGCACCTTCTCGAAGCGGAAATAGGGCGTAGGCAGCAGGTGCAGGTTGACCGCGCCGCCGACCCGCACCTCGCGCCCGAGCAAGGCGGAGGCCTCCTCCTCGAAGACGCCGCGATAGCTGTTCCAATCGATGAAGTAGGGCACGGAGAACAGCGCGCCGATGACGGTAATCAGGAACACCGCGACGGCGATGAAGAAATTTGCCATGCGCCTACCCTGTGCCCTCCGACGCGCGCGGGGGCTCGGGGAATAGGCGATGCGACACCGGCCATGGCGCACAATCTAGCGCAAAGATGCATGGAACCGTCCCTCAGAACGCAACACGGGGGGCCAAGCTTGCCCTCTCGATGCCTCTCGATGCCGCCGCCGCTTTCCCGGGAGCGGATTATCACACAGTTGGGCGCAAGTTTGGACCTGGAATTTCGGCGCTTTTCGGTGACCGAACGGCTGTGGGCAGGACGGGCGGCCCGATTGCGGGCCCGAGGATGGTGCTATAGTTCCCGGCAATGGCTGCGAATCGCAAAATAGCGCCGGAACTTCCCACCGAGCCCTTGGAGAGCGAGCGGAAGTTGACCACTTCCGCCCGGGCCATGGCCGTGCCGCCGACGCCCTATCTCGCCGACCTCAACCCCGAGCAGCGCGCCGCCGTCGAGGCGCTCGATGGGCCCGTGCTGGTGCTGGCCGGCGCGGGCACCGGCAAGACGCGCGTGCTCACCTCGCGCATTGCCCACATCGTGTGCACGGGCCGCGCACGCGCCTCCCAGATCCTCGCCGTGACCTTCACCAACAAGGCCGCACGCGAGATGAAGGAGCGGATCGGCGCGCTGGTGGGCGGCGCCGTCGAGGGCATGCCGTGGCTCGGCACGTTCCACGCCATCGGCGTCAAGATCCTGCGCCGCCACGCCGAACTGGTGGGCCTCAAGTCGGGCTTCACCATCCTCGACACCGACGACCAGATCCGCCTCATCAAGCAGGTGATCGAGAGCGAGGGCCTCGACAAGGACCGCTGGCCCGCGCGCCTGCTGGCGAGCCTGATCGACGGCTGGAAGAACCGCGGCCTGACGCCGGACAAGGTACCCAATGGGGAAAGCTTCCGCTTCGCCGAGGGCAAGGGTGCCGCCCTCTATGCCGCCTACCAGAAGCGTCTGAAGGAGCTCAATGCCGCCGACTTCGGCGATCTGCTGCTCGAGGTGCTCAGGCTGTTCCTGGACAACCCCGACGTGCTCGCCGACTACCAGCGCCGGTTCCGCTACACGCTGGTCGACGAGTACCAGGACACCAACGTCGCGCAGTACCTGTGGCTCAGGCTGATCGCGGCCGGCTCGCCCAACATCTGCTGCGTGGGCGACGACGACCAGTCGATCTACGGCTGGCGCGGCGCGGAGGTCGACAACATCCTGCGCTTCGAACACGACTTCCCCGGCGCCAAGGTCATCAGGCTGGAGCGCAACTACCGCTCCAACGGCCACATCCTGGCCGCGGCCTCGGGCCTCATCGCCCACAACAAGGGCCGCCTCGGCAAGACGCTGTTCACCGACCGCGACATGGGCAACCCCATCGCCGTCACGGGCGTATGGGACGACGAGGAGGAGGCGCGCACCATCGGCGAGGACATCGAGGCGCTGCACAAGGCTCACCATCGCCTCAACGAGATCGCCATTCTGGTCAGGGCCTCCTTCCAGATGCGCGCCTTCGAGGACCGCTTCGTCACGCTCGGCCTGCCCTACCGGGTGATCGGCGGCCCGCGCTTTTACGAGCGCCAGGAGATCAAGGACGCCATCGCCTATCTGGAGATCACGCTCAACCCCGCCAACGACCTCAAATTCGAGCGCATCGTCAACGTCCCCAAACGCGGCTTGGGCGACACCAGCCTCAAGCGCATCACCGGGCTCGCCCGCGCGCGCGGCATCGGCCTCTATCAGGCGGCGCGCGAGATCGTCGAGACCGAGGAGCTGACGGCGAGGGCGCGCGTGGCGCTGTCGGGTCTCATCGACGCCTTCGAGCGCTGGCGCCGCCAGATCGAGGCCATGAAACACACCGAGCTCGCCGAGCTGATCCTCGACGAGTCGGGCTACACGGCGATGTGGCAGCAGGACAAGAGCCCGCAAGCCCAGGCGCGGCTGGAAAACCTGAAGGAGCTGATCCGCTTCATGCACGAGTTCAACTCGCTGCCCGGCTTCCTGGAGCACGTCTCCCTCGTCATGGATGCCGACACCACCGGCAGCGAGGACCGCGTCTCGCTGATGACCTTGCACGCCGCCAAGGGGCTGGAGTTCGACGCCGTCTTCCTGCCCGGCTGGGAGGAAGGCCTGTTCCCGCACCAGCGGAGCCTCGACGAGAGCGGCTCGGCCGGCCTCGAGGAGGAGCGGCGGCTCGCCTACGTCGGCCTGACCCGCGCCAAGCGCCAGGCGAAGGTCACCTTCGCCCAGAACCGCCGCAACCGCGGCTTGTGGCAGGCGGCGGCCCCCTCGCGCTTCGTCGACGAGCTGCCCGAGGCGGACGTGGAGGTGATCGAGGCCAAGAGCCCCTACGCAAGCTCGACGGGCGGCCCGGGACGCTTCAATCCCTATGGCCACAGCCGCTTCGACGAGCCGGCCGGCGGCTTTGCCAGCGGCTATGCCACGCCCGGCTGGCAACGCGCCAAGGAGCGCTGGAGCCGCGACGACCGGCCCCAATCGCGTGGGCCCAAGTCCCGCGGGCCCCACGGGCCAATGACCGTGGAGGGCGAGCTCGTCGCCTCCTCCACGATCAACAGCTCGGGCTACGCGCTCGGCGAGCGCGTGTTCCACCAGAAGTTCGGCTACGGGCTGATCGCCGAGGTCGAGGGCAACAAGCTCACCGTCGACTTCGAGAAGGCCGGCCGCAAGCGCGTGGTCGACAGCTTCGTGGAACGCACCGGCTGACGACTCACCTCCGCTCCCAGCGCCTCGAACCTCGCGGCGTCACCGACGAGTCCAAACTCGCGCAGCATGGTGCATGCCGCGAACATCCGGCGACCATGCGCGGACAACCTCCGTCATGGCCGGGCTCCGGCCCGGCCATCCATTGCCCGTCAGGCGCAGAGTGTGCGGGACGTTCGATTGGATGGCCGGCACCAAGGGCCGGCCATGACGGTGAGGATGACGGCTTGCGCCCCGCACCCCGCCACCGTCATCCCGTGCAGCCGCCGCGCCGATGGCGCGGGCGGCGGAGGCACGGGACCCAGGCACGCATCCGCTCGGCGCTCGCTCTCCGCCAAGTCCGCCGCGCAACCGCGGGCGCCTCCAACCAGGCGCACCTTCGCGGGCCGGCGACCCGGGTTCCGGCCCCGCACCTGCGCTTTGCGTCGGGTCATCGCTCGCCGCTCGACCCGACCTACGCGCTTCGCGGCCCCGGCCGGCGCCTTGCAAGCGCCGGCTTGTTGGGCCATAAGGGCGCCGGAGTGCGGGTGTAGCTCAGGGGTAGAGCATCACGTTGCCAACGTGAGGGTCGTGGGTTCAAATCCCATCGCCCGCTCCAATCCATCAAAAGTGTCAGGCCCGGGTCCCAGTGAACCCGTAGGTCGCCCGGGAAATTGCTCCCAAGAGCCCACTATCCCACTGCTACAATCCAGGCGATTCGCTTGGAGGAAGAACTATGTCCAATACTTTTGACAGAGCGCTGCATCGTAACCTGAGCGAACTCCAGCGGGTTCAATACTATCGCAACGCTTACGGCGCTTTGCGATCTGAAGAACGGGATAGTTTCGGTATTGATGTATTCGAGCTGATGAAGCTTGCCTTCTTCGATCAGATGTTTGCGCACGCCATCAAGGTGTTTGAAAAAAATAGGCGCGCCGCATCGTTCTGGTTTCTCTTTGACGAGAAGAAGGATGACATTGAAAGCTTCTGCCGGGAGTCAGGAAGAGACCTGAGAGCGCTTCATTCGATTAGTCGGAAGCTTAGGAGCGTGCGAAACGGCACGCATTTTCATATCGACAGCATTGGTGTGCTGGATCCGGAGACGGTATGGAGCAAAGCTGGGATCATCGTGAGGGAGCTTGACCAAGCAGTGGAGGACGCTGTTGCCATCCTCCAACACTGCCATGAGAGGCTTCACGGTAAGCCCTTCTCGATCCCGGCCTATGATGGCAGTGACGTAAGGGATCTCGTCAGGTTGGCGGATGAGCACGATCTAGTCGGCAAATGGCTAGCTCGTTTTGAGGAGATCAATAAGAAGTAGTCTGAAGCTAGGCGCCCCTTGCTCACCTATCCTTGGTCGCCGTTTGCCCTAACCCCCAAACTCCGCCATCCCCACCAGCTCCGTCACGTCCCCCACGATCCGGTCCGCGTAGGCCTCCAGGTCCGCCCGCCCGCTGGTCCCGCTGAGCACGCCGACGTTGAGGCCAACGCCCGCCGCGCGGCCCATGGCGAGGTCGTGCACGGCGTCGCCCACCACCGCCACCTGCTCCAGTCCGCAGCCCACGTCCCGGCAGAAGGCGCGCACCATGCGCGGGTCGGGCTTGGCGCCGTAGCCGGAATCGCAGCCCGCCCGGAAGTCGAAAAGGTCGAGCACGTTGTGCTGCAGCAGCGAGGCCTCGATGCCCCCCTCCGAATCGTTGGTGGCAAGCCCCAACCGCAGGCCGCGCCCCTTCAAGTCGACAAGCGTCTCGCGCGCGCCCGCGATCAGCACGGAATGCTCAGCACCTCCTTCGCAGAAGATGCGCTCGATCCCGGCCGCCAGGTCGCCCGCCGCGCCCACGTCCGGGTGCGCGGCGAAGGCCTGCGCGATGTCGAGGAAATCGCCCGCCGCCAGCGGCGCGCCCGGCGTCACGCGGTCGGTCGCGGGATCATGCCCGCCGAGCCGCAGCAGCTCGCCCGCCAGCGCGGCGTTGCCGCCCGCCGCCCACAGCGCGGCGCGCCGGTTGATGGGCACCCAGGTCGCCCAGTAGTCGAGGATGGTGCCGTCCTTGTCGAAGAGCACGCCCCGGATCGCCACGCCTCACCCCCGCCCGTACGCGAGCCGCAAATGCTCCCCTCCCCCTTGCGGGGAGGGGTCGGGGGTGGGGGTAGACAACACAGGGCGCCCTCGCATCTTCACCCCACCCCTAGCCCCTCCCCGTCAAGGGGAGGGGAATCCGGTAGCGTTTGCCTCGCTCGTCAAGCCACACACACCGCCGCGCCGTCCGCGCCGGCGTGGATCGACAGATCGCGGATGGTCGGGCTCTTCCCCGAGAGCGGATTGGCCTCGTCCCAGCCGATCCTGATCTCGTTGAAGCGGCAGGCGCGCGCATCGTAGAGCACGAGCCGCCCGGCCAGGCTGTCGCCTACGCCTAAGATCTCCTTCAGCACCTCGGTCGCCTGCAAGGTGCCGAGCACGCCCACGGCCGCGCCCAGCACGCCCACCTCGGCGCAGTTGGCCACTGTCCCCGGCGGCGGCGCCTCGGGGAACAGGCAGCGGTAGCTCGGATACGGCGCGCCGTCCGGCCCCGTCTCGTGCGGCTTGAAGGTGGTGATGTAGCCCTCGAACGGCCCCACGGCGGCAAACACCAGCGGCCGCTTGGCCAGATAGCAGGCATCGCTGACGAGATAGCGCGTGGCGAAGTTGTCCGAGCCGTCGGCGACGACGTCGTAGCGGGCGATGATGTCCAGCGCGTTGCCGGCATCGATGCGCGCCTCGTAGGTCTCGACTTTCACATGCGGGTTGAGCCGCGCCACCGTCTCCTTGGCGCTCTCGACCTTCGGCACCCCGATATGCGCCGCGTCGTGCACGATCTGCCGCTGCAGGTTGTCGAGCGAGACGTGGTCGTCGTCGATGATGCCGATCGTGCCGACGCCCGCCGCCGCCAGGTACATGATCAGCGGCGAGCCGAGCCCGCCCGCGCCGATGACGAGCACCTTGGCGGCCTTCAGCTTCTGCTGCCCCTGGCCGCCCACCTCGCGCAGCACCAGATGCCGCTTGTAGCGCTCGATTTCCTGTTCCGTCAGGGCCATGCGCCGTCGTCACTCCGCTACCGGTATTGCCGTCACTATAGCATGCCGCACGTCCCTTCTCCCCTTGGGGAGAAGGTGCCCGTCGTGTCGAAGACGCGCCTCCGGCACGAAGGGCGGATGAGGGGGCCTTGAGACCTCGCAGAGCAGTCGCCCCTCACCAGTTCGGCCGAATGACTTACAGCCGCGCCAGCAACGTAGGCGTCACCGGCAGAGCCCGGTGCACG
The DNA here is from genome assembly GCA_963797005.1 of uncultured Alphaproteobacteria bacterium. Lineage (GTDB taxonomy): Bacteria > Pseudomonadota > Alphaproteobacteria > Rhizobiales > Hyphomicrobiaceae > AWTP1-13. The sequence continues at coordinate 219,081 of CAWCOF010000012.1, forward strand.
CGGCCGTAAGCCATGGCCTCACGTCCTCTCCCCCGAGGGGAGAGGGGGCGTGCGCCGCATGCATGACGTCACACCGCCGGCGGGCCGTCGCGGAAGGGCGCCAGCGCCTGGGCGATGAACGTGTGCGTCGGCGCCGGCGCACCGGCCGCCTGCCCGAGCCGCGCCACCGCGCCCGACAGCCCGTCGATCTCGATCGGCTTGCCGGCGACGAGGTCGTGCGCCATCGACGCCATCAGGTTCTTGGGCAGGCCGTCGACCAGCTTGATGAGATCGTCCGCATCGGCCGGCGTCAGCCCGGTCTTCAGCGCCACGCCCACCGCCACCGTCTCCTTGACGGCCGCCTCCAGCAGCGCGCGCGACTGCGGATTGGTGCGCACCGGACCGATCGGCCCACGCGTCAGCGCCGTGAGGCCCGAGAGCGGCGCCAGCATGGCGAACTTCATCCACACCTCGCGCTGGATGTTGGCCGGCACCTTGGCGGCGAAGCCGGCCGCCTTGCAGGCATCGGCGAATGCCTTGACGCGCGCGCTCGGCTTGCCGTCGCGTTCGGCGAACTCGAGGCTTTCGAACTTGCCGGTCTGCTTGATGGTGCCGGGCGCGGAGATGTGGGAGCCGATGCGCGCCACCCCCGCCACCACGTGCTCGGCGCCGACGATGCGGCCGATGCGGTCCGCGCTCTCCACCCCGTTCTGGAAGGTGAACACCGTGGCGCCCTTGGAGGTGAGCCCGGTGAGACTTTCGGCAGCTCTCTCCGTGTCGCGCATCTTGACCGCGAACATGATCACGTCGGCTGAGTCGATCTCGCGCGCGTCGGCCACCACCTTGACGGGTTTGAGGTGCGCGGGCCGGATCTCGCTGTCGAGGACGAGGCCGTTCTTCTTCATCGCCTCCAGGTGCGAGCCGCGCGCCACGAAGGTGACGTCGTTGCCGGACTCCGCCAGCCGCCCGCCGAAATAGCCGCCGACCCCGCCGGAGCCCATCACCGCGATCTTCAAGGAACCCCCGCTCATGGCGTGATCACCACGCGGCCCACGATCCTGCCGGCGCGCAAGTCATCGAGCGAGCGGCTGGTCTCGGCGAGCGGCCGCTTCTCCACCGGGATCGGCTTCACCTTGCCGGCCTTCACCAGCTCCAGCATCTCGGCCGCCTCCGCTGGCGAGGCCACGTAGCTGCCCATGATGGTGAGCGCGCGCAACGGCAGCATCGGCACCGGCATCGAGAAACTGCCGCCGATCAGCCCGACCACGATCGCTGCCCCGCCCTTGGCCACGGGCGCATGCGCGAACGCGAACGACTTGTCGGAGCCGGCGAAGTCCACCGCCGCGCCGACGCCGCCGCCGGAGGCCTTCTGGATCGCCTTGCGCGCGCCGGCATCGGCCGGATCGAACGCCTCGGTCGCTCCCAGCACCAGGGCCGCCGCGCGCTTGGCCGCATCGATGTCGGCGACGAAGATCGGTTTGTCGGTCAATGCACGGGCGAACTGCAAACCCATCATGCCGACGCCGCCGAGCCCCACGATCAGCAGCGGCCCGGCGCGCAGGAACGGCAGCGCCTTCTTGATCGCGCCGTAGCCCGTGAGCCCCGAGCACATCAGCGGGCCGGCGATCTCGGGCGCGATGCCCCCAAAGTCCATCAGGTAGCGCGGATGCGGCACCAGCACGTGGGTCGCATAGCCGCCGTCCACCGTGACGCCCAGCACGCGCGGCGCGTTGCACATGTGCTCGTCGCCGCGCGCACACAGCCCGCAATGGCCGCAGCCGATCCACGGATAGGCCGCGTAGCGCTGGCCCTTGGCGACGCCCTTGGCCTCCGGGCCCACGGCCTCCACGGTGCCGGCGATCTCATGCCCGAACGTGAAGGGCAGTTGCCGGTTGCCGCGCACGTCGAGCTGCTTGCCGCCGCCCAGATCGAAATAGCCGTCCTGCAGGTGGAGATCGGAGTGGCACACGCCGCAATGGGAGACGCGCAGCACCACCTCGGTGCCGGTCGGCACCGGCGTCGGCGCTTCGGTGTCCTGCAACGGTTTTCCGTAGTCGACGAGCGATTGACGATGCATCGGCCTTCCTCACGGGTTGTGACGCGAAGCTTAGCAGAGATCAGCCGGCAATGAAGATCCAAGAAGATCGGCGGATAATTAGTCAGCCTTGGCCGGAACGTCTTCCGCCCTTGCGCGTAGGGTGCTACATGCTTGGCCGTCTAGGTTCTTCTCTCCAATTCAGGCCTAGGCATCTGGGGCCCCGCCCTTGATCTCCCGAGGGCGGGGTTCTCCTGACCCCGCACCGCCTCCCGCTTCAGCCTTCGTGCCGCTTCTTGCGCGGGTGCCCCTTGTCGGGCCGCTTGTTCTCCATCACGCGCACCTTGCGCAAGCGCAGCGCGATCCAGCGGCGGCAGCTCGGAAGTCTCCGATTGCACCGGACCCGGATCTGCGGACCCTTGCCGGCGCGGCGCGTTGGCGCGTAGCGGCCGGCGCTGTCCTTGGAGACATCGTGCGCGGCCCTCGCGATCAGGTCCGCCGCCGTCATGCCGCCCATGAACGGGTTGGCCCTCAGCGCCGCCGGCGCCAGCAGCGTCGAGACCGGCGTTTTCGGCGGCGCCCGCATCACGCGCACGGCGCCGTAGGGCCCGACCAGGTAGGCAAGGCGCAGGTCGGCGAACGTCGGCTCGAACCCCTGCTCGCCCAGGAAGGCCGCGCTCTCCTTGCAATAGGCCGCCGCGGCGCGCCGGGAGAAGGCGCGGTTGGTCCTGAGCGCCAGGATC
>CAWCOF010000013.1:0-161225 GCA_963797005.1 uncultured Alphaproteobacteria bacterium
CCGATGAGCTCTATGGGCTGCACAATCGCCCGGGCGCGCCGGTCGGGCATTTCTCGATCACGCCGGGCACCGCCATGGCGGGCGGCGCCTTCTTTGACATCACCGTGAAAGGGCGCGGCGCACACGGCGCCCGGCCCAACGCAGCGGTGGACCCGGTGGTTGCCGCCTGCCATATCGGCACGGCCCTCCAGACCGTCGTGGCGCGCAACCTGCCGCCCAACGACATGGGGGTTCTCAGCATCACCAAGATCGACGGCGGCGACGCCTACAACGTCATCCCGGAGCGGGTGCGCATGGGCGGCACGATCCGCGCCATGCGGCGCGAGACGCTGAGCGCCATCGAGGCCGGCCTGAAGCGCGTCACCAGCGGCGTGGCGGAGGCGCTCGGCGCCAAGGCCGAGGTCGATTCCGGGCTGATCTTCGCTCCCCTGGTGAACACTTCAGGTCCGACGCAGGCGATCGCCGATACCGCGGCGGAGCTGGTGGGCGAAGCCAACCTCGAGCGCAACAAGGAAGCAGCCTCGGCCTCGGAGGATTTCGCCTTCATGCTCGAGAAGGTGCCCGGTGCCTACATCAACCTCGGCAACGGGGAAGCGAGCGCGCCGGTGCACAACGACCGCTACGACTTCAATGACGAGGCGATCCCTTACGGGTCGGCCATGTTCGCCCGCCTTGTGGAGCGCTCGCTGGTGTCGGAGCCGGGCCCGACGTGAGGCAGCCGCATTCGCGGGCGCGAAGCAAGCAGCGCACGCCCCGGCGCAGCTTGCCGGCCGGCAGCCGCTAGCCGCTCATCTTGGAGACGTGGAGTGGCGGGGTCCGGTCGCGCCAGGGCATCGCTTCTTCCAGGGCCGCCGCGAGCTGCAGCAGGAGATGCTCGGCCGCCGGCTTGGCGGCAATCTGCACCCCGATCGGCACGCCCGAGGAATGCATGGCAAGCGGCAGCGACATGGCCGGCGTGCCCATGATGTTGTGCGGTACCGTGAACTGGCAGGGCGGCAGGAACAGCTCGTCGACGATGTTGTCCCAACCCTCCACGGCGCGCGAGAGGTTGTAGCGGCCCCAGGGCTCGGACACGCGCGCGGTGGTGGGCGAGAGCCAGATGTCGTACTTGGAGTAGAAGGCGCCGAGCTTGCGGCGCGCGACGTTGGCTGCACCCGTGGCGGCGATGAAGCGGGCGGGCGTGATGTCCTTCGCCACATGGTAGACGGCAAGGATGACCGGCTCCAGCGTGTCGGGACCGACCTTGGTGCCGCTGCGCTTGGCGTAACCGTCGAGGCGGGAGTCGAAGCCGAAGAAGAAGATGTCGAAGGCCGCAGCGAGCGCGGCACGGCCGCCCATGTCGGCGCTCGCCCGCTCCACCGTGTGGCCCATGGCGGCAAGCGTCTTGGCCGCCGCCTCGACGGCGGCTGCTACCTCCGGATCGACCTTGATGCCGACCAGCTCGTCCAGCACGATGCCGACCTTGAGCTTGGGTGCGGGCTTCTTCGCCAGCGAAGCGTAGGGCTCGTCGGGCTTAGGGATGATGAAGGGGTCGCCCGGCTGCGGAACCGCCACGCAGTCGAGCATGGCGGCGGCGTCGCGCACGGTCCGCACCTGCACGAAATTCATCGAGTAGCCCCAGCCGCCCTCGTCGACCACCGGGCCCGACGAGACGCGCATGCGCGAGGGCTTGAGGCCCACGCCGCCGCACCAGCTCGCCGGGATGCGGACCGAGCCGCCGATGTCGGAGCCATGCGCGATGGGCACCATGCCGGAGATGACGGCGGCCTGGCCGCCGCCGGTGGAGCCGCCCGCCGAGTAGCCCTGCTTCCACGGGTTCGACGTGTTGCCGAACATGACGCTCTCGGTGGTGGCGGACATCGAGTATTCGGGCGCCGCCGAGCGGCCGATGATGTTGACGCCCGAGGCCTTGAAGAGATTGGCGAGATAGGTGCCCGCCGCCACCGTCATGCCGCTGCACAGCCGGCTGCCGAACTCTATTCTGCGGCCCTGCTCGTGGCCGAACACGTCCTTGATGAGGAACGGCACGCCGCGGAAGGGGCCGCTGCCCAGGGACTTCTCGTCGAAGCCGTCGATGCGATCGGGATAGAGCTCGACGACCGCCTTGACGGCAGGGTTGGCGGCCTCGATGGCCTTGACCGCGGTCTCGGTCAGCTCCTTGGGCGACACCTGCTTCCTGGCGACCAACTCGGCGAGGCCGAGGGCATCGTACTTGGCGTATTCGGCGAGGTTCATGGAGGTCCCATTCGGTTACGGCGTCAGATCGCCAGGACTCTGGCGCGAGGTGTGACGGATGTGAAGGATCACGACGTCGCCGCCCTGGACAGTGTAGTAGATGCGGTAGGGTAGCGAATGGGGTTTAGTACGCGGATGTCGGGATTGATGCTTGCCGCGCCCAGGCGGGGCTTGGTACGCAATCGATCAACGCGCGCTTGCAGATGTCGCCGAACGCGGTTGGCAGCGGCACGCGAGCCGTGTGCCGCAATATATCGACCTATCTCACGGAGATCCTGAATTGCACGCGGATCCCAACGCAGCGTCATGACCAGGGCTTGTTGAGGACCTCATCGACCTCCGCGTCGGTCGCGAACTCGCCACGCTTGGCCCGCTCGAGGGCGGGCTCCAGAATGGCGCGTTCTTCGTCGGAGAGAACGTAGACTTTCTCCTCCACGATCTCCGTCAGCACCTGCAGTGCAAACTCCTGCCGATCCTCGGGCAGCGCCCGAAGCTTCGCAAAGAGGGTCTCCAGCCTCGTCTCGATCTTGGTCATACCTGGAATTTTAGCATGGCAGGCTGCTAGTTGGAACGAGGGGCGAAGAACGAGATCAGGGCGTCGAGCACGGCGTCGGGGGCCTCGGCGAGCAGCATGTGGCCGCAATCGGGGATTGTCACCGTGCGGCTGCCGGCGATGAGGCGGCCGAGCTCGGCGCCCATCTTGGCCGGCGTCATGATGTCGTTGGCGGCAAGGACGACCAGCGCGGGCGCGGCGATCTTGCGTGCCGCATCGGGGCCGGACGCCCACGCACTGCAGGCGCCGAGGTCTGCGGCCAGCACGCCCGGCGCGTTGCGGGCCAACAGCGCCAAGGTGCCGCCCGTCATCCACAGGCCCGGTGCGGGATTGCCGCCGAGCCTGGCGGCGGCCCCATGCGCCCACGCGGTCATCATCTGATAGGCGCGCTGCGGCTCCTCGCGCGCGGCTGAGAGCAACGGATCGCTCACGGCGATCGCCGCGGCCGTGCCCATGAGAGCGAGGCGCGTGACGCGGGCGCCGAGCGCGGCGGCGGTTTCGAGCGCGATGGCGCCGCCCATGGAATGGCCGATAAGGGCGGCCTGTTCGATGCCGGCCGCGTCGAGCAGGCGAGCGACCCACTGGGCCAGATCGGCGATGGTGGCAAGCGGCGGCCCTTCCGAGCGGCCATGTCCGGGCAGGTCGACCGCAAGCACGGCGTGCCCGTGCCAGGCGAACCAGCGCGCCGGCAGCTGCCACACGCTGTGATCGCATCCAGCGCCGTGCAGGAAGACGACCGCCGGCTTGCCCCTGTCGAAGGGCCGGCCGCCCGTCGCCGCAAACACCCGCCTGCCGTCGACCTTCATCTCCATGGCGAGTTTTTCCAACAATCCGCAACCAGACTGCGATGGCCGTTCTCCCCTTGGGGAGAAGGTGCCCGAAGGGCGGATGAGGGGGCCTTCATTGCGCTAACCAACTCCCCCCTCACCGGTTCGGCCGAATGACTTGCGGCCGCTCCATGACGGTTGTCCGTGCTGAACGCGCGGGGTACGCGACCGCAAGTCATGGCCTCACGCCCTCTCCCCGAGGGGAGAGGGGCAAGCAATGCCGCGCTTTCGTAATGCACCCGCATACCGGTCAGCCCTTCTGCGAGGCGGCGAGGGCCTGGCCGAGGTCGTCGATGAGATCCTGTGGGTCTTCCAGGCCGATCGACAGGCGCACCAGCTCCTCGCCGACCCCCGCCCTGGCGAGGTCCTCCGCGCTCATCTGCTGGTGGGTGGTGCTGGCCGGGTGGATGACGAGGCTCTTGGCGTCGCCGACGTTGGCCAGGTGCGAGAAGAGCTTGAGGCGCGCGATCAGCCTGGCGCCCGCCTTGCGTCCGCCCTTGATGCCGAAGCTCAGTATGGCGCCGGCCCCGCGCGGCAGCTGCCGAAGGCTGAGGGCGTGGTCGGGATGGCTCTCGAGCCCTGGGTGCTTCACCCAGGCGACGGCGGCGTTCTTCTCCAGGAACTGGGCGACGGCCAGCGCATTGGCCACGTGCCGGCTCATGCGCACGGGCAAGGTCTCGATGCCCTGCAGGAGATAGAAGGCATTGGCCGGGCTCATGCAGGCGCCGAAATCACGCAGGCCCTCCGCGCGCGCGCGTGAGATGAAGGCCGCCGGCCCGAACTCCTCGGCGAAGGCGATGCCGTGGTAGCCGGCATAGGGCTCGGTCATGGTGGGGAACTTGCCCGAGGCGATCCAGTCGAAACGGCCACCATCGACGACGAGGCCGCCGATGGCGATGCCGTGGCCGCCCAGGAACTTGGTGGCGGAGTGGATGACGATGTCGGCGCCGTGCTCGAAGGGACGGCACAGGTAGGGCGTGGCGAAGGTGGAATCGATCGCGAGCGGGAGCCCGTGCTTGTGGGCGACGCCAGCGACTGCGGCGATGTCGAGCACCTCGAGGCCGGGATTGCCCAGCGTCTCGCCGAACAGAAGCTGCGTCTTGTCCGTAATGGCCGCCTCGAAGGCTTTCGGATCGCGCGGATCGACCAGCGTGGCGGTGATGCCGAAGCGGGGCAGCGTGTGCACGAACATGTTGTGCGAGCCGCCGTAGATGCGGGCGGAGGCGACGATGTGGCCGCCGGCGCCCATCAAGGTGGCGATGGCAAGGTGCAGCGCCGCCTGGCCGCTGGCCGTGGCGACCGCCCCGACGCCGCCTTCGAGCGCGGAGATGCGCTCCTCCAGCACCGCCACGGTGGGGTTGGAGATGCGTGAGTAGATGTGGCCGGCGCGCTCCAGATTGAACAGCGCGGCGGCATGCTCGGTGTCGTCGAAGACGTAGGAGGTGGTCTGGTATATCGGCACGGCGCGCGCGCCGGTGACGGGGTCGGGCTGCTGCCCGGCGTGGAGCGAAAGCGTGTCGAAGCGGGGCGACTTGGGCGTGGTCATTGTTGTCATCCCGGCCGGAGCGCCCCGGCTCGGAGGCCGGGGCAAGCTGCGCGGAGAGCCGGGACCCAGGGGCCATGGTTTCCGCCCCTTGGCCCTGGGTCCCGGATATTTCGCTCCCGCGAAATTCCGGGATGACAATGGCATGCGGCGGCGCCGGGCTCCAGACCCTACACGCCAGCCGGCGCGTGACGAAGCCTTAGGCGGCCTGCTCGTCCTCGTCGGCCGGGCCGTTGCCGGCGGTGCCGATGATGCGGTCGATCTCGAAGGAGAGGTCGCTGCGCGCCTTCTGCACGGACGTGATCAGCTTCTTGCGCGCCTCCCACAGGCGCCGGTGCGCCTCCTGCTCCTTGCTGTCGAGCTCGAGCATGCGGCCGGCCTGCGTCTCGACCTGGGCGAGCAGCTGCTTGCAGTGCTCGGAGGTGATGAAGGCGTAGATCTCCATCGACTTTAGCTCGCGGCCTTCCTTGCTGACGCGCAATTCGTGCATGCGCACCACCTGGTCGCGCAGCAGCTGGACGATGGCCGTCACGCGCGCCGGGTTGGCGACGATCACGCCGTCCTGGTAGTGCACGTGGGCCTTGTCCTTGGGGAACTTGTTGCTCGACAGGATGGCGTGGTCGGCCGCCTGGACGATCTTGTCGGCCCGGAGCTTGGTGACGAACTCGTTCTGCCAGGCGTTGCGGTTCTTGGCATCGTAGACGATCTTGCCGCAGACCTTGCCGTTGTGGATCACCTCGTGGATCACGTCGGCGCCGTTGACGCCCTTGCCGACGCGTTGAATGCGGTCGCCCTCGAAGGCGGCCTTGAGCTGCTCGAAAAGATCGACCTCGGAGCCCTCGCCCAGCTCGTTAGCAGACTTGCTCTCGAGCTTGCGCTGCAGATCGGCGAGGTCGGACTGGAGCTTGAGGACCTTGGCCTTCTCCGCCAGGACGGCGCTCTCCTTCTCGCGCTGCAGATCCTCTTTCTGGCGCAGCACGCCTTCCTGGATCTCGGCGACGCGCTTCTCGACCGCGGCCTCCTGGGCGGCCTTCAGGGCCGCGATCTCACCAACGGCCGTGACCTTGGCCTGCTCGGCCTGGGCGAGCCTGGCCTGGAAGTCGGCAAGCCTGGCCGTGGCGGCAGCTTCGGCCGCGGCCTTTGCCTCGATGCGGGCCGCGCCAAGCTTCTGCTCCATCTCCGCGGCCGCCGTCGCGCGGGCCTTGGCGAGCGCCGCCTCGTCTTGCTCGCGCCGCCTGGCCTCGATGCGGCGCGCGATGTCCTGGCCGATGGGCTGCTCGCACATGGGGCATCGGCCATCGGCCGCATGCGTGTGGGGCGTGGACGCCTGACGGCTCGCCGGCTGGAAAATGCCCATGGCAATGACCTCCCTGTTGTCTCACCTACATCGGGATCACCCGCCGGGGGCGGGGAACTGCAGGTCTAATCTGAGTCGCAGGTAGAACATTTGTTCGTATTATGTTCTTTGTATGTTCGGTTGGCAACCTGGATTTCGCCGCGCAGCGATGCCATGAACCTTGCCGCATCTCGAAATGACAGGCGCATGCGCACCGCACTCCAGCAGCTCGCTTCCGACTTCCTCTCGGCCATCGTTTTCCTGGCGATCTATCTCGCCACCGGCAGCCTCACGCTGGCGGCGAGTTTCGCCATTGCGGCCGGTATCGCCCAGTTCGCGCTGATGCGGCTCACCGGGCGCCAAGTCGATGCCATGCAGTGGCTGGCGCTCGGCCTGGTGATCGTGCTGGGCGCGGCGACGCTCATCACTCAGGACAGCCGCTTCATCATGGTGAAGCCGACGGTCATCCATTGGGCCATCGGCGCCGTCATGCTGCGGCGCGGCTGGCTGACGCGCTATCTGCCGCCGATCGCGCGCGACAATCTTCCCGAGAGCGTGATGGTGGGTGCCGGCTACGCCTGGGCACTCCTCATGCTCGTGCTGGGCGCCGCCAACCTCATCGTCGCCACGCTCCTGAGCTTCAAGGCCTGGGCCTGGTTCATCACCTTCGGTGCCGTCGGCGCCAAGGTGGTTGCCTTCCTCGTGCAATACCTGGTGTTCCGCTCGATCATCCGCCGCAAGCTGATGGCGGCGCGCGTGGCGGCCGTGCCGCAACCTCAAAGCTGCGCGCCATGACGGCGGACGTCGAGACGATCGTTGTCGGCGCGGGCGTGGTGGGCCTGGCCGTGGCCCGCGCGCTCGCGCTCGCGGGCCACGAGGTGATGGTGCTGGAGCAGCACGCGCTGATCGGCTCGGAGACCTCCTCGCGCAACAGCGAGGTGATCCACGCCGGCATCTACTATCCGCCGGGAAGTCTCAGGGCGAAGCTTTGCGTGCGCGGCAAGGAATTGCTCTATCGGTTCTGCGCCGAGAACAGCGTGGCGCATGCGCGCTGCGGCAAGCTGCTGGTGGCGACCAACGAGAGCCAGCTGCCGAAGCTCGCCGCGCTGCGCGAGAACGCGGCCAAGAACGGCGTCGATGACCTGGAGCCGTTGGGCGGCAACGCGGCCCGCGCGCTGGAGCCGGAGCTCGCCTGCGTGGCTGCGCTGCTGTCACCCTCGACCGGCATCGTGGACAGCCATGGCTTCATGCTGGCGCTGGAGGGCTGCATCGATGCAGGCGGCGGATCGGTGGTGCTGCGCTGCCCGGTGGAACGGATCGAGCGCGAGCCGTCGGGGTTGTTCCGACTGACGACGGGCGGCGACAATCCCGGCGCGATCACTGCCAAGCATCTCGTCAACGCGGCGGGGCTCTATGCCAGCAAGCTGGCGCGCACGCTGGATTACGGGAAGGGCTATGCGCCGCCCGAGACCTATTACGCCAAGGGCCAGTACTACGCGCTCTCGGGCCGGTCGCCGTTCTCCCGCCACATCTATCCGATGCCGGACGGGGCGTGGCTGGGGCTGCATGCGACGGTCGACATCGGTGGGCGCTGCAAGTTCGGGCCCGACATCGCCTGGATCGAGGGGATCGATTACGGCTTCGAGCCGGAGAAGCTCGCCCAATTCCTCGACTTCATCCGCAGCTATTATCCGGCCCTCGAGGATGGCCGCCTGCATGCCGACTACACGGGCATCCGACCCAAGCTCTATCGCGAGGGCGAGCCGGTGCCGGACTTCGCCATCCACGGGCCGGCCGAGCACGGGCTCGAAGGGCTCGTGGCGCTCTACGGCATCGAGAGCCCGGGGCTGACGGCGGCGCTCGCGATCGGGGAGATGGTTGCGGGGATGCTTGGGCGGCCCTGAGCACCCGAAATCAAATATTCGGGTCTTCGGCGTCGTGGGCGTGGCGGATGGCATCGCGCAGGCGCTGGTCGAGTTTGGCCTTATCGAGGATGACCTTCTGGGCGTGCACGGCGGTCACCGCTGCGCCCGGCACTGTGAAATCGCCGGCGTTCTCGACATAGACGACGAAGTCGCCCTTTGCTCCCGCCGGCTTCCCTCTCACCGCGCCGAACGCCTTGTCGTTGTCCGACAGGAAGACCTCGAAGCCTTCCTGGATCGCCTGGTCGGTCATTCGCGCTCTCCGAGCATAGGTCGGGTCAGGCTAAGCCCAAACCCGACACCGCCACAACCACAGCCTCGAGGGACCTGTCGAACGACGGCTTGGAGAACACCATCCGTCCTTCGACAAGCTCAGGACGGGGCTGCCAACAAGGCCCGTTACCCCTAACGCCTATCGCCTATCGCCAGCCGCCGCTCGATCATCTGCGAGTAGCGCGACATGCCGAAGCAGAACACCCAGAAGACCAAGCCGGCGAACACCAAGCCCGTCGAGGTCGTGGAGTTGGCGAACCACTTGGCGTCCGTCAGGTTGAGCTGGACGATGCCGAGCAGATCGAAGACACCGATGATCAGCACGAGGCTCGTGTCCTTGAAGAGGCTGACGAACGAGCTGACGATGCCGGGAATGACGAGCTTCAGCGCCTGCGGCAGGATGATGAGGGCCATGCGCTTGGGATAGGAGAGGCCCAGCGCCTCGGCCGCCTCGAACTGCCCGCGCGGGATCGCCTGCAGGCCGCCGCGGATGGTCTCGGCCATGTAGGCGCCGGCGAACAGGGCGACGCCCACGAGGGCCCGCAGCAGCTTGTCGAAGGAGACGCCCGCCGGCAAGAACAGCGGCAGCATCACCGAGGACATGAACAGCACCGTGATCAGCGGCACGCCGCGCACGAACTCGATGAAACCGACCGAGGCCCAGCGCACGAACGGCATCTTCGAGCGCCGCCCGAGCGCCAGGGCGATGCCGACCGGGAACGATCCGGTGATGCCGACGCTGGCGACGACCAGGGTCACGAGCAGCCCGCCCCACAACTCGGTCGGTACGATCGGCAGGCGCACGAGGCCGCTGGTGGAGAACACCCAGCGGGCCAGGAGCGGCACGGCGACAACCAGGCAAAGCACGGCGGTCAGCCGCAGGCTCGGCCGGCCGAACAGGAGGAGCGCCAGGCCCGCGGCGCCCGCGGCGAACCCCACGGCGTCCAGGATGCCCGGGCTCGCGTTGGGCGTGCTGCCCGTCAGCAGCCAGAAGGCGACGACGGGGAAGATCAGGAAGGTGAAGCCGGCGCTCCAGGCCTTGCCCGGAATGCGGGGCGCCATCAAAGGCACGAGGCCGGCGAGTGCCAGAGCGTAGGCGAGATCGACGCGCCAACGCTCCTCTTCCGGGTAGCGGCCGTAGATGAACTGGCTGAGCTTGGCCCAGATGAACGCCCAGCAGGCGCCGCTGCCCTCGACCTGGCACACCTTGCCGTCGTCGCCGACCCACACCGCATTGATGATGCCCCAGCTGACGACGCCCTCGAGCAGCTTCCAGGTGATGTAGAAGCCGACGAGGGTGAGGAGCGTATTGCCCCACGAGGAGAACAGGTTGTGGCGCAGCCAGCCGAACGCGCCGATCTCGGAGCGAGGTGGACGCACGGGCGCCGACCCGGCTGGCGTGGCCGGGACGGAGGCAGTGGCAAGGTCGTGTCGCATCGGACTACCTCTCCACCAGCGCCATGCGCGCGTTGAACCAGTTCATGAACGCCGAGGTGAGCAGGCTCAGCGACAGATAGACGCCCATGGTGACCAGGATCACCTCGACCGCCTGGCCGGTCTGGTTCAGCACCGTGCCGGCGAACACGCTGACGAGGTCGGGATAGGCGATGGCCACCCCGAGCGAGGAGTTCTTGGTCAGGTTGAGATAGTTGTTGGTCAGCGGCGGGATGATGATGCGCATGGCCTGCGGGATGACGACGAGGCGCAGCACCTGGCCCTTGCTTAGGCCGATGGCGAGCGCCGCCTCCTTCTGGCCCTTGGGCACGCCCTCGATGCCGGCGCGCACGATCTCGGCGATGAAGGCGCCGGTGTAGACGACGAGGCCGAGCAGCAGGGCCATGAACTCCGGCTGCACGACGATGCCGCCCTCGAAATTGAAGCCGCGCAGCTGCGGATAGGCGAAGTCGAGGGGAGCGCCTGCGAGGACGAACGCGGCGGCGGGCAGCCCGAGGATCAGCGCCAGCGCGACCAGGCCGGAGTGGAACTGCGCGCCCGTGAGCCGCTGGCGGTGCCTGGCCCACAGCGCGATGGCTATCGACAGCACGATGCCGGCGGCGAGCACCGCCAGCACGATGTCGAAGCCGGGCTTGGGCAGCGGCGCCGGCAGGTAGAGGCCGCGCAGATTGAGGAAGATGCCGCCCGGCAGCTCCAGGCTCTGGCGCGGCGGCGGCACCGCCTTCAGCACCGCGAAGTACCACACGAACAGCTGCAGCAGCAGCGGCACGTTGCGGATGGTCTCGACGTAGATCGTGGCGAGCCTGGCGATCAGCCAGTTGGAGGAGAGCCGGGCGATGCCCATCGTGAAGCCGACGATGGTGGCGAGCACGATGCCGATTGCGGCCACCAGGACCGTATTCCACAGGCCGACCCAGAAGACGCGCCCGTAGGTGGAGGTGTTGGAGTACTCGATGAGCGACTGCGAGATGTCGAAGCCGGAGGTGGTGTCCCAGAAGCCGAAACCCGAGGCGATGTTCTGCCGCCGCAGGTTGGCCGCCGTGTTGGAGACGATCATCCAGAACAGCGCCGCCAGCGCCACGACCAGGACGACCTGGAAGATGACCTGCCGCACCTCGGGCCGGTAGAGGAGGTCGAGCGGGCTCGTGGTGCGCCGCACCGCGCCTTGCGTGCGGCTGGTGACTGCCATGTCCTTGCCCTTTCGCGCGCCGGTCCCCGGATCGCCTGCCCCGATGTGCAAGGCGCCGGCCGCTGCGTGCGACCGGCGCCTTTGGATCACGCCTGCCCGCTACCGGACCGGCGGGGCGTACTGGATCCCGCCCTTGTTCCAGAGGTTGTTGAGGCCGCGGGCGATCTTGAGCGGCGTGTTCGGACCCACGTTGCGCTCGTAGATCTCGCCGTAGTTGCCGACGCCCTTGAGGATGCGCACGACCCAGTCCTGATCCAGGCCGACGGCCTTGCCGAACTCGCCCTCGGCACCCAGCAGCCGCCGGATCTCGGGGTTCTTCGACTTCACCATCTCATCGACGTTCTTCTGCGAGACGCCCAGCTCCTCGGCGTTGAGCAGCGCGAAGTAGACCCACTTGTTGAGCGTGAACCACTGGAAGTCGCCCTGGCGCACCACGGGGCCAAGCGGCTCCTTGGAGATGATCTCGGGCAGCACCACGTGGTCGTTGGGCGCCTTGAGCCGCAGGCGTTGGGCGTAGAGGCCCGACTGATCGGTGGTGTAGACGTCGCAGCGCCCGGCGTCGTAGGCGGCGTTGACCTCGTCGGCCTTCTCGAACACGACGGGCTTATAGGTCATGTTGTTGGCGCGGAAATAGTCCGAGAGGTTGAGCTCGGTCGTAGTGCCCGTGGCCACGCACACCGAGGCGCCGTTGAGCTCCTTGGCCGACTTAACACCGAGCTTCTTCGGCACCATCATGCCCTGGCCGTCGTAGTACATGACGCCCACGAACGACAGGCCCATGGCGCTGTCGCGGCTCATGGTCCAGGTCGTGGTGCGCGACAGCACGTCGACCTCGCCCGACTGCAGCGCCGTGAAGCGCTCCTTGGCGGTCAGCGGCTTGAACGAGACCTTCTTGGGATCGTTGAAGATCGCCGCGGCCACGGCGCGGCAGTAGTCGACGTCGAGGCCCGTCCAGTTGCCCTTGTCGTCGGGGAAGGCGAAGCCCGGCACACCGGGCGCCACGCCGCAGCTGAGCATGCCGCGGCTCTTGACGGTGGCGAGCGTGTTGGCGCCTTGCGCCTCCGCCGCACCGATGGCGCTGGCGAGGACAAGCGCTGCCGCTAGTCCTGTTCCTGCAAGCCTGATCATTTCCACTCTCCTGCCTTGGTTGCTGACGGTTGCCTTGATGCTGTCCTGCGATTGCCCGCTCCTGCCCGGACCCTCCGCCTCCTCGGCTAGTGGTTGAGGATCTGGGACAGGAACAGCTTGGTGCGCTCCGACTTGGGGTTGGCGAAGAACTCCTTCGGCGTCCCCTGCTCGACGATCTCGCCCCTGTCCATGAAGATGATGCGGTCGGCGACCGAGCGGGCAAAGCCCATCTCGTGCGTGACGCACAGCATGGTCATGCCGGAGCCGGCGAGCTCGATCATCACATCGAGCACCTCCTTGATCATTTCCGGGTCGAGGGCCGAGGTCGGCTCGTCGAACAGCATGATGCGCGGGCTCATGCAGAGCGCGCGGGCAATCGCGACGCGCTGCTGCTGGCCGCCGGAAAGCTGGCCCGGATACTTCTCGGCCTGCTCCGGGATCTTGACGCGCTGCAGATAGCTTCTGGCGATCTCCTCGGCCTCCCGGCGGGGCATCTTCTTGACCCACGCCGGGGCCAGGCAGAGGTTGTCGAGCACGGTCAGGTGCGGGAAAAGATTGAAGCTCTGGAACACCATGCCGACGTCGGCGCGGATCTTCTCGATCTGGCGCACGTCGTTGGTGAGCTCCATGCCGTCGACGATGATGCGGCCCTTCTGATGGTCCTCGAGCCGGTTGATGCAGCGGATGAGCGTCGACTTGCCCGAGCCGGAAGGGCCGCAGATCACGATCTTCTCGCGCTGGTCGACGGTGAGGTCGATATCCCTCAGGACGTGGAACTCGCCGTACCACTTGTTGAGGCCGATCATCTGAACGGCGGGCATATCGCTATGCGTCTGGGCCGTCGCAGCGACGGTCGCTTGAGCCATGCAGCCTCCCACGCAGGACACGAGGCAGCTGGCGGCCTCGTCCTCAATGCGGTGACGAATTCCTGACAGTATGCCGGACAGGGTCGGCTCGCGCAACGCACACGCCATAAGCCTTTTGCCTAGTGAGGCGGCAGACTTGGCGGCATCTTCGCGTGTGCAGCATGGCGATCGATGGTCGGTTTCGAGCTTGCTCCGGCGATTGCCGCTGCCCCTCACCCCGGCCCCCGGATCAAGTCCGGGGCAGGCTCTCTCCCCACGCTGATGGCGTGCGCGGCAAGGTTGATCAGGCGTGGGGAGAGGGGGAGATCGCTGAGCGCGCGCGTGTCGCCGGCGAGCATGAGGCAGGCGTCGGCGATCAGGCCGCGGCGGTGATAGGCGGCGGCACGGGCGAGGCCACTGGCGAGGGCGGCATCGATCTCGGCGGCGCTGAGCGGGCCGACGTCGACGGTGACGAGGAGATCGCGCAGGTCGCTGTCGGGGTCGAGAGCGCGGGCGGGGCGGCGGGTGATGCTCGGGCTGTCGAGGCTGACCGCATTGGCAATGAGGGTGGCGGCCACGTCGGCGGCGGCGGCGGTGCGGGCGAGCGCGGTGACGGCGTCGGCGATGCCGAGCGAGAAGGACCGCCCGCGCGCACCGGAGGTGGCGATGCCGCCGATGCCCGAGCCTGCCTCGAGCCGCAGGCGGCCGTTGAGGAGAGGCGTCGCGCCGCGCGAGAAATCGCCGGCGACGCCGACGTCGAGGCCGTGCCCCTCGGCGACGAACACCGCAATATCGCCGCCGTCGTTGACGAAGGCGCGCTCCAGCGGCGCGGCGGCGGTCATATGGGAGAGCAACTCGTCGGCCACGGCGCCGGCCACCGCCGCCATCGGCGTGAGGAAGGTATCGGCGAAGGGCCGGCAGGCGTCGAGCATGCGCCGCGCCACGGGGCCCTCGACGGCGGGCGCCTCCTGCATCGGCGTGCGCAGTTGGACAAGCTCGTCGCACAGCTCAGGCAGTATCTGCGGGAAGCGCCGACCGGCGGCCGCACAGGCCTCGCGCACCGCGCCCATGTCTCCCCAAGCCTTGAGCACCACGTCGATGGGCCCATGCGACAGGTGCAGGCGGTCGCCGGAGAGATGCTGGATGACCGGTGGCGCGAGCACGGGCGTCAGCCGAGCTTGGCCAGTGCCTTGAGCAGCACGGTCGCCTCGCCGGTGTTGAGCGGCTCCAAGGTGCGCCGCGACACCTCCGCCGCGACCGACTTCATCGCTTTCACGGCGGCCTGGCCGGTCGGGGTCAGGGTGAGCATCACCAGCCGCGCATCCTTGATGTCGGTCGCCTGCCGCACGAAGCCGCGGGCGATGAGCCGGCCAACCACGCCGGAGATGGTGGCGGGGTCCATGCGCGCATGCCGCCCCAGCTGGTTCTGCGACACGGAGCCCAGATCGTCGATCTTGGCCAGGGCCGCGAATTGCGTCGGCGTCACGCTGAACCGGCCCATGACTGCGTTGAACACCTCGGTCGCGTGCTGGTGCGCGCAGCGCAGCAGGAACCCGACCTGGGCTTCGAGCACATAGGATGCAGCCCGCTCCGCCGGGTCCGCGCTTTCGGTCGGCTTGCGCCGGTTTCTGACAGTACTCATACGCTTCACTCCCAGAGTCCGGGCCGTCATCGCCGACTGCCGGCGAACGGCCACGGGTTGTCGTTCTGCCAAGGATCGATCCTTGCGTCCGCCGCCAGGGCCTGGATCACGTCCGCGACGGCGACGATGTCGCTCGTGTGCCCGCCGAGCCGCTCGTAGAGCGCGCGCGGCAGGGTGAACTCGATGGGCGCGACGATGGCCGGCGTCGGCACGTAGCCGAACGAGGCCTTGGGCATGCGCGTGACGTCGGCCATGACGGTGATGCCGCCGCCGGGCCACACGTAGACCGGCGCGCCGCCCATGGTGACCTTGGTCTCGCCGCGGGCGACGGAGCGCGTCAGCAGCACCGGGTTCTCGGTGACGCCGGCCCTGAGCGACCCGCCGGCACCCGCCATGAACAGCACGGTGCACAGCGACGGCTCGCAGTTCTCGCCGATGCGGTCGACCACGGCGCTTGACGGCGGGCCGGCATGTCGGCGGGGACGGGGCGGAGGCTCTCGTCGAGGACGCAATAGAGCGCATCCTCGCCCGTGGTGGAGGTCATCAGGAGGCGCAGGCCGGGCCAGGCGACGGCGGGATCGATCTTCTTGATGATGGCGAGGGGATCAGTGATGTCGGTGCCGCCCCAGCCGAGCCCCGGATTGGCCACCTGGAAGTAGCGCCCCGGCGTGGAACGGCGCCCGCGCACGCGGATGCCGGCAAGCGGCATGTCGAGCACGCGGCCCGACTGGTGCTCGGTGAGCACACCGGTGATCTGGTCGTCGACCACGATTACCTCGTCGACGTGACCGAGCCATTGCCTGGCGAAGATGCCGACCGCGGCCGAGCCGCACCCCACCCGCATGCGCACCTCGGGCTTGCCGTCGACGATGGGGGCAGAGCCGGCCTGCACGACGACCGCATGGCCCCCGTCGATGGTCATCTCGACGGCCTTGCCGGAGCACAGCTCCAAGAGCGCGTCGCAGGTGACGGTGCCCTCTTTCTTGGAGCCGCCGGTCAGGTGGCGCACGCCGCCGATGGACAGCATCTGCGAGCCGTACTCGGCGGTGGTGACGTGGCCGACCTGCTCGCCCTTGACGCGGATGGCGGCGGTCTCGGGGCCCAGGTGCCGGTCGGTGTCGATCTTCACCTTGACGCCGCAGTAGGAGAAGATGCCCTCGGTGACGACCGTGACGGTGTCGACGCCGTCGTGCTCGGCCGAGACGATGAAGGGCGCGGGCTTGTAGTCGGGATAGGTGGTCCCGGCGCCGATGCCGGTGACGAAGGTGCGCGAGGGGTCGAGCGGTGCACCATCCCAGTTGGAGCCGGCGAATTGCACCGCCTTGCCGCCCTCGTCGGCGACGCGCTGCATGAGCACCACCGGATCGGTGCGCACCAGCTGTCCGTTGTCGTTGGCGTAGCGCGCGCAGGCGCCCGGCGCGCCCCGGCCGGATGCGGCACAACACCGGGCAGGCGTCGCAGCGCACGACGCCCTCGCCTTCCGCGGCGCCGAACTTCGCGGAGCGGGCTTCGGGGGAGAGACGGTCGTTGGTCATGCTCCGATTCTCCTGTCATCCCGGAATTTCGCGTCAGCGAAATATCCGGGACCCAGTCTCGTGGAGAACGGTCCTTTGCCGCCCCTGGGTCCCGGCTCTCCGCGCATGCGCGCTGCGGCCGGGATGACAAACTGCGCGCTCATTGCCCCGGCTCCTTCTCGCGCATCGCTTGCCAGAGGCGGTGGGGGAGGACGGGGATGCGGGTGAGGCGCACGCCTGTGGCGTGGCGGATGGCGGAGAGGATCGCGGGTGCCGTGGCAATCAGCGCCGGCTCGCCGACGCCCTTGGCGCCGTAGGGGCCCTCCGGGTCCGTGTCCTCGATCAGGTAGGTTTTGACGGCCGGCATGTCGCCGGCGGTGGGGATCAGATAGTCGTGCAGGTTCTCGGTGCGGCCGGGAACGAACTCCTCCATCAGCGCCATGCCCAGCCCCTGGGCGATGCCGCCGTGGATCTGGCCTTCGACCAGCGTCGGGTTGACGGCGCGGCCGACGTCGTGGGCGGCGACCATGGCGGTCACCTTGACCGTGCCGAGCACCGTGTCGACCTCGACCTCGGCCATCTGCGCGGCAAAGCCGTAGGTCGCGTAGGGGGAGCCCTGGCCATTCTCGTCCAGCGCGGTGGTGGGCGGGTCCCAGGTGGCGATGCCTTCGAGGACGATGTCGTTGTCTGTCATCCCGGCCGGAGCCCGCCAGGGCGGAGAGCCGGGACCCAGGGGCCGCAGGCGATCAGGGCTCTGGGTCCCGGATATTTCGCTGACGCGAAATTCCGGGATGACAGCGACGCGCAGCGCGGCGAGGTCGATGGTGCGGGAGGCGTCGCCGTCGGAGATGGAGAGGCGGGCGCCGTCGAGGGAGAGCTTGGCGTCGGGGCCGGCGTTGGCCAGCGAGAGGATCTTGGCCCTCAGATCGAGGGCGGCAAGGCGCGCCGCGTTGCCGGAGACGAAGGTCTGGCGCGAGGCCGACGTCTTGCCGGCATCGAGCGTGAGGTCCGTGTCGCCGACGACCATGCGGAAGGCGCGCGGCGGCAGGCCCAGGGCGTCGGCGGCGATCTGCAGGAGCACGGTCGAGGAGCCCTGGCCGATGTCGACCGCGCCGTTGAAGAAGGTGAGCGCGCCGTCGCGGGCGAGCGTGATGCGCATCGTCGACGGGTTGGGCAGCGAGGTGTTGCCGCAGCCGTACCACATGCAGGCGATGCCGACGCCGCGGCGGCGGCGCGGATTGCCCGCGTTGTGGGCGGCGACCCGCGCCAGGGCTTCCTTCCAGTCAGGCGCGAGCGCAACGAGGCACTGCGGCAGGCCGGCGGACTGCGCCAGCACCTGGCCGGACGGCGTGGCGTCGCCGTTCCCGAGCGCGTTGCGGCGGCGGAAATCCCAGCGGTCCAAGCCGAGACGCTCCGCCAGATCGTCCATCAGCGTCTCGTTGGCGATCGCGGCCTGCGGCACGCCGAAGCCGCGGAAGGCGCCGCCCGGCGGCTCGTTGGTGAAGACGGCGCGCGTGCGGTTTGAGACGTTGCGCACCCTGTAGGGGCCCTGCGCGTGTACCGGCACGCGGCTGGCGACCGTCGGGCCCCAGGAGGCGTAGGCGCCGGTGTTGAAATCAGCCTGGGATTCGTAGGCGAGGAGCCGGCCTTGAGCGTCGGCCGCGGCCTTGGCGCGGATGGCCGCCGGGTGGCGCTTGGTGGTGGAGGCCATGGACTCGGTGCGGGTGTAGACGATGCGCACGGGGCGGCGCGTCACCCAGGCCGCCACCGCCAGCAGCGGCTGCACCGAGACGTCGAGCTTGCCGCCGAAGCCGCCGCCGCAGGCCGTGGGGCGGATGCGCACGCGTGTCGGATCGAGGCCGAGCACGCGCGCCGTCTCCTCGCGGTCCATGTAGGGCGCCTGGGTCGAGGCCGTGACCTCGATACGGTCGGGAATGTGTTCGGGGCCGGGGCCGATGGGAACGGCGAAGCCGGCTTCCGGCTCGATGTAGGCATGCTCAACGAAGGCGGTGTGGAAGGTGCCTTCCGCGATCGCGGCGGCACCCGCATGGGCGGCGGCGACATCGCCGCAGCGCAGGTTGCCGCGGGCGAGCACGTTGTCGGGGAACGCGACATGCAACGGCGGCGCGCCGGGCGTCAGCGCGGCATCGATGCCGGTGAGCGGCGGCTCGGGGTGCCAGGTGATGGGCAGATCGGCGTCGGCGAGACCTTCGACCGCCTCGCGGCTGCCGACGAGCGCAAGGATCGCCTCGCCGCGGAAGCGCACATGGCCCGGCGCGAGCACGGGCTGGTCGCGGAGCGTGGGGAAGATGCCGAAGGAATTCGCGCCGGGGACATCGGCGGCGGTGAGGATGGCGGCGAGGCCGGGGGCGCGCGCCTTGACGCCGGCGAGATCGCCCAGCGTGAAGCGGGCGCGCGCGTGCGGGGATCGGACCACGCGCAGCCACAGGGCATCGGCGGGCGCCTCGTCGGCGCCGAAGATGTCGGTGCCGGCGACCTTCGGCCAGCCGTCGACGCGGGGGAGGCGGGCGCCCACAACCCATTCAGCAAATTCGCCGCCGCCCTGAGCCTGTCGAAGGGCGGTTGAGTCCGCCAAGCCGTGGTTCGACCCCGGATCAAGTCCGGGGCAGGCTGAGCTCACCACGGGGCTGGAGTTTGCGGCCTGATTCTGATCGGCGCCGACCTCGAGGATGGCCTCGACGATCTTGAGGTAGCCGGTGCAGCGGCAGAGCACGCCGCCGATGGCGTCCTCCACGTGCGCGCGGCTCGGGCTTGCCTGGCGCGAGAGGAGGTCGGCAGCGGCCATCAGCATGCCGGGCGTGCAGATGCCGCACTGGGCTGCGCCGTGGGCGAGGAACGCCGCGCGCAGGCGGTCGAGCACGCCATCGGGGCCCTCGCCTTCCACGGTGTCGATCGAGGCGCCCTCGGCCTGCGCGGTGGCCACCAGGCAGGCGCACACCTGCGCGCCGTCGAGGAGCACGGTGCAGGCGCCGCAGTCGCCGGCCTCGCAGCCGATCTTGGTGCCGGTGAGCCCTAGCTCCTCGCGCAGGGTATCGGCGAGCGAGGCGAACGGTGGCGCGATCACGCACGCCGGCTGTCCGTTCAAGGTGAACGACACCGTCACGGGGTCAGACCCCTCCCCGAGGAGGTTGATCGTTGCCGAGGGGTGTGACCCCATCTTGTCCTGCATCAGGCGGCCCTCCGCCCGGGGTGTTCGGCGAGGTCGCGCAACAGATCGAGCGTGAGAGCGAGCGCTGCCTCACGCCGATAGGCAGCCGAGCCGCGGATGTCGTCGATGGGCGTGAGGTGCGCGACGTGCGAAGGCACCACGAGGGCTGCAGCCGTCGCCGGCGACTGCCCGATCAAGGCGGATCCGAGCGAGGTCAGGCGCTGCGGGACAGCGGAGCAGGCGCCGACGGCAAGGCGGGCGGCGGCGATGCAGTCCGCTGCATCCAACTCGATGACGCCGGCGACCATGACGATGGAAATCACCAGATACTTGCGCGCGCCGAGCTTGAGGAAATGACCACGCGTCGGGCTGCTCCGCTTGGGGACGAGGAGGGCGGTGACGATCTCGTCGGGGCGGCAGACGGTGCGGCGGTAGCTTTCGATGAAATCTCCCGCGGGGACGAGGCGGCGGCCCTGGCAGCTCGTCAGCTCAACTTGAGTGTCGAGCGCCATCAGGTTGGGCATGCCGTCGCCGGCCGGGGAGGCGGTGCAGATATTGCCGGCGATGGTGCCGCGGTTCTGGATCTGGGCGCCGCCGACCTCGCGCGCGGCGAGCTCGAGGCCGTCGAACAGAGGCGGCAGGTCGGCGCGGAGGATGTCGGTCCAGGTGGTGAGCGCGCCGATGCGCCAGTGCGCGGTCTCCTCGGCGATGCCGCGCAAGTCCCGCAGCGCGGAGATGTCGAGGATGTCCTTGCGGCGCCGGTCGCCCCAGCCGGCGCGCGCGGCGCTGGCCGGATAGACGTCGGTGCCGCCAGCCAAGACCTCGACGTCGTGCGCGGCGCGGATGGCGAGCGCGTCGTCCAGCGTGTCGGGGCGATGATAGGCGGCCGTCATGTCGGCCTCCACCGGCCCCTCTCCCCTCGGGGAGAGGACGTGAGGCCATGACTTGCGGCCGCGGGCTTCAAGCGCTCCAGGAGCGAAACGATGATGGCGCGGCCGCAAGTCATTTGGCCGAACTGGTGAGGGGGGACTGCAGAACATCTGCGGTAGGGATTCCCCCCACCCCTAGCCCCTCCCCGCAAGGGGGAGGGGGACCGCGCTCCGTTCCGGGCAAGGGTTGGCGTTCCAGTCAAGAGGTCACCCCCCTTTGGCGGAGAGCATCCGTCGCCCGCGCGTCGATGGTGCCGTCGGGGGAGAGGGCGACGGCGAAGAGGGTGCGGGCCTGGTCCGGCGTGTAGTAGCCGCGGGATACGTCGCGGGCGACGAGGGCGGGGTCGCGGCGGAAGGCATCGCCGTAGCCGCCGCCGCCCGGCGTCATCACCTCCACGCGGTCGCCGACGCCGAGCGCGATGCCCTGGTCCTTGGAGAGATGCTCCGGCACGATGGTCTCCCCGCCGCGGTGGACCTTGACGACGTTGGGTGCGCCGTCGCCGCCGCCGAGCACGCCCGGCGGGCCGAAGCGGCCGTGGTCCATGACGAAGGAGGCGCTCGCCTCCCCGCGCAGCAGCTCCACCTCGTAGTGCAGGCCGAAGCCGCCGCGATGCCGGCCGGCGCCGCCCGAGCCTTCGCGCAGCGCGTAGCGGCGGAACAGGATCGGATAGTACTGCTCCATCATCTCGACCGGCTGGCTCTTGGAGATGCCGATGGTGGAGCAGCCGTTGGTGAGCCCGTCGTGGTCGGCGTTGCCGCCGTAGCCGCCGCCGGAGATCTGGTACATGACGTAGCCGGCGCGCTTTGCCGGATCGAAGCCGCCGAGCGCGAAGTTGCCCGAGGAGCCGGCGGGCGCGGCGGTGACCTTGTCGGGGATCGCCTGCACCAGCGCCAGGAACACGGCTTCGGCGATGCGCTGCGAGACTTCCGCCGCGCAGCCCGAGACGGGCCGCGGGTAGTGCGCATCGAGGAACGTGCCCTCGGGGCGCTTGATGATGAGCGGCTCGAAGGCGCCGGAGTTCAGCGGCGTGTCGGGGAAGATGTGGCGCATGGCGAGGTAGACGGCCGAGTAGGTCGTCGCCACCACGGAGTTCATCGGCCCGCGGCACGGCGGCGAGGAGCCGGAGAAGTCGAAGGCGAGCGAGTCGCCGGTCTTGGTGACGGCGAGCGCGATCTTCAGCGGCTGGTTGACGACGCCATCGGAGTCGACGAAGGCCTCGGACCGATAGACGCCATCGGGAATGGCGGCGATGTGCGCGCGCATGAGGCGGGCTGCGCGCCGGCGGATTTCGGCGATAGCGGCAACGATGGTGTCCTCGCCGTAACGGTCGATGAGGCCGGTCAGCCGCGTCTCGCCGACCTTGAGTGCGGCGGCCTGGGCCTTGATGTCGCCGATGCGCTGCTCGGCGATGCGCATGTTGGACATGAGGATGGCGAAGATCTCGCTGTCCATCTCGCCCTTCTTGAAGAGCTTGATGGGCGGCAGGCGCAGGCCCTCCTGCTCGACCTCGGTGGCGTGCGCCGAAAAGCCGCCGGGCACCATGCCGCCGATATCGGGCCAGTGCCCCGTGTTCTGCAGCCAGCAGAAATGCTTGCCACGGTAGTAGAAGGGCAGCGCAAAGCGCACGTCCATCAGGTGGGTGCCGCCGAGATAGGGATCGTTGACGATATAGATGTCGCCGGGCTCGGGCGGTCGCGTCTTGCCCTCGCCGATCAGGCGGATCAGCTCGCGCGTGGAATACTGCATGGTGCCGACAAACACCGGCAGTCCAAGCTCGCCCTGGCTGATGAGCGCGCCGGTGTCCTTGTCGTAGATGCCCGACGAGCGGTCGTCGGCCTCCGCGATCACGGGCGAGAAGGCCGCGCGCGAGAAGGCGATGTCCATCTCGTTGCAGACCTGGCCGAGGCTTGCCTGGATCACCGCGAGTGTGAGTGGGTCGATCGCGCTCATGGCCGTCCCGCGCCTCCGACCTTGATCCTCAGGTTGCCGATGTCGTCGATGACGGCGGCGGCGGCTGCGTCGATCACGGTGGTCGCGTCGATCTGCTGGACGATGGCGGGCCCTTCGATGCGTGCCTCCACCGGCAGCTTCACCCGGTCGAAGACATGCGCCATGCGCCAGCGGCCGTCGGCGAACACCTTGCGCTCGCCGATCAGCGCGCCCTCGACGCGGGCCGCGCGGCCATCGGCATCGAGCAGGGCGGCGAGCGGGAAGCGGCGGCGGCGGCCGATCACCGACGTGGTGAGATTGACCAGCACCGCCCTGATCTCCGGCAGGCGTACCTGAAATCGGGCGAAGTAGGCCGCCTCGAACAGCGCCTGGACCTCGGCGCGCGACGGCGCGGCGTTGGGAAAGGCGACGCGGATCAGATGCGTCTGGCCGCGGAACTGCATGTCGGCGCCGTGCAGCACTTTGGTCTCGACGATCTCGCTCTGCTCCTCCGCGTTCACGGCGATGCCGCGCTCGCGCTGGGCGGCGAGGAGCCGGTGCACCTCGGCCATGTCGGCACCGTCGAGGGGCACATTCAGAGTATTGACGAAGTCCTGGCGCAGGTCGGCGACGAGGCAGCCCAGCGCGTTGGTGAGGCCGGGCCGCGCAGGGACCAGCACCTCGGGCAGGCCAAGCTCGCGGGCGAGCGCCACGGCGTGCAGCGGCCCGGCGCCGCCGAAGGCGAACAGGACGAAGTCGCGCGGATCGAGTCCGCGCGCCAGCGACACCATGCGGATGGCGCCGGCCATGTGCGTGTCGGCGAGGCGGATGACGGCGGCGGCGGCCTCATCGACGCTCAACCTGAGCGGCTCGGCAATCGTCCTGGCAAAGATCCCGCGCACATGGTCGAGCGAGACCGGGCGCGACACCGCGTGCAGGCCATCGGGATCGAGGCGGCCGAGCAGCAGGTTGGCATCGGTGATGGTGGGCGCGGTGCCGCCGCGGCCGTAGCAGATGGGGCCGGGCTCGGAGCCCGCCGATTGCGGCCCGACCTGCAGCATGCCGGCGGCATTGATGGAGGCGATCGAGCCGCCGCCGGCACCGATGGAGCGCACGTCGACCATGGGCACGTGGATCGGCAGGCCGTAGTCGATGGTGAGCTCGGAGGAGACCTGCGGCACGCCGCCGTGCACCAGGGCGACATCGGTGGAGGTGCCGCCCATGTCGTAGGTGATGGCGTTGGCGATGCCGGACTGGGCGAGTGTGGCGGCGGCGGCCATCACGCCGGAAGCGGGCCCCGACATGATGGTCTTGGCAGCCTCGCGGGCAACGAGCTTCGCCGATACGGTGCCGCCGTTGCCGTTCATGACGAGCAGGTCGCGCGCGAAGCCCCGCTTCTCCAGCTCGGACTGCAGCCGGCGCACGTAGCGGTCGAGGATCGGCTGCACGGCGGCATTGACGGCGGCCGTGGTGCCGCGCTCGTACTCGCGGAACTCCGAAAGGATGGCATGGCCCAAGGTGACGTAGGCGTTGGGCCAAAGCGCGCGGGCAATCTCGCCGGCGCGCAGCTCATGGGCGGGGTTGGCGTAGGCGTGGAGGAAATGGATAAGCAGGCTCTCGCAGCCCGCCGCCAGCAGCGCGCGCACGGCGTCGGCGACCTGGGCCTCGTCGAGCGGCACGACAACCTCGCCGGCTGCATTGACGCGCTCGTCGACCTCCAGGCGCCGCTCGCGCGGGATCAGCGGCTCGAAGGTGCCGGTCATGCCGTAGGCGTGCGGGCGCGTGCGGCGGCCGAGCTCGAGGCAATCGCGAAAGCCGCGCGTGGTGATCAGGCCGACGCGAGCGAGCTTGCGCTCGAGCACGGCGTTGGTGGTGGCCGTGGTGCCGTGGATGACGAGGTCGAGATCGGCGGGAGCGACGCCGGCCTCGTCGACGGCGGCCAGCACACCGTCGGCCTGGTTGGCGGCGGTGGTGAGGATCTTGGCGAGTCTGACGCGCTCACCCTCCGGGCCCGCCTCGTAGAGCAGGAGGTCCGTGAAGGTGCCGCCGACGTCGATGCCAACCACCCGCCTCATGTGCGCTCACGGGCTTTGTCGATGTCATTAGCATACGAACAATCTCGGCCGTGGTCCAGCGGGGTGGACGTTGGTGGCAGATGGGAGGCCCACCACTGACGTCACCCCGCCCCGGCCGGGCGGCGTGGGAGCCACAATGCGGAAAGTGAGCCGCAAGCGGAGACTTGCGTGGGTCCCCGCCTTCAGCAGCCGCGCCGACGGCGCGGCGCCTGCCGGGGATGACGCTGGTGGTTGTCATCCCGGCCAACGCGGAGCGGAGAGCCGGGACCCAGGGCCAAGAACTGAGTGCGTGACCCCTGGGTCCCGGATATTTGCTGCGCAAATTCCGGGATGACAGAAATTAACCGTAGGCGGATTTATCCTCGGTGGTTTGGGCGCGCGTATGGTGCGGTTGCTTCGCTCCACAAAGGGGTCGCGCTCATGAGGCGTCATCGGCGTGAGGGCGGAGTGCAGTGTCGCGCCGAGGTCAACGCAGGCCGAGGCGGCGAGGCTCAGCGCATCGCCCGGGTGGAAGTCCCCGGTCCCAGCGAGGAGAAGGGTGCGCCTAGGCCATAAATCCTGCGCGGGGCGGTGAATGGCGCCGCCATAAGAAATTAAACTTGCGGTGCCCGCCGCCCCGCAGCCCCTTCAATGAGCAAAGCCTCGAGCGGAAAGGCCGCTGCGGGGGCGAAAGTGTTGAGCAATTGGCAATCGGCAGTAGGCAGGCCCCGATTCCTATTCCCTATTCCCTATTCCCTCACACTTTCGCCGCGGCGCGGATGGCGGCGATGTTGTCCTTGTACTTGCCGCCCTTGAACACGGCCGAGCCGGCGACCAGCACGTCGGCGCCGGCCTTGGCGCAGGCGCCGGCGGTATCGGGCGTCACGCCGCCGTCGACCTCGAGATGGATCGGCCGCTCGTCGATCATGGCGCGCAGGCGGGTGATCTTGTCGAGCATGGCGGGGATGAACGCCTGACCGCCGAAACCCGGATTGACGGTCATCACCAGGATCAGGTCGACGCGGTCGAGCACGTAGGCGATGACACTCTCCGGAGTCTGCGGCGTGAGCGATACGCCAGCCTTCCTGCCGAGCGAGCGGATCAGCTGCAGGGAGCGGTCGAGGTGCGGGCCCGCCTCCACATGCACGGTGATGATGTCGGCGCCGGCCTTGGCGAAGGCCTCGATGAAGGGATCGGCGGGGGCGATCATCAGGTGCACGTCGAGCACCTTCTTGGTGTGCGGGCGGATGGCGGCCACCACGCCCGGCCCGATGGTGAGGTTGGGCACGAAATGGCCGTCCATCACGTCGACGTGCACCCAGTCGCAGCCGGCCTGGTCGATGGCGCGCACCTCCTCGCCCAGCCGCGCGAAGTCCGCGGAAAGGATAGACGGTGCGATGAGGATGTCGTTGGCCATGCCTACCCCACTCCGCGCGTCCTGGTCTCGCCGCGCCGGGCATGCCGTTCCAGGAAGTCGATCATGGCGCCCGCCACGTCCGCGCCGCTCGCCTGCTCCATGCCCCTGATGCCGGGGGAGGAGTTGACCTCGATCACCAGCGGCCCGCGGCTCGAGCGCAGCATGTCGACGCCGGCGACGTTGAGCCCGAGCACCTCGGCCGAGCGCACGGCCGCACGGCGCTCGTCCTCGGAGAGGACGACGGGCTGGGCCATGCCGCCGCGATGCAGGTTGGCGCGAAACTCGCCCATGCGGCAGGACCGCTGCATGCTGGCCACGACCTCGCCGCCGACCACCAGCGCACGCAGGTCCGCGCCGCCCGCCTCCTTGATGAACTCCTGCGCCAGGATGTTCATGTTGGCTGCGCTGAACGCCTCGATGATCGACCTGGCGGAGGCCGCCGTCTCGGCCAGGATCACGCCGCGCCCCTGCGTGCCCTCGAGCAGCTTGATGACGCACGGCGTGCCCACCTCGTTGACCACGTCCTCGGCGCGCTTCGGACCGTGGGCGAAGGCCGTCACCGGCAGGCCGATGCCGTCGCGCGCCAGCAACTGCAAGGCGCGCAGCTTGTCGCGCGAGCGGCCGATGGCGACGCTCTCGTTCAAGGGGAAGACGCCCTGCACCTCGAACTGCCGCAGCACGGCGAGGCCGTAATGGGTGATCGAGGCGCCGATGCGCGGGATGACGGCGTCGTAGTGGGGCAGCTTGCGTCCACCGCGCCACAGGGTGGGCTTGCTCGACGTGATGTTCATGTACACGTGGAGCGTGTTGATGATCTCGATCTCGTGTCCGCGCGCCTCGGCCACCTCCACGATCCGCCGGTGCGAATAGAGGTTGGGATTGCGCGCGAGCATTGCCAGTTTCAAGTCGTCCTCCGCTGCGCCGCCCATGCCTTGCGCGGCCTCGGCGTGCGGCGCCAGCATTTCCCGGTCGGTCCTCTGATAGTCCAAGGCAAGGCCGGCGGCCAGACCGCGCACGGCCGCGCCAGCCTATCCACGAGGAAAGATGGGGATTCCCGTCGGTTCGCAGCAAGCCGGCCCGGTCAGGCGGGCCGTACGGACCATCTACTGCTGCGGTGCGGCATAGCCGATTTGAGGCGGCGCGCTGGCGGCGGCCTCGTCGGGCTCGATACTGGCGTAGAACAGCCAGGCGGCAAGCACGACCATGACGAGAAGGATCAGCAGCCCGAGAGCCGCACGGCGCAGCGCCCAGCCGAGCGTCGCCAATTGCGGCCGAGGCTCGATATTGAGCGCAATTTCTGGAGACCTGAGTGGAGAAGACACGCTACGAACATCCCTCTCGCTACCAACCATTGCTCGATCGGACCGCAGCCCCCCGCCGCGACGTCCAAAGGCGGGATCAAATGGGCGCCGTCAAGGCATGAGGTCGCCCGTGCCCGGCCGGGCAGCGCTTCTCCG
The DNA here is from genome assembly GCA_963797005.1 of uncultured Alphaproteobacteria bacterium. GTDB lineage: Bacteria > Pseudomonadota > Alphaproteobacteria > Rhizobiales > Hyphomicrobiaceae > AWTP1-13. The sequence goes on from CAWCOF010000013.1 coordinate 27,419, forward strand.
CCGGGCTGTGGCACGGACGCGACAGAGCTCGCGCGGCACGCGTCATCGCACGCGCCGGCCGAACAGCAGGATGGCGGCCAGCGGCACCACCAGTCCGATGACGATCCACGCAATCACGAGGGCGGGAAGCTGCGCATAATCGCCGCGCCCCACGACGAAGATCATGTTGAGGTACTTGGTGCCGAGCCCGCCCGCGGTGAGGGCGAGATTCATCAGCGAGGCCATCAACGCGAACCACGTCGCGCGATGGCCGGCCGGCGCGTAGATGGCGATGAGGGTCAGCAACGGGATCATGCTGAGCTGTGCCAGCGGCGACACCGCCACCTCGTCGAACAAGGCGATGCTGCGCGCGCCGATGCCGAACCACTGCTCGGTGAAGGTGTGGAGCTGGAAGACCAGAAACAGCGTAGGCAGCGAAAGGATCGTGCCGAGCACTGTGATCCACAAGAGCACGCTGGTGACGGACTTGCGCGTGATGAAGTCGGAGAACAGCCATACGGAAACGAGGGAGATGGCGGCGCCCACCTGCTGCAGGGTGCCGTAGAAGGCCTCATCGAAACCCAGCACATCGATGGCGAACCAGCGGTAGCCTTCACCCACGGTCGGCGTGGCGCGGAAGGCGAAGATGATGACCGCGGCGAAAAGTATCCGCATCTGCGTCTCGCGATCGATCTCGTGCGTCACCCGCCGGAGCATCCAGATCACCACGCCCATCGAGAAGACGAAGACGATTTCCTGATTGAAGGGGATCGGGCTCAGCGCCAGCAGCGACCACCACCGCACCGAAGGCGATGCCGCCGCCGAGGATGCGCCAGTCGGTCGGGCGCTGCTCGGTCGTCTCAAGACGGACGAGGAGCGCACCCGAGATCGATATGAGCGGGACGACGAGCCCGAGCAGAAAGACGGTCGAGTACGGCAGCCATTGCGCCAGCCAGCCGGAAACGCCGGCGACGGAAAAGATGCCGAACGACAGGGCGAGCCGGCCCAGCACCTGCACCATGCCGAGGTCGTGGTCGATCTCGGCTTTAGGGCGGGGGCTGCCGTCGGGGTTCTGCCTGGGCACGACCTCCGTGCTCATGGCATCGGCGACCACGTCCTGCAGAACGGCGCCCGTAACCGTCAGGAGGGAAGCAACGACATAGAGCGCGTCGGGGCGCATCACCGTGATCCAGCCGCCGGCAGCACCGGACAACAAGACGAAACTGATGGCGACCAGACCGGCGCCCATGAAGACATAGATGCGTCGCTGCGAGCCGAGCACCGGCACGGTGTCGACCATCTCGCCGAACACCATCTTGATGGTCCACGGCAAGGTGAACCAGACGGTGAGCGCGGCGAGCTGGGTCGGCGTCCAGCTCAGGTCCTTCTTGATCCAGAAAGACTCGGCAACGGCCGTCAGACCCAAGGCGCCGTAGGCGAAATAGACCATGAGCAGCGGCAGGTACTCCCACCGCATGGCGCGCACCGGAGCCAGCAGGGCGCGTTCGACCTGCGCCTTCCAGTACTCGGCGGGCTTGGGGCTGACGGCATCCATCTGGCACATCCGCTGCGTCGGGCGGGCGAAGATGCAAGGCCGATAGTGGCTGACACAAGGCGACACGCGCGTGCCTGAAAAAGGGCTGCAATATCTGCCGGCTAGAATACGCGAAACGCGCCGCGTTCGCTGCAACAAGCGAATCGATTGCCTCCAAGATTGCGCGCCGACATCGCCGCCCGGCGCGAACGCTCGCGCCGACGCGCCGCCCGCCGCTCACTTGTGCACAGCAATCGAAACGCGTTCGCATCGCACCCCGATTTCCAAGGGCTGCCAGTCATGTGGGGCCTGCGCCTGATCGTCCCGAGAACCTGTTGGCCGCTTGGGGAAAAGGCGTGGCCGGCCGGCGGTCGGCTGGCGCGCGGCCCGCATATCCCGCAAGAGGGCAGACGCTGTCGCAGTGAGCGTGCGTTCTTTCGGGTCACGCGTCCGGCAAAGGTCATGTGGGCCGGGTTGGCGGCAATCAGCAAAGGTCGGTCGGTGATGCGAATTTGGCAGCGTCGCTGCATTTGGGGAGGCGTTCTCGCGCTGGCGCTATTGCTGGCGGGCGTCGGCGGTCTGGCGGTTGACGCTGCGGCACAGCCGGGTTCGCGCGATCCGTTCACGCTGACGGACCCCGAGCACAAATCGCATCTCGTCGTGCCGCCGCTGACGCGCTTTCCCATCACCCGCCGGATCACGATCAGCCTCGACAAGTCGATGCTCGTCGAGATGCCCGTCGACCTGCAGAACGTGCTGGTGTCGAACCCGGACGTGCTGGACGCGGTGGTGCAGTCCTCGCGCCAAGTCTACTTGCTGGCCAAAGGCATCGGCAACGCCAACGCGTTCCTGATGGGGCCTGACGGGCGCAAGCTCGTCCTGTTCGAGATAACGGTGGCGCGCGATCTGACGACGCTCGCCGATGCCCTGACCCGGCTGCTGCCGGGGTCGCGCATTCACGTGGAGGCGCTCGGCGACAACGTGGTGCTCACCGGCAGCGTGATCAATCCAATCGATGCCAACCGCGCCATGGAGCTGGCCCAGCGCTACGCCAAGACGAAGGACGCCGTGATCAACATGCTGAGCGTCGGCACCAAGGAGCAGGTGCTGCTCAGGGTGCAGGTCGTCGAGATGCAGCGCGACGCCATCCGGCGGCTCGGCGTCAACCTGCCGGCCGCCATGCTCAACGCCAACATCACCTTCAGCAAGGTGATCCAGGACGGAGAGGCCGTGTGGGGCCCCGGCCCCCGCTCGCTCGGACGCCTGATGGAGAAGCTCGAGGGGACGGGCCTCGTGCGCACGCTGGCCGAGCCCAACCTCACCGCGGTCTCCGGCGAGGCGGCGAAGTTCCTGGCCGGCGGGGAGTTCCCCGTGCCGATCGCCGGTCACGACGGGCAAATCGCGGTGAGCTGGAAGACGTTCGGCGTCAACCTCTCGTTCAAGCCGGTGGTCATGAGCGAGGGCCGCATCAGCCTCACCATCTCGGCGGAGGTGAGCGAGCTTTCCTCCAGGGGCGCCGTGACCTTGAATCAGATCACCATTCCCGCCCTGAAGGTGCGCCGCGCCGAGACGACACTGGAGCTGCCGAGCGGAGGCACGCTGGCCATGGCCGGCCTGCTGTCGGACGAGACGCGCCAGGGTGTTGAGGGTGTGCCCGGGCTCAAGGACGTGCCGGTGCTCGGCGTGCTGTTCCGCAGCAACGACTACAGGCGCAGGGAAAGCGAGCTGGTGATCCTCGTCACGCCCTATCTCGCCACGCACGCGCCGCGCTCGGAGTTCGCTCGGCCCGACGCCGGGTTCGCTCCGTCGAGCACGCTGCGCGAGCTGTTCATGGGGCACATCAACCGGATCTACGGGGCGCCCGACCACCCGCCGGCGGGACGCTACGAAGGCGACTACGGCTTCATCATCGACTATCCGGACGCGGGGGTGAAAGGATGAAGGTGATGCGAAGGCGGCCCCTGGCCGCGCCCGGCATCTCGGCGTGCACGCTGGCGCTGGCTGCGGCTTGTGGCCTGTTGGTGTCGGCGTGCGAGGATCAAAACCCGCTCAGGCCGCAGCGGCTCGACAATCGGTCCGCGGCCGGCTTGAGCGATCCGGAGCTGCGCCATCCCGTCAGGTTTCGCCGGCACACCGAGAGCCTCGACGTGGAGGTGCCGCCAGGTGTGGAGGGGCTGAGCGCCAACCAGCATATCGACGTCTACCGCTTCCTCGACCGCTACAAGCACGAGGCCGTCGGCCGGCTCGTCGTCTCGGTGCCGAGCGACGCGCGCGACAAGGCCGCGATCGCCCGCTCGGTGCGGGATATTCAGGAGCACGTGGTGGCGGCGGGGATCGACTATCGCATGCGGCACGGGCGGCAGGCGCATCCGCTCAACGCAACGCCGGCCGTTCGGCTCGCCTACCGGCGTCCGGTCGCCGTGCCGCCCGATTGCGGCCGCTGGCCGGAGAACCTTGCGCGCAACGGGGAGCGCATCCCCTATACGAACTGGGGCTGTGCGACGCAGCGCAATGTCGCCGTCATGGTCGACAACGCGCGCGATCTGCGCCAGCCACAGGCGGAAGATCCCCGCTCGGGCGAGCGGCGCAGCACGACATGGTCGGCCTACGTCGGCGGCGCGCCCCAATCCAACGGGGACGCAGGCGGCGGCAAGTAGGATCGCTCGGCGGCCAGCAACGGAGCGTGTCTGCAGGCTCCGTTCAAGCTCGCGCCCACCACGCGATTTGGGCACGCGACTTGGGCAGGGCAACGCTTGTCTTGCGCTGCCCGAGCCAGTACCTTGCGGACACTCTGCCCCCATCAATCGTAGGACCAGCGCAACGGAGAATTCCCGTGACGTTCGAGCTTCCCAAACTTCCCTACGCATATGACGCTTTGGCGCCCCACATGTCCAAGGAGACGCTGGAGTTCCACCACGACAAGCACCATCAGGCTTATGTCGACAACGGCAACAAGGCGGCCGGGCCCGGCACCAAGTACGATGGCAAGTCGATCGAGCAGATCTGCAAGGAGGCCTTTGCCGCCAAGGATGCCCCCGTCATCAACAACATCGGCCAGCACTACAATCACATCCATTTCTGGCAATGGATGAAGAAGGGCGGCGGCGGCAAGAAGCTGCCCGCCAAGCTGCAGGCGATGGTCGACAAGGACCTCGGCGGCTTCGACAAGATGCGCACCGACTTCGTGCAGGCGGGCGTGACGCAGTTCGGCTCGGGCTGGGCCTGGCTCGCGGTCAAGAACGGCAAGCTCGAGGTGATGAAGACGGCCAACGGCGAGAACCCGCTCATGCACGGCGCCACGCCCATCCTCGGCGTCGACGTGTGGGAGCACAGCTACTACATCGACTATCGCAACGCGCGGCCCAAGTACCTCGAGACCTGGTTCGACAACCTGGTCAACTGGGAATACGTCGAGGCGATGCTGGGCAAGGCCTGAGCGGGCATAGGAGCGAGCCCGCTCCAGCAAACGGTACTGGTTGGAGCAAACTCGACGTGAGGTGCGCCCGCGCTGTCAGCGCCGGCGTGCCTCGAGGGCGCCGAGCGTCGCCTGCAGGCAGGTGCGTCGGCGGGCGCTGGTGTCGAGGCACAGGTCGAACCGGTCGAGCAGCCGGTTTTGCGCGCGGTAGGTGGCCGCAAGGCAGGGCCGCGCCTCGTTGCAGGCGATCCGCACGTCCCTCCAGCGCTCATGCCAATAGCGCAGGCCGAGGTATTGCCCGAAGGTCAGGCGGCGCGTGAAGGCGAGAAGCCGGCGGTCGAGCCGCTCGTCGCTGCGGGACAGACGTGCATCCGCGCAGATCGCTTTCTCGGCCCGCTCCAGCCTGGACGAGCGGCAATTGAAGCTGGCTGCCGGCGCAACGCTCGGCGCACCCACCAGCGCGAGTGCCGCAAGGCCTGCCAATGCTGCCGTCAACCTGCCAAGCATGATCACCCTCTTCTGTTCTGTGCCCCGTTCGCAAGCTCCGGTCCAGCACTTTGTATTTGCACATGGAGATCGGGGCAACGGCGGGGCAAAGTGGGGACGCGCGTCTCGCATCGGGATGGCGCGTCCGTCCGTGGCCGGCCGGTCGGCGCCTTGAAACCCCGCCCCGTTGCGCGTAGAAGGCAGCCGGTCCCGGTGGGGCGTAGCCAAGCGGTAAGGCAGCGGACTTTGATTCCGCCATACCCAGGTTCGATTCCTGGCGCCCCAGCCAGCACTTTTGGGACGTTGCCCGCGTCCCGGCCCGGCGAGGGCCGCCCCAAGGTCGCCGCCGCGCGTTGTTTCAGCCCGGCTGCGTGTACGCCTGCAGCCGATCCCGATCGACCGCTGCCTCGGCACGCTGCTGCGGCGACCCGAAGCCGCCGCCGCCCGGCGTACGCAACACGATGCGCTGCCCCTTCCGGAGCACGACGTTGCGACGGTAGTCGACGGGAACGCCATCGATGCAGACCTCGCCAGGCGCACCGGCCTCGCCGCCTTGCATGCCCGGCGCCGGGAAGCGGCAGCGCTCGGCCATGAAGATGACGCCGATCGGCGTGTCGGAGGTAACCTCGAACTCGACCTCCTGGCCGAGCCCGCCGCGGAAGCGGCCTGGGCCGCCGCTGCCCGGCCGCAGCTGCTTGCGGTGCACGATGAGCGGGCCATTGCGCTCGATCAACTCGACGGGAACGTTGGAGACGTTGCTCGGCCAGGCATAGGTCGACTGGCCGTCGTGGCTGTCGGTCGCGCCCATGCCGCCGTTGAAGAAGAGCACGTTGGCGTAGGTCCTGCCGTCGGCGCGGACGCCGGTCTGGATCATGCTCCACAGCGGCGAGCCGCAGGCGGCGATGATGCGCTCCGGGATCACGGGCGCGAGCGCACCGAACACCGCGAAGGGCAGGTAGTGGCCGGTCGCCATGCGGCCGCCGACGGCTGCGGGAAAGCGCGGGTTGACGATAGAGCCCTCCGGTGCCGCGACCTCGATCGTGCGGAAGATGCCCTCGTTGTTGGGGAGGCCGGGCAGCAGGGCGCATTTCAGCGCATAGGCCGTCATGGCGAAGGTGTAGGTCATGGTGCAGTTGATGGCGCGGTCGACCTGGGGGCTGGTGCCTGCGTAGTCGACGGCGATGCGATCTCCCTGGACCTTGACCGCGATGTTGTAGGTGAAGGGCGCCTCCAGCCCGTCCGTCTGGAACGAGTAGGGGTATGTGCCGTCGGGCAGCGCCTGGATGGCGGCCCGCATCGCCTTCTCGCAACGGCCGAGAATCTCGGTTGAGAACGCCTCCAGGTCGTCGAGGCCGTATTCGCCCATGAGATCGCCGAGCCGGCGCTCGAGGAGATCGAGGCCGCCGATCTGCGCCCACAGGTCGCCCTCGGTCTGATCGGGCGTGCGCACGGCGGCGCGCAGGAGCTTCAGCAGGGTCTCGTCCGGCCTGCCTTCGCTGATGAGCTTCATCACCGGAATGTGGAAGCCTTCCTCGAACACCTCGCGCGGCTCCACCGAGCGCACCTTGCCGCCGATGTCGGGGGCGTGCGCGGTGGAGGCGGCGAAGGCGACGACGCGGCCGTTGCGGAAGATCGGCTTGGCCACGGTGATGTCGTTCAGATGCCCGGTGGCGATCCATGGGTTGTTGGTGACCAGCACGTCGCCGGGGCGCATGCTGGCGAGCCCGATCTCCTCGATGAACGCCTTCACGGTGACAGGCAGAGTGCCGATGAAGGAGGGGATGCTCTCGGTGTTCTGCGCCAGCGAGCGGCCCGCGGCGTCGGTCAGCACGCAGGCGAAATCGTTCGACTCGTTGACCAGCGTCGAGAACGACGTGCGCCTGAGTGCCTTGGCTGCCTCGTCCACGGCCGAGATGGCCCGCCGCCAGAGGATCTCCAGCGTCACCGCGTCGAAGGGTGCATTGGCCCGGATGCCCGCTGCGTGTGCCATGGCGCTCCCTCAACCGACCGTGACGACGATACTGCCGCTGGCGAGCACCTCGAAGCCGCCCCCGGGCCCGATCACCAGCGTCGATTCCCGCTCCTCCACGATCGCCGGGCCGCCGAACTTGTCGCCGGGTGTAAGTCCATAGCGATCGTAAACCTTGGTCTCATGGAACCCCTTGAACTCGGGAAAGTACGCCGGTCGCGCGCCCTTGATCGCACCGGCCGCGTCCGCCGCGTCAGAGAGCATCGGCGCCGCGCCAACCTCCACCTCGAGGCTGGCGCTGACGCGCACGTTGATGATCTCCACCTGCGTCGTCGGCGGCGTGCGCGTGAAGGCGGCCATATAGCTTTGCTGGAAAGCTTCCATCAGGGCATCTCGCGACGCTGCCGTGTAGGGACCAGGAGGCAGCGGCACGACCAGCTCGGAGGCCTGACCCACGTAGCGGATGTCGGCGAGCCGGTTGACCGTCGCACCGGGACGATCAGGCAGCGTCGCGGCGAGCACGGCCAAGGCTTCGGACTCGAGCCGCGCGAAGGTTGCCTCGAGCTCGGGCCACGAGACCTCGCCGAGCTCGCGCGCCACCGTCGCCACGCGGTTCGCCCGGGCAGGCGCGACCAGCAAGCCGAGCGCGGAGGCGACGCCGGCGGCGTACGGCGCGATCAGGCGCTTCAGCCCGAGCTTCTTCGCCACGTAGTAGGCGTGCACCGGCCCCGCGCCGCCGGTGGCGAGCAGGGCGTAGCGCCTGGGGTCCTTGCCATGCTCGGCGATGTGCACGCGCGCGGCGTTGGCCATGTTCTCGTTGACGAGGTCGTGGATACCCCAGGCGAGCGCGGTGACGGAAAGGCCGCTGCGGTCGGCAAGCGGACGCATCGCCGCTTCGGCAGCCTCCATATCGATCGGCATGGCGCCGCCGACGAAATAGGTCGGGTTGAGGTAGCCCAGCATCAGGTCCGCGTCGGTGACGGTCGGCTCCGCGCCACCTCGTCCATAGGCCGCAGGCCCCGGCTCGGAGCCGGCGCTGACCGGCCCGACCTTCAATAGCCCGATATCGTCGAGGTGGGCGATCGAGCCGCCGCCGGCGCCGATCTCGATCAGCTCCAGGGTCGAGATGCGCACCGGCAGGCCGCTGCCTTCGATGAAGCGCCGCTCGCGGGCCACCTCGAAGCTGTAGGCCACTGTCGGCTTGCCGTCGTCGATGACGCTGAGCTTGGCCGTGGTGCCGCCCATATCGAACGCGAGCACATGCTCGCCGCCGTCGCGGGCGCCCAAGTGGGCGGCGACCAGCGCGCCAGCCGCGGGACCCGATTCCAGGAGCTGCACGGGCGTGCGCTTGGCCTCGTCGATGCCGGCAAGCCCGCCGCTCGACAGCATGAGCAGCAGGGGAGCCGCGATGCCACGTGCCGCGATCTGGCCGGCCAACGTATCGAGATAGCGCTCCGCAAGCGGCTTGATGTAGGCGTTGATGACCGTGGTCGAGGCCCGCTCGTACTCGCGGATCTCGGGCGCCACGTCCACGGAGGCCGACAGCGACAGCTTGGGGCAGCGTTGCGCAATGAGCTCCGCCGCCCGACGCTCGTGTCGCGGGTCGGCGTAGGAATGCAGGAAGACGATGGCGAGCGAGGTCACGCCCTCCTCGGCCAGTCTCGCCGCCGCGTCGAGCACGGCGTCCTCGTCGAGGGGCACGCGGACGCTGCCGTCGACGGCGATGCGCTCCGGCACCTCCAGACGCCAGCGCCGCGGCACCAGGGGCGACGGCTTCATGATCTTGACGTCGTAGAGCTCGTACTTGCGCTCGCGGCCGATCTCCAAGGTGTCGCGGAAGCCGCGCGTGGTGATGAGCCCGGTCGGCGCGCCCTTGCGTTCGATGACGGCATTGGAGAAGAGAGTGGTGGCGTGCACCACGCGGCCGATGTCAGCGGCGGCAATACCGCTGTCCGCCAGCAGGCGATCGATGCCGGCCATCGCGCCGCGCGAGGGGTCGGCATGAGTCGTCAGCTCCTTGTGGGTCGCCTGCCGGCCGGTCACAGGATCGCTGAGGACGATATCCGTGAATGTGCCGCCGATGTCGATGCCGAGCCCCAGGCGCTTCACGGGCAGCCTCCAAGCAGCCACCCATGGGCTAGGTCGGCCAGGGCCTGCCGCCTCGGCGCTGCGCCTGACGGGATACGGCACATCACCCGATATCCCCTTCCGCCTTCAGCCAGCGCACCGAGGTGCGGAAGGCATCGAGCGTCTGCGCCACCTCCCGCGCCCCGTGCGTCGCCGAGACGAGGCCGCCGGGCGCGCCCATGATGTCGACGCCGTTGGCGAGCATGGCGATGCGCAGGCGGTAGGCGAGATTGGGGTTGCGCGCACCTTTGAGACCCTTGAAGCCGAGCTCCAGCGGATCGAACCTGGCAGGGTCGATTTTCAGGCGAGCCGGGTTTTGGAAGATCAGGAACGTCGAGGCCTCGCCGTAGATGCCCCAGGGAATCTGCTCCTCGATGAGAACGGCCCGCATGCCGTCTCGGATCTCGGCGGCAGTGCGCTCGGCTTTGCCGCAGACGTCCTCGCGCTCGACGATCCCGAGCGTTGCGATCGCCGCGGCGGCGCACAGGGGGTTGGCGTTGAAGGTGCCCTGATGGCCGATCTTCTCCCGGCCGGCCGCCTTGGCAGCATCCGCATCGATCTGGCTCAGGATCTCGGCGCGCCCGGCAACGGCGCCGCCCGGCAGGCCGCCGGCGACGATCTTGGCGAGGATGCACAGATCGGGCGTGAGCCCATAGCGCTGCTGCGCGCCGCCGCGCGACCAGCGGAAGCCGGTGATCACCTCATCGAAGATCAGGATAGCGCCGTGCCGGCTGGTCAACTCGCGCAGCTCGGCGAGGAAGCCTATCGGCAGCGGCACCTGGCCCCACGAGGCGCCCGACGGCTCCAGCACCACGGCCGCCACATCATCGCGCTCCTCGAGCGTGCGCGCGACGTGGGCGATGTCGTCCGCCGAAAGCAGGATCGTTTCGGCAGCAAGGCCCGCGGGGATGCCCGCCGGCACACCGCCGTCGAAATGCGACATGCCGCCCGGCGCCACGCCGTCGTGCCAGCCGTGAAAGTGGCCGACGAAGCGGATCACCTTCGGCTTGCGCGTGAACGCGCGCGCGAGGCGCAGCGCCAGGTGCGAGGCCTCCGTGCCCGACGCCGTGAAGCGCACCATCTCGGCACACGGCACGAGGCGGTTGACGAGCTGGGCCCAGCGCACCTCCAGCTCGTGCGAGGCGCCCCAGTGCGTGCCGAGCGGCGCCTGCCTGGCGATAGCCTCCAGCACCGCCGGATGCCCATGGCCCAACAGCAGCGCACCATGGCCGCCGAAATAGTCCACGTACTCGTTGCCGTCGACGTCCCATTTGCGCGGGCCCGAGGCACGCGCGGCGTAGATCGGATAGGGCAGCAGCGTGCGGCTGTCATGTGTGAGGCCTGCGGGGAGGACCTTGCGTGCCTCCTCGTAGAGCGCAGCCGAGCGCGGGGTGCGCGCCCGATACTCGGCTTCGACCTTGGAATTGGTGCGGGGGGCTGACATTCGATGGGTCTCCGTCAGGCCTCGAGCGTGATGAGGATGCTGCCGGCACTGCCAAGCTCGGCGACGGCGCCCGGCGGCACGACGCAGGTGGCGTCGTACTCCTCGACGATCAGCGGTCCGGCGCGCCGCCGCGAGAGGTCGCGGCGACGAATGATCGGCGTCTCGATCCAGCCGAGCCCGCTGCCGAAGTAGACGCGGCGCGGGGGACCGGGCTCGGGCTCCGCCCGGCTCGTGGAGATGCGATCGGGCACGCCGCCACCTTGCCGCACGCCTTGACCCACCACTTGAATCGCCACCAGCTCGACCGGCTCCTCCGCTCCGGCGCGGTGACCATAGGTCCTTTCGTGCTCCTGGCCGAAGGCCTCCTCCAGGTGCGCGACCATCCGCTGATCGATGGGGCCGTCCGGCACGGGCACGACCAGCTCGAAGCTCTGGCCCTTGTAGTGCAGCGCCGCGGAGCGCAGGAGGCGTGCGCGGGCGCCGGTGAAGCCCTCCCGAGCGAGCTGCGCCGTGGCCTGGCCCGCCAGTTCGCCCCAGGCCCGGTCGATCTCGGCGAGTTCGGCCTGCCGCAGCAGCCGGCGGAAGGTGCGCGAATAGTGGTGCTCGACGTCGGCATAGAGCAGGCCGAAGGAGGAGAACAGGCCGGGCGCCGGCGGCACGATCACCCGGCCGATGCCCAGCGCCGCCGCCATGCCGCAGGCGAACAGCGGGCCGTTGCCGCCGAAGGCAAACAGCGCGAACTCGCGCGGGTCGCGCCCGCGCTCGCTCGACACGGCCCTGATGGCGCGGATCATGTTGGAGGCGGCGATCTCGTGTGCGCCGAAGGCGGCAGCCTCCAGGCTCATGCCGAGGCGGTCGGCGATGGCGGCCTTGAAGACGGCGCGCGCCTTGTCGGCGTTGAGAGTGAGTGCGCCGCCGACGAGATGCCGGGGATTGATGCAGGCCGAGGATGACATTGGCGTCGGTCAGCGTCGGCACCGTGCCACCCATGTCGTAGCACACCGGGCCCGGCGTCGCGCCGGCGCTCTCGGGCCCCACCTGCAGCGCGCCGCCCGGATCGACCCAGACATGCGAGCCGCCGCCGGCACCGACTTCGGCCAGGTCGATGGCCGGGACCTTCAGCGCATAGCCCGCGCCCGTCAGCAATCGCGACCCGACCATGATGCCGGCGCCGACCGCGTATTCCTGCGCGCGCATGACTTTGCCGTCCTCGATCATGGAGGCTTTCGCGGTCGTGCCGCCCATGTCGAAGGTGATGATTCTGTCGAGACCAGCTGTCTGCGCCAGGGCCTGGGCGCCGATGACGCCACCGGCTGGCCCCGAACTCGATGATGTTGATCGGCCGTTCGGCAGCGGCGGTGTCCGTGGTCAGCCCGCCGTTCGACTGCATCAGGAGAAGCGGCGCCTCGATGTGCGCGGCATCCAGGCTCTTGCGCAGGGTGGCGAGATAGGTGCCGACGATGCCGATCACGTAGGCGTTGATGACTGTGGTGGACGTGCGCTCGTACTCCTTGATCTCGGGCAGCACCTCGTAGGAGATGCAGATCGGAATGTCGGGGGCCTTGTGCCGGGCGATCTCCTTGATCGTCAGCTCGTGCGCGGGATTGGCGAAGGAATTGATGAGGCAGACCGCAATCGCCTCGACCTTCTCGGCCAGCAGCGCGTCGACCTGCGCCGCCGCATCGGCCGCATCCAGCGCGCGCTCGACGCGGCCCTGGCCGTCGATCCGCTCGTCCACGACCCGGCGCAGGTAGCGCTCGACCAGCGGCGGCGGCTTCTCCCAGGCGATATCGTAAAGGCGGGGCATGCGCAGCGTGCGGATCTCGAGCACATCGCGAAAGCCCCTGGTCGTGATCAGGCCGACCTTGGCGCCCTTGTGCTCGAGGATGGCGTTGGAGGCGACCGTGGTGCCATGGCGGATCTCATCGATCGACCGAGCCGCAATGCCGCCGGCGTCAAGGGCTTGACCCAGCCCCTCGACGATGGCGCGGGCATAGTTGTCGACGCTCGAGGAGATCTTTTCGATATGAACCGTGCCGTCCGAGCCGAGCACGACGATGTCGGTAAACGTGCCGCCGATGTCGACACCGACGCGATAGGTGGCCCCCCCCGCCATGCCGGCTACTCCGCCGCGGGGGGCAGGAGGTCGGGGTCGTGCCACTGCACCTTGGGCGCCTCGCTCCAGCCCCGGCGCCTGCGCATGTCGGCACGCCGGCGTTCGGTGGCGGCGACATCGACCGTCCAGGCTCCCGGTATCGACGACGACGCCGTAGTCGGCCTCCGCCTTGGCGGGCGACACGAACTCGTTGCGGACGTCCTTCAGCACGGCCGCGGGGTCGCGCTCCAGCGGATCGCCCCAGCCGCCGCCGCCGGGATGGATGTGGCAGAACACGTCGCCGCGCTTCAATTGCATCGTCACCTTGGACGCCAGGGGCCGTTTCTCGGTCTCGGGATTGAGATAGTTCTCGGATGGACGGCCGGGGCTGCCGCCATAGAGCCCGAACGGGCGATGGGTCTTGCGATCCGAGCGCACGGACATGGTCGCCTCGGCCTCGTTCAGCCGGTAGTGCCGGCGGAACGGCACGCCACCGCGATATTTCCCGGCGCCGGCCTTGTCGGACACGAACTCGTAGGCGAGCACCGAAACCGGCTGCTCGGCCTCGATGATCTCCGCGGACGGGCAGGACTGGTTGGCGAACATGTGCGAGTTGCCGTTGAGGCCGTCGGCCCAGGGCCGCGCCCCCCAGGCGCCGCAGGTGAACTCCACATAGACGAACGGCTTGCGCTCGTTGTCGTAGCCGCCAATCGAGATGCCGCTGTTGCCGCCGTCGCCCGCCGCCTTGACCTTGTCGGGCAGCATCATGGCGAGCGCGCCGTACATGCAGTCGACCATGCGGAAGCCGGTGAGGCCGCGCGCGGCGCAAGCCGCCGGCAGCACGCCGTGGCCGACGGTGCCGGCCGGACAGATCACCTCGATGGCGCGGAACACGCCCTCGTTGTTGGGGATGTTGGCGGGCAGCACGGAGCGGATGCCCGTGTAGGACGCCGACTTCGTATAGGACAGCGTATTGTTGATGGCGCCGCGAACCTGCGGGCTGGTACCGGTCCAGTCGACGACCATGCGCTCGCCCTGCTTGCGGATGGTGACAAACAGGCGGATCGGCTTGCCGACGTCGATGCCGTCGTCATCGATCCAGTCCTCGAAGCTCCATTCCCCGTCGGGCAGCTCGGCGATCGCGGCTCGCGTCAGGCGCTCGGAATAGTCGATGATCTCGCTCAAGTAACGCTTGGTTTGTGCCGCGCCATAGCGCGCCACGAGCTCTGCGAACTGCTTCTCCGCGATATGGCACGCCGCGAGCTGCGCGCGCAGATCGCCCATCACCATCACCGGCACGCGCACGTTTTTTTCCAGGAAGGTGATGATGGTCTTGTTGAGCTTGCCCGCCTCGTAGAGCTTCATGGGCGCGATGCGCAGGCCCTCGGCGTAGATCTCGGTGGAATCGGAGGCATTGGAGCCCGCGACCCGGCCGCCGACATCGGTGTGATGGCAAACGGTGCACGCGAACGCCAGCCGTTCGCCGCCGTGGTAGAGCGGCTTCATGACGAAGATGTCGGGCAGATGCATGCCGCCGTCGAAGGGATCGTTCATGATGAAGACGTCGCCGGGCGCCATGTCGTCGCCGAAGTGGCGCATGATCGCTTGCATGGCGGTCGGCACCGACCCGAGGTGTCCCGGCAGGGTCAGGCCCTGGGCCGCGAGCCGGCCGTCGCCGTCGGCGAACCCGGTGGAATAATCCATGTTGTCCTTGAGGACGGCCGAGTAGGTGGTGCGGAACACGGTGAGCGCCATCTCGTCGGCGATCGAGAAGATGGCGTTCTTGAAGAGCTCCAGCGCGATCGGGTCGGGTTTGGCGGCCATGCCTGCGGGCCCTATTCGGCAGCGTCTGCGCGAGGGGCCGCAGCGAGCCACTCGGGCGCATCGCCGCCCAGCTGCGGGGTCGGCCGCGTCCAGTGGGGTGGCGTCTCCGAGAGTCTCATGATCGGGCCGAGATGCCGCAGCGGGCCGCTCTTCGGGCGGCTCTCGATACGGATCGCGTCGAGCTCCGCCGGCGGCAGCTCGAGACCGAAGCCCGGAAACGCCACCTTGCCCTGGCGATAGATGAACATGCCTGACTGGCAAAGCGAGACGCGGACGTGGTAGCTGCCGCCCTCCCGTGCCCGCTTGGCAAGCGCCAGCAGGATGCCGTAAGCGGCGAGGTAGCCGGTGGTGTAGTCACAGGCCGCGGCTGGCAGAAGCGCCGGTCCGTCGGGGCGGGCTGCCGTGCGCCCTTCGTGACAAAGACCCGTCATGGTCTGGGCCACCTGCTCCCAGCCGCCGCGATGGCTGAACGGACCGTCGGCGCCGTAGCAGTTGATCGAGGCATAGACGATGCCCGGCCTGAGTGCGGCCACGGCCTCCGGCCCGAAGCCCAGCTTGCTGATCGCGTCGGGGCGGTAGCCCTGCGAGAAGACATCTGCGCCTTTGATCAGCGACTTCAGGCGCGCCGCATCGTCTCTCTGCGCGAGATCGAGGAAGCAGCTGCGCTTGCCGTGGTTGGTATCGAGGACGTGCTCGGGGATCTGGGGCAGGCGCTCGGCTGTGATCATCAGCACGTCCGCGCCATGCTCAGCAAGCGTGCGCGCCGCCATCGGGCCGGCAAGAATGCGGGTCAGGTCAAGGGCACGAATGCCGCTCAGCGGACGGCCGCCCTTCGGCAGCGGCTCGGGGTCGCTGTCACCGGTCTTGATGATCTCGACGATCGGTTTTGAGGCCAGCACCTGCCCGTGCGGGTGCGCGAGCCACTCGGCATTCGAGCGCACCATGCCGCCGCACACGCGCGCCTCGTCGATAGCCGCCTCCAGTTCCGGGGCGTCCCACTTGGCTACGGCCTGCGCGACCGAAGCCGGATTGAGCTCGCAGCCGAGCAGCTTCTGCATGCGCGCCTGCAGGTTGGGCAGACCGAAGTGCGTCAGCACGTGGCGCCCGTCCCGCGTCGGCCAAGGCTGCGTGATCCCGATCATCGCCTCGTGGTTTTTGTTGACCACGGGCGTGAACGCGCCGTCGGCTCCGGGGCGCTGAAGGTAGGTCGAGCTGCGCAGACCGGCGGCTGCGTGGCGAACATCGATCGAGACTTTCTGGCGCCGGCCGGTCTTCAGCTCCCAGATGTCGGAGATGGCCACCCCGACACCTCCCAGCACGGCTGCACACGTCTCTCCAATCTTGAAGCGCGTGGAGAGGACCGGATCAGCGCCGGCAATGGAGACCTCGCCAGCCTCCGGCTTGCGACCGCTGAAGGCCTCGCGCACGCCCATGACCTCTTCGAATGCCGTTGCCACGTGTCACCTCCCGACTTGAACGGACATCATGCCGTGACGGTCGCCGGAGGTCTATACGCGGCCGGGCAGCGGCGGCATCATCCGGCCGGGGCGGCGCGTCCGCTGGAGATCCAGCAAACCACCGGGGTCATTTTCTGAGGGCATCGATCGACAGGGCTGCGCGAATATCCCTGGTGCGATCCTCTTTCCAGCTCTCGAGGGGGATTCCGGTCCCGTCGGCGAGCTTTACCACGGCATTGAAGGAGGCGATGGTCGCGCAGGCATCGACGAAGCCCGCATCACCCACGGCGCTCCGCACGGTGCTGCGCAGAGAGGACAGCCGCGTCTCGTCGCGCCCGAGCACGGCGTCGACGAACGCGATGAGCAGGGTGCCGTGCGGCACGCCTCCATCCGCCCGATCCCCGCCGACGATCGCGGACAGATCGTAGCTTTCTCCAGTCGCCGTGCTGCTCTCACGGAGCAATGCTGCGTGACTGGTCGTTCAATAGTAGCATCTGTTCAACGCCGAAGCGCGCGCTGCAATCAGCTCGATCTGGCGATGGCTGATGGCGCGATACTCCCGGGAGAAGTCGCGGATCTGCTCGTCCCGGAGATAGAGCTCGACGTCGAGGTCGAAGAAGTTGAAGACCTCCTGCGGCACAAGGCTGAGAGCCAGGTGGATGTTCTTGTCGCCGTGCACAGGGAAAGGATTGGGGTCGCCGGGCCCGACGTCTCCGGGAGCAAGCGTCGAGACCCAGGCGAGACCGCGCTTGGCACCCGCCGGTCGGTGTCGACTTGGCGCCCCCGTCACGGGCATCGGCAAGGGCCGGCGGGAGCGGCCGAGCGCGCGGTCGAACGTGTCCAGCGCGGTGGTGATGGCGACGACGGAGACGATCTCGACATAAAGCTCCTCGTCGAGCGGGCCCTCTGCCAGATGCCGGACCCACGTCTCAGTGATGCGCCCGGCGTCCATTGCCAAGCGATGAATTGCCTCCACGGCCTCGAGAGGCAGCTCGTCGAGGCTGTCGTGACGGCCTTCGACCGAATAGGGCGACAGGGCTTCCTTGCGGTGCCGACACAGCGCGCAGCTCTCCGCTTGGCGGACCTCGGCCGCAATGGCATTGCGCTCAGCACCGGTCCACCACGTGCCCGGTGTAGCAAGCGTGAGCCAAGCGGCCTCCAGCGCTCTCATCAGTTCGGGGCGAACCGGCAGTAGCACCGTGCCAACATCGATCTTCATCATCACACTCGAGCCTCTTCGAACCCGCGCCGACGATCGCCGATTGAACCGGGCGCGGACATCGGCGATGCGCCTGGGGCGGGGTTCCACCGTCATTCAGACGATGCCGTCCTCGTGCAGGCGCTTGAGATCCTCAGGCGCCAGCCCGCAGAGCTCGCTCAGCAAGGCATCGGTCTGCTCGCCAAGCTGTGGGGGACGGCGCACGGCTACTGGTGATGCCGACAGCTTGATCGGGCAGCCGACCGTCTGATAGGTGCCGCGCCCGGGGTAGTCGACGTCGACGATCATCTCGCGCGCCTTCAAATGCGGATCGCTGAGCACCTCGCCGGTGTCCTGGCAGGCGCCGCACGGCACGCCGGCCTCGCCCATGAGGCGCATCACCTCGTGCTTGCTGCGCTGGCGTGTCCAGGCCTCGACGATGGCATCGAGCGCCGCGCGGTTCTCCCAGCGCGCCTCAGGCGTCTTGAAGCGTGCGTCCTCGGCGAGTTCGGAGTGCTCCAGCACGCGCACGACCGCGGGCCACATCTGCGGCTGCGCATAAAGGTAAACGTAGTCGTTGGGCCCACCGGGCGCGCAGGCGTAGATCGTGCCGGGGACGTTGCGGCCGAGCTGGTTGCCGGTGCGCGGCATGGAATGACCGAAGCGCTGGTGGTCGCGCAGGCTGATCCGGCAGATGTTGACCACCGCATCCTGCATCGACACCTCCACGTGCTGGCCGCGGCCGCTCGTGTGGCGCTGCTGCAGCGCCGCCAGGATGCCAATCGCCATCTGCATGCCGGTGCCGGAGTCGCCGATCGAGGGCCAGATGAAGGTGGGCGGCCCGTCAGGGTAGCCGGTGACGCTCATGGCCCCGCCCATCGCCTGTGCGATCGGCTCGAAGCTCTTGTAGCCGGCGTAGGGGCCGTAGGTGCCGAAGCCCTTGATGGTCGCGTAGATGAGCCGCGGATTGATTTCCGCGAGCGCCTCGTAGCCCAGCCCCAGCCGTTCGAGCGCACCCGGCCCGAAGTTCTCGACCAGTACGTCTGACTTGGCGATCACCTGCCGGAAGAGCGCCTTGCCTTCGTCGGTCTTGAGGTTGAGGGTCAGGCTCCGCTTGTTGGCATTGAGGACGAGGAAGAACAGGCTGTCGCCCTTCTCGTCGCGCATGTTGGTGCGCGCCACGTCGCCGCCCTTGGGCTCCTCGAGCTTGATCACGTCGGCGCCGAGAAATCCCAGGATCTGCGTGCAGGCGGGGCCCGCCTGGTTGTGGGTCATGTCGATGATGCGAATGCCGGACAGGGCCTGGCTCATGCACGCGCTCCGATGGCAGCTCGATGTGTCGTTGCTGATAGTCAGGCCACCGGCCCGCCGGATACTTGCGTCCGCCGCATGACCCGGCGGAAGGGGCCGGCATCGTGAACCGCAAGATGCTTGCAGCAGCGGTTGTCCCAGAAGGCGATGGAGCCGGTCTCCCAGCGGAAGCGACAGGTGAACTCAGGTCGGTGCCCATGCTCGAGCAGGTATCTGAGCAGAGGCCGGCCCTCCTCTTCCGTCATGCCGTCGAAGCCTTGAGTGTATGAGGCGTTGACGTAAAGCAGCTTGCGCTGCGTCTCGGGGTGCGTCGCCACTACCGGGTGGACGCTGACCGTCTCGCGCCAGTCGGCGCCCTGGCGTACCTTGGTCGAGCGGCTCGCGTTCTTGTTGGCCTGCGGGCCGGCAACCGTGCGGTCCGAGTGCACCGCCTTGAGGCCTGACAGCATCCTCTTCATGCCGTCGGACAGCGCCTCGTAGGCCAGGTACTGGTTGGCGAACAGCGTGTCGCCGCCGTAGGGCGGCACCTCCACCCCGTAGAGGATGGCGCCCATCGGGGGCTCGCCCACCATGGTGGTGTCCGCATGCCAGTCCTCACCGACGATGTGCTTGTCGCCGGGCTCGCGGGTCATGACAACGATCTCGGGATCGGCCTGCAGGCCCACATAGTTCGGATGGATGAAAATCTTGCCGAAGCGGCGCGTGAACGCCTTGTGGCGTTCCGCATCGAGCTTCTGGTCGCGGAAGAAGATCACGCAGTGGTCGAGCAGGGCCTTGCGGATGTCGGCGATGGTGCTGTCGTCGAGGTCCTGGCTCACATCGACATTGTGGATCTCGGCGCCGATGGCGCCGGCAATCGGACGCACCTCGATCTGGCTGTTGCGCACGTCACCCCTCCTGGCAACCGTCCACGCCCGGGGCTTTCCGCCACCATTGTGGAGCGCTACGGGCTCGGATCGCGTTCCTCGATGGCCACGAGGCTATGGCGCGGCCGCTTTCTCCGCAATAGGCAGGAACGATCGTGAACGCCGGAGGGGCCAAACGGCAGCCAGCCTGGGTCAGGTCATCCGGAGACATAATTGTGGCCTGAGACGGCTCAGGCATCGCGTTGTTGCTGGCTATCGCGCATTTGCTCGCTGGGCTTGACGTCCTGCGAGCGGCTGTAGATCGCCACAGCGACAATGAGCACCGCGGAGAGTACCCCGAAGAGGGCACGGTATGCCGCTTCGGTTCGCGCGCCGCTTGCCAGCGGCTCGAACGCGCCGACGACGATACCGGAGAAGGTCTGCATGCAGGCGACGCCAAGCATCACGGTCGTGTTGATCGTCGCGATACCTCGACCGATCAGCCGGTCCGGAAACAGGCCGCGGGCATGCGTCATCACCATGGTGCTGGAGGCACTGAAGAAGGCCATGCCGAGGATGGCGCCGATGGGAACCCAGACTGGCGGGTGGGACGCGAGCGCCAGAGTGGCAAGCATAGTGGTGATCACCAGGCTGCCGCTCATGGCGATCCACTTGCGCGTATCCAGCACGCGGTCCAGCGGGCCGAAGATGAGCATGCCAACCTGGTAGGCGATGACGGCGACGAACAGGACGTTGCCCGCCTCGATCGGGGTCAGGCCGTGCACCTCGCGCAGGAATGGACCACCCCACAGGCCCTGCACGGTGAATGTGCAGGCGTAGTTGCAGAAACTGAGCGCCAGGATGCGCTTCAGGCGGGGGTTGCGCAGCACCTCGATCAGGCCGCGCAGCATCTCGAGCGGCGGCTCCGGGGTTCGGGCCAGGAAAGGGTGGCCGGGCGGTGCGTCGCGCACCACCAGCCAGACGGCGATGGTGGCAAGCGCCGTGAAGACGACGGCGGCGCCGAACGCCGCGCGCCAGCCGACGGCCTGCGAGGCCCAGGCCAGCGGCGTGGTGGCGGCCAAATTGCCGAGCAGACCGATGGACAAGACAATGGCCGTGAGGGTGGAGAAGCGATCCGGCTGGAACCACCGCGAGATCACCACCATGCTGCCGATCAGCATGACGCCGAAGCCGGCGCCCATGAGCGCACGGCCGGTGAGCAGAGCCGGCCAGGTCGGCGCCAGCGTAAAGACGATGCCGCCGATGGTGGCGAGGATGAGCATGCCGACCACGGTACGGCGCGGTCCGAAGCGGTCGAAGAAGAAGCCGCAGGGGATCTGCATGGCGGCGAAGCCGAAGAAGAACGCCCCCGTAAGTCCACCCAGGGCTTCCGGCCCGATGGACAGGTCGCGCATCAGGTCCAGGCCGATCGTGACGTTGGAGGCGCGAAAAAAATGGCTGGCGACGTAGGCCGTGGCCAAGGTCGTGACGATGATCAGTCCCCGGCGGTGGGGGAAAAGGCGCCGCTCGGTGGACTGCATCGATGGGTCAATTTCCAGGCAAACTGCTCAGCAGCTGTTCTCGGTCGCCGACCCTATGCGGCCTTGGCGGGCAGCTCAAGGTTCTGCCCGGCGGCGCTTGGCGGCAAGGAACGAATCATGATCAGGGTGTCGCCTTGCCGCAAGGGGCGATCGCCGCGATGCCTGCCGCGTCCTATCTGGAGAACCTCAATCCCGAGCAGCGCAGTGCCGTGGAGCACGGCGTCGCCAATGCAGGCGCCAACGTCGCCGGTCCGCTGCTCGTGATCGCCGGTGCCGGCTCGGGAAAAACGAACACCCTGGCGCATCGCGTTGCCCACCTCATCGTCAACGGTGCCGATCCGGGCCGCATACTGCTGCTCACCTTCTCGCGCCGCGCCGCTGCCGAAATGGTGCGTCGCGCCGAGCGCATCATCGCTGCCGCGCTGGGGCCAGCCGGCCCCAATACCCGCCTCGGCTGGTCGGGCACTTTCCACGCCATCGGCGCGCGCCTCTTGCGGACGCATGCGCAAGCGATCGGGCTCGATCCGTCCTTCACGATCCATGACCGCGAAGACTCCGCCGATCTTATGAATCTGGTGCGCCACGAGCGCAGCCTGTCGGAGAAGGATCGCCGCTTTCCGCTCAAAGCCACCTGCCTTGCCGTCTACTCGCGGGCGCTCAACGCCGGAGAGCCGCTGGAGACCGTCCTCCTCAAGCAGTTTCCCTGGTGCGCGGAATGGAAAGACGAGCTCAGCGATCTGTTCGAGGCCTATGTCGCTGCAAAGCAGCGCCAGCATGTGCTCGACTACGACGATTTGCTCCTCTACTGGAGCGAGCTGATGAAGGTGCCTGAGCTGGCAGGCGAGGTGCGCCGGCACTTCGATCACGTGCTCGTCGACGAGTACCAGGACACCAATGCGCTGCAGGCCGGCATCCTGCTCGGCCTCAAGCCGGACGGGGCCGGTCTTACCGTGGTCGGCGACGACGCCCAGGCGATCTACGGCTTTCGCGCCGCCAGCGTGCGCAACATCCTCGACTTTCCGAGCCAGTTCGCACCGGCGGCGCGCGTGGTGACGCTGGAGGAGAACTATCGCTCCACGCAGCCGATCCTAGCGGCCTCGAATACCGTCATCGGCCTGGCGCGCGAGCGGTTCACCAAGAACTTGCGCTCCCGCCGCGTGGCGGACACCAGGCCTGCCCTGGTCACGGTTTCCGACGACGTCGGCCAGGTCGGCTTCGTGGTCGACGCGGTGCTGCGAAACCGGGAGGACGGCACACCCCTCAAGGAGCAGGCCGTCCTGTTCCGCACCGCCCATCACAGCGCCATGCTCGAGATCGAGCTCGCCCGGCGCAACATCCCCTTCGTCAAATTCGGCGGCCTCAAGTTCGTGGAAGCCGCCCACGTCAAGGACGTGCTAGCGGTGCTGCGCTGGGCGGAGAACCCCACCGACCGCGTTACGGGATTCCGCGTCCTACAGCTGCTCGACGGCATCGGCCCGACCACGGCCGGCAAAGTTCTGGACAGCATGGCCGGCCGGTCGGCAACGGACGCACTGGCAACGTTTGCGCCGCCGGCGAAGGCAGCGTCGGCCTGGCGCGATCTTGTCGACCTGATGACCAGCCTGCGGGGCGGGGGCGCCGACTGGCCGGCGCAATTCGATCTGGCAAGGCAGTGGTACGGGCCCTATCTCGAGCAGCGCTTTCCGGACGGCGTCGTACGCGCCGGCGATCTGGACCAGCTGCAGCGCATTGCCTCGGGCTATGCGTCGCGCGCGCACTTCCTCACCGACCTGACGCTCGACCCGCCGAGCGCGACCTCCGACGAGGCCGGCAAGCCGCTGCTGGATGAGGACTACCTCATCCTCTCCACCATCCACTCGGCAAAGGGCCAGGAATGGAGGGCCGTGTTCGTCCTCAATGTGGTGGATGGATGCATCCCCTCCGACATGGCGACGGGCAACGCCGATGACATCGAGGAGGAGCGGCGGCTGCTGTATGTGGCGATGACGCGCGCCAAGGACCAGCTCGCTCTCATCGTGCCGCACCGCTTCTATGTGCACGGTCAGGCGCGCGGCGGCGACAAGCATCTCTACGCCTCGCGCAGTCGCTTCATCCCGGCCGGCATCATCGGCAACTTCGAGATCCGTACGTGGCCGCCAGCCATGTCGGGCGTATCCGCGAGCAGGACCGGATCGGGCACGACGGTGGATCTTGCGGCGCGCATGCGCGGCATGTGGAAGAGCATCGGCACCTAGGCCGCGGAGGTCAGCCGCTCGCGGATGCGGGGCAGATGCTCGCTGCCCCAGTAGAGGTCACCGTCCTCGAGCAGAAAGCTCGGAACCCCGAACACGCCTGCAGCCTCCGCCTCTTCCTGCACCGCTTGCAGCTCGGCGCGGCCTTCGCCTTCCAGGTACGCCCGAAACCCGGCCGTTTCGGCGCCGCATTCCCTCAACACTGCCGCCAGCGCATCGACATTCTCGATGTCGAGCTCGCGCTTCCAGAAGCGCTCGAACACGCGATCATGATAGTCGCGAAAGATGCCCCGCCGCTTGGCAAACAGCATGCCGATGTTGGCGCGCGTCGAATCAAAAATCTTGCGCGGGCCCCGGATGGTCAGCCCGCGCCGATTGGCCTGGCGGCGGCAGTCCATGTAGCTGTATTTCACCCGCCGCCACTGATGCGCGTTGCGGGTCTCCTCGATGACATTGCCCGACGCATCGACCTTGGCGTTGCCCAGATAGGCCGGGATGTCGAGCGTGTAGGGCAGCCAGTCCAGGTGAGCGCCCGTCTGCCGCTCCAGCTCGTAGGCCAGGTCCTTGGCGAGATAGGCGTAGGGGCTCTTGTAGTCGCTGTAGACCTTGATTGTGGGTCTAGCCATCTCGGCACCTGCACCATGCGGCCCGGAGCCGGGCCTGCCCTCAAGCTGATCGCATTCTTCCAGGCTGCGACCCGTTGCTCAAGTGCTCGTGGCAGGCTGACTCGACCGCCGGGCAGAATGGCGCTTGCCCTGCCTCGAGAGGCATCGGAACATCCAAAGGGGACGGGCCCGATCTTCTGGCGGACGGAGCAACCGCTGCATGATCAATCTATCGAGCTTCATCCGCTTTCACGCATCGCGCACGCCCGATCGGGTGGCGCTCGTGTACGGGGAGTCGCGCGTTACCTACGCGCAGTTTCTCGACCGCATCGAGCGGACGGCGGGTTGGCTCGCATCTCAGGGCATGGGTGCCGACGATGTCGTCGCCGTGCTGATGAAGAACAGCCTCGCCTTCGTCGAGCTGGCATTCGCCGCGAGCCACATCGGCGCGGTATTCCTGCCGATCAACTACCGTCTGGCGCGAAGCGAGATCGGCTACGTCCTCGAGAACTCGGGTGCAAAGCTGCTCGCAGCCGATGCCGAGTTCGCTGCCATCGTGGAGGGCCTGCCGCGCGTCGTTCTCCTCGATGCGACGGTCCAGGCGGACAGTACGCGGCTTGCCCAAAGCGGTACGCGACCGCCCATGCAGGCCCGGCAGGAGCACGACCTCTTGCGCCTGATGTACACGTCCGGCACGACCGCCCACCCCAAGGGCGTGGTGCACACCTATTCCAACTTCTATTGGAAGTGCATGGATCACGTGATGGCCCTGGGCCTCAACAGCGACGACCGGCTTCTCGTCACCGGGCCGCTCTATCACGTGGGCGCCTTCGATCTGCCGGGAATCGCCGTTCTGTGGATGAGCGGCATGCTGTGCATCCACCGGGATTTCGAGCCGGCGCGTGCTCTCGCCTCCATAGAGAGGGAGCAGCTGACCGGGGCGTGGCTCGCACCCGTCATGTTGAACGCGATTCTGACGCTGCCGGCCCGCGCACAGCATGACGTGCGCAGCCTGCGCTGGGTGGTCGGAGGCGGCGAACGCACGCCGGAGGGACGCATTCGCGCCTTTTCGGAGCTGTTCACGACCGCGCGCTATATCGATGCCTATGGGCTGACGGAAAGCTGCAGCGGCGACACGCTGATGGAGGCTGGGCGCGAGATCGAGAAGATCGGCTCGGTCGGCCGCGCACTCGCCCACGTCGAGATCGAGATCCGCAACGAAGAGGGGCAGAGCCTTCCCGCTGGCGAGAGCGGCGAAATCTGCCTGCGTGGGCCGAAGGTGACGCAAGGCTATTGGCGGGACCCGGCAACGACAAGAGCGTCCTTCTTCGGCGATTGGTTCAGGACCGGCGACATTGGCCACCTCGACGCGGACGGCTTCCTCTACCTCACCGATCGCAAGAAGGACATGATCATCTCCGGCGGGGAAAACATCGCTTCATCGGAGGTGGAGCGTGTCATCTATGAGCTGCCTCAGGTGCGGGAGGCCGCCGTCATCGGCGTGCCGGACGAGACGTGGGGCGAGCGCCCCATAGCCGTCGTCGTCCTCGGGCCTGGGCAATCCCTAAGTTACGATGCCCTCGCCCAGCATTGCCGTGGCCATCTTGCCGGGTTCAAGGTGCCGGCAAGGTTGATCGTTCGCGATCAGCTTCCGCGCAATCCGTCTGGAAAGATCCTTAAACGCGTCCTGCGCGATGAAATTGCTGCTGCCGTCCGGGCGGGAGACTGAAGGAGGCCGATCGTGTCGGTTCAGAGCCAAACCGTGATCGTCACCGGCGGCATGAGCGGCATCGGCGCCGCCACGGTCCGAGCCCTGGTCGAGATTGGTTTCACGCCCGTCATCGTGGACATCAAGCCGCGCAGATGATGTCGAGCTTCCGGCGTCTGCCTTGCTTTGGGACCAGCCGATCGATGTGTCCGACGAGACCCAAGTTTCGGCATGCGTGGCGGCGATCGAGGCGCGTCACGGTCCGGCCGCGGGCTTGGTCAATGCGGCGGGCGTCCTGGGAAAGATGCATGCGCCGGATCGCGTGCGCATGAGCGACTGGGATCGCGAGATCGCCGTCGACCTCAGGGGCACTTTCCTGATGTGCCGGGACGTCGGCGCCCGCATGGCGCAGCGAGGCCATGGCTCCATCGTCAACATCGCCTCGATCACCGGCAGCAGCTCCGCGCCGGTGCACGGCTATGGGCCGGCCAAAGCCGCCGTCATCAATCTGACGTTGACGCTGGCAGCGGAGTGGGGACCCAAGGGTGTTCGCGTCAACGCGATCTCGCCGGGCTTCACGCGCACGCCGGCGCTGGAGAAGGCCATCGAGGTCGGCGCGCTCTCGAAGGACGATATGACACGCCATGCCGCGCTGGGCCGCCTGGTCGAGCCGATCGAGATCGGACGTGCCGCAGCCTGGCTGATCGGCCCGCAAAGCAGCGGCGTGACCGGCGCCAACCTCGTGGTCGACGCGGGATTCCTGGCCGGCGTCAGCTGGGCGGCGTACGGCGGACTTCGAGGCGCGTGAGTGAGAGCAGGTGATGGCAGCCACAACGGTATTTCGCAACGTCGCATGGGTCGTCGCATGGGATGAGGCGCGGGCAGCACACGTCTATCGATGCGGGATCGACGTGGCGATCAAGGGCGCCGACATCGCCTTCATCGGCAAGCGCTTCGCTGATCCAGCAGATGTAGAGATCGACTGCACGAACCGTCTTCTCCTTCCCGGCCTTGTCAACATTCACACCCATCCCTCGAGCGAGCCGCTGCGCAAGGGCATTACGGACGAGACCCGCAGTCCCGGCTTCTGGCACAGCTCGCTCTATGAGTTCCTCACCGTCTTCGGCAACGATCGGGCCGGATCGGTCGCGGCTATGCAGGTGGCTCTTGCCGAGCTGCTGATGAGCGGCGTGACCACGGTGGTCGACTTGTCGATCCCCTTCGAGGGCTGGCTCGACACGATGGCACAGTCCGGCATCCGCGCGGTGGCGGCACCCATGTTCCGCGATGCGCGCTGGCTCACCAGGAACGGCCACGAGCTCGAGTACGCATGGGACAAGAAGGCCGGCCGCGAGGCCTTCGAGGAGGCCCGGCGGCTGATCGATCTCGCCAACCAGCATGCCTCCGGCCGACTGAGCGGCATGCTCTGCCCGGCGCAGGTCGACACCTGTTCGCCCGAGCTGATCCGCGACGCCTACGACTACGCGGTGGAGCGCCGGCTTCCGCTGCAAATTCACGCCGCGCAGAGCATCAACGAATTTCACGAGATGTTCCGGCGTCACGGCAAGACGCCGATAGCCTGGCTCCACAGCATCGGCGCCCTTAGCCGCCAGACCATCATCGGCCACGGCATCTTTCTCGACCACCACCCCTGGCTGCATTGGCCGACGCGCGGCGACCTAGGCCTGCTGCGCGACACGGGCGCTACCGTCGCGCACTGCCCCACGGTGTTCATGCGCCGCGGGATCGCCATGAATACGTTCGGGAGCTATGCCCGCCAGGGCGTGAACCTGGGGCTCGGCACCGACACCTACCCGCACAATTTCCTCGAGGAGATGCGCAGCGCGTTCACCATCTCGCGCGCGGTGGCGGGTACGGTCGATGACGTGACGACGCTCGACGTGTTCAACGCCGCGACGATCGGCGGGGCCCGCGCCCTGCTGCGCGAGGACATTGGCCGGTTGAAGGTCGGCGCGAAGGCCGATCTCGTCCTGGTCGACCTCAAGCATCCAGCCATGATGCCGATGCGCGAGCCGATCAGGAGCCTGCTCTACGTTGCCGCCGATCGGGCGGTTCGCGATGTCTACGTCGACGGCGAACGGGTGGTTGCCGATGGGCGCGCGGTCAATCTCGACTATCAGGCTGCCTCAGAAGCGCTGGAGGAGGCGCAAAAGCGATCGATGCGCGAGGTACCCAAGCGCGACTGGGCGGGCCGCACCGCCGACGAGCTTGCCCCTCTCGTGCTGCCCATCTTGAGGGCATGACGACCTCTTCGAGCCGAAGGCGGGGTTTCGCCCAGATGGGCTGCCCAACGGCGTGCGCGCCAGCTAGTCTCAGCACTTGAGGACAGTCCGGTCGGTCACGTTGGCTTGGTGCAAGGGAATAGGATCATGCTCGATCTTGTGGTTCGCAACGCGCGACTGCCCGACGGAGCGGGGCATCCGCCGATTATCGACATTGGCTTCCAAGGCGGTCGCATCGCGGCAATTGAACCGAGCATTCAAACGGACGTGCCGGCGCACGATGCGGAGGGGTGCCTGTGTTGCGCGGGACTGATCGAGACGCACATCCATCTGGACAAGTCCCGCATCATAGACCGCTGCGCCCCCGAGCCGAGCCGTAGCCAGCCGGACCACATGCGCCGGGTGCAGGCGGTCAAGCCGACGTTCTCCGTGGAGGACATCTATGCGCGCGCGAAAGCTACGCTCGAAAGCTGCATCAAGCACGGCGCCACCCGCATACGCACGCACGCCGAAATCGACGCCCCGGTCGGCGTCAAGGGTGTGGAGGCGCTGCAATTGCTCGCCAGGGAATATGCCTGGGCGGTCGATCTTGAAATCTGCGTGTTCCCGCAGGAAGGGCTAACGACGGCGCCAAGTGCCGATGCGGCGCTCGTCAAGGGCCTCGAGATGGGTGCCAAGGTGATTGGGGCTGCACCCAACTACGATGTGGACCACCCGGGACAAATCCATCGCATCTTCGAGCTTGCTCGTCGCTTCGATGTCGATGTCGACATGCACATCAACTCGGGCCACGACCCCACAAGTCTCGACACGCATCTTGTGGCGGAGATGACCGAGCGCCTGGGCGTGGGTGGCCGCGTGGCGATCGGCCATGCCACGAAGTTGTCCGGCTTGCCGCCAACAGAGCAGAAGACGATTGCCAAGCGCCTCGCGGACGTCGGCGTTGCCGTGACCGTGCTGCCGTCGACGGACCTTTTCGTGCTGGCCCGCCACAAGGACCACGACGTTCCGCGCTGTGTCGCCGACGCGAACCTGTTCGCGGAGCAAGGCTGCAATTGCTCGATCTCCACCAACAATGTACTGAACCCGTTCACGCCGTTCGGCGATGGCTCGCTCATTCGGATGGCGAACCTGCACGCCAACATACTTCAGGTCGGCCAACCGGAACGACTGGCCGACCTCTTCGCCATGATCACGAACCGCTCGGCACGCCTGATGAACCTGAAAGACTATGGACTAGCAGTCGGCAACCCGGCGGATCTTGTCATTGTCGACGCGAGAACGCCGGCCGAAGCCGTGGCGACGATTGCGCCTGTGCTATGCGCTTTCAAGCGCGGCCGCCAGACGGTCGTTCGACCGCGCGCACAACTGCTGCGCCCATAGCAGGCCGGCACGATGAACATTGCTCGTGGCAGAACCCAGCACGGACGCTGCTGGTCACTACCGTGCCCTTGGCAAGGGTGCACATCTTTTCACGCCCATGCTATTCAGCGCAGGTTGCCGCGCCGACGTCGGAGAAGATTGGAGCTCCTAGGATGAAGATTACCCATCGCCAGCTTGGCAAGAACGGCTTGTCGGTCTCCGCGATCGGCCTCGGATGCATGTCGCTATCCGGCATCTATGGCGCAGCCGAGGATGCGCAATCGGAGGCGCTGATCCAGCACGCGATAGACATCGGCATCAACCACCTCAATTCCTCCGACATGTATGGCTGGGGCCACAATGAGCAAGTCGTCGGGCGGGCAATCAAAGGAAGGCGAGACAAGGTGGTGCTGGCCACCAAGTTCGGCCAGGTGCGCCGCGAGGGCCAGGGCAACGCCGTGGACGGGCGGGCCGCCTATGTGCAGGAGGCGTGCGAGGCGAGCCTCAAAAGGCTGGGCGTCGACGTGATCGACCTCTATTACCAGCATCGGGTCGATCCAAACGTGCCGGTCGAGGAAACCATCGGCGCCATGTCACGCCTCGTCGAGCAAGGCAAGGTTCGGTTCCTCGGTCTCTCCGAAGCGCATCCCGATCGCGTCCGGCGCGCCCATGCGGTCCATCCGATAGCAGCCGTTCAAACCGAGTATTCGATCCTCTATCGCGCCGAGGCCGAAGAGACGCGCGAGACCACACGCGCGCTCGGCATCGGCTTTGTCGCCTATTCGCCGCTCGGCCGTGGATTTCTGACCGGCGCCATCAAGGACCTGTCGGACATCGACGGGCGACGGGCGCAGCATCCCCGGTTCCAGGCCGACCATTTCCAACATAATCGCGAGCTCGTTCGTCGGATCGAGGCGATTGCCGCTCAAAAAGGGTGCTCGCCCAGTCAGCTCACCTTGGCCTGGCTCCTGGCCCAGGGGGAAGACGTGGTTGCCATTCCGGGCACCCGCTATCCCCATCGCCTCGACGAAAACATCGGCGCGATGGGCGTCGATCTGACATCGGCCGAGGTGGAGCAAATCTCATCGGCCGTTCCGAAGGGATCGGCGTCAGGCACACGCTACCCGGCCGGTGGCATGAAGGGCGTCTATCTATAGCCGCCCGCGCGATGCGGATCGGCGTGTCGCGGCAACCGTGCGCGGCCAGTCGGCTTGCGGGGGTCAGTTGAAGAACGTCTCGAAGTGCCGCAGCACCTCCTCTGGCTTTTCCTCGGCCAGGTAGTGCCCGCTGTCGACCGCGCCACCCGTCACCTCCGCGGCGCAGTAGCCGCGCCAGATCTCGAGTGCGTCATACCACTGGCCGATTTTTCCCTTCGCTCCCCACAGCACCAGCATCGGGCATTGCACCTTCAGGCCGGCGCTTCGGCTGGCCCTGTCGTGCTCGAGATCGATGCTGGCGGCTGCCCGGTAGTCCTCGCACATGCCAACGATGCTTTCCGGTTGGCGTGCCGCCGCCAGGTAGTCCGACAGTGCTTCGGGGTGAAAGAAGCCGGGCGGCTTCGGCTCGCGTGAGGTGTGGGCGGCGAACCAGGCCTCCGGCGACGCGTTGATCAGCACCTCGGGGAACGGGTGCGGCTGTGCGAACCAGAACCAGTGATAGTAGCCGAACGCGAAGGAGGCATCGGCCCGCTCGAAATGCTCGATCGTTGGCACGATGTCCAGAACCGCGAGCTTGGCAACGCACGTGGGGTGGTCGAGTGCAAGTCGATGGGCCACCCGCGCGCCCCGGTCATGGCTGCCGATGAGGAAGCGCTCGTGCCCGAAGTGGCGCATCACCTCGACCATGTCGGCGGCCATCTCTCTCTTGGCGTACGGTGCATGATCGGCTGTGGCCGGCGGCTTGAAGGAGCCGCCATACCCCCTGAGGTCTGGGCAGATAACGGTGAACCGCTCGGCCAGTTTCGGGGCCACCAAGTGCCACATCATGTGCGATTGCGGGTTGCCGTGCAGCAGCAGCAAGGGAGGCCCTGTTCCCCCATGCCGGAGGCGGATGGTGCCGCCGCCGCTTACGGCAACGTGCTCAAGCCTGAAACCTTCGAAACATGCCATCCCTCGCATTTGACCAGCTGCACGACAACTCGATCCGCGCCCGCCTGGAGCACGTCACCCCGGCGACAGCCCGCGTTCCGATCCGCCGCGAACATCGAGCCCCGTCGCCAGCAGAAGTGGCAGGAGCGCGCAAAGGGCAATCGGGAGGAAGGCGGAGCCCGGAATTCCCGTCAGATCCCATAAGGCCCCGCTGACGATGGGCACGATGACGGCGCAGCCGTAAGCCAAGGTGAACAAGGCCG
Source organism: uncultured Alphaproteobacteria bacterium (assembly GCA_963797005.1). Lineage (GTDB taxonomy): Bacteria > Pseudomonadota > Alphaproteobacteria > Rhizobiales > Hyphomicrobiaceae > AWTP1-13. The sequence continues at coordinate 59,143 of CAWCOF010000013.1, forward strand.
CGGACGTACGGGCTACATCTTCAGGGGCGCAGAGCAGGGGCGGCAGAGCCAAGACCAAGGTCAGCATCAACCCGCATGAAAAGCCGAGCACCGCGCTTGCGATCATGACGGAGAGTCCGGTGCTCGAGACGATCACCCCCATGCAAACGAAAGCTGCGATTCCACCCCAGATGTATGGCCACACCCGTCGGACAAGGTAGCCCGCAGCGAAGATAAGCAGGAAGGACGCGGGCAGCTGTCCGACGTTGAGAGCAATCAGCGCGGATTTTACCTGGTCCGGTCGGCCGACGCTGTTGAGGTAGAGGGGAAGGAAGCCATTGATGGTGAAGTAGGTGCTGGTCACGCTGCCGAAGATGAGGCCCAGCCGCCAAACCAAGCCGCTGCTCCAATCCGGCCACCATGCCGATCGGGTGGCCGATCGCCCGCTTTCCCTCGGAGCGACAGTCGCGATCCAGACGGCGATTGCCAACACGGGCACACTCCACAACACGAGGTCGAGGCGCCAACTCGCATGCATGAGAGGGAGAACGAAGGGGGTAAGGACCACCGGCGCGATCTCGCCCGCCAGCAGGCCGTTGGTATAGACAGCCGTTCCGAAACCAATCCGACCTGGCAACCATGAGCGGACGAGCGGGGGCAGCGCCGGCTGCATGATGGCCACGCCCAAGGCCATGACGGTCGTCGTCGCATAGAGCATGATCGCTTCTGTGGATGCGGCGCGAAGGGCCGAGCCAATCGCAGCGACGAGCAGCCCGCTGAGAAGCGCTGCCATCGCGCCGACACGTGCAATCAGAAGCGACCCCAGAACGGCCGCGACGGCAAACAGGGAGACCGGCAGCCCTGTCAGCACGCCCACCTCGGTGCCCGACAGGCTGAGGTCTTCGCGGATCAAGGTGATGACCGGCGGTATCGCCAGGATCGTCAGCCGCAGCGCGACGCCTGCAAGCCAAAGGGAAATGACGGCTGCGAGCTGCTGGGGCAAGCGCATGTCCACCTTTTGCCGATCGCCATGGACGGCGAGGACGGGAGGATAGTCTCGTCAGAGGCAGACAGGCCAGGAATTCCAGCAAAGTTGGAGGCCGGCACGGTGGGGGCGCAAGGCGAGAACGCAGCTCTGCCGGACACAAAGTGCTGCCGCGGATGTGTCGCTCACCGCCACCCCCGAGGGGCTTCCGCGGGCTGCCTTATGATTTCAGCCCGCGGAAAGTGGCGATCAAGTCTTCCCCTTCTTCATGCCTTCCGCGACGCCCTTCAAGAAGGCCTCGATGAGGGGGTTGCCGCACTCGACATAGTTGGGATAGACGCCTTCCCCAGCGGGGCCATTCGAACAGAACTTGTAGTTCGGGTCCATTCCGCCGCTGACGAGGTCGAGGTCGGTCTCAGCCAATTCGCGAATGTTGGTCGTGCTCATTTCAGGCTCCTGGATGTTGAACTTACCTTGTGCATCGGGTCGGTCTCGCCCGTTCCCGTAAGATCAATATGCTCGGGAGCTCTCCACCACGCTGTTCCCGCCGTAACAGCTCAAAAAGATGTAGGGCGGCGCGGCGCGACGGCGGATATCGGGTCCAGATACGCGCTTGTGCCGTGCGAGGAGAAATTCCGCGTCATGTTCCCCGCGGAACAGCGGCGCGTGAAGGCGTGAGCGAGAGTGGGGACGGTCGGGCTGATCCCGCGCCATGGTTCCACACAGCGCTCGCCTCAAACGGAGAACGAACATGAAGACCCTCTCGCAGACCCAGGACCACAGCATCCGCACGCTTCGGGCCGACGAAGTCGACGCAGTGACCGGCGGAATTACGGGCGGCTGCATCCGGCTTTCGACGCTGACCGTTGTCACTCCCCAGCCGCCTCAGCCTTTCGTCGACCAGTTCGCCTCTATTCTTCCAAGCTGGGTTCACCACCCGCTGTGAAGGGCGCCATTGAGCAAGGGCCGGCCAATAGAGCTGGCTCTTCTCACTGCGGCGAAGGACGGCAGCACCCCGACACTTGGGTCACGATACTTCGACCCGCGGTGACGCCATGGCGACACGCTCGACCGCCGGCGCATCTCTCACTTCCGTCAGCTTGCGTCCACCGACGGTAAGCACGCGCTTGGCGCGACGCAGGAGAGCCGGTCGGTGGGCGACGACGATGCGGGTGATCTGCAATTGATCGATCAAATCGGCGATCAGCTCTTCGTTCTGCTGGTCGAGATTCGCCGTGCCCTCATCGAGGATGAGGATCTTGGGCTGGCGATAAAGCGCGCGGGCGAGGAGAACACGCTGCCGCTGGCCACCTGAAAGCGTCGATCCCATATCGCCAACAAGCGTCAGGTACTGCATCGGCGCACGCATGATGTCGGCATGAACCTGGGCCGCTGCAGCAGCCGCAACAACTTGCTGCATGTCCAGATCGGGATCGAAGCCGGCGATATTGTCGGCAAGCGTTCCGGACAGCAGCCGGTCGTCCTGGGCCACGACGCCGACTAAATTGCGCCAGGCCCGCCAGCGCGCAGGCGTGGCACGCTGGCCGTCGAGCTCGATCATCCCGTCGCGTCGGGCTGGTTGAGGCCGAGCATGCAATTTGAGCAACGTGCGTCTTGCCGCCGCCCGATGGGCCATGGAATGGCAACGTAATCGCCAGGCGCGATCTCGAGATCGATGTCCTCCAGCACCAGCGGGTCGGTGGCGCCGTAGCGGAAGGCCACGCTGCTTGAGGCGCATATGGCCCTTGGATGTCGATGGGGGCCGTGGCCGACGCCCGCCTATCCTCCGCCGGGCGTCGTGACGATGTCCGAGAGGCGATCGAGATGCAGCCGCAGGAAGCGGAACTGCATGAGCTGGTTGACGAGCGCGATTGGCGCGGTCGGTGAAGGTCTGCCGATAGGAGAGGAACGAGAACAGCATGCCGACCGAGAAGCCCTGGCCGTCCAGGATGGCACGGCCCGCCACATAGATGACGATCACGGTTTGCAGCCCCGTGACCACGCTTTGAATGAGCGACTGCGAGATATTGTGAGGCGTGCCGACGGCGATGCTGGCATTGGTGGTCTCGGCATGCAGGTTGCGCCACGCCGCCTTCGCGCACGGCCTCGCGACCGAGCAGCTTCAGGGTTACCGCCGCCCGCACGCTCTCCATCAGATGCGTCTGCTCCTTGGCCTGGGCGAGGATCTCCTCCTCCATCCGCTGCTTCATGCGCGGAAACAGGGCAAGGTTGAGCGCCATGATTGATCAGGACCGCGGCGATGACGACCAGCGCCAGCGTCGACGGAATAGAAGAACAGGATGACCGCCGCGATGCAGGCCATGAGGCCGTCGATGACGGTGCCGACGACGCCTTGCGTGATGGCGTCCTGGATGGGTTTCACCGATCCCAGCCGCGAAATGATGTCGCCGGCGTGCCGCTTCTCGAAATAGTCGCTCGGCAGGCGCAGCAGGTGACGCACCAGATTGCCGGAAACCTGGATAGCTCAGCAGATGGCCGAAAACACGCAGGGCCCACGATCGCAGCGCTTCGATGGCATGCCTGAATGACGACGAGCGCACCGAAGCCGAGCGCGATGACCGTCAGCAGGTCGCGATCCACGACTCGGCGATCGCCTCGTCGACGACGAGCTGCATCTGCAACGGCGCGACGAAGGCGGCGATCTGCAACGCCACGGACAAGACGAGAACCTGCGCGAGCGCGGTTCCCCATCCAGTCATCTTCGACCACAGCATCGACAGCTTCATCGGCACGCGGGCCGAGACCGGCTCGAAGCGTTTCGGCGCGAGCCAGTTCGAGGACGACGCCGGTAAAGTGCTTGGAGAATTCCTCCGGCGTGAACGCCCGCATTCCGATCGCCGGGTCGTGGATGACGATGCGCTTGCGTCCAACGCTTTTCAGGACGACGAAGTGGTTGAGATCCCAATGCAACGATGGCCGGCGTGCGGATCTTGTTCGAGCGCCGAGAGCTCGACGCGGAGGGCGCGCGTCGAGAACCCCAGCTGATCGGTGATCTCCATCAGGCTCTTGAGCGAGGCACCGGCGAGCGACAGGGCGTGAGCGCTGCCGCAATCCATTCAGGTCGACATCGTGGCCGTGATAGCGCGAGATCATCGCGATGCAGGCGAGTCCGCATTCGGCGGCTTCGGAGGCCGTGATGACCGGCAGGCGGCGCGCCGCCGAAGTTCAGCTCGTCGAAAATGCTCATGACCGCCCCACCACGGCATAGATTGGATCGAAAAGCCAAGCCATCAGGCTGCGCCGGTCGAAGACGATTTCCGCCGATGACCAGCATGCCCGGCTGCATGGGGATGGCCTGCCCATAGGCCATGCATGGTTTCCCGCGAAAGCGTCACGCGAATACGAAACACCGGCTCCTCCAGGTGCAGGCCCTGGAAGCCGACCTCGTTCGGGGCTGATCACCGTGCTGGAGACAGATGCGCACGGTGCCCCGGACGGTGCCGAAGCGCTGATAGGGAAAGGCCTGAAGGCTGATTTCCACATCCTGGCCCGGCTGCACGAAGCCGATGGCCCGCGAGGGCGCCAGAAGCTCCGCCTCGAGCTTGCCTCCCACCGGGACAGGATCACCGCGATCGTGCCGCCCGGCGCCGATGGCCTGGCCCGTCGTGACACCGGCAAGGCGGCGATCGCGGCCGCTGACAGGCGCGGTGACGAACTGAAGCCGGCGGGCCTCGGCTTCGGCGCGGCGCTGAGCCAGAGCGAGCCTCGGCGGTGGACGCCTCCGAACGGGCGGCATCGATCTCAAGCGGTATCGAGGCCAGGCGCGCCTTGATGTCGGCAATGGCGCTCTCGGTCGACCGGCAAGCTCGCCGGTGATGCGTTGCAAGCTCCTGCTCGGCGGCAAGCACGGCAAGGCGGCGCGAATCGACCTCTCGCCGGGGTAGAAAGCCCTTCTTGGCGATCTCCACGCCGCGCTTCATATTCGTCGCTGTGCAAGCTGGAGGCGCTTGCTCCTGCAGAGCGATCTGGATCATGGAAATCTGCTTGTGCTCGGCCTCGCTCTTGGACAATCGGATATTGGACTGTTCGCGCTCGACCTCGAGGTGCGCGAGCTGAGACTCCGCCTTGGCTCTGGCGGCCACCGCCTCGGAGCGCAGGCCCTTGGCCACCATCTCTCCGACGTTGCCCGCAGAGGTCTCGGTGGAGATGCTGATTACGGCGATCCTTGCGCCACTGGGCACGGCATCACCCTCGCGCACCATGAGGCTTTGCAGCGTGCCGGATGCCGGTGCCGTGGCGCGTATCATGCCTTGGTCAGGTATGAGGATGCCGGGCACGGTCGCCTTGCGCGAATAGCTTGCGATGGCGGCGAATGCCGCAGCGCCAAGACGACGGCGGCAAGCAGGAGGCCGAACGTGTTGACCGAGAGCGGTGTGGCAAGCACGACGGGGCCATCGAGCCGGCGTGTCGCGTGAGGAACGGCCTCTCGGCGGAAGAGCTCGCTCATGAGGTGCCTTCCTGCATTGCGACCGTGTTTCACCCCGCTCCAGGCCGGCACCGACGCGGTGAGAGACCCTCCTCGGTCAACGAGACCAAGCGGGCCTCCAGCCGTTCAAGCTCGTGGAAAGGCGCATCCGATACCGCGAAGTACGCCAAGCCCGCGTGCCCCCAAGCGAGCATGTGATAGCCGTTGCGCGTGCCCCGGACGGCAAAGGTCCCTGCCTCGCTCCGGGGCAGGATGAACAGCGTGACGGCGCGCCCGCGGCACGAGTACACGACGGCCGCCGTCGGACGGTCGAGTACGTAGTCGAGCCGGGCACCCGTCAAGGCAAAATCGGTATGTTGCGGGTCGAGAACAGGCAGCGCAACGGGACCCTGCCCGTGAACCAGCGCGTGATTTCGGCTGCCGATGACGACGCCATGTCCACAAGTTGCTCGGCCAGTGTCGCGCGCACATGCGCTGCGACGACCTCCTTGATCTCGGCGAACTCGGTTTCGATGGGCCCGATGGATCGCGGCTTGCTGATAATCGCGACCGTGAGCGGGGAGGAGGGCCTGAGCTGGCAGGCAAGGCGCACATTCGCCGGGGCATCGATCGACTTGAGAGTGATCGCCTCGGCGCCGTGGCGGAGACAGCGTCTCCAGTCCCGCTCGATCCTGACACGGCAGGTCGAACAGCGGGGCGCCGCCGCACACCGACGCATGCGGACCGGCAGAGCGGCTCGCCTCGAGCAGTGTCATGCCGGGCTTGAGATCAACGGTGGGGCCATCGACGTAGCTGATGCTGCGGGCAAGGCCTCTCTCGGCCCGCCGCAGATAGCGGCGCTAGCTGCCGCCGGCGACTGCAGCAGCAGCGTGGCAAACGCGATTTGCGAGGCGTCGCGCAGCCAAGCGAGGGTATTGCCATGGCTGCGCGGCCAGTGGGAGCTCTCTTCAGCGACTGGAGCGACTCGGATCGCTCATGATGTCGGCAGTCGTGCTGCCCGCTACCGCGAAACCGGCTACCGCCAGCAGCGGCACCGCCACGGCAACGACAAGCAGTGCGGGTGCCCAGCGCCAATAGCCGTCCAGCAGCCGCAGCCAGAAATGCAGGCGATGCATCCGTGCGTCCATACGATCAGCAGCAGCAGGTTTTGCGTCACGGCGCGCCTGGCCAGAGCCGCGTGAGCTCGTAAAGGTAGATGTCGTTTACGCCGAAAAGGCATGCGAATGCGCGTATTGACGATATGAGGAACAGCAGAAACGGGACGCCAGTCCGAACACGATCTGCACGCCTCCCAGCGGGGCATGCGCCAGGTGTTGCGCCGCGCAAGCTTGTAGAGGCGGCGGAGATATGGATGACGAGAGCCGCGAGGAGAACGATGGTGCCCGGCAAGACCTCGTTACAGCCGTGCGCAGCGCCTGTGCCTGGTGCATGACTTCGAGGCCGACCAGACCCAGGGCGTGGTTAAGAAAGTGGGACGCGGCGAATGCGAACAGCACCAGCCCCGACGCCAGCCGGAGCCGCTGCGCCGTGTCGCCTCGCAGATAGACGTGCATGACAGCCTCGCGGATGGATCAGCTTGCGGGCGACTTCACCCGTCGTCAACGGAAGCTGATGGGTGACCTCACCAACAGGGCGATGTCGTTAAGGCCCGGCATTCCCGCGACCGGTCCGTTGTATCCGCCCATGGCTCCGACGGCCTGGGGCGAAGGCCAAAACCCACTGTTTGCGGAGACAGCCAAATCAACCTCATTGGCATAGTTGGCCCGGCAGCACATCGCTGCAGATCGTGCCAACCAGCAATGGAGAAGACCCATGACCAATACAGCAGCAGTCAACGCGGAGGCTTCCCCGCTTCGCGCCATCTCTGACGAGGAGATGAAGCAGGTGAGCGGAGGGTTCCCCTGGATTCCCACATCGTCGGCCTCGGAACCTGCTCTACCCGCGTGATGCCGAGGGCGGTAAGCCCAAAGCGTCCGCGCCTGGCGACTACCCGACGGGCGACAAGAACATGGCCTGACACAAGGTGGAGCCGGCTCAAGCGAGCCCCACCGCCAAACCGTCCCTTGGAACTTGAAGGCGTGCACCATCGCGTGCACGCCTTTCTCTTCCAGACCGGGTGTGAATTGGAATTGAAACACGCCGATGCCCGAGGTCCATCGGATCGCCCGGCACCGAGACACGTGCGGGCAGTTGCCTCGGATCGGTTCCTCGCACGCCGTTCGCGCGGCGACCACACGCACGCAGTCCGCCGCGACAGCCCAGCATCACCCCTCGCCGTGGCGTCGGCTTCATGTATTCTCCTCCCCGAACCGGCTAGGATGGACGTACCAGGGTGCGCGGCATCGGTTGCCAAAGGCACACGGGTCGGGAACCGCGTCGCGAAAGGGTCGGGAGACATGCAGGACGAGAGGATCATCGGACGCACTGACGGCCCCGTGGGCCATATCGTCATCAACAATCCCGCCAAGCTCAATGCGGTGTCGCTCGACATGTGGGAGGCGGTGCACGGTCTGCTCACGCGCTATGCCGAGGATCCGGCCATTCGCGTGGTGGTGGCGAGCGGCGCGGGCGGCAAGGCCTTCATGTCCGGCGCGGACATCTCCAAGTTCGAGAGCGAGCGGGCGAACATGGAGGCGCAGAAGCGCTACGACGCGATCTCCAGCCGCTCCTACGACCTCATGTACAATTTCCCCAAGCCCACCATCGCCAAGGTGATGGGCTATTGCATCGGCGGCGGCATGAACTTCGCCGGCTGCTGCGACCTGCGCTTCTGCAACGAGGGCGCCCGGTTCGGCGTGCCGGCCGCCAAGCTGGGGCTCGGCTACGGCTATGAGCGCATCCGCCGGTTGGCTGAGAGCGTGGGCCTGCCGAAGACGCTGGAGATCATCTACACGGGCCGCCAGTTCTCGGCCCAGGAGGCGCTCGACATGGGGTTCGTGCAGCGTGTCGTCCCGGACGGCGAGCTCGATGCCGCCGTAGCGGAGACGGCCGCCGGCATCGCCCAGAACGCGCCGCTGACGATCGCGCTGGCCAAGGCATCCGCGCGCGAGGTCGGCAAACCCGAGGCGAGCCGCGACCTCGCCCGCCTCGACGCCATGGTCAAGGACTGCTTCGACAGTGCGGACTACGCGGAAGGGCGCCGGGCGTTCATGGAGAAGCGCAAGCCCAAGTTTCAGGGGCAGTGACACCCAGCCGGGAAGCGAGAACCATGACAGATCTGCCCCTCAGCGACCTCACTGTACTCGACCTCACCGCCCACCGCGCCGGCCCGACTGCCGTACGCCAGCTCGCGGACTGGGGTGCCTCCGTCATCAAGATCGAGCCGCCGGGCTCGGCCAGCGGCGACGTGGTCGGCGGCAACCGGCACGGCTTCGACTTCCAGAACCTGCATCGCAACAAGCGCGCCATGACGCTCAACCTCAAGAGCGCGGAAGGCCGCGACATCTTCTTCAAGCTCGCGCAGGGAGCCGATGTCGTGGTCGAGAACTACCGTTCCGACGTCAAGCATCGGCTGGGCATCGACTACGAGGCGGTCGCCAAGATCAACCCGCGCATCGTCTACGGCAGCATCTCGGGCTTCGGCCAGACCGGACCCGACGCGGCGCGGCCCGGCGTCGACCAGATCGCGCAGGGCCTGGGCGGCCTCATGTCGATCACCGGCCTGCCGGGACAGGGCCCGGTGCGCGTCGGCATCCCCATCGCCGACCTCACCTCCGGGCTGCTGCTGGCGCAGGCTATTGTCCTGGCCCTCTATCAGCGCGAAAAAACCGGCAAGGGCCAGTGGGTGCACACCTCGCTGCTGGAGGCGCAGATCTTCATGCTCGACTTCCAGGCGGCACGCTGGCTGATCGCGGGCGAAGTGGCAGGGCAGGCCGGCAACGACCATCCGACCTCGGTGCCCACGGGCGTCTTCCCGACCAGCGACGGGCACATCAACATCGCCGCGGCCGGGGCGGGGCTGTGGCAGCGCTTCTGCACGGCGATCGGCCTGGCCGAGATGGCTTCGGCGCCAGAGTTCAAGACGTCCCAGCTGCGCTCGCAGAACCGCAAGGCACTGAACGAGCGCATCGGCGCCGTCACCCGGGAGCTGCCGAGCGCCCATTGGATCGAGCTTCTCAATAAGGCCGGCGTACCGTGCGGGGCCATTAACCGCATCGATCAGACCTTCGCCGAGCCGCAGGTCGAGCACCTGAGCATCGCCCGGCCCGTGGCGCATCCCAAGCTCGGCGACATCAAGGTGGTCGGCCAGCCCATCAACATGAGTGCCGCGCCACAGCCCCCGTCCATGCGGCCGACACCCGACCTGGGCCAGCATACGGGCGAGGTCTTGTCGGGCCTGGGATATGGCGCCGACACGATATCGGATCTGCGCCGGCGTGGCGTGATCTGAGCGGCCCGTCACGACTGGCGAGGCCAGGGCGTGCGCGTCACTTGACCACGCGCTTGACCAGCGGGCCGAGGCTCAGTCCCTGAATGACGATCGTGAAAGTACGACTGCGTACGTCGCAGCGAGGATCACGGATTCTCGGCGACCTCGGCAGGGAAAGCGCAAGTGCTATGGATATGCCGCCGCGAGCGCACCCCAGGGGCCACGGACGGGACTTCGATGCCCAAGATGTCGGACTAGCGCCGCAAGCGCATCGAAACAGCGCAAAGCGAAAAACCCGCTGCAGCGGAACCGCCAAGCTGGCAAAACGGCGAGCGCAACAGCACTTCAAGGCCGACAAGGAGGAAGAGGACCGAGTTCAGGATCTCGTCGATGAGCGTCCAAAACCCGAAAAGATAGCGCTGCGTCTGCTCGCTGAGCGCGTCCTGCGGACCACGACTGCCGATCAGGAGGCCCGCGATGACGACCGCGATGGGGCCGCTCATGTGCAGCTTGGATGCAAGGGTGTAGGTACCGGCCACCAGCGCAAGCGAGATCAGCACCTCGATCGGATAATCGTCGATCGCGCGCATGGCTCTGTAGGCCAGATAGCCGTTACCAAGCCGAGCACAGCCCCGCCGAGCGCCTCGACAGAAGAAGATCCTGCCGATGTGAACGAGATCGATGCCGCTGCTTTGCGCACCGACGGCGGCGCCACCAGCACCGTGAACAGAACCACGCCGACGCCGTCGTTGAAAGCGACTCGCCGGTCATGTCGATCTCCAGCGCCTTGGGCACCTGCACCGCCTTCAACGTCGACAGGACAGCGAGCGGGTCGGTCGGGCTGATGAGGGCGCCGAACACCAAGGCCCAGGCGAAGCGTCAAGCGCGGTGCAAGCCGCGCGCGCGCTCAGGTGAAGCCGAAGAGCGCGGCGGGGTTGTCGACGAAGGATACACCGGGCCAGGCGCGATCGCGCAGGCCGAGGTCAACATGCAAGGCGCCGGCGAAAAGCAGGAAGGCCAGCACACCGTTGAGCACGGCCGCCTGAAAATCGATCTGTCTGATGACCCCCGCGAGATCGCCGTACAGATGCGTGCTGGGCACCGCGAGCTCTATCCCGACGAGCACCAGCGAGGACGCCAAGTCCCATGACCAGCAGGCCGATCGAGTGCGGCAGCCCGATGAAGCGATGGTTGATCCAGGCGAACGCGGCCGTCAGCGCCAGCAGGATCGCGATCAGGTCGAGGGCGCTCAGCATGGCGAATGAAAGTCAACAGCAAGGTGCATGCGTGGTCGGGCCTCCATGGTCGAAACGCGTTTCCTCCGTCGGCGGCCGCGCCGTCCGGACGTCCCCTTCGTCGCGGCCCGACGGAGCAGACATCCTGAAATTTCACGCCTCCGGACCGCTTCGGCGTGTAGGTTAATGCATCGGGCGAGATCGTCCAGCGCTTCGCCGCATCGCCGATGATCTGTGACTTCCGCATGACGTCGTCGGGTGGACGGCCAGAACGGAAATTCGCATGCTCGATCTGCTGCAAGGCATCCGCGTCGTCAGCTTCAACCATTTCCTGCTGGGACCGATGGGCATTCAGGCGTTGGGCGACCTCGGCGCCGACGTCATCTCGGTTGAGAGCCTGCAAGGCGCATGGCAGCGGCACTGGGCCGGCGGCGACATCTGGCACGACGGGCAAAGCGTGCTGCACCTGTGCGCCAACCGCAACAAGCGCAGCGTCGCCATCGATCTCAAGTCGGCCAAGGGCAAGGACATCGCGCTCCGCCTCGTCGAGACTGCCGACGTGGTGGCCGAGAACTTCCGCCCCGGCGTGATGGAGAAACTGGGCTTCGGCTACGAGGCGCTGAAAACCCGCAAGCCGGGGTTGATCTATGCCTCGGCCTCGGGCTACGGCCCCGACGGGCCCTATGCGAAGAAGCCCGGCCAGGATCTGCTCGTCCAGGCGCTCTTCGGCATGATGGCAATCACCGGCCAGGAGGCGACGGGCCCAAGGCCCGCCGGGGTCTCCGTGATCGACCACCACGGTGCGGCGCTGCTGGCGCTCGGCATCCTCGCGGCCGTCGTGCGCCGGCAGCGAACCGGGGAGGGCTGCCGAGTCGACGTGAGCCTGATGCAGGCGGCGCTCGATCTGCAGGCCGAGTCCCTGGTCGCATGGCTCAACGCGCCGACAAAGCCAAAAGCCATTCACACCTATCGCCATGTCGCCGGCTGGCACTACGCGGCCCCCTACGGCGTGTACCCGACCAAGGACGGGTACCTGGCGCTTTCGCTGGCCCCGCTCGAGGCAATTGCCAAGGCCATCGAGGAGCCGCGCGTGGCCCAATTCACCGGAGCGGACACCTGGACGAAGCAGGACGAGATCAGCGAGCTGATCGCGCAGCGCCTGAAGACCGCAACCACGCAGGCGTGGGTCGCCCGCATGGAGCCCATGGAGATCTGGCACGCGCCGGTGCAGGGTTATGCCGAGATCGTCGACGATCCCCAGGTCCGGCACATGCAGTCTATGGTGACGGTTGCGGGCGCCGGCGATCGGCACGCGCCGATAACGGTGGTGAACCATCCCGTGCTCTATGACGGCAAGCCCGCCGAGGTTCGCCTGCCCCCGCAACGGCTCGGGGCGCAGACCGGGGAGATCTTGAAGGAGATCGGCTTGAGCGGGCCTGAGATCGAGGCGCTGGTCCGCGACAAGGTGATCGGGATTGCCGAGCCAGAGCCGGTTCGGGAATGACGATGCACGGGCGAGGTTCTCCCGAACCCGCTGACGCACGAGGAGGAGCAAGGCTGCAATGACAGACTTCTATGTGAAGCCCGGCGACAGCGTCTCGTTCGCCAAGACCGTCGGCGAGACCGACATCTACCTTTTTGCCGGTATCACGGGCGACTTCGCCGTCAACCACGTCAACGAGCAGTACATGGCGCGCTCCAAGTATGGAAAACGCATCGCGCACGGCGTGCTGCTCCTGGGCTTCGCCTCGACCTGCTCCTCGATGATGATCGAGAAGTGCCACGGCACCGACGGCGACGAGACGGCCGTGTCCCTCGGCTACGACAAGGTGCGCTTCCTCGGCCCCGTGTTCATCGGCGACACGCTGACCCTCACCTACACCATCACCGAGATCGACCCCGTCAAGCGTCGCTCGAGGAGCGACATCAAGATTGTCAATCAGAACGGCGATCTCGTCGGCGTCGCCCAGCACATTCTGGCTTGGGTCAAGGACAGGCAGTGAGCCGGTCGAGGCTGCAAATTTCTCGCGCAGGCTTAGCGACGATCACGAACCCGGCCCTCGCCGCCGGTCGCCCTTGAGCTCATCGCCGGCGCCGTAGCGCGACTTGAGGTCCTCGATGTGGCTGCGGTCGTAGCTCTTCAGGTTGAGCTCCTGCGTACGTTCCTCGACCCAGCCCTCATCGACGGCCACCGCCTTGTAGAGAAAGTAGTGCACGGCGAGCGCCAGCCCCGTGATGAGGAGCGGCCAGAACCCCCACCAGGTCCGACCGATGAAGAAATTGATGAGCGCGAGGCTCGCGTTCAAAATCAAGAAACCAAACAGGTGCCAGCGGAAGGCGCGCGCCACCCATTGCGCGAAGGCGCCGGCATCGCGCGCAGGGCCAGCCTCGGCAGCAGCAGAGTTCGGCTGCCCCTCCGGCCCGGGCGGTTTCCCGCCGCCGCCAATATCACTCGTCTCGCTCAGGGGCGTCCCGTTCCCGCATCGTTGGCCAGGCGCGCGTGATCTGCAGGATGCGCCAGCTGTAGCGCAGCCAGAGCAGGGCGATGATCACCTGGAAGACCTTATCGGCGGTGCCGGCGTTCGGATGGAAGCCGAACACAGCGAAATATATCAGGACCGCAACCGGCGCGCTGGCCAAGACGGCAGCGGCGGCCGGATGCTTGGAAAAGGCGAAGGCGACGGCGGCACCCACGACCAGGAAGGCATAGAGCGACACGCCGAGCGTATCGCCGTGCGGCAGGGCGGGCGACAAGCCGGCCACGCCGAAAGCGACAAACAGCACGCCCATGAAGAGCGTGTAGACGAAGAACTCGTTCCTGGCCTGTACACGCGTAAGGCGGCCAACCGAGACAAAGTAAGGCGTCTTGATGTCGTTGCCGACATAGCGCTTGAACATGCTCACCCAGTCGAGCTGATCCATGCAGGCCTCCATGCCAGCCAGGGACGGCGCGCGACCGGCGCGATCGGGACGCGAGTGGGTCGGCCGCGTGCTACTCGGCAGGCTTCATGCTGGCGCCGCGGCTCGCGAGTATCGGCGGGGGGATCGGCTCGGCCGGTGCGTCCTCAAGGCTGATGCGCTCCTTGCCTTCGATTTTGCCCGTTTCTTCGGGCCAATCGAGCGTCATGAGCTTGAAGCGCTTGGTCTTCTTCTCCCCCTGCCACAGCAACAACGCCACCTGCAACCACACGGCTACACCGGCGATGGTCGCCGTAATCAGGCCCACCACGAGCACCGCCTTGATGATCCAGCGATGACTCAAGCCCACGGTGGAGGCCGAGATCTCGCCCAGCTGGTATGACTCGCAGACCCAGCTCGAGGCGAAATAGATCACGAGCAGCAGGTAGGGGATCATGAAGCAGGTCAGGCCGAGGAACTCGATCCAGATCTTCTTGCGGAAACTGACGTGGTCGCGCACGAGGTCGACGCGCACGTGGGTGTTGTAGATCGTGCCGAAGCCGAGCACGAGCGCGAACAGCACCGTGTGCAGATGCCATTCGAACTCCTGCAGCAACGTCGACTCGAAGAATGTGCTCACGTGGGCTTTGAGCCAGATCTGCAGCCCCCAAGCGCTGCCGTCCTCGGCGCGGAACGTAAGCTTGCGAGCGACAACATCGAGCACGGTAATAAGCACGAGCGGGACAATGAACCAGGATCCGAAGCGGCCGACGACCTCCACGATGCGGCGCAAGCCCCTGCTTGCCTTCAGGGCCGCCGGCTCCTCGCCTTCCGCAAATGTCTCGGAGAAATTTTCCTTTTGCATTGAGCCTCTCACCTAGTTGCCATAGGTGCCGCGCATGAGCCAGAGGGCCACACCCGGCCACATCATCACGACGATGACCGCCAGGAGTTGCAACAACACGAACGGGATGATGCCGAGATAGATGCTCTGGATCTTGATTTCCTTCGGGGCGATGCCCTTGAGATAGAAAAGGGCAAATCCGAAGGGCGGCGTCAAAAACGATGTCTGAAGATTGACCGCCATCAGGATCGCGAACCAGATCGTCACTTCCGCCTTGGGAATATGGTCGCCGAAATCGAGGCCGGCGATCAAAGGCGCAAAGACCGGCAACACGATCAGCGTGATCTCGATCCAGTCGAGGAAGAACCCGAGGAAGAACGTGATGCCCATGATCAGGAAAAGCAGGCCCCAGTTGTTGAGGCCGGCGCCCCTGATCAACTTCTCGACGATGTCGTCGCCACCGAGCGCCCGGTACACGTAGGCAAAGCAGGTGGCGCTGACGATGATGAAGAAGACCATGGCAACGGTGCGCGCCGACGTCTGGCAGGTGTCCTCGAGCATCCTGAAGTTGAGACGCCCGGCGAATATCGCCAGCAACAGCGCCCCGAACGCGCCGACCGCACCGGCCTCACTCGGCGTAGCCCAACCGAGCAGGATCGAGCATTTGATCATGCCGATCAGGAACACCGGCGGGAAGAACGCTCTCCACAGCAGCGGCGTCATCTGGCCCTTCGGCACGGCGAGGAGTTCCGGCGGCAGCGGAGGCGCCAGCGACGGCTTGATCGACGAGGCCAGCACGATGAACATGAGATAGAACGCCGCCAGCGTCAGACCCGGCGCCAGCGCCGCAATGAACAGGTGGCCGACGGAGACGCTGAGCAGGTCGGCCATGATAATGAGCATGATGCTCGGCGGAATCAGGATGCCCAGCGTTCCGGATGCGGCAATGGTGCCGCAAGAGAGCGCATGGCTATAGCCCTGGCGGATCATCGTTGGCAGTGCCAGCGCCGTCATCATGGTCACGGACGCGCCGATGATGCCGGTCATGGCGGCTAGGATCGTTCCCATGATGGTGACGCCGAGCGCCAAGGCGCCGGGTACGCGCTTCAGCAGCACCTGGACGCAATAGAGGAGATCGTTGGCGATCCCGCTCCGCTCCATCACCACGCCCATGAAGATGAACGTCGGGACCGCCACCAGGACGAGATTTTCCGCCGCCTGCCCCCAGATGCGCGGTATGAAATTGAAGAATTCGATCAGCCTGAAAGTGCCCAGAAAATAGCCGATCAAGCCGAAGGTAAGCGCCACGCCGCCCAGGACGAATGCCACCGGGTAGCCGGAGAACAACAACGCGGCCAGCGTCACGAACATCAGGATCGGCAGATAATCCTGCGCGAAGTAGAGGAGCTCTTCGCGGGTCTCGTGCGGCAAGCTCGCGATCACCGCGACCGTCGCGGCAATGAGACCGAAGATCAACAATGGCCAGAGAATGCTGCCGAGCGACCGACCACGTGCTTGTTCGTGCAGTGCCATTTCGAGAACCTGGGAGACTATGAGAGACCCGCCAACCGACCGGGCCGCGATTTGCGGCCCGGTCTAAGGACTATTTCGTAGAGGACACCAACCAAGGGCGCCTCTACGGCTCACTGATACGTGGGCTTCAGTGCCTGGGCTTCGCCCCAGATCCTGTACTGATCGCGGAATGCATAGAAGTGGTCGGCGACTTTCTTGAACAGCGGGTCCTTGGCCGACTCTTCCTTGACCACTTCGAACCAAGCCTTCTCATAGGCCTTGAGCTCGTCGTCGGTCCACCGCATGCGCTTGACCCCATACTTGTCACGCATCTCGGCCATGACGCCGAACTGCGTGGCCTCGGTCTCGGCGTAGGTGTAGATCACCTGCGCCGTGGCCGCGACCTGGATCATCGCCTTGTACGTGTCCGGCAGGGCGTCGAACGCCTTCTGGTTCATCAAGATCTCGCTGCACGACGTCTGCTGGTGCCAGCCTGGGAAGTAGTTGTACTTGGCGATCTGATGGAAGCCGAGCTTGATGTCCATGGCAGGCATCGAGAACTCGGTGGCATCGATCACGCCGCGCTCGAGGGCGGGGAAGATATCCGCTGCAGCCAGCAACTGCGTCGACACGCCGAGTTTCTGCATCACCTTGGCGCCCAGGCCGAAGAAGCGCATCTTCAGGCCCTTCATCTCGTTGAGCGAGTGGATCTCCTTGCGGAACCAGCCCGACGTCTCCGGTCCGATGCAGAAGCAGTCGAAAGCCTTGAGACCATGCTTGGCGTAGACTTCGTCGCGCAGCGCGTTGCCGCCGCCGAACCACTTCCACGCCAGGAACTCACCGATGCCAGGACCGAACGGAACCGTCGTGAAGAACGCGAGCGCCGGATACTTGCCGGTGTGATAGCCGGGCGTCGTCCAGCACGACTCGATTGAGCCCTTGGAAACTGCGTCGAAGCACTCCAGCGCCGGAACGAGCGCACCCGGCTCGAAGAACTTCATCTCGAACTTGCCGCCCGACATGCGCTCGATGTCCTTGGAGAAGCGCACTCCGGATGGCCCAAGGTGGGTGAGCGTGCTCGCGAACGCGCTCGCCATCTTCCATTTCACGCGACCCTGGGCGTTGGCATGCGTCGCCGTGACCGCAAAGGCCAGGGCCGAGGCACCCAAGATTCCCAATTTGAGCAGACTTTTCGACATGTGGTCTTCCTCCCTTTAGTTTGCCGTCTCAGCAAACCCGTACGCGGCGCCCGAACGGTCCGCGAACTCCCGACGCCGGGTCTCCCCCGACGGCACGAGCTTTTCTGGGCCAGACTTTTTCTACCGCTTGACGTGCGGCTTGACGGACATCTGTGCCCCTGATCGCACTTAGCGTGGCATGGAGCCGCAGCGCTGTCAAAAGGTCTTCTTGAAAAAATCCTCCTGCGGGCCGCCGTAACCGGGACAATCCGACCAAAGTAGGAACGGCTTACAGCGGTCTGCACATGAGACAGGCACGGCGACAAGCGGAGCGAAGCTGTTGTCGGCGGGGTTCGTCCGGTTGGGGGAAGGAAGAACGGGTAGCGACGGAGACATTAATCTTCATGAGAGATTGGAGCCATTCATCTCCGGCGCTGCGCTTGGCAGCGGGAGGCGGCCATCTCGCAAGCTACTCCAGGATCTTGTCGGCGACTTCGGCAAACGCGCCGGAAATCGGGTTGAACCCAAAGCTCACGACGTGGTGCCCGGCAGGCACCAGGACGGCGCGGAAGAGCACGTTTGCGCGGTAGATGTCCACCGCCTCGCCGTCGACCCTCGCCGTCCACCACGGATGCCACGCGTCGTTGAGAACGAGGAAGCCCGCCGCCGACGCATCGACCTCGATCTCGACGGTGGCGTTCTTGTAGCGCCTGATCCGGACCGGCGACTTGGGCGCGGGCTCTGCCACCGGCGCCTCGCCCGACGCTTCGGGCACCGGCGGGTCTTCGAGCAACACGGTGCGGGTCGGGTCGAATTGCGGCCAGCGTCCGCTTTCCACGAGATCGGCGAAGCGCACCCGCTTCCAATCGTGGACGAAGAGGACGCGCGGCAAAGCATCAGGGTTCTCGTAGACGTAGGCATCCCTCGTGCGCGCCACCAGCTTGAGGTCGCCGGGCTCGAGACGGGGATCGATCTGCTCGATGGGAATGCCGACAGCGATGAACCTCAAACCAAGCAGGTTCGCCATCAGCGAGTGGTAGGACGGAAACAGCGCCGAGAACTGCTTCTGATCCGGCCCGGCGATGTAGTCTCCAGCTCCGGTGGCGTCGGAGACCTCGCCAAGGCGGAACGGATTGTAGCCGAGCGTGCCGTCGAAGCCGTGCACCATGCCGGCGTTCTGCCATTCGAAGCCGAGGCCCACCAATTCGACCCTGTCGCGCCAGGGCGAACCGGGCTGCCGCCTGAGTTTTGCCTTCAGGAAGCGGATCGTGTCGTTGCGACTATCGGGCGACAGAACCTCGAACCGCGATGGCGGCAGGGCGGTCGCCTCGTTGACACCGTTGTTCCAGGCGAGGTCCGCAGTCAACAAGACCGCCGGCACTACGACGGCGAAGCTACCGCTCCTCTTGAGCCATGTTCTGGGCATTGCCAGCACCGATGCGGCGGCAAGGATCCAAAGGCACGCCGCCAGCACAGGCCTCCAAGCCAGCGCGATCCTGCCGGCGTCATAGGCAACGGCCAGCGCACCGACCATGATGAGTGCGAGCATGCCAGCCTCGAAGGCCCGCCGCAGATAAGAAGCGAAAGGCAGAGTCGTGGTGGCCCAGCGATGCACGAGATAGCCGGCAGCTATTGCCAGCAGGGCCCCAAGTATGAAGCTGGCGTCCACAGGACGGCGAAAGAAGGCAACGCCGGGAAGGTAGTCGTAGAAGATCGCGAACGCCGGCGTGTACGTGCCGAGCGCGTAGAGAAGGAGAAAGACGGCAGCGATGCTGAGCACGCGGATCTCGCGCGCCCACAAGAGCCCGCGCGCGAAGCCCACGACGAGGATCAGGACGATCGGCAATGTGCCGAGGTACATCTGGCTCATATTGTAGGAGAGCGTGAGCTCGTTGGGGTCCCAGGCTTCGCTGTAGGGGCCCCAGTAGTCGATCTTCGGGTTGATCACGCCGTAGAGGTCCGCCACCACAGCCGTCAGCAAAGATGCCGGATGCAGCGATCCACGGGAGGCCTCGCCGATCGTGATCTCCGGCCGGTTGGAAGCCTCCAGGAACAGATAGGTCACGAGCAGCGGGATGGCCGCGATCGCAACCGCCACCATCCCCGCGCAGGCGACGGGCATGATGCTTGCCGCCAGGGCGCGCCTCGGCTCACCGCTCAGCAGACAATGGCCGACGACACAGCCGGCGAGCACATAGCAGGCGAGCAGCGCCACCTGGTCCGGCTTCGCAAGCATGGTGCCGACGACTACACCGAGGAGCACGCCATAGGCCGGCGAGGAGCGATCGAGCATGCGCGCGATGAGCCACAGCGCGACGGCGAAGAGCGCCAGGCTCTCGATCTGAGAGATATGCTGGATCCGCCAGGCTGCCGACGATCCGAACGCAAAGGCGATGGCGGCCACGGCCGCACCTGCCGGGTGCCATCCCTTGTCCTGGCAGAACTTCAGGACCGCAAGGCCTCCGAGTGCCAGCATGCACAGCACGTACATGTCGAGCTCCCAGAAGCTCGGCACCCTCTCGAAGTAGGCGAGGATGATGGCCGGCGAGAAGATCATGGACTGCGGGTCGGCAATCTGCGGCATGCCGACGAAGCTGCTCGGATTCCAGAATGGGGACTGGCCCGTATGCAGCGCGTTGGCGAGGAACTGCAGCTGCGCCTGGAACAACGCCTTGGCGTCATAGGGGATCGTGAACTTCCCGCTCAGCCACGGCCAGGACAAAACCACCCACGCGGCCAGATACACGCCTGCTGCAAAGCGGTAGTCTCGCGCGTTCCACGACGGGAGATGAGGCGACTTGTGCACGTGGGTTTCGAGCGCGGCAATCCCAGGCATCACGAGGGCGGTTGCACCCCAACGCGCGCGCCGGCTCGCCACCGTCGGCCCGTCAGTCGGGTACCCATTTCTGTCGCCGCCAATTCCGCCCTTTTTGCGGTTGACCTACCAGATTTGGCGGCCTGCCAGCAAGATTGGCCGCGCAGCTCAACGCCGCTTCGCCGCCCGGTCGGTCCTGCGGGCTTCCGATCCAGACGCAGCTGTTGACGAGACATGAGAGCACAATGACCTGGGTCGAATACTGGGACGCGGACACCACGGTCTATGTCAACGACCGCCACCGACGCGTGCACTATGAAGGCGTGGCGCGCGACATCGTGGCCCACGTGCCTTCGCCCGAGGCGGTGGTGGTGGACTACGGATGCGGCGAGGCGCTCTCGGCGCATGTGGTTGCCGGCGCGTGCCGGCATCTCTACCTGTGCGAAAGCTCGGGCACGACGCGCACGCGGCTCATGCAGCGTTACGCACAGAGCCCCAGTATCGTGGTCATCTCGGTCCCCGAGTTCGAGGTCCTGCCCGACCGATCGATCGACCTGATCGTGATCAACTCGGTCGTGCAGTACCTGTCGCTGCCGGGCCTCGAGCGCCTGCTCTCCCTGTCGCGCGCCAAGCTCCGCCCCGCCGGACGCCTCGTCATCGCCGACATCATTCCCCGCGATGTCAGCGCCCTCACCGATGCCGTCGCGCTCCTGCGCTTCGCCGCAGCCCACGGCTTTCTCGTACCGGCCGCGATCGGGCTGGTGCGGTCGTTCTTCTCGAGCTATCGCCGGGTGCGCGCAGCCCTGGGACTGCTCCGGTTCGACGAGAACGAAATGATCCAGGTTCTGCATCGCGCGGGCTTCTCGGCACGCCGTCACCGCCCCAACATCGGCCACAACGCCAAGCGCATGACCTTCGTCGCGCAGCCGTTTGCGCCGGCCAGCTAGAGCAGGATCGCTTCAGATTGAACCACCTTGCCTCGGCCGCAAGGTGGCGGCTGAAGCGTGAATCCTACTCTACACCATAGATTCAAGAGCAAGATTCAAGTTCCATGATCGAAGCCAAGTGCTTCGATCAGAAACGATCTTTCTCTAGAGACGCGCCGGCAGGTGCTTCGGGCCGCGGAAGGCGATGGTGCGGATGTAGTCGACGTGCTGCCCTTCGACCAGGGCGAGTGACGGGTAACGCGCTGTGATCTCCTCGAGCAGCACCTTCAATTCGAGCCGCGCCAGCGGCGCGCCGATGCAGAAGTGTGTGCCCTTGCCGAACGACAAGTGCTCCCGCGCATTCGCGCGCCGGATATCGAAGCGATCGGGCTCGGGGAAGAGCGCCTCGTCATAGTTCGCCGAGCCAAGGGCGAGCAGGATGTTGGCGCCGGCCGGAATGGCCACCCCCCGCACGGTCGCTTCCTCGCGTGCCCTGCGCCGCCAGCACACCACGGACGAGGCGACCCGCAGCACCTCCTCGACCGCGCCCGGGATGAGCGAGGGATCTCCGCAGATGGCCCTCCAGCTCGGTCGGTGGCTCAGCAGCGCGAGAAGTGCGTTGGCCGAGAGGTTGGTCGTCGTCTCGTGCCCCGCCAGCAGCAGCCCGAACACCAGCGAGGTGATCTCGTTGTCGGAAAGCGGCGGCGCCACCTCGGCGCGATGGGCGATGAGGAAGCTTGCGTAGTCGTCCTCCGGTTGTTTCAGCCGGTCCGCCACCAGCTCGGCGCAATAGCGCCAATAGGCGACCATGTCCTCGGCGCCGCGCCGCTGCTCGGACGGCAACAGATCGCCGAAGGTCATCAGCAGGCGGTAGTCGGCCCACTGCTTGATCTTTGGCGCATCCTCGGCCGGGATGCCCATTAGCAGGAACAGCACGCGCGCGGGAAACTCGTAGACGAGGTCGGCCACGAGATCGACCTGCCCGCGCCCCTCGAGCGCGTCGAGCGCCCCTCGCGCAAGCCTGCGAATGTCGGGCTCGAGGGCCGCGTAGCGCTTGGCGTTGAGGAACCGGCCGGCAACCTGGCGGATGCGGGTGTGCTTGGGCGGGTCGCAGTTGACCTGGGTCGGCTCCGCGCCCATGCCGGCCTTCAGGATCGCCACCGCCTCCGGCGTCAGCGGGGTGGCGGGCGCGAGCGCGATGTCGGCCGAGAAGCGCGCGGTCTCCTGCAGCAACGGCAGGATGTCCTCGCGCCGCGTCACCACCCAGTAGTTGATGGCAGGGCAATAGAAGACGGGCTCTTGCGTGCGCGCGCGAGCGAAGAACGCGTACATGCCATGGTGCTCGAACGGCTTGTACGCCGCGCCGAGGCCGGAGGCGGCATGCGCGGCATCCGACGCGGTCGAGACGAGTGTCGTCATCTGTGTCCCCGGTTTGCCGTTGGACACCATCCCATGGTCCGCCGCCCGCAGACAAGCCGCGCCATCACGCCCGCGCCGCCGACGGCCTTGAAGCCCGGCGGGCGATCCGTACTGCGAATCCTGGAAGGTCTCGGGCGAAGGCCGTTGGCGCCCCGTAGGGGAATCGAACCCCTGTTTTCAACGTGAGAGGCTGACGTCCTAACCGCTAGACGAACGGGGCGAGGCGGTCTCCCGTCTATAGGTGAGCGGTCGCGCCCACGCAAGGGCGGCGAGCTTCGCCGCGGCCAGGGCGGCGTCGCCGTTCGGGCCCGCGAATCGAACGCGGCGCCTTTCGGCGCCGCGTAATTGGAGATGGCCGGCAACGGAAACGCTCCGCCCGACCTGCCCGCTACTGTCAACCCGCCGCGTGGGCAGCGGTGCCGGCCTCGGTCTTGCGCGCCGCCTTCTGCACGGCGGCCTGCACCTTCTCGAAAGCCCGGACCTCGATCTGGCGGATGCGCTCGCGCGACACGCCGAACTCGGCCGAAAGATCCTCCAAGGTCGCCGGGTCCTCGGCCAGCCGCCGCGCCTCGAAGATGCGCTTCTCGCGATCGTTGAGCGTCGCCAGCGCGCCGGCCAGGTAGGCCTTGCGCTGGGAGAGCTCCTCCGATTCGGCGAGCCGCGTCTCCTGATCGGGCGTCTCGTCCACCAGCCAGTCCTGCCACTCGCCGGAGCCTTCCTCGGACGCCCGCACCGGCGCGTTGAGCGAAGCGTCGCCGCCGAGCCGGCGGTTCATGGAGATGACGTCCTCCTCGGGCACGCCGAGCTTGGTTGCGATCTGCTTGACCTGGTCGGGCCGCAAGTCGCCGTCATCCAGCGCCTTGATCTGCCCCTTCATGCGCCGCAGATTGAAGAACAGCTTCTTCTGCGCCGCCGTGGTGCCCATCTTCACCAGGCTCCACGAGCGCAGGATGTATTCCTGGATCGAGGCGCGGATCCACCACATGGCATAGGTGGCGAGCCGGAAGCCCTTGTCCGGGTCGAATCGCTTCACGGCCTGCATCAGGCCGACGTTGCCCTCCGAGATCACCTCGCCGATGGGCAGCCCATAGCCGCGATAGCCCATGGCGATACGGGTGACGAGGCGCAGATGCGACGTCACGAGCTGGTGAGCGGCCTCGGAGTCCTCGTGCTGCTGCCAGCGCTTGGCGAGCATGAACTCTTGCTCCGGTTCCAGCATCGGGAACTTGCGGATTTCCTCGAGATAGCGCGACAGCCCGTGTGCGCCGCCGACGACCGAGGGGAGTGCTTTCGCGGTAGTGGCCATTGTCTTTCTCAGCGGCGCGTAGATCCGGTTGGGTGGCCGCTGCTCCAGGGTGGTGCCGTGTTGAGCCGAATGCTGAGGATCAAGCTTGGCGATAAAGAGGCATTAGAAGAATGATACACCAACTGCAAAGCACGTTGATGTGTTCCTTTCGTAACGTCCCTTCACGCTACAGTTGATAAACGTGAAAGGAGCGAGAAATCCGTCTGCACGGCCAAGCTGAACAAACGGTAATGATCGGGCTGGTGCTCGGAATTTGCACAACACCCGCGCATGATGCCTCCATCGTCGCCTCACGAGATTGTTGAGGGCCATTCGTAAACCGCCCCTTTCCCGCGGTCCGGCAATTCAATGCAACCGGAGCGCGGCAACGAGCGCCTCCATGTCGCCCGGCAGGCGGCTAGCGAAGGCGAGGCGCCGACCCGTCACCGGATGCACGAACGTGAGCTCGGCAGCATGGAGCGCCTGCCGGCCGAGGGTAGCCAGCGCCGCCTGCGCTTCGGGGCCGAGCTTGCGCGCGCTCGCCTTGAAGCCGGCGCCGTAGGTCATGTCGCCCAAGAGCGGATGACCGATGTGGGCCAGATGCACCCGCACCTGGTGCGTGCGGCCGGTCTCCAGCACCAGCCGCAAGAGGCTCGCGACCGGCGCAGCCCCGCCGGGACCTGAGAAGGTTTCGAGCACCTCGTAGCGGGTGACGGCCCGCCGGCCGGCGCCCTCCCCCGTCACGACGGCGATCTTGGTGCGGTTGGCGGTGCTGCGCGCAAGCGGCGCATCGATCACGCCGCGCGGCCGGTCCGGCACACCCCAGGCGACCGCGCGATAGCCCCGCTCCAGGCGGCCGTCCGCCCCGTGCGCGGCGAACTGCTCGGAGAGCCCCTGGTGCGCGCGGTCGGTCTTGGCCACCACCATCAACCCCGTCGTGTCCTTGTCGAGCCGGTGCACGATGCCTGGCCGCCTGACGCCGCCGATGCCCGACAGGCTGTCGCCGCAGTGCGCGATCAGCGCATTGACGAGCGTGCCCGTGGCGTGACCGGGGGCTGGATGCACGGCAAGGCCTGCCGGCTTGTCGATGACGATCAGCTCGTCGTCCTCGTAGACGATGGTGAGCGCGATCGCCTCGCCCATAGGCTTGGCGGGCTCCGGCGCCGGCACGCGCACCTCGTAGGTCTCGCCCGCCTTGACGCGGACGCCGAGTTCGCGCGCCGCCGCATCGCCCCTGCTCACCGCGCCGGCCCGGATCAACGCCTGCAGCCGGGAGCGGCTGAGCGCGGGCAGCCGCAGCGCGAGGAAGCGGTCGAGGCGCTCACCGGCCTCGCCTTCCCCTACCGTCACGATCTCGCGCTTGTCCGTTTCCGGCATTCCGATTTCCTGATGCTTCCCAGCTCTTGCACACTTCACGAAACGCCATTCGCAGCACTTTCGCCCCCGCAGCGGCTTTTTCGCCCGAGGCTTCGATCATTGAAGGGGCTGCGGGGCGGCGGGCACCGCAATCCTAATTTTATTGAGGCGGTACCATGCACCGCCCCGCGCAGGATTTATGGCCCGGGCGCCGCCCTTCGTCTTGTCGCGAACCGGGGACTTTCACCCCGGCAGCGGCGCTGTACCCCGTGGCTTCGGCCCGCGTAGGCCTCGGCCCGGCACTGCACCCCGCCCTCACGCCGATGACGCCTCATGAGCGCGACCCCTTTGTGGAGCGAAGCAAACGCACGATACATACGCTTGGAGCAGCGGGGATAGGTCCGCCTACGGTTATCCGCCTACGGTTAATTTCTGTCATCCCGGAACTCTGCGTCAGCAGAATGTCAGAGACCCAGGACCACACGCGTGCATCGTTCGTAGGGATCCCGGCTCTCCGCGTAGCTTGCCCCGGCCTCCGAGCCGGGGCTTCGGCCGGGATGACAGCCCCCGCTACATACGTCATCCCGGGCAGCTGCCGCGCCTTCGGTGCGGCAGCAGTGGCCCGGGACCCATATGCACGCATCCGCTTGCGCACACCATCCGCATCACGGCGCCCGCGCGCGCGCCGCCCGGCCAATTCTCGATGGTCGGCCCTCAGGACTCCATCCCACATCGTCCAAAGATCACCGGCTGCGGCGCGCAGCCGGTTGGCGCAGACGGCGAGGCGATCTATTGCGCACGCGCAGAACCGGCGAGACGGAACTCTCGCCGCTAAGCGCGCACCCAGCCGTTGCCGGTGAGGTGCTCCTGCGGCTGGAAGCGGCGCTTGTAGCTCATCTTCGGCGAGCCATGGATCCAATAGCCCAGGTAGAGATAGGGCACGCCCAGCCGCCGCGCGTACTCGATGTGCTCCAGGATCATGTAGGTGCCCAGGCCCCGCCGCGCCGCCTCGGGCTCGTAGAAGCTGTAGACCATGGAGATGCCGTCGGAGAGGCGGTCGCACAGCGCGGCGGCGATCAGCGGCTGGCGCTGCGGCTTGGCGTCGCCGGCGCCGCGCGCGGCCGACGGCACGCCCGCCCGGTACTCGGTGACGAAGGTGTCGACGACGGAGTCCTCCACCATCATGGCGTAGTCGAGCACCGTCATGTCGGCCATACCCCCGTCGGCATGGCGCGCGTCGATGTAGGCGCGAAAGAGCGAGTACTGCTCCGATGTCGGCGTCGGCTCCAGCCGGCGGGGTAGGAGATCGCAGTTGGCCTCCAGCACACGGCGCAGCGAGCGGCCCGGCTTGAAGTCGTCCACCACCACGCGCACCGACACGCACGCCTGGCAGCCCTCGCAATAGGGCATGTAGGCGATGTTCTGGCTGCGCCGGAAGCCGCCTTTGAGGAGGTTGTCGACCAGCGCCGGCGACTTGTCGTGGGTGAGGTGGGTGAAGAGCTTGCGCTCGCAGCGGCCTTGCAGATAGGGGCAAGGCTGCGAGGCCGTGACATAGAACTCGGGGAAGTGCTTTTGTTGCTCGCTCATGCCCGCTCTTCACGCATTACAGGGGGCCGGCTGGCAACCGGCCGGCAATGATAGGCGGGCGCCGCACACGTAAGCAAGCGCGATGCGAATTGTAACGGCAATAGGCAATGGGCAGTAGGCAATAGGCGCATCACGGCTGGTTGCCGTTCCAACCACCTATTGCCAATTGCCTATTGCCTACTGCCCAACAGCTTCGCCGCCATCGGCGCGAAGTAGGTGAGGATGCCGTCGGCGCCGGCGCGCTTGAAGGCCAAGAGGCTCTCCAGCATCACCTTGTCGCCGTCGAGCCAGCCGTTCTGGGCGGCGGCAGCCAGCATCGAATACTCGCCCGACACCTGGTAGGCGAAGGTCGGCACGCCGAACGTGTCCTTCACGCGCCGCACGATGTCGAGATAGGGCATGCCGGGCTTCACCATCACCATGTCGGCGCCCTCGGCGATGTCGAGGCCGACCTCGCGCAGCGCCTCGTCGGAGTTGGCCGGGTCCATCTGGTAGGTGCGCTTGTCGCCGATCAGCGTCGCCGACGAGCCCACCGCGTCGCGGAAGGGGCCGTAGAAGGCCGAGGCATATTTCGCCGCGTACGCCATGATCTGCACGTTGCGGTGGCCTGCCGCCTCCAGCCCTGCGCGGATGGCGCCGACGCGCCCGTCCATCATGTCGGACGGCGCGATGATGTCGCAGCCGGCTTCCGCCTGCACCAGCGCCTGGCGCACCAGCATGTCGACGGTCTCGTCGTTGATGATCTCGCCGCCGCGCATGAGGCCGTCGTGGCCGTGGCTGGTGTAGGGATCGAGCGCCACGTCGAGCAGCACACCGAGGTCGAGGCCGGCCTCGCGGATCGCCCGCGTCGCCCGGCACACGAGATTGTCGCCGTTGAGCGCCTCGCGGCCGTCGTCGGTGCGCAACTTGGGGTCCGTGTAGGGAAAGAGCGCGACCGCCGGGATGCCGAGCGCGACCGCCTCGTGCGCGGCCTCCACGGCGAGATCCACGCTCAGGCGGTCGACGCCGGGCATGGAAGGGACGGGCTCGCGCTTGCCCCGCCCTTCCGCGACGAAGATCGGCCAGATCAGGTCGCCGGCGGTGAGCGCGTTCTCGGCAACGAGGCGGCGCGACCATTGCGACTTGCGGTTGCGGCGCATCCGCACGGCGGGAAAACGCGCCGCGGCGAGATCGCCGGCCGCGCTTGCCGGCACGCGCTCAGGCTGCTCGCGGCGGCGCTCTGCGATCGGCTTGGCGAGAGGTTTCATGCGGCGCATCCTCGGCGCTTGGGCCGCCTATGCGGCCGGTCACGCGCCCACATTGCGCGCTCGGCGAGGCGGCTGGCAAGAGGCGCATTTGCGCAAGCCCGTATCGCCGCGCGCAGCCGCGCCTCACCCGCCAGGCAGCATGCGCTGCAGCACGCGGTCGCGGCGAATGAAATAGTGATAGAGCCCGGCAAGGACGTGCAGGCCGACCAGGGTCAGCATGGCGTAGTTCGCAAGCAAGCTATGCACGTCGCCGGTCCACTGCCAGCCTGGCGCGCGCGTGGCGATCAGCTTCGGCAGCTCCAGCCCGAACATGACCACCGGCATGTTGCGCCAGGATGCGTTGATCCAGCCGAGCACCGGCACCGCGAGCAGGAGGGTATAGAGGAGCCAGTGCACGATGCGCGCGGTCGCGATTTGCCATGGCGGCATATCGCCCTCCAGCTCCGGCTCGCCATACCCCAGCCGCCAGAGCAGGCGCACAAGCGCAACCGCCAGGATGATGATACCGAAGGTGAAGTGCAGGCTTATGAGGGTGGTGATCGGCGTGTTGCGGCCGATATGCGGCATCGTCCAGGCGAAGATGAACTGGGCGACCAGCAGCACCACGATCAGCCAATGCAGCGCCTTGGCCGTACCGGTGTAACCGGCCGCCATGCCCCGAGCCATAGAGCCCTCCAGCGAACGTGGCGAAGGCCCAATGGAGCGATCGCTTGCGGCGGAATGTAGGCGGTGACCAAGTCCCGGAAATGCCCGCCAGCTAGTCGAGCGGCCCGCCTATTCGCAGATGACCGGAACGGCCGCGCGCTCGGCCATGTCCACGTGGAAGTGATTCCTGTGCGCCTTGTTGGCCTCGGGGCCGAGCACGGTGCCGAAGATCCGGCACGCCGAGCGATGTGCCGCGCGCAGGAACTGGGCCTTCGCCTGCGACACGACGGCAGGCGCCGACGGCGGCGTCCGGGTGCCCTTCGCCGGCTTCGGGCCGCCGAGGTGGTGGGGCTCCGCCAAGCCGAGGGCGGTCGGCCCTGATGGCACTCCGGGAATGCTCAAGCTCAAGCCCGGGATGCTCAGCGTCACGCTGCCGCGGATGCTGGGCGTATCTACCGTAACCGGAGCCAGGGCAGCCTGCGCCGTGCCCATACCTGTAGTCGTGCCGGCTTGCGGACGGGCGGCCGTCGTCACCGTCGCCCAGCTGCCACCCACAGCCGGCGCCTTGGCGATCGCGGTCGGCGCCTTTGTCTCGCGCGCCGTCGGTCCCCAGTCGGCCACGACCAGCGCCGCCTTGCCGCGCGCGGTGACGAAGCCGCGGACATCGAGCGCGTTGGCGTGCCCGTGCTCGCTCAGCTTCCTGCCGGCCCGCCCGTAGGCGTTGCGGCAGGAGTAGGAGCTCATCGTCTCGACCTGGATGACGGGCGCGCCCAGATGCTTGCGCGCCAAGGGTTGCACATCGCGCCCGAGCCACCGGCCGAGGGAGGCAATCATGTCGCAGGTCAGAATGGGCGGCGGCGAGAACGAAACGGGAGGGTTGCGGCCGACGCTGATGAGCTTCATGGGCGCCGGCGTGCCGCACTCCACACCCTCCCGAATCGGCATCTCCGGCACCGCGACCACGTCGAGCCCCCTGAGCACCGCCTTGCAGTGGGCCTGCGCGATCGCGATCTCCTGCGCCGACCACTCCAGCGGGGCGACCGGCTTGGACTGCTCGAGCGCACCTGGCAGCAGCTTGGGCCAGGACTGGGCGGACGCATGGCCGGCCGCGTGGGCGGGCGGCAGGCTCTGATTCTCCGCCGCGATGGAATCAGCGGCTGCGGCTTTGTGTGCCGATGCCAGGGTCGCGGCAAGCGCGCAGCCTGCCGCCACGACAGCCCAACGTCCTACGCTCATTCGGAAAATTGCCCCGCTTCAAGCCACCGTCTCAGCGCAACGCGCTTACTTCGCGGGACGGGGAGTTTGCTCGCTCCAAGCTGTCATATATAGCTCAAAATTGCGGCCACCGCGAGGCTCGCCTTCTGAAACTCGCCTTTTGAAAGATGCGATCGGGGACAACCTGTGGAGAGTGAAACCGCGCGCCGCGAGGGTGCGCCTGCAACCGACGGTGCGGGCGACGGGCACGGCGACATCATCGTCGGCGTGGACGGCTGCGCCGGCCTCGTCAGGCTCAACCGGCCGCGGGCGCTCAATGCGCTCACCACCGCCATGCGGGCAGCGATCGCGCAAGGCTTCGCCGGCTGGGGGCGCGACCCGCAGGTCTACGCCGCGATCATCTCTTCGACCACGGACCGCGCCTTCTGCGCCGGCGGCGACATCAAGGAGAGCATCGAGCGGGGCAGGGCGGCTCCCGCGGAAGCGCGCCGGTCGCTCGCCGAGGAGTACGCGCTCAACTGGCAGCTCGACTGCTTCACCAAGCCGACCGTCTCGCTGATCGACGGCGTGGTGATCGGCTCGGGCGTCGGCATCTCGCTCTTCGGCACGCACCGCGTCGCCGGCGAGCGCTACCGCTTCTCCATGCCGGAGGTGGGCATCGGCCTCTTCCCCGACGACGGCGTCAGCTTCCCCTTCGCCGCCATGCCGGACGAGATCGGCGTCTATCTGGCGCTCACCGGACGCGCGGTTCGCCGCGCCGATGCCTACGCCCTCGGGCTCGTCACGCACTGCATTCCCGCCGCGCAGTTCAGCGACATCCACGCCGCCATCCGCGACGCAGACCCCGTCGACCCCGTGCTCGACGACCGCCACGAGGACCCGGGCCCCGGCGAGCTCGAGCCTCTGCGCCCCATGATCGCGCGCTGCTTTGCAGCCGACACGGTCGAGGAGATCGTCGCGCGGCTCGAGGCCGAGCGCGGCGACGGCGCGGCCTGGGCGGAGGCCGTGCTCGCCGAGATGGCCAGGCACTCGCCGACCTCGCTGAAGATCACGCACCGGCACGTGCGCTCCCTGCGCGGCGCCGATCTGCGCACCGCGCTCGTCCAGGACTACCGCCTCGCCTGCCGCTGCCTGGAGGCGCACGATTTCTACGAAGGCGTGCGCGCGCTGCTGATCGACCGCGACCGCAATCCAAAATGGCAGCCCGCCCGGCTCGAGGATGTGACCGACGCGATGGTCGACGCCTACTTCGCCCCCATGGGCCCCGACGACCTCACCCTCGCCAGCCGCGCCGAAATGCAAGCCGTCCGCCGCTGAGCCAGTGAATGCCACACAAGAGTTGTCGCCGAGCGGATGATTTGTGGCCGCATCAGCGGGGTTTTGTTCCAGCGCTAAGCATGAGCGCATTTTCGGTGCAAGGTAGTTGCCACCGATCGAGTTGTTTGCGCATGAGGACGATACTGATGACGTCACAGGATGTCGTTTACCCACCTCTCGGTATTGACACAATGGATCGGGTGATCATAACGAGGATCACCCATGGCGGCTGATTCGCCCGAGCGATGATGAACGCGAGTACTTCCTGAGCCTTGATCGCCAGTGGATCGGATACGAGAAGGGCTATTGGGTCACGTTCCGCGTGAGGGAAGTTCGAGGTGAGCGCTCGAGAGACCTCACGGCTTCCAGTACTCGCTGAGCCTGCACGACGAGAACGACGCCCGGATCCTCGGGTACAACAATGCGCTCGGGGTTGATGTAGGGACTGGACCTGCGAAGAAGTCGAGACGGCCGGAGGCCTACGACCACATCAACCGGCGAGGCAGGAAACCGGTGCCGTATCGGTTCAAGTCCGCGTTACGACGTGATCAGCGATTTTTTGGCGGAAGTGGATCGCATTTTGAAGAAGGAGGGAGTGCCCTGACGAAGCGCATTCTACGCATCGGCATCGCGTCGCGGGGATACATCCACGATCGCATGCTTGCCATCGCGAGGGGCGACCTCAAGCCGTCCGCGACTGACCCGCGCGTATGGTTCACATCATACGAGGCGCTGGCACGCGTGTTCTCGAAGACCAACATCATGCTGATCGAGATCCTGCGCGACAAGGACCTCAACTCCGTAACCGAGCTTGCCAAGGCGGTCGGGAAAGAAAAGACGAATGTGCTGCGCTCGCTGAAGATCCTGCAGGACTTCGAAATCGTCGCGTTCGAGGAAGGCGATGGCGGACGCAAGGCACCGCGCCTGAAATACGACGACTTCCACACCCGCATGTACTCCCGCGGGCGCGTACATTGACCCGGCTTGCGGCTCCAGCAACCTGAAATGCAGGCCATCCGCCGCCGATGCCCCAAAATCTCCCGCAGCGTTAACCGTTTCGTTTAAGTTAGAATTAGAGGCTTTTGCGTAGGCTCTGCATCAAAGCCGGCGGTTCAAGCCGGTCAGCGTCAAACAGTGTCGAGGCAGCGACCATGAGTCTTGCGTTGGACTTGGCGCGCACGCGCGCGCCTGCGAGCGAGGATAACTTCAAAGGCGAGTATCTTCGCGCGCTTCGAATGATCGAGCGCCTGCATCGCTTGCTGCTCGATGTCATCAAGGACGAGTTCGACCGCCGCGGCGGAGCCGACCTCAACAGCGTCCAGGCGCTGCTCCTCTATAATATGGGCGACAGCGAGCTGACCGCCGGCGAGCTCAAGACGCGCGGCTACTACCTGGGCTCGAACGTCTCCTACAATCTCAAGAAGCTCGTCGAGATGGGCTACCTGCACTACAAGCGCTCCGACAAGGACCGCCGGTCGGTGCGCGTGAGCCTGACCGACAAGGGGCTGGACGCGCGCGAGGTCATCCACAAGCTCTACCACCGCCAGCTGGGCTCGGTGGAGGCCATCGGCCAGGTCTCGCTCGACGACATCAAGGGCCTCAACAAGGCCCTGGTGCGCCTGGAGCGCTTCTGGAGCGACCAGATCCGCTACCGCCTGTAGAGACGGACCAGCGAAGCAACCGCAAACGTGTCATCCCGGGCCTTGTGCCCGGGATCCATCCCTCAGCTTGCTCGGGAGTTTGCCGATGCCTGGATCCCGGCGACACCGGCCTTCGCCGGTGCAGGCAAGCGCCGGGATGACACCCGTCAGTTTGCCGACGCGGATTCAACGAGAGCAGCAGGCTCAGCGGATGGCGAAGCGCGCGCTCGCGCGGCTCATCGTGCACGGCACGCCGGTCGGCACCCACGATGTGTTGTTGAGCGCGAGGTCGCAGCGCGCCAGCTGCACGCCAAGGTACGTGCTCATGCACACCGTATCGCCGAGCTTGTAGGCGTTCCCCCCGAACCGGCAGCGGCAGGGAATGGGCTTGCCGCCGCCGTCGATCACGCCGTGAAAGGGCGAGGTTGGCCAGGCCGGCGGCGCTACCGAACCTGAAGGTTCCTCAGCACGCGCGGCAACTGCCGGCAACGCGACCAGCGCTGCGGCGGCAAAGAGACAGAGCTTGCGGTTCGCTACCCCATGTGCGCCAAGCTTAGCATGGAGAATCGATGCTGCGTGAACCGTGACACGAGCGCGACCATGTTCCCCTCCCCTTGACGGGGAGGGGCTAGGGGTGGGGTGAGAAGTCTGCGCCGGCGCAAGCGGCTTACCCCCACCCCCGTCCCCTCCCCGCATGCCCTCGGGCTCTCCACCCGCTTGTCCTGCCCAAAGATAGCCCGAGGGCAAGGGGGAGGGGAGCCAATCCGGCGCGGCCGAGGACCTTGGCGGCATGCCCGCGCGCGCCGGAGCGCGGCGCCATCCGGCTCACGTTCCCTGCCGGCGGGCGCCGAGCACGCTTCCGACCTGAACGAGCAGCACCGCCAGCAGGATCAGCGCCGCCCCAACCCAACCCAGCGCACCGACCCGTTCGCCCAGCCACAGATAGGCGGCAAGCGCCGCAAACACGGTCTCCAGGCTGACGATGACGGCCACCTCAGACGGCGGGGTATACTGCAAGGCCACGCTGAGCAGCGTGAAGGTGAGCGCGCTCGACAGGAGCCCCACGTAGGCGATGTCGGGTGCCGCGGCTACGACCCCCGCGAAGGTCGCCGTCTCGAACAGCATCGCGCCCGACGCGGCGAGCGCCGCAGCCACAGTGAACTGCAGCGCCGTGAAGCCGATCGGACGGGCAAAGCGCCCCGCCGACCCCGTGATCACCACGTGCGCCGCCCACGCCACCGCCGACAGCGCCACCAGCATGTCGCCCTGCGAGAAAGAGGAGAGCGTGCCCCCGCCCAGCAGCCACGTGCCGAACGCGGAGAGCGCCGCGGCGGGCCACACGATCGGGCTTGCCGGCCTGCCGCTCCAGCCCCAGGCCATGAACGGGGTGATGACGACGTAGAGCGCGGTCAGGAAGCCGGTGTTGGTGACGGTGGCGGTGACGAGCCCCGCCTGCTGCAGCCACGCCGCCACGAAGAAGGCAAGCCCGCCCCAGCAGGCAATCGAGAGGAAGCCGCTGCTCGACGCCGCCGGCGCGCCGCGATGCTCCCGCAGGGCGAGCGGCGCCAGGGCAATCGCGGCCAGGGCACAGCGCGCCGCAATGAACGTGAGCGGACCGACATGGTCCATCGCCGACTTCTGGAACAGGAACGCCACGCCCCAGACGGCGGCGGCAAGCAGCAGCACGAGGTCGGCGTTGAGGCGGCTCATGGGGTCCGTCGTCGATCGCGGGGCAGCTTATCCGACAGGTCGGCGCTGGCATCCACAGGTTCGATGATGCGTTGGCGACGACGACCCGCGACAAAGTGGCGTTCCAGCTTACCGCCCTGCGACCCGGACGCCGCTTGCGCGTTCTCCTACGCGCCCTTCCCCTACCGCACCCTTGCACCATCCCGGAGTCCCGAAATGCCCACCGCCGCGCCCTGGGGCTACATTGCGCCCATCGCCCTCCTGGTCTGCTCCAACGTGTTCATGACCTTGGCGTGGTATGGCCACCTCAACTACAAGTCCAAGCCGCTCGCGCTCGTTGTGCTGGTGTCGTGGTGCATCGCCTTCGTCGAGTATTGCTTTGCCGTGCCCGCCAACCGCTACGGCAATGCGCTCTATTCGGCCGCCCAGCTCAAGACCATCCAGGAGGTGATCACGCTCGTCGTGTTCGTCGGCTTCTCGGCCCTCTACCTCAAGGAGCCGTTGGGATGGAGCCAGGCGCTGGGCTTCGGCTTCATCGCCCTCGGCGCCGGCCTCGTCTTCTCAGGCCGCGCCTGACGCCTCGGCGCCGCTATGCGCTCACCACGATCTCGGGCGCGCAGTCGACGGGGAAGTTGCCGGAGCTGGCGATGTAGCACTTGGCGTGCGCGGCCCTCGTGCAGCGCACCGATGTCCGTTGCTGAGTTCGCAATGGAAACGTTCTGCTCGAGCAGAGCCTTGCCGTCTCTCCAAAGCGGATCACGACCGTGCCGCTCATGCGCGACGAGCGCGCAGGTGGAGGAACAGAGGTATCCGCTGCCATCGGCGACCGCGGTCTGTTTTGACCACGCGATCAGGAACCCTCGGTTCCCGCAGGGCCTCGACGAGCATGCCGGCTTCCTCAAGTGCCAGAAAATAGCTCTCAATCGGCCGATGCTGGCTGTGAAATGTCATTGACAGCCCGTCGCGCTCGACCGCATCGGAGTAATCAAACGTTTCAAGATAGCCTCCCTTGATCACGAAGGGCGCGGGCTCATCGTCGGCCGTCGCCTCGAAGCGCCCCGCAGAGTTGATCGGGTGAACGATTGCCACGCAGAAATGGCCGCCGGGTTCGAGAACGCGTGCGGCTTCCTGCACGGCAGCGGGCATGGCGTTGATGTCGTGAAGCGACATGAAGGCGATCGCCATGTCAGCGCTCGCGTCGTCGAAGGGAAGCGCCGCAGCGTCCGCCAGGCGAATATCCACTGACGGATCAAGCTCGCGAGCGGCAGCAATCAGTGCCGGTGAAGCGTCAATGCCGACGACGTTATGTCCAAGCTCCTTCAAGCACCGTGTCAGCCTTCCCTCACCGCAGCCAATGTCGATCGTCCGGTGGCCGGGCGGTGGCACAATTTCGAGGAATTGGTCGCGGTGGAAGTTCCAGTAGCTATCGTGTCCGGGCGCGCGCGCCCATTCAATCCACTGAGCTGCATTGGTTTCCCAGAGTTCACGGAGCTCCATCGGCCCACCATGGTGTCGACGAATGCAAAGGAGAGGACGGCGTTAGTACCTGGCGCCGCCACGTTGAGGCAAGCTCCGCCTGTTTGCGTCCTTCTCTTAGTGGCACTCATTCCCCGTTCGCGGCACCCGAGGATGGTCCGATATCGGTTGGATCGGCCGGGGAGCCCAAAGGGCGCGACTGCGCTCTTCTTGAGGAAACGCGCCTAGGAGCCCGTCCAGTTAGGGTCTAGTGGTGCTGGTTTGTGGACGATAGCTGGCTCAGGCTGCCCTGGCGAGCTTGAGGAGGTTGTGGGCGGTGCAGATGATCGCCCACTCGGCGCGCACCTTGGCAGCGCCGCGCAACAGGAACTGGCGGAAGCCCCTTGCCTGTTTGATTTGCCCGAACACCGGTTCCACGATCTGTTTCCTGAAGCGGTAGCGGCTGCGCCAGCCGGCCCGCTTCAGTTTTCGCCGCATGGCCTGGGTGAGCTCGCCGCCGAGCCTGCGCTTGGCGTCGGCGGGGCGCTTGGCCCGTCCGGTTGCGATATAAGCCCTGATGCCGCGCGCCTCGAGCGCGGCGAGGTTGGCCTCGCTGCAGTAGCCGGCATCGGCCGAGGCCTCCGCAGGCTTATGGCCGAGGTTCGTCTCGATGCCGTCGACGAGCGCGACCAGCTGATCCTGATCGCTCGTGCTCGGCGTCAGCCCGTGCGCCACGATGACCTGCGCCTCGCCGTCCACCGCAGCCTGCGCGTTGTACCCTTGGATGTAGCCGTCCTTGGTCTTCAGGATGCGGCTCTCGGGATCGGTGAAGTTGCGCTGGGCTTTCGCATCGGGCTTGCCGCTCGGCGGTCTCGGCGTCTTGCCGTTCTTTTTCCGGCCCTCCGCCTTGCGCTTTGCCTCCGCCTCGGCACGCCGCCGCGCCTCGGCCTCGGCAGCCGCCTTGGCTTCTGCCTCCAGCGCCGCCTTGGCCTCGCGGATCTTGGCCAGACGCTTCTCCTTGTCGGCCACCCAATCGGGCAGTTCGTCGCCACGCTTGTCCTTCCCGAACGCGCGATCCTCCTCGGCATCGGCAGCCTCCGCCGCCGCCAGCCAGCGATCGACTTCGGCCTTCAGCTCAGCTTCCCGCTTCTTCATGCGATGGTAGCTCATCGCCTTGTGTTTCGACGCATTCGCCTTGATCTTGGTGCCGTCGAGCGCCACGTGCCCGAGCTTCACCAGCCCCGCCGTCTCGGCCAGCCGCAGCACCTGCACGAACAGCCCCGCCAGCGCCTCCAGGTGCCGCTTGCGGAACTCCGAGATGGTGCGGAAGTCAGGCGGATCGAGCGCCACGATCATCATGAAGTCGGCCCGCTCCCGACAAGCTTTGGCGATCCGGCGCGAGGAGTAGAGGCCGACCGCGTAGGCGTACAGCAGCAGCGCCACCATCATCCGCGCATCGAACGGCGGTTGGCCCAGAGCGCTGACGTAGCGCGACGTGATCCCGCCCAGATTCAGGCTCTCGCGCACCAGCGCAACCACGAAGCGGGCCAGGTGATCCTCGGCCACGAAGTCGCCGATCGACGCCGGCAAGAGCTGCGTCTGATCGATCTTCCAGGGACGAAAGTGCTTGCTCATGCCCTGGACAGAATCCGAACTCGCGCCCGAATATCCAGCCACTACTCGGACAGGCTCCTAGTCGCCGGCCACGATCTCGGGCACGCACTCCACGGGGAAGTTGACCGAGTTGGCGATGTAGCACTTGGCGTGCGCGGCCTCGTGCAGCGCGCGCGCCTTCTCCGCGTCGCTGCCCTTGGCGATCGTCACCTTGGGATGCAGCGTGACGCGCGTGAAGTATCCCCCGCGCTCGCGGTCCTCCACCATCGTCCCCACCGGCTCGTCCGTGTAGGCGACGACCACGACGCCCGCGTCCGCGCACAGGTGCAGGTACCAGAGCATGTGGCAGCTCGAGAGAGACGCCACCAACAGCTCCTCGGGATTGTAGCGGGCCTTGTCGCCGCGGAAGGCCGGGTCGGCCGAGCCGGGCAGGTCGGGCTTGCCGGGTGCGGTGAACACGTGGTCGCGCGCGTAGGCCTTGTAGTCCGCCGTGCCGCGGCCGGTGTTGCCGGTCCAGCTCAGCGCGCAGGTGTAGGTGTGCGTCCTGCCGCTCACGATCTCACCCCGCTTTCGAGCCGCCGCTTTCACGCGGGGCACGCGCCGTCACGAGCCTAGAGAGCCTTGGCGGGCGGCTGCAGCGGCAGGCGCGGCCCTGCCTCGATGATGAAGCGCACCGTCGCGCCCTTGCCGCCGGCATCGGTCACGCGGCAGGTGACGAGCATCAGGCGCAGCTGCTCGCCGATCGACTTGAGGTCCATCACCTCCAGCCGCCGCTCGTTCCCCTCGCGCCCGGAGATGGTGATGTGGTCGCCGACCGCGAGCGGCTTGGCGAAGGGCGAGGAGCTTTCCACCTCGGCCCGGGTCAGCCAGTAGCCTTCATCGCCGCTGGCGAGGCCCTGCGTCTGCCCCTTGCGCTCGATCGCATCGAACGACAGCGTGGGCGCGGCGTTCTGGAACGCCTTGCCGAAGCCGCGGCTCAACAGGCGATCGCTGTGCAGGGCGCCGGCTCCCGCGATCACGGCAACGGCCGCACCGGCCAGGACGATCGCGTGGGCCTTTCGGAAAGCTTTGTGCAGCATGAGCTTCCTCCCGCCGAGTCAACGCCTCACTCAATATAGGCGAAAATGGTGGAAGTGTGGAGGAGGGGGGTCGGGGTTACCCGCCATAGGCTACTTTCCCCTCCTCCACACACTGCGCCGCGGGGAGGCATAGACGCGACGCAGGTGACGCCAAAAGGCGAGATTAAGGGCGACGATCGCCGCAAACGCGACGCTCAGGATGTTGAGCGCCTGGTGGTGATCGAACTCGGCCGCCCGGCTGCGGGCGGCCATGCCGGCTGGCGAGCCCGCCGGCCAACTCGCCGACTTGGCCATCGCGGCGTTGAGAATGGTCTCCTTGCCGATTCGCGGCGCGGTCACGGCGTGGGCCCGGTTGTGGTCGCCGTTTACGAAGAACGCGACCGCCCAGAACAGGGCCAGCGCCAAGGCGAAGTCGGCAAGCGCGCGCCTCATCCAGTTGTGTCCAGTGTGTTCAGTATCCCCGGTGTCCCTCAGCATCTCGTCCCGTCCGTCCGCTCGTTGCCCGTCCCTGAGCCCGTCTCTGAGCTCGGCTCCGCTACGCGCCTCGACTGCAAGCATGCAAACAGGCGAGTAGGGCGAGGGTGAGCCGACAATGTGGCTGGCTGAGCCGATTTATGTGTTGTTACCAAGTGTTTATGTTTCCCCGTGCTCATACGGCAACGCGCGGTAACCGGGGAATCCGTTGCGGTGATCGCAGATTTGTCGCAGCGTGGATCGAGGTGACGCACCCCATTTGCTCAACGATGCTCCAAGTCGAAACCTCTGGCCGGGTGCCGCGCGATGTCTGGCGCGCGTTGCGGCGCGGCTTTGGCCTGCGCTGCCCGAGCTGCGGCCGCGGCCCGATGTTCAGGCGCTATCTGAAGGTCTGGGACGCCTGCCCGAACTGCGGGGAGGCGCTCCACCACCATCGCGCCGACGACGCGCCGCCCTACTTCACAATGCTGGTCGTCGGCCACGTCGTCATCGGCGGCGTGCTGGCCCTGGAGCGGTCGTTCTCGCCGCCCAGCTGGGTGCACGCCGCGCTCTGGCTGCCGCTGACGCTGATCCTGACGCTCGTCCTGCTGTCGCGCGTGAAGGGCGCCCTCATCGGTCTGCAGTGGGCCCTCTACATGCACGGCTTCGATCCGGCGTCCCCGGATGCCGAGGCGGTCGCTGCCGAGCCGGAACCCTCCCGCTCCACGTGACGCCGACAGTGGCGGGCGGCTTTGCGCGCGCTGCCTGATCCGCTAGCCTCCGCCAAAAGGTTTTGCCGGAGGAGACGCGCGATGCAGGTCAACAAGCTCGATCACGTCAACATCCATACCGCCAACGTCGAACGCCTGGTCGAATGGTACGGCCGCGTGCTCGGCATGCCGTCGGGCAACCGGCCGCCCTTCGCTTTCCCTGGCGCCTGGCTCTACTGCGGCGATCAGGCGACCGTGCACCTCGTCGGCCTCGACGAGCAGCCGAAAACCGCCGGCCTGCAGCTCGAGCATTTCGCCTTCACCGCCACGGGGCTCGAGGGTTTCATGAGCCGCCTGCAGCGCGAGGGCGTACGCTACGATGCGCGCAAGGTGCCGCGCTCGGGCGCGGTTCAGGTCAATCTCTGGGACCCCGACGGCAACCACATCCACATCGACTTCTCGCCGGAGGAGTCCAAGGGCGTCGACGTCGAGGAGACGAGCATGAGCGCCATGCAGCGGCCCTGAGACCGTTCGCCGTCGCTGCCAGGTCGAGAGGAGGGTGACGGGCAGCCGGGGTCGTGGCGGCGCGTCGCTAACCGCGGCGATCGGCGATGAAGGCGTCCATCGTCAGCGTGTTGGAGCAATAGGTGTTCATCCCGGCCTCGACATCACCCCTGTCGAGGTCGCGGGCGCAGCGTCGCCAGGACCCGCAGCCCGCGCACACGTTTGCCATGTCGCGATAGGTGGCCGCCTCCGTCTGGGCGACAAACTTCGGATCGAGACCCAGCTGGCGCATGCGCTCGGGCATCAGGTCGGTATCGCGCGGGTTGACCGAGCGAAGCGCGCGCAGCCCCGGCTCGCTCATGCCGATATCCCGCGCGATGGCGCCGACATCGCCTTGCGGCAGTGCCGCAAGCTCGGCCCTCGACCTGAGGTTGCGCACGAACCGCCGCCACCGACCCCGCAGGCCGGCGAAGGATTGATCGGTCGAGACCTGGGTCATGGCGCGCTCTCCGTGGACACGAGGTTGCGATGCTGCGATCCCCTGCCGGTTCGCTTTCGGCAGCGCTTGAGGAAATCGGCGTTGTGGCAGAACTCCGGGGGCTCGGCGGGCGAGGCTGTGGGCGGCTGTGCGAGCCAGTCCCGGCATTGCTTCTCGCTGCAGCAGCCGATGCACCGGGTGCGGGCCTCGTACCAGGCCGTACCCTCGCTATCCCGGGCCGCCGCTGCCGCATCGACCCCGACGCGCTGCATCATTGCGTCCATGAGCGCGACCTGGCGGAAGACCCGCTTCAGCATTGGGCGGTCGAAGCAGAAGTCGCCCATGGTATTTCTCCCATCAAAGGGGCAGTCTGGGGGGAAGGGAGTCGCCCGCTTGATCCAGATCAAATCCGGCTGCGGCCAATTGCACTGATCTCGACCTGCCATGAGCCGACGAAGCCCCTGTCTCGACTGCGCCGTTAGAAACAGCGCGCTGTGCCGCACCCTGTCGCCGCAGCGGCTGCTGGATCTCAATCGCGGAGCCCACCGCCGGCGCTTCCCGCCGGGCCAGATGATTGCCGGGCAGGACCCTGCCGAGGACCGCTTCGCCATCGTCGTGTCGGGCGTGATCAAGCTGATCAAATCGCTGCCCGACGGCCGGCACCAGATCGTGGCCTTGCTGTTTCCCTCCGACCTGCTCGGCCGACCCTTCAAGCCCGACGGTCGCTACACCGCCGAGACGGCGACGGCGGTGGAGCTGTGCTGCTTTGGCCGGCCCGCCTTCGAACGCCTGATGCGCGAGGAGGAAGACCTGAGGCAGCTCTTTCTGGAGCGCACCCTCGATGATGTCGATGCCGGCCGCGACTGGATGCTGCTGCTGGGCCGCAAGAGCGCGCAGGAGAGGGTCGCCGCGTTACTCCTGTTGCTCCTGCGGCGCTTGTCGGCGCCGGAGTGCGCATCGTGCGCCCAGCAGTCGAGCGCCCAGATCACCCTGCCGCTGTCGCGAAGCGAGATGGCGGACTATCTGGGCTTGCGCATCGAGACCGTGAGCCGCCAGCTCCAGCAGCTGCGCGCCGCTGGCGTGATCGAGACGCGCGGCCGCACCATCACCGTGCGCGACATCCCCGCCCTCGAGCGGGCGGCCGAAGCCGACCAAGGCTAGCCGCCAATCGTCGTGGGCCAGAGGCAGAAGGTGTGCCCGGCAGCCAGCCCGGGACTGGCGCATACCAAAACACGGCGCTCGCTCATTGCCTCAGTCGCGCCAAGCTGGCCTCGAGCTGTTTGTCGCTGCCGCCAGCTGCGGCTTGCTCGACGACAACGTCCGGGGCGACGCCGACGGTCTCAAGCTCACGTCCATTGGGCGTCAGGAAGTGCGCTGTTGTCAGCCGGAACCCGCCTCGATCGCCCATAGGAAAGATCGTTTGAATGGCCCCCACGCCAAATGTCCGTGCACCAACGACCGTGGCGCGCTTGTTTTCCTGCAAGGCGGCAATGACAATTTCCGTCCCGGAGCCGCTTCCGCCGTTGGCAATCACCACTATGGGCTTGCCTTGTGCGATGTCGCCGGGCTTCGCTTTCCTTGTAGTCGTAGTCTGCGCTGTTCGGCCTTTTGTCGAAAAGATTTGACCCGCGTCAAGGAAGTCGTCTGCAACCGCGGCGACGGAATCCAGAAGCCCGCCCGAGTTATTACGCAGATCGAGCACATATCCCTTCAAACGATCTCCGGCCGCCTTCTTAAGATTGTCGATATTTGAGATCACGGATTTGCGCGTCTGCTCGTCGAACCTGGAGATTTTGATGTAGGCGACATCGCCCTCTAGCCGACCCTTCACGGGTCTCGTCTTGATCCTGTCGCGAACGACATTGACGACGAAGGCGTCCGGCCTGCCTGCGCGTTCGAGAGTGAGCGCGACAGACGTTTTCACCGGACCCCGAATGCGTGCGACCGCTTGTTGGAGGCTCAGCCCCTGCACGCTCTTGCCATCGATCTCTAGGATGATGTCGCTTGGCTTGATATCCGCCTTGGCTGCTGGCGCATCGTCGAAGGGCGTGACGATCTTCAGGCGGCCATTTTCAAGCCTGACCTCCAGCCCGATGCCGCCGAACTCGCCTCGCGTCGCCGTCTGAAGCGCTCGAAAGCGTCCCGGCGCAAAGTAAGCCGTATGGCGGTCGAGGCCGCGCAGGACCGGGTTTAGAACGCCCTCCATTAGGGTGTAGGAGTCGATCCAACGCCCATAGACCTCCTGCACGCGCGCAAATATGTCTGCAAGCACGTCGCTGGCCCCTTCGACCTCATCGGGTGTTAGGCGCGCCAAGCGGCCGTCCAATGTTGCCTTGTTGAGCGCGCCAGGGAAGGTGTCGATGAGCTTCCCCAGGGCCCGCGCGACGAGTGCCGCCTCGTTCGCCGGTTCCGGGTAGTTGCTGCGCACGCGCTTGAAGACGTCACGGATGAGACCCGTTGCGAGCTCGGCTGTCATCGCCTTTCGCGTTACCGCGCCAGCAGCTCCGGAACTGGTCGAGGCGAGAACCTCGAGCCGCCGCCGTGCCAGTTGGTCCTGCAGCGGGTTCTTCTCGCCATATTTGGCGCGGAAGCCGATGATCCTGCCGGCGTCATCGCTGTTCTTGAGCTGCAACCAGGCCTCGTCCACGCCATTCTTGTCCCCGGCCCGGCCTTGAAGCAGCGAAACGTCTACGTTTGGCAGGGCGACAAAGAAGCGGGCACGTAAGGCGGAATGTT
The DNA here is from genome assembly GCA_963797005.1 of uncultured Alphaproteobacteria bacterium. Classification (GTDB taxonomy): domain Bacteria; phylum Pseudomonadota; class Alphaproteobacteria; order Rhizobiales; family Hyphomicrobiaceae; genus AWTP1-13. The sequence goes on from CAWCOF010000013.1 coordinate 102,760, forward strand.
CCCAGGGTACCTGCCTGTTGCTGGTCTCGCGCATGACATCGTTGCGTACGCCGATGAGAATTGCATTCAGATCTTCATGTGAATGGGAGAGTTCGTTGACCAGGGCTCCTGCAAAGGGAGAATTGCGGCCCCTGCCGTCAAGCGCCACGTTGCCCGGCTGCGTCGAAAAGCTGATGAGCGTCCCAATGCCGGACTCCACTGGTGCCAGTCCGCGGCCGATATCGCCGGACCGTGTCCCAAAGGCGCGAGCAAGGGATCGGGCAAAGGGATTGTTCCGGCAGGCATCAAGGAACAGGACGCTCGCACGCGTCTCGCGCTCCATGATCCGCTGGACGACATCGAGCCGGATCAGCTCGAATTCAATTCCTTCAGCGTCCTCCAGCTTGGCATCCACCGGAACGAGATAGTTCTGTCCGGCGACCTGCAGACCGTGCCCGGCATAGAAGAAGACGCCCGCATCGGCCCCCTTGAGGGCTTGAACGAACTGGCGAATCTTTGCCTCAAATCCCGCCTTGTCGAGATCCAGTCCCAACACGACCTCAAAGCCGTACTGCTTGAGCACCGCTGCCACATCATTGGCATCGTTGCCGGGATTACCGAGCTCCGTGGCGTGCTGGTAGGCCGAGTTGCCGACAACGAGGGCTACCCGTTGTGCCGCCTGGGTCGCCGTCGACAAGAGAAAGATCGAAACAAGACACAAGGTCAGACGCCTAGCCATCACACTTCCCTCGATCACCAGACGGGCCGCGGTGAAAATAGCTTGGCATGAAGGGTGCGTGTCAAGCTTGACAATGTCTACGGCCGCAACCGATCGACATCGACGCCTGCTAGGAGCCTGTCCGAGTAGTGGCTGGATATTCGGGCGCGAAGTCGGATTCTGTCCAGGGCATGAGCAAGCACTTTCGTCCCTGGAAGATCGATCAGACGCAGCTCTTGCCGGCGTCGATCGGCGACTTCGTGGCCGAGGGATCACCTGGCCCGCTTCGTGGTTGCGCTGGTGCGCGAGAGCCTGAATCTGGGCGGGATCACGTCGCGCTACGTCAGCGCTCTGGGCCAACCGCCGTTCGATGCGCGGATGATGGTGGCGCTGCTGCTGTACGCCTACGCGGTCGGTCTCTACTCCTCGCGCCGGATCGCCAAAGCTTGTCGGGAGCGGGCCGACTTCATGATGATCGTGGCGCTCGATCCGCCTGACTTCCGCACCATCTCGGAGTTCCGCAAGCGGCACCTGGAGGCGCTGGCGGGGCTGTTCGTGCAGGTGCTGCGGCTGGCCGAGACGGCGGGGCTGGTGAAGCTCGGGCACGTGGCGCTCGACGGCACCAAGATCAAGGCGAATGCGTCGAAACACAAGGCGATGAGCTACCATCGCATGAAGAAGCGGGAAGCTGAGCTGAAGGCCGAAGTCGATCGCTGGCTGGCGGCGGCGGAGGCTGCCGATGCCGAGGAGGATCGCGCGTTCGGGAAGGACAAGCGTGGCGACGAACTGCCCGATTGGGTGGCCGACAAGGAGAAGCGTCTGGCCAAGATCCGCGAGGCCAAGGCGGCGCTGGAGGCAGAAGCCAAGGCGGCTGCCGAGGCCGAGGCGCGGCGGCGTGCCGAGGCGGAGGCAAAGCGCAAGGCGGAGGGCCGGAAAAAGAACGGCAAGACGCCGAGACCGCCGAGCGGCAAGCCCGATGCGAAAGCCCAGCGCAACTTCACCGATCCCGAGAGCCGCATCCTGAAGACCAAGGACGGCTACATCCAAGGGTACAACGCGCAGGCTGCGGTGGACGGCGAGGCGCAGGTCATCGTGGCGCACGGGCTGACGCCGAGCACGAGCGATCAGGATCAGCTGGTCGCGCTCGTCGACGGCATCGAGACGAACCTCGGCCATAAGCCTGCGGAGGCCTCGGCCGATGCCGGCTACTGCAGCGAGGCCAACCTCGCCGCGCTCGAGGCGCGCGGCATCAGGGCTTATATCGCAACCGGACGGGCCAAGCGCCCCGCCGACGCCAAGCGCAGGCTCGGCGGCGAGCTCACCCAGGCCATGCGGCGAAAACTGAAGCGGGCCGGCTGGCGCAGCCGCTACCGCTTCAGGAAACAGATCGTGGAACCGGTGTTCGGGCAAATCAAACAGGCAAGGGGCTTCCGCCAGTTCCTGTTGCGCGGCGCTGCCAAGGTGCGCGCCGAGTGGGCGATCATCTGCACCGCCCACAACCTCCTCAAGCTCGCCAGGGCAGCCTGAGCCAGCTATCGTCCACAAACCAGCACCACCAGACCCTAACTGGACGGGCTCCTAGACGGGGCGTGACCTGGAGACTTCCTGCAGTTCGAAGTCTTGGCGCGCCCTCGATGGTGCAGCTCGATGCTACCGGCGGTACAGGCACGCGTGCACGCGCACCAGTTCCCGGCTTGCGGCGGGAATTGCGCGGCTGGCATCGCGGCTCGCCGAGGCCGTCTTGCAGGAAAGCCAGAGGTAGCCCGCATCGGGGTCCACCACGAGGCGCGCCGGCCTGAACCCCGGCGCGACCAGGATCGAGAGGAACTGCACCGTCGAGGGCCATTCGACCACCTTGAGCGGCTCGCGAACGCGAGCCGACGACACGAAGCGCGGGTCGCCCAGCCCGGGATCGGATGCCGTACCGACAGCCAGCGCGCGCACCGCGTCTTCGTAGCGCTTCCAGGCTACGACAAACCGCCCGGTCTCCACCGCATGCACCAGCGTCGCCATGAGCAGCGCCCCGCACGCGGCGCGAACGGCGACGCCGCTCGAGAGCGCCTCGAGGACCGACCCTAGGTAGGGCACCCGAAGCCTCAGGCGGCCATCGGCGCGGAGCGCATAGGCGGCTGCCATGGCGCCGAAGAGGGGCGTGAAGATCAGCAGCGCGGTGCGCAGATAGTAGCGGTTGTCGCCGTTCACGGGCCGGCCCGACACCAGCCAGTAGATCGTGACCGCCGCCACCGCGATCAGCCCCGCATGGATCTGGGCGCGCGCAGGCGCTATGCGGCGCAGGACGATGAAAGCGATGCCGTAGCACGCCACCGCCCCGACCAGGACCGGGAACGGGTCGGCGGCGAGGGTGGATACGTCGATGAAATTCAGGGCCGCGACGAGGAGGATGCTGGCGAAGTAGTCGTCGGGCGGCAGGGCCACCTTGTCGAGGCCCCATATCGCCAACACCAAGCCGAAGGCGCCCAGCGCTCTCAGAAAGACTGGATCGCCCACCCCGCGCAGCGCGAGGGTCGCCAGGATGGCGATGGCAAAGATGAGCGCGCCTTCGTGCGTGAACGCGAGCGCCAGCAGCAACGCGAAGATCGCCGGCCACGCAAGGCGACCGCGGGCATAGTGACACGCCGCCAGCGTCGGCCAGAACAGCGCGTGCGCCATCCACATCTCGGTCGGCGCGCCGAACACCAGCGGACAAAGGAACGCCGTCGAGAAGCATGCGTAGCCGAAGATGATGCGATCTTTGGAACGGTCGGCCGCGAACGTCAGCCAAAGCCCGAGCAGCGGGGCGCCGAAGAACAGCAGCCCGTAGAGAAATATCCCGCCACGGGCATCGCCCGTCAGTCCAACGTAGGTCTCGGCCGGCACGTGGGCGAGGAGATGAACGAACAGCCGGGCGGAGATATTGTGCCAATGGAACAGCCATCCGTCCTGGACGGCCACGGCATAGGAAAAGATCGCGCCGTCGCCGAACATCTCCAGGTCGAACCGCAGCCCGACCAGGATGAACAGCAGCGAGCTGAGCAATCCGGCGGCAACGGCCAAGGTCCGCAGCAACCCGATGTCCGAGCGGATCGGGAGGCGGACGTGCGAGACGTCATGTGCGAGGCCGGAGCTCGATATGTCCGTCATGGCGCCTGCCGAATTCCCTCACCGCATGTCCTCGCCATGGCGAAGATCGGGTTCAACGCGCCAGGCGTCCCGGTGTCGCAGGACGCAGGCGCAACTGCGACGCATTGGCCCTGCCGGGTGCCCTCGAGGCTGCTTGCGCCCGTCATGCGCCGTAGACGTTGGGCTGAGCCGCCTATTCCAGGCAAGACCGAGAGGGACTGGCGCAACGAGGCTCTGCCACGCTCAAGGCCTTGCCAACCGGATTGTGCCGCGATGGTTGAACACTGGAGCAAGATCGCTTCTGATCGAAGCGCTTGGCTTCGATCTTGGAACGTGAATCTTGCTCTCAACACATAGAATAGAGCAGGATTCACGCTTCGGCCGAAACGTCGCGATCTAGGCAAGATGATTCAATCCGAAGCGATCCTGCTCTAGTCCCGGCAGGGCAGCGCGAAGGCGGTGCAGACATAGCCGTCCTCCCCCGCGCTGCAGGTGTAGTCCGCGCCCTCGGCCTTGTACCAGTCCGCGAAGGCCGCACCGAGGTTAGGCAGGGCGCGCACCTTGGCGCGCCAGTCGCCGCGCGCCTTGGCCTTGGCCAGCACCTCCAGGCGCGAAGCCTCGCCGCGCGCCGACACCGGCCGGTCGGCGCAGGTCGCCGCCGCGGCAGCCGACGCCGTGGCCCCTATCAGCGCTGTTCCGGCGACGATCGCCAGATGGGTGGCACGCATGCTCGCTCGCCCGTTGTGCATTGCACGGCGAGACGATACGACTTCGCGCCGAGAGGCGCAAAGGCGCCATGGCCGCCCCGCGGGAGTGCCAAGATGACCGTGTCCGACGAGGTTCTCGCCGTCTTCGCCACGCTGGCAACCCCGACCATTGCCAATGCGCTCGACGATGTCGGCTTCGAGGGCGTGCTCGAGGGCCTCGCCCAGATGGTCCCCGGCACGCGCTGCGCGGGCCGCGCGGCCACCGCACGCGAGGTCACCGGACGGCGCGGCGACTTCGCCTCGGAGGACTTCAAGGTGGGCCACATGATCGAGGCGGCGCGGCCCGGCGACATTCTGGTCATCGACAATGGCGGCCATTGCGTCTCCACCTTCGGCGGCCTCGCCACGCTCGCCGCCAAGACCAGCGGGCTCGGCGGCCTCGTCGTCGACGGCGGGGTGCGCGACCGCGAGGAGATGGCGGAGCATGCCTTCCCCGTGTTCGCCCGCCACATGACGCCGCTCACGGGCCGCACGCGGCTCGCGGTCACGGCCATCAACGAGCCGGTGAGCTGCGGCGGCGTCCGCATCAGGCCCGGCGACGTCATCGTCGCCGACGGCTCGGGCGTGGTGTGCATTCCCGCCGAGCAAGCCGCGAGAGTCGCCAAGCTGGCGCAGGGCTATTCCCGCGACGACGAGCTTGCCGCCGCCGAGTTGGCCAAGAGCCTCACGCTGCGCGAGGCGATGGCCAAGTTCAGGCGCATCTGAGCCAGGGGGGTTGGACGCACAGGTGACGCAGGCCGAGGATCGCACCGAGCGCTCGTTTCTCCTCCAGCTTCTCGTTTTGACGTTCTCGATGAACCTCGTGGCGCGCGGCGTGCCGGAGACGTTCGCGGTGTTCCTGCTGCCGGTGCAGAAGGGGCTGGGCGTCTCCCGCGCCGACATCACGCTCACCTATTCCGTCTACATGCTCACCTACGGCCTTGCCGGTCCGTTCGTCGGCCATCTCGTCGACCGCCTCGGCGCGCGCGTCGCCTACGGCTTCGGGCTCTTGAGCCTCGGGGTCGGCTACCTGCTCGCCGGTTTCTCCACGCAGCTGTGGCATTACATGCTGACCGTCGGCCTTCTCGGCGGGATCGGCGCCGCTTCGCTCGGCATGATCGTGGCCTCGTCTCTTCTGACCCGCTGGTTCTCGACGCGGCTCGGCTCCGTCATGTCGGCGCCCCAGGCGGCGATCGGCGGCGGCATGCTGATCCTGCCGCCGGTGACCCAGGTCCTGCTCCAAATCTATGGCTGGCGGCTGACGCACCAGCTGCTCGGAGCCGCCGTCCTCCTGATCATGCCGCTGGTGATGCTGCTGCCGCTGGAGCGGATGACGGCCGGCTCCGCGCAATGGCGATCCCTGCGCGCGGCAACGGCCGCCAACCCCCGTGGCGCCTGGCGCATCTCCACGGCGCTGCGCACCAGCGCGTTCTGGGGACTGTTCGTTGCCTACCTTTCGACCGCGGTCGCCGCCTTCAGCATCATGCCGCACTCGGTGGCGTATCTCGTCGAGCTGGGCTTCGATCCGCTGTTCGCGGCAAGCGCATTCGGGCTGTCGGGCATGCTGTCGGTCGTGGGCGTGATCAGCATTGCCTGGCTGTCGGACCGCATCGGCCGCCGCCAGGCCGCCACGCTTTCCTATTTTTCCACGTTCATCGGCATCGCCGCTCTCTTCCTCCTCTCGGCCTGGCCGACGCTTCTCCTCGTCTACGCCTTCGTCTTCTTCTTCGGCCTGATGCAGGGCGCTCGCGGACCGATCTTCGTCGCCATGATCGCCATCCTCTTTCCCGGCGGCATGGGCGCGATCTATGGCACGCTATCAATCGCGCAAGGGCTGGGAGCGGGGTTCGGCTCCTGGTTCTCGGGCCTGCTCTATGAGCTCACCGGCAGCTATATCGCGTCCTTTGCCGTCGCCGCCTGCGGGGCCTGCATCGGCCTGGCGAGCTTCTGGGTCGTACGCAGCCTGCGCCATGAGACGCTCACGCCAGGCGCCGCGTCCCCTGGCGCCGAGCCAACACGCACTGTTTAATTGCCGTGCGAGCAGCCATCGCGTAACAGGTCGGGCGCACACGGCAGAGCCGTGCCACTCGGCTGCCCTTGCTCGATCAACCAGGAGTTCGCAGGATGTTGAAGTTCTACTATAGCGGTGCGCCCAACCCGACCAAGGTCGCCTTGTTCCTCGAGGAAGCCGGCCTGCCTTACGAGGCGATCCCGGTCGATACGCGCAAGGGCGACCAGCACAAGCCCGAGTTCCTCGCCATCAATCCCAACGCCAAGGTGCCCGCCATCGTCGACGGCGACGCCACCGTGTTCGACAGCAACGCCATCCTGCTCTACCTCGCCGAGAAGACCGGCAAGTTCCTTCCCCCCAACACGCCCGCCAACCGCGGCGAGCTGCTCTCATGGCTGATGTTCGTCGCCACCGGCATCGGCCCCTACTCGGGCCAGAGCGTGCACTTCCGCCATTACGCGCCCGAGAAGCTTCCCTACGCCATCAACCGCTACACCTTCGAGGCCGAGCGCCACTTCGGCATCCTCGACAAGCGCCTCGCCTCCAAGCGCTACATGGTGGCCAACACCTACACCATCGTCGACATGGACGTATGGGGCTGGGCGCGCCTGATCCCCACCGTGCTGGGCGAGGAGTTCTGGAAGAACTTTCCCAACCTGAAGCGGCTGGTCGACGAGATCGGCGCGCGGCCGGCTGCCGTGCGTGCGGCTGCCCTGAAGGACAAGCACAAGTTCAAGACCGAGATGGACGACGAGGCCAAGCGCGCCATGTTCCCGCAGAACGCGCGGCTTGCCGCCAACTGATCTTGCTTTTGGTGCGCGGCTTGCGGTTGGAGGACAATGCCCAAGCAGCGCGCCACCTCCCCTCCCCCCTGCGGGGAGGGGATTGGGGACGGCATCTGTGCAGCTTCCGCCGGAACGCTACTTTGTGCCGTCCTCACCGTTGTAGTGGAGTTCGACTACTTCGCGTGCTCGTTGTCCTGGGCCACGGTTCACAAGCAATTCCGTCCCCATCCGCATCGTGACGTGTCCAATAACCGGGTGTTCCACGGAAGGCGGGTGCGAGACCGACGGCCCTTGCTGCGTCGCAGTTGGGGGCCGCCATCAGGTGACGGACGGTCACCCCCATGGGCCACGGAGATGTGGTTGCAATAGCCAGACAAGCGCCGCCGAGGATGCCGACAGGTATCCATAGACCTCCCGCCCAACGCAAGGACCTGGCACGCCAGCGGCGCAGCCTCAAAGCGCGATCGAGCTGTCGGGATGCCCCCTCGAACCGACCCCTTAGGCGATCAGCCTGTTCGTCAGGATCAAACCCAAGCTCTCTACGGTTCTTGCGGCGAACGGCTTCGCTCCGTTCGCGATGATACGTATCCAGATCCATGGCGCCAGGCTCTACGCCCTAACCCCAAGTGAGAAGCCTACGAAGAGAAGCGTTAGCGCCCCCTTAAACGGATTATCACCTCGACTTATCGTTAATTTCCGCATCAGCTCGCATCGGGCTGCGTGCAGCCCGTCATGGATTGACCGAAGCTCTCCCAACCTCGGACGTGCATTGGCGCCGGGCTTGCGCTGGAGCATCCGCGTGGCGAGTGGAGAGGATATCGGCAGCACTCTATACTGAATTATACCGCTGGAGATATATATAGCCTGCGGTATAAGCGCAATTATACTTCCCGGGATATATTGACATCTATACCGTTTATAGTATATGGCCTCTCGAGGAGATTCGCCACATGCATGTCCGTACAGCTAGAGATCTGGGTGCTGCGATCAAGCAGGAGCGCAAGAAGCGTGGCTTCTCGCAGACCGAGCTAGCCAAAGAAGTAGGTGTGCACCAGCCGAAAATCTCTGCGGTCGAGAGAGGCGCGCCGGGGGTCCGGGTGGGTTTGATCCTGCAAATTCTGCGCACGCTGGACCTGGAGCTGGCTATCGGCACGCCGTCAACGAAGCGAGCCGCCAAGTCCCGCAAGAAGCACGAGGCGGAATTTGATCTCAATGCGATAGCCGACACCGGCCTACGCCGATGAACGGCAACACACTAGACGTTCTGCTGGCGGATAATCACGCTGGGGTGATCACGAGGCGCCCTGGGGGAAGACACAGGTTCGAGTATCTCCCCTCCTGGCAGCGAAATCCGAGGGCCATCCCCCTCTCCTACTCCATGCCGATCCAGCAGCAGGTGCATGGAACCCGCGTTGTCACGGACTTCATGTGGGGCCTTCTGCCCGACAATGAGAACACGCTTCGCCGATGGGGCACCAGGTTCAAAGTGTCTGCGCACAGTCCCTTCGCTTTGTTGGCAGCGACAGGAGAGGATTGCCCCGGAGCCGTCCAGATTGTCCCACCCGACCTGGACCTCGAGCAACGTCAGCGTGTGAAGTGGCTGAAGAAGGGGGAGCTGGAACAAAGGATTCTGGCCCTGAAGAACGACGCGGGCGCCGGCCGCCTCGAGGGCGATACCGGTCAATTCAGTCTCGCCGGCTCCCAAGAAAAAACCGCGCTTTATCGAGTTGGCAACCGATGGGGCGTACCTCAGGGGCGCACGCCAACCACACACATCCTCAAGCCTGAGACCGGGCGCGTCGAAGGCATCGCCGCCAATGAACACTTCTGCCTGAACCTTGCGCGCCGCTGTCGCATGGCGGCTGCCCTCAGCGAAGTTCAAATCATCGGCGGCATTCCAGTGGTCATCGTGGAACGGTTCGACCGCTTCCGGGCCCGCGGTGTAGTCCGCCGTGTGCACCAAGAGGACATGTGCCAAGCCCTCGCAGTGCGCAACAAATATCAACAGGAAGGGGGGCCAGGCATCTACGATATCATGGGCTTACTTCAGTTCTCTGAGAATCCACGAGTGGACCGGGATCGATTTATGAGGGCGCAAGCTCTGAACTACGTGATCGCGGGTACGGATGCGCATGCCCGGAACTATTCGATTGTGTATGCGCCTGGTGGCGCATTCAGACTTGCCCCGCTCTACGATGTCATCAGCGATCTGCCCTACACCAAGAAGAAGGGTGCCAAGTCGACCTTGGCAATGACCATAGGTGGCAAGCGCGTCATAAGTGACATCTTGCCCCGTCATTGGGAGCGACAGGCAACGTCCGTCCGGTTCTCCAAGGATCGCCTGCTCGAGCATCTGCGCGACTTGATCGCCAGATTGCCGGAGGCCGCAGAAGTTACCGAAAAGCAGACCAGGACCGAAGGGTTGCGCGCGCCGGTAGTCACGCGCCTGCGTGAAGCCGTCCAGTTGCGCTGCGAGTTCCTTGCAAAGTACTACGGCGCCGAGAAGATGAATGCGGCCGCGTGACGGAGATGCAATGCTGCGGCATCGGGATTTGGACCTTGAGGAGCTCGATCCCCTGCGTCGATCCGCCTGCATGTCCTGGAGCATGGAGCCGCAACGCAACGGAAAGAAAGAGCAATCCTCAAGCCGCGGCGGTTGCCTGCGCGGCGGGCGCCGTGCGCGCCTTGGCGAGCGCGGTTGCCGCCACGTAGTCGGGCTTGCCGCTGCCCAGCAGCGGCAGGCTCTCGACGATGAGAATCTCCGCCGGCACCATCAGCTCGGCCGCGCCCTTGGCTCTGGCGTGGCGCACGAGCTGATCGCGCTTTAGCCCTGCGTCGGTCGTGACCAACACCAGCCGCTCGCCCTTGCGCGGGTCCGGCAACGCCACCACCACCGCCGCGACGCCGGGACAGGCCTCCGCCACCAGCGCCTCGGCCGCCGACAGCGACACCATCTCGCCGCCGATCTTGGCGAAGCGCTTGGCGCGGCCCTTGATGGTGATGAAGCCCTGCGCGTCGATGGCGACGATATCGCCCGTGTCGTGCCAGCCGTCGGCCGGCGCCTCCAGCACGCCGGGGTTCTCGACGCGGTAGTAGCCGAGCATGACGTTGGGCCCCTGCACGTAGAGGCGCCCGCCCTCGGCGATGCCGGGCACCGGCTCGAGCCGCGCCTGCATCAGCGGCGAGAGCCGGCCCACCGTGCCTGAGCGGCTCGCGATCGGCGTGTTCATGGCCAGCACGGGCGCCGTCTCGGTGACGCCGTAGCCTTCGAGAATCCGCACGCCGAACTTGTCCATGAAGACCTGCCGCGTGCTGTCCTTCACGGCCTCGGCGCCCGCCACGATCAGTCGCAGCGAGCGGAAGTCGTAGGGGTGCGCGGCGCGCGCGTAGCCCCTCAGGAACGTGTCCGTGCCGAACATGATGGTCGCGGCGTGGTCGTAGACCAGCTCCGGCACGATCCGGTAGTGCAGCGGCGAGGGGTAGAGGAACACCGGCACGCCGCCGAGCAGCGGCATGATGAGCCCGCCCGTCAGCCCGAACGAGTGGAACACGGGCAGCGCATTGAACACCAGTGTCCTCGCCGTGCGCGTCGATGCGCGTGAGGCACTGGGCGCAGTTGGCGAGCACGTTCTTGTGCGAGAGCACGACGCCCTTGGGCGCGCCCTCCGAGCCCGACGTGAAGAGGATGACGGCAGGATCGTCGGGCTTGCGGCGCCACGCGCGGACGGTCGCCGGCGAGGATGCCGGAGACCTTGTCGCGGAAGGTAACGGCATCGCGCACGTCCTCCAGGTAGACGATGCGCAGGTCCTTGGCCAACTCGTCGACGAGGCCGGTCAGGCGGCCCTTGGTCACGAAGGTGCGCGAGGTGAGGATCGCCGTGACGCCGGCGGCGCGGCAGCCGGCCTTGATGTTGGCGGCGCCGCTGGTGAAGTTGATCATGGCCGGCACGCGGCCGATGCCCTGCAGGGCGAAGAAGGCGACCGCGACGCCGGCCGAGTTGGGCAGCATCAGGCCGACGGCGCCGCCGACGGGGGCCAGATGCTCGAGCTTGGCGCCCAGCACCTGCGCGCCGAGCACGAGCTTGCGGTAGCTGAGCTTGCCGCCCAGCGGATCGCTGAGCGGCCGGCCGGCCCGTGTCGCGGGTGGCGCGCGCATCGGTGAGCGCCGCAAACAGCGTGCGATCGAAGCGCGCGGTGGCAACTGCCGCCTCGACCATGATGTCCTGCAGCGCCAGCCCCGCGGCCTGGCGGCGCGCCTTGCCCTTGAGGGCGGCATCGACGGCCAGCTTGCGCGCGGGCAGAAAGGTCACCTTGATCCTGGGGAACATGGCCTTGCGGATCTGGGTCGGCCGCAGGTAGGAGAGCGCCGTGCGCTCCGCGCCCTCGATGCGCACCGGCACCACCCAGGCATCGGCCTTGTCGGCGACCATGGCGGCGCCGTCGTAGGCCTTCATCAGGCCGCCGGTGATGGTGATGCGCCCCTCGGGGAAGATAACGATCATCTCGCCCGCTTTCAGCGCATTGACGAGCGTGCGCGTCGCAAGCGGCCGGGTCGGCTCCAGCAGGTGCGCGCGCATGTAGCGCAGGAACGGCCGCACCCACCAGGTCTCGCCGATCTGGCTGTTGACGGCGAAGGCCGCCTGCTTGGGCAGGATGGCGTGCAGGATGGGCCCGTCGAGCAGGCTCACGTGGTTGGGGGCGATGACGACGCGCTCGCCCTCCGGGATGTGCTCAAGGCCCTCTACTTCGAGCCGAAAAAAAAACTGGAAAACCATGCGGGCGGAGTCGCGCAGCACCTCCGTCCCCCAGGCGTGCGCCACGAGCACCGTGCAGGCGATGCTCAGGATGCCGACAGCGGTGAAAATGACCGCGAGACCGATGCCGGCCGCCTGCAGGACAGCGACTACGGCGCCGCCCGCCACCATGTAGGCCGCGTTGAGGACGTTGACGGCGGCGATGACGCGCGCGCGCCGGTCGGCGGGCGCCCAGGCCTGCACGGCGGCGAACGCCGGCACGATGAAGAGGCCGCCGGCAATCGCCAGGCCGCACAGCGCCACGAGCAGCGCGAGCCCCGCCGGCGACCCAATGAGCGCTGCGGGCCCGATGCGCTCGGCACCGGGCGAGATCACGGAGGCGATGGAGGCGATCGCCAGACAGAACAACCCCATCAGCAGCGCCCCCATCGGCACCAGCGCCAGGTTCGGGCGGCCATGGCTGGCACGCGCCGCCAGCACGGAGCCGATCGCGATGCCGACCGTGAACACGGCAAGGCACAGCGTCACCACGCCCTCCGTGCCGCCGATGACGCCCTTGACCAGCGCCGGCAGCAGCGACAGCGACACGAAGCCCACCACCCAGAACCAGGAGACGATGCGCGCCCCGCCCCACAGCCGCGCGTCGGCTCTCAGCTCGCGCAGCAGCGCCATGGTCGAGACCCACGGATTGCGGGTGATGACGAGGTCGGGCGCGGCGGGCCCGGCCGCAGGGATCGCGCGGGCGAAAAGGTAGGAGGTGGCGGCGAGCGCGACGATCAGGAGCACGACCATCTCCGGGCTCTTGGCCTGGGCCACGGCGATGCCGCCGGCGATCGTGCCGGCGAGGATGGCGAGGAAGGTCGCGCCCTCCACCAGCGCGTTGCCGGCGGGCAGCTCAGCTGTGGCGAGCTTCTCGGGCAGGATGCCGTACTTCACCGGCCCGAACAGCGCCGCCACCATGCCGAAGAGGGCGAGCGCCACGAACAGGATCGGCACCGAGTGCAGGAAGAAGCCGAGCGCAGCGACGGCGGCGATGGGAATCTCGGCGAGCCGGATGCGCTGCGCCACGTAGGCCTTGTCGAAGCGGTCGGCAAGCTCGCCGCCCAGCGCCGACAGGATGAAGAACGGCGCGATGAACACGATGCCCGATAGCGTGATCAGCGTGCCGGCATTCCCGCCGGACACCGCGCCCGCGCCGCCGAGCCCGAACAGGATGAGCATGCCGAGCGCATTCTTGAGGAAGTTGTCGTTGAGCGCGGAGCAGAGCTGACACCAAAACAGCGGCGCGAACCGCCGCGATGTCATCAGGCTCGTGAACATCGGCATCCTCCCATGCGACCAGCAGGTACTAAGCCAGCTTCATGAACAATCTCACGCAATCGTGGCGGAAGAATGAACATCGTTCATTAACTATCCCCCGTTGGGCGGGACCGGGTCCTGAGATTCTTGAACTGCCGGCCGCCCCGTCGCAAATAGAGCAAGGAAACCTGGACGCCACCTGCGTCCATGCCGGATCAGCAAAGGGCGGCTGGGAGCCGATGGAAGCGAGCACGCGTATGACGATTGCCGTCAACGGCGAGGCGACCGAAACAAAGGCCCGCACGCTGGCCGAGCTGGTCGCAAGCCTCGGCCACGCCGAGAGCGCCGTCGCCACCGCCCGCAACGGCGACTTCGTGCCGAGGAGCGCGCGCGCGGCGACCCTCCTCGAAGCCGACGACAAGATCGAGATCGTCGCACCGCGCCAGGGCGGCTGACATCTCAGGCGAAGCCATCCGCTGGGCTTTGCCGTAGCGGTGGACAGCCCTGCGCTCGGGACGTTGGCAAGCCGGCGCAACCCTGCTTATTTGTATGACGAGGTGGTGTTGAGGAGAGCCATGAACGCAATCGAGCCCCGCGCCGCCGGCGCCAGGCCGCTCAACCTCTACGGCGTCGAGGTCGCCTCGCGGCTGCTCGTCGGCACGGCGCGCTATCCCTCCCCGCAGGTGATGGCGAGCGCGGTGAAGGCCGCGCGCGCCTCCATCGTCACGGTCTCCGTCCGCCGCGAGCGGGCGAGAGCCGGAACCGGCGAGCGCTTCTTCGAGCTGATCAAGGCCCTGGGCGTCACCGTGATGCCCAACACCGCCGGCTGCCGCACGCCGAAGGAGGCGATCACCACCGCGCAGATGGCGCGCGAGCTCTTCGCCACCGACTGGGTCAAGCTCGAGGTGATCGGCAACGACGACACCCTGCAGCCCGACCCCTTCGGCCTCGTCGAGGCGGCCGCCGTCCTCACCAAGGACGGCTTCAAGGTCTTTCCCTACACGACCGAGGACCTCGTCGTCGCCGAGCGCCTGATGGCGGCCGGCTGCGAGGTGCTGATGCCGTGGGGCGCACCGATCGGCACCGGGCGCGGGCTCGCCAACCGCTATGCGCTGAAATCGCTCCGGCAATACTTCCCGGCCGTGCCGCTGATCATCGATGCCGGCATCGGCGCGCCCTCGCACGCGGCCGAGGCGATGGAGCTGGGCTACGACGCCGTCCTCCTCAACACGGCGATCTCCTCGGCCGCCGATCCCGTGCGCATGGCGCGCGCCTTTGCCTCGGCAATCGAGGCCGGCCGGCTTGCCTACGAAGCGGGCCTGATGGAGGTGCGCGACATGGCCGCCCCATCGACGCCGGTCGCCGGCACGCCCTTCTTCGACCTGGAACGGCCCTGATGCCGGCGAGGGCGGACGGCCTCGACGTCTTCTATCCGATCGTGCCCGATGTCGCCTGGCTCGGGCGGCTGGTGCCGCTCGGCGTGCGCACCATCCAGCTCCGCCTCAAGGACGCGTCCCCCGAGCGCATTCGCCGCGAGATCGCCGAGAGCCTTGAGATCTGCGCGCGCTCCCGTTGCCAGCTCATCGTCAACGACTACTGGCGCGAGGCGCTGGAGCTGGGCGCGGACTATATCCATCTCGGCCAGGAGGACCTGGCCAGTGCCGACGTCGCCTTGATCCATCGCCAAGGCGCGCGCCTCGGCATCAGCACCCACAGCGAGGAAGAGCTTGCCATCGCGCTGGCGGCAAAGCCCGATTACGTCGCGCTCGGACCGATCTACGAAACCAGGCTCAAGGTCATGAAATGGGCGCCGCAAGGTCTCGCCCGCATAGGCCCCTGGAAGGGGCGCATAGGCCCGCTCCCGCTCGTCGCCATTGGCGGGATCACCCCCGAAAGGGCCGACGGCGTCCTCGCCGCGGGGGCCGACAGCATCGCCGTGATTACCGACTTCTTTACCCATGCCGAGCCGGAGGCGCGGGTGCGCCAATGGCTCGCATGGGCCGAGCGCAACAGGTCCTGATTTTTCGGCAACCCGGCGTGGCGTTTGCCCTGCGCCTCGCCTATGATCCGTCCGTGACACCGGCCAGGGGCGGACGAGCCGGAATGGGCCGTGCATCAGCACGCCGACGCCTTCGGTCATCACCATCTTTGTTGCGCACCGGTTGGTTGCATGACCTATCGCCTGATGCTTCAAGAGCCCATTTCTCACGGTGTGCGGCGCGTCGGGCTCGAGCAGATCGAGATCGCCGAGACCAAGCTTGCCGGCGACGACGACGTGGCCGCCGCGATCCACGACACGCGCCGGTGCCTGAAGCGCCTGCGGGCGCTGCTCCATCTGGCGCGGCCCGGCCTCGACGAGACCGCCTACCGGCGGGAGGCGAAACAGCTCGCCGCCATCGGCAAGCTTCTGTCGCGGGCACGCGACCGCCATGTCATGCAGCAGGTTCTCACCAAGCTCGAGCATCCAGGCCCCCTGCCGAAATCCACCGTCGTGAAGATGCGCCGGCTGGTAGCTGCCAGCGCTGTGCGCAATGGCGAGCAGGCGCCCTCCGACGGGCGCGACGCGGCGCTGGCGCGTCTCAAGCGGGCCCGCAAGCTCTTCGCCGGCAAGGCCATCGAGGACCTCGAGCTGGAGCACGTCATCGATGGCTTAGAGATCACCTACAGGAAAGCGCGCACCGCCATGCGCAAGGCCTACGCCAAGCCGAGCGACGAGACCTTCCATGCTTGGCGCAAGACGACGCAGCGCCACTGGCGCCACATGCTGCTGCTCTCCCACGCCTGGCCCGAGGCGCTGATGGCGCGCGCCGGCGAAGCCAAGGAGCTGTCCCGCCTGCTCGGTGAGGACCACGACTATGCCATCCTCGTGGCGTTTGCGGAAAAGCGGGGCAAGTCCGCCGTCGGCGCCGAGGACCTGGCGTCTCTGATGGACCTGTGCCGATCCCGTCAGCAGGAGCTGAGGGACCTCGCCAAACTCCGCGGCGATAGGCTGTTCGCGGAGGGTGAGGAGAGCTTCAAGCAGCGCATCGCCCTCTACTGGGCTTCCTCCACGTCCCTGTCCGACTTGACGCCGCCCAGTAAGCCCAAGGCGAAGCGTGCGGCGCCGACGGAGAAAGCAAAGCCAAAGCGCAGTCGCCGCCGGCCACCGAAACCAAGAGCACGAGCACCGGCCGACCTCGCCAAACCTGTTGGCGTCAAGCAAGCCTAGAAGCACGCCGCAGATCTCGGCTGCCGCTGCCGCGTGATGCGATGGCTGCTCCCGTGCACGCCGCGCGCTCAACGCCTTTTCGCCCGAGAGACAGCCTCCAGCCACTGCGGCCAGTCTTATGCTTTTCCGCGCCTGCTCATTCCGGCAGCACCGATTGCATCCGGTTAGGCCGTTGACTGCTCAACGCGCGCCGCACTGCGATAAGATCCGCACTGAGCCCTAAGATGCTGACTGCGCAAACACTTTCCCAAGCCGATGATCTTCCTCCTACGGCACGCAGCACGCGCCATTTTTACCATGAGCAAACCTTGAGCAGGTGCGCGCGGACGGCGCCACCGGCGCCACGGTTTTCGGATGCAAACCAACTCGCCCGGTGATGCGCAGGCCGACTAAAGTAGCCCGTCCCAACGCCACAACGGCGCCTCGCAGCGCACACGTTGGGTTGCGCAGACCCGACGTCGGCGTCCATACTCAAGTCCCGCAAAGGCCCGCCTCGGGAAAAAGCTGCAAAACAACATCGGGCGAACAATGGAAGGAGATCAGCTCATGCAACGCCGCAAGTTTCTGCAAGGCGCAGCGGCCGGCGGAGTCGCCGCGGCCGCCGCGTCGATATCGGCGCCGGCAATCGCGCAAGGCATCAAACAGCTCAAGATGGTGACCACGTGGCCCAAGAACTTTCCGGGCCTCGGCACCGGCGCGGAGCGCCTCGCTGCGCGCATCAACGCGATGTCGGGCGGCAAGCTGCAGGTCAAGGTGTACGCCGCCGGCGAGCTCGTTCCCGCATTCCAGAGCTTCGATGCCGTGTCGCAGGGCAAGGCCGAGATGAGCCACTCGGTGTCCTACTACTGGCAGGGCAAGTCGCCGGCGTTCAACTTCTTCGCCGCGGTTCCCTACGGCTTCAACGCCAACGAGCACTACGCCTGGATGCTGTGGGGTGACGGCCTCAAGCTCTACGCCGAGCTATGCAACAACTTCGGCGTCGTGCCGTTCATGCGCGCCAGCACCGGCGTGCAGATGGGCGGCTGGTACCGCAAGGAAGTGAACTCGCTGGACGACTTCAAGGGGCTCAAGTTCCGCATGCCGGGCCTGGGCGGCGAAGTGCTGCGCCGGCTGGGCGCGACGGTCGTCAACCTGCCGGGCGGCGAGATCTTCCCGGCACTGCAGGCCGGCACGATCGACGGCACGGAGTGGGTCGGGCCGTTCAACGACCTCGCCTTCGGCTTCTACAAGGTCGCGAAGTTCTACTACTGGCCGGGCTTCCACGAGCCCTGCACGACCGGCGAGGTTCTCGTGAACAAGAAGGTCTGGGAAGGCCTGTCGAAGGACCAACAGGAGGTCATCCAGGTCGCTGTGCAGGCCGAGGCGACGCTCGAGTTCGCCGAGTTCACCTACAAGAGCGCCGGCTCCCTCGACGCGCTGCTCACCCAACACGGCGTACAGCTGCGCAAGTTCAGTGACGACCTGCTGAAGGGTTTCGGCTCGGCTACCAAGGGCGTGGTCGCTGAGATCGGCGCCAAGGACCCCTTCACCAAGAAGGTCTACGAGAACTACATGGCCGCGCTCAAGAAGGCGAAGGGCTGGAGCATGCTCGGCGAGCAGGGCTATATGAATGCTCGCTCCCTGCTATCGTAGTCGCCCACGCAAGACACCCTCCGGCGCAGCGCAACCTGCGCCGGAGGGAATTTTATTGCGCGCAGCGCAAGCGCTGCCTACGAAGTGGGATGCTTAGGACGTGGGGATGAGCGGGCTGGAGCGTTTCGCAAACGGGGTCGACGCCCTGAATGACGGGATCGGGCGCGCCCTGTCCTGGCTTACGCTGGGCATGGTGCTCGTGGTCTTCGTCGTGGTGCTGATGCGCTACGTCTTCGGCCTCGGGTCGACGATCTTGCAGGAAACGGTCGTCTACATGCACGCCATCGTCTTCATGGCGTGCGCGGGCTACACCCTGGTCCACAACGGGCACGTGCGCTGCGACATCTTCTATGGCGCCGCCTCGCCCCGCGCCAAAGCCATCATCGACATCATCGGCACGCTCATCTTCCTGATGCCGATGTGCATTGTCACCTTCTGGGTCGCTTGGCCCTACACGATCGCTTCCTGGGCGGTGTTCGAAGGCTCGCCGGAAGGCCGCATGGGCATCCCCGCCGTCTTCCTGCTGAAGACGCTGATCCCGCTGTTTGCCGTGCTGGTCGGGCTGCAGTCGATCTCTCTCGTATTGCAGTCGGCGTCTTTTTCTGGCTGGCGCAAAATCTTCGCGCGGCAGGTTCGACGGCGAGGAAGGACCCCACGCGTGATCGCCCAGCTCCGCGAGTGGCTGGACCTCGCCATGTTCCTGGCCCTGTGCGGCTTCGTGCTGCTCGGGTTTCCGATTTCGTTCACGCTCGGCGGAACGGCCCTGATCTTCGGCCTGCTCGGTGTCCTGCTGGGCGTGTTCGACATGGACTTCGTCGGCGTCTTCCCGCACCGCATCTTCGGCGTGATGACGAACGAGGTGCTGATCGCCGTTCCGCTGTTCATCTTCATGGGCGTGATGCTCGAGCGCTCCAAGGTCGCCGAGGAGCTGCTCGACACCATGGGGCAATTGTTCGGCCGCCTGCGCGGGGGCTTGGGCATCTCGGTGTCGGTGGTGGGTGCGCTGCTGGCCGCCTCGACCGGCATCGTCGGTGCCACTGTCATCACCATGGGCCTGCTTTCGCTCCCCACCATGCTGCGCCGCGGCTACGACCCCAGGCTCGCCTGCGGCTCGATCGCGGCGGCCGGCACGCTCGGCCAGATCATCCCGCCGTCGATCGTGCTGGTGGTGCTGGGGGACCAGATTTCCAACGCGCACCAGGAAGCGCAGCGCCTGCTCGGCAACTTCTCGCCGGAGCCGGTGGGCGTGGGCGATCTCTTCGCCGGCGCACTGATACCCGGGCTCGCGCTCGTGGGCCTTTACATCATTTATCAGATCGTCACCGCGATCCTGAGGCCGGACGCCTCGCCGGCCATTCCGCGCGACGAGACGATGCAGGCCGGCAACATGGCGGGCCGGCTGATGCATGCGCTGGTAGCGCCGCTGGTGCTGATCATCTCGGTGCTCGGATCGATCCTTGTCGGCGTCGCCACGCCCACCGAAGCGGCAGGCGTGGGAGCGATCGGCGCCACGCTGCTCGCCGGACACCGCCTCGCCGAGGGCAGGGCGCTTCCCGTCTACACGGCCGCGGCGTGCCTGATCGGCGTGATCGTGTTGACGACCTTCGTCGACATGCGGGTGACGCGGACGCACATCACCGACTTCGAATACTACGCGAGCATCTTCGCCGCCGTCCTGTGCCTCGGCATCCTCTGGGGGCTGGCTGTAGCCCTTTGGCGGGTGTACCGCACCGACACGCTGATCGCGGTGACGCGCACCACCGCGCGACTGAGCTCGATGATCTTCGTCATCATCCTTGCCGCGCAGCTCTTCTCGCTCGTTTTCCGCGGGCTCGGCGGCGACGACATGGTCCACCAGTTCCTCGCCGGCATTCCCGGCGGCGCGCTCGGTGCGATGATCGTCGTCATGGCGCTGATGTTCGTGATGGGCTTCTTTCTCGATACCATCGAGATCCTCTTCATCGTCGTGCCCATTGTCGGCCCGGTGCTGCTGAAATTCGGGTTCGACCCGATCTGGCTCGGCATCATGATGGCGGTCAATCTGCAGACCTCGTTCCTGACCCCGCCGCTGGGCTACGCGCTCTTCTACCTGCGAAGCGTCGCGCCTCCCGAGGTGACGACCATGCATATCTATCGCGGCATCATTCCCTTCGTGCTCATGCAGCTCCTCATGCTCGTCATCCTGTCGTACCTGCCGGGGTTGGCGACTTGGCTGCCGCACGCGATCTTCCGCTGACAACCCGTCGATAGCCGGCTCTGCCGGACGGCCGGTCCGCGAGGATCACGGGCGCGTCGTCAATTGCGCCAGCCAAGCCGGCGACGCCTCGACCAGGATCGCTTCGAGGCGCTTGTCGAGGCCGCTCAGGAGACGAGGAGCAGCAATCACCCGCGCGCCAGGTTCACAAATCTCCGCGCCGCGATCACGAACACGTAAGCGCCAAGCCCGCTTGTTGGCAAATTGGAACGATCGTTCCAGTTTGCGCGCGCCGAATTTGTCGGGACAGCCCCCGACCCTACCTGTGGCTATGATGGCTCGCACGCGCGCCTACGATCGCGATGGTCTGTTGCGCCGCTCCATGGAGCTCTTCTGGGCGCGCGGCTTCGCCGGCGTTTCCATCGACGACATCGTCGCGGCGAGGTCGCCTAGGGTTGTCATCCCGGGCCTTGCCTGCCCTCGGACTTGTTCCGAGGGTGCCCGGGATCCATCCCTAAGCTTGCTCGGGCGTTCGACGATGGGTGGATCCCGGCGACACCGGCCTTCGCCGGTGCAGGCACGCGCCGGGATGACACTTCGCGCTCGCCCGAACAGATCAGGCGAGGTCGAAGCGATCGAGGTTCATGACCTTGCTCCACGCCGCCACGAAGTCCTTGGCGAACTTCTCCTTGGCGTCCGCGCACGCATAGACCTCCGCGAAGGCGCGCAGCTGCGAGTGCGAGCCGAAGATCAGGTCGACGCGGGTGCCGGTCCATTTGACCGCCTTCGTCTTGCGGTCGCGGCCCTCATACACGCCCTCGGCGTTCGGAGGCTGCCACTCCGTGCTCATATCGAGCAGGTTGACGAAGAAGTCGTTCGTCAGCTTGCCCGGCTGCTTGGTGAGGACGCCGTGCCTGGACCCGCCGGCGTTCGCGCCGAGCACGCGCAGGCCGCCGAGCAGAGCCGTCATCTCGGGCCCGGTCAGCTTCAGCAACTGCGCCCTGTCCACCAACGCTTCTTCGGGCGCCATGAACTGGGGCTTCTTGTTGTTGGTGTAGTTGCGAAAGCCGTCCTGACGCGGCTCCAGCGGCGCGAAGGAGTCGACGTCGGTCTGATCCTGCGAGGCGTCCATGCGGCCCGGCGTGAACGGCACCTTGGCGTCGACGCCGGCATCTTTCGCGGCCTTTTCGACCGCCGCGCAACCCCCGAGAACGATCAGGTCGGCCAGCGAGACCTTCTTGCCAAAGCCCTTCTGGATTTCCTCGAGCTTGGCGAGCACGGTCTTGAGCTGGGCCGGCTGGTTGACCTCCCAGTCCTTCTGCGGGCTCAACCGGATGCGCGCGCCGTTCGCTCCGCCCCGCTTGTCGGAGCCGCGGAACGTCGACGCCGCCGCCCAGGCAGTCGAGACCAGCTGCGAGACCGACAGGCCGGAGGCCAGGATTTTCGCCTTCAGTGCGGCGATGTCCTGCTCACCGACCAGAGGATGGTCCACGGCCGGGATCGGGTCCTGCCAGATCAGCGTCTCCTTCGGCACGAGCGGGCCGAAATAGCGCGCGCGAGGACCCATGTCGCGGTGCGTGAGCTTGAACCACGCGCGGGCGAACGCATCGGCGAACTGATCCGGGTTCTCGTAGAAGCGGCGCGAGATCTTCTCGTAGGCCGGGTCCAAGCGCAGCGACAGGTCCGTCGTCAACATGGTCGGCACATGCGTCTTCGACTTGTCGAAGGCGTCCGGAACGTCGGCTGCCGCACCTTTCGCCTTCCACTGCTTCGCACCTGCCGGGCTCTTGGTCAGCTCCCATTCGTTCTCGAACAGGTTCTTGAAGAAGAGGTTGCTCCACTTGGTCGGCGTCTGCGTCCAGGTGACTTCCGGACCGCCGGTGATCGAGTCACACCCGACGCCGGTGTTGAACTTGCTCTTCCAGCCGAGTCCCTGGTCCTCGACCGCGGCGCCTTCCGGCTCCGGACCCAGGAGTGTCGGATCGCCCGCGCCGTGGGTCTTGCCGAAGGAGTGGCCGCCGGCAATCAGCGCGACGGTCTCCTCGTCGTTCATCGCCATGCGGAAGAACGTCTCGCGGATGTCCTTGGCCGCCGCGATCGGGTCCGGGTTGCCGTTCGGCCCTTCCGGATTGACGTAGATGAGGCCCATCTGCACCGCGCCGAGCGGCTCCGCCAGCTGGCGCTCGCCGCTGTAGCGTTCATCGCCCAGCCACGTGCCCTCGGGACCCCAGAAGAGTTCCTCCGGTTCCCACACGTCGGCGCGGCCGCCGGCAAAACCGAACGTCTTGAAGCCCATCGTCTCGAGCGCCACGTTGCCGGCAAAGATCATCAGGTCGGCCCAGGAGAGCTTGCGGCCGTACTTCTGCTTGATCGGCCAGAGCAGCCGGCGCGCCTTGTCGAGGTTGGCGTTATCCGGCCACGAGTTGAGCGGCGCGAAGCGCTGCTGGCCGCCGCCGGCGCCGCCGCGACCGTCGGTGATCCGGTAGGTGCCCGCCGAGTGCCAGGCCATGCGGATCATCAGGCCGCCGTAGTGGCCGAAGTCGGCCGGCCACCAGTCCTGCGAGGACGTCATCAGGGCCTCGAGGTCCTTGGTCACGGCCTTGAGGTCGAGGCTCTTGAATTCCTTGGCGTAGTCGAACGCCGCGCCCATCGGATCGGACATGCTGGAATTCCGATGGAGAACCGAAACGTCCAGCGCGCCCGGCCACCAGTCGCGGTTCTTGGGTCCGTGGCCGTCCGCAAAGGGGCACTTCTTCTCAGTTGTCATGTCGTTCCCATTCGTCTGGCGCTGTCTCCCGTTTCGTATATCGGGGTCATCGGCCCTTGAAAAGTGACCCAGCCTCACGGCCGCATTGCGCGCGACACAATGCCTGCGCTCGCAGGCTCGCCGCCGTCACGGCCATCGGCATTGAGATGGATCAAATAGGCAAGACCTGGTCTCTGCTTCAGGGTCTCTGCTTCGGGGCACTTCTGCCTACGCCGTACGCACTGTGCGAGGACGCGGGTTCAGGCCTGCCCTATCCCTGGCCCTCTGACCCCTCTGGCCCCCCTTGGCCCTTGATCCAATAGCCGCCGAAGGCGTCGATCTGGATGATCGGATCGGCAATGCCGTGCGCGGCCCGGAACTCGTCGACGGCCCGGCGCTGGCACTCGAACAGAAAATAGTCGTCGGCGATCAGCGTGCCGCCCGGCGACAGCTTGTGGTAGAGGTTGGCAAGGCCGTCCATCGTGCTCTCGTACATGTCCCCGTCGAGCCGCAGAACGCCGAGCCGCTCGACCGGCGCCGAGGGCAGCGTGTCCTTGAACAGCCCCTCCAGGAACACGACCTGATCGTCGAGCAGGCCGTAGCGGGCGAACGCCGCCTTCACTTGCGCGAGCGGCACGGCGAAGTCGTCGTAGGCGTGAAGGTGGAAGCTGGCGTCGGCCGCCACCCCCGGCGAAGGCGCGGGAAACCCCGCAAACGAGTTGGCGGCGATCACGCGGCGGTCGGCAACCCCGTAGGCCCTCAGGACCGCGCGCATCATGATGCAGGCGCCGCCGCGCCACACGCCCGTCTCCATGAAGTCGCCGGGAATGCCGGCCGCCAGCACGCGCTCGCATTCGCTGCGCACGTTCTCCATGCGCTTGGCGCCGATCATGGAGGGTGCCTGCGACGGCCAGTCCCAGCCGTGCTCGCGGTGATCGTGCTTGAAACCCTCGACCTTGGAGGCCGGCAGCGCCGGGTCCTCGTTCAGCCTCCCGATCAGGCTCTCGCGCATCAGATCGAGATAGGCCGCCCGCAGCCGGGCCGCCTCCGCCTCGGGGCTGCCGACCTGGGCGCCCACGGTGCTAGAACCCGGTCCAGAGCGCATAGTTGCCCACCGAGGCATGGCCATTGATGGCAAAAGCCCGGCAGGGGGCGAACTCGGTGAGCTGCGACTGCAGGACGAACATGCCGTAGCCGTTGAGCGACTGGCTGACGGCCTCGGTCAGGGCTTTGTTGAAACCTTGCCGGTCGGCCTGGATCTCCTGCATCGTCCTCAGGCTCACCTCGGTCAGGATCGCCTCCGTCGACCGCTCCATGATGTCGGACGGCAGGTCGGCGATCTTCGCCAGCGCCGCCACGACGTCATCGATGACGTAGGTGACGAGCGCCCCGACGATGACGGTCTGCAGGTCTTTCGTCATCACCGTCTTGGACTTGATCATCTGCGTCTGACGCACGGTCGCCATCAGCTTGTAGGAGGTCACGAGCGGCCAGTACCAGTGCAGCCCGGGCTTCCACTCCTTGATGCGGTGCCCGCGCACGAACGCCACGCCGCCATGCGTCACGGGCACGATCACGAGCCAGGGCATGAACTTCAAGAGGGTTTGGAAGATTTCCCCGAGCCAACCGAATGCTTTGTCCACGCGTCACTCCCGTAGCCCTTGCCGATCAGTCCGCCTCGAGGTCGGTCGCGGCGTTGGTGACGACGGCAACCCCGTATCCGGCGAGCCGCACGGTGCCGTCGAACGGCTCCCTGGCAATGCCGTTGCCCGTCTCAACATCTACCCGCAGCACCTCCGTCGACGCCAGCAGATCCTTGCCGAGGTCGCGCACATTGAGCGTGCGCGGCCGGTTCGAGGTGTTCACGAACACCCCGCTTCGCCGGCCGGCGTCGTCCCAGGCGACCACGCCGTCCACGTCGGGCGCGTGCGCGCGGCTGCCGGGAAACCGTATCCAATCCCCATACCGCACGTGCTGCGCAAAGAGCTCCTTGGCGAGGCCCGCGGGCATCGCCTCACCGGTCTTGCTCATCAAGCCGTAGGCGTCGTCATGGGCGGTCGCGGTCCAGCGCATCTCGAGATCTGCGCCACCGCGCAGCAGGTGGATAAGGGCGGAGGCATAGTAGGCCGCCCCGAACGCGTTCTGGTTGAGGCCCAGCGTATAATAATGCTCGTGGTGCGACATGGTATTGAGCTCGCCGCAGACGTTCAGAATGTCGCGACCGTTGAGGAGTTGGCCAACCCCACGGGCCCTGGCTTCGTAGTCGGGCGTCTGGGCCATCAGCAGGGTTTCGAACGCGGACCCCGTCGGCGCATCCGGCGAGCCCCACATCTCCAGGTTGAGGCTCGCGCTGGGGACCGCCGGCCTCCAATCGCCGTACTTGTGCCACGAGGCGAACGCGACCATGCGGTCGTCGACCTCCGCCACCAGACGCGCGATCCAGTCCATCCAGTAGGCTCTATGCGTCCCGTCGATCGCGGGCCCGCCGATCAGGGCCTTGCGGCCGCCGAGGTGTGGCTCGAGCAGCTGCAGAATGGCCGTGGCCACGACCTCGTAGATGCGGCGGTACTGGGAGAAGGTAAGGTCGCCGCCAATGATGCGGTTGTTGGGCTCGTTCCAGACGCACCAGTACCAGTCCTTCACCTCCTGGCCGCCCCACCGCTCGAGGCATCCCCAGACGACCTCGGAGCAGCGGGCGACGAATTCGCTGATATTTCTCGGATCGTCGTACGGGGGGTGGAACTTGGCAAAGGTCACCATGGGCTTGGCGCCGACATCGAGCACGCCCTGCAGGTAGCCGGCAAACGAATGCCAGTCCTTGACGGGGTCCGGCACCGGCTGATCGAACACAAAGACCCGGATGACCTCGGTCCCCATGCGGCGCAGGCGGCGTTGGATGCGCGCGCTGTCCGGGCCCCGGGACATGTTCCACCAGCCATAGACCTCGTTAAACCCATAGCGGAGCCGCATGCGCCGGGCGGCGGCATCGACTTCGGCAGCGGGCATCTCCCTGGTCACGACTGCGGCTTTCGTCTGGGCTCTGGTCCAGGCTGGCGCCTTGCGCCTCGATGATTACGTCTCGATGATCTCGATCAGCTCGCTGAGGCGCGCCTCGGGGCTGTGCCGCCGGCCGAAGTCCTCGCGGATCCCCTTGACGATATCAGCGTAGTGAAGCGGCCGGCTCATGACATCGACAACTTTCTCGTGCGGGCTCGGGCCGCCGAGCACCAGCTCCAAGGCCGCCTCACCATAGACCTCGCGCACATACGCCGGGTCGAGCACGAACAGCGGAATGGTGCCGGCGGCGGGGGTCTCGAATGTCCGGCACGTGACCATCCCCAGCAGCTCGAACAGGGGGCGGTAGACGACCGGATTGAAGACGCCCCGGTTCATGGTGGCGGTCACTTGGCGAAAGGGGACCGGCGGCATCACCTCGATCCTGAGCTTCGCCAGGTAGTCGCGATCGACGTGATAGTCGGCCTTGACCTCGAGCCATTCGGTCCACTCGGGCGGCCGGTCCCAGCCCTCCCCGACAAGGCCAACCCTGCCGAGACGGCCGCGCACCGGCTCCAGCGCGCCGAGCACCTTCGACATCCCGTGCCAGCGGAACTTGGTGTGGCCCACATAGATCATCGAGAAGTCCTTGCCCGAGAAATCGAGCGGCGATTCCCAGGTCGGATCGTAGATGTGGAACAGAAACGGCCGCACGTTCGCGCGCCGCGGCCGCAGGGCGGGCTGGCAGATCTTGTCGGACAGGCTCTCGCAAACCTGGCGCCACTTGAGGCTCGAATCGGCGCTGCGATGGTTGTAGTCGCCTGAGACTTCGATGGGATCGTTGTAGGCGCCGTCGCAATCGATCACGACGCGACGCCGGCGGGGCACCGCCTCCAAAAGCCGCGCCCAGTCCAGCCGGTCGCCGAACTGCAGGGCGGTCGTCCACTCGAACACGAAGACGACGGCGTCCGCGCCGCTGAGATCCTGGGAATAGTCGAGCGCGAAAGCGGCGTTGGGCGGCCCATAGACGGTGACCTCATGGCCCATGCCGCGGGCGGCGCGCGCGTAGCCGCGCAGGTCCAGCATGCTCCCGGCGTTCTCGAAGCCCCAGTAGACGAACACCAGCTTCATCGCGCGTCCATCGCGTGCATCGGCAGCGCACCTCAGTCCGGCATCGCGGCAACCAACTCCTCGACGCGGCGGTCGTAGGAGTAGTTGGCGGCGAGGTAACGCCGCACCTCTGCGACGACGCCACGGTAGTGGTCCGGCCGACCCAGCGCGTCTAGCAGCTTCTCCGCGACGTTCTCGCGCAGCACGAGTTCCCGGCTGGCCGGCCCGTACACGGCTTCCGCCAGGTCCGCGTCCAGCATCAGAAGCGGAATGGTGTCGGCATAGAATATCTCGAAGTACTTGAGGGTGAGGTGCTTGAGCTGATGCAGCACGGGCCGCTGCGTGAAGATGTTGATCCGCGCGCTGCTCATGGTCCGGATCACGTCGGTGTACATGACCGCGGTCTCGGCGCGTATGCGCAGCCGGCGGAAGGTGTCGGGATCGGACTCGAACGCCGCCTCCGGCCCGGCGTCGCGGCCCTCGACCGGCGGCTTGTCCCACCACAAGCCGATGAACCCGATCTCGCCCACTCGATCACGAATCTCCTCCAGGGCAGGCAGCAACTCGCGCGACACCTGCCGCCACCGCCACCAGTTGTGCCCGACGTGAAGAATGTCGAACTGCTTGGGCGGCGCCGTGCGCGGATCGATCTCCAAGCCCGGATCGTAGCCGTAGAACATCATTGCCCCCACCCGGGGATGGTCGGGCGGCGCCAGCGTGGGCTTCATCACCCGGTCGGCGAGCGCATCGTAGTGGGAGACCCAGCGCGCCCGCTCCGCCTCGCTGCCATGATTGAAATCGTACCCGTCGACGACCACGACGGGGTTGTACATTCCGTCCATGTCGAGCACCAGCCGATGGCGCCTCGGAATCCTGCCGAGCATGGCCACCTCCTGCAGCGGCTTGATGCGGTAGAGCTCGGACTCGAACAGATAGACCACGCGGTCGAAGGCGTTGACGTCGGTGGAGAAGCGCAGCTCCGGCAGCCACGGCGGCGGTATCCCGTGCAGCGCCACCGAGTGGCCGTACCTCGGCGCGACCCGCATGTAGTTCGCCACCGCATGCGTGTTGCCCGCATTCCCCCGGTGCTTCATCACGAACAGGATGTTCACGGAGCGCCTCCAGCCTCCGCGCGGATGGCGGCCAGGGAGCCGAGCTCCTCGAACCGCCGGGCATAGGCGTGGTGCCGCTCCAGGTGCGCCCGCGTCTCGAGCACGGCGTCCCAATAGACCTCGGGCCGGCGCATGGCATCCGTCAGGTGCGCGGCCAGATCGTCCCCCGGCACCAGCGTCAGGGCCGCCGGTCCATAGATCGCTTCGACGAAATCCCGGGGCAGCATCAGGATCGGGAGGGCATCCGCGTAGAGCGTCTCGAAGGTCCGGTTCGTGACGAGGCCCAGATGCCGGAAGAGCGGCCGGTGGAAGACCGGCGCGAACCGGGCCTTGCCCAGCAGCCCGACGATCTCGTCGAACCGCACGCCGTCGCCGACCTCCACGTCCAGCCTCGCCACCAGAGCCGGATCGGTGTCGACGCCCATAATGCCCGATTGCTCAGCCCACTCGGGCCGCGCGCCCCAGTCCCAGCCCACCAGGCACGCCTTGCCAACCTGATCGCGCACCGGACCGTAGGCCTCCAGGAACGGCCGGAGCTGGGTCCATCGCTGCCAGTTGCTGCCGACGTACATGGCCCCGTAGGGCTTCTCGCCGGGCCCCGCCGCGCGCCACGCCGCCGCCGCCTCGTTTGCCGATCGGTAGGGCTTGGCGACAGAGCCCGGGTCATAGCCGTGAAACAGGAAGGAGCCCACATTTGCACGGACCGGGGCCATGGTGGGCTGCAGGATCACGTCGGAGGTCGCGCGAAAGGCGTCCTCCCACTCCCAGCCGAGGTGGCCGTCGAGCTTCTCCAGGTGATTGAAATCGTGCTCGAGCCGGATCGTGTCGTTGAACCGGCCCCACAGATCCACCAGCATGCGCCGCTCGCGCGGAATGCCGTCGAGCAGCCACGCCAGATAGGGCATGTCGGGGAAATCCGACGGCACCTGGATGGCAAAGAGCGCAAGATCCACGCCGCCAAGGTCGGTCGTGAACGGCACGCCCGGCAGCTCCGGGTGCGCCGGGCCGTAGACGGCCACCTCGTGGCCCAGCGCCTGGCCAGCGGCGACGTATTTGTGGACCGTGGCGACGCTCCGGGTCCAGGGATCGACCGAGATGACCAGCAGGAGCCTCATTGGGCTTTCGCCCGCATGACCTGGCCAGACGACTGGGCCGCAAACTCTTTTCGTGCCCAGCCAACGGTCTCCGTCACACCGCGTTCGAAAGTCGTTCGCGGCTCCCAGCCGAGCACCTCCCGCGCCCGCCTGATATCGGCCTGGACCAAGCGCTGCTCGCCGGGCCGGCCCGGGGCGTGTGTTACTTTGTAACCGCCCGGCTTGTAGCCGAACGCGGCGACGACGGACTTGGCGAGCTGGTTGATCGACAGCGACCGTCCGCTTCCCAGGTTGAAGACACCGCCGGCCGACGCCGGCGTCTTCAGTGCCCTCACCCACCCCTCGATGATGTCGTCGATGAAGACGAAGTCCCGGGTCTGCTCGCCGTCGCCGAATATGGTGATCGGCTCGCCGCGTAGGACGTTGCCCGAGAAGATTCCGAGCACCCCTTGATAGGGGTTGCTGAAGGATTGGCCCGGCCCGTAGACGCTGAACATCCTGAGCGAGGTGACCTGGAAATCGAAGCCCAGGTCCGGCCGCTCCGCGGTCGCATGCACGTAGCGCTCGGCCGCCTGCTTGGTGATGCCGTAATAGGAGTCCGGGTTGGCCGGCTCGGTTTCGGGCGTCGGCACGGCAAGGCAGTCGCCGTAGAGCGTCATCGAGCTGGCATGGATCAGCCGGGGAACCTTGTACTTCAGGCACAGCTGAAGGACGTTCAAGGTGCCCTCGACGTTGGTCTTGAGGTCCCTGACGGGATCGGAAAAGGCCCGGATAATAGAGACTTGCCCAGCGATGTTGCAGACCGCGTCCAAGCCGCGGGCAAATGCCTTTTCCACCTCCGACGGCACCGTCACGTCGCCCAAGATGAAGTGGGCGCCCGCCGGCACGCTCTCCCGGCTGCCGTTCGACTCGTTGTCGACCACGGTGACAGCGTGACCCTCTGCAAGCAGCCGCCGGCACAGGTGGGACCCGATGAAGCCAGCCCCGCCCGTCACGAGAATTCTCATTCCTCACACCCCTTGCGCACACGCCATCGGCCCACCAACGGGCGGGCTCAGCAAATCCGTTCCAAGAGCGCGGAGAGACCGGCCGGCCTGCCGCCCGCACCCTCGCGTACTGCACGCAACGTGGGCAGAGGCCGGAGCATTTCGCAAGAGAGTTCCACGGCAGCCGCGGCGGCTCCATCCTGCCACACCGCAGCCCGGTTCCCGACGCCCTCGCTCGCGACATCTTGTCAACGCGGGCCGGGTGCGATCAATTAGGACGGCTGGCAAAGCGATGGGTGACCGGGCGCCCTGCGCAGCGACAGTGGCGCCGGTTCGCCTGCCTCCTAACGGAGGGGGATGAGCGCGGGCGCGTGGCCACAGCTTTGTTTCGGCGGAACGATGCGCACCAAGAAGATCCTGATCACCGGCGGCGCCGGCTTTATCGGCAGCAATGCCGCACGCTACTTCGCAGCCCGGAACTGGAGCGTGACCGTCCTCGACAACCTGTCCAGGGCGGGCACGGACAGCAATCTCCTGTGGCTGCGCCAGAGCGCCTCCTTCGATTTCGAGCACGCCGACGTGCGCGACCAGGCGCACATCGACCGTATCCTGGCGGAGCACCGCTACGACGCGGTGTTGCATCTTGCCGCGCAGGTGGCCGTGACGACCTCGGTGACCGACCCGCGCACCGACTTCGCCGTCAACGCGTTCGGCACCTTCAACATGCTCGACGCCGTGCGGCGCCACAGCCCCGAGGCCGTGTTCATCCTCGCCTCGACCAACAAGGTCTACGGCAAGATCGCCGGCGCGGCCTGCGAGTTCCAGGGCAAGCGGTACGCCTACGTCGACCGGCCCTTCGGCATCAGCGAGAGCGAGCCGCTCGATTTCCTGTCCCCTTACGGCTGCTCGAAGGGGGCGGCGGACCAGTACGCGCTCGATTTCGCGCGCATCTATAAGATCCCCGCCACGTCGTTCCGGCAGTCGTGCATCTACGGGCCGCGCCAGTTCGGGGTCGAGGACCAGGGTTGGGTCGCCTGGTTCGCCATCGCCTCCCTGGTCGGGCGCGACATCACCATCTTCGGCGACGGCAAGCAGGTGCGCGACGTCCTGCACGTCGACGATCTCCTGCGCGCCTACGAGGCCGCGATCCGCGCGCCGGACAAGGTTGCCCAGCAGGCTTTCAACGTCGGCGGCGGGCCCGGCCAGATCCTGTCCCTGCTCGACCTGATCGAGATGCTGGAGAGCCAGCTCGGGATCGACATTCCGCTCAAATGGGACGATTGGCGCCCCGGCGACCAGCAGGTCTACGTCAGCGACATTCGCAAGCTGGACACCGCGCTCGGCTGGAAGCCCGAGATCGGAGTGGAGGCCGGCATCGCGCAGCTCATCGACTGGGTGGAGCATAACCGCGACGCGTTCGAGACCGTGCGGGAGCCGGCGCCGGCCGTCGTGCTCGCCGACGGGGCTCTGCGCGACGGCGCCGTGACCAGCCCCGCCGAGTAGTCTTGGGTCGGCCGACTGCCGATCACGTCACCGCCGCGGCACCGGCCAGCGCAGTCTCGATCCTGACCGGCGCCTGTGGCCGCAGGTGGCGCAGCTCGGGCTGGTAGCCTTCGACGGCCCGCATGAGGACGGCGTGGATCGCCTCGACGTCGTCCTTTGCCAGCGCCGCACGCAGCTGCTCGAGGACCTTCGCCAGCTGCGGCTCGGCAAGCCAGGGCTCCCGGCTCTTGCTGATACACGGATGCTCCGTGGGGGCCACATTCGCGCCCAGCAGCAGCTCCTCGTGCAGCTTCTCGCCGTCACGCAGGCCGACATACTCGATCGCCACGTCGCCGTCCGGACATTGCGCGTCGCGCACTTCGCGTCCCATCAGGCGGATCATGGACCGGGCAAGCGCGTCGATCTTCACGGGCTCGCCCATGTCGAGCACGAACACGTCGCCGCCGCTCGCCATGGCGCCGGCCTGTATGACGAGGGCCGCCGCCTCGGGGATCGACATGAAGTAGCGGATCGCGTCGGGGTGGGTGACGGTCACGGGACCGCCGGCGCCGATCTGGCGACGAAACCGGCCCACGACCGAGCCGGAGCTGTCGAGGACGTTGCCGAAGCGCACGATGGTGAACACAGTGTGGCCCTCGCCGCCGGCCGAGCGCGCCTGCAGGATCATCTCGGCCAGCCGCTTGCTGGCGCCCATGATGCTGGTGGGCCGCACCGCCTTGTCGGTCGACACCAGCACGAACCGCTCCACGCCGCACGCTGCCGCCGCCTCCGCCAGAACCGCCGTCCCGAACGTGTTGTTCTGCAGGCCCACCGCGACATTGTGCTCGACGATCGGCACGTGCTTGTAGGCTGCGGCATGATAGACGGTCTGGATCGCGTATCTGTCGATCGTCCGCTCCATGAGCGCGCGGTTCTCGACGGAGCCGAGCACCGCCACCAGCTCCGGCACGGCGATGGGGCCCGACAGCGCCAGCCGGCCGCTCTGCAACAGCTCGCCCGCTTCGAGCTCGATCTGATAGAGCTGCGCCTCTGCGCTATCGAGCAGCACCAGGCGCCGCGGCCCATGCCGCAGGATCTGCCGCACGAGCTCGGAGCCGATCGAGCCGCCGGCACCCGTCACCAGCACGGACTTGGCGGCAATATTGCGCGCCATCAGCTCGGCGTTGGGCGGCACGGGCTCGCGGCCCAGCAGGTCCTCCGCCCCCACCGGACGCAAATCGCTCACCGTGACCCGGCCGGCCGCCAGGTCCTCCAAGGCAGGTAGCGTCCTCACCGCCACGCCGAGCGCCTCGAGCTGCTGCAGCGCCGCCCGGCGCTCCTGCCGTCTCGTCTTGGGGAGCGCCAGCAGCACCTCTTTGATGTCGTGATACGGGATGGCGGCGGCGAGGCGGTCGGGCCGCATCACCTTGAGGCCGCCGACATATTGGCCCCAGATCGCCGGACTAGCGTCCACGAAGCCGACCGCCACGTAGTTCGGCGCACGGCGCAGCGCCTGGAGCAGCTGCACGCCGGTCGCGCCCGCCCCATAGATCAGCACGCGCTTGGCGCTTTCGCGCACGATCGCCGGCCGTTCTATGCCCGCGCGCTTGAGCAGCCAGCCAGCCGCCTGCCGCGTCGCCCACACGAAAGCCGCCGCAAGGATCGGATAGGTGACGATGACGGAGCGGGGGACGCCGGCGATGCCCGAGAGCAGCACGACCAACGCCCAGACCAGTGTGCTCAGGACTACGGCCACCAGAATGAGCGCGGCGCCCTCGCCACCCATGAAGCGCGTCACCAGCCGGTAGAGTCCGAGCTGGAAGAACGTGGCGACGCCGATGACCGGCGCGGCCCAGAAGAGCAACGTCAGCGGCCAGGTCGACGCAACATAGAGCTCGCCGAGCCGCAGCGACATCGCCAGCCACAGCGCCAAGCCGAGCGACGCAACGTCGGCGGCGGCAAGAATAGTGCGCTTTTGATAGCGCCCGAGGTTGACGAGCCGCGGCACCAGCCTGCGAGCCAGGTTGTCGACGGACGACCGATCCTGAAGCCGGATCACACCTTCCCACCGTGCGATTGTTTGCAGCAGGTCACGCCCCTCCACGCCGCATCGCCGGTTCGCGTGTCGCGAGCGCTGTCGCGGCGTCTCGTCGCGTTCGAGGCTTAAGCAACGCTGCGCACACTGTGAACCGACGATCGGCGATTGCTCACAGGGCGCGCAAATCTGCTATTGGACGGTCGATATCTTGCAGCGGCGCCGAGGGCGGCGTAGCGGGATCGCCGCGAGGCGACTTCTGTTAGAAATGCCGGCGGGGAGCTGACGGCGATCGGTGACGGCGCCGCGCCGGGAGCCGCGCCAAACGAGAGAGTGCCGCAGATGCACCAAGCGATGATCGGCACGGCCGCGCCAGAGCCCAGAGCATGAGCGAGCCCGCCCCGCGCCCTCTCCCGCCCGACCATCCGCCCGTCGCGCACGGCCGCGTCGGCGTGCTTCTGCTCAATCTCGGCACGCCCGATGCCACGGGCTACTGGCCGATGCGGCGCTACCTCAAGGAGTTCCTCTCCGACCGCCGCGTCATAGAGGAGCCGCGCTGGAAGTGGTGGCCGATCCTCAATCTCATCATCCTGACGGTGCGTCCCGGCCGCAAGGGCAAGGATTACGCCAAGATCTGGAACCGGGAGCGCAACGAAGGCCCCCTCAAGACCATCACGCGCGCGCAGGCCGACAAGCTCGAGGCGGCACTTGCCGATGACCGCATCGTCGTCGACTGGGCCATGCGCTATGCCAATCCCTCGACCGCCTCGCGGCTCCAACATCTCCAGGCGCAAGGCTGCGACCGCATCCTGATCGTGCCGCTCTATCCGCAGTATGCGGCCGCCACCACCGCCACCGCCTGCGATGCCGCGTTTCGTGCGCTCATGCGCATGCGCTGGCAGCCCGCCGTCCGTGTGGCATCGCCCTACTACGAGGATGCCGCCTACGTCGACGCTCTCGCGGCCTCCGTGCACGAGCATCTGAGCACCCTCGATTTCGAGCCCGAGGTGCTGATCGCCTCGTTCCACGGCATGCCGCAGAAATACCTGGAGGCCGGCGATCCCTATCACTGCCAGTGCCAGAAGACGTCGCGGCTCGTGCGCGACAAGCTCGGTTGGCCGGCCGAGCGCTGGCACACGACCTTCCAGTCGCGCTTCGGCAACGCCCCCTGGCTCCAGCCCTACACGATCGACACGGTGGAGAAGCTGGCGCGGTCGGGCGTCAAGCGCGTCGCCAT
Source organism: uncultured Alphaproteobacteria bacterium (assembly GCA_963797005.1). Classification (GTDB taxonomy): domain Bacteria; phylum Pseudomonadota; class Alphaproteobacteria; order Rhizobiales; family Hyphomicrobiaceae; genus AWTP1-13. The sequence goes on from CAWCOF010000013.1 coordinate 138,002, forward strand.
TTTCGCGCCGGGCTTTGCCGCCGATTGCCTGGAGACGCTGGAGGAGCTCGGCATGGAGAACCGCACAGTATTCGCGAACAACGGCGGCCAGCAGTTCGCGCTCATCCCCTGCCTCAACGACAGCGTGCTCGGCGTGTCGGTCATCGAAAGCGTCGTGCGGCGCGAGCTGATGGGCTGGCTCTGGGAGTCCCGGGGCCATCCGACATCTGATTAACACAAGATAAATATCTGTTTTACCTTATATTTTCCCTATCGCCATAAAACCTACCTTGGCCCTCGCTAGATTGGCGAAGCGCTGTTCCCAAGGGGAGTTGCACATGAACATTTTCGCCGGCGGTTTTGAGATCTTCGCCGTCCTGCTGATCGTACTGGCGGCGGCGGCGCTGTGGTCCACCGTCAAGATGGTTCCGCAGGGCTACGCCTACACGGTCGAGAACTTCGGCCGCTACACGCGCACGCTCAGTCCCGGATTGCATATCCTGATCCCGGTGATGGAGCGCATCGGCGCCAAGATGAACGTGAAGGAGCAGGTGATCGACATCCCCTCCCAGGACATCATCACCAAGGACAACGCCATGGTCACGGTCGACGGCGTGAACTTCTACCAGGTCCTGAACGCCGCCAAGGCCGCCTACGAGGTCGACCGCCTCGAAGCCGCGATCGTCAACCTGACCATGACCAACATCCGCACCGTCATGGGCTCCATGGACCTCGACGAGCTGCTCTCCAACCGCGACGCCATCAATGCCAGGTTGCTGCAGGTGGTGGACGCCGCCACCGAGGCCTGGGGCGTGAAAGTCACCCGCATCGAGATCAAGGACATCGCCCCCCCGCGCGACCTCGTCGACAGCATGGCCCGACAGATGAAGGCCGAGCGCGAGAAGCGCGCCCAGATCCTGGAGGCCGAGGGCTCGCGGGCCGCCGCCATCCTCAAGGCCGAAGGCGAGAAGCAGGCGGTGGTGCTGTCCGCCGAGGGCCGCAAGGAAGCGGCGTTCCGCGACGCCGAGGCGCGCGAGCGCTCCGCCCAGGCCGAGGCCAAGGCTACCGAGATGGTGAGCACGGCCATTGCCGGCGGCAACGTGCAGGCGATCAACTACTTCGTCGCCAACAACTACATGAAGGCGCTGGAGGCGATCGCCAAGTCGCCGAACCAGAAGATCTTGATGATGCCGCTCGAAGCATCCTCGGTGATCGGCTCGCTCGCGGGCCTGGCAGAGATCACCAGCGAGGCGTTCGGAAGGAGCGGAGCTGCCGCTCCGACGCCGCGCTCGGGGTCGCGCGTGAGCGTGCCGAGTGCCTAAGGCCGAGTACCCAAGTAGGTAGCATTCCGTGAGGCGGTCAGGCGCGAGGACGCAAGGCACATGACGCTGTTCAACTTCTTCGCAGGCTTCGGCCCCTGGAACTGGTTCATCCTCGCCGTTCTGCTGCTGATCCTGGAGACCGATCGTGCCGGGGGTGCATTTCCTCTGGTTCGGCCTTGCCGCCTTCGTCGTCGGCGGGCTGACCCTGGCGACGGGCATCGCCTGGCCCTGGCAGGTGGTGGCGTTCGGGGCGATCTCGGTGCTGACCGTATTCGGGGTCAGAAGGTTCTACGGGGCCGGCGCGGCCCAAAGCGACCTGCCCGATCTCAACATTCGCGGCCAGCAGTACATCGGTCGCTCGCTGGTGGTGGAGCAGGCGATCCAGAACGGCCGCGGCAAGGTGCGCGTGGGCGACTCGCTATGGTCCGCCGAGGGCCCCGATGCGCCGGCCGGCACCCGCGTCACCGTCACGGGCACCAAGGGAACGGTGTTGGTGGTGGAGCGTGCGGCGACCTGACGATGGGCCCGGCGCGATCGCGTGGCTTGTCGCGCTGGTAAGCATGGCGTTGCCCTGGGTCGGGATCGGACTCGGCCTGTTCGGAGGATGGCAGCTCAGCCGCGGTGACCGGTCCGGCTGGTGGATGCTGTCCACCGGCGCCGCGCTGGTGATCGCCGACGTCTTGATCGATTTCGTCTGGGCGCACCCTGCCGTCTCGCGCAGCGACCAGCCCGAGCTCAACCGTCGCGGCGACCAACTCGTCGGTCGCGTGCTGATCGTCGCGGAGCCAATCGAGGGCGGCCGCGGCAAGGTGCAGGTGGGCGACACACTCTGGGCCGCCGAAGGCCCCGATACGCCCGTCGGCGCCGAGGTGCGGGTGACAGCGGCGCGCGCCACCATCCTCGTGGTCGAGCGAGTTTGGTGAAATTCCCGACGCGCCGGCCTTCCTTTGGCCCCATCTCAGCGCTTTTCTGGGCAGACGGGATTTGGCGGAGGGGGCCGCATCTTGCACAAGGCCTTCGTAATCGTACCGCTCATGGGATGGGCCGGCGTCGGCGCGCTGGTCCATTACACGCGCTTTCCCCTTGCCCCCAAGCACAGCTACCAGGACCTCGTGGTGGTCGTTCCGGCGCGCCAGGAGACGGGCCGCCGCACGCCGGTGTCGCAAGCCTCGCACCGCGCCCTGCCGCGTCCCGGTGACCGCGTCGCGCTCGTCCGCGAGCTGCAGAAAGAGCTCACCCGCGTGGGGTGCTACGACGGCGCGATCAGCGGCGTGTGGACCACCGCCTCGCGCCGGGCCATGCGCACGTTCACGCAGCGCGTCAACGCGCGGTTGCCCACCAGCAAGCCCGATGTCGTCCTGCTTAGTCTCGTCCAGGGTCATCGCAAGAGAGCCTGCGGCATCGACTGCCCGGCGGGCCAGCAGGAGGATGACGCGGGCCGCTGCGTGCCGGACGCCATCGCCCGGGCCACCAAGCAACCGCCCGACGGGCCCACCGATCCGCCGGCCAGGACGCCCCAGATCATGATCGGCTCGACCGCGGCGGCCGCAGCCGTGGCGGCGCGCATGCGTGAGCCGCAAGGCAACGATGCCTCGCCTCCGGCCGCCAAGCGCGCAGAGGTCCCGCCAAAACCGTCCGATGCCGAGAAACCGCGGCCGGCGGCAGCCAAGAGCACAGCGGCGCGGCGCGCCGGCGTGCACAAGCGCAAGCACCGGCGTGCCGCGCGGCGCGCAAAAAAGCCAAGCCCGCCGGCGGTCGTGCAGTCGCTGATCAGGAACGTGAAGAGCGCGCTCGGGATCTATTGAGACAGAACATATGCCGGCGCCACAGATCACCAGGGAGGACCGCCCGACGCGCGGTCGCTACGTTGCCCGCGTCGAGGGCATCGATGCGCAAGCCGAGCTCATCTACAGCCGCGCCGGTCCCAAGCTCATCGTCGCCGAGCATACCGATGTCCCCGACGTCTTCCGCGGACAAGGCTTCGGCCGCCTTCTCGCCCAGCGCATGGTCGAGGACGCGCGCAAGGAGGGCGTGAAGATCTCGGCGCTGTGCACCTTCATCAACGCGGAGCGAAAGAAGCACCCCGACTGGGCCGACGTGTTCGCGGATTGAGACACGCGCCACCAGGCGTCTTGGAATCCGGCATGCAGCTTTGCTGCGCGATTTTCTGACGCGCATCGAATAGCAGGGGCACCCGAGCGGGAGACGTCTGTGCTCGAGTGCCCCGCTTACCGGCCTTGGCCTTGTCGCGCTGGGCCGGCGTTGGGAACGCGGCGGAGTCCCGCCTGCGTCCCCACTACTGCTTCCTGGGGCCTTCCGGACCACCATGGTCCGCATGCGGCGGCCCTAGCCGCGCAGCCCAGCGATGACCGCGATCACGCAGGCCGATCCGGTGCACCCGCCGCAGCACGACGGCTGCCACCGCCTTCTGCTGGTCGTCGAGCGAGGCATAGAACGGCTTGAACACGGCGGCGAAGGCCTTCATGCGCTCGGCACGCCGGGTCATCCGTTCAGCCCTGCGGTCGAACCGCTCGGAGAGCGACAGCCGCGGCGGAGGCGTGGCGCCGGACTGCCGCATCTCGCGACGCTCCTGGCGCCTCTTCTCGCGCTCGGCCACCGAGGCGCGCATGTGCTGCTCGACCGGCGCCCACAGCTGCAGCTGGGCATCCGTCAGTTTCAGTGCCGTCTTGGCCATGGCGAACCGGCCATCCAGCAGGCGCGCTCTGGCATCGGCCGACAGGCCTGCCGAGCGCTGGGGTCCAGGCGCCTGCGCAAAGGCGATGGCCGCCGGGACGGCCGCCACCACCAGCGCTGCCGCCAGTAATCCGGGGAGTTTCAGTTTCATCGAAGGTTCCTCTTGTTGGCCCGACGCGAGCCATTCGTGCATTGAACGCCGAGGAGCTACGGAAACCGTCGGCTCGGCCGAGGCGCGAACCGACGCACCTTCAAAGATTACGCGGCATTAATGGTGAGGTTGCCGGCCGATCTTAAGCGACGCCGGCGCGCAGGAAGTCGTTCACGTGCACGATGCCGACCGGCTTGCCCTTGTCGACCACGAACATCTGCGTGACCCCTGGCGGACGTGAGGGATCGCCGCGCCGCGTCGAGTTGATCTGCTCGAGCGCCGCGGAGGCCAGCATGTCGGGCGCGAGCGTCTTGGGCTTGCGGGTCATGATGTCCTCTACGCGCGCCTGCAACAGATCCGCCCCCATGTGACGCCGCAGGTCGCCGTCGGTGATCATGCCGACCAGCCTGCCCTTGCCATCGATCACGCCCAGGCAGCCGAAGCTCTTCTCGGTCATGGTCACGATCGCCTCGGACATGACCTTGCCCTCGAGCACGAGGGGTACGCGATCGCCCTTGTGCATGATGTCGCCGACGAACTTGAGGCTCGCCCCCAGCGACCCGCCGGGATGGAAAACCCTGAAGTCATGGGCCGTGAATCCCTTGGCCTCCAGCAGCGCGATGGCGAGACAATCGCCGAGTGCCAGCTGCATGGTCGTCGAGGTGGTCGGCGCCAGCCCGTGCGGGCAGGCTTCCTTGGCACGCGGCAGCTCAAGCACCACGTCCGACTGCGTGGCAAGGGCCGAATCCGAGCGCGAGGTAATGGCGATCAGCGGCACCTTGAAACGGCGCGAGTAGGTCAGGATGTTGCCGAGTTCGACGCTCTCGCCCGACCAGGACAGCGCCACGATCACGTCGTCGGTGGTGATCATGCCGAGGTCGCCGTGGCTTGCCTCGCTCGGGTGCACGAAGAACGCCGGTGTTCCGGTCGAGGCGAAGGTGGCGGCGAGCTTCTGGGCGACATGGCCGCTCTTGCCGATGCCGGTGACGATGACGCGGCCCTTGGCGGCGGCAAGCGCGGTGACGGCGGCGCGGAAGGGGACCCCGAGGCCGTCGTCAAGGGCCCGGCGCATCGCCATCAGCCCTTCGCACTCGAGCTCCAGCGTGCGCACGGCCGATTGCGCAGGCGACGAGGACGGCATCGATTGGGAGGACCGCACCACGCTGAGCTTTCCCTTCGCCCCGGCTGTGCCCATGTTCCAAGTCGTCCTTTGCCGAGCGCTGCGATTCGCGGAAAGCGATACTAGACGGCCCCGGCCCGTGACCCAAGCAACTCGGCCAGATCGCCAGGAAAACGGCCTCCAGCCGCACCGGAACGGAACAAGGACGCGGCCGCCTACAACAGCTTCTTGAGCTCCGCCTTCAGGGCCGGCGCGAGATCGCCGCGCGCCAGCGCATAGGCGACGTTGGCCGCCAGGAACCCGATCTTGGTGCCGCAGTCGTAGATGGTGCCGTCGAAGCGCACGGCATAGAAGGGCTGGCGCTTCGAAAGCGCGAGCATGGCGTCGGTGAGCTGGATTTCTCCCCCCGCGCCCCGCTTTCCCTGCTCCAGGAGCTGGAACACCTCAGGCTGCAGGATGTAGCGCCCGGAGATGTGCAGGTTGGAGGGCGCCGTCCCGGGCTTGGGCTTCTCCACCATGGCGGTGACCGGGGAGACCTTCGCCTTCGTATCCTCGACGCCGGCGATGCCGTAGGCATGCGTCTGGTCATCGGGCACCGGCGCCACGGAAATATGGTTGCCGCCGTGGGCCTCGTAGGCCTCGATCATCTGGGCGAGGCAAGGCGGCGAGCCATGGTGCAGCACATCGGGCAGCAGCACCGCGAAGGGCTCGTCGCCGACGATCTCGCGCGCGCACCACACGGCATGGCCGAGACCCAGCGGCGCCTGCTGGCGCGTGAAGCTGGTCTGGCCCGGCAGCGGCAGATCCGCCTTGAGCTCGTCGAGCTCGCCCTTCTTGCCACGCTCCTCCAGCGTGCGCTCGAGCTCGTACTGGCTGTCGAAGTGGTCCTCGATGACGCCTTTGTTCCGCCCCGTGACGAAGATCAGATGCTCGATGCCGGCAGCGCGCGCCTCGTCCACCACGTGCTGGATCAGCGGCCGGTCGACGACGGTGAGCATCTCCTTGGGCATGGCCTTGGTCGCAGGCAGGAAGCGCGTACCGAGGCCGGCGACGGGCAAGACGGCCTTGCGGATGCGCTTTTTCGGGTCGGGCATGCCGGGGATCTCGACTTCCGTACACTTGGCGGTGAAGGCAGGACGCTACAGTAGCCTATCGCGGCCTGTGATAGAAACGCGGCCGCCGGCACCGGGCAACTGCGACACATGCTCTACAGAGGGCTCCACAGAGGGATGAAAAGATGAGCGTTCTGGTAACGGGGGGAGCCGGCTACATCGGCAGCCACATGGCGCTGGAGCTGCTCGACGCCGGCGAGGAGGTGGTGATCCTCGACGACCTGTCGTCCGGTGCGCCCTGGGTCCAGCCCGAGGGGGCCTCGTTCGTCAAGGGCGACGTCGGCGACCAGGCCCTCGTTGCGGACCTGATCCGGAACCGGGGGATCGAGTCCATCATCCATTTCGCGGCCTTCGTGGTGGTGCCGGAATCGGTCACCCAACCCTTGCGCTATTACTTCAACAACACCGTGAAATCCCGGGCCCTGATCGAGGTCGCCGTCAAGAGCGGCATCCGCCATTTCATCTTCTCCTCCACCGCCGCGGTCTACGGCATGACCGGCGACAGAGCCCGTCGCCGAGGACGCAGCCCTGCAGCCGGTGTCGCCCTACGGCTCCTCCAAGCTGATGACCGAGATCATGCTCGGCGACGCCGGCCGCGCGCATGGCCTGCCGCATGTGATCCTGCGCTACTTCAATGTGGCCGGCGCCGATCCCAAGGGCCGCGCGGGCCAGTCGACGCCCTACGCCACGCACCTCATCAAGGTCGCCTGCCAGGCGGCGGTCGGCAAGCGCAGCCGTACATGGAGCTGTTCGGCACCGACTATCCCACGCGCGACGGCACCTGCCTGCGCGACTACATCCACGTCTCCGATCTGACCAGCGCGCACATGGCCGCGCTCAGACATCTGAGATCCGGCGGCGCCAGCGACACCTTCAACTGCGGCTACGGCCGTGGCGTGTCCGTGCGCGAGGTGATCGACGCGGTGAAGCGGGTCTCGGGCCGCGACTTCGAGGTGCGGGACGCCCCGCGCCGGCCGGGCGATCCGGCCGCCATCATCGCCGCCCCCGACAAGATCCGCGCTAGCCTGAGCTGGGCGCCCAGGCACGACAGACCTCGACACCATGGTCGGCCAGGCGCTGGCCTGGGAGGAGCACCTGCTCCGCACGCCGAAAGGATCGTAGCGAGCCTTTCTTTTCTGTCGCCGCTGCCCACCTATGGCGCCAACGAGACAGACCATGGCCGGACCTGAGATCATCGAGACAGGCTACGCGCCGATCAAGGCGTGGATCACCGGCGTGCCGGTGGAGGACGCCGCGCGCCGCCAGCTCTTCAACATCGCAGCGCTCCCCTTCATCCACCACCACGTGGCGGTGATGCCGGACGTGCACCTGGGCAAGGGCGCCACCGTCGGCTCGGTCATCGCCACCCGGGCCGCCATCGTGCCGGCGGCGGTGGGCGTGGACATCGGCTGCGGCATGATGGCGGTGCGCACCACGCTCAGCGCCGATGATCTGCCCGACAGCCTCGCCAAGCTGCGCAGCGGCATCGAAGCTGCCGTGCCCCACGGCGGCATCGGCCTCAAGGGCGGCTGGAAGGAGGGCGTGCCCAACGCGGTTGCGCGCCGCTTCGCCGACAGCGGCCTCGCCGACGGCCTGAAAGAGCTGGAAGAGACGCATCCAGGCATCGCCAAGGCGCAGAGCGTGACGCACCTGGGCTCGCTCGGCGGCGGCAACCACTTCATCGAGGTCTGCCTGGACGAGGAGGACCGCGTCTGGGCCATGCTGCATTCGGGCTCGCGCGGCATCGGCAACCGCATCGGCACCTATTTCATCGCCAAGGCGCGCGAGGCCCTGGACCGGCGGCAGCTCACCCGGCCGCTGCCCGACAGAGACCTTGCCTGGCTGGAGGAGGGCGAGCCGCTGTTCGAGGACTACGTCTCGGCCGTCGCCTGGGCGCAGGAGTTCGCCCGCCACAACCGCGAGGTGATGATGGCGGCGGTGATGCGGGTGATGCGCGAGCAGCTGCCCTCGTTCCAGATGCAGCGCCAGGCCATCAACTGCCACCACAACTACGTCGAGCGGGAGACCCACTTCGGCGAGGCTGTGTGGGTGACGCGCAAGGGCGCGGTCAGGGCCGGCGCCGGGGACCTCGGCATCATCCCGGGCTCAATGGGCGCCAAGTCCTACATCGTGCGCGGGCTCGGCAACGCCCAGAGCTTCCACTCCTGCGCGCACGGCGCAGGGCGGCGCATGTCGCGCGGCGAGGCCAAGCGGCGCTTCACGCTGGCCGACCACGCCGAGGCCACCGCGGCGATCGAATGCCGCAAGGATCAAGGCGTGATCGACGAGACGCCGATGGCCTACAAGGACATCGACGCCGTCATGGCGGCCCAGTCCGACCTTGTCGAGATCGTGCACACGCTGCGCCAGGTGGTCTGCGTCAAGGGTTAGGGCCTCCCTCTCCCCGCGCAGCCCCAGCCTCTCCCGCACACCATCAGCGCGGGGAGAGGGTCGGGGGTGAGGGGCAGAACCTTGCGCCGCGCGGCGTTTGAGGCTGCCCCTCACCCTAACCCTCTCCCCATGCCGAAGAGGCATGGGGAGAGGGGACCCCGTCACACGCGGTCCGCCGGCACGTCCCACAGCGCGCGGCGCGTCTCGCAATCGACGTCGGCCCTGGTGAGACCGATGTCTTTCAGCATGGCGTCGCTCAAGCCGGCCAGCATGCGCCGCTCGCGCCGCACCTGCAGGGCAAGCTCGAGGCCGATGACAACGGCCGAGAGGCGGCGTCCGAACCGGGTCAGTCCGTGCCAGGGCCGCAAGCCCGCTAGGGCGATGTTCGACATGACCTGCTCCATCGAATGATCATCTCGCTGTGCTCATGTGCGGCGCGATTTACCCTTTCCTCTTGCATAACGAAATGGAATGTTATTTATGCCTTGCATCAGACTCCCTTATTCAAGGAACGGCCCATGCGCCGCGACATCGACATCTCCCTCCTGCGCGCCTTCGTCGCCGTGGTCGAGACGGGCAGCGTGACGGGCGCAGCCGCGCTCCTCAATCTCACGCAGGCCGCCGTCAGCCAGCAGGTGAAGCGCCTCGAGGAGCTGTTCTCAACCGAGCTGTTCGAGCGCCACCACAAGCGCCTCGCGCTCAGGCCCAACGGCGAGCGGCTGATCGCCCACGCCCAGCGCCTGATCGCGCTCAACGACGAGGTGTGGGGGGCGATGAGCGCGCCGGCCTATGCGGGCGAGGTGCGGCTCGGCGTGCCGCACGACATCGTCGGCCCCTATCTGCCGCCGATCCTCAAGCGCTTCGACAAGGCCTGGCCGCGCGTGCGTGTGACGCTCAAGTGCACGACCACCCCGCAGCTGCTCGAGCTGCTGCGCCAGGGCAGCCTCGATCTGACCATCACCACCGAGCAGCGCTTGGGGTCCGGCGGCGAGACCCTGATGGAGGACGACCTGGTCTGGGCTGGCGCCGTCAACGGCGCAGCACACCGGCGCGACCCCCTCCCCATCTCGCTCGGCGACGAGAACTGCGCGTTCCGTGCCAGCGTGCTCAAGGCCCTGGCCGATGCGGGGCGCGACTGGCGGCCGGTGTGCGAGGTCTCCAGCATGGAGCCGCTGCTCGCCTCCATCGAGGCCGATCTCGCCGTCGGCCCCTTCCTGCGGCGCTCGATCCCGGATTATCTGACCGTGGTCGACGACCGCCGTCTGCCCAAGCTGCCGAAGTTCCTCATCAACCTGTACCTGCCGCCGGCCAAGCAGAGCGAGATCGCCGTGGAGCTGGCGCGCCACATCGGGCAACGAGTTTGCCACCCGCTTCCGCGCCCACGGGCCGGAGCCTGTCGGTCCCTACAAGCGCAAGTACCTGCAGCCCGCCGCGTAAGCGGGTCGACTGAACGATCGATACTACGGTTAGCGGCTCGCCACCTGTTGAGGGCTGCCGTACACGAATGATACTTTCGGGGCACAAGGAAAACCGGGGAGCGCAAGGGATGGCCGGCGGACCACCGCAAACAAAACCGACCGTCGCGCTGGCCATGGGCGACCCGGCGGGCATCAGCCCGGAATTGACCGCCAGGCTGGTAGCATCCGAGGAAACCCGCGCCGCCGCTCACCTGATCGTCGTCGGCGACGGGCGCGTTCTCGACGACGGTGCGCGCATCGCCAAAGTCACGCTCGACATCGAGCGCGTCGGGCCGGAGGAGCCGTTGCCGGCCGCGTCCGCGCGTCCGCTGTTCGTCGATCTCGGCCATCTCGATCCGGCCTCCATCGCGCGCGGCCAAGATCTCCCGGTCGGGCGGGGAGTTCGCCAAGGAGAACTACCTTTCCGCCCTCGCGCTCGCCAAGGCGGGCGCCGCCCACGCCGTCGTCTTCACGCCCTTCAACAAGGGCGCCATGCGGCTCGCCGTGCCCGACTACGACGACGAGATCTCCTTCACCGCCAAGGCGATCGGCTTCACCGGCGAGGCACGCGAGTTCAACGTGCTCGACGGCTTGTGGAACGCGCGCGTGACGAGCCACGTGCCGCTGTCCGCCGTCGCCGGACTGCTCAATAAGTCGCTGATCGTCAGGGGCATCGAGCTGACCCACGCCGCCATGTCGGCGGCCGGCTTCTACGCGCCGCGCATCGGTGTCGCCGCGCTCAATCCGCACGCCGGCGACAACGGCAACTTCGGCCACGAGGAGATCGACATCATCGAGCCCGCCGTGCAGAAGGCCAGGGCGAAAGGCATCGTCTGCGACGGCCCCTATCCGGCAGACACGATTTTCGTGCGCGCACGCGCCGGCCAGTTCGACGGCGTGCTGACCATGTTTCACGACCAGGGCCAGATCGCCATGAAGCTGATCGGCTTCGAGGCGGGCGTCACCCTGCTCGGCGGCTTCCCCATGCCGATCGCCACGCCGGCGCACGGCACGGCCTATGACATCGCCGGCAAGGGCACCGCCTACATGGGCGCCAGCCGCAATGCGGTGCTGCTGGCGGCCAGGATGGCGCGCGCCGCGGCCGCGCAGGCGTCGCCGGCCTCATCCGGCATCAGCCTCGCCGAGGCACGCCGCGCGCTCGCCCTCGACGCCGTGCCGAAGGCCGCGTGAGCCGTGGCCGACCCCGATCCGTCGCTGCCCATCATCGACGCGCATCACCATTTCTGGGATCTCGGGCTCGAGGCGCACCCCTGGCTCGTCGACGAGCCGATGATCCCGTTCCGCTACGGCGACTATTCCGCCATCCGCCGCACCTACCTGCCCGACGACTACCGCCGCGATGCCGCGCGTTTCAATGTCGTCGGCACCGTCTACGTGGAGGCCGAATGGAACCCCGCCGATCCCCTCGGCGAGACGCGCTGGGTACACGAGACGGCCGAGCGCTTCGGCCTGCCGAGCGCTATGGTGGCCCAGGCCTGGCTCGACCGCGCCGATGCCGCCGAGGTCCTGGCCGGGCAGGCAAGCTTTCCGCTGGTCAGGAGCGTTCGCCACAAACCGAAGGCCGCCGCACGGAGAGAAGATGCCAGGCGCGGTAAGCCCGGATCGATGGACTGTCCGAAGTGGCGCGCGGGCTATGGCCTGCTCGCCCGGCACGGCCTGCATTTCGACCTGCAGACGCCGTGGTGGCACTTCGATGCGGCGACCGAGCTTGCCCGCGACTTTCCGGCGACCACCATCATCGTCAACCACACCGGCCTGCCGGCCGACCGCAGCGCCGAGGGCCTCGCCGGCTGGCGCGCGGCCCTGGAACTGCTGGCCCGCGAACCCAACGTCGCGCTGAAGATCTCCGGGCTCGGCGTGCCGGGCCAGCGCTGGACGCCGGAGCTGCAGGGGCCGGTCGTGCGCGATGCCATCCGCATCTTCGGGGTGGAGCGCGCCATGTTCGCCTCCAACTTCCCCGTCGATTCGCTGGTTGCGACGTACGATGAGATCTTCGGCAGCTTCTTCGCCATCACCCGCGATATGGCGGAGAACGTCCGACGCAATCTGTTCCACGACAATGCGGCACGCGATTTACCGCCTGCCAGGGAGGACGCCATGAGTAAACCTGTCGTCGGGTGCATCGGGCTCGGCCTGATGGGCGAGGGCATCACCAGGCGGCTGGTCGAGACCGGGCACGAGGTTGCCGGCCACGACATCGTGCCGGCCAAGGTTGCAGCAGCCGCCAAGTGGGGTGTGAAGCCCTGCGCGTCGCCGGCCGAGGTGGCGCGGGCCGCCGATATCATCCTCATGTCGGTGACGACCACCGCGGCGGTGGAGGAAGCGGTGCTGGGCGAAAGACGGCATCGCCTCGGCCGGCCGGCTCGATGGCAAAGTGGTGGTCGATCACTCCACCACCAAGATCGACGCCACCAAGCACGTTGCGGCGGAACTCTCGAAAGCAACGGGCGCGTCGTTCGTCGATGCGCCGGTGTCGGGCGGGCCGGACGCGGCGCGCGAGGGGCGGCTCGCCATCATGGCCGGCGGCGAGGCGGCAGCGATCGCCCGCATCGCTCCCGTGATGGAGCACCTCGGCCAAGCTCACGCACATGGGGCCCGTCGGCGCGGGCCAGGCGACCAAGCTCGTCAACCAGACCTTGGTGCTCACCAACTACTGCATCATGGCCGAGGCGCTGCGGCTGGCCGAGGCCTACGGCGTCGATGCCGCCAAGGTCCCGGCCGCGCTGGCCTCGGGCCATGCAGGCTCCAACCTGCTGCCCGTTCTGTTCGAACGCATGATCGCCCGCGACTTCGCGCCCAAGGGCTATGCCCGCCAGATCCTCAAGGACCTCGAGATGCTGCATGAGGCCGCCGGCGCGCAGCACCTCTCCATGCCGATGGCCACCCAGGCGCTGACGCTGTTCCGGCTGCTGATCGCACAGGGCAAGTCCGAGCTCGACGGCACCGCGGTCCTGACGCTTTACCCCGAGCCTGGAAGGCACACCTGAGGCACCCGTCGTCGGACCGTACCCGGCGGCTTGCACAGATCGCGCTTGACCGCCATCGATCCCCTAACCCAGGATGAACGGCTGGGGGATCGGTCGGCTCTCGCACGACCGCCACCGCGCACGACAGGCCAACGGCACACGCGGTTGCCCGGCCTCGCGCACCAAACAACCGCGGCGTAGGGAGGTCTTCTATGTCGTCCGTTCGTCCGCTGCGCATGGTCGCAGCGAGCCTGATCGTTGTTGCCTCGGCGCTGGCTGCCGCCGGCACCGCCAGGTCCCAAGAGCTGAGCATGGGCAACGTCAATCCGCCCAAGCACGGCACGTCGCTGGCATCGCAGCAGTTCATCGACAAGCTCGCGGAGCTGAGCGGCGGCAAGATCAAGGTCGCCCACCACCATTCCGGCGCGCTCGGCGGCGAGCGCGAGGTCGCCCAGCAGATCCAGCTCGGCGCCGTCGACTTCGGACCGATCACCACGGCGCCCCTGTCGACGCTGGTGCCCGAGATGTCCGTCTTTCAGCTGCCCTACATCTTTCGTGACTACGACCACGTCTTCAAGGCGCTCGACGGCAGCGACACGCTGACCAAGTACTATTCAGCCGTGCTCGACAAGAAGGGCTTCAAGCTGATCGGCTTCATCGCCGCGGGCTATCGCGGCATCTACGGCCACTCGGCCATCAACTCGATCGCCGACATCAAGGGCAAGAAGATCCGCGTGCAGGAGGACAAAATCCTGGTCGCCACCTTCAAGGCGCTCGGCATGATCTCCACGCCCATCGCTTTCCCCGAGGTCGCGACGGCCTTGCAGACGCACGTGATCGACTTCGCCGAGGGCGGCGTCAACACGTTCTACCACAACAAGTTCTATGACATCGTCAAGTTCGTGGCCGACGTGCGCCACACGCATCAGGCGGTCGCGCTGATCATGTCCAAGGCCTCGTGGGCCAAGCAGGACGCGGCGGGCCAGAAGGCGATCATGGACGCCTGGGTGCACGCCAAAGCGTTCAATCGCAAGTTCATCCTCGACGAGGACAAGTCGATCCAGGATCAGGTGCGGGCCAAAGGCGTCACCATCACCAAACCCGACGCGACTCCCTTCCGGCAGGCGACGCAGAGCGTCTACGAGGATTTCTACCGCACCCCCGCCGGCAAGGACGCCAAGAAGATGGTGGAATTCATTCTGGCCGTTAAGTAGCGGCCATGGCCGACGATCCCGGCGATGGCGCCGCGCGCGTGGCGCGGAGCCAGGCCGCATGGGCGGGCGTCTACGGAGCGCTCGGCCATATCGGCGGCCTTGTCCTGGCCGTCATGGCGGGGGCGGTGTTCCTCCAGGTCGTTCTGCGCTTCCTGGGCAAGGCAGGCATCGACGGGCTGGAGGAGGTGCCGCGCTATCTGTTCGTCTGGCTGGTCATGATCGGCGCCGCCGCGGCGATGCAGCGGGGCGAGCACACCCTCCTCGACTACTTCATCAATAGCCTGCCCCCTCGCGGCCGCGCCTCCGTGATCGCCACCACGAACGCCGTCGGCATCGCCCTGTTTCTCTACCTGATCAAGCTCAGTCTGGTGCTGGTCCCCAACGCTCAGCTCCAGACCAGCGCCGGCCTCGGACTGCCGCTCGGCTACGTCTACGCGGCAGTTCCGGTCGGCGCCGCGCTCATCGTCCTGCCGATGGCCCGCAATGTCGTTGCCGCCTTGAGAAGCATATGGCCGAAACGCTCCTGATCGTCTTCGTCGTCTTCATTCTGCTCGGGATGCCGATCAGCATCGCCATGGGCGTGGGCGCGCTCGGCGCCGCCATGCTCTTTCCCGCCCTCAATCCGATCATCATTCCGACCCGCTTCGTCGGCCTGTTGTCGGATTCCTATCTGCTGCTGTCGGCGCCGCTGTTCATCCTGGCCGGCAATATCGCCGCTCGCGGGGGCGTGGCGCGCGTGCTCATCGACCTCGCCACGGTGATGGTCGGGCGCTTCCGCGGCGGGCTCGCCTACGTCACGGTCGTCGACAGCATGTTCTTCGGCGGCATCTCGGGCTCGGCCGTGGCGGACGTCTCCGCGCTCGGCACGGTGCTGATCCCGCAGATGGTGCGCAAGGGCTACGATCGTGACTTCGCCACCGCGCTCTGCGTCAGTGCCGCGGTGCTGGCGCCGATCATCCCGCCCTCCATCATCGCTGTCATCTATGCGTGGATGGCGGAGGAATTGGTCGCCGCCATGTTCGCCGCCGGCATTGTGCCGGGGCTGCTGGTGGCCGTAGGCATGTTCGTGCCGGTGTTCATCATCGCACGCAAGCGCAACTACCCCAAGGAGGCGCCGCCGACGGCGCGGGAATTCCTGGCCGCGCTGTGGAAAGCGATGCCGGCCCTGATGATCCCCATCGTCATCATGGGGGGCATCCTTTTTGGCATCTTCACGCCGACCGAAGCCGCGGCGGTGGCCGTGGTCTACGCGCTCGTCGTGCCGCCGATCTTCTATGGCGAGCCGGCGCTTCGCGAGCTGCCGAAGATCTTCGCCGATTCGGCGCGCCTGTCGGGCGTGATCGGCCTCATCATAGGCTTCGTCGGTGCCTTCGGCTGGGTGCTCACATACTCGAAATTCCCGTTCAAGGTGGCCGAGGCCATCACCGCGATCGCGCCCGAATGGTGGCTGCTGATCTCACTCGTGATCGTGCTCTACCTGCTGCTCGGCACCTTCCTGACGCCGTCCGAGATCATCCTCGTGACCGTCCCCGTGCTGCTCCCCGTGGCGCAGTCGGTCGGCATACACCCCATTCACTTCGGCATGGTGTGCGTGGTCGCGTCGGCCATCGGCCACATTACGCCGCCGGTAGGATTGTGCCTGTTCGTGGGGATGGCCATCAGCGGCCTGTCGATGGACAAGCTGCTGCGCCCGCTGCTGCCCTTTATCGCCGCGATCACCATAGCCCTCCTGCTCATCGCCTTCATCCCGGAGCTTGTGCTCTTCGTACCGCGCATGCTCGGCCTGGTGCACTAGAGCAAGATCGTTTCTGATCGAAGCGCTTGGCTTCGATCATGGAACGTGAATTTTGCTCTCGACATATTGAGTAGAGCAGGATTTACGCTTCGGCCGAAACGTCGCCATCGAGGCAGGGCGATGCCATCCGAAGCGATCCTGCTCTAGCAGGCTGTTGAAATCACGGCGCCGGCAAATAGACCCGCTATAAGAGCGCGCATGCAATCCCTCCTCCAGCTTTGGCGCCGGCGCTGGTGGCGCCCGGACGCCCAGGCGCTCGCGGTCTATGCCGGGCTCGAGCCGATGGTGGTCGTCACCGGCGGGTCGGAGGGCATCGGCTACGCGCTGGCCCGCCGCTTCGCCGCCGCCGGCAGCGACGTGATGCTCGTCGCCCGACGAGCCGGGCCGCTCGAGGAGGCGGCAGACGCGCATCCGCGCCGACTTCAAGGTCGCCGCCGTCGCCGTCCCCGCCGATGTCACCGCGCCGGACGCCATTCGCCGCCATCGAGGCGGCGCTCGCCGCCCATGGCGCCTATGCCGACGTTCTCGTCAACAGCGCCGGCATCGGCCTCGCCGGCCCCTTTCTCGAGCAGGCGCCGGAGGACGTGTTGCAGCTGGTCGATACCAACGTGCGCGCGCTCACCCGCCTCACCGGGCATTTCCTTCCCGGCATGCGCGTGCGCGGGCGGGGCGGCATCCTCAACCTCGGCTCGCTCGGGGGCTATGGCCCCGGCCCCTATCAGGCCGTCTATTACGCGAGCAAGGCCTACGTGCACGCCTTCAGCGAGGCGATCGCCGAGGAGACGGCCGGGCACGGGGTGCGCGTCACCGTGCTGGCCCCGGGGCCGGTCAACACGAGCTTTCATGCGCGCATGGGCGCCGAGCGCGCGCTTTACCGTTATTTGGTCGCCCCCGCCTCGCCCGAGGCCGTTGCGCGCGCCGGCTATCTCGCCTTCGCGCTTGGGTTGCGTGTGCTCGTGCCGGGAATTCTCAATCCTTTCTTCGCGTTGGCGTTGCGCATCTTGCCGCATAGAATAGTGATTCCAATCGTTGGATTGTTGCTGAGACCGATAGGACGCCGCGGAAGCGATGCTGGACGCTAGACCTGCCGAGACTGCCGAGACGTCGGGCGAACATGCCGCCGGCAAGGCCGTCTCGCGCCGGCAGGGGCCGGAGCACAAGAAGCCCGTCTGCATCGTGTTGCATCAGGAGCATTCCAACCCCGGCCACGTCGGCCAGTGGTTCGCGCGCAACGGCCATCCCCTCGACATCCGCAAGCCGCGCTTCGGCGATGCCCTGCCCGAGACCCTGGAGCACCATTGCGGCGCCGTCGTCTTCGGCGGCCCCATGAGCGCCAACGACAAGGACGAGTTCATCGTCCGCGAGACGGAATGGATCCGCGTCGCCCTGAAGGAGGGCAAGCCCTACCTCGGCATCTGCCTGGGCGCGCAGATGCTGACCAATTTCCTCGGCGCCAGGGTCGGCTTCCACCCCCAGGAGCTGGTCGAGATCGGCTATTACCCGCTGCTGACCACGCCGGAGGGTCTGCCGTTCGGTCCCTTCCCGGCCCACGTCTACCAGTGGCACCGGGAGGGCTGCGAGCTGGCCCGCGGCGCCAGTCTGCTCGCCACCTCACCCAATGGCGGCTACCCCACCCAGGCTTTCGCCTACGGCTCGGCCGTCGGCGTGCAGTTCCACCCGGAGATCACCTATGCCCAGGTGCACCGCTGGACCGGCAACAGCAGCTCGCGCCTCGCCATGAAGGGTGCACGGGCGCGCCACGAGCACATCGAGGGCCACGTGCACCACGCGCCCAAGGTGCAGGCCTGGCTCGACCAGTTCCTCACCCGCTGGGTGAAGTGCGAACTCACGGTTGCGTGAAGTGCGCGGCCCGGCCGGCCAAACTCACGATCGCTTAAGGCCTCGTTGGCGAAATTGTAAGGCTTGCGCGCTCATATGGAGGCGAGCCGCCGGTCCTGTCTTGCGTACGGTGCTCCCGGTGCGGCGCGGGATGCGTAACACACCCCGCCGCACCGTCGAATTCCCGGTGCTGACCCTTGTCATCCCGGCGCTTGCGGTGCTGACCCTTGTCATCCCGGCGCTTGTCGAAGGGATAGGTCGTCACTTCCCTAGGAAACACGCGGGTTCTTTACCCCAAGGTGGGGCGGATTTACCCCAGACTTTGCCCCTCGCTTTTGGCATTTACAAGATGCGACAGAGCGATCTGGGAGTGCCCTTGCTGATCAGCATTGCCGCCGACTTTGCCAAGAACCGGACGAGCTTCTGCCATAGGCCTGGGCCACCGTAATGAAGGGAGTTCTACGGACGTCCGCGTCGCAGAGAGGTTGTGTGAGAACGCGCTTGCGGGTCGATCTTTGGGGGAGGACGGAGCGATCCGTCGAGTTCTGGCCGATTTTTCGCTGCTTTGCGCTCCTGACGCGCCCGGACTCATCTGTGGGCATCCTCTGTGCAACTCTTTTGGCGCAACGATCGCCCCTCGTCACGCCCGCATCACCCTGACGAGTCTCGATACGCCGAGGATCGCCATCACTCGCATCATGTTGTAGGCGAGCACGTGCAGCGCCATCTCGGTCGCGACATGCTTCATCGTCTTCATCTTGAAGTGCGTTGCTCCCATCCAGGCTTTGATCGTTCCGAACGGGTGCTCCACCGTTTTGCTGCGCAACGGAATCTTCGATGGGTCGTCGTCGAGACGCTTCTGCACGCGATCCAGGATCGCCTCGTGCTCCCAGCGGCGGACGCGTCGCTCTTTCCCCGTGGTGCACTTGCTCTTGACCGGACACTTCTCGCAAACAGTCGTCCAGTACGAGCGCATCATCTTGCCGTCCAGTTCACTCGTGAAGTGATAGGTCAGTCGTTCGCCGGCTGGACAGATGTAGGTGTCCTCGTCAGGCATGTAGACAAAATCGGCTTTGTCGAAGCGGCCCGCGGCCCCCGCGTTTGATGTGTTCGGCTTCGAGACCGTGACGGCGACGCCGGCCTTTTCGGCGGCGACGATCTCTTCGCCACTGTAGTAACCCTTGTCGGCGATCGCCTCGATCGTCTCCCTCGCCATCACGTCCTTGGCCGCGCGTGCCATCATCGACAGCGCATCGCGGTCGTAGCCGTGGTTCGTCACCTCGTGCGCCACGATCAGGTGATGCTTTGTTTCCACGACGGTCTGCACGTTGTAGCCGACGACGCGCGGCTGCTTGCTGGTCGTCGCCATCGCGCGACAGTCGGGATCCGTCAAGGACACCTGCGTCTCGCCGGTGCTTGCCATGCGCCGCTCCATGGCATTGAGCGTGCGCTCCTCCTTCCGAAAGTGTGCGAGTTTCTTGATGACTCGTGCGAGCCGCGCGTCCTGCGGCAGCATGCCGGTCTTTTCGTGCACCTCGTCGGCGCGGTCGAGCTCGCCCAGGTAGCGCGCGATGGCGGCGTCGATCTCGCCGAGCCGCCGCTCGATCTTCTCCCGTGTGTAGCTCTTCGCCTTGGCGTTGACCGCCTTGAACTTGCTGCCGTCGATGGCGACGATGCTCGCGTCCAACAGATCGATGTCGCGGCACAGCGCGAGGAACTGCTGGCATACCTTGCGGATGGCCGGGCCGTTGTCGCGGCGGAAGTCGGCGATGGTCTTGAAGTCCGGTGCGAGCCGGCCGGCCAGCCAGATCAGCTCGAGATTGCGCGCGCATTCACGCTCGAGCCGACGCGACGACTGTACCTGGTTGAGATAGCCATAGACGTAGAGCTTCAGCATCGTTGCTGGATGATACCCGGGGCGTCCTGTCGCCTCGGGCTCGGTATCGAAGCCGAGCGCGGCCAAGTCCAGCATGTCGACGAAGGCATCGATAGCACGCACCGGATTGTCCGCGTCGACATAGTCGTCGATGCATTCCGGAAAGAGGGTGGTCTGACTGCGATCCAGCCCTTCTATGAAGCGCTTCATGGGAGCTCCCCGCTCGCAATGCGGGAATCGTACCATGCTTCGCTCATCGGCCCGCGTTTTCACACAGGCTCCAGAGGAAGCGGTCGTCGGCACCATCTCGTGATCCATGCCGGGATCGGCGAAAGGGCATGGCCGCTGGACCTCAGTTAGCGGACGCTGGCTGGCAAGAGCTACGGGACGACGGGATCGGGCGGAACGAGTTCAATCGTCGAAGTGCTCCGATAGCGACCGTCTGAGGGCTCTCGCGATGTGCCACGAAGAGACATGGGCGGCTCGAGAGGGACCGACTTGAAATTCGTCCCGTCCATCGTACCAAAGCAGAAGGTTGGGGCTACGTTGGAATGGGGGGCTGACCCCCAGTCGCCTCCAGGGCTATCGCATATGACTCAACCTGCCCAGCATTTCGAGCATGAAGTCGTCGTTCCAGCCGGCGCGCTTCAGCTTGGTCGTCAGTGATCCCTTGCTGGGGTCGAGGCGGGCGACGTCGAGGGCGCGGCGGCGCATCACCGCGATATTGGCCGGGCCGTGGTCCTTGCGGTTGCGCGCGGCGTCCTCGCCGAACGATACGTCAAGCTGCCAGTGCAGCGCGTTCTCGATCTGCCAATGTGCCCGCGCCGTCTCCAGAAGTTTCGCGGGCAACATCATTCGCGATAGCGCGAAGATGCGCACGTCGGTGGTGGTGGCGCCGTCGATCTCGCGTGTCGCCTCAATGCGGCCGAAAGCCTTGAGGCCGGGGAACTCGTGATGCTCTGCGAGCCCCTTTGCCTCAACCACGACGCCGATCCGCGTCTCGATGCGCCCGTGCGCCTTGGTCTCGGTCTTGGCCGTCGGCGGCTGCTTCTTGGCCCGCTTCGGCGTGTCCGCCGCGCCGAGGCAGGCGCGCGCATCCGACAGCAGCGACTCCTGGTTGCCCTTGAGCCCGATGCAGTAGTCGCCGCCCTTGTCGACGATGGTCTCGACCATCCGACGATTGCAGTGGAGCGCATCGCCCGTGACGATCTTGCCCTTGAGATCGATGAGCCCGATCACCTCGAGTGCAGCATCGACCTCGTTGCCGTCCTTGGCCGCCACGGTGGCGAGCGTCAGCCGGATGCCCGCCGCATAGGCCGATACCATCATTTTGGGCGAGCTTTTCTTGCCCTTGTCGTAGGCGCCTTTCAGCGACTTGCCGTCGATGGCGATCACGCCGCCCTTCGCCAGCGCCGCAACGAGTCGCGCGGTGATCTGCCCGAACGCGGAATCGAGCGCCTTCGGGTCGAGCACGCGGAACACGGTCGAGAACGTATCGTGCGAGGGAATGCCATGCTTGAGCTTCAGGAAACGCTTGAAGAACTTGAGCTTCACGCGACCGAACTCGGCCATCTCGGCGCAGCCCTGCGCGCCACAGAGCACGGCGATAAACGCGATGATCAGTATCTCACCGAGGTCGTGCCGCACATTCTCGGCGCGCGGATCGGGGACGCTCTCGAACGCGGCGATGAAGAACTGCATGGCGGGACTCCTCGCGTAGCGGAGTCCTCTCAGAAAATCCACAATTCGCGCCTTTGCAAGCGTGATCACGTCAGGTCATATGCGATTCCCCTGGCAGTCGCCTCCGCTACTCAAGATTTTTAAAATCAGGCTCATTCTTGAATTTTTTCCGCCCATCATAGGCCCACTTTGAGTATTTTCCACCTTTGCTCGGCAGAAAATTTTTCTCATAGACAAAAACTTGGAACGGGACGCAAAATTTGTCGCATTCAACACCGCAGCGCTGAGCTTCGCGCATTTGCTGTAAGAACCACCCTCGATGGATTTGGTTCTCAGCCGCGACGATTGTTGCCCACGTACCGAGAAGCTCTGGGTATTGTTCGCAGCGATGATGAATTGTCTCGATGAAATTCCAAATCATAAACGCATACGTGTCGTATTGCGTCCGCTTGCGAGCAGCCTCAACCATTTCGGTTTCAGATGAATTCGGTGTGCCTGGGTATGGATCATAGTCGGCTTTCAACACGTCCCCATCATCCTTTAGCGGCAGGGGCGCGCGAACATGGGGCTTGTCCAATGCGATTTGCAATAAATTGGCGTACATTCCGTCGAGTTCGGAGTAGAATGCAGACTTCTGAATATCGGCAACTTTGCTGTATGCCCGTTCAAACCTCCAGGCCCAGCCCATTGCTGCAAAAAAAGCAACCACCTCTTTCCAATTTGCCAATAACCAAACAGTGGCCTTGCTCACGAAATCGTCCATTTGCTACCCCCCCCGCAGCACAAGATACTCTCAGTTCAGCTCGACGATGCGAACCGTATCGCCGAGATGCGACGTCATGATGTCGATGCGTGGATCATCGGCAGCTTGGCCGTAGACTGCTTGATAGATAGTGGAAAGCCATTGCTGTACGTGCATTTTCCGCAAAGCGACCAGAGGTGGCTGGCGGTACGTCAGCAACAGCATGGGCGGCGGCGCGCCTGCTGTCTCGAGCGGAAGGATATAGTCGAGTCCCTCCACGGCTCTACAGCCAAGACGCTTATAGAAACGAAACCGTGCTCGTGTGTCGTTGTGCGGGCTCGTTGAGCCGCCAGGTTGGTCGACCTCAAGGACACATGTGCGCGAAGGGTCTCGCTCAAGCCCATCCTGGTAAGCGCGCAGGAAAATTGCCTCTCCCAGGCCGCGACTGCGAGCCGACGCCGCAACTGCCATGTACTCAAGCAGCCAGAAGTCGGCCGCTTCGGGAAAATACGCGATTGAAAAACCCTTTACTATGTTGTCCGCACGGCAAACTGTCAGGGCATAGCGAGGATCATTCAGCATGCCGCTGATTTCGGCAGGTGATTTTTGCTCTGATGGCTCGATGGCCTCCTGACAGATGGCTATCAGTTGAGCGAGATCGGTAGAGTTGTGTTCTTGCACGATCGAGAAGTTCAGGGACATTTGGGGCGCTCTCCGAGCGTTAGGGTGATGCGGTTCAACCAACTCTGGGCGCTGCGCCTCGTTAAGATCGCTTTTCGCTCGTCGTCCCCGACCCAGAAACCGACGCCGCGACCGTAGCGGACCCCTCCAGACGGGGCAAGTCTCTCCGGCTCGACGGTCGATG
>CAWCOF010000014.1:0-431066 GCA_963797005.1 uncultured Alphaproteobacteria bacterium
CTGGAACTCTGGGCAAAACATATCGCGACCATCAACGAACGGACGTAGTGCCGCGCCGTGATGCTTTGAGGCTGTGCCCCAGGCCATCGCACTGCAGAGGCCAGGAGTTCGATCCTCCTCGGCTCCACCAATGTATTCAAGCTATTAGCCTAACCCTCCCGAAAACCGGAACGCTCTGTCACGCACGGATGCGTGCTCTGGAATGGTCAAGCGCGCTTCGTGATGCTGCGGTCGAGCGTGGCGTGCGGATGGAGAGTGATCGTGTGGGGCGGCTCCGCGCCATCGAATCAACATGAAGGCCTACGGAAATCCGCGGGTTCGATAACAGTGATCTGGGTATGGGCTATTGAACTTAGTGGGAAACTGGTCGGGCGCGCTTAAGCGCTGAGTTGTTCAGGGAGGGGAAAATGCGTTGGTGGGGTAGGTCACAGGGAGGCGGCGTCAAACCGGCAGCGGAGGCCGTCGAGGCCAATCCCAAAGTCGAGCGCGCAAGGCCACTCGCCGAGCTCGATGCAGCAAGACCTCGCGAGACGGCTACCGAACCGACGGCGCCGGCAAGTCCTGTTGCCTTGCCGCGATTTGGTGGTGAAGCGCTTGATGGCAAGGAGCAGCAAGTCGGTAAAGACGGCACAGCGGACGCGATGGTGGCGCATGTGGATCGATCTGAGATGATCGGCCCGGATCTCGCGCTGCGTTGCTATGAGTTGAACGCACTCGCAACGCGAGTACGTGACTGTTTGGTAGACGATTTGGCCAGGTTGGGAGTGGAACTATCTGTCTACCGCTTTGCCCATCGGACGAAGGGGCAGGAAAATATTCAGAACAAGGTCCTCCGTAAGCGGGACGAGATCAAAGCTCAATCAAAACGTGACACAGAACCCCGCCGGTTTCACGCCGAGGACGTGACCGACGCGTGGGGATGCCGGTTCGTGACGCTGTTCCAGTCTCAGATCCTCGATGTTATGTCGCACGTGTTTCGGTTGATCGAGAGATGGAGCGACCAGGGCCACGAAATCCTGATCGATGTGGTCGAGGTTTACACGAACCGGCCGGACAATGATCCAACCTCGATCGCACCTAATGCTGAGCAATTGATCCGAAATGTCAGCACATCCTATTTTGTACCGAGATCGCGCATTTGCGAAATCAAGTACCGGGTCGATAGCCGCGACAGTGGGTATTCGGCGATCCACTTCGTTTTGGGAGCGACGCTGCCAAGGAGGGTGAACCGGGAAGAGGTTCCGGACAGCGTGAAGTTCGAGATTCAAATCCGGGACATCTTTGAAGAGGCCTGGAGCCAAGTTTCTCACACTGTGAGCTACGGCGAGAAGGATAGTCTTTACGAGACTGGCACGCGAGGTAACTCGACGGTCGAGCTCATCGCACGGCCCCAACTCAACGCTCTAAAGACGGTGGCCGATGGTTGTAGCCAGCTCGCGGATCAGATTAGGAGGACGTACGACGATCTGCGCGGGCGGCTGAGTATCGTCGATCCCAGTAGTACTTACCTTTCTGTCGTGCCGCTCCGGGATGTGCGTGACTTCATTTTGGCTCGGATCCCGGACGAACGGGAGGTTCTGATCGAAGCGATCAAGACGGCATATGGTCTTGTCCAGGATGCTCGAGATGCCGCTGACAAGTACTTTGACAATCGGGTGGCGAGATCAAACTACCTCGCCGCCGCGCAAAAATTTGAGGAAGCCATCAGCCGAGCGGGCGAAACGCTGGGCATCGTGCTGCCTGACGGCAAGACGATTGAGTGGTACCTGACCATCGAGCAGGCTAACGCCCTGATCTTCAGCCTTCCAACGAAGCTAAAGGACGCAGACGAAGCACAGAGGCTCGATCATCAACGCGCGTGTGAACTCTATCATGCACTTGAAGTAAAGTTTCCGAGCGACCATGTCGTTCAATTGCGCCGGGCGCAAGCGCAACGGAAAGCAACGCACACAGAGATTGAGGCAACCGGTGCTATCAGACGGCTGGAGAATTGTCTCGCGCTCCTGGGGAAGGGAGTGCCGTCGCTCCGCGGAGAATCGGACCTCACAGATCACTTGGTACGTATCGAACTCGGGTTGGCACGCCTCGACTACAGCGAATATGTCGAGAGCCGGGAGGCCAAGGAGAGGGCCTTACGCGAGGCGGTTCGCGACGTGCAGACTATCATCGCCGAGGAACTGCCAGAGACGTTGGAGCCCGAACTCTTGCGGATCTATCATCGCGCATTGAGCAATGTGTTGTGGTTTTACCATCGACTGCGGGCAATTGCTGGGGCGACACTATCTGAGACGGATTTCAGGAATCATTCGGCTCAATATCGATAGGCTGCGGGGCCCGGTGTTCTGGCCTACCGTGCGGTTCTACGCGGAGACCATCGAGAACTTGATGTATGGCTACATGTTGGTGGACCAGATCGGCGATGCCAACGAAATGGCTGGACTGAATCTGGCATTGCTGGGGGAAGTCGCGAACGATCAGCGAAAAGTAGGTGACAAGCGCGATGTGACGGAATTGTTGGACTCTGAACAGAGGGATATGTACGTGCGAGCGTTCAGCTTCCAGCGAGAGCATAACGTCATGCCTGCGTCAGAGCGCAGACCGTAGCCCAGGTCTCATTGAGGAGAAGCTGTCACGTCTGCCACTTTTCTTTGTGGCGGCTCATTTCTTTGAATAGCCGGGCGAGCCAATTTCTGTCGAATACGACGCAATGATCTTCCTTGCTCATGTTGTCGTCCACTCGAAGTATTTTCGATGCAAGCTGCATCTGGAGTTTGCTCCATTCATCTGCTGCCACGATTGCGGGCTCCTTGAGCCTCTTATCCGTACTCGCGTCATGGAGAATGCCTCTTCCTGCGCAGGGACTGTGACCACCATCCGTAAGGCCAGTGAAAATGGCAGGCCAGTACTTCTCACCAACATTTTGCCGTATGCAGATGAACGCCATTTCAAAGTTGCGAGGACTTGTGCGTTTGGTGGCAAGGGCATAGATGATGTCTTCGCTAATGAACGTGGAGCCCGTATAGGAAACGTCAGCCGCTAGGTCCCACTGGAATTGAATGGCACCTGACCTCACGGATTTGAAACTGAGAACGTCGCGGTGGATCATCGGGCCTTCCGCGATCGCCGCGAGGCGATAGAGGTAGAAGCTCTTGCCGTCCAAACTATTTTCGTTGTCGAGGATTCTGGAGTTGGTCGCTCGACACTCATCGGACACGCGCTGGATCGCGTCGGAACCGACGTACTGAGATAGGGCGCGGAGCTCTGGTATGGTTTTGAATAGCTCTTCTGCAGTGAGGGCCAATTTGCCAGCCAAAGTGGGGACATCGTCTAGAAAAAACAGATCCAGAACCTCGTCGGCGATGGCCTGCTTGGGCTCCTTGTTGCGATCCCGTGCAAGTGCATCGCGATAGAGCTTCAGCGAGTGAACTATGACGCCCGCGTGTTTCGTGTGCGGGATTCGCCGACGCTCTCGAGCGTCTGCAATCCAATCTCTCGTGGTTCTGGCGATGGGCTTGCCATGGTGGCGGTCCCGGAGCAGGCTACGAAGCGACTTGTGCCAGTCCTTTACCGTCGCCCGGTGTGCGTAGTCCCGTTCGAGGGCGCGTATGTACACGCGTAGGCGATCGTAAAACTGCGCTTCCAACTGGCGGCTGCCTCTGCTGGCAAACGTGGGGCAAGAGAAATTGCACTAGTGACATATCCATTGCATAAGACCAGCGAATTTTGCAACACAGATTTGCCCATAAGCAGTCGACATGAGCGCCGGACTGTTGGCTGATGCAGCGTTTCTGTGGTGGGGTTCGGCCAGCAGGAATGCTGGCATTGTGAGGATGGAGCGGGGCTGTACCAGGGGGCACAGACTAGTGCCGACAATCCGGGTAACGTTATTCTCGCAAAAGTGTGCGGCGCTGAGCCGCTAGTAGCGAATCACAGTATGAGGTATGGCATGCTGTCTTGGTTGCTAAGAAGGAACTCCGCTGTTGGGGTGGCGTTTTCCCCGACCAGAGATGTTGGGCCAATGGGCGTGGCGTCACCGCTGCCCGCTCACGCGCAACGATTCTTGGCATTCTCAAGTGCTTCTGTGGAGGTTCAAGGATTATCTGGTATTTCCCAAGAGCTTGTCTTAGGTTATCCAAAGAGAAGACGGGGTATGCCGAAGAAATCTGTAAAACCAACAGGAGGATCTTCTAGAGCCGACCACGTCAATGGTGATCCGGAGACGTTCGGGGTCGATGAATATACCCGCAAGAACCGCGCTTTACATCCTGACGATTTAGAAGTTCTTAAACAGAGATTGGATGCTTCCCTGGAAAGAAGGGCCCAGAGGAGTCCTTCTTTTGCGCGGCTTCTCAAGAACTGGCCGAAGCTTGCGTAGTTGCTTCCGCAGCTGATCGATCCCTAGCCCTTGCTGTGATGTCGAAGATCAGAACGGGCACATCGACGTCGGCCTTATGTTCAATCCGGGCGATGCGATATTCCGCGTTCATGTACTCTCCCCAGACCCCTAGCGTGTGTGCGGCGAGGATTGCCGACAGGACCGTTTCGCAGTAGCCAGCCATGAGCTGCGCGAAAGCCCTGCCACCCACGCCAGCCACCAGACCATAGCTATGAAGTATGCGTATGGTGACTGTTGGGTCCTGGCCTTGAGGTGCTTGGCCGGGTGAGGAAAATGTTGGAGACAACTGTCCCCAGCCATTCTCAGAGTCATACCTCAACCATTCGCGGACTTTTTCCTCAAAGCTAAGCCGATCCCAGCCGGGCAGTCCTCTGCGACCACGAATGTCTCTTTCATAGATCAAAGGCAGCTGTTGCCCAAAGTCGTTCGCCGCCTCAGTGCCGGCGACGTATAGCGCTAAGTCAAGGGGGTCGCCCAGTTCGCTCTTAAGGTGACCCAATACGCTTGTTAGAGTGGCCACCCGCATCGAAATGCTCGGCTCAAGCCCATTGAACAAAGCTCCGGCAACACTGTTGAACGAGCGTTTGTCGTCATTGTAACCGCGCTCTCTGGCCAGAAGGAGCCAGGCAGCTACCGCGGCTATGATAAAGTAGGCGACGAGGCAAAAGCCGCCAAAGGTCGAGAGGATAAGAGGCTCCAACTCCACGTACTTGGGTGGCAATCGGTCCTTGAAGCTGAACCAAATGCTAAGAGCGACGCCAGTCAGGAAGGAGAGCGGCCAAAAGGCCAACATCCAGGGATTGAAGAGCAAGAGATCGTTGCGCCATCTGGCAAGTCGATAGCGAATGATTTGCCAATTCAGTCTGGCGTGCGACAGCACCTTTCGCAAACGACCTTTGGCCATTGGCGAACTCCACATTTGTGCGGGATGCTGAAAACTGGCGACTAGCAGGCCCGGCTGGTCGCAAAAGTGCGCACGACACAGACTGATGTCTGGCCTGCCTGCTCGGTAAAGATCAAATCCCCTCCCGCGATGCAATGCAGCACACTGTTTCGCGATGTTGTCAAGAACTCTGTGCCTAGTCGAATGGGCGTGCCACCGCACGTCGTCGAGCGGGTGCTCTATCACTCTTCTGGCACCTTCGCAGGCGCGGCGGGCGTCTACAATCGGTTTGAGTATGCGCCGGAGATGCGGGATGCTCTGGACCGCTGGGCCACATCGCGACCATCAACGAGCGTAGCGTCGCGCCGTGATGCGCTCAGGCGGTGTCGCCGGCCATGGCATTCACGAGGTCAGCGGTTCGATCCCGCTCGGCTCCACCAATGAAATCAAAGGGTTATTGGCTCCGCCGTCGTCGCGGTTTTTCTCGGGCACACACCGGGCACACACCGATGCAGGCGTCGGGGTGTTCTGCCATGTTGTGCGAGGTGCTGTTGATGCGAACGCGCTAATCGCAGAAGCGGGCGAGCCAGGCGGGGTAGCTGCAAGCGTCGCCGGGTGGAAGCGGCGTTATTCGCATTGTTGATCTCCAGGACAGAGGTGCCCGTTCTTCCATGTGCGCAGGTAGCGAGCCTGAATTCGCAGCCAGGCGCAAGCGTCAGCCATGGTTTTTGGAGCCGTCCGTCGCGGGCCACCAAAGCCGCCCCAAGGAAGCGGGTCAAGGCCGCCCCGTAGGGGCGCTCGCCTTGGCCTTGACCCCGCGAACGCTGCGGGCGGCTAAGGCCCGATCACGACGGATGGCCGAATGCCAATGGTGCGCCCCATGGTTTTTGGTGAGTCTGGAGCGTCTTTGGTGAATAGCGCGATGGGCGGCAGCAGCGACGTGGCGGTCCGTTCATCGGAAGTGGCAGGAGAACGCATGCGGCAGGACGGGGTAAGTAACTCTGTAACCAGACGGAATTGCTGCGCCGCCGAAAGCTTCGGCCTTGTGCCAAAAGCTGCCGTGGTACTGGCATTTCCACCAGCGTCACTCGAGTTTGGCCGGGACTGAGAACGGCTTGGTGGCGTCCACCACGAACATAACCAACTGGTCCAGATCGGTCGTGCCGCTGCTGGAGACTTCCATCGCCATGCCCGGCCCATGTCCGTTCATGGCATGGCCGGCGTCGGCATGGCTCACGCCGTGCGGAGTCCTTTGGCTCAGCTGGCCGGCCAGCACGTAGAAGGCCTCGGAGCCCGGATGCGAATGCACCGAAGTCTTGGAGTGGGGCGGGCCGCTGGCATGGTTGATGCGCAGGAGATACTCGGGCGCAGTGATTGCGGGCACAGGACCGATCTCGGTGACCTTAGTTGCGCCGGGCGTCGAACCGCCCTTGGGACCGAGCGTGAAAAGCCATACCAGGCCGGACACTTCGGCAGCCAATGACGTTGGACCCGCGGCGGCCTGCGCCTGCGCGAGCGTCGGCATATTCTCCAGCCGCCAGTACAACGGTCCGGCCGGCAGCTGCTTGAGCTTCTTCTCCGCCACCGGCTTGATGACAAATTTCGGTTGCGCCGCCGCATTGGAGGGCAGCAGCAACAATCCGATCGCGCATAGCGACAGCGTCAAGGCGATGACACGCTGGGCACCGGATACTCGCGTCTTCATCGATTTCCTCCTGGCGGTTGCGCGTGTTGATTTTGAGGATGAAGTTGCTCGTCTGCGATCTCCACATCGCCCGTTTCGCTGCTGAGGCAAAGCCGGCCGTATCGCCAGTATCCGCGGGCGCAACCTACTCCCGATGCAATACGCGACGCGTTGACGACATCGCCCGAAGTATCGTTGAGACACAGCGAACCGTACTTCCAGTATCCGGCTGGGCACTGCGAGCCCGAGACGTCTTGAGAAATTGCAGGCACCGCGATCATGAAAGAGGACGCGACGAGGCCGATGATCCTCGGTGCAGCACTGGCGAGACGTTGGTTCATGGACCTCTCCGAGCGGCTGGCAACTGCATGTGCCTGGCCAGGGCGCTTCGACCGCCGCGTCAC
Organism: uncultured Alphaproteobacteria bacterium; assembly: GCA_963797005.1. Lineage (GTDB taxonomy): Bacteria > Pseudomonadota > Alphaproteobacteria > Rhizobiales > Hyphomicrobiaceae > AWTP1-13. The sequence goes on from CAWCOF010000014.1 coordinate 7,368, forward strand.
CATGCCAAGAGGTTCGTAAGAGCGCTTTCAGGGGGCCTCAATTTGCTCTCACCATGCCCTCCATTTTTCCTTAGGCTGCGCTGGTGATACGGTCGCAGCGTACGACAACCGGAAATCGCCATCTTGCGCTATTCATTCGGGGACTGTGCACTCGATACGGATCGCCGCGAACTGCGCCGGCGATCTGTCCTTGTGGCTGTCGAGCCCCAGGTTTTCGATCTTCTCGTTCACTTGATCCGGCATCGGGACCGTGTGTGCAGCAAGGATGATCTGCTGATCGCTATCTGGCACGGACGCATTGTGTCGGAATCCGCGCTGTTCAACCGGATCAATGCTGCTCGGAGCGCGATCGGCGATACCGGTGATCAGCAACGGCTGATCAAGACCTTGCCGCGCAAGGGCATTCGTTTTGTCGGTGACGTCGATGAGGACGAAACTGCGCCTGCGGGCGTTGCACATGCGGGGCAGGCTACGAATCCCGTCCCGACGGTCGGCACCCCGGCACATCGCGACGCCGCTGCTCTGCCGCTGCCGGAGCGCCCCTCGATCGCCGTGTTGCCCTTTGCCAATATGAGCGGCGACCCCGATCAGGGGTACTTTGCCGACGGCATTTCCGAGGACCTGATCACGGGCCTCTCCCACATCCGCTGGCTGTTCGTGATCGCCCGCAACTCGACATTCGTTTACAAGGACCGGGCCGTCGACGTGAAGCAGGTCTCGCGCGAACTGGGGGTACGCTACGTGCTGGAGGGCAGCGTGCGACGCGCCGGCGACAGGCTGCGTATCAGCGCGCAGCTGATCGACGCGCTGACTGGCGGCCACCACTGGGCTGAACGGTATGATCGAGAGCTCGGCGACATTTTCGCCGTGCAGGACGAAATCACCCGTAGTGTCGCCGGAGCGATCGAACCTCGTCTGCTGGCCGCAGAAGGCATTCGCGCCCTTGCGCGCTCTTCGGACGACCTTGGAGCCTGGGAACTTGTAGCGCGCGCGCAAACGCATTTTTGGCGTATGACGCGCGGGGATTACGAGGCGGCGCTCAAGCCACTCGGACAAGCCGTCGCGGCCTATCCGGACTACGCGCCGGCGCGTGGCTTGCTGGGGTTTTGCCTAGTGTTTGCGGCCCACATGGGGTGGGTGGATCGCGACCTGGGGCTACTCCCCGGCAGTCAGCACGCCACGCGCGCGATCGCCCTCGATGACCGCGATCCCTGGGGACACATCGCGCTCGCTTATTGGGCCATGATGGAAAGGCGAACCGAGGATTCGATTGCGGCGTTTCGCCGAGCTGTCAACCTCAATCCGAATTCCGCAGCCGCCCATTCCCATCTCAGCCGTGGCTTCGCGTTCGCGGGGCGCGCTCACGAAGCGATCGAGCATGGTGAGGAGGCCATCAGGCTCAGTCCGCTGGATCCGGAGATGGCTTTGTTTCTGGGCGCGATTGCCGTCGCTCACTATTCGGCCGGCCGCTACGCGGAAGCTGCCCAGTTCACGTTGGAAGCCTTGCGGCTTCGCCCGGGCTTTCAGGGGGCGCAACGCTTGCGCTGTGCCAGTCTTGCGCAGGCTGGGCTGTTGGATGAAGCTAGGTCGCTTCTCGCAACAGTGCGACGCGAGCAGCCTCTGCTGTCGATCGATTGGATAAGAGCCAGCGTTCCTTACCAGACCGCGCAGCTGATGGAGCGCTTCCTTGAAGGAATGCGCAACGCGGGGCTACAGGATTAGCACAGGTATGGATCGTTCAGCGCTTTTCCCTACATTGTCATAGGTTTCGGTACCAAGCCACGACGCGCGCGACAAGCGACGGCGGACCGCTCCAGGGTCATGATCAGCGGCGCGCTGGATTGGTTCTGCTCCGCAGCTACGAGTGGAGCGGCAAATAGGCGCCCCACCCGATCAAGACGACGCCCGCAACGCGGCCGAGCCAATGGCCGAGCGGAATGACCTTCTCAAGCAGTACGAAAAGCGCAAGGCCGACGATCCAGTACAGGTTCATCACGCCGCCAAAGAACAGCAGCGCCATCAAGAACCAGCAGCACCCGAGACAATAGGCGCCGTGCTCCAATCCCATGCGCAACGCGCCCAGGCGGCCGGCGCGCCAGTTGTTCATCAGAAAGCCGAATGGTGAGCGGCAATGGCGCAGGCACATGGTCTTCAACGGCGTGAGTTGCCATAAGCCTGCTCCCACGAGGATGGCGGCGCCGAGCCATACGTTGGCGGTCTGCAGCAGCAGCATCGGCGACATCAACCGGGCCGCCTCCAACGCCCATTGCAACGCCGCGGCTACGACGCTAAAGCCGCCCCAGGCGAGCAGATAGCCGGTCGCGAACGCACCGGTCGGCATCAGCGGCGAGCCGGCCGCCTTTTCCTTGCGATTGACGCGGGCGAACACCAGCAGCATTGGCGCGGCGCTGGGCAGCATCATCGCCACCATCATCACCCACCACATGGAGACCATCAGCAACGCGTACGCCGGGGTCCACACCGCCGGCTGCATCATCCAGCCGTCCATGCCGGCCATCCGCGTCATCTCGATGGCGCTCATGCTCCATGCCGGCGCCCAGGACCAACCACCCCCAGGCGAGCGCCGACACCACAAGCATTCCGGCGACCAACACCAGCCGGTCACGCCGGATCATCGCTTCCAGCAACGCCGTAGAGGAGGCCATGCGCCGAGACTCCACAGTCGCACGAGCGTGCGAGGCTCAGGCGCTCCAGTCGAAGCTGTGAAGCGTTCCGGAGTCCCCGTCCCAGCTGCGCATGTCGGGATCGGCCCAGCGGCTGCCTTTCGCGCTGGCGACCTGCATGCCGTCGAGCTGCAGGGCGGCATGCGCCACAGCGCCCGAGACGCGCGTTGGTTTTCCGGCGCCGTCCTGGAGCGCTTTCAACTTCGCGTTGGCCACGGCTCCGACGGTAAGCGATGACGTCTCGCCCCACTGGATGTCGACATTGGTCACCTGCGCAGGCCGCCAACTGGATATTATGCCGCCGAAAACCGCCTGGAACATGCCGCCTTTCTTGCCGCTGAAAATCGCCTCCAGCTCAGCTTGCTGTGCCTTCGTGGCACGCGCGTCCAAATAGAGTCGTCCCGTGCCATTGCCATGGAAGAAGTTGCCCGGCCAGTCTGCAGCGAAAGCGACGCGTGTGCCGCTCAGGTCCACGCCGTCAGATTGGCCCTTCTCGATTTCGAAGCCGAATGCGCCCGAGCACCATTCCTGGTCCGGCTCTCCCTCTGGACCCAACCAGCACGGGCACATCATTTTGCAGCTACAAAGCTCAGTGCTCTTACCGGAAATATGCCAAGCCATATCTTTTCCTCCCATCCAACTCCTTGCTGCAGGGACTTCTAACGAGATCACTTCGGGTGACGCGCACCATCAAGTGCAAGTGCATTTTCCAGTATAGGTGTGCCTGCCGATCGTACGCTCTGAGCCCAACGGCGACGTCGGCACACTCGACATCTCATGGCCACTTCGTGATCAAGACAGTGGGCGCCCAAAATCGTACGAAAGCAAACATAATCCTGAGCGTCGGCCTTGGCTAAGCGTCTTGGCGAGCTTGGGTATTGCCGTATGTACTGCGTCCGGCGTCAGACAATCCGGCCCGATCTCGAAGTCCCTACCCGCGCGCTGCGGCGCAGCGTGTACCCTCCGCCTCGCCGTGGCGGAATGCCCGGAATAGGTCAAGAGTTCGCCTGCCGGTCGCGTCACCAGCACGGCAGAAGTACCTCCGAGAGCTGACGGAATTGCTGCACTGCCGCGAACGGTGAGTTGGTGCCAATTCCTGACTCATGCAACGCAGCAAATGGCGTGTGCTGGTTGCGGGGTTGCTACGCGCTGCTCTTGTCAGCCTGCAATAGCCTTCTTTAGATCCGCAATCGTGATCGTTGCGAAATTGGAGAAGGTGTCCGATACCGCATAGGGCAGGATGATCAGGTCGCGGTGGCGCATTGCGCCGCACGTGTAGACGACGTTGGGCACGTAACCTTCACGTTCGGCGGGCTCGGGACGAACCAGTGGCTCACGCGAGCGGGCGAGCACTTTTGATGGATCCTTCTTGTCCAAAAGAACCGCGCCGATCGAATACTTTCGCACCGGGCCGACGCCATGTGTCAACAGCAGCCAGCAGTCGTCCAGTTCGATCGGTGATCCACAGCTGCCGATCTGCACGAATTCCCAGGGGTGCTCCGGCTGCAGGATGGCTTGGCCGCCCTCCCATGTGTAGAGGTCGTCGGAATAGATGAGATAGAGGTTCTCGTTGTCCTGCCTTCCGATCATCGCATAGCGGCCATCGATTTTCCGCGGAAACAGGGCCATGCCTTTGTTGCGCGTCGATGCACCGGCAAGGGGCGTCATTCGGAATGATCTGAAATCCGTCGTTTCCAGCAACTCGGAGCGAATCCCTCTGCCGCTGTAGGCCGTGTAGGTCGCATAGAACGTTGTTCGTTCGTCGTTGCAGAATTCGACGAAGCGGGCGTCCTCGATGCCGTTGGCTTGGGCGTCGGTGACCGGAAAGATCACGCGCTCGCTCAGTTCATCCTCCGGCCGAAAGATCACCTCGACGTCATCCCCCTGCGGTCTGGACGTTCGGCCTCTGACTTTCGGGACCGCCGCGAGACGCGCGGTCGGATCAACTGTGACGCTGCCATCAGCTCCGATGCTTCCTGATCGGAAAGTCAGGGACGAAATGTGGCCTTCGCCGACGGCACGAAGACTGAGAATGAACCGACAACCGTTTTCTGGTGCGCCCGATTGATCAGGATGCCGCACGATGCTCGGATTGAACAGGGCCGACGCTTCGAACGAGTATTCGTGAAGAAAGTAGGCTCCAATCAGGCGGCGCTGCGTCTTGTTCAATACGGCATGCGGCTCCAACGCCTCTTCCATCTCCCCGGCACGCGCCTCGAAGATTTCCAGCAGATTCCTATGTCGGCCTTCGAAGTTCTCGAGCACGTCGGCCAGTTGTCGCGCGGCAGCATCAGCCTCGAGCTGAATGACCCTGGCGACAATATGGTTGGCCCGAGTCTTATCGGTCGGGTTGAGGTCTCTGGGTTCAGTCGCTGGCTTGAACGGTCTGACGACGACCCTGGTCGGATCTGGCCGCAGATGCAAGGTCTGCCGGTTCAGGAATTGGGATTGGTGCAAGGTAGCCCTCTGGGGTCGTTCCCGACGCGATCGCGCGATCCTCGTGATGGCTGATCGAACGGGATGTGTGTTTCTTTCCGTCTATCGTCGCGGTGCGCGTGAACTGCCGCATCTCCACAAGACCGAGCAGATACGACAGGGTCAACTCTGCACCTTTGTTCTCGTTGGGTCGATCCGGGTGGAGCCCATCCAAACAGCTGCCCGTGTTAGGATCGACCAGTGTTATGCGCAGATCGTTGTCGCCTAGGAACCATTTGAACGCCTGCATGACGCCCGCCCGCCACTCAGCGCCGCGATCTACCTGCCAGGCAGAAAGGCAGGCGGAAATCGTTGCTGCTGCTTCCACGGGTTGCTGGTCGAAGGCTTCAGGGTTGTGGCGTTGTCTGCCGAAGCTGTTCGTGCCGACCGGCCTGAAGCAACCGGACGGCGAGGTTTGAAGCGACATGAGCCATCGCAGAGATTGCCGGCCGGCCTCCACGTAGTTCGGTGTGCGAGACCTCAGGCCGGTCTGGATCAGCGCCTGGGGAAGACGCGCGTTGTCGTACGCGAGCACATCTTCAAACCAGAGCCAGTCCTTGCATTTCCTTGCTGAGAGCGAGGACATCAATTTGTCGGCCAGCAGTCCGCGCAAGCGATTGACGATTGGATCACCAGCGACCACCCGGCAATAAGCGTCCATCCCCAGGAGCGTGAACGCCCAGGCCCGCGGAGAGAAGAATTCCTCGACCACCGGAAGCGCGGTCTTGAAGAGCGCCGCCGCCCACCGCCGGCGGGACAGGTGGATGTCGTTGCTGGCGCACTTCCCCAAGGCCCAAAGCGTGCGCCCGTGACTGTCTTCCGAGCCCACTGGTTCCAGCCATCGCCGGTCGTAGCTCATGAAATTTCGGAACCGGCTGGTGTCTGGATTCCATGCATGCTGGATGAATGCCGCGAAGCGCGCGGTCAGCGTCTGCGACAATTGCGCTTCGCCAGACATGGCAAGCGCGCTTGAAAGCAACAGGGCGCGAGCGTTGTCATCGACGCAATAGCCGTGAGCGCGGTCCGGCACGGAATGGACGGCGTGCTGGAGTATTCCGGTGCTATCGCAGAGCGAAAGGAAGTGACCAAGCCGGACCTCCGGGACAGTATTTGTATTGCTCCGGGAGACAATCCGACCAGCCGGAAGCAATATTCCAGGTCCCGCACGTTGCCGCGCGATTTCAAAGCTCGCAAGATAACGTTCGCCTATTCGTGCCCATGTCATGGATCGGCTCGCTGCGTACGCACGCTTGCGCATGGCCTGGCGGCGAACGTCGTTTGTCAGCAGCCCGGCGATCTCGGTGCTCATGGCCTTGGCATCTCGAAATGGAACTAGGACGCCGCGCCCCTCGCCGAGGAGTTCCTTGGCATGCCAGTAGGGTGTCGACACCACCGCTTTTCCCAGCCCGAAGCTGTGAGCGAGCGTGCCCGATGTCAATTGCTCTTCGTTCAGATAGGGCGTCACATAGACGTCGCACATCGAAATGAAGTCGAGCAGGGTGGCTTGGTCGACGAACTTGTCGAAGAAAGCGACATGATTGGTGAGACCGAGCTCCTGCACACGGGCCGTCAGGCTCTCGCGATAGCTCTCGCCGTCATCCCGCACAAGATTGGGATGGGTCGCGCCCAGGATGACATACAGTGCGTTCGGGCAGGACTTGATGATCTCCGGCATGGCATCGAGCATGGTTTCGATGCCTTTGTTTGGCGACAGCAGACCGAACGTCAGGATGATGGTCTGTCCGCTGAAGCCGAATTTTGTTTTGGCGTGCTGCGTCTCGCGGAACGGGAAGTCGGGGATTCCGTGCGGTATGACCTCGATCTTGTGACCTGACACGTCATGAGCGGAACAAAGGAGTTCGTGGCCTTTGCCCGACATGATGATGATTTTCGCCGAAGCATCGATGACCCGGCGCATCACGTGGTGCTGGATGGGGGTCGGTTGAGAAAGCACGGTGTGAAGCGTGGTCACGATCGGCATTTCTAGTCGCACCAGCAACTCGACGATGTTTCCGCCGGCCTCGCCACCGAAAATTCCGTACTCGTGCTGAAGGGAGACGACGTCGAATCCTGCATTGTTCAGGCACTCGGCTGCCTGCACGTAGTCGCCGATGACCTCATCGCGAATCTGCAAGCGCACGGGAGGCGGGTAGTCGTAGGTCTGATCCGGATCCGTCATGGCGACGACACAGGTCTCCAGATCCGGGCGGGCGGTGGCAACCGCCCGGTGCAGATCATGAGTAAATGTGGCGATGCCACAGCGACGCGGAAGATAATTGCCGATGAATGCCACCCGCTTGAGCTGCTTCATTGCGTTGACTCCAGACGGCTGCTCGTTGAGGCCGCCCTCGGGTGAGGGACGGCAGGCAGCGGTTCAATCCCTTGCGGCCGCGTTGCGCTCTTTGCAGAAGGCTGTGTGAGGCGCCGAAGCAGGTTCGCAACCGGGCCAATACCCGTGTACGCGACAAGGCCCGTCATGCCGATCGCGCCTGCGCGTATGTCGACGCGGTCCGATTGAGCGAAGACCGCGTCGGCTACGGCAACGTCGAACGATCCGGCGTTGGCGCCACCGCCCAAGACGAGAAGCCAGGTCTCTCGTTTTGCCTCCAGGCACCAAGTGGAGTTGGGCGGCAGATCGATCCGCTCGAGCACAAAATGCCGACCGGAGACCAGAAGCGTGCGCTCATCGGTCAGTCGATTCGGTCGGGCCAGAAAACGGGTCGGCCCGACATTCGCTACCGCGATTGCCCTTTCGACGTGAAGCTCGCGCTGGCGACCGTGGTCGAAAAGACGAAAGGTTGCGTCGCTGCGCTGCTGGATCTCCGCAACGACAAGCCCGGCGCCGATGGCGTGTATCGTTCCGGACGGTACAAAAATGGCATCGTTCGGCAGCACGGCCTGCCACACGACAAGATCCATGATCGAGCCGTCGTTGGCGGCGCTGCGCAATTGGGCTTTGCTCAGCCGCCGCTTGAGCCCAAGACCGACCTTGGCTCCAGGGGCCGCATTGAGGACATACCAGGCTTCGGTCTTGCCGCTTGGCAGTCCCATCGACAGGGCATACGCATCGTCTGGATGGACCTGGATGGAGAGCGGCTCGCCCGTGAACAGAAGTTTGAGCAGAAGCGAAGGGTCCGGTGGCCCCCTGGCAGCTCGCTCGTACCAGATTTCGCCGATGCGGACGCCTTCCTGACCTGCGTTACTCCACGGTGTTAGATCGACCACGCCCCAAGGTCTCGGCAGCGCCCGCGTGCGCGCAAGTTCGATCGCCATGGTGCTCCACTTGTGCCGCAAGCATCGGAACGTCGGGATGGGTGACACCATCGATGTGGCGGCACCAAACTATCGTAGCGGTGGACAGGTCGCCTCGGCACCCTCGGAAACTACTCAGATCGGCGCCGCTACACGGCCACACGGCAGGTCGACTTGGCTAGACCGATGGCGTCAGCTCGCAAGCACCGCTCGTTGCCGCATCAAACTGTCGGGTGTTAGCTGGGCCGGTTGCGTCACATGACGACGCCCGGACGATGACTGGCGCGCCCGAGGCGGAGATTGGCTGATCTCCGGTCGGGGCGCCGTGACTAAAGCATGTAGATCTCGAGCAACACCCAGGTGGCCAGCAGACCGACGGAAATGGTTGCAACGCCAAAGGTCGCGCCGGCAACCGCGGCGCCTATCCTTGTGTCGGACAGGAACGCTTTCATCATATTCTGCCTCTTTCAACTGTAGCCGTTGGGCACTCAGCCTTGCTGATCGGCCTGCAAAGCCCTCTCTAGCTCGAGCGGGTCAATGTCGACCACCTGCCGTCTGGAGCTGGCAGTGCCGACGGCAGGCAGCTGAATTGTCGTTGAAACGCGCCGATAGGCGAGGAACGACAGGTTGTCGAGAGTCACTTCGAGCGTTTCGATCCTGTAGGTTCCAGCAGGCTGGATTCCGTCAACATTCCCGAGCGAGAATGGGCGGGTAAAGGTCACCGACACGCGCGTCGTTCGTCCTGCCATGGCGCTGCACGCTTAGATGTGGTGATGTCTCGAGTGGCCGGCCGATGCCATCTCGGCGGCGTGGCGAAGCGCGCGTTCGATCCAGTGAGAGCCCGCTTTGCGCGACGAGGGTCCAACCGGCCTCTCGCTATGCCGTTGCAACGCCGCCATCAGGCGGCTCTGTCTCAGACGGTGTTCGCGGCTCTTGTGCATGGCGCCCTTGTCGACAGATGGCGGACTTACGGTTGCTGGCTTCGTAAACGCATCGCCTTCGCTCCCCAGCAAGGCGTTGGCTCGAACCTAGCCGATTGCGGAATGGAAGATTAAGCCTCGGAATCTACTCACAGCCGCCAAGGCTTGCCCAAATCCGCATTCCGGCGAAACGGCCGCACGCCACAATTGCACGAGGCCTCGCACCCAGTAGATGCGCGGAGACTGCGCGAGAAACCATCGTGGGCCGGACAGGTTCGGGCCATTCAAAAAAACGGCCCAGCTTCGCGGGGGGAAGCCGGGCCGCAGGTTCTGGTCTGCACGAGTACGCTATTACAGATCTCATGCAGCCCGGGGCATAACCACACGAGACAGATGCTGCTGCCTAGATTCGGAAAGTACGCAACTCGATAACCATACGATACCAAACGCAGAAATCGGAACGGAGTTGGTCAGGCTGGTCGCATCCGTTCAGCGACTGTGATAGGATGAAGCGATCCTCGCGCGTTTCCCTCATGGGAACCGGGGTTCACGAAAGTCAAGACAATGACGAGGCGCAGTGTGCGACAGGGCGGCCAGGCCCGGCCGCAGCCGAACGAGCGCGTATTGCCCAAGCTCGGCAGCGCGATCAATGAAGAAGCGATGCCCGACAACGAGGCATCCCCGTCGACCAACCGGAAGCTGAAGACGTCGAAGGAGGAGCTGCAGTCCCTCAACGAGGAGCTAACGGCCCTCAATAGCCAGCTGCACGAGACTGTCGAGCAGCAGCGCGCCACGTCCAACGATCTCCGGAACATCCTTCACAGCACCGACGTTGCGATACTTTTCCTGGACGGTGACCTGCGCATTCGTTTCTTCACGCCGGCCGCGAAGTCGCTGTTCGATATCATCGCCTCCGATGTCGGTCGTCCGCTTGTCGATCTGGCTCGCCGATTCGAGGACGACAACCTCCTCCCGGATGCGCGAGCCGTGCTCGCAAGCCACGCACCCGTCAGGCGCGAAGTCAAAGCCGGCGACGGCAGCTGGTTCATGCGAGGAATGCTGCCGTATCGGAGCAACCGCAATGCCGCCGAGGGTGTGGTCATCACGTTTGCCGGTATTTCGGAGGTCAAAGCCGCCGAACGAGAAATCGAGGCCGCACGCGCCTATCTCGACAGCATCATCGCCACCATTCGCCAGCCGCTGGTCGTGCTGGACGAGGAGCTGCGCGTCGTCTCCGCGTCGAGTTCATTCCATCGAACGTTTTCTGTCAAAGCCGAGGCCCTTATTGGGCGGCAGCTTCTGGCAGCGGCTGATCATCTCGATGTGCCGGCACTCCGCGACTTCCTGGCCTCGATCCAGGATCGAGGCACCACCATCAACGATTTTGAGGTCGAGATCGAATTGCCGGGCTTGGGACGGCGCGCGTTCTTGATGAGCGCTCGCGTGCTTCGAGAGGGGCCCTCGGCAAAGCGCAAGATCCTGGTGGCTATTGTCGACGTCACCGAGGCGAAGCACGAGGGCAAGGCGCTAGAGGCCGCAAAATCGGAAGCCGAACGGGCCAACGTCGGCAAGTCGCGTTTTCTCGCCGCCGCGAGCCATGATTTGCGCCAACCCCTGCAGACGATCAGCTTGCTACAGGGGATGTTGGAGAAGCGCGTTCACGACGAACCGACGCTGAAACTGGTGCGCCGGCTCGATGAGACCGTGAGCACGATGTCGAGCCTGCTGGACAAGCTGCTCGACATCAACCAGCTCGAAGCCGGGATCGTGCGACCTGTGATCGTCGATTTTCCGATCAAGCGCTTGCTCGAGGAAATGAAAACCGAGTTCACCTATCATGCGGCGACGCAGGGCCTCGATTGGCACGTGGTCCCGAGCAGTGTCACGGTACGCAGCGATCCCCGTCTTCTCGAGCAAATCATCCGCAATCTGTTGTCGAACGCGGTGAAATACACCACCAAGGGCAAGCTCCTGCTTGGTTGCCGGCAACGCGGTGACAACCTGCGTATCGACGTCTGGGACACCGGCCCGGGCATTCCGGAACTCGAGCTTCAGGCGATCTTTGAGGAATTCCACCAGCTCGACAATCCAGCGCGCGAACGAGGCAGGGGGCTGGGTCTCGGTCTTTCCATCGTGCAGCGCCTTGCCGACCTGCTCGGACACAAGATCGACGTTCGCTCTCGTCTCGGTGCGGGCTCCGTCTTCACCATCGAGGTGCCGTTGGGGCGCGCCCAGGCGGCGGACGTGCCGGTTCCGAGCCGGAATGAGAAGCAGCTGAGTACACCTCCGCGCGCCACAATCCTGATTGTGGAAGACGATCCGGCCGTGCTCGAAATGCTGCAGCTTCTTTTTGACGACGAGGGTCATCGCACCGTCGTTGCCGCGGATGGGCACAAGGCTTTGGAGTTGGGAGTTCAGAACTCTATCTTGCCGGACCTGATCGTCGCCGACTACAACCTGCCGAAGGGCCTCAACGGACTCGAGATCATCGCAAGGCTGCAAGAGCAGGCTCAGCGCGCCATTCCGGCCATTATCCTGACAGGCGATATCTCGACCGACAGCTTGCGCGAGATTGCCGGCTACGGCTGCGTGCATCTGAACAAGCCTGTCAAGGCAAAGGAACTGACCGACCACGCCCAGCGCCTCCTTGCCGACGCTCGCTCGGCCGCGCCAGACCGTGTGAAGCAGATGCCCCCGCGTTCCGAAGGAGATGAATCGTCGACTGTATTCGTCGTCGACGACGACCGCGCGATCCGCGACGCGATGCGAGACCTGCTTCAGGAAAACGGATACCGGGTCGAAGTTTTCGCCGATGGACCGGCTTTCTTCGAGGCCTATCGCCCCGCAAGCAAGGGGTGCCTTCTCGTCGATGCGCTGATGCCCGGCATGAGTGGCGTCGAGCTGATCGAACGCCTCAAGGGTGAGGGAGACCAGCTGCCGGCGATCGTCATCACGGGCCATGGTGCCGTGCCGATGGCAGTTCAAGCGATGAAAGCGGGAGCCGTGGATTTCATCGAGAAGCCCGTCGGACATGAAGACCTGCTCGCCAGCGTCAGGCGCGCGCTCGATCAAGCACAGGACACCACAGCATCGTCTGCATCGCGGGAGAGGGCTGCGCTACGAGTTGCCAGCCTGACCACGCGTCAACGCCAGATCTTGGAGCTCGTCCTGGCTGGCCATCCCAGCAAGAACATCGCCGTTGATCTCGGCATCAGCCAGCGCACGGTCGACAACCATCGCGCCGCGATCATGCGGAAGACCGGCTCGAAATCCCTCCCGGCGCTGGTCCGCACGGCGATCGCTGCAACCTGAGAGGAATGCACCAGGGATTCGGCCATGATCCCGGCGGGAACCGATTCGCAGACGCCCAATTGAAATGTCTTCGTGAATGCCCAACCCTTGGCGCGCGTTTGTGCGCGTCTTCAGATTTTGGGCGGCCCTTCTTTGGCGGCTTTCACGGATGCACCGCCGAGCAAGGTGCTTGAGCCGGTGAAAAGGCTGAAACCTTCGGCGGCGATCTCCTTCAGCGCTGCCTCGAGCTTGAAGCCATATCGCCCGTCCTCAGCTTGCAGGCGACCTGTCTGCATCCAGAACTGCCAACGATCGGGGCGACAGCGGGAGGCAGGCGTGTGTCGCCCTTCGTTTTTGTCAGCGCGCACATGTCAGTCGTGCCGCAGCGATAGATGTAGAATTGTTCAGCAGTCATGCGGGCGGACGCAAGCTACGCCGGTGGCCAAGGAGTATGAATCCGCCGACGAGCACGAAGGCGATAGCCGCCGCGGCCTTGTCACTCGGCGCCCTCAGCTTGCGGAACTGCAGGAAGGGGGATGGTCGCTGGCAGCCAAGGTGTTCCTCTTTGCCCCCAGCAAGGGTCGCGCCAGATGTAGTAGCCCTTGGCGTTGATGCTGCGGATGATGGACTTTGCTCGACGAGCGCGGGCACCGGCTCACGCGGGCCGAGCTGGAACTCCTGCCGGAGTAGCCAGCCCTGCGTGCAGCTGCTCCGAGGCAGAGCTTCCCCGACTTTGTTGCGCGACACGGCGAAAAGCTCCTCGGTGCCGCACTGGAACAGGTACGCGGTTCGGGCATCGTCTGTCATGGGAGCGCGCCTCCTCGTCCCTTTCGTCAGGCCCACGGCCGGCGACCTGGAAAGCGGCGACCATGCAAGCAGGACCTAAGACAGGCGAAATTTTCGTTGGCGCGAAAATTCGGAAAGTACCTATGTTGCGCCATCGCCCCTGCGCAACCTGATCGAGATCTAGCTTGATTCTCATTGGCTCTGCGGTGGCGTGCGCGAAGGCGACGTCGTGCTCGAGCCGGGCATATCGACATTGTCGCCATGCGACGGTGGCTCGCGACTTGCCGCAATGACGATGAGGGCCATGATTGCCAATGCCGCATAGAGGAGGATCTTGGCACTACCTGGGTAGGTCTTTCCAGGAAGGCCCCGACTCCCTCGAGCTGTCGGCGCCTTGCCGCGATCACTGCGCGGCAAAAGCCCAATCAGGCGATCGGCAATTGTCTCGCAATCTGAACGTGCCCATTGGCCGCTGGGCAATCGCGCGATCAATGCGGCCAATCGCTGCGTCGCAGAATGCTTCGGCAGCTCGGATAGCTCTGCTGCCTCCCCCCAAGGGTCGATGTTCAGTCGCGCAAGTGCCGAAAGGACAGTGAGCGGCATGTCATTGCTCTCCTCGCCGATCGACGCGTGGAGAAAGTCGTTGAATTCGGAACCGACGAAAAAGACCGAAGCAGCCGGCGTCATCATGGATCACCAATCGCGTGGAAAAAACAGGGACGACCATGCGTCCGCTTGCGCGGTTGCCGTCGCTCTATCCAGACCCCGAGCGTAGACGCTCGGTGACATGCCGCGTGAGGTTCGGAAAGTACCTATGGAGTTGACGCAATCGCTGATCGCCGTTGCCGGAACTGTTGTGAGGGATCGAGCGCTGGCGCCCGTCTCATGCCTCTCTGCCGCACGTGCAGCATCCCGCGCGGGGACATAGTGCACGAGACGACATGGGTACTTTCCGAACCTTGGCGGCAACGGCCGTTCCGTGCGCTCATTGCCGGGCAACGCCATAGCGACCTAAGGATGGACAACATGGAACAGAAATGGACATTCGGTCTATGGGGCGCAGTTGGAGGCGCACTGGCGCTGTTGATCGTCGGCCTGGCGTCGGGGATGCTTGTCACCAGCTCCAAGTCGGAGACCGTGGCGAGGCAGCGCGCGGAAGCGGCGATAGTGACGGCGTTCACACCGATCTGCGTCGCCAATTTCCGGGCGGCCCCGGATGCGGCCGCAAAGCTCGCCGCGCTGAAGAAGGTCGCGTCGTACAGCAAGGCAAGCTTCGTCAGCGAGGGCGGATGGGCGATGGTCGGAGACGACTTGAACTATCCAGTCGCGAATGCGTGCGCCGAGATCCTGGCAAAATGACCGCATAGGGGTCGCAGGGCGCAACGCGTCGGCTGCCTGCTTGTCCATGCCACAGTGGCCCCTCGGCCGAACACGAAAGGGCATTCCTGATGCCATCGCAGAACGATAGTGGCGGCCGGGGCGGCCCCTGGAGCGGCGGGGTCAGGCCCAACACCGACTTTGAGGACTTGATTGGGAAGGGGCAGGATCGGCTCAAGCGGATCATGCCGGCCGGTGGCCCAGCGCGGCGCAGTCGTCCTGGCCATCCTGGCTCTGGTTGGCCTGGGCGCATGGACGGCCTACTACACCGTGCCGAGCGACTCCGTCGCTGTCGTGCAGCGCTTCGGTAAATATCTCAAAGAAGTCCCGCCGGGACTGCATTTCAAGCTGCCGATGGGCATCGATGCGGCGACAATCGTTCCCGTCAAGCGGCAGCTGAAGCAGGAATTCGGGTTCACGACCACAGGTGCCAAAGATCCCTTCCAAAGCCCTCTTCCTCGCGACGAGCAGCGGGAAACGCAGATGGTCACCGGGGACCTGAACGCCGCGTTGGTGGAGTGGGTCGTTCAATATCGCATCTCCGATCCCACCAAGTTCCTATTCGAGGTTCGGGAGCCGAGAGAAACCCTCCGCTATGTTTCCGAATCCGTCATGCGGGAAGTCGTCGGCGATCGCACCGTGGACGAGGTGATTACCATCGGCCGGCAGGAAATCGAAGCAGAAGCGCTGACCAAAATGCAGGCGCTCTCAACAAAGTACACAATGGGGATCAGCATCGACCAAGTGCAGTTGAAGAACATCAATCCGCCCAAGCCGGTGCAGGAGTCCTTCAACGAGGTCAACCAGGCGCAGCAGGAGAAAGAGAAGCTGATCAACGAAGCCCGGCGCGAATACAACAAGGTGATCCCGCTTGCCGAGGGTGAAAAGGATCAGCGGATCCGCGAGGCCGACGGCTACCGGCTCAAGAGGGTCAACGAAGCGGAAGGCGATGCCGCTCGATTCAGCGCCTTGTTGGCGGAGTACACCAAGGCCCCGGAGGTCACTCTGCGCCGCATCTACATCGAGACCCTGCAGGACGTCCTGCCTGGCATACGCTCCAAGGTCATCATCGATGAGCAGACCCGCAGCATCCTGCCATTCCTGAATCTCGAACTCCCAAAAGGCGGCCCGGCCATGAGCAGGATCGTTCAGATTGCGCTGTTGGCGGTTTTGGGCATCGGGACGTATGTCGCGGCGAGTTCGCTCTACACGGTCGGCGAAGTCGAGCAGGTGATCATCACCCAGTTCGGCAAGCCGATCGGCGCTCCGGTGACCACGGCGGGCCTGAAGTTCAAGGTGCCCTTCATCCAAAATGTCAATGCGATCGACAAGCGGATTCTCGAGTGGGACGGCAGCCCGTCGGACATGCCGACCAAGGACAAGCTCTACATCTCCGTCGACCTCTACGCGCGCTGGCGGATCACCGATCCCCTGCAATATTTCCTGCGGCTGCGCGATGAACGAAGCGCCCAGTCCCGCCTCGATGACATTCTCGGCAGCGAGATTCGCAACGCTGTCGCGAAGCACGAGCTGATCGAGATCATTCGCACCAGAAAGGGGCGCGTGCCGTTGCGCGACGGCCTCCTCACCGCCGCGGAACGGGCGCTGGACATGGGATCGCTGGTGCCGATCCAGAAGGGACGCGAGCTCGTCGAGCAGGAGATCTTCGCCGAGGCTGCCCAGAAGGTTCGCGTGTTCGGTATCGAATTGCTCGATATCCGGTTCAAGCGCATCAACTACAATGAAAGCGTGCGTCCGAAGATCTACGATCGAATGATCAGCGAGCGCCGGCAGATCGCGGAACGCTTCTTGTCGGAGGGCAACGGCGAGGCCGCCAGGATTCGCGGCAATCGTGTGCGCGACCTGAACAAGATACAGTCCGAAGCCTACCGTCAGGTGGAGGAGATCCGCGGCGTGGCGGACGCAAAGGCCACCGAAATCTACGCCAAGGCCTACAACCAGAGCCCTGAGGCGGTGGCGTTTTATGAGTTCACGCGCACCTTGCAGGCCTACAAGGCCATCATCGCCGAGAACACGACCCTTGTCCTTTCCACGGACAGCGATCTCTTCAAGTTCCTAAAGGGCTTGGCTCCGAAGAGTGATGCCGTTGTCCCGGCCCAGCGCTCGAGCAGCAATCGAGACAATGCGGCCACGCGATAGGCGTATGCGTGGCCGGGCATGAGGTTCGACTTCGGCACCGTGAAATGCCTCAATTCTGCCAAGGGCTGAAAGCTTGAGAGCGCCGTTCGGTCAGGCTCGATAGCCCGGCGCGCGTCGCGCATGACTTGCAACATGGGGATGACCGCATGGCACGCGTTACAGTGGAAGACTGCGTCGAGAAGATTCCCAACAGGTTCGAGCTGGTGCTCGTAGCGTCCAATCGCGCGCGCGATCTCCGCGGCGGCTCCGAAATCACGATCGAGCGGGAGAACGACAAGGACGCCGTCGTTGCGCTGCGCGAGATCGCCGAGCAGACGATCTCGCCGGATGACCTGCGCGAGAGGCTCATCCACTCGATTCAGAAGCATGTCGAGGTCGATGAGCCGGAGGCAGCGGCAGCGCCGGTGCTGCCGCCACAGCTGCGCCCCACTCTTGGTCGCGACGATCCCACAATCGATGTGGTCGTCGACACCATGACCGAGGAAGCGCTCCTGCGCGGCTTGGAGCGACTGACGCCTGGAGATTGGTCGGCGACGGGCGAAAGTGGACCCGACGATGCATCGAGACGTCGGGAGTAGCTGTCGCTACGTCACTTCGTCCCAATGATCAGGTCCGTTGGCCTAGTGCGCCGCTTCGCCAGGCAGCCGTCGACTTGCAGGGGCGGCAGATGCGCTCACCCGCCCATTCGCTTTGAAAGTGCTTCTTGCAAATCAGACACGCGCGCGTTCGCGCCTGCGTGTCCTGTTCAACTGCGCAATCGGGCTGGTCGTCGTGTTTCATGCTGGAGGTCGATCAAACGGGAGGGGGTTACCTGCGAGGCGGCTGTCCCGGATGGAGCGGCTTGTTGGTCGCCGCGCGCTGAGCCGTCTCTGAGTGGAGGCGCTGAATTTCCTTCTGTGTGCGCTGATGGCTTATTCGCATCTTCTCGAGCCGAGTGCGGGGCTGCTTCGAAGATTTGGGTCTGTCGAACATCGGTCTGCGAGCCATTGGGTGCTCCCATTTTGAAGCGCGAAGTTCGGCTGGCCAATGCTACCAGCCCATGGCTATTCGCTGCGTGCGGTCGTGCCTGCGGGCCCTATGGCGTCAAGCATCGGCTTCTGCGCCGCGATAGAGCGCTTCAGCGTGGCGCTGTCCTGCACCACGTAGAATTCATCTCCGCTCTTCGGAGACAAATTGGCACTCAATCGAAAGAGTTGGGTAGTTTCGGAAAATACTCATAGCGCGGGATGGCACGTGACAATCGCCACCGGCATCCCCATATCCAAGACTTGGCGCCACATTCGCTTCCTCCCAATGATAGACCTTGCATGCGAGTTTTGCGCCTGTTGATCGAGGGTTTTGGCGTTCCTCCGCCAAGTTTGGAAATAAGCTGGCAACTGTCTGCAATCCAGCACGTTGAAAGCAGTTCTCATGTCCACTGAACGTACGGTCACGTTTTCCATCGCAAACGGGATGTTCAGTGTCGATAGAACTCGCAAAGCGTCTGAACGCTCTCGTGACCGATAGCCGGATCGCTGATTGGCACCCCGGAAGCTGGATCGATTGGGATCATGCAGCGCGGCTGGAGCCGGAGCGATAGCAGGCTCTCGGCAAATTTAGTGGCCTTCGGCACGGCCGAGAGGCCATGGCGGCTGGATACGATCAACGCTGAACCTGCCTCTTTCTTGGAGAGGACCAACCAGAAATGGAGTACATCATGAAATTCCGCCCCCTCCACGATCGCGTGGCCCTGCGTCGCGTCGACAGCGAGGCTAAGACTTCGGGCGGCATCATCATCCCTGACACCGCCGCCGAGAAGCCGCAACAGGCCGAGGTCATTGCTGTCGGGCCTGGTGCGCGCGGCGAGGACGGCAAGATCGTTCCGATGGACCTCAAGAAAGGCGACCGCGTGCTGTTCGGCAAGTGGTCCGGCAACGAGGTCAAGATCGACGGCCAGGAGCTGCTGATCATGAAGGAGAGCGACGTCATGGGCGTGCTCGCGAAGTAAAGCGGCGCCGGTTCGGCTGATCGCACTCGACTGTGTCCAATTCAAACATCCTCCGGAGACTCAAATGGCTGCCAAAGAAGTTCGCTTTTCCGCCGATGCCCGAGATCGCATGCTGCGCGGCGTCGACATCCTCGCCAATGCCGTGAAGGTCACGCTCGGCCCCAAGGGCCGCAACGTCATTCTCGACAAGTCGTACGGCGCGCCACGCACGACCAAAGACGGCGTCACGGTCGCCAAGGAGATCGAGCTCGAGGACAAGTTCGAGAACATGGGCGCTCAGATGGTGCGCGAGGTGGCCCAGAAGACCAACGACATGGCCGGCGACGGCACCACCACCGCCACGGTTCTGGCCCATGCGATCCTGCGCGAAGGCATGAAGTCGGTTGCGGCAGGCATGAACCCGATGGACCTGAAACGCGGCATCGAGAAGGCTGTGGCCCAGGTGGTCGAAGAGATCCAGAAGAAGGCAAAGAAGGTCAAGGATACGGCGGAGATCGAGCAGGTCGGCACTGTGGCCGCCAATGGCGAGAAATCCATCGGCCAGATGATCGCCAAGGCCATGCAGAAGGTCGGCAACGAGGGCGTGATCACGGTCGAGGAGGCCAAGAGCTTCGACAGCGAGCTCGAGGTCGTCGAGGGGATGCAGTTCGACCGCGGCTACCTCTCGCCCTACTTCATCACCAATGCCGAGAAGATGACGGTGGAGCTGGAGGAGCCCTATATCCTCATCCACGAGAAGAAGCTGGCGAGCCTGCAGCCGCTGCTGCCCGTGCTCGAGGCGATCGTGCAGACCGGCAAGCCGCTGCTCATCGTCGCCGAGGAGGTCGAGGGCGAGGCACTCGCCACCCTCGTCGTCAACAAGCTCCGTGGCGGCCTCAAGGTCGCGGCCGTGAAGGCGCCCGGCTTCGGCGATCGCCGCAAAGCCATGCTTGAGGACATCGGCGTGCTCACCAACGGCCAGACGATCTCCGAGGATCTCGGCATCAAGCTTGAGAACGTCACGTTGCAAATGCTCGGCAAGGCCAAGCGCGTGTCCATTACCAAGGACAACACCACGATCGTCGATGGCTCGGGCAAGAAGAAGGACATCGAAGCCCGCATCAGCCAGATCAAGACGCAGATCGAGGAGACGACCTCCGACTACGACAAAGAGAAGCTCCAGGAGCGACTGGCAAAACTCGCCGGCGGCGTAGCCGTCATCAAGGTCGGCGGCGCCACCGAGACCGAGGTCAAAGAGCGTAAGGATCGGGTCGACGATGCGCTCAATGCGACCCGGGCAGCGGTTGAGGAAGGCATCGTGCCAGGCGGCGGCGTGATGCTGCTCAAGGCGTCGAAAGTGATAAACGTCAAGGGCGACAACGAGGATCAAGACGCCGGCATCAACATCGTCCGCAAGGCCCTGCAGGCCCCTATCCGCCAGATCGCCGAAAATGCAGGGGTGGAAGGCTCGATCGTGGTCGGCAAGGTGATGGACGAGCGATCGGGTTCATTCGGCTACGACGCGCAGGCCGATAAGTATGGCGACATGATCGAGAAGGGCATCATCGATCCGGCCAAGGTCGTCCGTATTGCCTTGCAGGACGCAGCCTCCATCGCCGGCCTGATGATCACGACAGAAGCCGGTGTGACCGAAGCCCCGAAGAGAGAGGCGGGTCTCGCCGATCATGGCTAAGGCGGCGGCATGGGCGGAGTGATGTAACAGGCCGCCGGCGCCCCGTTGGGCTCGAAGTGTTGGGGGCTCGCAAGGCTCCCAACCACCGTTCATGACGAAGAGACTTTCACTCGCCCAAGCTCGAGCCGGCACGGCGAGTAACGAGGCAATCGACTTATGGCTCAGGAACGGAACTCAGATGAATCAATTCTTGTCACGCCTGATGCCGGACGTGCATCCCGAATGGGTCGTCCTCGGGTTTCACCTTGCCATCACGGTGATTGTGTTTGCCTTGTTGGGAATGCAGCTCGTCCCGAAATAGGGCCCAAAGCGGCAGAATCAGCGAGCGGAAAGAGACCATGAAAATCATGCAATATACGCCGATCATAGTGCTTGCGGTCCTGGCCCTCGGGATCATGACAGTCAGAGTCTATCGGCCGCACGGCGCAGTCCGTATCAACGCTATCGGCGTCGTCGCTCCCTCCTCGGTCAGCTCGACTCGTACCCTACCGGATCGCGGCGGGGTTCCGCTGCCAACGAAAAGGCCGGCTTAAAAATGCGCACGATCATACTCGCGACGGCGCTGCACTGCCTGAGTGCGGGCGTTGCGCTCGCTGGCGTATTGGCGCCGCAGGCCGCTGACCTCTCGCGGCCTTCGGCCGACAGCGCAACCAAGCAAAGCGCCTTCGAAGCGGCCATATTGGACTGCGAACGCATGTGGGATCGTGGCACGCACATGACCGAGCAGGACTGGTCGCTGACGTGCCGACGCGTGCAGGAACGTCTCGATCAGCCCCAGTTCAGGTAGATGCGAGATGATGGAGCCCGAATGGCGGCGCATTTGGAGACATGGAATGATGGCGGAAAAAGTGAGGACGGCGGATTTTGGCAGGCGAGGTCGCAAGACAGCCGCGGCGACCCGGGGCCAGACCACCGCCATGCAGCGTCTCAAGACGATGGGCAACTGGTTGTGGATGGCGAGCGGGCTCCCAACAAGAAAAGACCCGCGCCCAAAGGCTTTCAAGCGCCCAAACCTGAGGCCATGACGGTGGAGACTTCTTCAGCGCAGCGGCAGGTCTCTTCTTATT
This sequence comes from uncultured Alphaproteobacteria bacterium, assembly GCA_963797005.1. Classification (GTDB taxonomy): domain Bacteria; phylum Pseudomonadota; class Alphaproteobacteria; order Rhizobiales; family Hyphomicrobiaceae; genus AWTP1-13. The sequence continues at coordinate 29,039 of CAWCOF010000014.1, forward strand.
CTAAGGAGCTGATCGATCTGAGCGAGTTTGTTCCGGGTCAAGATTCCCACTGCCGGTTCGGCGCCGGTAACCATGCGACGGCAAATCAAGCCCGAAACCTGTCGCGGGTCAATGAGTTGCGCCACTAGAACTCGAGCGTGTGAGGTCTTTCAACCAGGGAGACCTCCAATGAATGATGCATCCTCATCCTCGTCTGACCCGGCCCGACGCCGACCGGCCAGCACCAAGGGTAAGCTCCGGGGCCCGAAGCCGCCGCTGCGCGTGGGCCATGTCTGGTCCATCCGCGCCAGGTTGCAGCTGGAGGGGCGCGTTCGCGACCTGGCGCTCTTCAATCTGGCCATCGATAGCAAACTGCGCGGCTGCGATCTCGTCGCGCTACGTGTCGATGACGTGGCCCCCAACGGCTACGCGATTGACCGCGCCAACGTTCGGCAAAGCAAGACCGGTCGGCCTGTTCGCTTCGAGCTAACAGAAGTGACGCGGCAGGCACTTGACGACTACCTTCGCATCAACGGCCGAAAGCTTGGCCAATGCCTGTTCCCAGGCCGTCGTGGCCCCGATCGGCATCTGACGACGCGCCAGTACGCCCGTCTTGTCAGTGAGTGGGTCAGCGGCATTGGCCTCGATCCCCTGAAGTATGCCACGCATTCCATGCGCCGGACCAAGGCGACGTTGATCTACCGCCGCACCGGGAACCTCAGGGCGGTTCAACTGCTCCTGGGCCACACGAAGATAGAAAGCACAGTGCGCTACCTCGGCGTTGAGATCGACGACGCACTTGATATCGCGGAGAAAATCGAGGTCTGAACTACGGGGGCAGAGCTGCCGTGTTCTGCCCCGCATCCCATAGGGGAATTCGTGCCAAATCCTGAACTCGTGGACCGCAACAAACTAGTCGACAGCTTGGGTGGCCTCACCTTGCACCATCGAGCCGCATGAGCCGGGCTTCGGCCCCTGGAGCACCGAGATCGCGGGCGCGCTCGTACCATTTGCGCGCCTCATCGACGTCCGGCAGCACGCCGAGTACGCCCCAGCGCGAAAGCTCGCGCGGATCGTAGGTAGCCGCCAGCAGCAGCGCTCCCGGTGCGTAGTTCGCTTGGGCGGCGCGCAAGAAGAATTGGCGCGCTGAAGCGATGTGGCCCTGGTCGAGTTCATGCTGGCCCCGCACCACGAATTTCTCCGCGACTTCCTTGGCGGCCGGTGACAGGCGCGGAGACCTGCGCTCTATGGGCGGTTTGGGGATGGCTGGCCTCCCCGACGGTGGAAGTGCGCGCGGCGGCGCAGCCGAAATGATGAGAATTGATTTGGCCTCGGCTAGCACCTCGCCCGCCCCGCTGATAAGGCTCACTCTGATCTCAGTCCTACCTTCTACTCCGATCGGCACGACCATTTGCAAGTTCGGGAGCGCGTAGAGGGCCACAGCCCAGGCCCCCGGAGCTGTGACATATCCCTCCGAGAGTGCGATTGCAGGGGGCAGCCCGCGCACGCGGACGAACGAATTTCTGGGAAGCGCGTCGGCCTGGCTAACTCGGATGTCGAGGGCGGTGCGTGTGGAGGAGCGTACCGAGAGCTGCGGTGCAACACTGACCCACGCCCTTGGGGTCGGCGCCGGCCGCACGAGCGGTCCGGTATCCTGGCCGAAAGCGGCGGTCGCGATCGCCAGTAGCAGCATCGAGACCACTGGCAGAGCGGTGACGACCTGCACCTGCCATCTGCGCAAGTCGGCGCTCGCCGCGCCGGCGCGATGTAAGGAGGCTCCTGCCTGCCACCTCGTCCCCGTCATGCGTTGCCCCCTTCGCGCTTTCTCCTTTCGAGAGATGGCCAAAGGATCATCTGTCGGCCGCTAGTGCCGGCCCCGCTGTTTGCTCCACTCCAAGAACTGTTGGAAGAGGCGCTCCTGTTTGGCGCGGCTCGTGGGCACCACACGCTGGTCCTGAGCGCCCGGTTGCGCGCTGCTGATGCTGCCTGTCGTTGCGCCGATCTGGTCGAGTTTGTCCTGGAACGGCTTGAACCGCTGCCAGCCTGGGACGCTGGCCGCCAGGTTCACGTCCTTCCACTTTGGGTGATAGCCCGGCTGCTTCTGCAGCCGCTCAAAGCGCTCGAAAAGGTAATCAACGAGGCGCATCAACCGCCGTTGTCGGTCGGGATCCTTCGCCCAATCATAAACGGCAAGCACAGCAGGCACGGAAACAGTCGCGATCTCCTGGCCCTCCGGTATGAGGGCCGGGTAGTCGTCGTGCGCGAGGTAGGCCGGCGCGTAGTATTCAAGCTTGTCGTTGTACTCAACGGGCAGGAACTTGAAGCCCGGCGGGAATTTGCCTCTGAGGAACGGCGCCAGTGGCTTGGACGAGATCCAGAAGGTGGCGGCGAACTCGTCGCTTGTCTTCATCTTGCCCATGGCGACGGTGTGGGGAACGAACGTCTCCTTCACCTTTATGCCGAGCAGCTTGAAAATGACGGGCCCCGAGTAGGCAGCAGCGGTACCATGCGTGTTGAAGTTCACCGTCTTGCCTGCCAGATCCTGGATCGATTTGATCTCCGGCCGAGCAAAGACGTGCGCCTCTGATGGAAAGAGGCTGAAGAGGTAGTTGATGCGCCGCCAGGCGGCAGCGAACTCGGGCTTCGACTTGAAGTAGTCGAGCACGTCGCCGTAGACGATGGCCGCGTCAACGCCGCGCAGGTAGAGCAGGTCATAGACATTGTCGAAAGGGCCGCGCGTGACGATCGGCAGGACCCGCATATTGTCCCCGTCGTCGAGAACGCGCGCGAGCTCGGAAGCGAAAGTGATCGGTGCGCCTTCGAGCCGACCCGCGGCGAGGCCGATAGTCCATGCGTTGAGGCGCTCCTTAAGCGCGTGCTCAGTTAACGGCTTGGCAGTGCCGGCTTGCGCTACGACCAGGTTGAGGGCATCGGCACCTTGTTCGAGGGGTGCGCCGACGCGGCTCTGCGCAGTGGCGGACCCAAATCGGAAGAGAAAAGCAAAACAGACAATCGCAATGGCGCACGCGGCGCGACGCATGGCAAACTCCCTCTCTCTGCGGTGAAATATCTCCTCCGAGCTCGACACGGCCGATGTTTGAGGCGCCGCCTTCGCCTCCTTCACGCTTGCCGTGCGCGAGCTACTCCTCGAATTTCTTCCGCAATTCTCCGCTACCCCGCCTCAGGGCCGGATGTAGGCGTAGCCCTGCTTCTGCAGCTCCATCAGCCGTACCACGCCCGAAGGTGTCACCTTCGCCTCGTTGATGAGCGTCACAGGCTTACCCTCGGCCTTGCTCTGATTGGCCTGCGTGTTGCCGCAAGCAACGAACTTGAGATTGGGATGCTGGAGCGCCATCGGCGCGATGCGATCCTTAACGGGGCTTGTATCGGCGCGAAGCATGTGGAGTCCGGGGCCATAGGCAACAATCTCGATGGCAACTGTCTCGCCCTTTTTCTCGTAGTATGAGATGACGTTGCTCGCATTGTTGAGCGCGAGGTTCATCGCAGCTTTGTTGTTCTCGTCGATCTGGATGGCGAGCTTGTGCATCGAGGCCGAGGACTTCCTGGCCCTAGAATGCGCTGACTTGCCGGGCTTCTCGCTTTGCGCGCTGGCGTCTAGCGCCAACCCTCCGGCAAGCGCCACCGCGGTGAAGAGGGACACTGCAAGGCATGAACGATATGCGATCATTTCAAACTCCAGGTCATGGGTGGCATCGAAAGTCAGCTTCACTCAGGGACACAGCAAGCCGGCGAGATAGTCCAGTACGGATGCGAAATAGTCTTCACTTCAGCCAGGCCTGAGGGTGATGTCTACGAGGGCTCGAGGTGGAGGACTCAAGTGCCGCTGAAGGCCGTCCCGAGAAGAAGTCTGTTCGCCCCTCCCGATTGTCGGATCAATTAAAATATCATGCTGTCAAATTGTGGTGGCTCTTAGACGCGCCGCATGCCGCATCAACTTCTATAGAGGACCGCGCGCGGCCGCGGCGGGCCAGAAAAATTATATTCTATAACGTTCTTCCTATGTCGCTAGTGCCTGCGCTCATGGTGGCGCCGGTGATCTCGGCGCCGAGCACGTCTAAGAGTGGCGCAAGCTGCGTGGCATGCTTCCCGATGTGGCATGGGGGCTTGCGGCCCCGCAGATCAATTGACGAACTTCGGCATCACCCAGCGCGGCAGCGCCAGGATCGCGTCCGGGAAAAGAATGACGAAGGCCAGCACAGCAAGCATCGGGCAGAGCAGGATCATGGTGTCCTTGAACGCCTTGGCGATGGTGGTGTTGCCGAGCGCGCACGCGATCATCAGGCAGAGCCCGTAGGGTGGCGTGACGAGCCCGAAGGCGATCGAGATGACGCCGATGATGGCGAAGTGCAGCGGATGCATGCCGACCGCCTTGGTCAGCGGCTCCAGGATGGTGCCGACGATGATGATCGCGGGGATCGCGTCGACGAAGCAGCCGATGACGAGGAAGCTTGCCGCCGTGATGACGCCGACGCTGGTGACCCCGCCGCCGAAACCCTTCACGGAATCGAGGAACAGCTGCGGGACGTGGAAATAGGCGAGCAGCCAGCCGAACGCAGACGCCGTGCCAATGCAGAACAGCGAAATCGCCGCAAACCGCGCGCTGTTGTAGAGTTCCGCCACCAGCCGCGATGGCGGCAGCGTCCAGGACTGACCAGCTACCCATGGCAGTCGGTGGGCGAGGCCCGGTTCGATCGCTTTCTACAGTGGACGCAGTATCCGCTGCTAAAGTTCGGATACCGGTCTCGTGCTGACTTCAGGCGGCTGGCTTGATGTTCTGGTTCACCCGGAACAGGTTGGACGGGTCGTATTTCTTCTTCACGGCTGCGAGGCGGTCATAGTTGTCGCCATAGGTTGCCTTGAGCCGCGCATCGCCCTCGTCGTCCATCATGAAGTTCGGATAGGCGCCGCCGAGATCGAAGGGGTGCACCGCCTCCCAATAGGCTTTCGTCCATTGTGTCACGGCGGCAGCATTCTGCGGGCTCGGGTCGATGCCGGCGATGACCATCGACCATGTCGCGTCGCGGCAATTCCATGCTGTATCGCCCTTGCCGACGCGCTGGACAGCGCCGTCGATCGGGTAAAGGTGCATGAGTGACAGCTCGCTGGGCGTGTTGGCTGCCTGTGCGAGGTGGGCATCGATGGCCGTGTCGGGCAAGGTCTTGACGAAGTCGCCGCGCCAGTACCACTGCATCCCCTTCGGGTAGAGCCCATCGAACATGCTCTGCACGGCGGGGTAGGGCATCGTCCCCATCCAGTTGAAGAACGGTTCGGGAAGCCCCTCGAGCAAGGGCGCCAGCGCCTTCTTCCCATCCGGTTCCGCGCCGTTGTAGCAGGACATCAGCAAGCAGATACGCTTGCCCCACACTTCCTGCGGGAACGGTGCGCTGGAGGGTATCTTCTTCAGGCCGACGAATGCTCCAAGCTCCTCCGGCGCCTTCGGCAGGAACTCACGATAGCGCTGCATGATGGTGCGCGCGTGCTTCTGGTCCCAGGCGATCGGCCCGGCGAATACCATCTTCACCGGATGCAACTGGAACAGGAAGCTGGTGACGACGCCAAAGTTGCCGCCGCCGCCCCGCAGCGCCCACAACAGATCCGCATTCTTGTCTTTGCTGGCGGTGACGAAGCTGCCGTCGGCGAGCACGACGTCTGCCTCGAGCAGATTGTCGATGGTCAGACCGTACTTGCGCGACAAATAGCCATGGCCGCCGCTCAGCGTCAGGCCGGCGATGCCGGTCGTTGAAATGATGCCGGCTGGGACGGCCAGACCGAAGGCGTGCGTGGCGTGGTCGACGTCGCCCTGCGTGCAACCGGCTCCAACGCGTGCCGAGCGGGCCGCAGGGTCGACGCGCACCCCTTTCATCTGCGATAGGTCGATAACCAAGCCCTTGTTCACACTTCCAAGGCCAGGTCCGTTGTGACCTCCGCCGCGGATGGCAATCGGCAAAGCGTTGTCGCGCCCGAAATTGACGGCGGCGATCACGTCGGCGACGTCGACGCAGCACGCAATGGCCAGCGGCCGCTTGTCGATCATACCGTTGTAAAGCGCGCGGGCTTCCTCGTAGGCCGGGTCTTTTGGCTCGACGAGCTCACCGCGCAAACTGGCCTTCAAATCCGTGATCTTTGCCGTGACCGTCATGGCGAGCACTCCCTTCTTCGCTACCTGGTCGGCTGTCTGCAGTTCCGCAGTGGCTGTGTGCTGTTACTCAGCTCGCTTGCCATGCGGGAAAATTGTCAGCGGCTCCGTTGGGCCTCTTCTGGACGGAGTCACAAGTAGTTTGACGAGCTAGAATTGGCGAGGCTTAGAACCTTGGAACCTTGTTGCGACACCTCCAACATATTCTACTGCTGTGGTGCGGCACAAATAAAGTGCTCCCGTACGCCACTACGCTCGGAGTGGGACATCGACCGCGTTTCGGAAATTTCCTAGATTTGCGGCTGGCTTTTGCTGCAAGGCAACATTGTGCAACTACGCACGGTGAATGTGGGTCACGACCGCTCCTCGTGGCCACCTCCGGCGGCCGTCAGTTGACCCTCCGAAAGCCGAAGGAATCGCTGCAGCGCGAGACCGGGCAATCAGTGCCATTTCCTGCCCGTGTGCCTTGATTGGGAGGCGAAGAACTGACCGTGGATGGGAGGGTTCATCGCGCACCCGTACCGATCCGACTCAGCTACTAATCGGCATCGGCCTTAAGCGAGGAGCCATGGTCAAATATTCCTACGGCGAGCTGCGCCAATCCTACGCCGCCCTCTGGAAGGCCATGAAGATTCCCGCGGGCATACGCCTGCGATCCACGGACGCGCGCGTGCGCGCCATCGCCACGGGCAAACCACGCTACGACCAGGTCGCGAATGCCACAGGCGTGCCTTGGCATGTGATTGGGATCATTCACGAGATGGAAGCGGGGTTGAATTTTGCGGCCCATCTTCACAATGGCGACCCATTGACCAATCGCACAGTGCAAGTTCCCGCGGGCCGGCCGCCGACTGGCATTCCGCCATTCCAATGGGAAGAAAGCGCCATCGATGCGCTGACGCTGGAGGGCCTTGCGGCGGTCAAGTTGTGGTCGATCGAGCGCACCGCATACCAGCTCGAAGCCTACAATGGATGGGGCTATCGCTCGCGCAACACCGGCGTCAGCACCCCTTATCTGTGGAGCGCGACCAACAACTACCAGAAGGGCAAGTTTGTGCGCGACGGCGTGTTCGATCCGAACGCCGTGAGCGGCCAGATTGGAGCCATGGCGCTGCTCAGGCGGCTCATCGACACCGAGGGTGTAAATGTCCCTGCGGAAGAGGATGTACCACTTCCGGATGCCCCTCCGGCACCGAGGGAGGCCGACCTTGCCATGTCGGCCTATCCCGGCGTCGTGGTGAGGCTCAATCATCCCGATCCGGCAGTCGTGATACTCATTCAGCGCAGACTCAATCAGCTCGGCTGTTGGTCCAAGATCGACGCGAACGGCAGGACGGTGCCGCTCGATGTGGACGGCGACTTCGGGCAACTCACCGCATCGGCCGTGAAGTTGTTCCAGGCGCGGTCACTGGATAGCGAAGGCACGCCGTTATCCGTTGATGGCGTCATCGGACGCACGACTTGGTCGGCGCTGTTCGGCAAGTCGCTTGTCGCACCGGTCACGACCCCGGCGCCCCCGGGTGACTTGCTGCGGCGAGTCATAGACGTGGCCATGGCCGAGGAGCGACAGCACGTTCGCGAGGTGCCGTTGGGCTCGAACCGGGGGCCTCGCATAGACCAATACCTGCGCGCCACCGGCATAGACCCGGGTGCGGGCAGCTATCCGTGGTGCGCAAGCTTCATCGTATGGTGCTTTGACGCCGCCGCGCGCGAGCTAGGGCTTGCATCGCCTGTGCCGCGCACCGCCGGCGTGCATGACATGTGGCAGAAGGCAGGCCGCACCGGCTTCCGACGCATAGCTCATGAGGTCGCTATCGGGGACCCGAGTCAGGTGCAGCCAGGCCACGTGTTCTTCATCGACGCTGGCGGAGGACACGGGCACACGGGACTGGTCGTTGGTCGCAGCGGCAATGATTTCCAGACGATCGAGGGCAATACCAATGAGCTGGGGGGCCGGGAGGGGATCGGTGTCTTCGCCCGCGCGCGCCCAGTGCGGCAGGCGACGCTGGGGTTCGTCGAATTCACTGTTCGCTGACCGCGACGAAGACGATGCTGCCTCGCAGTGAGGTCGCGTTGCGGCGCAGACATGCGGACCTGCGAACTGCGTGCGATCTACGTCTGCTTTGACTTCGAGAGCAGATGCTAGCCGCGCCCCTCAGGCTCGCCAGGAGGCCTTGCGCTCGATGTCGGGCAGGAACCAAGTGAGGAAGCCGAGCAGTGGCAGCACAGAGCACAGCCGGTAGACCGTCTCCACGCTGGTGAGATCGGCGAGCTTGCCGAGCGCGGCCGCGCACAGTGCCCCGAGCCCGAACGACACGCCGTAGAACAGTCCAGCGATCATGCCGACCTTGCCGGGCAGCAGCTCCAGCGCGTAGACCAGGATGGCGGGAAACGCGCTCGCCATGATCATGCCGATGACGACGGTGAGCACCGCGGTCCATAGCAGATTGGCGTAAGGCAGCGCCAGCGTGAACGGCACCGCGCCCAGGATCGAGAACCAGATGATCTCGCGGCGCCCGAAGCGGTCGCCGAGGTGGCCGCCGATCAGCGAGCCCAATGCCTGCGCGCCGAGGAACAGGAAGAGCAGCATCTGCGAGGCGGGTACAGTGATGTGGAACCTTCCGATCAGATAGAAAGTGTAATAGGAGCTGATACTGGCGGTGTAGGCGCTGCGGGAGAACATCAGCGCCACCAGCACGGCCACGGCGATGCCGGCGGTGGTGGAGGCCGGATGCGCGGAGCCCGCTGCGCGCGCCTTCACGGGCACTGGCGACTGGCGCCGATACCAGCGTCCAACCTGAAGCAGCAGCAGCATCGCCATCAGCGCCACCAGCGCGAACCACGACAGGCTCGCTTGCCCACGCGGCACGACGATGAACGCGGCGAGCAGAGGCCCCAGCGACTGCCCCGCCTGGCCGCCGACTTGGAACATCGATTGCGCAAAGCCATGGCGCCCGCCGGAGGCGAATCGGGCCATGCGCGTGGAACTCAGGGTGGAAGATGGAAGAGCCGGTGCCGATCAAGATGGCGCCGAGCAGCAGCATGGTGTAGCTGCCGGCGTGCGCCAGGATCAGTAGGCCGACGAGGGTCGAGCCCATGCCCACCACCAGCGAGAAGGGCTGGGGGCGCCGGTCGGTGATGATTCCTACCAGAGGCTGGAGCAGCGAAGCGGTGAGCTGGAACGCGAGCGTGATTAGTCCGATCTGGCCGAAGTCGAGGCCGTAGGCGCTCTTTATGAGCGGGTAAATCGCCGGCAGCAGCGATTGCATCATGTCGTTGAGGAAGTGCGCGAAGCTCAGCGCCACTACAATGGAGAACGCGCTGGCCTGGACGCGTGCGGGCAGCGCGTTGGTCTGCACGGGGGGCGTTTCCTTAGAGGTGGGCGCGCGGCCGCCGACCGGGCGTTACGCCGCGGGCAACCGCCGCAGCGGGACTCCGTTGCCGGCACCAGCTGGTGTTTCACGACCACTTATCCACGACCTCGACGCCGCGCACAACCGAGTTGGTACACCGCGACGCCACAACCATTGCGCCTTCAAATAAGGAAGCAAAAAAGTGCCGCGAGCCTGCCCGTGATTGGCGCCTCTGCGCGGGAATTGGCTCATCCCATCACGTCCCACGCGGCGTGGCCCGCGCGGTCGGAGCTGACGAGGTGGGGTCGTCTGGCCTCAGCGTGGGGCTGCCAGACCCAGCACCTTGACCGCATTGTCCTTCAGGATGAGATCGTGGACCTCCGGCTTGAACCCGGCATCCTTGAAATCTCTCATCCAGCGATCCGGCGCGATCAACGGGAAATCGGAGCCGAACAGCATCTTGTTGCGGAGCCGGCCATTGGCGTACTGCACCAGCTGCGGGGGAAAGTACTTCGGCGACCAGCCCGACAGGTCGATGTAGACGTTGGGCTTGTGCAGGCACACCGACAGCGCCTCGTCCTGCCATGGCCAGGACGGGTGGGCGATGATGATCGTCATGTCCGGGAAATCGACCGCTACGTCGTCGATGTGCATCGGGCTCGAATATTTGAGACGAAGCCCGCCGCCGCCGCGCATGCCGGTGCCGATCCCTGAGTGTCCGCTGTGGAAGACGGCGGGCAGCTTGTGCTCGGCGATGACCTCGTAAAGCGGATAGGCCATGCGGTCGTTGGGGAAGAAGCCCTGCACGGTGGGATGGAACTTGAAGCCGCGGATGACGCCGCCGGCGATCAGGGCGCGCGCCTCCCGCACGCCCATCTTGCCCTTGTGCGGGTCGATGCTGGCGAACGCGATCATGATGTCGGCGTTCTCGCGGGCGGCATCCGCCACCTCCTCGTTGGGAATGCGTCGGGCACCGATCTGGGCCTCGCAGTCCACGGTGAACATGACGAGGCCGATCTTGCGCTTGCGGTAGTAGGCGATCGTCTCGGCGATGGTCGGGCGCTTGCCAGCCTTGAAGTATTTGCTGGCGGCTTCGTCGTAGGGCTGCCAGACCTCGTCGTGCGGCTGCCGGCAGGAGACCTCAGCGTGCGTGTGGACGTCGATTGCGATCAGCTCATTGAGATTCACGGAAACTTCTCGCTATCAGGGTCTTGAGATGCTCGTCGGAGGCGCCGTTCGGCGCGACCATCCCGACGGCTGGAGAGTTGGCTTCTGTCTGCTGGACCGGGGAGTGTTGTCGTTGGGTGAACGGCCGCCAGGGCATCGGGCCCCAAATCCTTGAGCAACGCCATCAAGACTGCCCTTCGCTCCGGCGCAAGGAACTGGGTGAGCCGGGCCTCGTGCTGCGCTGCCAGCTCCTTGATGCGAGCCAGCGCCCGCTTCCCGGCGCGGCTGAGAAACAGCGCGTGCGAGCGCGCATCGGCGGTGGCGGTGCGCCGCTCGATCCACCTGCGCCGCTCCAGCTCGTGCAACAGCCGGGCGAGCCGCGCCCGCTCGATGCCGAGCGTGCGCCCGATGTCGGCCTGGGAGCGACCCGGATTGGCGTCGACGATCAGCAGCACGGAGTATTGCGCCGGGCGCACGTCCATCGGCGCCAGCACCCGGATAAAGTCCTGGAAGACGGCGACCTGCAGCCGGCGCACGAAATACCCCAGATGCCCGCCCAAGTGCCCGAGCGTCAGCCGTTCCGGGGCGCTGCCTGGTTCCCTCGGCGGGCCGCGCTCGGATTGGGTGCTCGTCGCCGACGCTCTCATCTGCGGTTTCGCCTGGCCCGCTTGCGATCACAACAACGTCCGTCTTGACGCAGATTGTTGTCAATGACAACATTATACGCGCACCTGTACTGCAATCCGCAACGGCGATGAGCGGAGGGCACTGCCGACCCTCGACGGGGAGGACGAACATGCGGCACCTCGCGTCATTCGCGGCGGCCCTCACGGTGCAGCCTTCATCGGCGCCCCGACATCTTGCGGTGCCGCCCACATCACGTCCACATCCATGTCGATGATGTTTGCCCGCTCGCCGAAAGGAACCCGAGCGGGCACGGAGAACCCAAAGTCGAGGTAAACTCAGCTGCATCACATCCCTCGTGACGAGGGCACACAAGCCAAGAAATCAGGCCAAGAAATCAGGCCAAGAAATCAGGGAGGAAGCAAATGCGTAGGACGCCGAAATCGACGGGCCATCACTTGACACGCCGCGGCTTTGCGGCCGGCGTCGGCGCCGCGGGTGCGGTTGTCGCCACCACGCCGTTCAGCATCGGCCGCGCGCAAGGCGCAGCCCTCAAGGTCGGCGTGCTGCTGCCGCGCTCGGGCGTGCAGGCCGGCATCGGCCAGGACTGCCAGCGCGGTGTCGCGGTGGCCGCCGGCATTTTGAAGGACCTGAAGCTTCCCGGCCTCACCATCATGAACGGCGACACCGAGTCCAACGTGGAGGTTGCCCGCGCCCGCGCCGAGCGGCTGATCAGCGAGGGGGCGCAGCTCCTGGTCGGCGCTTTCGACTCGGGCCAGACCACGGCGATTGCGCAGGTGGCCGAGCAGAAGGGCATCCCGCTGGTCATCAATATCGCCGCCGCCCCGCCCATCACCGAGCAGGGCTACAAGTTCGTGTTCCGTAATTTTCCCACCGCTGGAATGATCCTGGGCGACGCCTTCCGCAATCAGAAGGAGCTGTTCGAGGCCGACGGGCTCGGCGCCGAAGTCGGTCGTCTTCATGCACGTCAACGACACCTTCGGCACGGCCATGTCGAAGGGCATCCCCGCCGTGATGCCCAAGTTCAACATGCCCTACAAGATTGTGCAGACCATCGCCTACGATCCCGCCGCGCGCGACCTTTCGGTGGAGGTGGCCAAGGCGAAGGCCACCGGCGCGGACGCATTGTTGATGGTGAGCCGCCTCAACGACGCGATTCTGCTGACCCGCGAGCTCATCAAGCAGCGCTGGACGCCCATGGCCGTGCTCAGCATGGGCCCCGGCTGGTACGAGGACCAATACCTCAAGACGCTCGGCAAGCTTGCCGACGGCCCCCTGAGCTTCGTGCCTTGGTATGATCCCAACAAGAAGCTCTCCAAAGAGCTCGAGGCGGCGCTCGCCAAGGCCTATCCCGGCGTCAACCTCAACACCAACCATATCTACACGTTCGAGGCGCTGCTGGTCGCCGCGGACGCCTACAAGCGCGCCGGCTCCGCCGATCCCAAGGCGCTGGCCGACGCCATTCGCGCCACCGACATCACCGACAACGTCAGCATCGGGCCCGGCATCAAGTTCGACGCCAAGGGGCAGAACGTCACGCTGAAGAACGCCGGCATCCAGAACCGCGGCGGCAAGCTCGTGACCGTGGCGCCGAAGGTCGCCGCCAACGCCAAGGTCGACTGGCCGCTCAAGCCGTACGGCAAGCGCTGAAGCTTTGCGTCTCACCGACCCGCTCCGGCCGTGACGGCCGGAGCCTTTCCAACGCAGGACGCCGGTGCCCGCAGAGATCTATCTCAATGTCGCCCTCAGCGGTCTCCTGACCGGCCTCGTTTACGGGCTGATGGCGCTCGGTCTCTCGGTCATCTTCGGCGTGGTGCGGGTCGTCAATTTCGCGCACGGCGAGATGATGACCATCGCCATGTATCTGGCCGTTGCCCTCTTCGGCGCCTACCACCTCGACCCCCTGTTGATGCTGGTGCCGATCGCGGGCGTGCTGTTCGCGCTCGGCTACGTCATGCAGCGCGTGCTCATCAATCCCTTCATCAACCGGCCCGAGCACAGCCAGTTCATGCTGCTGCTGGCGGTGGCGCTGATCATTGTCAACCTGCTGCTCATCATCTTCGGGCCCGATGCGCAGAACGTGCAGACCTCCTACGCCTTCGACAGCTTCCTGGTCGGACCGTTCATCATCGACGCCAACAAGGTCTACGCGGGCGCGGCGGCGCTTGGCCGTGGCCGCCGGTCTCTTCGCCTTCTTCCGCTTCACGCTGGTCGGCAAGGCGATCCGCGCCTGCGCCGACAACTACGCCGGCGCGCTCGTCGTGGGCCTCGACGTCAAGCGCCTCTATGCGCTCACCTTCGGCATCGGCGCTGCCTGCGTCGGCGCCGCCGGGGCCATGATGGTGCTGCTGGTCGACGTCACGCCGCCGCTGGGGCCTGCCTATACCCTGCTCGCGTTCGTGATCGTGATCACCGGCGGGCTCGGCTCCATGCCGGGCGCGCTTCTCGGCGGCGTGTTGATCGGCGTCACCGAGGCGCTGGGCGGTCTCATCTTCACGCCGTCCGCCAAGAGCATGTTCGCGTTCGCGCTGCTGGTGCTGGTGTTGCTGTTCCGGCCGCAGGGCATCCTCGGCAAGAGCGCGTCATGAGCGCGCTCCTGGACGGTGTGCCGCGCCGCGCCATCGCCCTGCTCGCGGCGCTGCTGGCTGGCACTCCTGGCGCTGCCGCTTTTTGTCGACGACTACGTCATCACCGTCCTCATTCTCATTCTCTACTTCGCCTACCTGGGCCAGGCCTGGAACATCATGATGGGGTTCGCCGGGCAGCTGTCGCTCGGGCATGCGCTCTATGTCGGGCTCGGCGCCTACGCCGCCGCCGTGCTGTTCGAGCGCTTCGGCGTCAGCCCCTGGATCGGGCTGTGGGTGGCCATGGCTCTCTCCGCCGTCGCCGGCGCCATTGTCGGCTTCCTCGCCTTCCGCTTCGGCGTGGCGGGGGTCTACTTCGCCATCCTCACCATCGCCTTTGCCGAGTTCGCGCGTATCGGGTTCGATCACTGGGGCTGGGTCGGAGGCTCGAGCGGCCTGTTTCTGCACGTGGCCAACTACACGCGCAACGACCTTGCCACCCTGCGCGGCAGCCCGACCATGTTCTACTACGTCATGCTGGCGATGACGGCGGCGGCGCTGGTTGTCTGCCACGCGCTGCTGCGCTGCCGGGCCGGCTACTACTGGCTCGCCATCCGCGAAAGCCCGGAGGCCGCCCAGGCGCTCGGCGTCGACGTCTTCCGCTACAAGATGTACGCGGTGGTGCTGTCGGCGGCGATGACCTCCGCGGGCGGCGTGATCTACGCCTTCTACTACAACAACCTGTTCCCGGAGCAGGTCTTCCACATCTCGCGCTCCATCGAGCTGATCCTGGGGCCGATCATCGGCGGCATCGGCACGCTCTTCGGCCCGATCGTCGGCGCGTTCCTCTTGACCGGGCTGGCCGAGGGCCTGCGCGAGCTCATGCTGCAGCTCGGCATCGACGTCCCCGGCGTCAAGCAGGTGTTCTACGGTTGCTGCCTGCTCCTCGTCGTCATGTTCTTGCCCGACGGCGTGTGGCCGCCCCTCGCCAGGCGCTTGGGGTTGGGCAAGAAGGCGGCGAAAGGTGGAGGCCGCGGTCCATGACGGCGCTGCTCGAGGTGGTGGGCGTCTCGAAGAGCTTCAGCGGCCTCAGAGCGCTCGAGAACGTGAGCTTCTCGGTGGCCGAAGGCCAGATCGTGGGACTGATCGGCCCCAACGGCGCCGGCAAGACCACGTGCTTCAACATCGTCGCCGGTGTCTTCCGGCCCGACGCCGGCGAGGTGCGGCTCGGAGTTCAGCGCATCGACGGTTGGCGTCCCGATCGCATCTGCCGCGCCGGTGTCGGGCGCACCTTCCAGCTGGTGAAGCCGTTCGGTGGTCTGTCGGTGATGGAGAATGTCGTCGTCGGCGCGCTCAATGCGGCGACCGGCGTGCGCGAGGCACGCGAGAAGGCGGAGCACGTGCTCGAGCAGCTGGGCCTTGCCGCCAAGCGTGACCAGATGGCTGCGTCGCTCACCTTGCCGGAGCGCAAGCGCCTCGAGGTGGCGCGCGCGCTCGCCACCGGCCCGCGTCTCCTGCTGCTCGACGAGGTGATGGCTGGGCTCAGGCCGACCGAGATGGATCACATGGTGGCGCTCTTCCGCGAGCTCAACAGCTCGCTCGGCCTCACCATCCTGCTCATCGAGCACGTCATGCGCGCTGTGATGGCGCTGTCGAGCCACATCGTGGTGCTGCACCATGGCGAGGTGATCGCGGCCGGCACGCCCGAGGCGGTGACGCGGGACCCGGCCGTGCTCGAGTGTTACCTTGGCGAGGAGGCGGTGTGATGCTGGGACTCCCTCTCCCCGCGCATCGCCAGCCCTGCCGCGACCGCCATCAGCGCGGGGAGAGGGTCGGGGTGAGGGGCAGATGCAAACGCCGGAGCAAGCGTCTGCCCCTCACCCTAACCCTCTCCCCATGCTGAAGAAGCATGGGGAGAGGGAATGAGTGCCATGATCCTCGAGGTCGAGAAGCTCGATCTGTTCTACGGCGACGCGCAAGCGCTCGACGGCATCGCGCTCACCGTGGGCGAGGGCGAGCTCGTGGCCATCGTCGGCGCCAACGGCGCTGGCAAGTCGAGCCTCATCCGCACGATTGCCGGCATCGAGCGGGCGCGCGCCGGCCGCATCCGCTTCCGCGGCCGCGACATTGCCGGGCTGCCGAGCTTTCGCATCTGCAATCTGGGCATCGGCCAGGTGGCCGAGGGGCGCCAGGTGTTCCCCTCCCTCACCGTCGAGGAGAACCTGGAGATGGGCGCGCTGCTGCCGCGTGCGCGCGGCGCCATGGCTGCAGACCATGCGCGAGGTCTATGCGCTCTTTCCGCGCCTCGCCGAGCGGCGCGGCCAGGCCGCCGGCACCATGTCGGGCGGCGAGCAGCAGATGCTCGCCATCGGCCGCTGCCTCATGGGGCAGCCCGAGCTCATCATGTTCGACGAGCCCTCGCTCGGCCTGGCGCCGGCGCTGGTTCAGGAGCTCTTCAGGATCATCCGGGCCCTAAACCAGAAGGGATTGGCGGTCCTGCTGGTCGAGCAGAATGTCGCAGCCTCGCTCAAGCTCGCACGCCGCGCCTACGTGCTGGAGAACGGCCGGATGGTCATGCACGGCAGCGGGAGCGAGCTGCTTCACGATGATCGCGTTCGCCAGGCCTATCTGGGCATCGATGTCGGCGAAGCGCACCATCACCGCGCAAGATGAGCGTAGAGGTGCTGCCGTAGTCTTCCACAGCCGCTCAAAGCTCTCCTGTGCCTGCAAAAAAGATCGGGTTCCTGTCGTTCGGGCGCTGGTCGCGGACACTTCTGACCCTACCGCGCCCCTCCGCTCGTCTCGGTCGTCGGCGTGGCCTTGGCCTCCTTCGCTGCCGGCGGCGGTTTCGCCGGTGACGGCGCCACCTTTGCGGCTGCTGATTTCGCCTTCTTTGCTGTCCGCCTCTTTGCCTTGCGGCGAGCCGCCGGCTTCGCCGGCTCGTCGTCCCAGAAGCTGAACAAGGACGACAGTGGCGCGGTCTCGCTGACGCCGCCCGCGTAGGCCTGCAGCACGCTCACCTTTGCGCCGACTTTCGCGATCGAGGCAAGGTGCACGACGTGCTCGTTCGTCATGCGGAAGCAGCCGGATGAGTTTGCCCGTCCAACGGAGCGGTCATTGTTGGTGCCGTGGATGCGATAGATCGTATTGCCGAGGTAGAGCGCACGTGCCCCTTGCGGATTGTTGAGCCCGCCCGACACCGTAATCGGCAAACCAGGCTGCCGTTTGTGCATCTCGGGTGGCGGCGTCCATGTTGGCCACGCGGCAATGCGGCTGATGCGCTCGGTGCCGGACCACGTGAAGCCGTCGCGGCCGACGGAGATCGGATACTGGTAGGCCCGTTTGCCCGGCAGCACGTAGTAGAGCTTGCGGTTCTGCGTATCGATGATGATTGAGCCTGGCTTCTCGTTTTGGTCGAAGTAGACGATCGGCGGCTCGGCGGGCTTGATATCGGGTCGCTCGCCGCCGTCCATGTGCTTTGGATAGACGACGGGGCCGTAGGAAGAGCGCCGCGCGGCGCGTTCGGCTTCCGCCTGCTCGGCTGCCTTCCTGGCGTCGCTCTCGAAGACCAGGCCCGTCCCGGTCCACCCACTCTGCGCCAATGCCGGCCCTGCCGCCGCGACAACGCCGACGACCAGCACCGCAAGCAATGCAAGGGAAGGTCTCATCTCCACGAATCGCGGCTCTAGCTGACGACTGGCTCCCGATACGCGAGTGATGTGCGCCGAGACAAGTCACCGGCGCGTCATCTCCGCCGTGCTCGTTGTCCGTGTGGCATTCCTGCACGGCCAGAAGAACGGACGGCTCGTCCGCCGGAAAGATGAATAGTGCAGCTGCATCTTGCGCGTGCGCCAGATCCTCGCCATGCGCTCTCTTGCGCAAAGCCGAGCAGATAGAAGCGGTTGCGCGGGACATCGCGGCGCGCACGCGCGTCTCGCCGCAGCGGATCGAGGGACGGTCCCGTCCATGTGGGCACCTTGGTGCTGACTGAGGGCGACGTTCCCATCTTGCCGCGCAAGGCTATGATTTGCGTGCATGGCCGGCCGGGCACGGATCGGGTGTCGCAAGCTGGCCTACCGCATCCGACACGCATGTCGCAGGACCACAGCGCTTCAAGCAGGATATTGTCGATTGGTCGCAATGCTGCGAAACTTGTTCGGCGTCATCTGGGAGGCCTTGCCCATGATCTACGAGTTCCGCACCTACACCTTGCACCCTCGCACGCTCCCCGAATTCTTGAAGCGCTGGACCGACGCGCTCGAGCCGCGCGTGAAGCTCTCCCCCCTTGCCGCCTTCTGGTACACCGAGATCGGTCCTCTCAATCAGGTCATCCATGTCTGGCCCTACGAGAATACGCTCGAGCGCTCCAAGATCCGCGCTGACGCCGTCAAGCGTGGGATCTGGCCGCCCAAGACCTTGGAGTTCATCTCCGAGATGAAGTCGGAGATTTTCGAGCCGCTGCCGTATTCGCCCCCGCTCGATCCCTCCAGCCAGGGCCCCTATTTCGAGATGCGCACCTATGTGTTGAAACCCGGCGGCATCCCCGGCATGGCCCAGCGATGGGGCGAGTACCTGCCCGGCCGCATCAAGCTCTCGCCACTGACCGGCGTCTTCACGTCCGACATCGGTGGGCTCAACCAGTGGATGCACATCTGGGCCTACAAGAGCCTCGACGAGCGCGTGGCCGTGCGCAAGAAGGCAGCGGCCGACGGCGTATGGCCCCCGCCGGGTGACAGCCCGGTCCTCAAGCAGGAGACGAAGATCCTGCTGCCGGCGCCGTTTTCGCCGATCAAATAGGCCGCCTGCAATCGATTGCCGCCCCGACGTCGGGCCTCCGGCGCGGCATTCGTCAAGCTCGGAAAGTCGGTCCGATTCCGGCCTACGCACCGTGCGAGGGTCGAATGCGCTTGAGGAATTCCCAGCACGGCAGGGCGGCCAATCCGCCGACCATGCCTGCCACGTAGCTCGGCAGCGGGAAACTGAAGATGGACTGCCACAGAAAATTCACGACCCAACTGGCAGCCAGCATCACGGCGATCGTCACCGCTAGGCGCTGCCACAGGGGCAAGAGGAGCTGCATTTCCCCATCTCCGCTTCGGCGGCCATCGATATGGCGAGCAGACTTGGCCGCCGCCGCATATGTACGACCATGCCGACCTGCCGCCCGGCGGTAATGCCAAGCGGCCGGGGATGACGGTCAGCGGAAGGCGAAATAGACCGCGCCCAAACCTATAGCAGCGACCACGACGATGAAGACAAGAGCGGCTGTGGAAAGACGGCCTGTTGTGCTGCCCGCGTCAGCCATCCTCACGAAAACTGGCGGCTTGCGCGGGGTGTCGTCAGGGTCGCTACGATCGGGCTCATGCGCCATGGCCGGCTCCTTCAAGGCGACGTACTAGCGACACCGTTTGCCGCGCTCGGATTTCAGTTCGTGAGCGACGTTTCGCATCAACGCCTCCGTTCGCGCATACTTGCGCTCTTTGAGAGACGGCCCAGCAGTCTCCATTTCCGCTAGGGCTCGCTTGATTTCGTTGCACGTCAGTTTCTTGCGTAGACCTCGATAGGCGAAGAGACGTGTCCCTGTTGCGTAACCTTCTGTCGTCTGCGGCCGGCCAATCCAATCCCGCTTCGGGTCCTTGACCAATCTCCTCAGTTCGGCGGCGCATTCTTCCGGCGTCGAGCATTCATTCGGCGCGGCGGGCTGAGGAGCAGCTGGCTTCAGGCCGAAGAGATTTTCAGGCAGCGCGGAAAAAATAGTTGGCGGCGCGCTGCAGCCCGCGAGCAGCAAGATGCAACACGCTGCGGCGGCGCGCAAATCTGCAAGACGGTGTAACATCAACAACGCCCGTGCTCACCCGCCAACTTCTGTTTGCTTTGCGAATGAGGACACAATGGGGCGGCTACGCTTCCAGCGACCCGGAGGTGCTTCTGTCGCGGCCCGGTAGCCGGGGCCGGGAGAAGTGTCCCGCCGCAGATTCGGCCTCGCAACCGAGCGTCGAGCCACGGACCTGAATAAAACGCCTTGGCGTCCTCGATGCGCTCCCACTGGTACCGTGGAGGAGCGAACCCCCCGTTGTGCTCCAATCCAGGTCAGTGCGTCCGCAAGCTCGCCGGTGTCGGCAGATCGACGCCGCTGATCCGTGCACCTGCGGCAAGCCGGGCAACATACTGTGCAACGCCCAGGCGGCGGCTGCGCTCCGTCAGATAGGATGCGATCTGGCCCTGCACGGCCTCGAAGGGCAGCTGCCGGCCCGGGATGGATCTCTCGAGCCGGATGATGTGGAAACCGTAGCGCGTCTCGATGGGCGCGCTGGTCACCTGCCCCGGCTCGAGCGCCAGGAGTGCTTTCTCGAACTCCGGGGTCGTGGTGCCGGCGGTGAATTGTCCGAGATTTCCGCCCGAAGTTGCCGAGGGACAATCGGAGTGGGCTTTGGCCAGCTCCGGGAAGTTCTGCGGGGCGGCCTCGAGGTGCGCGAGGAGCACCATTGCCCGCTCGCGTGCGGCGTTGAAGGCGTCGGGTTCGCTGCGCCGCGCGGCGATCAGGATATGGGAGGCCTCATAGAGGCCGGCTGAGCGGAAGCGCGAGCGGTTGCGCTCGTAGTAGCGCCGGCAGGAGGCTTCCTCGGGCGACGGCACGGGCACCTGGGTCTCGATGAGTGTCCCGATCAGGGCCTCCTCGTTCGTCTCATGCCGGCCTTCTGCGTCCGTCGCAGGGGAAGGTTGCAGGTCGAGGCGCCGTGCTTCCTGCAGCAGCAGCTCGCGCACCGCGAGAGCGCGCGCCGCCGCCTGCCAGGCATCGATCGGCGTCGGGGCAGGATGGTTCTGAGTCTCGCGCGAGATCGCGTCATGCGCAATGACCGCGCCGTTCACCGACACGGTCTGGCGGTGATCTTGTCCCGGTGTTGACCGGATCGAGCAGGACATTGGCGTTACTCCGCCGGCAGGACCGAGCGCCGCGCAGGGGCGCGCGCAGCGGGACGTCCGCTGGAGCGCACGACCTGATAGCCGCGCCGGCCGAGATACCAGACCGGCGCGCTCCAGATGTGCACCAGCCGCGTGAATGGGAAAACCAGGAAGATGGTCATGCCGAGAAACAGATGCGCCTTGAAGATCGGGTGCGCGTCCGCCACCAGCGTCCACGCATCGGCCCGGAGCAGCAGGATACCCTGCGCCCAGTTCATGAACCGCACCATCTCGTGGCCGTCGAGGTGGCCCATGGAGACGGGGATGGTGGCGAGGCCGAGCAGCAGTTGCGCAAACAGGATCAGCAGGATGGCGATGTCGCCAAAGGACGAGGTGGTGCGGATGCGGCTGTCGAACAGGCGCCGATGCGTCAGCAGGGCGATGCCGATCAGGCAGAAGATGCCGGCAATGCCGCCGACCCAGATCGCCATCAGCTGCTTGAAGCCATGGCTGACGCCGATCATGTCGAACACCCAGATGGGCGTCAGCAGGCCGACGAAATGCCCCATGAAAATCACCAGGATGCCGACGTGGAACAGATTGGAGCCCCACATCAGCTGGCGCCGGCGCAGGAGCTGGCTGGAGCCCGTCCTCCAGGTGTACTGCTCGCGATCGAAGCGGAGCAGGCTGCCGAGCAGGAACACGGTCAGGGACAGGTAGGGATACCAGCCGAACACGATGTGATTGACGACCTCGCGCATGGGGCTCCTCAGGTGCGGTTGGATGCGCTGGTGGTGATGATGGTACGCTTGGGCTCGGGCACGGAAACGCCCGGTGCTGGCCGTCGCCCCGCGCGCAGCTTGGCGGCCAAGCCGTCCTTGCCGCATTGGGCGGCGGCCGCGGCACCCGGCCCGAAGGTGACCTCTTCCTCTTCCCAGGCCGCATCGAGAGCGGCGAGATCGTTGGGGTCCTCGTCAGGCTCGCTCAGCAGGGCGGCGACGACATCGGTCTGCGGCTTGGCGTGGGCCAAGACCTGAGCGCAAGAGAACACCGAGGAGTAGGCAACCTTGCGTTTCTTGAGGCGGAGCCGGATGGCCTCCAGCACGTGCGAGGTCTCCTCCAGCAGCTCCTGCGCCTCCGTCTCGGGGATCTGCGATAGGAATTCCAGGAACAGCGGCAGATGATCCGGCAACTCGCTGGAACTCATGAACAGACCGTGGCGCTCGTAGAGGGCCTTGAGATCCACCATCGCCTGACCGCGGTCGCGGCTCTCGCCGTGCACATGCTCGAACAAGTGCAACGACAGCGATCGGGTGCGGTCGAACAGCAACACGTAGCGCTCTTGCAGATCGTAGAGATCGCCGGTGGCGATGTCCTCCAGGAGGCGGTCGAGCCGATCGCGGTTGTGCCGCGGCAACCGACCCTCGGCATCTAGTGCCGCACGCATTTCGGCAACGGCGGTCTGCAGCTCCGCGGTCGGATAGGACAGCAGGGCGGAGAGCACCTTGAGCGTGTGCCTCATGAGATGAACTCCGTGGGCGTACGAGCCTTCTTGCGCGGGGCGCCGAAGAGGCCGGTCTCGGTGCGGCCGTCCGAGCAGCCGTTGCCGAAGGAGAAGCCGCACGAGCCTTTGAGCTCGTAGGCATCTTCGCCCAACTCGCGATGTCCGGTCGGGATGACGAAGCGGTCCTCGTAGTTGGCGATGGCCATCACCTGGTACATGTCCTCGATCTGCTGGCCGGTGAGACCCACGCGGCGCGCGATGCTCTCATCAATGACGCCGTCGATGGTCTTGGCGCGCATGTAGGCACGCATGGCGAGCATGCGCTCCAGGCCGCGCGCCACGGGCTCCTCGTCGCCGGCGGTCAGCAGGTTGGCGAGATACTTGAGCGGGATGCGCAACGAGCGCACATCGGGCATCTCGCCGTCGGAACCCATCTTGCCGGCTTCGGCCGCCGACTGGATCGGCGAGAGCGGCGGCACGTACCACACCATGGGCAGCGTGCGGTATTCGGGATGCAGCGGGAAGGCGACCTTCCAGTCCATGGCCATCTTCCAGATCGGCGACCTCTTCGCCCCTTCCAGCCAGGCCTCCGGCACGCCGTCGGCGCGGGCCTGCGCGATCACCTTTGGATCATTCGGATCGAGGAAGATATCGAGCTGCGCCTGATAGAGGTCCTGCTCGTCCTCGACGCTGGCTGCCTTCTCGATGCCGTCGGCGTCATAGAGCACGACGCCGAGATAGCGGATGCGGCCGACGCACGTCTCCGAGCACACGGTGGGCTGGCCCGCCTCGATGCGCGGGTAGCAGAAGATGCATTTCTCGGATTTGCCGCTCGACCAGTTGTAATAAATCTTCTTGTAGGGGCACCCCGAGACGCACATGCGCCAGCCGCGGCACTTGTCCTGGTCGATCAGGACGATGCCGTCCTCCTCGCGCTTGTAGATGGCGCCGGAGGGGCAGGCGGCGACGCACGCCGGGTTGAGGCAGTGCTCGCAGAGCCTCGGCAGGTACATCATGAAGGTGTTTTCGAACTGGCCGTACATCTCCTTCTGCACGCCCTCGAAATTGTAGTCCGCCGAGCGCTTGGAGAATTCTCCGCCCAGGATCTCCTCCCAGTTCGGGCCCCACTCGATCTTCTCCATGCGCTCGCCGGTGATGAGCGAGCGGGGGCGCGCCGTGGGCGAGGCCTCCAGCTCCGGCGCGCGCTGCAGGTGCTCGTAGTCGAAGGTGAAGGGCTCGTAGTAGTCGTCGATCTCGGGCAGGTCGGGGTTGGCGAAGATCTTGGCCAGCACCCGCCACTTGCCGCCGATCTTCGGCTCGATCTTGCCGTTCCTTTTGCGCCGCCAGCCCCCGTTCCAGCGCTCCTGGTTCTCCCAGTCCTTGGGGTAGCCGATGCCGGGCTTGGTCTCGACGTTGTTGAACCACGCGTATTCCATGCCTTCCCGGTTGGTCCATACGTTCTTGCAGGTGACCGAGCAGGTGTGACAGCCGATGCACTTGTCGAGGTTCAACACCATCGCGATCTGCGCGCGGATTTTCATGGGAATGCCTCGTTGAAGACGATTTCTTGACTGGTTGCTGGCTCTAGGAGGCGTCTGCTAGAATCGGGCACCAAGGAGCGCGAACCATGCCGAAAGAGACAACCCTGCGCCTCGAGAACTACTTCCTGGCATTCATCGAGGACCAGATCGCCAAGGGCCGTTTCAGCTCGCCGACTACGGTAGTCCAGGCGGCCTTGCGCCTGCTCGAAGAACACGAAGCTCGGGCGGAGGCCCTGGCCGCCGCCCTTCAAGAAGGCGAGGACAGCGGGGTGGCCGAAGACTTCGACTTCGATGAGTTTCTGGCACGTAAGAACGCCCAACTGCTCAAGCGTCAGAGCGGTGAGAAGGTGTGACCGACTATACTCTTTCGCGGCGCGCGGAAGCCGATCTCGACGAGATCTGGGACTACAGCGCCGAGCATTGGGGAAGAGAGCAGGCCAGCAATTATGTCGATGCGTTGCGGGACAGCGTACGGCGCTTGGCGGCCGACCCCGCCCGCGGGCGCGTCGTGACGGTTGGTGGGAGAAGCTATCATCGATATAGGTCGAGCTCTCACTTGATTTTCTACCGCACGACCAAA
This sequence comes from uncultured Alphaproteobacteria bacterium, assembly GCA_963797005.1. Classification (GTDB taxonomy): domain Bacteria; phylum Pseudomonadota; class Alphaproteobacteria; order Rhizobiales; family Hyphomicrobiaceae; genus AWTP1-13. The sequence goes on from CAWCOF010000014.1 coordinate 53,432, forward strand.
CGCGGGATCCATGTTGTCCGTATCCTGCAGCAGAGCATGGATCACAGCCGGCATCTGCGCTGAGGGTGGCGTGCATGGTCACCTCCCCGCATCCGCCATCGGCCGGTCGAGCCAGTCGACCTTGGCCATCTTGCGCACGATCACGAACTCGTCGCGGTTGGTGCCGATGGTGCCGTAGTAGTTGAAGCCGTAGGACTGCTGCGCGTAGCCGCCGATCATGTGCGTCGGCTTGATGACCGCGCGCGTCACCGAATTGTGGATGCCGCCGCGCTGGCCCGTCATCTCCGAGCCCGGCACGTTCACGGTCTTCTCCTGCGCGTGGTACATCATGCACATGCCCTGTTTCACGCGCTGGGAAACGACGGCGCGGGCAACCAGCGCGCCGTTGGCGTTGTAGGCCTCGATCCAGTCGTTATCGACGATGCCGGCCTTGGCCGCATCCTTCTCGCTGATCCACACGATGGGGCCGCCGCGGCTCAAGGTGAGCATCAGCAGGTTGTCGGTGTAGGTGGAGTGGATGCCCCACTTCTGGTGCGGGGTGATGAAGTTGAGGACGATCTGCTTCTCGCCGTTGGGCTTGGCATCGATCACCGGCTTGACGGAACGCGTGTCGATCGGCGGGCGGTAGACGCACAGCGCCTCGCCGAAGGCGCGCATCCACAGATGGTCCTGGTAGAGCTGCTGGCGGCCGGAGAGCGTGCGCCAGGGGATCAGCTCGTGCACGTTGGTATAGCCGGCGTTGTAGCAGACCTTCTCGCTTTCCAGCCCCGACCACACCGGCGAGGAGATGATCTTGCGGGGCTGCGCGACCACGTCGCGGAAGCGGATCTTTTCGTCCTCCTTGGGAATGGCGAGATGCGTGTGCTCACGTCCTGTGAAGCCGCCCAGCGATGCCCACGCCTTGACGGCGACCTCGCCGTTGGTCTCCGGCGCCAGGGTGAGGATCACCTCGGCCGCGTCGATGTCGCTCTCGATCTTGGGGAGGCCCTTGGCGGGGCCTTCCTCGGTGACGACGCCGTTGAGGCGCTTGAGGAAATCGACCTCGGCTTGCGTATTCCAGGCCATGCCCTTGCCGCCGTTGCCGAGCTTGGACATGAGCGGACCCAGCGCCGTGAACCGCTTGTAGAGGTTGGGGTAGTCGCGCTCCACGACCGTCACTGAAGGCATCGTCTTGCCGGGCACCGGCTCGCATTCGCCGCGCTTCCAGTCCTTGACGTCGGTTGCCTGCGCGATCTCCGCCGGCGTGTCGTGCAGGATGGGGGTGAGCACGACGTCCTTCTCGACGCCCAGCACCTCGGGCGCGACTTCGGAGAACTTCTTGGCGATCGCCTTGTAGATTTCCCAGTCGCTGCGCGCTTCCCACACCGGGTCCACCGCGCCGGTCAGCGGGTGGATGAAGGGGTGCATGTCGGAGGTGTTGAGGTCGTTCTTCTCGTACCAGGTGGCGGTGGGGAGCACGATGTCGGAGTAGACGCACGTCGTCGACATGCGAAAGTCGAGGGTGACCAGCAGGTCGAGCTTGCCTTCCGGCGCCTCCTCGCGCCAGACGACGTCGGTTGGCTTCTGCGCGCCCATCTCGCCGAGCTGCTTGCCCATCACGCCGTGCGACGTGCCGAGCAAATGCTTGAGGAAATACTCGTGGCCCTTGCCCGATGATCCGAGCAGGTTGGAGCGCCACACGAACAGGTTGCGCGGCCAGTTCTTCGGGTTGTCCGGGTCGTCGCAGGAGAGCTTGAGCTCGCCCGATTTCAGCGCGCCGACGACGTAGTCTTTGGCCTCCTTGCCGGAAGCGGCCGCACGGCTTGCTACCTCTAGCGGATTGGTCTCGAGCTGCGGGGCCGACGGAAGCCAGCCCATGCGCTCGGCGCGCACGTTGTAGTCGATCAGCGCGCCATCCCACGGACCTGGCGGCGCCGTCGGGGAGACGATCTCGCTCGTATCGAGCGTCTCGTAGCGCCACTGGTCGGTATGCGCATAGAAGAACGAGGTGGAGTTCTGCTGCCGCGGCGGGCGGCTCCAGTCGAGCGCAAACGCGAGCGGCAGCCAGCCAGACTGCGGCCTCAGCTTCTCCTGGCCGACGTAGTGCGACCAGCCGCCGCCCGACTGGCCGACGCACCCGCACATCACCAGCATGTTGATGACGCCGCGGTAGTTCATGTCGCAATGGAACCAGTGGTTCATCGCCGCGCCGATGATGACCATGGAGCGGCCCCTGGTCTTCTCGGCGTTGCGGGCGAACTCGCGTGCGACCTGCACGATCTGGTCGCGGGGGACGCCGGTGATCCTCTCGGCCCAGGCCGGCGTGTAGGGCACGTTCTCGTCGTAGGACTTGGCTACATGCTGCGCCGCCGAAGCCGCGGTCGAGCCCGTAGTTGGCGACGAACAGGTCGAACACGGAGGCGACCAGCGCCTCGCCATCCTTCAGTTGCGCGCGCTTGGCCGGCACCTTGCGAACGAGCACGCTCGGGTGGTCTGTCCCTGCGAAGTGATCGTGCTCGCGGTTGCCGAAGTAGGGGAAGGCGACGTCGGCCAGCTCGTCCTTGTCGGCGGCGAAGCTAAGCTGCAGGTTGGTCTCGCGGCCCTCGGTTTCCTTCTCCTCCAGGTTCCACTTGCCCTTCTCGCCCCAGCGGAAGCCGACCGAGCCCCGCGGCACGACGATCGCCTCGGAGGTCTCGTCGTAGGCGACCGTCTTCCACTCGGGATTGTTGGTCTCGCCGAGATTGTCGGCGAAATCGGAGGCGCGCAGCAGCCGGTCGGGGACCAGGTGGTCGCCCTGCTTCACCAGCCGCACCAGCATCGGCATGTCGGTGTACTGGCGCGCGTAGTCCTCGAAATATTCGGCCTGCCGGTCGATGTAGAACTCGCGCAGGATGACGTGGCCCATGGCCATGGCGAGCGCGGCGTCGGTGCCCTGCTTCACCGAGATCCACAAGTCCGCGAACTTGGAGGCCTCCGAATAGTCGGGCGAGATGACGACGCTCTTGGCGCCCTTGTAGCGGACCTCGGTGTAGAAGTGGGCGTCGGGCGTGCGCGTCTGCGGCACGTTCGAGCCCCACAAGATCAGGAAGCCGGAATTGTACCAGTCGGCCGACTCCGGCACGTCGGTCTGCTCGCCCCAGGTCTGGGGCGAAGAGGGCGGCAGGTCGCAGTACCAGTCGTAGAAGGACATGCACACGCCACCGAGCAGGGAGAGATAGCGCGAGCCCGCGGCGTAGCTCACCATCGACATGGCCGGGATCGGCGAGAAGCCGATGACGCGGTCGGGGCCGTAGGCCTTGGCGGTGTAGGCGTTGGCCGCGGCGATGATCTCGGTGACCTCGTCCCAGCTCGCGCGCACGAAGCCGCCGAGCCCGCGCTTCTTGGTATAGGCGGCGCGCTTTGCCGGGTCCTCGACGATCGAGGCCCAGGCCGCGACCGGTGTGCGCAGCGCGCGCGCCTCGCGCCACAGCTTGAGAAGCCGCGAGCGCACGAGCGGATATTTCACGCGGTTGCCGGAGTAGAGATACCAGCTGTAGCTGGCACCACGGGAGCAGCCGCGCGGCTCGTGGTTGGGGAGGTCCGGGCCGGGTGCGCGGGTAGTCGGTCTGCTGCGTCTCCCAGGTGACGATGCCGCCCTTGACGTAGATCTTCCACGAGCACGAGCCGGTGCAGTTGGCGCCATGGGTGGAGCGCACGATCTTGTCGTGCTGCCAGCGCTTGCGGTAGCCCTCCTCCCAGCGGCGATCCTCGCGCGTGGTGATGCCGTGGCCATCGGCAAACGCGTCTTCGACGCGATTGAAGAACGTCAGGCGGTCGAGGAAATGGCTCATGGCTGCTTTCCGCTATTGGGCCGGCTGGGCGGCGGGGCCGCGGGATCGCGCCGGCCCGCCGCGCTCGATATCGCGCAGCAGCCCGCCCGGCCGCGTGTAGAACCACCAGGTGATGGCGATGCAGGAGAGGTAGAACACCAGGAAGGCCCAGAGCGCCGTTTGCGGGCCGCCGGTCCAGCTGATCGAGGTGCCGTAGCTCTTGGGGATGAAGAATGCCCCATAAGCGGCGATCGCCGAGGTGAAGCCGATGATGGCCGCGCTTTCCTTATCCGCCTGCCGGGAGCGCGTGGGGCCGTCGGAGCCCGGCATCAGCCGATCCATCTCGCTGCGCATGATGGCGGGGATCATCTGGAAGGTCGACGCGTTGCCGACGCCCGTGGCGAAGAACAGGAGCAGGAACATGGCAAAGAAGATGGGCCAGCTGCCAATGCTGAGCGCGTAGAGGACACCCGCCACGCCGACGGCCATGCCGACGAACACCCAGAAGGTGACGCGAGCGCCGCCCCACCTGTCGGATACCCAGCCCGTGAGCGAGCGTGACAGCGCACCGACCATCGGTCCCAGAAAGGCGTAGGTGAGCGCGTTCACCTCGGGGAACTGCGTCTTGGCAAGCAGCGGGAATCCCGCCGAGTAGCCGATGAAGGAGCCGAACGTGCCGGTGTAGAGCCAGCACATGATCCAGTTGTGCTTTCTCTGGAAGATGATTGCCTGCTCGGCAAACGAGGCTTTGGCCGAGGCGATGTCGTTCATGCCGAACCAGGTCGCAAACGCGCTGGCGACGATGAACGGCACCCAGATGTAGCCGGCATTCTGCAGCCAGAGCGGAACGTCCCTGCCCGCCTCCTTGGCCATGATGGGCTCTCCGCCCAGCCAGCCGAGCACGCCGGCCGTAATGGCCAAGGGCACGACGAACTGCACGACGCTCACGCCGAGATTGCCGAGACCTGCGTTGAGCGCCAGCGCGTTGCCCTTCTCGGCCTTCGGGTAGAAGAAGGAGATGTTGGCCATCGACGAGGCGAAGTTGCCGCCGCCGAAGCCGCACAGCAGGGCCAGCACGAGGAACAGCCAGTAGGGCGTGTCCGGGTTCTGTACGGCCATGCCGATGCCGAGTGCGGGGACGATCAGCGACCAGGTGGTGAGCGTGGTCCACAGCCGGCCGCCGAAGATCGGCACCATGAAGGAGTAGAAGATCCGCAATGTCGCGCCTGACAGCCCGGGCAGTGCCGCGAGCCAGAACAGCTGGTCGGTCGAATAGCGAAAGCCGATGGCCGGCAGCTTGGCGACGACCACCGACCACACCATCCACACGGCAAAGGAGAGCAGCAGGGCGGGAATGGAGCAGAACAGGTTGCGGCGGGCGATGGCGCGCCCTTTTTCGTCCCAGAACCGTGGATCCTCGGGCCGCCAGTCCTGCAGCACGGCGCCCGACAGCGCGCCGATCCTGTCCGGCTCGACGGCGGGCGGCGCGTGCAGCGCCGGCTCGTGGATCTCCTGCATCTCGGGGAGCTGCGGCAGCCTCTCGACGGCAGGCCCCTGCGCTTCGCGCTCCATCTGGCGGATGGCGAGGTGCATCCACACCAGCGCCGCCACGGACACGGCAAAGAGCAGCATGAAGCAGCTCTGCCAGACGCCGGTCAGGTCGTTGGCGAGCCCGAACAGGATCGGCAGCACGAAGCCGCCAAGCCCGCCGATCAGGCCGACGATGCCGCCGACCGAGCCGACGTGATTGGGATAGTAGACGGGGATGTGCTTGTAGACGGCTGCCTTGCCGAGGCTCATGAAGAAGCCAAGGATGAAGATGAGCACGGTGAACGCGACGAGGCCGGTCTGCAATGTGAAGGTGATGGGCCCGCGGATTCCGGTGACGATGTACTGCGTGGGCGGATAGGAGAGGATGAAGGACACGGCGATGGCGACGCCGAAGGTCCAGTACATCACGCGGCGCGCGCCGTAGACGTCGGAGAGATGGCCGCCGTAGGCGCGAAAGATGCTGGCGGGGATCGAGTAGGCGGCACCGATCATGCCGGCCGTGGTGATGTCGACCTTGTAGGCGCCGATCAGGTAGCGCGGCAGCCACAGCGCGAGCGCGACGAAGGCGCCGAAAACGAAGAAATAGTAGAGCGAGAACCGCCAGACCTGGATGTTCTTCAAGGGCTCGAGCATGGCCGAGATCGGCTCGGGCTTGAGCCCGGCCCTGCGCCTGGCTTCGAGCTGGGGGTCGTCCTTCGTGGCGAGCCAGAAAACGATCGCCATCACGGCGATGGCCAGCGCCCAGATGTTGGCCACCGTCTTCCAGCCGTAGGCGACCATGACGAACGGCGCCAGGAACTTGGTGACGGCGGCGCCGACGTTGCCCGCGCCGAAGATGCCGAGCGCGGTGCCCTGCTGCTCCCGCGGGTACCACTTGGAGACGTAGGCGATGCCGACGGCGAACGAGCCGCCCGCAACGCCGAGGACGAGTGCCGCAAGCAGAAAGGTCGGATAGTCGTAGGCGAACGTCAGGAGCCAGGTCGCGACCGCTGCCGCCAGCATGACCGCCGTGTAGACGATGCGCCCGCCGTACTGGTCGGTCCAGATGCCCAGCATGAGACGGGTCAGCGAGCCGGTCAGGATCGGTGTGCCGACCAGCAGCCCGAACTCCGTCTCGCTGAGGCCCAGGTCCTTCTTGATCTGAACGCCGATGATGGAAAAGATCGTCCACACGGCAAAGCAGACGGTGAAGGCGAGCGTGGAGAGCCACAGAGCCCGAGCCTGGTCACCCTTCCGGACTGCTGTTGCGTCGTTCACGGATCGCCCCCTCACGGCCTTGGCATACCTGCCCGATGGAGGGAAGTAATCGGATCGGAACTTCGGTCTCATTGACCTATATCAACTTGAGAAATTGGTCGCGGGATCTGATGGAAATGGCCACTCTTCTTTCATGCACCCATACTTGCTCTATATCGATCCGATCAATTGCTTAAGATCAGCTTATAAATTGATATTCATCAAGCCAAGACCGCGGCTGCATGCTAGAAAATGCCCCATGAGAGATGCTGACGCGGAGATAGTGCGTGCCTTGCCGCTGTTTGCGGGCATGCAACAGGCACACTTCCAGGCACTGATCGAAGCGGGCTACGTGCAGCGGTTTCCGCGCGGCGTCGTTCTCATCCACGAAGGCCAGAGGCCGGACTTCCTTCACGTATTGGTCGAGGGAGCGGTCGAATACTTCTCTGCCAGCCAGGGCCGAGAGACGACGCTTTCATTTCTGACGCCACCGGGCGCTTTTATTCTGGCCGCGGTCGTGGTGGACCGGCTCTATCTGAAGTCCGCTCGCACCACGGAAAATTCCATGGTCGTGCTCATTCCAGCCGAGGCCGTCCGGGAGGTGTTCAGTAAGGACTCGGTGTTCGCACGCGCCGTCGTCGCGGAGCTTGCGCTTCGCTACCGCGGCCTCGTCAAGGACTTGAAGAACCATCGGCTGCGCAGCGGCCTGGAGCGGCTCGCCAACTGGATCCTTGCACACAACGAGAAGACTGGCCGCCGCGGTACCTTTAAGCTGCCGGTCGAAAAGAAGGCACTCGCCAACCTCCTGGGGATGCGACCGGAGAATCTTTCCCGCAGCTTTGCCGAGCTTGCCGAACTTGGCGTCAGGGTGGACGGAGCCGCGGTGACAATCGGCGACATCTCGGCACTCAGGCGATTTGCAAGGCCCGATCCTCTGATCGACTCCCCGCACACATGACCCGTCGCGCACGATAGGCGGCAGCGCGCCACGCCCGCTCAAACCTTATTCATTGGCTGATCGGCTAGCGAAGCGGCGGCTTGATCTCCCGCGGCGGCCCTCAAAAAGGCCGAGCCGGCCCTGGTTGGCGGTTGGCCGCGCTTTGCATTTGGGCGGGCAAGAAAATTAACCATGAGCCGAAGTTAGGACGCTCCGCACCCGGCAGTATTCATGAACCCTTTCTGGCTTTCGCGTCACTGTGAAGCGCGAGCCATTGGGGGATGGGGGCCGTGGTCGGCAGATACAAGACGCTTTGCGTTGCGAGAGTCCTGCTGAGGCGCAGCTTCAAGGGCCGCCTCGGACAGGCAGTGCGGGGCTCGAGGAAGGGGATCGCCGGCTTCCTGGGCGTCTTCGACGATCTGCCGATCCGGACCAAGGCCCTGGTCGCCTCGTCGGTCCTCCTGTTCAGCCTCGCCGGCGTTGGTCTCAACGCCTATCACGCGCTCGATCGCTCGGCTGCGGGCCTGGCGTACCTGACGGACGTGCATATCCCCAAGCAGCGCATCGCCTCGGCGCTGGCGGGCGACCTCATTACCGCCCACCTCAAGATCTTCCAGTTTGTCAGTTGGCGGCAAATCGGCGTCAGCGCCAAGGCCGCGCAGGCAACGAGCGCGGAGGCGCTTGCGCAACTCGAGGCGCTGAACGCCGGCTTGCAGCGCTTCCGCACGCTGTCGCATCAGACGCCCGCCGAGGCCGGGCGCATGGCCGCGCTCGGCGAGAAGTGGGCCAGCTACATCGCCGAGATGCGCGACGTCGTGGCCGCGGCCGACAACGATCCGGCGATGGCCTCGATGCTGCTCGGCGCCACGGACGACGAGTTCCGCACGATCGTGGCGGAGCTGCAGCGAATGGTGGCCCAGGTGGCCGATCAGACGCGGGCCACAAGCCGGGGCCTCGTTGCCCTGACCACGGAAAACCGCGACGTGCTCGCGCTCGCCGGTGTCTTCAGCGTGCTCCTGAGCGCCCTGGTGGCGCTGTTCATAGGCCGCTCCGTGGTCGCCCCGATCCGGGCGGTCACCCGGACCATGCAGGCGGTATCCTCGCAGCACGAGCGCGTCGAAATCGGCTACCGCGACCGCAAGGACGAGATCGGGCAGATGGTCGAGGCGATCGCCCGGTTCCAGGAGACCATGGCGCAGCAGAACAAGCTTCTGGCCACCCGGCAGCGCGCGCTCGAGGCCCAGAACCTGCGCTTCGACACCGCCATGAACCATATGTCGCATGGGCTCGCCATGTTCGACAGCGAGCACCGGCTCGTCGTCACCAACAGGCTTTATGCGGAGCTCTACGGTCTGACGCCGGCGCAGGTGAAGCCGGGCACGAGCATCCGGCAGCTTCTGGAATGCCGGCACGCCAAGGGCGTATTCGGCGAGGTCGAGTTCGAGACGTTCGCCGGCGACTACCTCGCCCAGTTCGGCAAGGCATCCGCGCGCGTGCAGGAGCTGGCCGACGGGCGCGTGATATCGATCGTGCGGCGGCCGATGCGCGACGGCGGCATCGTCAGCACGACGGAGGACATCACCGAGCGGCGCCGCTCGGAAGCCAGGATCGCCCACATGGCGCATCATGATGCGCTGACGGATCTGCCCAATCGTATCCTGCTCAAGGAGCGCCTGGAGCTGGCCGTCTCGCGCGTGCATCGCGGCGAGATCGTCGCCGTGCACCTGCTCGATCTCGATCATTTCAAGAACGTCAACGACACCCTCGGCCATCCTGTCGGCGACAAGCTGCTCAAGGGCGTCACGGAGCGCCTCGGCAAGCTCATCAGGGAGACGGATACGATCGCCCGGATGGGCGGCGATGAGTTCGCCATCGTCCAGGTCGGCATCAAGGAGCCGTCCGATGCCTCGGATCTGGCGCAACGCGTCATCGAGGTCGTCAACGCGCCGCACGATATCGACGGTCACCAGGTGGTAGCGGGGACCAGTGTCGGCATCGCCATCGGTCCGCTGGACGGCACCGACCCGGACCAGCTGATCAGGAACGCAGACCTCGCGCTGTACCGCGCCAAAGGCGACGGACGCGGCACGTTCCGGTTCTTCGAGCCGGACATGGACGCGCGCATGCAGGCGCGTCGGACGATGGAATACGACCTGCGCAAGGCGCTCATTGCCGGCGAGTTCGAGCTCTACTACCAGCCGCTCGTCAATCTGGAGCGCGACGAGATCAGCGCCTGCGAGGCGCTCATACGCTGGCGTCACCCGACGAGGGGCATGATCCCGCCTGGCGACTTCATTCCGCTGGCTGAGGAGAACGGCTTCATCGTGCCGCTCGGCGACTGGGTCATCAGGCAGGCCTGTGCGACGGCCATGACCTGGCCGGAGCACGTCAAGGTTGCAGTCAACCTCTCTCCGGTCCAGTTCAAGAGCCCCGGGCTGGAGCAGGCGGTGCTCGGCGCCTTGGCCGCCTCCGGTCTCGAGCCGGACCGGCTCGAGCTGGAGATTACCGAGACGGTGTTGCTGCAGGACAGCGCCGCCACGCTGGCCACGCTGCACCAGCTTCGCTCGCTGGGTGTGCGCGTGGCGATGGACGATTTCGGCACGGGCTATTCCAGCCTGAGCTATCTGCAGAGCTTTCCCTTCGACAAGATCAAGATCGACCGGTCCTTCATCAAGGAGGTCGCCGACAAGAAGAACGCCGTCGACATCGTGCGGGCGGTGGCGGCGCTGGCGAGCGGCTTGGGCATGTCGACCACCGCGGAGGGCGTCGAGACCAGACAGCAGCTGGATGCGGTAAAGGCAGAAGGCTGCACGGAGATGCAGGGCTTCGTGTTCAGCGAGCCGCTGTCGGGCAGAGACATCGAACGCCTGCTCGCTTCTGATTTTTCGGCTGCCTGGTGCGTTGCCGGCGCCGCGTGAGCCGGTCTGCCGTTAGGCCCTGACCGGCTTCGATGCTCCGACCCCGCTCGGGGGCTCAGCGTGATTTCGACGCACGGCTCGATCAACGGCGCGGGCCTGATTTACCGCGGTTTTTCTGCAGATGGCGCGCGCTCATGGCGTGCCCTTTTGGTCACAAAGCACTGAGAACCGTCGCCTGATCTCTTGATATTATGGGCGGATCTGATTTGTTGTGCGTTGCAGCACGGCGGCTAAGCGGGGTGAGCTCAGGCGCGTGTGGGGCGTGCAATATGCGTGATTTTGAGTTTGCGTCCGATTTGGAATCTTCCCGGGCCGACGGGGTGGGCGGCGACAGCGTCTACCGGCCCAACGGCAAGTCCTATCGCACGACAAGCGTTCTCGGCACGGCCGAGAGCGAGCCGGTACACCCCGATTTCAGCGACCCGTTTGCGAGCGGCCTCGTCGCCAGGGCGTCCAGGTCGGTGGGGCTTGTTCCGCTGGGCGGTTTTGCGAAAAGAGCACTCGATGTCGTGCTCGCATCGGTGGCGCTCATCCTTCTGGCGCCTCTGATGCTGACGGTGGGTGTGCTGATCCGCATCTTCCTGGGCGGTCCGGTCGTCTTCTCCCAGGAACGCGTCGGCTTCCGCGGCAGGATCTTCACCTGCTATAAGTTCCGCACAATGATCGTCGACGCCAAGGCGGTGCTCGAGCGGCATCTGGCCGAGAATCCCGAGGCGGCCCGCGAATGGAAGGAAACACGCAAGCTGCGCGATGATCCGAGGATCACGTGCCTCGGCCGGGTGTTGCGCAAGTCGAGCATCGATGAGCTGCCGCAGCTCTTCAATGTTCTGCGCGGCGACATGAGCCTGGTGGGGCCGCGTCCGGTCGTTGCCGAGGAGCTCCAATACTATGGGCGCTGCCTCCGCCACTACCTTAAGGCGAGGCCCGGGCTGACCGGCGTGTGGCAGACGGGGGGACGCACTCAGCTCAGCTACCAGCAGCGCGTGGTCTGCGACAGCTTCTATGTCCGCAACTGGTCGACCCGCCTCGACCTCGTCATGCTGGCAAAGACACTCCCCGCCCTGCTCAGCTTCGACGAGGCTGCCTGACGGCCTTGAGCCTACCTAGGCCGGCTTGAGCGCCGCCAGGTTGAGCGTCTCGGAGGGCCCGAGCCAGATCACGTGCTCGGTGTGGTCCTTGATCGCATCCCCGGTCTCGGCGTGCGCAAAGACCGTGAGGCCGCCGCGGCTCTCGACCAGCCAGGGCATGACCTTGGCGAACTCGTCCCGGTCGAACGCCAGCTGGCAGCTGCCGCGGGGATGCGGCCCCACGGGGCTATCGTGCATGCGCCCCACGGTGAGCTTGAACAGCCGCCCGGCCTCCTGGCACAGCCGCTCGGCGGCCTGCCGGGTGGCGGCATCGAAGTAGACGTGGGCGTGATAGCCGCTGATCGAGGTCATGTCTTGCTCCTGGCCTGATGCCCAATATGCTCTTGCGCGTCGTGCCGCGGGAGGAACCCATGAAGATAACGGCCATTCATTCGCATTACGTCCGCATCCCCTTCGACATGGGCGCGCCGAGCCAAGAGTTCGCCGGGCTGCGCTTTCCCACCATGGACCATCTCCTCGTCGGCGTGGAGACGGATGCCGGCATCACCGGCTGGGGCGAGGGCTTCGGCCATTCCATCATCCCGGCGACCAAGGCGGCGCTCGAAACCTACGTCGCGCCCTGGTTCATCGGCAAGGACGCAACCGACATCGCCGGGCTGCATCGGGAAGCCGCCCAGGCCTTCCATATCTCCGGCCGCAACGGTTCGGTGGTCTACGCGCACTCCGCCGTCGACATCGCGCTGTGGGACATCGCCGGCAAGCGCGCCGGCCTGCCGCTCTGCGATCTCCTGGGCGGCGCCCGCCGCAAGGAGGTGCGCGCCTACGCCAGCCTGATGCGTTACGCGCGGCCGGCAACCGTCGGCAAGATCTGCGCCGACATGGTCGCGCGCGGCTTCAAGGCGATCAAGCTGCACGAGCATGGCGTCGAGGAGGTGAAAGCCGCGCGCGAGGCGGTGGGCGAGGGCGTCGCCATCATGAACGATGTCAATTGCCCGTGGACCGTGGCCGAGGCGATCAGGGTGGAGCGCGCCTATCGGCCCGCCGGGCTCGCCTGGCTCGAGGAGCCGGTGTGGCCGCCGGAGGACCACGACGGGCTCGCCGCCGTACGCAAGGCGGGTGCCACCCGCATCGCCGCTGGCGAGAACGCGGCGGGCGTGCACGACTTCCGCGACCTGTTTCAGAAGGGCGCGATCGACATCGCCCAGCCGAGCGTCACCAAGATCGGCGGCATCACCGAGATGCGCAAGATCATCGCGCTCGCCGAGGCGCATTCGGTGGAGCTGGTGCCGCACTGCGCCTATTTCGGCCCCGGCAATCTCGCCTCGATCCACCTCGCCGCGTCGCTGCCGACCGACACGCCGCTGGAAAACATCTACGCCAACCTCGAGGCCAGCCCCTACGGCGAGGCCATGCTGGCGCGCGACGGCAAGGTGGCCGTGCCGTCCGGGCCGGGGCTCGGCGTGGAGCCGGATATGGCGGTCATCGAAAAGTACCGCCAGGGCCCGGCTTTGACGATAAAATAGATCTCCGGGTGTCATCCCGGAATTTCGCGAAGCGAAATATCCGGGACCCAGGGCCCCGGAACACCGCTCGAGTTCGTGGCCGCTGGGTCCCGGCTCTCCGCTTCGCTGCGGCCGGGATGACAGTTTCAGACAATCTCTTTGCATCACCGGTCCGGCGTCTCCTATCATGCGCGGACGGCACCTCGGAGAGCGATGACATGAGCCGGGCAGGCAGACTGCGCGAACTGTTGCGGCGCGATGGCATGCTGGTCGCGCCAGGCGCCTACGACGGCATCACCGCGCGATGCATCGCCCAGGCCGGCTTCGAGGCGGTCTATATGACCGGCGCCGGGACCGCGGCAACGCTGGGCTATCCCGACTACGGGCTCGTGACCATGTCGGAGATGGCGGACAACGCCGGGCGGATTGCCGCCGCCGTGGATGTTCCCGTGATCGCCGACGCCGACACCGGCTACGGCAACGAGCTCAACGCCACGCGTACCGTGCGCGAGTACGAGCGCCGCGGGGTTGCCGGCCTGCACATCGAGGATCAGGGCTTCCCCAAGAGGTGCGGCCACCTCGACGACAAGGTGATCCTTCCCCTCGATGAATATCTGGCCAAGGTCAGGGCGGTCGTGGCGGCGAGGCAGGACCCGGATTTCCTGATCATCGCCCGCACGGATGCCCGCGCCGTGCTGGGCTTCGAGGAGGCCGTACGCCGGGCCAACGCGGCGTTGGCGGCGGGTGCCGACATGGCCTTCCTCGAGGCACCGCAGACGCATGAGGAGATTGCGGCGGTGCCGCGGCTGGTGAAGGGACCATGTCTGCTGAACGTGGTGTGGCGCGGCAAGACCCCCGACGTCGCGTTCGCCGACGCCGAGCGGGCGGGCTACAAGCTCGCGATCGTGCCGGGGCTGCTGTTCAAGTCCGTGCTGGGTACTTGCGACAAGGTGTTGGCCGAGCTGCGCGAGACGGGCCGCCATCCCTCGCTCGACACCGGCCTCACCGTGCGCGAAGCCTTCCGTCGCGTGGGTGCGGACGAATGGGATGCGATCAGCGCGCGGCACGCGGGCGCGGTGCCCGCACGCCGGGCGGATGCTGCCGAATAGGTAGGGCCCCATGCCGACACACGCAACGTTGCTCGACAAGATCTGGTCGGCGCACGCCATCGAGACGCGCGCCGACGGCGCCACGCTTCTCTCCATCGACCGGCACCTGGTGCACGACGGCTCGAGCGCGGCCTTCCGCTCGCTCAAGGAGCGGGGGCTTAGCGTGCGCCGCCCGGACCGCACCTTCGCGACCCCGGATCACTACGTCTCCACGCTCGGCCGCACGCTCTCCGCCATCAACGACCCGAACCGGCGCGCGATGGTGGAGGACCTGGACGCGAACGCGCGCAAGACCGGGATGACGCTGTTCGGGCTCGCCGACAAGCGGCAGGGCATCGTGCACGTGGTCGGCCCCGAGCAAGGTCTGACGCAGCCCGGCATGGTGATCGTGTGCGGCGACAGCCACACCGCGACGCACGGCGCCGTCGGCGCGCTTGCCTTCGGCATCGGTGCGAGCGAGGTCACGCATGTGCTGGCGACGCAGTCGCTGTGGCAGATGAAGCCCAAAATCATGCGCATCACGGTCGACGGCGAGCTTGGGGCCGGCGTGCATGCCAAGGACGTTATCCTCGCCATCATTGCGAAGATCAGTGCGGCGGGCGGCGTCGGCCACGTGCTCGAGTATGCCGGCTCCGCCATCCGCAGCCTGTCGATCGAGGGCCGGCTCACCATCTGCAACATGTCGATCGAGGCCGGCGCGCGGGCCGGCATGGTGGCGCCCGACGAGACGACGTTCGCCTATCTGAAAGGCCGGCCCTACGCGCCCAAGGGCGCCGACTGGGACAAGGCGGTCGCCTATTGGCGCACGCTGCCCTCCGATCCCGATGCGGCGTTCGACCGCGAGGTCCATCTCGATGCCGCCGAACTCGCGCCCATGGTGACCTGGGGCACCAGCCCCGAGGCGGCCTCCCCCATCACCGGCATTGTGCCGGACCCGGCTCACGTCGCGGATGCCGCCGGCCGCGACAGCATGCTGCGCGCGCTCGACTACATGGCCCTCAAACCCGGCACGGCGCTCTCCGACATCCCGGTCGATCGCGTGTTCATCGGCTCGTGCACCAACAGCCGCATCGAGGACCTCCGCGTCGCGGCCAAGGTCGCCGACGGCCGCAAGACGCTGGTCCCCGCGATGGTCGTGCCCGGCTCGGGCCTCATCAAGCAGCAGGCGGAAGCGGAAGGGCTCGATGCCATCTTCAGGCGCGCCGGGTTCGAGTGGCGCGAGGCCGGCTGCTCCATGTGCGTCGGCATCAACGGCGACCTGGTGGCGCCGGGCGAGCGTTGCGCGTCGACCTCCAACCGCAACTTCGTCGGCCGCCAGGGCAAGGGCGCGCGCACGCACCTGATGAGCCCGGCCATGGCGGCGGCCGCGGCGGTCACCGGCAGGCTGACCGACGTGCGCCGGCTGATGGGGGCCTGACCCATGGAACCGTTCGTTGCCCTCGACGCCGTGGCGGTGCCGGTCGCCGTCAACAATGTCGACACCGACCAGATCATCCCGGCGCGCTTTCTCTACCGCCAACGCGGAGCGGGCTGGGCGCAATTGCTGTTCAACGACCTGCGCTTCAACGACGACGGCTCGCCCAAGCCGGGCTTCGTGCTGAACCAGCCGGCCTACAAGGATGCGCGCATCGTGGTCGCGCAGCGCAACTTCGGCTGCGGCTCCTCGCGCGAGCATGCCGTGTGGTGCCTCTGCGACTACGGCATCCGGGCTGTGATCGCGCCCAGCTTCGGCGACATCTTCCGCAACAACAGCTACCAGAACGGCCTGCTGCCGATCGTTCTGCCCATCGAGGTCGTCGAGGGGCTGATCGCGGCGCTGGAGCAGACGCCCGGCGCGCACGTCAGCGTCGATCTCGAGGGCCAGAAGGTGACCGGTCCCGACGGCATCGAGCATGCCTTCGACATCGATCCCTTCCGCAAGCAGTGCCTCATCGCCGGCACCGACGACATGGGCTTCACGCTCGGCCTGAAGGGCGAGATCGAGGCGTTCGAGAAGGCCTACGAGCGCACGCTGCCCTGGCTATGAGCCCGCGTCCCGCCGGAGAGAACCCATGAGTCCCAGGATCGTCCTCGTCGCGCCGTCGACGGAGATCGGCGCGATCGCGCGCGAGATGGCGCCGGTTCGCTTCGAGCTGGTTCTGGCCTATAGCCCGGGCGAGCTCGAGCCGGCGCTCGGCGAGGCGGAGTACATGGTCTGCTATCCCAACGTGCCCATGGGCGACGCGTTCTATCGCGCGGCACCGAAGCTGAGGCTGGTGCAGCTCCTGAGCGCCGGCTACGACGCCGTCGATCTGGAGGCGGCGCGCCGCGCCAAGGTGCCCGTCAGCAACAACGGCGGTGCCAATGCCGTCTCCGTCGCCGAGCACGCGCTGATGCTGATGCTCACCGTGTCGCGCAAGGTGGTCTGGCAGCACGCCAACGTGGCGGGCGGGCGCTGGCGCGGCAACGGCCCGCCGCCGCGCATGTACGAACTAAGCGGCAAGACGCTGGGCATCGTCGGCCTCGGTACCATCGGCAAGAAGGTGGCGCGGCTGGCGCAGGCGTTCGGCATGCGCGGTCCAATACTACGACATCGCGCGGCTGAGCGAGGATGCCGAGGACGCGCTCGGCGTGCGCTTCCGCCTGCTGCGCGAGCTGATGCAGTCCTCCGACGTGGTGTCGCTGCACGTGCCGCTCAATGCCTCCACGCGGCATATGATCGGGGCGGGCGAGCTCAGCTCGATGAAGCCGACGGCGATGCTGGTGAATACCTCGCGCGGTCCGGTCGTGGACGAGGCGGCGCTCACCCGCGTGCTCGCCGAGGGCAAGATCCTGGGCGCCGGGCTCGATGTGTTCGACCGCGAGCCGCCCGCGGCCGACAATCCGCTGCTCGCGCTCGACAACGTTGTGCTCACCGCGCATTTCGCCGGGCCGACCTGGGACAACCATGTGGCCCGGTTCCGCAATGCGTTCGACAATGTCGAGCGCGTGCATCGCGGCGAGCCGCCGCTGTGGGTGGTGCCGGAGCTTGCCGGCTAGGTCGAGATCGCGAATAGGGGAGGAGCAAACATGCGCATCGGTTTCATCGGGCTCGGCACCATGGGTGCGAGCATGGCGGCCAACCTGCAGAAGGCGGGTTACGAGCTGGTCGTGAACGACATCCGGCGCAAGTCGGCGGCGCCCCACATGGCCAAGGGTGCGACCTGGGCCGCCTCGCCGCGCGCCGTGGCCGAGGCAGTGGACGTGGTGCTGACGTCTCTGCCCGGGCCGCCCGAGGTCGAGGCCGTGGCGCTGGGCGCCGACGGGCTGCTCGCGGGCATGCGCAAGGACGCAGCCTACTTCGACCTGTCGACCAACTCGCCCACGCTGGTGCGCCGGATCCACGCCGAGTTCGCCAAGACGGGCGCGCACATGCTGGACGCGCCGGTGAGCGGCGGACCGGTCGGCGCCAAGTCGGGCCGCATGGCGATCTGGGTCGGCGGCGACGAGGCGATCTTCCGCAAGCACAAGCCGGTGCTCGACGCCATGGGCGATCAGGCCCGCTACATCGGCCCGATCGGAGCGGGCTCGGTGGCGAAGCTCGTCCACAACTGCGCCGGCTATGCCGTGCAGACAGCGCTGGCCGAGGTGTTCGCGCTGGGCGTCAAGGGCGGCGTGGAGCCGCTGGCGCTGTGGGAGGCAGTGCGCGGCGGCGCCGGCGGCCGCAGGCGCACGTTCGATGGTCTGGCCGACCAGTTCCTGCCGGGCAAGTACGAGCCGGCCGCCTTCGCCCTGAAGCTCGCGCACAAGGACGTGTCGCTCGCCACCCAGCTTGGCCGCGAGCTGGGCGTGCCGATGCGGCTCGCGAACCTGGCGCTGGCGGAGATGACGGAAGCGCTCAACCGCGGCTGGGAAGCCAAGGATTCGCGCGTGCCTATGCTGTTGCAGCTCGAACGGTCGGGCGTCGAGATCGCCGTGGAGCCCGACCGCATCAAGGCCGCCTTCGAGCGCGACCCGCCCTACAAGCCCGACACCAAGAAAACCTGACGCGTGACGCTAGATTGAGCGCTCCGCGCAGTCTGGCTGAACCAGCGAGCCAAGTTCACAACGGTCATCCCGGCGCTTGTCGCCGGGATCCAGCCATCAGCGAGCTCCCGAGCAAGCGGAGGGATGGATCCCGGGCACGAGGCCCGGGATGACAGTCGGGTTCAATTTGAAGTCGAAGGCGCTTACGCGGCCTTCGCCATCGACGCCGTGGCGGCGGCGAGCGCCTGGTCGAGATCGGCGATGATGTCGTCGATGTGCTCGATGCCCACCGACAGGCGTACGTAGCCCGGCGTCACGCCGCTGGCGAGCTGAGCTGCCTCGCTCAGCTGCGAGTGCGTGGTGCTCGCCGGATGGATGGCGAGCGAGCGCGCATCGCCGATGTTGGCCACGTGATAGAAGAGCTTGAGCGCGTCGATGAACCGCGCTCCCGCCTCGCGGCCCTCGCGCAGCTCGAAGCCGACGAGCCCGCCTTGGCCGCCCTTGAGGTACTTGTCGGTGCGGCGGCGCTGCTCGGCGTCCGCGTGCATGCCGGCGTAGATGACGCGGGTCACGGCCGGGTGGCGCTGCAGATAGAGCGCGACCTCGGCCGCGTTGCGGCAATGCTCGCGCATCCTGAGCGGCATCGTCTCCAGCCCCTGGATGAACTGGAAGGCGTTGAACGGGCTCATGCAGCTGCCCATGTCGCGCAGCAGCACGACCCGGGCGCGGATGATGTAGGCGATGGGCCCCATCTCCTTGACCGCCTCGGTCCACACCGCGCCGTGATAGCTGGGATCGGGCTCGTTCAGCGTGGGGAAGCGCTCAGGGTGGGCGGCCCAGTCGAAGTTGCCCCCGTCGATGATCATGCCGCCGATGGAGGTGCCGTGGCCGCCGATGTATTTGGTGGTCGAGTGCACGACGATGGCTGCGCCGTGGTCGAGGGGCCGGCAGATGAGGGGGGAGGCCGTGTTGTCCATGATCAGCGGCACGCCGAGCTCGCGGCCGATGGCCGCCACCTCGCCGATGGGGAAGACGGCGAGCTTCGGGTTGGGCAGCGTCTCGGCGTAGTAGGCGCGCGTGCGATCGTCCGTCGCCCGGCGGAAGGCCTCCGGGTCCGTCGGATCGACGAAGCGCACGGTGATGCCCATCGAGGGCAGGGTGTTGGCGAACAGGTTCCAGGTGCCGCCGTAGAGGTCGGTGGAGCTCACCACGTTGTCGCCGGGCCGGCACAGGTTCTGGATCGCCATCGCCGAGGCCGCTTGGCCCGGAGCTGACGGCCAGCGCCGCAGCACCACCCTCGAGCGCGGCCATCTTCTGCTCCAGCGCATCGCAGGTGGGGTTCATGACGCGCGAGTAGATGTTGCCCATTTCCTTCAGCGCGAACAGGTTGGCCGCGTGCTCGGTGCTGCGGAACTCGTAGGATGCGGTCTGGAAGATCGGCACCACCACGGCGCCGGTGGCGGAGTCGTTGCGCGGGCCGGCATGCAGGGCCAGGGTCTCGGGGTTCTTGCTCTCGATGATCATCTTCTCTCTCCGGTTGCTTGGTTGTTTGCCAGGCGACCAAATGCAGAAAGACCGTGGGAGCGAGCGTGTGAGCGGGCGTTGGAACGGGCCGGGCCGGGCAACACGATTTTTTGAGATGATGTGTGAACGATCGTGAGGACGCGCTGCGGCCCGCAGATCACGTGTAGATGTAGGTTGGGTCGAGCGTCAGCGCTGACCCAACACCCATTCCGATCCCATTGTGTTGGGTCTTCGCTTCGCTCGACCCAACCTACGAGAATTCTACGAGAATTCTATCGGCAGATCAGCACCGGCATGGTGCTCATCGTCAGCACGCGCGTTGCCTGGCTGCCGAGGAGCACACGGGCGAGCCCGCGCCGGCCGTGCGAGGACATGACGATGAGGTCGCAGCCCTTGGCCTTGGCCGTCTCGATGATACCTTCGGCGGGGAAGTCGTTGACGTGCACCGTCTCGCAGGCGACGCCCTGCTTCTTGGCGGCCTCGCTGATCGCGCCCAGGATGCGCGCCGCCTCCTCGGCCGCCCCTTTCTCGTACTCATCGACCGGGAAGGCGAGCGCCGCCTCGCCCGTCGCCAGCGCCACCCAGGGCTCGGTGGCATTCACGGCGGTGACCTTGGCTTTGAGCAGGCGGGCAAGTTCGAGGCCGGCATCGACGGCCTTCGCCGCCAGCTCGGAGCCGTCGGTTGCGATCAGGATGTGCTTGTACATGGGGCCTTCCATTGCAATGTGCGCATCATCGGTGCGGGTATCTAGGCCGGTGCCTCGGTCGCCCGCGTTGACGTATATCAAACGGGCTCGCCGCGCCTCCTTCCAACCCAGTATGAGCCTTTGGGTCAGTCTTGTCCGCCGCCAAAGCCGCTGGCGATCCCGGCGATCCTAGCGGCCTCCCGGCGACGAAGCGCCAGGCACGCCTGTGTGCGCTTGACATGGTCCTGCTTGGGTGCGCTGTAGCCGCCGGGGCGGCACGCGGAGGCAAGCGCCATGGTATTTCCCCTGTACGACGACAATCCGTTCAAGCGGGCGCGTGTGCCCTACGTGACCTGGGGGCTGCTCGCGCTCAATGTCGTCGTGTTCCTCTACCAGCTGCGCACGCCGGAGCCGGAGACGATTGCGTTCCTTGCCTCCTTCGGTGCCACGCCCGCTGCCGTCCTGCACAACGTGCCCGCGGCCGGGCAGCTGCCGCCGGAGCTGACGCTGGTCACCTACATGTTCCTGCACGGCGGCTGGGAGCACATCATCGGCAACATGGTCTATCTGTGGGTGTTCGGCGACGATATCGAGGACGCGCTGGGGCCGGTGCGGTTCATCATCTTCTATCTGGCGGTCGGGATTGCCTCCGCCGTCGGCTTTGCCGCGCTCAACCCGCAGTCGACGACGCCGCTGGTGGGCGCATCGGGCTCCATCTCGGGGATTCTGGCGGCTTATCTGCTGCTGCGCCCCTGTGCCAAGGTGTCGGTCTTCTTCTTTCGCATGATCGTTCGCCTGCGCGCCTACTGGGTGATCGGCGGCTGGATCGCGCTGCAGCTCTTCTACATCGCCAGCAACGCCAGCGACGGCGTCGCCTATTCCGCGCACGGCGCCGGCTTGCTGGCGGGCGGGCTGCTGTTCCTCGTCATGCGGCCGGCCGGGGTGCCGCTGCTGCAGTGCATCGAGCAGCCGGGCGAGAGCGCCTCCACGTCCTGAGCCGGGCGCCCACATAGCGGCAGCTGCGGCGGCGTTGCACAACACGGGCTGCTCGAATGAAGACGGTGCTGATCCTGCGGCAGGCGAGGCTGCGGCCGACCAGCAGCGGCGACCTCGATCGCATCTGTCACCTGCTGCACGATGCCGAGGTACGCCGCTACCTCTGCGACGACACCATTCTGCCGCGGGCCACCGTTGCCGGCATGCTCGAGCGCAGCGACCGGCTCGATGCGCGCGGTCTGGGCTCATGGGCCATCGAGGCCGAGGGCGATCAGCTGATCGGCATGGCCGCGTTGCAGCCCGTCTCGGCGGCAGCTGCCGTCGCCCCGACCATGGTCGACGGCATCGAGGTGTTCATCGCGCTCCATCCAGGCGCATGGGGCCGGGGCGTCGCCGGCGATGTGCTCGCCGAGCTCGTCCGCTACGCACGGGAGACCTGCGGTCTCTCTCGCCTGGTTGCCGCTGTCGACCGGCCCAACGGGCGCTCGCGCCGGCTGATGCAGCGCTGCGGGTTCAGGACCATGGGAGCCGCCCCCGGACCGGCACATGAGCTGGTGCTGTATGAGCTGGATTTGGTGCCGTGACGCCTGCGCCGCACGTCGCCGACGCGTGCGCTTCTACTTCTTGCCGGCCTTGCCGTCCGTGCCGAACAGCTGATGCACCACCCGGTCGCCGGGCTTCAGGCCCAGCCGTTGGGCGGCGCCGCCGGCCAGCTCGAGGCAGGCGACCACGGCCCCGCGCGAGGGGATGATGGCCTCCGACAAGGGCTGGGTGCGCACCTCGATGCGGTGCACGGTGCCGTCGGCGCGGATGAACACCATGTCGAGCGGAATGTAGGTATTCCGCATCCACATGGTGACCTCTTGGGCATGCTCGTAGAGAAACAGCATGCCGGCGTTGTCGTCGAGCTTGGAGCGGAACATCAGCCCTTGCGCCATTTCCGCCGGCGTCTCGGTGATCTCCACGTTGATTGTGTGCTCGCCCTTGGCCGTGACGAGCTTCAGGGTATCGCGCCGCATGGCTGAGGCTGGGCTAAGGAGGCCCGCGAGCAGTGCGAGCACACCAAGAAACAGGGCCGCCCGACGGGCGGCCCGACCGACATTGCCCATTGGGGCACGATCAGTGTTTCGGCGGCAAGCCTGGCGGAGGGCCATCGGGGCGCATCTCGGCTGCCATGCAGCCTTTCGGACCCATGCCCCAGCGGACGTGCACGACCTGATCCGGGCGCAACTCCGTGAAGCCGAAGCGGCGCAACGTCTCCATGTGCACGAAGATATCGGCAGTGCCTTCGCCACGGGTGAGGAATCCAAAGCCACGTACCCTATTGAACCACTTCACCCTGGTTCGCTCCCAATCACTTTCAGGCACCACCTGGACGTGGGTGCGCTGTGGCAGCTGGGAAGGGTGGATCGCGGTGCTCTCGTCCATGCTGAGCACCCGAAAGGCTTGCAACCCCCTGGGCCGCTTGAGCACCTGGCAATGCACCCGGGCTCCCTCGTAGGCGGTCTGAAAGCCGCCCGCCCTGAGGCAGGTGACGTGCAAGAGCACGTCGGCGAGGCCGTTATCCGGCACTATGAAGCCATAACCTTTTGAAACATCGAACCATTTAATAGCGCCGGCAATCTCGAAGACCTCTACGCCAGGCTCTGCAGTCGTAAACTGACCATCCTGCTCCAAATGACTTTCGTGACTTGGAGAGAACTTGTCCTTCTCCTCCATTACTAACCCCCCGCGTTACGTTAGGACCACTCTGCTCCGGTATTTGTGAGTCCCGATTGCCCTCTCGAGTTCCCTGCTGCACCGGATAGCAGCATGAAAGCCTATAACTAACTGAACCCCCGTGAGCCAGTAGATTTTGGCCTCACTGGTCCGCAAAACGACCGCCGCTCCTCACAAACGGAACCAACATACTGCCGCCAAGGTTCTGATAACTCTGCGGGTTCCGGCCCGATCGCAAAATTACACATGCTGCTATTGTGGTTGTGGACTACGATGACATGCGCTTGCCTGGTGATAAACTTGAAGAACAGTGGAAAACAACTTGCCACCACCGGACGAATTCCAACTTGTCTTCGCGATTCGCCCGCTTACTTTGCCCTCAAACATGACGAAAATGCGAACGAGATGTGTCATTTGCAGGGCGTCTGAGGGCTCCACCATATCGGGTGGCGAGGCGGACCGAGGCGGCCAGGGCCCTTGCACTGCCATCCCTGGGGACGCAAGGTGCGCCCCTGATCGGGTAGGCTTTGGGTGATTGGGAGGCCGCAGTGGCAATGCGTTATCTGCATACGATGGTGCGTGTCAGCAACATCGAGGAGAGCCTGGACTTCTACTGCCGGAAGCTGGGCATGGAGGAGGTCCGTCGGGTCGAGAACGACCAGGGCCGATTCACCCTCATTTTCCTGGCCGCCGCGGAGGACAAGGGCCGTGCCGCCGCCGAGCGGGCGCCGCTCGTGGAACTCACCTACAACTGGGATCCCGAGACGTATGGCGAGGGTCGCAACTTCGGGCACCTGGCCTACGAGGTGGACGACATCTATGCCACCTGCGACCGCCTGATGAAGGCCGGCGTCACCATCAACCGGCCGCCGCGCGACGGGCGCATGGCGTTCATTCGCTCGCCCGACAACGTGTCGATCGAGCTTCTGCAGAAGGGCACCTCGCAGCCCAAGCAGGAGCCATGGGCCTCCATGCCCAACACCGGCAAATGGTAGGCGACGGGGCCGGCGCGCGGGTGCCGACGAATTGCTTAAAAGTCTGACCCGTCCGGCCCGGTTTTCTTAAAAGCTGCACGCTAGGGATGCGCCCGAGAACGGGGCGTTGCGCGCAAGTCGTGCCGGCGCCTGGGGGCGTACCACCGGCCGAAGATGTTGCAGCGAGCCTCGACCCTGTCTGTCGTGATGTGCAGCTTTGCTGTTTCCTGTGCCTTCCCCGAGGGGCGGGCCGTGACCCCGGGCGCGGACTTAACGTACGGGTGTGGCGATGCTTGAACGGCTCGGCCTCCCCCGCCCGCAGATCGCAACCAAGCTCTACGGCACCGTCGCCTTGATGCTGGTGGTGGTCTATGTGCTCGCCGGCGTCACCATCCACTTTGCCAGCCGGACCGAGGAAGCTGCAGTCTGGACCCAGGAGCAGGACCTAGCAGCCGTGCTGGCCTCGAGCCGGCTCGAAGAGACCCTCGATCGGTTGCGCCGGCTGGTGTCGGCCCGGCTGGTGTTGGCGTTGCCGCAGGCGCGCACGGGCGACCCGGCTCAATGGGAGACCGGCAGCTATCGCGAGCTCAGCCAGGGTGCGGCGAGCCATTTGAAGGCGATGGGATACGGGCCGGAGCACCCCCTGTCGGTGAAGCTTGCACACCTTGAGCGGGACGGGGCCTTGGCGCTCGCGCTCGCGGACGATCCACGCACGACCGGCGCCGCCGAGGCCGCAACCCGCTATGCCGAGGCGGCCGCGGCCCTGAAGGCCGACATCGTCACCGAGCGCCAGAACAAGACGCGCTCCGCCGCCGACGCCCTGGGCGAGCTCGCAAGCGATTCGCGCGCGCTGATCACCCGGGTGTCCGCCGCCGCCGCGATCACGGGGCTGCTGATCGGCCCGATCGGCGTCATCCTGCTGGGCCGCATTCTGTTCCGTCTGCAGGGGGTGGGCACCGCACTCGTGCGCCTTGCCCGCAACGACACCTCCGTCGACATCCCGAGCCTCTCCGACCACGACGAGGTCGGCCGGCTGGCCCGGTCGGTGGCGGTCTTCAAGACGAAGTCGATCGAGCTGCTGCAGAAGAAGAGCGAGGCGGAGCGGCTCAACCTCCAGCTCGACGCGGCGATCAACAATATGCCGCTGGGCTTGGCCATGTACGACGGCCAGGGACGCCTGCTGGTCTGCAACAAGACCTACGCGCACATGTACGACCTCTCCCACGAGCTCGCCCGCCCCGGCACGCCCTATTGCGCACTTTGGGAGCATCGCACCAAGCGGGGCGCGCGGCACACGCAGGCCGGCGTGTCCCTGGGCAACACGCCCAACCTCGATCCTTCCGCCTCGATGCTGATCGAGTTCGGCAGCGAGCGCATCATCTCGGTCGCCCGCCAGCCCCTCAGGGGCGGCGGCTGGGTCTCGCTGCACGAGGACATCACGGAGCGCTGCCACCAGGAGCGGGAGATCGTGCACCTTGCCAGGCACGATCCGCTCACCAGCCTCGCCAACCGCGCCTTCTTCCGCGATCGGCTGCAACAGGCCTTGCACCGGCTGGTGCGCGGCCAGGGCTTTGCCGTGCTCTGCCTCGATCTCGATCGCTTCAAGATCGTCAACGACACGCTCGGCCACCCGGTCGGCGACGCCCTGCTGCGGCTGGTGAGCGAGCGCCTGATCGGCTGCGTGCGCCAGGACGACCTGGTCGCGCGGCTGGGTGGCGACGAGTTCGCCATCATCCAGGCCAGCGTGCGCGACGCCGAACAGACCGAGATGCTCGCTGCCCGCCTCGTCGAGACCATCAGCAAGCCCTACGACATCGACGGGCAGCGCATCGACATCTCCACCAGTATCGGCATGACGCTGGCGCCGCGTGACGGCTCGGATGCCGATCAGCTGATGAAGAACGCGGACCTGGCGCTCTACCGCACCAAGTCCGAAGGCCGGCGCGGCTATTCGTTCTTCAAGCCCGAGATGAACGACAAGATCCAGGTGCGCCGGACCTTCGAGACGGACCTGCGCATGGCGCTCGAGAAGGAGGAGCTCGACCTCTTCTATCAGCCCATGGTCCGCCTGGAGACGCAAAAGGTGTCGGGACTCGAGGCGCTGGTGCGCTGGACGCACCCCGTGCGCGGGAGCGTGCCGGCCCCCGAGATCATCGACGTTGCCGAGGAGATCGGCCTGATCGCGGAACTCGGCGCGTGGGCGCTGCGCCGCGCCTGTGCCCAGGCCGTGCGCTGGCCGGCGCCGGTCAGGGTGGCGATCAACCTGTCGCCCCTGCAGATCAGGCAGAACCTGATCGAGGTGGTGCTGCAGGCGCTGGCCGACTCCGGTCTTGCGCCCGAGCGCCTGGAGCTCGAGATCACCG
Organism: uncultured Alphaproteobacteria bacterium; assembly: GCA_963797005.1. Taxonomy (GTDB): domain Bacteria; phylum Pseudomonadota; class Alphaproteobacteria; order Rhizobiales; family Hyphomicrobiaceae; genus AWTP1-13. The sequence goes on from CAWCOF010000014.1 coordinate 79,807, forward strand.
AGAGCGTGCTGCTGCACGACAGCCACAACACCATCGCCGTGCTGCACCAGTTGCGCCAGCTCGGCGTGCGCATCGCCATGGACGATTTCGGCACCGGCTATGGCTCGCTCAGCTATCTGCGCAGCTTCCCCTTCGACAAGATCAAGATCGACTGCTCGTTCGTCTCCGACATCGAGCGCAGCGAGGAGGCGTACGCGATCTCCGAGGCCATCGTCGGCCTCGGGCGCAGCTTCGGCATGGAGACGGTGGCGGAGGGCGTCGAGGGCTTCGAGCAGCTGCGGGTGGTGCGCAACATCGGCTGCACGGAGGCGCAGGGCTTCTACATCAGCCCCGCCGTTCGCGCCGCGGACGTCCCGCCCCTGCTCGAGGAAACCTTCGGCCAGTCCCTCAACGCCGCCTGAGCGCCAGCGTCAGCGCGTGGCCTCGCCGAGGGCCAGCTCGGCGGCATTGGCGCCTGAGAGCATGGCGCCCGTGAAGCCGCCGCTGCCGGCGAACGAGGATGCCAGATAGATGCCCGGCAGCGGCGTCTTCGGCGAGCGCGGTATGCCCGCCCAGATCGGCCGCTCCGGCGGCAGCGGCGCGAAGCCGTAGATGGCGCCTTCGGGCGTGTTGAGATAGTTGTGCATCGAGCGCGCGGTGAGGAACAGCTTGTCGCTCACCGCGCCGGCAAAGCCCGGATAGCGCCGATCGAGCTCGGCGAGGATGGCGTCGAGCCAGCGCTGGCGGCGCTCCTTTTCGGCTTCCGACGTCAGGCCCGACCAGTTGCCGAGGCGATCGACGCCGACGACGCTGACCAGCGTGGGGCCGCCGTCGTCGAGGCCGCTGTCGATGGCGCCGTAGTTGGCGATGCCGATGAGCGGCAGCTTGCCGCCCGGATCGGCCCCGAGCAGCGCCGACGATTTGGCGACGTCATCGAAGGTGCGCACCCAGTCGGGTAGCACGACGCTCGAGTATCCGTTGAGGCCGAATTTCGCCGGCGGCGCGGTCACGCCGAAGTGGGCGCTGAAAAGCGAGCTCGAAAGCGCGCGGCCTCCATAGGCATCCTCGAGCTTGCCGCGCGCCGGCGCGCTCAGCATGCCGGCCAGCGTGAGGGGCGCGCAGTTGGCGAGCACGATGCGTGCGGCGATGCGATCTTCCGCGCCCCGCGACTTGCCGTCGGCGTGGCGCACGAATGCGGGGCTGCCGTCGCCGTGCGTCTCGATGGCAACGGCCTCGCGTCCGAGCAGGACGGCGCCGCCGGCCTTGCTGACGATGCGCGCCAGCTTCCGGCTCAGGTTGCGCGAGCCGCCCTTGATGTAGACGCCGCCCGAGCCGAGGAAGCCGCCCTGCGCGACGGCGAAGAACAGCCACCACAGGCGCTTGGGATCGTCGGCATAGTAGTTGACGTTGGCGGCGAGCGCGCATTTGAGCGCCTCGTTGTCTCCGAGCTCGCGTGCGAACACGTCGTGCAGCGAAGCGCGCCAGTGCGTGAAGGCGGACCTGAGCCCCAGCGCGCCACGTACGAGCTTGCCGACCGAGCGCTCGTTGCGGGCCCGGGTCAGGTCGGCGATGCCGACATGAACCCTGCGCATCTCCTCGAGCACGCGCTCGATCGCCGGCCGCTTGTCGGGAAAGCGGGACATCAGCGCCGCGCTCGCATGATCGAAGCCATGCGGCAGCTCGAACGGCTCGCCGACCGGCCCGCCGCGGACCGAATAGAACGGCGAGATCGGCGTCCACTGCAACTCGTCGAGGAGCCCGAGCGTCTTGAGGATATGGTGCTTGGGCTCCGCCGGATCGCGCGGATCGGCGGTCTGGTGCAGGGATGCCTCGATGGTCAGCGCCCCCACCTTGAACATGGACGCGGCGCCGCCGAGGCCGCTGTTGCGCTCCAGCACGCACACGCTGCGCCCCGCCTTGGCCAGCAGCGCTGCCGCCGTGAGGCCGCCGAGACCGGAGCCGATCACGGCCACGTCGAATGCATTCGTTTTGGGCATGCGCGAGATCTAGCGGCGGCGGTGGTTTTCGGACATTGACCCGGATCAAGTTCGAGGCCGGGGTTATCCCATCGCAGGGCGAGAGTCACCCCGCTCCGTTGTCGCCGACCACGGAGCCTCGTCATGTCTGTGAAGACTCATCAATCGCCGAAGGCGCCCTTCGCGTCGAACACGGGCTGCTTGTCCCGCTTCTTGATCGTCGGCAGGCCGCGCAAGCCACGCCTGCGACGAGCGGAACCAGTATTGATCGCTCGGGATCAGCTGGTCGCGCTGGCGAATGGTGCCCACGCGAAGTCCGACCGCCTTTGCGCCCGCCCCTGCCGGCGCCGAGTAGATTGGCGTGCCGCAATCGGGGCAGAAGGTCTGCTCGCGCGCCTTCCCGCTCTCTCCGGTCTTGACGTAGACCTTGGGCGCGCCGGAGAGCAGGCGGAAGGTGCCCGGCGTTGCCTGCACGACCGTGCGGAAGGCGGAGCCCGACAGCGTCTGGCAATCCGTGCAATGGCAAATGATGACCTTGGCGGGGTCGACGTCTGCTTCGTATCGGATGTTGCCACAGTGACATCCGCCATCGATCTTCATCGCCTTGACCTCTCGTCGGCACCCTTCCGCTCGTCGCCGACTGAGTGAAGAGGCAATGCCGCGAAATGTCGAGAGCATGCGGCCTTCGGCCTGATCCAGGCGTTGATCTGGTATGTGATTTCCGCGGGCGCCGAGGGCCGACACTAATCCAGGGTGCGGCGGAAGCGGCGCACGGCGAGCGTCATGGCGAACAGCATCAGGCCGGCAAGCGCCAGCGCCTCGAACTGCAGGTCGTAGAGGGTCGGCGCCCTTGAGCATGATGCCGCGCACGATGCGGATGTAGTGCGTCAAGGGGAGCAGCTCGCCGACCGCCTGCGCCCAGCCGGGCATGCCGGCGAACGGGAACATGAAACCCGACAGCAGGATATTCGGCAAAAAGAACATGAACGACATCTGGATCGCCTGCAGCTGGTTCTGGGCGATCGTCGAGAAGGTGTAGCCGATCGACAGATTGGTGGCGATGAACAGCGTCGACAGCGTGGCGAGCAGCAGTATGCTGCCCTCCACGGGCACGCGGAAGAGCGTGAGCGCGAAGATCATGATCAGCGCCGCCTGAATGAAGCCGATGAAGATGTAGGGCGCGATCTTGCCCAGCATGATCTCCAGCGGCTTGATCGGCATGGCGAGCAGGCTCTCCATGGTGCCGCGCTCGATCTCGCGCGTCACCGAGAGCGCGGTGAAGATCAGCATGGTCATGGTGAGGATGGTGCCGAGCAGGCCCGGCACGATGTTGAGGCTCGTGGCGCCCGCGGGATTGTAGCGGCGGTGCTGGCGGATCTCGAAGGCCGGCGCCGATTGCGTGCTGTCCGGCAGGCCGCGGTCGCGGGCCGAGCGCGGTAGTCGACGACGCCTTCCAGCGTGCCGAGCGCCGTGCCGGCGGCGACGGGGTCGCTGGCATCCGCCGCCACCAGCAGCGCCGGCTTGTCGCCGCGCCTCACCCCGCGCTCGAAGCCCGCCGGGATCTCGACGCCGAACAGGACGGTGCCGGAGCGCAGCCAGTGGTCCATCTCGGCTTCCGAGCGGGCGATGTGCGTGACGGCTGAAGTAGGAGGTGTTGCGCAGCGCCGCCAGCACCGAGCGCGCCAGGTCGCTCTCCTCGTGCATCAGCACGGCGGTGGGCAGGTGGCGCGGCGTCGTGTTGATGGCGTAGCCGAACAGCAGGAGCTGCACCAGCGGGATGAAGATCATGGTGGCGAAGGTCAAGCGGTCGCGCCTGAGCTGCACGAACTCCTTGATGAACATGGCCACCGTGCGTGAGGCGGCGCCGGACCGCCGCAAGCTTGCAAGGCCGATCATTGGAAGTTGTCCTGCGAGTGGGCCATCAGGCTCGATGAACACGTCCTCGAGCGAGGGCTGCGAGACCGCTCCAGTGGAGCCCCGGCGCATCGCGGAAGCCGGCCACGGCCTTGTCGAGCGCGGCGGCATCGCGGCCGGCCACGTGCAGGCTCGTGCCGAACGGGGCCACCATGTCGATGCCCGGCATGCCCAGCAGCTTCTCCGACAGTGGCTGCAGGTCGGGCCCGCTCACGGTGTAGGTCTTCAGGTGCGACTGCGCGATCACCTCGTCGATGGTGCCCTGCGCCAGGAGCTGGCCGTAGGCGATGTAGGCGATCTCGTGGCAGCGCTCGGCCTCGTCCATGTAGTGGGTGGAGACGAGCACGCGTCATGCCGTCGGCGGCGAGCTTGTGGATCTCGCCCCAGAACTCGCGCCGCGCCTTGGGATCGACGCCGGCGGTCGGCTCGTCGAGCAGCAGGAGCGCCGGTTTGGGCAGGATGCAGGCCCCGAGCGCCAGGCGCTGCTTCCAGCCGCCGGAGAGCTCGCCCGCGAGCTGGCGCTCGCGACCCTGCAGGCCAAGCTGCGCGATCGCTGCCCGCGCTTCCCCGGTGGGATCGGCAAGCCCGTAGACGCGCGCGACGAACTCCAGGTTCTCGATGATCGAGAGGTCCTCATAGAGGCTGAAGCGCTGCGTCATGTAGCCGACGTGGCGCTTGATCTCGTCGCGCTCGGTGAGGATGTCGAAGCCGAGCGCCGTGCCGTGGCCGCTGTCGGGCGTCAGCAGCCCGCACAGCATGCGCAACGTCGTGGTCTTGCCCGAGCCGTTGGGGCCGAGGAAGCCGTAGATCTGCCCGCGGCGCACGCGCATCGACAGATCGCGCACCACAACCTTGCCGTCGAAGGACTTGGTCAGCCCCTCGGCCTCGATGGCGATGGCGCCGTTGTCGGCGCTTATTTGCTGGCATGGCTGATCACTCGCGGGCGGCTCGATGGCAACGGTCACCGGCTGGCCCACGCGCACATCCTTCGGGCGGTCCGGGATCGCCTCGATGCGGAACACGAGCCGCGCGCGCTCCTCCTGGCTGTAGATGACGGGCGGCGTGAACTCGGCCTGCGCCGAGATGAAGCTGACGCGTGCCGTCAGTCCCTCGGCGCAGCCGTCGCAGCGGATGGCGACCTTGTCGTCGATGTGCAGGCTGGGCAGCGTCGTCCTGCGGCACGAAGAAGCGCACGCGCGATGTTCCCCGGCGGCAGGATCGACACGATCGGGTTTGCCGGGCTGCACCAGCTCGCCGACCGCGGAAATAGATCTCCTGCACCGTGCCGGTGGCGGGGCTCGCCATGCGCCGCCGCTCGAGCCGCGTGTTGGCGGAGTTGAGCCTCGCCTGCGCGGTGCGCAGGGCCGCCTCCGCGTCGTCATAGGCCTTCTGCGACCCGACCGCGCTCTTCAGGAGCTCCTTGGCGCGGTCGAAGGTGACCTTGGCGTTGGCCAGGGCGGCCTCGTTCTCGGCGACGGCCGCGCGCTGCAGGTCGGCATCGAGCGCGAACAGCGGCGCGCCTTGCCTGACCTCGTCGCCCTCGCGCACGGCAAGCGTCTCGATGCGCCCGGCCTCGTCGGGGCCGACGAAGACGAAGTAGGCCTCCACCCAGCCTTCGAACGGAGAGCCGCGGTGTGGGCTTGTAGAGGTAGGTGAAGGCGGCAATGCCGATGCCGACGACGGCGACGGCGGATACCGCGAGCATGCGCACCTGCGTGGCTTTCATGGTGAGCCCTTCCGGCCTTTGCCCTTGAGCAGTTTCGCAGATGCGCGCTGAGGAGGCCCGCCGACATCGAGCGGATCGATCTTGGCGAACAGCGCGTCCCAGATGACGGCCACCAGCAGCGGCGCGACGACCAGCTGGGGAAAGCGCGCCGGCGCGGTCGTCGCGAACGCGCCGTCCTTGACGGCGCGCTCGGCGAGGCTGCGCACGAGCGGCGAGGCCGCGCGTCACGACCTCGCGATAGTAGATCTCGGCCATGCGCCGGGAAGCGCGGGCCTTCCGAGATGATGAGCCGCAAGAGCAGCTTGCGGTCGGTGCCGAGCACTTCGGTCTCGAACAGGTGAAAGAACGTCTCGAGCGCCTTGATCGAAGGGCCATGTCCGGTGCCGCGGCCACCGCGCCGACGTGCGCCAGGAGCGGCGAGATGGCATCGCGGATGAGGGCCTCGAACAGGGCCTCCTTGCTGTGGAAGTAGAGATAGAGCGTGCCCTTGGCGACGCCGGCGCGGGCGGCGACATCGTCGAGCCGGGCCGCGGCGAAGCCGCGTTCGGCGAAGACGGCAAGCGCGGCCTCGAGGATCGCCTGCCGGCGCAGCTCGGGGGCAATCTTCCGGGCGCGGGCGCGATTTGCGCGGCTCCGCCTTGCGCGACGGTGAGCCCGCTGGCGTCGCGCGCGATGGCCGCCCGTGCGCGCTTGCCGCGGCAGCCTTCGTCGCCTTCGTCCGCCCTTTCCGCATCTTGGCCATCGCAGTCCCGAGCTCGGCCGCGCCACGTGTTGTGACTGACCCGTCAGTCATCTATACCCGCGAGTCGTCGCTGGCAAGGGGCCGGCAAGGGGCCACACTTCACATCGCCGCGAGGGTAGGGGAAGGCGCGTCGGTTAACGACAAGTGGCCTACATCCCCGCGGCGTCTCTCAAGAAGGCGAGCGAGCGGATTGCTCTGTGCCCGGCTCCTTCGTCTGGCATTCCAGCTAGGAGCACGAAGCGTGGTAGGTTTGGGGCCGGGCCAAACAACAGGACTACTCGCTCCCATGTTGGAGTCTTCCCAAAAGCGACGAACTGACCTCCGTGGTCGGATTCGCCACTTCCTGCTTGGGCTTCTTGGCACCCTTGTCGTCGCGGTCATGATCTCCATCTTGGCCGAGTTCTTTGTCAAATGGGCGGAAGAAAAGGGTTGGTATACCAATCCATCATTACGAGTGGGACGCGCCGTGAACCTAGTCGGCGCGATACTGAGCAGCCTGTGGTTTCTTATCCCCGCGACTCTCTTGGCTGGCCTAACTGCGGGTGTTTGGCTCGATTGGCTCCTACGGCAGACACCAAACATCATGCTCTCGATCAGAGAGCGCTGGAGCAGCATGCTCCACCGGCAAGATCTATCCGCCTACAACGATTTGATGGCCTTTGCCGTCGACCACCTTCTGCCGACTTGCGCCTCGCAAGTTGAGTTCCAAGAGGCGCTGATCCGTCATTTCTGCAGCGAAGCGGAGAAGTCGCGGACTTGGCCATAAGGGGCCATCGCGCTGACGCTGAGGAGCGCGTAAGCGGGTTCTGGGAGAACTACGATAGCCTCATGTCAAAGTTATCCGGCAGCCCCATGGAAGAGGTAAGCTTTGAAGAGCTAACCGAAGCTGTGTATCAGCTTGAACGTGACGCCTACCGCCAATTTTGTGCGTTGCCCGACTTCATCTTGGACAAGAACGGGAGCAGCATTGATATCAAAGAACATGACGATTTGTCGGAACCTTGGGCTTGATCGGGGGCAGAGCATAATGCGATGCTGGATGCCTATGAACCAATCAAGCGTGACAAAAGAATCCAGAGGCTCTTGCGCCCTCTTAGACCGAGCCGCTGGGGCTCGCGTATTGCTTAACGTAGTGAGGTGGCCTCGTGCGCCACACCCGTCATCCCGGGCAGCTGCCGCGCCGGCGGCGCGGGCAGCGATGGCCCGAGACCCCATGCACGCGTGCTCTTGTACGCGCCATCCACGTCGCGGCGATCAGCGCTCACCGACTAGTGTCGTTCCGGTTTTCATGGAAGCATGAGCCCTGAGCTTGCCTGCCCTCGGACTTGTTCGACTTGTTCCGAGGGTCGAAGGGCGAATGAGTTTGACAATGGCGTGCTTCGACAAGCTCAGCACTGGGTCGTGACCGCTGATCGCGATTCGATCCAAGTCGGAACGACGCCAGCGTGCCGTTGATGGCGCACCCCCATTGCCGGGTGACCTGGGCTCCCGCCTGCGCGGGAGCGACGCTTGCGGCGCGCGAGGAGCCAACCACCAACGTCATCCCGGGCAGCCGCCACGCCTTCGGCGCGGCAGCGCAGGCCCGGGACCCGGGCACGCGTCAACTTGCGCGCAAAGGCAAAGGCTGATCGCGAGCGGCCAGATCCAGCGTTTCGCGTGCATCTCTTGCCTCATCCAAGAGAAGGCGTGCGACGATCAGGCCTTGTCGATCGCAACAGGATTGTGACCGAGCGTGGTGGCGGCGGGGGATCGCGACCAGGGCCGGTGGTTCACCGCGCCGACCCGCCACAGCGGCGTGCCGTCCTTCGGTGCGAGATGGTCGAGCCGGGTGAGCGAGCAGTTCTCGATCTGGAAGCCGAGCGCCGCCTGCGGGTCGAGCGCCAGCGCATGCGCGATCGCCGCGCGGATGGTGCCGCCGTGGGTCACGGCGACGATGTCGCGGCCGCGGTGCTCGCGTGTGGCCTGGTCGATGGCCGGCATCACGCGCCCGACGAGATCAGCGAAGCTCTCGCCGTTCGGGGGCCGCTCCGTGGCCGGTGCGAACCACAGCGTGTGCGTGCCGACCTTGCGCTCGGCGTAGAAGGCGCGCGCGCTCGCGCCCCTGCCAGTCGCCCAGATGCTGCTCGGCGAAGTCGGGAATGGCGACCGGCGCCACGCCCGCGTGCCGGTCGCGGCCTGCGCTGAGGATTGCCGCCGCTGTCTGCCTGGTGCGCGCCAGATTGCTGGTGAGCCACACCGCACCCTGCGGCAGCTCGCGCGCCAGGATGTTGAAGATCTCGGTATCGCTGCAGTCGCAGTCGAGGTCGCTCTGGCCGTAGATGCGTCCGCCGTCGGGCACCGGCGCGTGCCTGATCCACCACCAGCGCGTTGTGCTGTCCGTCACGGGGCCTCCTTCACTCCATCGTCACGACGATCTTGCCCATCGCCTTGCGCTCGCCGAGCCTCTTGATCGCCTCGCCGGCCTTGGCGAGCGGAAAGCGCTCCGACACCACCGGCTTGATCTTGCCCTGCGCATAGAGCCGCATCAGCTCGGCGATGTTGGCGGCATTGCCCTCTGGATCGCGCCGGGTGAAGGCGCCCCAGAACACGCCGACCACCTGGCAGGATTTGAGCAGCGTCAGGTTGAGCGGCAGCCTGGCGATGCCGGCCGGGAAGCCGACCACCAGCAACCGGCCCTCCCAGGCGATCGCCCGCAGCGCGGCCTCCGAATAGTCGCCGCCCACCGGATCATAGATGACGTCGGCGCCCTTCTCGCCGCAGGCGCTCTTGAAGAGGTCGGCCAGCGCCTTGGTGCCCGCCTTGTCGAACGGGCCCGTCGGATAGACGACGCCGTCGTCGGCGCCGTGCGCCTTGGCGAAGGCGAGCTTCTCAGGCGACGACACCGCCGCGATCACGCGCGCGCCATAGGCCTTGCCGAGCTCGACGGCGGAGATGCCGACGCCGCCGGCCGCGCCCAGCACGAGCAGCGTCTCGCCAGCCTTGAGGTGCCCGCGGTCCTTGAGCGCGTAGATGGTCGTGCCGTAGGTCAGCACCAGCGCGCTCGCCTCGTCGAACGGCATGGCATCGGGCATGGCGATGCAGTGGTCGGCGCCCAGCACCAGCTTCTCGGCCATGCCGCCGGCGGTCGTGGAGCCGATGACGCGGTCGCCGGGCTTGAACGCGGTGACGCCCTTGCCGACCGCCTCCACGACGCCCGCCACCTCGCCGCCCGGCGCGAACGGCCGCTCGGGCTTGTACTGGTAGCGGTCCTCGATGATCAGCAGGTCGGGATAGTTGACGCCGCAGGCCTTGACGCCGAGCAGGACTTGCCCGTCGCCGGGCTTGGGATCGGGCAGCTCTTCCAAGGTGAGCGTCTCGGGCCCGCCCACGCGCCGGCTCAGCATCGCTTTCATGACTTGGCGCCTCCGGGAATGTCACGTCCTGCGGCGCCTCAAGTATCAGACAGCGCCGCCCGCGTCGACATTCCCGCGGGCTCAGGCGCCGCGAACGGGCACGTCGTGTGTTCCTGTGTACGGCCGCCGTGACTTGAGCAGGCCGCGCGCCTCCGCGTCGCGACCGAGCCGCAGCAGGCTCACGGTGAGGGCGTACTCGATGAGGTCGCGCTGGGCCCGGCTGCCGCCGAGGCGCTGGTGCGATCCCATCAGCGGCGTCAAAGTCGCAACCGCATCCGCCCACGCCCCGCGGCTGATGGCGCTGAAGGCGCTTGCGAACGGCGCGAGCAGGTCTGCCGCTGACCCTTTCGCCCCTTCGAGGAGGCGCGCCAGCGCTTCCGCATCGCCCGCGAAGGCATGGGCGAGCGCGGAGTGGACGTCGGCGAAGCTCACGCCCGAGGCGGGAAACCACTGCGTCGCGTATCGGCTCACCTCCCGCCACAGATCGGCCTGCCGCGGCTCGCCGGCAAGCTCGGCGCGGAACAGGAACGAGGCGGCATCGGTGAGCGTGTTGATCGGTGGCCCCCAGGAGGCGCCGGGGTGCAGGTGCGCGCGGTAGACGTCCCAGGCCCGGTCGGGCCGACCCAGCTCCAGCTCCCACAGCGCGACGTGCCAGCTCAGGTGGCAGTGGAGCTGGCCCTCCTTGGCGTAGGCGCCCCACCAGTCGCGCAGGTACGCGAGGCCCGCCGCGCGCTCGCCGTGCTCGTAATGGACATGGGCGCGGATGTGGGCGCCGTGCGCATTGCGCGGATACTGCGCAAGCGAGCGCTCGATGGTCGACTGCGCGCGCGCCACATCGCCGACCTCGACCTGAGCGAAGGCGTGCACGCTGCCGAACCACCAGTCCTCGCCGTAGTTCTCGGCCAGCCCGTCGAGCAGCGCCAGCAGCTCCTGCTCGCGGTCCGCCCGCCCGGAAAAGCCGATCAGCCCGAACACGCTGGTGCAGGGTGCCAGCACCATGGCGTCGCGCGGATAGTCGGCAAGGTGCGCCTTGGCCGCGTCCAGCGCCGGCTGCCCGCCGGTCTCGATGATGCGGGCAAACGCGGCGACGTGGGATTGCTCGCGCTGAGACAGGTTCGCCGTGAGCTCTTTGGCGTGCGCGATTGCCTCTCTCGCCTCCGCCGCGCGTGCATGGGCCTGGAGCGTGCGGGCAAGGCCGGTCTGCGCCAGCGCGAAGCCTTCGTCGGCGGCGAGCGCCTTGCGGAACGCCTCCTCGGCGCCCGCATTGGCCGACAGGAGGAGGTCGACGCCGGCGACGTAGGCGTCGCGCGCCTGCGCCGAGGTCGTCGAGAGCGGATTGTCGTAGCGGTCGGTAAGCATGCCTAAGTGTGCCACGGGTCCCTGACGATCGTCGAGGCGTCGTCCAGTACCACCCCCGTCCCGAGCCTGCCTGCCCTCGGACCTGTTCCGACGGGTCGAAGGACGGATGAAAGGCACCGTCGAGGCCGCCCGGTTCGACAAGCTCACCGCGGCGGGTTATCGAATGGCGTGGAATGAAGGCCCATGATCACCACTTGAACACCAGCAAGGACAGGCAGAATGGCGACGTTTCTCATCTGTCACGGAGCCTGGTCGGCCGGCTGGGCGTGGAAGAAGGTGCGCCCCCTCCTGCGCGCCGCCGGGCATGAGGTGTTCACGCCGACCTACACCGGCGTCGGCGAGCGCGCGCATCAGGCGAGCCCGGACGTCGACCTCGACACCCACATCCAGGACGTGCTGGGCGTGATCGAGTTCGAGGGCCTCTCCGACATCACGCTCATGGGGCACAGCTACGGGGGCATGGTCATCACCGGGGTGGCCGACCGCGTGCTTCAGAAGATCAAGCAGATGATCTATCTCGACGCCTTCGTGCCGGAGAACGGCCAGAGCGTCGCGAGCCTGCGTTCCGGTCCACGCCCCGCGTCGCCGCCCGCCAGCTCGGGTCAGGAGTTCAGGCCGGGACTGGCTGCTGCCGCCCAATCCACCGCCGCCGGATACCTCGCCGGCCGATCTTGCCTGGATCACGCCGTTGCGCCGGCCGCAGCCGGTCAAGACGTTCACGCAGCCGCTGGTGCTCGAGAATCCGCCGCCGAAGGTGCCGCGCAGCTACATCTATTGCACCAGGAAGGGCGGGGACGACCCGTTCGCGCCGTTCGCCAAACGGCTCAAGTCCGATCCCGGTTGGCGCACCTACGAGATGGACGCCAGCCACAGCCCCAATGTCACCGCGCCCGAGGCGCTCGCCAAGCTCTTGTGCGAGATCGTCGGCTGAGGCGCGGCTCGCAAGCGAAATCATACCAAGCTCCATGACAGCCGACCGCATACCCAATCCCGAAGCCGGACCCGTGGCGTGGCGCAGCGCCGCCAACCACAACCGCATGATGGCGCTGGCGCAGGACCGCACACCGGCGGCAACCGACGAGGTGGAACTTGCCTACTTCGGCTCCTCTGCCTTCCGCGTCACCAGCCCCAAGGGGCTGACGGTGATGCTCGATCCCTGGCGCAACCATCCCATGCGCCACTGGGACTGGTATCTCGCCGACATGCCGATGACGGCCGTCGACATCGGCGTGGCGACGCACGCCCACTACGACCACGACGCCCTCAACCGGCTCGATGCGCATGTGCTGCTCGACCGGCTGATCGGCACCTACCAATTTCTGGACGTGACCATCACCGGCATCCCGGACAAGCACGCCACCGCCTCTGGCTTCGGCAGCTACGACTTCAAGAAGGTGCACAAGGAGCTGCACGGCGTCGACGTCACGCCGCCGGACAACCCGCGCTCGTGGGACAACTGCCTGGTCGTGGTGGAGACGGGGGGCTTGCGCATCCTGCATTGGGGCGACAACCGGCACGACCCGCCCGAGCACGTGTGGCAGGCGCTCGGCCGCATCGACATCGCGCTGCTGCCCGTCGACGGCTCGCAGCATGTGATGAGCTACGAGATGACGACCGCCATCATCGCGCGCCTGTCGCCGAAGGTCGTCGTGCCGCACCACTATTACATCTGGGACCTGACGACGCGCGGCTCGACCCTGCTGCCGGTGGACGCCTGGGTCGCGGCGCAGCCGCGTTCGCGCAGGATCGACGGGCCGGCGGCGCGCTATACGGTGAAGGGGCTTGCAGGGCTCGCCACCACCGTCGACTTCTTCGGCGACCACGTCGCCTTCGACAAGCTCGCCTGGCGCCACGGCGCGCTCGGGTGAGGGCAGCAGTTCGTCCCGAAAACGATCGTGCAAGGCTTCCTGGCGCCGTCGTCTATTCGACGACGATCTTCTGGCACGTGTAGCCGAATTTGCGGCCTGCGGAGACAACCGCGGCGGACGGCGTTAGGATGCCCTCGATCTTTCCGCGCCCAAGGGCCGCCGACACGCTTTTTACATCGTAGTCCGGGATGGGGTCTCCACCTCGTGTTTTCACGAACGCGCACGAGCGATCCGAGTAGCAAGCGATCGCCGCGTCCTTCCATGATGCCAGCGGCGCCTTGGCGCAGAAAAACTCGCTCACTTTGCCGGACTGTGCCGACGCGTTCGAGACGTGCCCGATCGTTCCGATCGCGGCCGCGATGATTGCGCAGATTGTTGCTCTTCGCACGCTGTCGGCTCCAACTCTTCCGCGCCGCACGCAGACCATACGACGGCAGCCACCTTTGCATTCCCGCCATTTATGCCGCGGCAAGATCGCTGCTCGTGGGGGAGATCTCAGGGACTGGTTAACCTCACTCCGACGGCAGCACGATCAGGTGGTTGCTCAGTTCCTGCGGGCTGCGCGGGCCCGGCGGGAAATGCTGGGCGAGGTGGCTGCCGACCGCCTCGATGGCGCGCACGAAGCCGTCGCCCGCCTGCCCGCGCCCGATGTGGTCGGTGAGGTCCTTGACGATCGCGCCCCACGTGTCTTCCGGCACCTTGGCGTGGATGCCGGCATCGGCCACGATCTCGGCGTAGCGCTCGGCCACCGACACGAAGATCAGCACGCCGGTGCGCCCTTCCGTCGTGTGCAGGTTCTGCACCAGGAACTGCTCGACGGCGCGGCGGTGGGCGCGCGCCTGCTTGAGCGAGCGCGGCACCAGGGCGAGCCGCAGCGGCTCGTACATGAACGCCATGGAAAGGGCCGCGAACACGCCGATCTGCATGAGATAGATGTGCTGGATCGACCACCAGGTCCAATGGATGAAGGGCCACGGCACCGCCAGCGCCGCCAGCGCGGCCCACAGGAATGGGGCGTGCAGATAGCTGCCGCTGTCGGGCGCGATCACGGCCACGATCTCGCCCGAGGTGGTGCGCTCGGCGGCGGTGATCGCGTCGGCGACCCGCTCCTTGTCTGCCTCGGAAATGAGTGTCATGGCCCGATCCTACCAGCTCCCCGAGGAGCCGCCGCCGCCGAAGTCGCCGCCGCCGCCCGAAAATCCACCGCCGCTGTCCGATCCGCCGCCGCTCCAGCCGCCCCAGCTGCCCGCGCCGCTGCCCCATGAGCTGCTGTCGGAGCGGCTGCCCCTACGCCGGTCGAGGCGCTGGTCGCGGCTGATGCGCCCCGGGTGCGCCGTTTGCCCCGACTGCACCCAAACGACCAGCAGCGCCATGGCGATGAAGACCACCAGCATGCCCATCGCCAGCGGAAGCTGGCCCGGCGCGGAGCGGCTCTTGCCCGATCGCGCCCGCTCCTTGACGGCCTCCGCATCGCCCAGCAGCACGTCGCGGATGTCGCGCACCCCGGCCTTGACGCCGCCGGGGAAGTCGCCGCGCCGGAACGCCGGCAGTATGGCGTTCTCGATGATGAGCTTGCTCATCAGATCGGTGAGCTGCGGCTCGAGCCCGCGCCCCACCTCGATGCGCACCTTCCGCTCGCTCGGTGCGACGATCAGGATGACGCCGTTGTTCTTGTCCTTCTGCCCGATCTGCCAGAACCGCCCCAGCCGGTAGCCGATGTCGGCGATGTCGTAGCCCTGCAGCGAGCGGGTCGTGTAGACGACGAGTTGGTCGGTGGACTTGTCCTCCAGCGCCTGGAGGTCAGCCTCGATGGCGCGCCTGTCCGCGGCCGAGAGCAGGTTGGCCTCGTCCACGATGCGCCCGGTCAGCGGCGGGAACTTCGGCTCGGCCAGCGCTGCCGTGGCGAAGCACGCCAGCACGAGGCAGCAAAGCCCCACGATCCATTGCCTCAGGGCATGCGTCGCTGGTGAGCTCACTGCGACCCTGCGCGGTTGTTTGCTGTTCCACAAGGATGCCGCAGACGCCTCCCCTCCCCCTCGCGGGGAGGGGATGGGGGTGGGGGGCATGTCCGAAAACAATCGCATCGGCGAGAACATCGGATTGGCCAGTGCGACGCCAGAATGGGCACGTGTCCTTGCCGCTTCACCCCACCCCCAACCCCTCCCCGTCATCATGCCGAAGGCGTGTCTTCGACACGACGGGAGGGGAACAGGTTGGCGCCCAGGCCGCACGGAGGCAACGCTACTTCTTCGTGCCGAAGTCGACGCGCGGGGTCTGCTGCTCCTGCGGCGGGATATCGAACGTCGCCATCGGCTGGGCGGAGGCATAGAGCACCGACTTCCAGAGGCGTCCCGGGAAGGTGCTGATCTCGGTGTTGTAGACGCGCACGGCCTCGATGTAGTCGCGGCGCGCGATGGCGATGCGGTTCTCGGTCCCTTCGAGCTGCGACTGCAGCGCCAGGAAGTTCTGGCCCGACTTGATGTCGGGATAGCGCTCGACGACGGCGAGCAGCCTGCCGAGCGCGCCCGTGAGCTGGCCCTGCGCATCCTGGAAGCGCTTGATGGCCTCGGGGTTGGTGAGAACGTCGGCGGGAATGTTGACCTGCGCCTGGGTCGCCTTGGCTCGGGCCTCCACGACGCTGGTGAGCACGTTCTGCTCCTGGGCCGCGAAGCCCTTCACCGTCTCGACCAGGTTGGGCACGAGATCGGCCCGGCGCTTGTATTGCGAGAGCACCTCCGACCACTTGGCCTTGGCGTTCTGCTCGTAGGTCGGGATGTTGTTGACGCCGCAGCCGGCGAGCGAGACGGCGACGAAAGCCACAGCCGCGAGTGCGGCGATGCGGCGGAAGGCGAGGCGGAACATGGCAAGATCTCCTCGAGTCGAGGGGATTGGCGCCCCTCCCGCGTGCCCACAAGTGGGTAACGATTGTGGCGGGGCGAAGTAACCCCCTCTCCCCGCGCAACGCCAACCTTCTCAGCTCTCCATCGGCGCGGGGAGAGGGTCGGGGTGAGGGGCAGCGGCAAACGCCAGCGCCGGAGCAAGGTCCTGCCCCTCACCCTAACCCTCTCCCCATGCTGAAGAAGCATGGGGAGAGGGGACTACGCCGGCAGCTGGTAGTCCGCAAACTTGGCGCGCAGGTCCTTCTTGGAGATCTTGCCCGTGGCGGTCATCGGCAGGGCATCGACGAACACCACGTCGTCGGGGAGCTGCCACTTGGCGATCTTGGTGTCCAGCACATCCAGAATCTCGTCCTTGGTCGGGTTCGCGCCCGGCGCCTTCACCACCACCAGCAGCGGGCGCTCGTTCCACTTGGGGTGCGGCACGCCGATCACGGCGCAGTTGGCGACGCCCTTGCAGGCGAGCGCGGCGTTCTCGACATCGATCGAGCTGATCCATTCGCCGCCGGACTTCACCAGGTCCTTGGTGCGGTCGACGATCAAGAGCCACTGGTCGGGCGTGATCTTGGCCACGTCGCCGGTGCCGAACCAGCCCTCGGCGTCGATCTGCTTGGCGGACGCCTCCTCGTTCTTGAAATAGCCCGAGACGATGGTGGCGCCGCGCACGAAAAGCTCGCCCGAGGTCTGCCCGTCCGCCGGGGCGCGCTTGCCGTTCTCGTCGACCACCTTGAGGTCGACGCCGAACATGCGCCGGCCCTGCCGCGCGGAGAGCTTGGCGCGCTCCATCGGCGGCTTGGCGCGCTCCTCGGGACGGAACAGCGTGAGCGTGCCGACGGGGCTCATCTCGGTCATGCCCCAGCCGTGCGTCACCTCGATGTCCCAGTCGCCCGTGAAGCTGTCGATCATGGCCTGCGGAACCGCAGAGCCGCCGCTCAGGATCTGCTTGAGCTTCGCGGGCTTGCGGCCGCGCTTCTTGAATTCCTCGAGCAGCCCGAGCCAGACCGTCGGCACGCCCCAGCCGGCTTCCACCCCCTCGCTCTCCATCAGCTCGTAGAGCGTCGGGCCGTCGAGCTTGGCGCCGGGCATGATGACGGGGCAGCCGGTCAGCGGCGTGACGTAGGGCAGGCTCCAGGCATTGGCATGAAACAGCGGCACGACGGGCAGGATCACCCGGTTGTAGGCGAACAGGTCCGGACGCGTGGCGATGAGGAAGAAGGTGTGCAGCATCATCGCCCGGTTGGAATAGAGCACGCCCTTGGGCTCGCCGGTGGTGCCCGACGTGTAGCAGAGCGCGCAGGCGGCGTTCTCGTCGAACTCGGGCCAGACGATGGACGAGGGCACCTCCGACAGCAGGCCCTCGTAGCACATCAGGCCCGGCAGCTGGCCGTTGGCCGGCATGTGCTCGCGGTCGGTCATCAGCGCATAGGTGCGCACGGTCTTGAGGTGCGGCGCGACCTTCTCCACCAGCGGCAGGAAGGTGAGGTCGAAGAACAGCGCCGTGTCCTCGGCATGGTTGGCGATGTAGGCGATCTGCTCGGGGAACAGGCGCGGGTTGATGGTGTGGCACACCGCGCCGATGCCGGCGATGGCATAGTAGAGCTCGAAGTGGCGATAGCCGTTCCAGGCCAGCGTCGCCACGCGGTCGCCGGGCTTCACGCCGAGCCCGATCAGCGCATTGGCGAGCCGGCCGATGCGCTCGCGCGCCTGGGCATAGCCGTAACGGTGGAGGCCGCCCTCGACGGTCTGCGACACCACCTCAACATCGGGATAGACATCGGCGGCATAGTCGATCACGCTCGAAATGAGCAGCGGCCGATCCATCATCAACCCGCGCAGCATGGGCTTCCTCCTGGAACGCTTTGTTGCGGGAGAGTAACCTTCCCGGCAGCCCTGCGCCAAGCGGGGACAGGCGATAAGCTGGCTCTGGATAAAAAGGAGAGCGCATCGTGGCGATCGTGGAAACGCTAAAGCAGGGCGAAGTTGCCGTCATCCGCATGGACAACCCGCCGGTGAACGCGCTTGGCCATGCGCTGCGCGTCGGGCTGGAGAAGGCGTTCGCCGAGGCCAACGCCGATGCCGGCGTGAAGGCGATCGTGCTGACCGGTACGGGCAGGTTCTTCTCGGCCGGCGCCGACATCACCGAGTTCCGCTCCGAGATGAAGGAGCCGTTCCTGCCGCAGCTGATCGACAAGATCGAGGCTTCTTCCAAGCCGGTGGTTGCCGCCGTCAACGGCACGGCGCTGGGCGGCGGGCTCGAGCTGTCGCTCGGCTGCCATTACCGGGTTGCGTCCAAGGACGTGCGCCAGCTGGGTCTCCCCGAGATCAAGCTCGGCATCATCCCGGGTGCAGGGGGCACCCAGCGGCTGCCGCGCGCCATCGGCGTCGAGCAGGCGCTGCAACTCATCACCACCGGCGCCTTCATCGACGCGGCCAAGGGCGCCGCCGCCGGCCTGATCGACAAGGTCGCCGAGGGCGACTTGGTGACCGCGGCCGTCGCCTTTGCCAAGGAGCAGATCGGCAAGCCGCCGCGCCGTGTCGGCGAGAAGAAGATCGACAAGGCCTCGTTCCCGGCCGGCCTGTTCGAGAAGGCGCGCGCCTCGATCGCCCGCCACCCGAGCGGTCCGATCGCGCCGAAGGCCGCCATCGACGCAGTCGAAGCCGCCACCACCATGCCGCTGGCTGAAGGCCAGGCGCGCGAGCGGCAGGTGTTCCGCGAGGCGGCGGCGAGCCCCTACGCACGCGCCCTGCAATATGCCTTCTTCGCCGAGCGGCAGGCCGCCAACCTGCCCGGCATCGGTCCCGACGTGAAGCTGCGCGAAGTCAAGACCGTGGGCATCCTCGGCGCCGGCACCATGGGCACCGGCATCACGCTGGCCTTCCTCAATGCCGGCTTCCCCGTCACCGTGGTCGAGACCACGCAGGAGGCCCTCGACAAGGGCGTGGCGCGCATGAAGGACACGCTCGATGCCAACGTGAAGCGGGGCCGCGCCACCGAGGCGCAGGCCAAGGAGCGCATGGGCCGGCTGACGCCGTCGGTGAAGATGGAGGATCTCGGCAAGGCCGACCTCGTCATCGAGGCGGTGTTCGAGAACATGGCGCTGAAGAAGGAGGTGTTCGCCAAGCTCGACAAAATAGCCAAGGCCGGCGCCATCATCGCCTCCAACACCTCGACCTTGGACGTGGACGAGATCGCGGCCGAGACCAAGCGCCCGCAGGACGTGGTGGGCCTGCACTTCTTCTCGCCCGCCAATATCATGAAGCTCCTGGAGATCGTGCGCGCCGAGAAGACCGGCAACGACGTGATGGCGACCTCGATGGCGATTGCCAAGAAGATCGGCAAGGTCGGCGTGCAGGCGGGCGTGTGCGACGGCTTCGTGGGAAATCGCATGCTGGCCGCCTACATCGGCGAGGTGCAGGCCATGAACCTGGAAGGCGCCATGCCGCAGGAGGTCGACGGCGCGCTGGAGGCCTGGGGCATGGCCATGGGCCCGCTCGCCGTCGGCGACCTCGCCGGCCTCGATGTCAGCTACCGCATCCGCAAGGAGCGCAAGCTCACCGGCGAGGCGGCGCAGTTCGCGCGCGTGCCCGACAAGATCGTGGAGATGGGCCGCCAGGGGCAAAAGACGGGCGCGGGCTACTACAAGTACGACGCCAACCGCAAGCGCCAGGTCGATCCCGAGATCGAGGCGCTGATCCGCGCGGAAGCCGAGGCGTTGCAGATCAGGCAGCGCGATATCCCGGCCGACGAGATCGTCGAGCGCTGCCTGTTGCGGCTCGCCAACGAGGGCGCGCGCATCCTGGAGGAAGGCATCGCGCTCAGGGCCAGCGACATCGATACGATGTACCTCAACGGCTACGGCTTCCCGGCCTGGCGCGGCGGCCCCATGTGGCAGGTCGACAACGTGATCGGCATGAAGAAGGCCGCCGAGCGCATCAAGGCCTACGAGGCCAAGTACGGCGCCCGCTGGAAGATCGCCCCGCTGATCGAGAAGCTCGCGGCGGAGGAGGGCACGTTCGCGGGGCTGGATGCGAAGAAGAAATAGGGCGGGTCACTAACCCAGCATGTGGTTTGGAAAAGTACGACATTGCACTCGGGAGCTACGGCTATGGATCAAATGTCAGCGGAGTCGCCCGCATCGGGTTCCTTGACTCCTCAGGAGGAATACTCTTTCGACGAGTATAAAATGTACTACGAATCAACTGAAAGAATAAATGATCGGCGTCTGGCCATCAACAGAACAAATACGTCGCTTTGCCTTCTCACTGTGGCAAGTATCGGTATGATACTAGCATGGTCGTATGACAAGCACGATATTTCGAATCTCTCTCTTGGAGTTGCCGCCGGGATATCGATCCTGGGCATGTTGTTCTGCAGATGGTGGTCGAGGCAGGTCGTATCATATAAGGACCTGAATGCTGCAAAATTCAAGGTGCTGAGCGCTATGGCATCAAAGCTGGTGTTTCACGGCGCTCCCAGAACGGTTAGATCATTCGCTCCTTTCGACAGAGAATGGCAGGAACTTCAAAAAACAAATGCGCTGCAAAGATATCGAGATGGTTACGCATTAAAGACGTCTGAGTTAATTATCCCCAAGAGTTTCATGTTAATTTACCTGGGAGCATTTGTATTTTCCGTTGGATGGATCGCAACAAGCGAAATATTTAGCTCTTTAGTCCTATTTGCTCGCCAGTTTCTGCAAAAGCTGAGTTTATGATGTTTCGGTATCAGCAAGTTTGGCATGCGCTAGCTTTGATTGGTCCGAACGCAATGCAATATGTTTTGTCTTTCTGAGAACTGGCCGCGGCGATCCTGAGAGACGGAATGTCAATTGATGTCTACGTGAGTGTCGGCAAGCCGTTTATCGGTGCGCAGGAAGAGCTACTCGAGAGTGTTGAGGCGCATCTAATGGCTACCGGACTGCTTCCGCGCACCGTTGGGCGAAATGGATACAGTTATCAACGACCGCTACGGACGATAGATAATTCGATGAATAGGTGCGCAGGAGCGCTTGTAATTGCGCTTGAAAGGACAGTGATCTGGAGTGGAGTTGAGCGGCATGGCGCTCCCGATGAGGTCAAATTGGATGGGACCAGATTGGCGACGCCATGGAACCAGATTGAGGCGGCCTTGGCGTATGCAAAGAAGCTTCCGATCCTGGTGCTTAAGGAGAACGGAGTGAGGGGAGAGGGGCTTCTTGAGGATCGGCATGATTGGTATGTATTGTCCATTGATTTGGGAAAGTCGTTCCTGCGTACGCCCGAGTTCGCAAGCATCTATGCGAGCTGGCGCCGGGACGTTCTCCGCTACGCTCGCCGAGCAGGGTTTTGCCTGTGAGAAGCGCATAAGAGTGGGAGGGGGCTGCCTATGCGGGGACGAAGCAGATCGGGTGATTTGTCCAATGACCGGTTCTTACAGCCCATTGTCTTTCTGCGCACGCTGGCGTTCATCAATTATCTGGGCTTCGCCAGCTGGGCGGCGCTGCTTTACAACTTTACGGTCGACCGCGCCGGCTTCCAGTGGTTCGAGACCGGGCTCACGCAGAGCGTGCGCGAGATCCCGGGCTTTCTCGCCTTCACCGCCGTCTTCTGGCTGATCGCCGTGCGCGAGCAGACGCTCGCCTACGTCGCGCTCTTCGTGCTGGGCCTGGGCGTGGCGCTCACCGGCTACTTCCCCACGCTCACCGGCGTGCTGATCACCACCTTCATCATGTCGATGGGCTTCCACTACTTCGAGACCATGAACGTCTCGCTGCAACTGCAGCTGCTGCCCAAGGCCGAGGCGCCGCGCCTCATCGGCACCATCACCGCGGCGGGCGCGGCGGCGCAGTTCGTGGCCTACGGCGGGCTTGCCATTGCCTGGTGGGCCGGCTGGCACGCCTACGAGCAGCTGTTCCTGGTGTCGGGCGTTGCCTGCATGGTGCTGAGCGTCGCCGCCTTCGCCGTGTTCGGCCGCTTCGACGGCCCCGTGCCGCAGAAGAAGAGCATCGTGGTGCGCGGCCGCTACTGGCTCTACTACATGCTGACCTTCGTGACCGGTGCCAGGCGCCAGCTGTTCATCGCCTTCGGCGGCTTTCTGCTGGTCAAGAGGTTCGGCTACAGCGTGGCCGACATGGCGACCTTGATGCTCGTCACCACCGCGGCCAACGTCGCCCTTGCGCCGCGGCTCGGCCGGCTCGTCATGCGTGTGGGCGAGCGCCGCACCATCATGCTCGAGAACATCGTGCTGATCGTCGTGTTCGCGGGCTACGCGACGACGGGGAGCGCGCTGGTGGCGGGCGCGCTGTTCGTCATCGACGGCGTGTTCTTCACGCTCACCCTGGCGCAGCGCACGTATTTCCAGAAGATCGCCGACCCCGCCGACATGGCGGCCACCACCTCGGTCGCGTTCACCATCAACCACATCGCCGCGGTGGCCGTGCCGGTGACCTTCGGCGCGCTCGGCATGATCGACCCGGCCATCATCTTCTGGCTCGGGGCGTGCGTGGCGAGCATCTCGCTCACCTGCGCGTTCTTCGTGCCGCGCCATCCAGTGCCGGGCCACGAGACGGTGCTCGCCGTGCCGCGCCCTCTGCCGGCGGAGTGACGCAAACCCGTAGCGCCGACCATGCGGCGCTACGGACTGCAGCTTCGTCCACACACACCAACGCCGTCCTGAGCTTGTCGAAGGACGGGTCGTAGGCGACCAGCCGTGCTTCGACCGGGCTCAGCACGGGGTTGGCGTAAGCTTCTGCCCCTCACCCTAACCCTCTCCCCACTGAAAAGCGGGGAGAGGGGATGCGCCCGTCACCCGCGCTTCGGATAGGCGTGCAGGTTGCCGCTGGGGTCCGCGATTGACGGGCCGTCCGCGTCGACGTAGCCCGGGCCGATGGGCACCTTGCCGTGGCCGCCGGGGATGTCGAGCACGTAGGTCGGCTGCGCCAGCCCCGAAAGGCGACCGCGAAGTTGACCCATGATCGCCTGGCCCTCAGTGATCGACAGGCGGAAATGCCCGGTTCCGGGGGCGAGGTCGGGATGGTGCAGGTAGTAGGGCTTGATGCGGGCCTCGAGGAAGGCGCGCATCAGTTGCGCGAGTGTCTCCGCGTCGTCGTTGATGCCTCTGAGCAGCACCGTCTGGCTGACGAGCGGAATGCCGGCTTGGGCGAGACGGGCGCAGGCCGCGCGCGCTTCTTGCGTCAGCTCGCGCGCGTGGTTGGCGTGCACGGCGACATAGACCGTCTTCTCCGATGAGGTGAGCGCGCCGATCAGCTCGGGCGTGACGCGCTCGGGATCGGCGACCGGCACGCGCGTGTGCCAGCGCAAGACTTTGACATGAGGCACGGCGGCGAGCCGCTGCGTCACGTCGGCGATGCGGCGGGGCGACAGCATGAACGGGTCGCCGCCGGTCAGGATCACCTCCCAGATCGCGGGATTGGCGGCGATGTAGGCTACGGCCGTAGCGAGCGCCGCACCGGAGAGCGCGGGCGGCCCGCCCGGTCCCACCGTCTCGCGGCGGAAGCAGAACCGGCAGTAGACCGGGCAGACGTGCGTGAGCTTCAAGAGCACGCGGTCGCGATAGCGGTGCACCACGCCCGGCACGGGCGCGAAGCGCTCGTCGCCGATCGGGTCCGGCAACTCCTCGGGGCGCTGCTCCAGCTCGCGTACGTCGGGCACGAACTGCCGCGCGATCGGGTCGGCCGGATCGGTGCGGTCGATCAGCGCCAGCATCTCGGGCGTGATCGCCACCGCGTAGCGTGCGCCGATGCGTTCCAGCGCCTGCGCCTCGCCGGCCGGCACGAGCCCGGCTTCGGCCAGCTCAGCAATCGTCCGCAGCGTCCTCGTTGCTTGCTTCACGTGTTCGCCCACTGTCATCCCGGAATTTCGCCTGTCCGCGAGCAACGAGGTATCCCCGGCAGTGAGCTTGTCGAACTGCGCGGCCACTGACCCATGTTACAGCCGTCCTTCGACTAGCTCAGGACGGTGGCGGCGATTGCGGCCCCGGTGGTCCCGGCTCTCCGCGCTAGCGCGCTCCGGCCGGGATGACAATCCCTACCCTTCTGAGAGCCGGCGTCCATAGCACCTGCTCGATGCGCGCGGCGCCGGTCGCCAGCATCACCAGGCGATCGAAGCCGAGCGCGGCGCCGCTCGCTGGTGGCATGAGGGCGAGCGCAGCAAGAAAGTCCTCGTCGATCGGATAGCGCTCGCCCCAGATGCGTTCCTTCTCCGCCATCTCCGCCTCGAGGCGGCGGCGCAGGTCGGCCGGATCTGTTTCCTCGCCGTAAGCGTTCGCGAGCTCCACGCCGCACGCATGGAGCTCGAAGCGCTCGGCCACGCGGGCGTCGGACGGCTTGCGACGCGCCAGCGCTGCCGCGCACGCCGGGTACTCGGTGAGGAGCATCGCTCCAAGCTCGGCAAGGGCCGGCTCGATGCGCGCCACCAGCACGCGGGAGAACACGTCGCCCCACGTGTCGTCGGGCTCGGTGCGGATGCCGGCACGATTTGCCGCTTCGGCCAGCGCGTCGCGATCCGGCGCCGCGGGAATCCCCTCTCCCCACTCTTCGGTGGGGAGAGGGTTAGGGTGAGGGGCAGGACCTTGCTCCGGCGCCGGAGTTTGCATCTGCCCCTCACCCCGACCCTCTCCCCGCGCTGATGGCGTATGAGGGAGAGTCGGCGCTGCGCGGGGAGAGGGGGGCACGGCGGCGGGCAGTGTGGCAAGCAGATCGATGCCGGGCCAGCGCGCGAAGGCTTCGGCGACCGTGATGCGCGCGGGTGCAAGGTTCGGGTCGGCGGTGTGCCCGCGGAACTCGAGGCGGGTGGTGCCTGCCGCCTCGGCGGCGACGCGCAGGATTGCGCCGCAGTCCTCCATCACCTGCTCGTAGGGCTCGCGCGCGCGGTACCACTCGAGCATCGTGAAGGTGGGATGATGCAGGGCGCCGCGCTCGCGGTTGCGGAAGGCGGGCGCGAACGTGAAGATCTTCTCCTCGCCCGCGGCCAGCAGCTTCTTGCAGGCGAACTCCGGCGAGGTGGCGAGATAGAGCGGTCGGCGTGCGCCGTCGGGGGCGATCAGCTCTGTGGCAAAAGCATGCAGATGCGCCTCGTTGCCGGGCGATACCTGCAGCGCCGCCGTCTCCACCTCGACGAAGCCTTGGGCCCCGAACCAGTGCCGCAGCGCCGCCTTGATGCGGCCGCGCGCCGCCAGGAACGGCCGCCGGTCGGCGTGCGTGTCGGGGTGCCACCAGGGGCGCGGCTCAAGCTCTTTCGGCAACGGCGGAGTTGCTCCTTGGCGCTACCGGGAAAGGCCTGTAGAAAGCGCCAACTGGCTTGCCGAGCCTGCCGTCGTCCGGCGCGCGTAGGGCCTGTCGGCGCAGGGTTTTCCGCGGAGGATCGATGGTTAAGGTTATCGCAAGCTCGGTGCGCAAAGGCAACGTGCTCGAGGTCGGCGGCAGGCTGTGCGTGGTCTTGAAGGCCGAGAACATCCACCCGGGCAAGGGCACGCCCGTCACCCATCTCGACATGCGGCGCATCCAGGACGGCGTGAAGATCACCGAGCGCTATCGCACCACCGATCAGGTGGAGCGCGCCTACCTCGAGGACAAGACCTACAACTATCTTTACGAAGACGACATGGGCTTCAACTTCATGGAGCCCGAGACCTTCGAGCAAATCGCGGTTCCCAAGGACATCCTCGGCGACCAATCGGTTTATTTGCAGGAGAACATGCCCGTCAGCATCAGCCTGCACGACGGCGTGCCGATCTCGACCGAGCTACCGCAGCGTGTGACCCTCGAGGTGGTCGAGGCCGACCCGGTGGTCAAGGGCCAGACCGCGTCGTCCTCCTACAAGCCGGCCGTGCTCTCCAACGGCCTGCGCGTGATGGTGCCGCCGCACATCTCCGCCGGCACACGCATCGTCGTCATGACCGAGGACGGCTCCTACGTGGAGCGTGCCAAAGATTGAGGCACCGGCATGGCATACCGGCAGGGCGTCGTACGTTAATCTCTGGGAAGTCGTGTTGCGCGGGCGGAAGGCGAGAGCGCCCGCAATGGGTTGATTGCTGCGCGGTTCCCGCTAGATTGTGGGCAAGGCTCCGAATTTGGCGACCCAAGGGAGGACGTGCGTTCGCGGAGCGGGACGGCACGCGAGTCAAACACAGGAAGGTACCAGATGCAGAAACGTTGGATTGCAGGCGCAGTGCTGGCCGCTTCGAGTTTGGCGGCGCAGCCGAGCTTGGCCATGGACTGCGGCGAGATCAAGCTCGGTGCCGCACTGTCCCTGACGGGCAAGTATTCCGCCAACGGCAAGAATACGCAGGACGGCTACGAGTACGCCATCAAGAAGGTCGCGGAAGCCGGCGGCGTCAAGGTCGGCGGCAAGTGCTACAACTTCAAGGTCCTCTACTACGATGACGAGTCGACGCCGGCTCGCGGCGCCCAGCTCGCCGAGCGCCTGATCAGCCAGGACAAGGTGCAGTACATGCTGGGCCCGTACAGCTCGGGCCTGACCGTGGCGATCGCGCCGGTGGCCGAGAAATACAAGATCCCGATGGTCGAGGCGGAAGGCGCATCGCGCTCGCTGTTCAACAAGGGCTACAAGCACATCTTCGCCGTGCTGTCGACCTCCGAGCAGTACCTGGCCTCGGCCATCACGCTGGCGGCCGAGCTGGCCGAGAAAGCCGGCAAGAAGCCGTCCGACGTGAAGGTGGCGATGGTGTTCGAGAGCGATCCGTTCTCTCTCGACGTCAGGGCCGGCGTGGTCGACGAGATGAAGAAGCACAATATGAAGGCGGTCATCGACGACAAGATGCCGCGTGACCTCAGCGACATCAGCCCGACGCTTACCAAGATCAAGGCCCTCAAGCCGGACGTGCTGATCGTCTCCGGCCACGAGAAGGGTGCGGTGACGGCGACCCGGCAGATCGGCGAGATGAAGATCGACGTGCCGCTGATCGGCATGACGCACTGCGAGTCCGCCAAGGTGACCAGCGACTTTCCGGGGGTCTCCGACGGGTTCCTCTGCCCGACCCAGTGGGCCGAGACGCTGACCTACAAGGACGCGATCATGGGTTCGGCCGCGGACTACGACAAAGCCTTCAAGGCCGCTCACCCGGCCTACAAGATCGTTCCCTATCAAACGGCCCAGGCCTCGGCTGCGATCCTCGTTTTCAAGGACGCCTTCGAGCGCGCCAAGTCGTTGGACAAGGACAAGCTGCGTGATGCCCTGGCGGCGACCGACACATTGACGTTCTACGGGCAGATCAAGTTCAAGCCCGAGGGCAACAACGTCGGCAAACCGATGGTGCTGCGCCAGATCCAGGACAAGAAATACGTCGTGGTGGCGCCGCTCAAGTACGCCACCGGCAAGCTGGAGTATCCGCGCAAGGTGCGCTAGGACAACGTGTGCGGAGACGAGACGGGGAGAGGCGGCTTCAGCCGTCTCTCCCGCATTTGTATCTGCGCTGACCTCGCCGGCAGGATTTTCTTGAAGGGCCCGCCATGCATTTCATCGATAACCTGAACATCCTGGTACAGGCGCCGGTCTTCAATCTGGCGCTCATCATCGATGGTCTGATGATCGGGGCGGTGTTCGCGTTGGCGGCCTACGGCCTGGCGCTCGTGTGGGGCGTCATGAGCGTGAAGAACCTGGCGCAGGGCGATTTCGTGATGATGGGCGGATACACGTCCTGGTTCCTGTGGGACAAGGGCGTGAACCCATTGCTGGGCGTGCCGCTGGCCTTCGTCATCTTGGGATTGTTCGGCTGGATCGTCTTTCACCTCGTGATCAAGAAGGTGATCAAGCGCGACCTCTTCACCTCGCTGCTGGCGACCTTCGGCCTGGCGATCTTCCTGCAGCAGTCACTCAACATCGTGTTCGGCCCGGAAACGCGCACGGCGGATGCGGGCTTCGAGTCCTGGCAGCTGTTCGACGGCGCGGTCACGCTGCCGATCGTCAAGGTCATCGGGTTGGCGATGGCGGCCGTGCTGGCGGGCGGCGTCGTCCTGTTCATGAAGAAGACCCGGATGGGCCAGGCCATACGCGCCACTTCCCAGGATGCGCGCGCCGCTCGCGTGCTCGGCATCGACACCGAGAAGGTCTACGCCTTCACGTTTTCGCTCAATGCCGCCATCTGCGGCGCCGCCGGCGCGCTGATTGCGATGATCTGGGTGATCCAGCCCTTCTTCGGCATCGTCTACTCGATCCGCTGCTTCGTGATCGTCACGGCCGCCGGCCTCGGCAACCTGCCCGGCGTGATCGCCGTCGGCCTCGGCATGGGCGTGATCGAGCAGTACGGCGGCTTCGTGCTTGGCGCGCAGTACCAGCAAGCCATTATCGTGCTGCTGCTGCTGCTGGTCCTGATCATACGGCAAATCCAGCAGACCCGGCTCAGACAGGCGGTGCAATGAGCGTCCACGATACGCATCCAGACGTCTCGGTAGAAGCGGGCGCACGCCCTCTGGGCGAGCAGGTCGGCCTCAGATGGGTCGGCTATGTCGCTCTGCTGGCGGTCGCGGTGGCGGCACCGCTGGTGTTTCCCGCCTATGCCAGCCAGATGACGGTGCTGTGCCTGATGATCACCTTCGCCCTCACCTGGGACCTGGTGGGCGGCCAGATGGGCTACAACTCGCTCGGCAACATCTTCTTCTTCGGCTCCGGCATGTACATCAGTGCCGTGCTGCAGATCGGCCTTTGGACCGACGTCGGCCTCTATACGGCGCCTGACGGCCAGGTGAAGGAGGTCTTCACGCACGCGCAGTATTTCATCGGCATGGGCGTCGGCATCGTCGCCGCCGGCATCGTGTGCTCGGCCCTGGCTGTCGGCTTCGGCTGGATCGTGCTCGGGCTGCGCGGGCCCTATTTCGCCATCGGCACCCTGGGCGTGGCGATCGCGGCCGCCGAGATCATCACCACGTGGGACTGGGTCGGCGGCGGCAGCGGCATCGTCATGCCGACCTTCCCCGGCGACCCCCTGATCGCCAAGCTCAGCTACTATTACCTGAACCTGGCGCTGGTCGTCGGCACCTTCGCGTTCTTGAAGTGGCTTTATACCACCCGCTTCGGCCTCGCCATCAACGCCATCCGGGACGATGAGGAAAAGGCCGAGGGGATGGGCCTCCACACCACGCGCTACAAGGCGGTGGCGTGGTCGGTGTCCGCCTTCTTCCTGGGCATCGCCGGCGCCATCTTCGGCAACATGATCGGCTTCATCGAGCCGCGCGAGGTGGCCTACCCGACCGTCACCTTCGGCATCTTCATGGTGCTCATGGTGCTGCTCGGCGGCAAGGGCACCATCTGGGGGCCCATCATCGGCGCGGTGATCTTCCACGTCATCAAGGAGGTCACCTGGACCTACCTGCTGGGGTGGCAATGGGTGGCGCTGGGGCTGCTCATCATCATCATCGTCGTCTACTTCGAGCAGGGCATCGCCGGCTGGATGATGGAGAAGAAGCCCGAGTGGTTCGGCATCCGTGTCGATCGCAAGGACGATGCGGAAACGCCGGTGAGGGCTGCGGAATGAAACGGCCGATCATCGAGGTCCAGCACGTCACCAAGACGTTCGGCGGCGTCATCGCCAACCGGGATATCTCGATCGAGG
The DNA here is from genome assembly GCA_963797005.1 of uncultured Alphaproteobacteria bacterium. Taxonomy (GTDB): domain Bacteria; phylum Pseudomonadota; class Alphaproteobacteria; order Rhizobiales; family Hyphomicrobiaceae; genus AWTP1-13. Next base: position 109,227 of record CAWCOF010000014.1, read on the forward strand.
TCGAGAGGGGCGCCATCACCGGGCTGATCGGCCCCAACGGGTCCGGCAAGACGACGCTGTTCAACTCGATCGTCGGCTATCACCCGATCGATTCCGGATCGATCCGCCTCGACGGCCGGGAGATCTCCAGGCTGCGCGTGCAGCAGATCGCCCGCCTCGGCCTGCTGCGGACCTTCCAGCAGACGCGCATCTACGGGAAGATGAACTGCGTCGACAACATGCTGATCTCCATCCCGCACCGCAGAGCCGGCTTCTGGGACATGTTCGGCAGCTACGGCCGCGAGGACGTGGAGCGCGCCGATCATCTGTTGGATTTCGTCGGCCTCTACGAGAAGCGCTTCCTGCGCGCCGGCAACCTCTCCTTCGGCCAGCAGCGCCTGCTCGAGTTCGCCATGGCGCTGATGAACGAGCCGACCGTCCTGCTGCTCGACGAGCCGACCGCCGGCATCAACCCCACCCTCATCAACGGCCTGATCGACCGGCTGCGCAGGGCCAACGAGCAGTTCGGCATCACGCTCCTCGTCATCGAGCACAACATGCGCGTGATCATGAACATGGCGCACAAGATCTACTGCCTGGCGCATGGCGAGCTGTTGGCCGCGGGCACGCCGGATGAGATTCAAAACGACCAGAACGTCATCGATGCCTATCTGGGGGCGCATTGATGCCGTCGGACAAGCCTGAGCAGAACATGGCTTCGCCCGCAGCAGACAAGTCCAGGTTGGGACGCACCAGCGGCTACGGCCTCGGCGACGTCGCGCCCGCCATCTCGGTCGACGAGGTCACGCGCCAGGTCTCGGCCATCGCCGAGCCGGTGTCGGTGGCGCAGCTCGACGCGCTGGCCGGCGGCGCGCCCTACCTCAGCATCGACAACCTGCGCGCGGGCTACGGCCGTCTGCAGGTGCTGCCGAACTTCAATCTGAGGGTCGGCCGCAGGCAGTCGCTGTGCCTGATCGGCCCCAACGGCGCCGGCAAGTCGACGGTGCTGCACGCCGTCTTCGGCTTCAACGACGTCTTCTCCGGCCGCATCACGATCGGCTCCGGGCCAGGATGCGAGGGACATCACCAGGTTGTCGCCGGAGCAGAAGCTGAAAGAGGCCGGCATCGCCTACATCCTGCAGGACAAGTCCGTCTTTCCCGGCATGACCGTGGAGGAGAACCTGTGGATGGGCGGCTACCTGATGGGGGACCCGGCCAAGGCGAAACGGGCGGCCGAGAAGGTGTTCGACAAGTACCCGCGGCTGGCCGCGCGCCGCAAGCACCAGGCCAAGGTGCTCTCCGGCGGCGAGCGCCGCCTGCTCGAGATCTCGCGCGGGCTCGTGATGGAGCCCGAGGTGCTGCTGGTCGACGAGCCGTCCATCGGGCTGGAGCCGCGCTTCATCAACATGGTGTTCGAGATCCTGCACGATCTGCAGCACGTCGAGGGCAAGACCATCATCATGGTCGAGCAGAACGCCAAGAAGGGGCTGGAGTTCGCCGACATCGGCTACGTGCTGGTCTCCGGCGAGGTGGCGATCGCCGGCACGGGCAGCGAGCTGCTCGCCAACCCCAACGTCGGCCGCCTGTTCCTCGGCGGCTGAGGCCGCACCTGCGGCCGGGGTCCGAACGAGACCAATCCGTCGCGTCCGGTGCTCGGCTGGATGCTTGGCGGCACGGCGGCTGGAAGCCTCGGCGGTGCAGCAATTTCGGCAGCTATCAGGGGGTACAAGAGACGTCAGTCCAACCTTGCCGGTGCGGCAAGTCATGACCCAATTTTGAACTCGCAAGCTAGCGGCGACATGGCTTTGGCCTGTGAGGCGACATTCGCTACCTCAAGTTCATCTTGGAGGGTGCGGCCGGCTTACGTCGGCGGGCCAGTCTCGGGGCATCGGGCCAGATGGCTTTTTGATTGATCCCGTCTCGATATCGCTCGGTGGAGGCTTGGTTCTCTTTGCTGCAAGCCACTCTTTACTATGTCACCGCCGTACTTCACCAGTCCGTCACGAAGCATGGCGAGCGGGATCTGGTAGAGCTGAGGGAAGAGGCAAAAGGCGACTGCCGTTAGAGCCCCAATGGCGCGCTTGGGAAGGCCAAAGAGCCTGCCCCACGGACGCGGCTCATTTTGTGATTGTTGTTCGTCCGACATTGGACCCTCTCATAGAAAGAGGGCGCCTACCGCGATTTGCGCTCGCGTGGAAGCGGATTCTTGCCAGCATTCGGGCGACATGCACACGCAGAGGCCGAAACGCATGCGTTTGGGCGTAGCTGCGCGCATCGGGTGCATCCGATGAGTGTGGCGCATATGAAACGATTCGCTAGATATGTCGAGCGTTGGCTCTTGATGGGCGATGCATTGGGTGATGGCGTTGTTACCATCGGGGAGAATTGATCAGTGCCACGCGCTCAGAATGAAGGTGGAGCGATCCGAGTACAGGATCAGCAACGCGGGGATGTGGGCGCGAAGATCGAGTGCCCTCCTTGCGGCAGTGCCTGGGAGCCGAATTGCGTCGCCGCGGCTGGCGTTCGCGACGGCGCAACGATTGCGTCCGCTTATGAGAGGTGCTTGTGCCGTGCGGCTAGTACCCAATTTCGCTGAAGGTTGACTCGCAAGCGGCCCGCGCGTGCTCCCTCCCCCTTGCGGGGAGGGGTCGGGGGTGGGGGTAAAGAACTTGGAGCGTCCTCGCATCTTCACCCCACCCTAGCCGCCGTCCTCGCGTCCCTCGTTCGCCTTACCCGGAAGGTCGGATGGCGGGGGTGGATGGCGTCCTTGAAGGCGTCGAAGGCTTTCCACGCCGGCTCGACCGGATCGTGGCCGGGCTGCGGCACGTACTCGGACGGCTCGCCGAGCTGGAGCTTGGGGATATAGCGCGGGCAGTTGGGAAAGATGGCGCGCGCCTTCACGCGCACGATGAGCTGGGCGCCGACGGTGTGCGCGAGCAGCGGGTCCTCGCGCGAGACCAGCGCCGTGCCGTTCACGCGCAGCCGCTTCGGCTTCTGATGCAGGTCGATGAACAGCAGGCCGACGTTCGGGTTCACCAGGATATTGCCGAGGCTCTTGAACATGCCGTTGCCGTCGTAGTCGGGGAAGGCGACCTCGTCGGGCGCCGTGATCCGCACGAAGCCCGGTGCGCCGCCCTTGAACGAGCAATCGGGGCGGCCGTCGGCATCGGCGGTGGCGATGAAGAAGTAGATGGCGCTCTCGATGAACGCCTTGTCGTCGGGCGTGAAAGATGTGCGCGTGAGCTTTTCCTCGAGGCGGTCTGAGATGCGGCGGCTGTCGAAGGCGTCCTGCAGCTGCCGATTGCCGTCGTGGTACATGATGCTGTCGGGCATTTGAGGCGCTCCCATATCTTCAACCGGCACATCATAGCGGATCGGGTGCGTGGGAAGCCATCCGTGCCCCGCCGGCAGGGGCATTGCCCAGGCGTCGTGGTGGCACCGGCGCCGTAAGCCAAGATCGGACAACGACTTACGCAACCTCTTGCCCCGCCTCGCCTTTGCGGGTTAGCAATCATCTGGTATACCAAGTGCTTGATGCCGGCCGATAACAACCGTCGCAATAGGCCGGCGTGGTTGCCCGCTAGGGAGGAGTTCAGGGGTGAATAACGAGGTCGTCTCGCGCCTCGCAGGACAGGCGTATTCGCATGCGGCACCAGGGGTCGGCCGGGCCGCCGAGCCCCTGATCGAGATCAGTGACCTCAACGTGCGCTTCTCGACCTCGCACGGCACCGTGCAGGCGGTGGAGGGCCTGAGCTACTCCGTCAGTCCCGGCGAGATGGTGGCCATCGTCGGCGAGTCGGGCTCCGGCAAGTCGGTGTCGGCGCTCGCCGTCATGCGCCTGCTCGCCAACACCGCCACCACGCGCGGCTCGGTCCGCTTCGGCGGCCGCGATCTTCTCTCCCTTTCCGGCGAGGAGATGCGCCGCATCCGCGGGCGCGAGATCGCCATGATCTTCCAGGAGCCGATGACCTCCTTGAACCCGGTCCTGAAGATCGGGCTGCAGATCATGGAGCCGCTCTTCATCCATCTCAAGATGGACCACGCGGCGGCGCGCGCGCGCGCCATCGAGCTGCTGACGCTGGTCGGCATCACCGATCCCGAGAGCCGCCTGGCGCAGTATCCGCATCAGCTGTCGGGCGGCATGCGCCAGCGCGTGATGATCGCCATCGGCCTTGCCTGCAACCCCAAGCTCCTGATCGCGGACGAGCCCACCACGGCGCTCGACGTCACCATCCAGGCGCAGATCCTGGAGCTGATGAAGGACCTCTCCCGCCGGCTGAATGTGGCCGTCGTGCTGATCACCCACAACCTGGGCATCGTCGCCCGCTACGCCGACCGCGTGAACGTCATGTACGCGGCGCGCATGGTCGAGAGCGGCACCGCCGAGCGCGTGTTCACGCGGCCGCTGCATCCTTACGCGCGCGGGCTGCTCACCGCCGTGCCGCGGCTCGATCGCGGGCGCAGCGCCAAGCTTGCCACCATCGACGGTGCGCCGCCCAACCTGCTTGCGCCGCCGTCGGGTTGCCGCTTCCGCCCGCGCTGCCGCTTTGCCATCGACAAGTGCCTCGAGGAGCCGCCCTATATCGAGGGCGAGCCGGGCCACGTGGCGGCCTGCCATCGCGTGTCCGAGATCGAGGCGCTCGACCCGCTGCAGGAGCGCGCGGCAAGCTCCGCCAAGATGGAGAGCGAAGGCCGCGACGCCGCGCCAATTCTCGATATCGCGCATGCCAAGAAGTATTTCCCCGTGGGCGGCGGGATCTTCCGGCAGGCCAAGCTGGTGCGCGCCGTCGACGACGTGACGATCGACATCAGGCCCGGGGAGACGCTGGGTCTCGTGGGCGAGTCGGGATGCGGCAAGTCGACCTTGGGCCGGCTGGTGCTGCGCCTCGACGAGCCGACCGGCGGAGAGATCCGCTTCGAGGGCGTCGACCTCGGCACGCTCGACCGCGACGGCATGATCGACGTGCGCAAGAAGATGCAGGTCATCTTCCAGGACCCCTACTCATCCCTCAACCCGCGCATGACGGTCGGCCAGATCATCGGCGAGCCGATCAGCGTGCACGGCATCCTGCCGAAGGCGCAGATCCACGACCGCGTGGCGGAGCTGCTGCAGGTGGTCGGCCTCTTCCCCTACATGGCGATGCGCTATCCCCACGAGCTCTCCGGCGGCCAGCGACAGCGCGTCGGCATCGCCAGGGCGCTCGCCGTCAACCCGCGCGTCATCGTCTGCGACGAGGCCGTCTCGGCGCTCGACGTGTCGATCCAGGGCCAGGTGATCAACCTGCTCGAGGAGCTGCAGCAGCGCCTCGGCCTCACCTTTCTCTTCATTGCCCACGACCTGGCGGTGGTGCGCCATATCTCGAGCAAGGTCGCCGTCATGTATCTGGGGCGCATCGTCGAGTACGCGCCGGCCGAGGAGCTGTTCGCCAATCCCAAGCACCCCTATACGCAGGCCCTGCTCGCCGCCGCGCCGGTTCCCGATCCGGTGATCGAGCGCACCAGGCCGCGCACCATCATCAAGGGCGAGCTGCCGAGCCCCCTCAATCCGCCCAAGGGGTGCGTGTTCCACCCCCGCTGCCCGCTCGCGACCGAGGACTGCCGCAAGGGCGTGCCCGCCTCGCGCGAGCTGGCGCCTGGCCATACGGTGGCGTGCATTCACGCTTGAGCTATCGAGCGCGGTTCGATTGCCCTGCGGTTTCAGATGTGGCAGGCACGGCCGCGGAGCGGCGGTGGCCCGGGATCAGCGCGTGAAGCTCGTCGACAAGGTCAAGGCCTATCGGTCCGTCATCAACGGCGTGGCCCGTCCGCGTGCCGGCAGGGCCGCCGCGACCATCGCCGCGCGTCTCACTTTCGACCGGGTGGAGCGGCGCTACGGCGAGGCGGCGGCGCTCGCCGGCTTCTCGCTCGACATCGCGCCGGCCGAGGTCGTGTGCCTGCTGGGGCCTTCGGGCAGCGGCAAGACCACGCTGCTCAGGGTGGCAGCCGGCATCGAGAAGCCGACCGCCGGCCGCGTACTCATCAATGACCAGGAGGTCGCCGGCCCCGACCGCTTCGTGCCGCCCGAGAAGCGCAACGTCGGGCTGATGTTCCAGGACTTCGCGCTCTTCCCCCATCTTTCCATCCTCGACAACGTCGCCTTCGGCCTCAAGTCGCTGCCCAGGGAAGATGCGCGCCGCGAGGCGATGGCCGCGCTCGCGCGCGTGGGCCTGGAGCGCTATGCCGGCGAGTACCCGCATATCCTGTCGGGCGGCGAGCAGCAGCGCGTGGCGCTGGCGCGGGCAATCGTGCCGCGGCCCGCGGTCATGCTGATGGACGAGCCGTTCTCGGGCCTCGACGTGCTGCTGAGAGAACGGATGCAGGAGGAGACGCTGCAGCTGCTGCGCGAGACGCGCGCCACCTGCCTGATCGTCACGCACGCGCCGGCCGAGGCGATCCGGCTCGGCGACCGGGTGGCCGTGATGCGGGGCGGCCGGCTGGTGCAGGCCGGCAAGGCCGAGGAGCTCTACCGCAACCCCGCCGACCTGTTCGTGGCGCGGCTCTTCTCCGAGATCAACGAGATCCCGCTCACCGTCGAAGGCGGGGCCGTGCGCACGCCGATCGGGACGTTCGTGGTGCCGGACCTCGCGGAGGGCGATCCCGCTATTGTGTGCATCCGCCGCCGCGCCATCAGGCTGGGCCGGGCCGGGGAGGGCCTGGCGGGGCGCGTGCTGCACGTACGGTTCCTGGGCGACCTGGCGGCGATCGAGATCGCGGCCGAGGGCTTCGAGCGGCCGCTGGTGACGCTTGTGCGCGAGTGGGAGGTGCCCGAGCGGGGCTCGGAGGTGTCGCTTGCCGTCGACCCCGAGAGCGTGCTCGTGTTTCCGGCAGAGGCATCCGCCGACGGCCACTTTGCCGCTGCCGGGAACAGGGCGGAAAACGCCTGAATTCAAGGATTTAGAAAGTAGCCAAATCGGTGTGGCAAACTTGCCCCTCAATGCCCTTTCTGCGATAGTGCCTGCCATGAGATGCAGCATCCTTGCTGCGGAAGGAGCGAGGCGAAATGGGTGGCTTGAGCATCTGGCACTGGCTCATTTTCCTGGCCGTGGCCATGCTGCTGTTCGGCGGCAGCGGCAAGATCTCCTCGATCATGGGCGACGTGGCCAAGGGCATCAAGAGCTTCAAGAAGGGCATGGCGGAGGACGACGAGATCGCCAAGAAGGAGGAGCCGCCGAAAGCCCTGGATGCCGACACTAAGCCTGGCGAGCCGGCCGAGGCCAGCAAGTCCGGGTGGAGCTCCAAGGCCTGAGTTCAGAGTTCCGGCGGCTTCCGGGCGCTGGGGGTCGTCTCCGGCGTGGCACATGGTCGGCCCCGTTTCGCGCCACTAGAGCAGGATCGCTTCGGATGGAACCGTCTTGCCTCGATCGCAACGTATCGGCCGAAGCGTGAATCCTGCTCTACCCAATATGTTGAGAGCAAGATTCACGTTCCATGATCAAAGCAAAGCGCTTCGATCAGAAACGATCTTGCTCTAGGTTGAGCTGATGTTCGACGTCACCTCCAGCAAGCTGTTGATTCTGGCCGTCGTGGCGCTGCTCGTCATCGGCCCCAAGGATCTGCCGGCGCTGCTGCGCACGATCGGCAAATACGTGGGCATCATCAGGCGCCACGCGGCCGACTTCCGCGCGCAGTTCGAGGAGGCGATCCGCAATTCCGAGCTCGATGAATTGAAGAAGAACGTCGAGAACATCGGCTCGGAGACCCAATCGAGCTTCTCCGAGGTCGAGCAGGCAGTGAACAAGGAGGTCACCGACGCGCAATTCGACGTGGATGCGGCGGTGGAAGGGCACGACAAGCCCGCCGACCAGCCGGCTCCAAGCCCCGAGGCTTTGCCGGCGGCCTCGACGGGCGGGGCGGGCGGCACCACGGCGCCGCTCAACGGCGCGGCCCATGCCTCGGAGCCGGCGGCCGCGGCGCCGGATGAGACGCGCACGCCCGCCGAGACGCAGAAGAGCGGAGCCTGACCCGTGCAGGAGACCGTTTCTTCGCCGCCCGAGGGTCATGACGAGATCGAGGCGTCGAAGGCGCCGTTGCTCGACCACCTGATCGAGCTGCGCCAGCGCCTGATCTACGCGCTGATCGGCATCGGCATCGGCTTCATCATCTGCTTCGCCTTCGCCACCGACATCTACAATCTGCTGGTCCTGCCCTACGTGTGGGCGCGCGGCACGCACCAAAAGATCGAGATGATCTATACCGCGCCGCAGGAGTTCTTCTTCACCAAGCTGAAGCTGGCGCTGTTCGGCGCCGTGTTCCTCGCCTTTCCGGTGATCGCGCTGCAGGTCTACAAGTTCGTGGCGCCGGGACTCTACCGGAACGAGCGCCAGGCCTTCCGCCCTTATCTGCTTGCCACTTTCGCCCTGTTCTTGGCCGGCGCGACGGTCGTCTATTTCATCGTCATGCCGCTCGCCATGCGGTTCTTCCTGTCGATGGAGCAGACGGGCGGGCAGGTGGAGATCCATCATCTGGCGCGGGTGAGCGAGTATCTGTCGCTGATCATGACGCTGATCATCGGCTTCGGCGTCATGTTCCAGCTGCCCGTGGTGCTGACCTTGCTGGCGCAGGCCGGCATCATCGGCGCACAGCAGCTGAGGGACTTCCGCCGCTACGCCATCGTCGCCATCACGGCCGCCGCCGGCGTGCTGTCGCCGCCCGATCCCTTCAGCATGATCTCCATGGCGCTGCCCACCATCCTGCTCTACGAGGGCGCGATCTTCGCCGTGGCGCGGGTGGAGAAGGCGCGCCTGGAGCGCGAGGCCGCGGCGGCGCAGCAGGCGGACTCGGATTGACGCTCAGCTGCGCTGCGTGCTCACCCTCCCCTTGACGGGGAGGGTGGATCGGCGCGCCCTTCGCGCGCCGAGCCGGGTGGGGTGAAGCCGCGCACTCGGCATTCCTGGGCTACCCCCACCCCCAACCCCTCCCTGCATGCCCTCGGGCTCTCCACACGGTCGCCCTGCCCAGAGATCGCCCGAGGGCAAGGGGGAGGGGAGATGCGCACGCGGCGCGTGGTGAGGTTGCTATTCGTGTCGCGTGTCACGCGGCGCGCAGTGAGCGTCAGCCGGCCTTGGGCAGAGGGTGGAGCTTGGAAGTGTCGATCTCGCGCTCCGCATGCCACAGGTCGTGGGCGGTCTGCATCTTGAGCCACGATGCCGACGAGGTGTCGAAGACGACGCCGAGCCTGACCGCCATGGCAGGGGTCACGGGCTGCTTCTCGGCCAGGATGTCGTAGAGCGTCTGGCGCGACACGCCGAGCGCTGTTGCGATCTCGACCTTGCTGGCCCGGATCGCAGGCAGAACGATCTCGCGCAGGAACGCGCCCGGATGCGTCGGGCGTCGCTCGGCACTGCGCTTCGGATTGGTCGCCAATTGGTGATCTTCCTCGATTAGCGATTATCTCGTATAGCACGCCCCAAGTCGACCGTGGCCGCGTTGTCATCCCGGAATTCGCGCTAGCGAATATCCGGGACCCAGGGGCCGCAGACAGTGCGCGCAGTCCCTTGCCCCTGGGTCCCGGCTCGCGCGCTTCGCGCTTGGCCGGGATGACAGCCTCGGGGGTGACGTCGAGCAAGAGGCAAGCGACGTGTTCGATATCAAGTGGATACGCGACAACGCGGCGGCGTTCGATGCGGGGCTCGGCAAGCGCGGGATCAAACCTGGCGGCGAGGTGAAATTCTCGGCCGAGCTGATCGCGCTCGACGAAGCGCGGCGCAAAGTGATTACGCGGCTGCAGGAGGCGCAGGCGCGGCGCAACGCGGCATCCAAGGAGATCGGCAAGGCGAAGGGCGCCAAGGACGAGGCCAAGGCGCAGACGCTAATGGCCGAGGTGGCGGCGCTGAAGGACGCGCTGGAGTCCGGCGAGAAGGAGGAGCGCGAGGCCGACAAGAGGCTGCACGATGCGCTGTCCGTGATCCCCAATCTGCCGGCGGAGGATGTGCCGGTCGGCGCCGACGAGACGGGCAACACGGAGGTGCGCCGCGTCGGGGAGCCGCCGCTGCTCGCCGGCATCAACAAGCCCAAGGAGCACTTCGAGATCGGCGAGGCGCTCGGGCTGATGGACTTCGAGACCGCGGCGAAGCTGTCCGGCGCGCGGTTCGTGGTGCTGAAGGGCATGCTGGCGCGGATGGAGCGGGCGCTGGCGGCGTTCATGCTCGATCTGCATACGGCGCCGGAGAAGGATGGGTTGGGGGGCTATACGGAGATCGTGCCGCCGTATCTGGTGCGCGACGACGTAATGTACGGCACGGCGCAGCTGCCGAAGTTTGAAGATGACCAGTTTGAGGTCCCCAATATGCAATTCAGAGTACTGATGGACCGCGTTTTCTCCCAAGCCGTGGAGCGGCTTCCTTTTGTGCAAGAGGAACATCGCAAGCTTGCTGGCAGAGACATGACCACCGACGAGGCCATTTCGAGTTTGCTCAACGCTCAGAAGATGAGCGCGGATGAGCTTGGGGGGCTGTACGAGGAAATTACCGGTCAAACCTCAAGGCTGTGGCTCATTCCGACGGCGGAGGTGCCGCTGACGAACCTTGTGCGCGAGTCGATCCGGAGCGAGGACGAGCTGCCGATGCGGGTGACGGCCTACACGCCGTGCTTCCGGGCGGAGGCCGGCGCGGCGGGCAAGGATACGCGCGGCATGATCCGCCAGCATCAGTTCTCCAAGGTGGAGCTGGTGTCGATTACCACGCCGGAGCAGAGCGCGGCCGAGCACGAGCGCATGACGGCGTGCGCCGAGGAGGTGCTGAAACGGCTCGGGCTCGCCTATCGCACCATGCTGCTGTGCTCCGGCGACATGGGGTTTGCGTCGCGCAAGACCTACGACATCGAGGTGTGGCTCCCCGGTCAGAACACCTACCGCGAGATCTCCTCGTGCTCCGTGTGCGGCGACTTCCAGGCGCGGCGCATGAATGCGCGCTATAGGCCGAAGGGCGCGAAAGAGAACCGCTTCGTGCACACGCTGAACGGCTCCGGCCTCGCGGTCGGGCGCACGCTGGTCGCCATCCTGGAGAACTATCAGCAGGCTGACGGCTCCGTCGCCATCCCCGACGCGCTGGTGCCCTACATGGGTGGGCTCACACGCATCGAGAAGGTGTGAGGTTCCCTCTCCCCATCGTTCTTCACGATGGGGAGAGGGTTAGGGGCAGATGCTTGCTCCGGCATATGCGGCTGCCCCTCACCCCGACCCTCTCCCCGCGCTGATGGGGCAAGCGGCGAGGACAGCGTAGCGCGGGGAGAGGGAGTTACTCCGCCAGCAGGGCGTCGAGGCGGCCCGCACGGTCGAGCGCGGAGAGGTCGTCGAAGCCGCCGACGTGGGTGTCGCCGATCCAGATCTGCGGCACGGTCGCCCGCCCGCCGGCCTTGGCGCTGAGCGCCTCGCGCGCGGCCCGGTCGCCGGTCACGTCGATTTCCTCGAAGGGCGCGCCCTTGCCGCTCAGCAGGCGCTTGGCCATGTGGCAGTAGGGGCAGAACCTTGTCGTGTAGATGACAGCTTTTTGCATCTGGGTGCGTGAATGTCCTCGACCGTGGCAAAGTACGTGGGGCGCCGACTCGTGACGAGAAGGTGGCGGATCGCGGGGCTGTCTTGCAAGCCTCTATCAGGGTTCTTGCGGTGATGTGCGCACATGGCGCGGTTGCAGGACAGCCGCCGATGCTAGAGTGCGGCCATGCGAATCCTCCTCACCAACGATGACGGCATCGACTCGCCCGGCCTGCACGCGCTGCGCCAGATCGCGGGCGAATTCAGCCAGGACGTGTGGGTGGTGGCGCCCGAGACCAACCAGTCCGGCGCCAGCCATTCGCTCTCGCTGCACGAGCCGCTGCGCATGCGCCAGGTCGACGAGCGCGCGTTCGCCGTGCGCGGCACGCCCACCGACAGCGTCATCATGGGCGTGCGCCATGTGCTGAAGGACAAGCTGCCCGATCTCGTGCTGTCGGGCATCAACCGCGGCGCCAACATGGCCGAGGATGTCACGTACTCGGGCACGATCGCGGGCGCCTTCGAGGGGACCACGCTCGGCATCCGGTCGATTGCGCTGTCGCAGGCCTACGGGCTCGACCGCAACAAGAGCCTGAAGTGGCAAACGGCGCTCGCGCACGCGCCGGCGCTGATCGCCAAGCTGCTGGCACTCGACTGGGCGCCGCCGAGCCTCTTCAACGTCAACTTTCCCGATTGCGAGCCCGGTGAGGTCGCGGGCGTCGCCGTCACCCGGCAGGGCCGGCGCGATCCGGGCCTGCTCGCCATCGACGAGCGGCACGACACCTGGGGCAATCCCTACTACTGGCTGGCGTTCGAGCGGCGCCGGTCATCGGCGCAAGAGGGCACCGATCTGTGGGCGGTCTATTCGGGCTACGTCTCCGTCACGCCGCTCCTCCTCGACCTCACGCATCGCGGCATGATCGAGGCGCTGACGAAGGCGTTGAAATAGGCAGTAGGCAGTAGGCAGTAGGAACATTCCCTTTTCCCATTCCCTGTTCGCTGCGCGCAATAACCCATTGCTAGCCACGACATCGTTAGCCGCGATCCTGCCCCGACTTGGCCGCGAAGCCCTCACATTCGCGGCCTAGACCGGCACCACGGGGAACGACGCGGGGCGCGCGCACGCAGCGCCTTCGCCTCGGGCCACCCAACGAGGGTCCCACGCCCGGTTAAGCGTTTCTTAACCTATTCGAGGTTAATGGCCGTGGGAGTGCGAGGTGCCCGATGTTGAGTAACAAGTGCATACAGACTGTCCTGACCCGTCGCCATTTGGCACGAGGTTTGGCCATTGTCGTGACCGTATCGGCCGGCGGTTGCAGTGCCGACGTCACACGGTTCGACTTTCCCGCTTTCGCCCTGACCAACAGCGGTGCTGGTGCACCCACGACGGGCTCGCTGGCGCCGCCGCCCCAGCCGCTGCCGCGCACCTACCAGAGCTACGATCAGCCCGCGAGCGTGCCGCCTCCGCCGCGCGTCACAGTGAGGACGGAACTCCGGCCCGGCGCCAGGGCCGGGATACGACGACGGCAGAGGTTATCCGCGCGACACCTATGCGCGAGACTATGCCGATCCGCCGCCGAGGGTAGCAACCGCCCCCGTCACGGACCGCTTTACGGCCCGGCACATCGACCGGGTGCAAGTCGCCGGTGCTCAGGCCGGGCAGACGATCGTCGTGCAGCCGGGCGATACGCTCTACCTGCTTTCGAGGCGCCACCGCGTGTCGATTGCCGCGCTGATCGAGCTCAACGGCTTGAGGAACGGCAGCTCGCTGCATCCGGGACAGCGGCTTACGCTGCCGGCAGGTGCCAGAAACGTGCGCCATATCGCGCGCGCGCCCGCAGCCGAAGCGCCGCCGCCGGCGGCTTCCGCTCCCGCAGCGTCGCCCCGCGACTCGGACGGAGAGCACGTCGTCAGGGCCGGCGAGTTGCTCTACGGCATTGCCCGCCAGTACAAGGTGGCGATGGACGAGCTGCAGCGCACCAACGCCATCACCGAGCCCAACAAGCTCCAGGTCGGAACGGTGCTGCGCATTCCCGGCCGCGCGCAGACGACCCATACGGCCCAGGCACCGCGCTACGTGCCGACCTCGTCGGTGGCACCGCCGACCCGCTCGCGGGTCATCAATGCGCGCGACGATGGCGATGATGATCGCCACGTGAACCGGCGCGAGGCAAAGCTGCACAACCGGGCGACCGATGCGAGTCCGGCCGACTTGAGCTCCGGCAAGTTCCGCTGGCCGGTCAGGGGCCGGGTCATCTCCGGCTATGGCAAGCGGCCCGACGGCACCCACAACGACGGCATCAATCTCGCCGTGCCCCAAGGGACCGAAATCCATGCGGTGGAGGGCGGCAAGGTCGCCTACGCCGGCAACGAGCTCAAGGGCTACGGCAATCTCGTGCTGATCCGCCACGACAACGGCTGGGTATCCGCCTACGCCCATGCCGAGCGGCTGCTGGTCAAGCGCAACGACGTGGTCCGCCGCGGCCAGGTGATCGCCAAGGCCGGCCGCACCGGCACCGTCGATCAGCCGCAGCTGCACTTCGAGCTGCGCCAGGGCGCCAAGCCGGTCGACCCGCTGCCGCACCTGGAAGGCAACTGACGCCGCGCGGCTTGCCGTCACGTGCGCGCATGCCTACGCTTGGGGGATCGCCCCGAGGGTGAGCGCCCTCTCCCTCGGATTGGGCCCCAAGGGAATCGACCATGCAAAGCCTGACCGACCTGGCGGCTGACATTGGCGCCCGTCTCAAGGAGCGCGGCGAGACCATCGCCGTCTCCGAGTCCTCGACGGGCGGCCTCATCTCGGCCGCGCTCCTCAGCGTGCCCGGAGCGTCGGCCTATTTTCTCGGCGGCGCCGTGGTCTACACGCGCCAGGCCCGGCAGGCGCTGCTCGGCATCACCGACGAGGCCATGCGCGAGAGGAAGATGCGCTCGTCGAGCGAGCCATATGCGGCTCTGGGGGCGGCGGCGGTGCGCGAGCGGCACGGCGCCACCTGGGGTCTCGCCGAGACCGGAGCCAGCGGTCCCTCGGGCAACCGCTACGGCGACCCCGCCGGCCACAGCTGTATCGCCATTGCCGGGCCCGCCGAGCGGGTCGTGACGCTGAGGACCGGCAGCGCGGACCGGCAGGCGAACATGCGTGCGTTCGCCCGCCGCGCGCTGGAGGAGCTTGCCGCCGCGCTTGGCTCTTAAGTGCCTGGGCGCGGGGGGCGAGTTAGCGGCCGAGCTTGATGTTCAAGCCGGCGCGGATGACGCTGACGTCGTCGCCGTGCGCGGTCTCACTGGTGAATGCCAGGTATTCGAGCCGGGCCGATGTCGTGCTGTTGAGCCTGCCCTCGACGCCCACTCCATAGGCGAAGCCGGTATCGGTGTCGCGATCGTTCACGATCCCGAGCCCCGCCGTGCCGTAGAGCAGGAGGTTCGGCAGGATGAGATAGCCGACGCGGCCGCGCGCCGACACCAGCCAGTCGACATTGTCGGCGTCCGAGAGCGACATGTCGGCTTCCACGCCATACACGATGGCACCAGCCTGCCAGTTGTAGCCGAGCTGCACGCCGCCGATCATGCTATCGTCATCGCCCGTATCGACGCCGCCGATGTGCACCCCGCCGTAAACACCCTGCCAGATCGAGGGCTTGCCGTAGTCGGCCGGCCACGACGGGTGTCGCGCGGACGATCCGTCCGCCATCGCCACCGTGCCTGCCAACCCGACGATTGCCGCTGCTGCTAGTAAGATGATCCCCGTACGCAATACGCGCATGTCTTCGTCTCCATGACCTCAACCCCCCATACCCCGGGCCGAGCGAGACGGCGGCTCACCACGCGCAATGGTGCCGAGGCCTTGTGGCCGACTGAAGGTATTGGCGGATGATCACTGCATGTCCCGGCGGTCTCTATGCGGCTGCGATCAGGTCTCTGGCCAATTAAAAGGCTGTAAAATCAACGATGTAGCGGACTCCCCGTATCGTCTCCGCTTGAGCATTTATGTGGCGCGAAAGCCTCGCGCTGCGAGGAATTGCGGGCAGCCAGCGGTTGCCCGCGTCACGATGTGCGTGTCGCGGGCGGCTTGAAACGGAACCGCGCTAGTTGCCGAAGATGGCCTTGAACGGGTCGAAGTTGGACGGGGAAGGCTGAGGTGGCCGCTTGCGCCGCGACGCGGCCCGCCGCCGCGACGGCCGAGAGGGCTCGGCCGAGGTCACCGCCAGGTTGACCGCGCGGCCCTCGAGCGCGGAGGCCGCGCGCCGATCGAGGCCGTAGATGTCGTCGTGGTAGGAGACCTTGCCGGCATCGTCGACGGTTGCCGTGAAGTAGGTGATGTGCACCGGGATGGGGTGGTCGAGCTTGATCTCGCCGCCGTGCCGCACGTACTCGGCCACCTTGCCCGACGACCAGCCCTTGTCGGCGGCGAGCAGCGCCTCGGCCAGCCGCACGGGGTTCTGCACGCGCATGCAGCCGTGGCTGAAGGCGCGGGTGGCACCGCCGAAGAGATGCCGCTCCGGCGTGTCGTGCATGTAGACGTCGTGCTTGTTGGGGAAGCGGAACTTGACGATGCCGAGCACGTTTGTGGGGCCCGGCGGCTGGGTAAAATCGAACTGGCGGATGTCGGTGCTCGACCAGTTCACCGAGTCGGGGTCGATCGGGCGGCCGGCATGGCTGACCTGCAGGCCATGCGCTCTCAACACGGAGGAGGCGGTGGGGCCGAACAGCCAGCTGCCGCTTGTCTCGCGCAGCTGCGGCCACAGCTCGTTGGCTTTCATGCCGGGCGGCACGCCCCAGGAGGGGTGGAAGATGATGAACTGCATGTTGGCCGAGAAGATCGGCGTGGGAGAGCTCATCTTGCCGACGACAATCTTCTCCGAAAGGATCACCTTGCCGTCCTGCACGAGTGAGGTCATCTGGTCCGGAACGCTGTCCCAGACGTAGATGGCGCCCAGCTTGTCCGGCATCCAACGCCAGCGCTCCATGTTGACGATCAGCCGCTGCTCGGCATCGGCGCGCGACGGCTGCACCTTGGTGCCATTGAGCGCCGCGCGCGTGTTGCTGCCGATGATGCCGTCGGGGGCGAGACCGTGCTGGCTCTGATAGGTCTTGACCGCGTCGACCAGCGCAGCGTCGTAGACGGTCTCCCGGCCGTCCGCCGGCGCGGCGACCGACAGCCGCTGGCGCACGAGGGCCACCTGGGGGTGATCCTCGCCGGCGCGGATCACGGGGCCGTCAGGCACCCGCACCGCCGGCGGGGCCTCGTCCCCGTTCTGTCCTTTCCGGATCGCCAGCAGCGCCTGGCGCAGGCGCTCGAACTGCGGGTGCTTGGGATGCAGGTCGCGCAGGTATGCGTCGGTCGCGTGCGTTGCCGCCACGGCGGACAGCACCGACGCGGGGTCGTAGATCACCGGCTTCTGATCGAACAGGCGGCTCACGGACGACGGCGCGACCCGTCCCCCGCGCGCGTATCGCGCATACTTGAGCACCGCGACCCCGAGCTTGATCTCGGCTTCGGCCAGGGCCTCCGTGGTCGGCTGGGCCGCGAGCGTCGGCAGCTCGAAAGCCGATGCCTTCAGTCCCCAATCGTCGGCCTTGCGGATCTCGTCCATGGCGGCGGTGGCGCGCGGCGTGAAGCCATCCTTGCTGGTCCAGATCGGTTGATTGGCGTGCCCGTAGTGGGCGACGAGGCCGTCGTGGTCCTCGCGCTCGCTGCCCTTGGTTCCTTCAGCCGCTGCCGCGAGCCGTTCGCGCACGAGCGCCACGATCGGATCTGCGGTCTCTGCCGCCGCCGCGTCGGCGGGTGCCGCTGGAGTTCCGGGTGCGGCGGGCGGTGGTCCGACGACCTCGGGCGGCGTCAACGGGTCGGGGGCCCCATCCGCCGAAGGCTCCGCGTCCAGGTCCAGCGCGCGTGCGGACTTGGTTGGCGTCGCGTCCTGGCCCACGGCCGGCGTCGGCAACCCACTCCACAGCAATGCTGCGCACGCGAACGCGACGAACGCGGATGCGAAGACCGCTTTGGTCGACATCGTTACTCCCGGGTACCTGCCAGAGCTGTCGAGAGGCTCCGCGGCGGCGCGTGCCGATGGGCCTGTAAGGCTTTGAACAAAGTGGCATGCTTCGCGCATCTGACAAAGGCCGTCTCAAGTGTTTTTGAACAGTCGATTGGCCGTACTGCGCGGAGCGCCGGGCAGGGCCGCGGGGCCCGCAGAACACAGCAGGGACGTGGCGACAGCGCGGCAAAAAGCAGTTAATCCTGCCGGCTCGCGCGGCGGGGCGCCATCGCCGTGCTCTCCTCTGCCCGAGGCCGCCCTCCCCCGGAGACTAGCGACGCATGCGTGCCGTGCCCCTGCCTCTGGACCAGCATCAGCGCCGGTTGCTGCCGCTTCTCGGCTGGCTGACGGGGGCGATGTTCTTCTTCTACGCCTGGGTGCTGCGCGTGGCGCCCAGCGTGATGGTCGAGGAGCTGATGCGCGATTTCGCCGTCGGCGCGGCCGTGCTCGGCAACCTGTCGGCTGCGTATTTCTACGGCTATGCGGGCATGCAGATCCCGGTCGGCCTGCTGCTCGATCGCTTCGGCCCGCGCCGGCTGATGACGGGTGCCGCGCTCGTGTGCGCGGGGGGCTGCGTGCTCTTCGCCACGGGCGAATCGCTGACCGCTGCCATTGCGGGACGTTTCCTGATCGGTGCTTCGGCCGCCTTCAGCCTGGTCGGTGCCATGGCGGTGGCGGGCCAGTGGTTCCCCGCCGATCGCTTCGCCGTCTTCTCGGGCTTGCCATGGCGGCGGGGATGGTCGGCGGCGTCTTCGGCCAGGCGCCGCTGCGCATCGCGGTCGAGGCGTCCGACTGGCGCACGGCCTCGCTGCTGCTCGCGGTGGGTGGCGTGGTGCTGGCGCTTGCCGCGTTCGCGACGGTGCGCGACCGTTGGCACGGATCCGGCGGCATGCTCGCCGCGCTGTCGGGCCTCCGCACGGTGTTGGGGCACAGACAGACCTGGCTGATCTCGCTCGGCGGGCTCGGCACGTCGGCGCCGCTGCTAGGTTTCGCCGGTCTGTGGGGGGTGCCGTTCCTCGTGACGGCGTACCACTTGCCGCGCACGACCGCCGCCACGGTGACCTCCGCCGTCTTTGTCGGGTGGGCGATCGGGGCACCGCTTTACGGCTGGCTCTCCGACTACATCGGCCGCCGGTGCATACCGGCCCGGCTCGGCCTGGTCCTGCAAACCGGTGCGTTGGCCGCCGTCGTCTACGTTCCAGGCCTGTCGCTGGCCGGGCTGGCGTTGCTGTCGGGCCTCATCGGCTTTTTCGGCTCGGCGCAGATCGTGACCTTTGCGCTCGCCCGGGAGAACCACTCGTCGGGCTTGAGCGGCACGGCGATCGGCTTCTGCAACGCCATGGTCACGGGGGCCGGCGCGCTGTTCCAGCCGCTCGTCGGCTTCCTGCTCGACCTCGCCTGGAACGGCGAGACCGCGCACGGCGCGCGCGTCTACGACACGGGCGCCTACCAGCTCGCCTTCCTGTCGCTGATTGCCTGCTGCGTCGGCGGGTTCCTCTGTCTGCTCGCCGTGCGCGAGACCTACTGCCGCCCGCAGGCGTGAGCGCGCGCCAATGCGAGCTTGCCTGGCGGCGCCGCCTCGGGAAGTATCGGCTAGCGTCGAACCGTTTGTCGGCCTTCCTTCCAACAACACAGCGCTCAAGGACCCTTGCCCATGACCCCCATCGTCATCACCGCGGCCATCACGGGCTCGGTGCCGCGCAAAAAGGACAACCCCGCCGTGCCGACCACGCAAGAGGAGCAGATCGAGGCGGCGCACCAAGCCTATGAGGCGGGCGCGGCGCTCTTGCACCTGCACGTGCGCAACCCGGACGAGACCTCCTCGTCGGACCCCGAGAAGTTCGCGCGCGTGCAGGAGGGCGTGAAGAAGCACTGCCCCGGCATGATCATCCAGTTCTCGACCGGTGGGCGCGGACGCAGGCAGGAGGACCGCGGCGCCATGCTCTACCTGAAGCCCGACATGGCCTCGCTCGCCACGGGCTCGTGCAATTTCCCGACGGCGATCTATGAGAACGCCCCGCAGTTCGTGGAATACCTGTGCCAGGAGATGCTCAAGCACTCGGTCAAGCCCGAGATCGAGGTGTTCGACGTGGCGATGCTCTACAACGCCGTCAACCTCACCAAGCGCGGCCTGATCAAGGCGCCGTTGCACGCGCAGTTCGTGCTGGGCGTGGTGAATGCGCTGCCGGTGCGGCGCAAGCTGCTCGAGTTTCTCGTCTCCGAGCTCAGGGAGATTGCGCCGGACGCCACGTGGTCCGCTCTGGGCACCGGCCGGTTCCAGCTCGAGGTCAACAAGTGGTGCGCGGAGCTGGGTGGGCACACGCGCACGGGCCTGGAAGACAACATGAAGGTCGGCAAGGACCGCCTGGCCGCCAGCAATGCCGAGCTGGTGCAACTCGCTGTCGAGGCGGCCAAGGCCTACGGCCGCCGGCCGGCGACGCCCGCCGAAGCGCGGCAGATCCTCGGCCTCGCGGCCTAGCCGCTCGCGCCAGGCACCGCGCCGGTCGACGGTCCTTTTCGAAGGCGGGCGGCTTGGCCGTGGACTGCAGGTTTTCCGGCGCATTTGGAGCTTGCCGCGGTTTTCCTGAGGATGCCGGTCGCCGGAGAACGGGAGATTTTCCGTTGCTGTGGCGACTCTGCCGCAGCCGCCACTGCTACACTGGGCTTGAGGGCGCGTTGACCCACGGGCGGGGACCGGGGGCGTACCTCATGGATTGGTTCGTCACGCAAAATGGGAAAGTCGTCGGGCCTCTGACCGTCGAAGGCGTGGTCGAGGCTGCCCGGCGCGGAGACCTTGCACGCAACGACTGCGTTTGGGACCCGAGCGCCGACAAGTGGCAGCTGGCGGCCCATGTGCCCGAGCTCTGGGCGGGGGACCTCGAGCCGTCAGACCTGGACCGCGGCCGAACACCCTGGAGCAAACGAGCGACTTGGCTGCGCGCCGCTGCGGCAGCGCTGATCGTTGGGGGGTCTGCGCTGTTGCTCTCGGTCACGATCCTTGGCTCGAGCGATGACCGGCACCCGCCTTCCGCGAAATTGAATTGCTCGCTCGAGGCCTACCTGCAGGGCAAGTGCCGCTGAGTGGAAGTGCGCCGCAGGCAGCCCCACGCTACGAGTGCGGCGCCTCGAAGCCGGCGCGTCTCGCGGATGGCGACGCGTCGCATCGCTGGTCAGCAGGGCGGCGAGCTGCCGTGCCTCGGCCGGCAGCTTGGCGCGCGCGCACACGCCGGCGGTATAGGTCGTCGCCAGCGCGAACGGCGCGGGCAGCGCACCCGCCAGCTCTATGCCTGGGACGCTCAGGATCTCCGTCACCTGCGTGCAGCCGATCGCCCGCTTCGCGGTGGATTGCGCCAGCGCGCGCATGGCGGTCGTGCCGTTGGGGTGCGTGCGCAGCCGGTCCGCCAGTGCACCGGTGAAGCCCAGGGTCTCGAGCACCTTGGCGAAATGGATGCTCGCGGTCGCCCGCTGCGGGTCGCCGAAGTGGATCTCGTCGGCAGCAACGAGCGCCGTGCGCAGGGTCTCCGCATCCGTGATCGCTGGCACCGGATCGCCGGCGCGCACCGCCACGGCCGTGCGCACGATGCCGATGTCGGCAGCGGAGCCTGCGGTCACGTGGCCGGACCGCGTGAGCTCGGCAATCAGCGCCGAGGTGAGGATCACGAGGTCCGCCGGCGCGCCGGCGGTGAGCTTGTCGCGCATGGCACCGACCGCACTGAAGGTGCCGGAAATCTCGCAGCCGCTTTCCGACTTGAACCGATCCCTCAGCGCGTTGACCAGCCCCTGCGCCGCACCGCCGCTCAGGATCTCGAGCTTCATGGGTGCGATTCCCTCAGGACATGGCCGCGACGATGCGGTCGCGCGTGATCGGCAGGTCGCGCACGCGCACGCCCAGCGCGTCGAACACGGCGTTGCCGATGGCGGCCGCCGTGGGCGCATGCGCGGCTTCGCCCGCTCCCAGCGACTTTTGATCGGGTCGCGCGATGATCTCGACCTCGACGGCTGGCACCTCGGAGAAGCGCAGGATCGGATAGGCTTCCCACGAGTCGCTGGTGATGCGCTCGCGATCGAAGCGCACCGCCTCCTTCAGCGTCCAGCTCGTCGCCTGCACGGCGCCGCCCTCGAACTGGTTGGCGACGCCGTCCGGATTGATCACGTCGCCGACGTCGGCGGCCACCACCAGCCGGCGCACGCGGATCTCGGCGTCGCCCTCGATCTCCGCCACCACCGCGCAATAGGCGCCCGAGTTCTTGTAGCGGGCATAGCCCAGGCCGTGGCCTTTGCCGTCTTGGCGTTTCCAGCCGCTCCAGTTCGCGCGCTTGGCCGCGGCCTCGAGCACGGCGCGCGCCCTGGGATCGGAGAGGTGACGGAGGCGGAAGGCCAGCGGGTCCTCGCCGCGTTCAGCCGCCAGCTCGTCCATGAACGACTCGATGGCGAACACGTTGGCGAAGGCGCCGAGCGTGCGCAGCGCCGAGGTGCGGATCGGCATCACCTGAAGCCGATGGCCGGTGACCCGCCAGGACGGGAAGTCGTAAAGGGGGATGGCATTGCGCTGCAGCCCGCCACCGCCGGCCAGCGGCGGGTCCGCCGAGATATATGGCGGGAAGGGCTTGGCCAGATGCTGGGCGGCCAGCAGCCGCGGTGTGTTGGCCCGGCCCGGACGCGATACGTGGCCGTTGCCCCAGACGTCGTGGCGCCACGCGGCGATCTCGCCCTTGTCATCGAGATCGGCCTCCAGATCGACGACTTGCGCGGCACCGACCGGCGCCCAGGCAAGCTCGTCGGCGCGCGACCATTGCAGCCGCAGGGGCCGGCCCGGCACGGCGCGCGCCAGCAGGGCGGCATCGAGCCCGACATCGTCGGCGCCGTTGTGGCCGTAGCAGCCCGCGCCTTCCACGTGCTCGATGACGATGCGCTCCGGCGGCAGGTCCAAGGTGAGTGCGAGGTCGGCGCGCAGATTGAAAACGCCCTGGCTGTGCGACCAGATGTGCACGGCGCCGTCGTCCCACCGGGCAATGGCCAGAGAGGGCGCCATCGAAGCGTGCGCGATATAGGGCCGGCTGTAGGAGTGCGCGACCGTGCGCGTCTTGGCCGCGGGGCTTCCCGCATCCTTCTCGCCGATCGGGAAGGTCTCGACCGTCTGGCTCTTGATCCAGGCACGCAGGTCGGTTTCGTCCGGCAGCGCTTCGCCCTCAGACCAGCGCGCACCCTTCTGCAGCGCCTTGTGCCCGGCGGCAGCCGCCTCCTCGGTCTCGGCGACAATGCCGAGGAAGCTGCCGTCGCGTACCACGGCCACGACGCCTGGGGTGGATCGCGCTGGGGCCTCGTCGAGGTCGGTGAGTCTGGCGGCGGGTGACGGCGGTCTCAGAACGCGGCCATGCAGCATGTCCGGCAGCGCAAGGTCGTGCACGAAGCGCGGGCTGCCGAACACCTTGTCGGGAATGTCGAGCCGCTGCGCCGGCGTGCCGACCAGCCGCCGCGCCGACACGGCCTTGGGCGTGGCGCCGGGTGCGGCATCGCGCGCGAGCAAGGCCTCGTCCGCCAGCTCCCAATAGCTGGTGCGCAGATTGCCGGGCCCGACAATCGTGCCGTCCTCTATCGTGAGGCTCTCGGCCGGGACGCCGAGCCGCTGTGCGGCGGCGGCGAGATAGATCGCCCGCGCCTGCGCGCCGGCATAACGCAGCGCCGAGCCGGACTGCTCGACCGACAGGCTGCCGGAGGTGACGCCCTCGTTCGGGCTCGCTGCCGTGGTCGCCGCCACCATGCGCACGCGGGAGAGATCGACGTCGAGCTCCTCGGCTGCGATCTGGGCGAGCGCCGTCAGGATGCCCTGCCCGATCTCCACCTTGCCGGGCGAGACCGTGACGGTGCCGTCGGCATTGAAGCGCAGCCATTGCGACAGCCGCGGATTGGTCTCGAGGCTGCCCGGCAATTTTCCGCCGGGCGCATCGACCATGTGATAGCCGGCGCCGGTCATGTGCTCGCCCCCTCCTTGGCTGCACGCAGGACGGCGCGCACGATGCGGTTGTGCGAGCCGCACCGGCACAGGTTGCGATCGAGCGCGGCGCGTACCTCGACCTCGGTCGGCGCCGGATTGCTCTTCAGGAGCGCGGCCGCCGAGATGAGAATTCCCGAGATGCAGTAGCCGCACTGCATGGCCTGCTCGCCGATGAAGGCGCGCTGCAGCGGGTGGGGCCGCTCGGGCGTGCCGAGGCCCTCCACGGTTGTGACGTCCTTGCCGGTTGCGGCCCACAGCGGCGTGTCGCAGGCCGCGACCGCGTGCCCGTCGAGGAGGACGTTGCAGGCGCCGCATTCGTTGGCGCCGCAGCCGAAGTGCGTGCCCATCAGGGCAAGCTGCCCGCGCAGCACCGACAGCAGCGGCGTTGCGGGGTCGGCGTCGACCACGTGCTCCACGCCATTGACGCGCAGCTTCACCGGTTCGCTCATAATGGGGCTCGTGTTCGAAATTTGTCGGCGCCCATTGGTAGCCCAGTTGAGGGATGGGCGGCAACAAACGCTATTTCGTCTTCTTCGCCCAGGCGTCGTAGCGCTGTTTTGTTTCGGCGTTCATGGGGTAGAGGCCGGGCAGCGCCGCGCCCTTGTCGACCTCCTGCATGATCCAGCCTTCCATCCGTTCCTGCTCGGGGGCGAGCGACAGGACATCGTCGAGCAGCGCGTGCGGGATGCACACCGCGCCATCCTCGTCGACCACGATGACGTCGTTGGGCATCACCGCTACGCCGCCGCAGCCGATCGGCTGCTGCCAGTCGACGAAGGTCAGCGCGGCAACCGAGGGAGGCGCGGCCGCGCCGCCGCACCATACGCTCAAGCCCGTCCCCAGCACGCCTGCCATGTCGCGCATGACGCCGTCCGTCACCAGGGCGGCGACCTGCCGCTTCACCATGCGGGCGCACAGAATGTCGCCGAAGATGCCGGCATCGCGCTGCCCCATGGCATCGGCCACGGCAATCACGCCCGGCGACATGGCCTCGATGGCGGCGCGCGTCGATTTGGGCGAGGACCAGCTCTCCGGCGTCGCCAGGTCCTCTCTGGCTGGCACGAAGCGCAGGGTGAAGGCCCGGCCGACCTTGCGCGGCTGTCCCGGCCGGATCGGCCGCGTGCCGCGCATCCACACATTGCGCAGGCCCTTCTTGAGCAGGATGGTGGTGATGGTCGCCGTGGTCACCTTCTCCAGCGTGGCGACGGCGTGCGCGTCCAGGGGCAGAATGTCCGACACGGGACCTCCGATTTTCACGATGAAGCGAGCGCCATAGCCTAGGCGCCCCCAGCGCCAGTCGGCAACGAGGCGGATTGCGCACCCGCCCTGCGCTTTTCTAGTGCGCGCCCTGGTAGTGCGCCTTGAGGAGGTCGCGGCCGAACAGCCTCTGGGGATCGATCCACACCGAGTGCACGTGGTTGGCCCCGTCCTGGGTGTTGTCATACTCGACGAGCGCGGTGGGCCCATGCACACGGAAATAGTGCGGCCGGCCTCGGGCGGGGCTGCCGGCCCAGGCGAAATGTAGCGCCTCGACGCCCGCCTCGCGCACCTTGGCCATCGCGGTTGCGGCCATCTCCTCGCGCATGGTGCCGGCATAAAGCTCGAGGATGCGCATGACGCCCGCCCGCTGCGCATCGTTGAGGCGCGCGAGCGCGACGCCCTCGTAGTGCTCGAGCGACAGCTCGCGCCCCGGCCCGGAGACGATGTCGCCCAGCGACCGGTCGGCGATGACAGCCTGCGTGCGAACGGCACCTTCGAAGGATTGGATCAGCGTGAAGGCCTCGTCCTCTTCCGTGCCGAGAAGCCGGAAGCCGGCGTGCCCGTGGCGCTGGGGCACCTTGGCCGGGTTGGCGCCGAAGAACACCGGCGTCACGGCGACACCATGCCCCGGCGCGACGAGCACGTTGATCGACAGATGATGGCCTTCGAAGCGCCACGCCCATGGCGCCGTGCCGGCGGGATCGCCGAAGATCACGACGGCGTAGTTGCCGGGATCGCGAAACCCGGTGCTGCCAGTCAGCTCGCCCAGGACGCCCTCCAGCGTGAGCGCGCCCTTGACCTGGGTGAGCCCGCGCGCACTCAGCAGCGAGCCCAGCAGGTCCCACGCCGCCGAGGCCTGTTTCGTGTTCATGGCGCGCAAGGCGAGGCCCGCGCGGCTGCGCGGAACGTAGTGCCAGCTTTCCCGCAGCCGGCTCTTCCAATCGAGCTGCGCTTCATGCCGTTGGCGCTGGTCGAGCCCGGCCAGCCAGGCGCGCGCCGCACCCGCCATCTCCTCGCTCACGTGGGGCGCGGCGGCCCAGAGCAGGCGCGGGAGGGAGGTCGCGGCGCCGGCCGCAAGGCCTGCGCCAAGCAGCGCCCGCCGGCTCGTGCCATCGTGTGAATGATCGTGCACGCGCGTGACCTGTCTCGGTGCGAGGGTGCTTCTCGATCCTAGTGGTCCATTCCAACATTCGCTTCCCTTCTCGGCGGGCTCTGGTGCGAATGTTGGAATTAAAGGACCACTAGCAAATATTGGGTTCTAGTGGAGCTTTGGATTTGACATTCGCTTCGCGAGGATGCGGCTGGGTGGGTAGCGAATGTCAAATCCGCTCCACTAGGGTGCGTCGAAGAACTTGTTCGGCTTGAGGAAGAAGGACAGCGCGATGCAGCCGTTGGGGGAGCGCGCATCATGGCGGCTGCCGGCGGGGCGCCACACGTAGTTGCCCGTGGTCGCGACACCCTCCGCGTCCTCGAGCGAGCCTTCGAGCACATAGGTCTGCTCCAGCTCCACGTGCTCATGGTCGGGCAACTCCGCGCCCGGTGCGAACCTGGTCAAGGCCGTCAGCAGCCCGGTCTCCTTGTCCTCCATCAGCACCTTGAGCTCCACGCCCTTGAAGCGTGTCGGCACCCACGGCAGGGAGGCGACATCGACATAGCGCGAGGCGAGCGTGCCGAGGCCTTCGTGCGCCTTGGCGTTGGGTGTCATGACGGTCATGGGGTTCTCCTCGCGTTTCGGGGGCGGGCCGATCGCTCATCATAGCGTATTTCGGGCATTCCTGCCCGGTGGGGTAGGCCGCGATCGCACCGCCGCACGATGATGTTTTCTTTGCACGCGACGGGCCGGTGCGTGCCAGCGCAGCACAATCTTAAATATTTGAGAAATATCGAATTTGCCATTTTTTTTATGATTGCTCTTTACGCTGTGCGTGACGCTTGGTGGGGAGCTTCGCGTATGTACAAATCGTCTTTGCTCGCGCGCGCATGGCAGGGCGCGCCGAGGCGAATGGCACTACTGTGGGCGAAATCGCGCCGGACCTGGAGCCGCGCCAATCGGCGGCTGACCGGGCGCATAGACAAGCCGCGGGTTCTCATCGGCCGGCTGGGCCTCATCGTCACCTGTGTCACGGTCTTCGTGCCGCCGGCGGCGTTCGTGGCCGTCGGATTGCTGCAACTGCAAGAGCGCGCCGCCGAGCAGGCCATGCTGGGCGCGCGCAACGTCGAGGTGCAGCTCAGTCATGAGCGTGGCGGCGACTGGATCAACCAGGTGCTGGTCAACGTCGTGCATGCCACTCGGACGCCGCACAGCGTCGTCGCCGCCAGCTGGCTCACGGACGCGAAGGAAAATCTGGTCATGTTCCAGGGCCAGCCGACAGGGTGGCCGGAGCTCAGGACCAGCGTGCCGGTGCACGCTCGGCAGTTCGAGGGGCACTTCTACGTCGCCGTCACGACGCGCAACGTGCTCATCAGCACGATCCACATCGCCGCCATCTTCCTCGCCCTGGGGCTCGTCGCCTACTTCTGCTTCCGGCGTCTGCCGCTGGCGGCGATCGACAACGCCGCGCGCCAGCTGCAGGCCAACCGGGCCGAGCTGATGGAGCAGAAGGCGCAGCTCGAGACGCAGAACCTGCGCTTCGACGCGGCGCTCAACAACATGTCCCAGGGCCTGTGCATGTTCGACCGCGAGCACAGGCTGGTCGTTTGCAACGCACCCTACATGCGCATGTACGGCATGACGCCTGAGCTGGCCAAGCCCGGCACGCCGTTCGCCCGCATCGTCGAGGCCCGCATCGCCAATGGCCTCCACGCCGGCAATGTGCCCGAGGAGTACGTGCGCGACCTCGGCAAGACCATTGTCGAGAACCGGCAGGCGGCCAAGGTCCAGGAGCTGAGCGACGGGCGCGTGCTTGCCGTCAAGCACCAGCCGATGGTCGGCGGCGGGTGGGTGGCCACCCACGAGGACATCACGGAGTACCGCCGCATCGAGGCCCGCATCGCCCATATGGCGCATCACGACGTGCTGACCGAGCTGCCCAACCGCCTGATGCTGCGCGAGCGGCTGGAGCGGGCGTTGGAGAGCGCCGCCGAGGGCAGGTCGCTCGCCGTGCTCTGCCTCGATCTCGACCGCTTCAAGGACATCAACGACACGCTGGGTCACCAGGGCGGCGACGGGCTGCTCAAGACGGTCGCGGAACGCCTGCGCAAGTGCATCGGAGAGGACGATGTGGTGGCGCGTACGGGCGGCGACGAGTTCGCCATCGTGCAGACATGCGGTGAGCAGCCGGTCGCCTCCACGGTGCTGGCCGCACGCATCATCGAGGCAATCGACGCGCCGTTCGAGGTCGACGGGCACCAGGTCGTCGTCGGCGCCAGTATCGGCATCGCGGTCTCGCCGACCGACGGCAGCGACCCTCACCAGCTTCTGAAAAGCGCCGACCTGGCGCTCCACCGCGCCAAGAGCGAAGGTCGCGGCATCCACCGCTTCTTCGAGCCCGGCATGGACGCCCACATGCAGGCGCGCTGCAAGCTACAGCTCGACCTGCGCAAGGCGCTGGCCAACGGCGAGTTCGAGCTCTACTACCAGCCGCTGATCAATCTTGCGCACGACCAGATCAGCGGCATGGAAGCGCTGTTGCGCTGGCGCCATCCCGAGCGCGGCATGGTCTCGCCGGCCGAGTTCATCCCGCTGGCGGAGGAGACCGGCCTGATCGTGCCGATCGGCGACTGGACGCTGCGCCAGGCGTGCGCGGCCGCCAGTCGCTGGCCCGACCATGTCAAGGTCGCCGTCAACCTCTCGCCCGTGCAGTTCAAGAATCGCCATCTGGTGGAGACGGTGTTCTCCGCGCTCGCGGTCTCCGGCCTAGCGCCGCAGCGCCTGGAGCTCGAGATCACCGAGTTGGTCCTGCTGCAGAGCAACGAGTCGACGCTTGCCACCCTGCACCAGCTGCGCGGGCTCGGCGTGCAGATCGCGCTCGACGATTTCGGCACGGGCTACTCCAGCCTGAGCTACTTGCGCAGTTTCCCCTTCGACCGCATCAAGATCGACCGTTCCTTCGTCAAGGACATTGCCGAGGGGGCCGGCTCGCTCAACATCGTGCGCGCGGTGACGGCGATGGCGGCCGGCTTCGGCATGGCCACGACCGCCGAGGGTGTCGAGACGAAGGAGCAGCTGGAAAGGGTGCGCAAGGAAGGCTGCACGGAGATGCAGGGCTACTTCTTCAGCCCGCCCCGGCCGATCGAAGACATCGAGCGACTGTTGCGGGCGGAGCGCGAAACTGCAGCGAATGAGGCTGCTTAATCGCGCCCGACGTTGCAGGGTGTCGGCTGGGGATGGGTCGTAGCCGATGCCGCGCCGAGAACCGGGCTTGGGCGTCCTCCTTCCAGCCACGCGAGCAGACTGTCGTACGGCGCGGGCTTGTGCAGGCCGAAGCCTTGCGCATAGGTGCATCCCCAGTCCCGCAGCAGGGCGAGCGCCGCGTCGTCCTCGACGCCTTCGGCGACGCTTTCGAGATCGAGCGATCTGGCGAGGTCTAGGATCGCGCGCACGATCTTCTGGTCGCTCGCGTCGTGCGCGAGCTTGCGCACGAAGGTCTGATCGATCTTGAGCGCGCACACCGGGAGCTTCTTCAGGTAGGCGAGCGAGGAGTGGCCGGTGCCGAAGTCGTCGATGGACACGCGATAGCCGCGGTCCCTGAGCCGCGAGATGAGCTCGCCGCAATACTCGAAATCGTCCATAACCGCGCTCTCGGTGATCTCGAGCTCCACCTCTTGCGGGTCTATGCCGTGCCGCGACACGGTCTCGTGCAGCGTGTCGAGCAGCGCCCGGTCGCGCAGATTGCGCACCGAGAGGTTGATCGCGATCCCCATCGATTGCCCGCGCGCCGCCCACGCGGCCTTGTCCGACAGCCCGGCACCGATGACCCACTGCGTGAGATTGTTGATCAGGGCCGATTCCTCGGCCTGCGGGATGAAACTGCCGGGCGGGATCAGGCCGCGCGCCGGGTGTGCCCATCGCAGCAGGGCTTCGGTGCCTGCCACCCTGCCCGTGGCGAGCGAGAATTTGGCCTGATGCCAGATCGCAAGCTCCTTGTTGGCGAGTGCGGCCGGGATCATCCCGAGCAGCAGCAGGTTGTCGCGGCTGGTGAGGTCGCTGCGGCTGTCATAGAGGTAGAACGGCCGCTTGCGCAGGATGGCCGTGTGCATGGCGATGCTGGCTTTCTGCAGCAGCTCCTCGACCGTGCTCGCGTGCTTGGGGAACTCGGCGGCGCCGAAGGCGAAGTCGACATGCACCGGCACGTCGTCCACCTGGTAGGGATCGTGAACGCGCGCCTCGATCTCGGCGCGCTGCTGTCGCGTTTCGGGGCCGTGCCGGAATACGAGGGCGAGGCGGTCCGGTTGGATGAGCGCGATCGGCACGTCCGCCGGCACCAGCGCGCGTCCTCGCTCGCAGATCTGCCTGAGTAGCTTCTCGCCGAAGGTCACGCCCAGAGTGTTCTGGATATCGAGCAGATTGTTGATCTGCACCACGATCAGCAAAGGCCGCGCCCCGTCGCGCTCGATGACCTGCCGTAGCAGGTTCAAGAGACCGGTGCGATCGAGCAGTCCCGTCCGCGCGTCGTGCTCGTTCAACCAGTCGAGGGCTTGCAGCTGCTTGCGCAGCGTGCCGGCGCCGACGCCCACGATGCCGCCCACCAGGGAGAAAAAGGCCATGCGAAAGAGCCAGTTACCCAGGTCCTGCGCTTCGCCGGTCACGGTGTCGAGCGGCATGTAGGGCCCGAGCAAAAGTCCGCCAACAGCACCTGTCGCTATGCCTCCGCCGGCCCCGAACATCAGCCCGGCGAGGATGACAGGCAGATACATGACGTGCAGGGTGGCGAACTTCACGCCGCCGGTGGCGTGCACGAACCATGTGGTGCCGATGCAGCCGAGGGCGAGCGCGCCGAGCGCCAGCCTCTTCGAGGTCACGGAGGGTGCGTAAAAGTTGTCGAGCAGGCGCTGCAGCATGTTCCGCTTCCTTCGATCGAAGGGCAACATTTTGCGGCAGATCTCTGAAGGGATACGCTACGCCGTAGCCTAATTTTTCATTCGGTTTGCGTGCCGCGACTTGTGAGCGCGTTAACGCTATCCGTCATTTGCTATCTGTCATGGGAGAGGGAGATCGCACCGCCAGCGGCTGAAGGCTGCGCAAGCCTGCGGGCTACGCCGCACCGGCGGTGCGGCCGAACTCGGCATGCCGTCCCGGCGCCGCCTCGAACAGCTCGCGCGTGTAGGGATGCTGCGGGGCGCCGAACACCTCCGCCGTCGGTCCCTGCTCGACCACGATGCCATGCTGCATGACCGCGATGCGGTCGCAGATCTGGGCGGCGACCCTCAAGTCGTGCGTAATGAACAGTATGGCGAGGTCGAAGCGGCTGCGCACATCGTCAAGCAGCTCCAGCACCTGCGCCTGCACGGAGACATCGAGCGCGGAGACGGCCTCGTCGGTGATCAGGAGCTGCGGCTCCATGGCGAGCGCGCGGGCAATGGCGATGCGCTGGCGCTGGCCGCCTGAGAACTGGTGGGGATAGCGGGAGAGCGCCTCGGGCGAGAGGCCGACGAGACGCATGAGCTCGCGCGCCCGCTTGTCGGCTTCGTCCGTGCTCATGCCGAAGTTGACCGGGCCCTCGATGATCGAGGCGCCGACGGTGCGCCGCGGGTTGAGCGAGCGGTAGGGATCCTGGAACACGATCTGCACGTGCTTGCGGTGGGCCCTGAGCCGGCTCTCCGGCAGCCGCGCCACGTCGATGTCGCCGATCCGGATCGATCCGGCGGTGGGCTCCACGAGGCGGGCGATGCAGCGCGCCACGGTGGTCTTGCCCGAGCCCGACTCGCCGACGATGCCGACCATCTCGCCGCGGCGCACCTGGATATCGACGTTCTCTGCCGCGCGCACGGTGCGGCCGGAGCGAAAGAGGAAACCCCCGCCGCCGTAGGACTTTGAGAGCTTGTGCGTGGCGAGCGCGATGGGGCCGCTCTTGGGCGTGCGCTGCGGCGGGTCCAGGCTCGGCACCGCCGCAATGAGCATGCGCGTGTAGTCCGCGCGCGGGCGTCGCAGCACCTCCTCGCGGGTGCCCGCCTCGACCACGCGGCCCGCCTGCATCACCACCACGCGGTGGGCGATATCCGCCACCACGCCGAAGTCGTGGGTGATGAACAGCACGCCGGTGCCGCGCCGCTCCTGCAGCTCGCGGACGAGTTTGAGGATCTGCGCCTGGGTCGTGACGTCGAGCGCGGTCGTGGGCTCGTCGGCGATCAGCAGCGCCGGGTCGAGCACCAGGGCCGCGGCGATCATGATGCGCTGGCGCTGGCCGCCGGAGATCTGGTGCGGATAGACGTCGATCATGCGCTCGGGCTCGGGCAGCTGCACCGCCCGCATCACCTCCAGCACGCGCTTGCGCCGCTCCGGCTCCGACAGCGGGGTGTGGATCTCCAGCACCTCGGCGATCTGCGCGCCCACCGTCATCACCGGGTTGAGCGCCGTCATCGGCTCCTGGAAGATCATGGCCATGCGCGTGCCGCGCAGCGCGCGCAGGCGCGCCGGCGTTGCCGCCAGCACGTTTTCGCCCTCGAGCCGCACCGAGCCGGCGGCGGCGTTGAGCTCGCGCGGCAGCAGCCCCATCACCGCCTGTGCCGTCACGCTCTTGCCGGAGCCCGATTTGCCCACGACGCACACGATCTCGCCGGCGCCCACCGTGATGGTGACGTCCTCCACCGCATTGGCGCGGTCGGCCCCGCCCGGCAGGGACACCGTGAGGCGCTGGATGTCGAGGACGGGTTTGGCGTCGTCCATGGCCCTCACACCCGCTTGGCGAAGCGCGGATCGAGCGCATCGCGCAGCCCGTCACCCAGCATGTTCACGGCCAGCACGGTGACCGCCAGGAAGGCGCCCGGGTAGAGGATGTTGTGGGGGTAGATGCGGAACAGTGACCGTCCTTCGGCCATGATGTTGCCCCAGGTCGGGATCTCCGGCGGGATGCCGATGCCGAGGAACGACAAGATGGCCTCGATCAGGATGGCGGACGCGCACACGAAGGTTCCCTGCACGATCAGCGGCGCGATCGTGTTGGGCAGCACGTGGCGCACGATCAGCAGCGGCGTCGGCGTGCCCACCGTGATCGCCGCCTCCACATAGGGCTCCTCGCGGATCGACAGCACGATCGCGCGCACCAGGCGCACCACGCGCGGCACCTCCGGCACGACGATGGCCACGATCACGGCCAGCAGGCCGGCGCGGAACACGGATACCAGGCCGATGGCGAGCAGGATTGCGGGGATCGCCATCAGGCCGTCCATGAAGCGCATGATGACGCCGTCCAGCGCGCGGACGTAGCCGGCGATGAGACCGATGGTGAGGCCAACGGTGATGCTGATGATGGAGACCGTCACACCGACGATGAGCGACACGCGCGCGCCGTAGACGACGCGGCTGTAGATGTCGCGACCCAGGCTGTCGGTGCCGAAGCGGTAGGCGACGGGCACCTTGCGACCCTCGTCATCGCGAATGGTGGCCACGAAGCCCGGCACCTGGTTGCGTACGGAGGGATTGACCTCGGCGGGGTCGCGGGTCCCCAGCAGTGGCGCCAGTAGAGCCATGAGCACCATGGCGGACACCAGGATCGCGCCGAAGAGGGCGCTCTTGTTGCGCGCAAGCTGGCGCAGGGAAGAGGCACGCGACGGGACCGGTGCGGCTTCGGCAAGAGCCATCAGTAGCGGATCCTCGGGTCGAACAGCGTGTAGGCGAGATCCACGAACAGGTTGACCAGCACGTAGGCGAGCGAGAAGAGCAGGATCACGGCCTGGATGGTGGGGTAGTCGCGTGCCAGCACCGCATCGACGGTGAGGAGGCCGAGGCCGGGCAGGGTGTAGACGGATTCGGTCACCACCACGCCGCCGATCAGGGTGGCGAAGGTGAGGCCGATCACGGTCAGGATCGGCACCGCGGCGTTGGCCAGCGCATGGCGCACGAGCACCTTGAGCTCGCTCTGGCCCTTGGCGCGGGCGGTGCGGATGTAGTCCTCGTTCAGGACCTCCAGCACGCTCGTGCGCGTCATGCGCGCAAGCAGCGCGACGAACACGATCGAAAGCGTCAGCGCGGGCAGGATCAGGCGAACGAGCCAGCCGACGGGGTCGTCGCCGATGTAGTGGTAGCCCTGCACCGGAAACCAATCGAGCTGCACGGAGAATATGTAGATGAGAACATAGCCGACCACGAACACGGGCACCGAGAATCCCATCACGGAGAAGCCCATCACCAGGCGGTCGACCCAGGTTCCCTGCTTGTAGGCCGCCAGCGTGCCGAGCGGCACGGCGATCATCACCGTGAGCAGGATCGTGAGCAGCGACAGCGACAGCGTCGGCTCGAGGCGGTCGACAATCAGCGCCGCCACCTTCTTCTTGTAGAAGAAGGACTCGCCGAAATCGCCCTGCAGCATGCCGCCGACCCAGATCACGAACTGCTTGGCTATGGGCTGGTCGAGCCCCAGCTTGCGGCGGATCTCGGCGATTTGCTGGTCGTTGGCATAGTCGCCGGCGATGATGGCGGCGGGGTCCGCCGGGCTCAGGCGCAGCATCAGGAAGACGAGCACGGCCACGATCGCCATGACGGGCAGCGTGGCAACGAGGCGGCGAAGGATGTAGGCGCTCATCGCCGGGGTGCTCGGTTGTCGCTCCGGCGCCGGGGCGGTTGGCCCCGGCGCCGCGCACGATCGCTAGTGTCCTGATCGCGAAATTCGCCTCAGTCCGCAGCTTGCTCGGAACGAATTTCGCGATCTGAAGGACACTAGCAGATTAGTGATCCCAATCAGTGATACTAGTGTGATTCAGATCGAGAAGTCCGCCCCAGCACCCAGCCGAACGCGATGCAGCGGACTTCTCGATCATCACACTAGCTATTTCTTCTCGATGTTCCACAGCACCGGCACGCCGGCGGTCTGCAGCATCCCATCGACGTTGTTGCGCACGAACTCGAGGCTGTACCACTGGCCCAGATGGATGTGGGTCGGGTATTCCCGCCAACGCGCCTGGATCGCCTTGACGATCTCGAGCTGCTTGGTGGAGTCCGTGGCACGGGCGAACTGGTCGCGCAGATCCTCGATCTGCTTGTCGCAGGGCCAGCCGAACAGCGCCTTGTCGCAGCTCGAGTTGAGGAACGCCATGGCGACGGGGTTGAACAGGTCGCCAGCGGTCCACGAGGTGATGAAGGCGTTCCAGCCGCCCTTGTCCGGCGGGTCCTTCTTGGAGCGGCGCGCGACCAGGGTCTGCCAGTCCATGGACTGCATGTCGACCTTGAAGCCCGCCTTCTCCATCAGCGACTTGGCGACGGGGGCGAGGTTGGTCAACACGGCCAGGTCGGTCGAGTGCATGAGCACGACCGGCGTGCCGTCGTAGCCCGCTTCCTTCAGCAGCTCGCGCGCCTTCTTCATGTTGGACTCGAGCATGCCCTCCATGTGTGCGTCCGTCTCGAACGGCATGCCGCACACGAACAGCGCCTTGCAGACCTTGTAGTAGTCGGGGCTGCCGACCACCGCCTTCACGAAGTCCTCCTGGTTGAGCGCATAAAGCACGGCCTGGCGGATCTTCGGGTTGTCGAAGGGCTTGTGGAGCACGTTGAAGCGGAACGTGAACTGGTTGCCGGCCGGATTGAAATTGAAGGACTTGACGCTCTTGTCCTTCTTGAGGAGCGGGTAGAGGTCGTGCGGCGGCGCCTCGATCATGTCGATCTCGCCGGCCAGCAGCGCGTTCACGGCCTGCTGGTGGTCACGAATGGGCAGCCACTCGACGCGGTCGACCTTGACGACCTTGCCGCCGGCAAGACCCGAAGGCGGCTCGGAGCGAGGTACGTACTTGTCGAATTTCTTGTAGACGATCTTGGAGCCCGGCTTCCATTCGTCCTTGGCGAACACGAACGGCCCCGAGCCGGTGAAGTCCTTGATCTGCTCGTTTGGCGGGGTCTCGGCCACCCGCTTCGGCATCATGAACGGCACGTTGGACGACGGCTTGCCGAGCGCCAGCTCGACGAGGCCGGTCGGCGACTTCAGCTTGATGACGATGGTCTTGGCATCCTTGGCCTCGAGCGAGCCAACGAAGCTCATGAGCTTCTGGCCCATGGCGTCCTTGGCGCCCCAGCGCTTGATGGAAGCGACGCAGTCCTCGGCCGTGACCGGGGCGCCGTCATGCCAGAGCAGGCCGTCGCGCAAGGTCAGCGTGTGGGTGAGGCCGTCTGCCGACTTGTCATACTTGCCGACCATCTGCGGCTGGATCTTGCCCTTCGCGTCCATCGCGAACAGCGTGTCGTAGATCATGTAGCCGTGGTTGCGGCTGATGTAGGCCGTGGTCCAGATCGGATCGACGATCTTGAGGTCGGAGTGGGGCACGAACTTCAGCGTCGTCTCCGCCACCGCGGGCAAGGCGAGGCCGACCGCAGCGGCTGCCGCTGCAATCGCAAGCATACTTCGTCGTATATGGCCCATTATCGGCTCCCCTGACTGGAAGTTGGCATGTGGCGGTCGCTGTTGCGTCTCGGCTTGCGAAGGCCGCTCGAGCGGCGATTACACAACTCTGCCCGACGCGAGTCAAAGCTTAGATTTGGCGCAGTTTTCGACCGCCTGCACGCCAACTCGGCACGCCTCCCGGAGGCCGATCGAGCTTGCCGCCGGGTCTCTTCCGTTTTGTACACGGCGGTTTAGGGTACGCGCCAGGACTGCAGCCCACAGAGGACACCCCATGGCCATCGTTAACCGCGTCGCTGCCATGCAGGACGAAATCGCGCTGTGGCGTCAGGACTTCCATGCGCATCCGGAGATCGGCTTCGACGTCGAGCGCACGGCCGGCATCGTGACAGAGAAGCTCAAAGCCTTCGGTTGCGACGAGGTGGTGCCGGGCGTCGGCAAGACCGGCGTCGTCGGCGTCATCAAGGGACGACTGGGCTCCTCGGGCAAGGTCATCGGCCTCAGGGCCGACATGGATGCGCTGCCGATCCATGAGACGACGGGTGCGCCCTATGCCTCCAAGACGCCGGGCAAGATGCACGCCTGCGGGCATGACGGCCACACGGCCATGGTGCTGGGGGCGGCCAAGTATCTCGCCGAGACGCGCAACTTCGACGGCACGGCGGTGGTGATCTTCCAGCCCAACGAGGAAGGGCTGACGGGCGGTCTTGCGATGGTGGAGGACGGGCTGCTGGAGCGCTTCGGCATCCAGGAGGTCTATGGCATGCACACCTGGCCGGGACGGGCCGTCGGCACGTTCGCCATCTGCCCGGGGCCGATGCTGGCGGCGGCGAGCAAGTTCACGATCGATATTACCGGCAAAGGCGCGCATGCGGCCCGGCCGCACGAGAGCATCGATCCGGTGGTCATTGCGGCGCAGACCATCATGGGCCTGCAGACCATTGCCTCGCGCACCGTCGACCCGACCGAGGCGGTGGTGGTGTCGACGTGCATGCTGCAGGCGGGCAATGCCTTCAACGTCATTCCCGACACGGTCACGCTGACGGGCACCATCCGCACGCTGTCGGAGCCGGTAGCGAAGACGGCGAAGGGGCGGCTGATCGAGATCGCCGAGGGTACGGCCAAGCTTTTCGGCGCCACCGCGCGCGTCGCCTTCGAAGGCGAGGTGCCGGCGACCGTCAACGAGCCGGCCAAGACGGCGTTCGCGTGCGGCGTCGCGCGCGAGGTTGCGGGTGCGCAGAACGTGATCGACAACATGCGCCCGTTCATGGGGGCCGAGGACTTCGCGCACATGCTCGACCGGCGGCCGGGGGCCTACATCCTGCTCGGCAACGGCAACAGCGCGGCCCTGCACAACGCCGGCTACAACTTCGACGATGCCGCGATCCCCTACGGCGTTTCCTACCTGGTGCGGCTGGCCGAGACCGCCATGCCGGCCTGAGGGCGCCAACGCTCGCGCCAGTCGCGACAGGAAGCCCGTCGCCCAGCTCATGTGCATGACGACGGCGGCAACGCCGGCGAGCGCCAGGCACGCTTGCCGGCGTCCGGCGGCAATGGCAACGCCCCAGGCGATGCAGGCGAGCACATAGGCCACGGCGAACAAGGCAAACGCGGGGTGCACCGCCGCGAGCCCGAGCGACAGCAGCGAGCCCAGCAGGGCTGCCACGGGCAGCATCTGCCGCAGGCGCGGCAGCGAGCGATGCTTGAGGAGCGTGCTCGCGCGCCCCCAGCCGTGATTGAAGTACTGGCGCGACAGCGACTTGAGGTCGGCGCGCGGGTAGTAGGTGACGACGGCGTCGCCCTCCAGATAGATGCGCTTGCCGGCCTGAACCATGCGCTTGTCGAATTCCGCGTCCTCGTTGAAGGCGAAGGTCTCGTCGTAGCCACCGAGCTCCAGGAAGGTGCGGCGGTTGAAGGCGGCGTGGTGGCCATGCTCGACGAGACCGGACTGGCCGGCCAGGCGATGGGCCGCGCCGCCGTTGCCGAGCCGGCTGTTCTGGGCGGCGGCAATCGCTGTCTGCAGGCAGGTCGAGCCCACCGTCAGCATCGGCACCACCACGGAGTTGGCCGATCCGGCGGCGAGCCGCTGGATGCACCGCTCGACGAAGCCGTCGGGATAGGCCACGTGGCAATCGGCGCGCACGAGATAGTCCGCGCGCGGATCGGCGAGCCTAGCGCCGAGGTTCAAGGCCGCGGCCTGGATCTTCTTCTCGTTGTGGAGGAGCCGGACGCGGGGGTCAGCGGCGGCGATGTCCTCGACAATGGCGCGGGTGCGGTCCGTGCTGCCGCCGTCGACCACCAGCACCTCGTAGTCGAGCTCAGCCGCCCGCGGGGCGATGCTGGCGATGGCATCGGCCACATAGCGCTCCTCGTTGAGCGCGGGCATGACGATGCTGACGAATGGCTTGGCGACCCCGGACACTGTGAACTACGCCATGGCTGTCCCTGCAGACTACGCAAGCATTGCCCTGTAGCGCTTGGTGTTGCAAGTCTGGCGCCTTGCCACGCCTAATTTCGCTGCTATCATTTCTGATAGCAATGGAGGCCGAAGGTGGGTCAGCTGCTCATCCGCAACGTTGACGATAGGGTCATCGAGTCTTTGAAGCTCAAGGCCGAGCTCAGGGGGCACTCGCTGGAACAGGAGCTGCGCGAGATTCTCAGGCAGGCCGCCGGGCCCACGCTCGAGGAGCGCCTCGCCATCATCGACCGTGTCGCGGCTATG
This sequence comes from uncultured Alphaproteobacteria bacterium, assembly GCA_963797005.1. GTDB lineage: Bacteria > Pseudomonadota > Alphaproteobacteria > Rhizobiales > Hyphomicrobiaceae > AWTP1-13. The sequence continues at coordinate 148,204 of CAWCOF010000014.1, forward strand.
CAAAAGAAGCCGACCAAGATGCTGAGCGAGGACGTCGTCCGAAAGCTGAGACAGGGTCGCATCAGGAAGTTGGCGAGCAGGCGCGCGTGATTGTTGTCGACGCAAACGTCGCGATCAAGTGGGCGATCGTCCAGCCGCTTCGGGAGCGCGCCCGAGCCCTGCTGTCTCAGACATTGGTGGCGCCCGGAATGTTCGTGGCTGAGGTGACTTCGGCCGTGTGGCAATATGCACGAGCAGGCCAAATTTCCGACCAGCAGGCAAGTCAAGGCATATCGGTAATCATCGCCCAGATCGCGACCTTCGAGAGCGATGCGGACTTGGCGGGAGACGCCCTTGCAATCGGCTTGGAGCTCGAGTACGCGCCCTACGACTTCTTCTACTTGGTCTCCGCGATGCGCAGACACGCACCCTTTGTCACCGTTGACAGGCGCTTCATCAATCGCCTTGCAAACTCACGCTACAGCCAGCACGTCGTCCACCTAGCCGATTGGACCTGAGCCCATGCACTTCGCGCTGACCGAGGAACAGGCCGCCATCCAGGAGACCGCGCTCGCCTTCGCCAAGGAGCGCCTAGCCCCGCACGCGGCCGAGTGGGACGAGAAGAGCTTTTTTCCCGTCGACGTGATCCGGGAGATGGCGCCGCTGGGCATGGGCACCATCTACGTGCCGGCCGAGCAGGGCGGGGCCGGCCTCTCCCGCCTCGACGGCGCCCTCATCATGGAGGCTCTGGCCTACGGCTGCCCGTCGATCACGGGCTACGTCTCCATCCAGAACATGGTGGCGTGGATGGTGGCCAAGTACGGCTCGCAGGCGCAGGTCGCGGCGTGGATGCCGAAGTTCGCCACGATGGAGTGGCTGACGAGCTACTGCCTCACCGAGCCAGGCTCGGGCTCGGATGCCGCCGCGCTGAAGACGACGGCCAAGCGCTCGGGCGACGCTTACCTGCTCAACGGCTCCAAGCAGTTCATCTCCGGCGCCGGCACGGCCGACTTCTATTTCGTGTTCGCCCGCACCGGCGACGAGGGCCCCGGCGGCGTCTCTGCCTTCGCCGTGATGAAGGGCATGCCGGGCCTCTCCTTCGGCGCGCTGGAGAAGAAGATGGGCTGGAACGCCCAGCCCACCGCCCAGGTCGTCTTCGACAACTGCAAGGTGCCCGCCGCCAATTTGATCGGGGTGGAGGGGCAAGGCTTCAAGTTCGCCATGTCGGGGCTCGACGGCGGGCGCATCAACATCGGCGCCTGCTCGCTGGGTGCGGCATGGTTCGCGCTCGACAAGGCGCGCCAGTACCTGTTCGAGCGCAAGGCGTTCGGCCGCCAGATCGCCGACTTCCAGGCCCTGCAGTTCAAGATCGCCGACATGGCGACCGATCTCGAGGCCGCAAGGCTGATGGTCTACCGCGCCGCCGATGCCATCGACCGCGCCGACCCGCAGGCCACCATGTACTCGGCCATGGCCAAGCGGCTCGCGACCGACCTCGGCTTCAAGGTCTGCAACGAGGCCCTGCAGCTCCATGGCGGCTACGGCTACCTGAAGGACTATGGCCTGGAGAAGCTCGTGCGCGACCTCCGCGTGCACCAGATCCTGGAGGGCACCAACGAGATCATGCGGGTGGTCATTTCCCGCAAGGTGCTGGGCGGCAACCGCGGGTGACGGCGCCTCCTGGCTGGTAGGTCCGAGCTGGCGCATGGGGTTGCGCGTTCATCGTTAGTTGAGCTGAGCGCCGCGACGCCGCCGCAGTCCCATGCCAGGCTCGGGCCGATATCAGGTACTCGCGCGGCATCAGGTACTCGCGCGGCAGGAGAATCCGCGCAACTTCCGGGAGAGACGATCATGCTGAAATCTGTGACGGCGGCTGCTGGCCTGCTGGTCCTGTCGCTCATGAGCGCGCCGGCCTCGGCGCAGAAGGCGGAGGATGCCGTTGGCGTGTGGCTCAACCCGGAGAACGGCTCCAACGTCGAGTTCTACAAGTGCGGCGACCTTGTCTGCGGCAAGATCGTCAAGGTGGTCGACGGGCAGAAGACCGACGACAAGAATCCGAAACCCGCCCAGCGCAATCGCCCGATCGTCGGCCTCGTCATCATGCACGGCGCCAAGCAGACCGGCGACAACAAGTGGTCGGGCAAGCTCTACAACCGCGAGAATGGCAAGACCTACGCGGGCACCGTCACGGTCAAGAGCAAGAACGAGCTCGATCTGTCCGGCTGTGTGGCCCTGATCCTGTGCAAGACGGTGACCTGGACGCGTGTGAAGTAGCGGCCCTGCGCGGCGCAGATCGGCTTCGGGTCCACGGCGTCGGCTATGCTTGAGCAGTAGCATGCCCGTACGGCCGCTGCTGCATGACTGGCAATATTGTTGCGCCAGACGCGGGCGGCGTGGTTCTGCCGCGTTGCTGGTCGTCTCCGGATAGGTCTATTCGCATCAGCCGATTGCGGTTATTCCTGCGTCTGCCCATGTTTAGGGCCCATAGCCGAGGCGGGAGAAGGCCACGGGCTGTTTGCGATCCGGGGCGGACTCTGGCATTTCTTGCCCCTGAGCATGGGGCGGCCACCGCCCGCGGCGGTGATCGGCTCATCGTGCAACGGAAAGGCCCGAGCCCGACATGCCCAAGCACGCCGTCACCCTCGATGACAAATATGCCCTCGACGAGACCCGGCAGATCCTGACGGGCACGCAGGCGATCGTGCGCCTGGTGCTGACGCAGCGCGCCCGCGATGTGAAAGCCGGGCTCAACACAGCCGGCTACGTGACCGGCTATCGCGGCTCGCCCATCGCCTCCCTCGAGGCAGCCATGCTGCGCGCCAAGGGCATCCTCGAGCCCAACCACATCAAGTTCATGGCCGGCCTCAACGAGGACCTGGCGGCCACCGCGCTGTGGGGCTCGCAGCAGTCCGAGCTTCGGGGCGAGGGCAAATACGACGGCGTGTTCGGCGTGTGGTACGGCAAGGGGCCGGGCCTCGACCGCACCGGTGACGTCTTCCGCCACGCCAACCATGCCGGCACCTCCAAGCATGGCGGCGTGCTCGCGCTGATGGGCGACGACCATACCTGCGAGAGCTCGACGTCGGCGCACCAGTCCGAGTTCGCCTTCGTCGACTACATGATCCCGGTGCTCAATCCCGCCGGCGTGCAGGAGATCCTGGACTTCGGCATTCTCGGCTTCGCCCTGTCGCGTTACGCCGGCGTGTGGGTGGGCATCAAGTGCGTGAAGGACAACATCGAGGCCACCGCCACGGTCGACGGCCGCATCGACCGCATTCAGGTCAAGATCCCCGACGACTTCGCCGTGCCGCCGGACGGCCTCAACATCCGCCTCGGCGATCAGGCGCTCCTCAAGGAAGCGCGCCTGCACGACCACAAGCGCGCTGCCATTCTGGCGTTCGCCCGCGCCAACAAGCTCGATCGGCTGGTCATGAGCGGTGGGCCCAATCCGAAGCTCGGCATCATCACCTGCGGCAAGAGCTATCTCGACGTGCGCCAGGCGCTCGACGAACTCGGCATCGACGAGGTCAAGGCCAACCAGCTCGGCATCCGCCTCTACAAGGTCGGCATGACCTGGCCGCTCGAGCCGCAGGGCGTGCTGAAATTTGCGCAAGGCCTCGATACCATCCTGGTGGTCGAGGAGAAGCGGTCGCTGATCGAGACGCAGATCAAGGAGCAGCTCTACGACTTCATCCGCAAGGAGCCGGGCAGGCTGCCGCAGGTGCTCGGCAAGAAGGACGAGTTCGGCGAGGTCCTGTTCCCGGCCAAATACGCGCTCGATCCCAGCGACATCGCCATCAAGCTCGGCGAGCGGCTGATCCGCGGCGGCGCCGGCGACGACATCAAGGACCACGTCGCCGAGCTCAAGCGCCTCAAGGGCAACCGGCCCGAGAGCGCGGAGGCCGCAACCCGCATCCCCTATTTCTGCCCGGGCTGCCCGCACAACACCTCGACCGTGGTGCCGCAAGGCTCGCGCGCCTACGCCGGCATCGGCTGCCACTACATGGCGCACTGGATGGACCGCTCGACGGAGGGCTTCACCCAGATGGGCGGGGAGGGCACCAACTGGATCGGCGAGGCGCCCTTCTCCAAGACGCCGCACGTGTTCCAGAACCTGGGCGACGGCACCTACATCCACTCCGGCAGCCTTGCCATCCGCGCGGCGCGGGCGGCCGGGGTCAATATCACCTTCAAGATCCTCTACAACGACGCCGTGGCCATGACCGGCGGGCAGACGCTCGACGGCGGCACCACGGTCGGCATGATCGTGCGCCAGGTGCAGGCCGAGGGCGTGGAGAAGGTCGTCGTCGTCACCGACGAGCCGCACAAGTATCCGGCCGGATTCCTTCCGAGCGGCGTGCCCGTCTACGATCGCCGCGACCTGCAGGCCCTGCAGAAGGAGCTGCGCGAGGTGCCGGGCGTGTCCGTGCTGGTGTACGACCAGACCTGCGCGGCCGAGAAGCGTCGCCGCCGCAAGCGCGGCGCCTTCCCAGACCCCGACAAGCGTGTGTTCATCAACACGGCCGTGTGCGAGGGCTGCGGCGACTGCGGCGTCAAGTCGAACTGCGTGGCGGTGATCCCGAAGGAGACCGTGCTCGGCACCAAGCGCGCCATCGACCAGTCGGCCTGCAACAAGGACTTCTCCTGCCTCAACGGCTTCTGCCCGAGCTTCGTCACCGTGCACGGCGCCAAGATCAAAAAGTCGGGCGCGGCCAAGCGCAACGAGAGCGGGGTTGCGGCCATGCTCGGCAGCCTGCCCGAGCCGGCCTTGCCGAAGCTCGACAAGCCTTACGCCATGCTGGTGACGGGCGTCGGCGGCACGGGCGTGGTGACGCTGTCGGCTGTCATCGGCCAGGCTGCGCATCTGGAAGGCAAGGGCTTCGGCGCCATCGACATGACGGGCCTTGCCCAGAAGGGCGGCGCGGTCGCCTGCCACATGCGGGTGGCGAAGTCCGCCGAGCAGATCCATGCGATCCGTGCCGGCGTTGCCGGCGCCGACCTGGTGATCGGCTGCGACCTGGTGGTGGCAGCCTCCAACCGCGTGCTGGAGACCATCAAGCCGGACCACACCGCGGTGGTGTTCTCCGACTACGAGATGTCGACTGCGGACTTCACGCGGCAGGCGGACCTGAAGATTCCCGGCGCGGCGCTGCGGCACGCCATCCAGGAGCGGGCCGGCAAGGCGCCGGTGCACCACTTCGATGCGCATACGGCGGCCGAGAAGCTGTTCGGCGACTCGATCGCGGCCAACATGTTCATGCTGGGCTATGCCTATCAACTCGGCCACGTGCCGATCGGGTCGGCGGCAATCGAGCAGGCGATTGAGCTCAACGGCGCGGCGGTGGAGATGAGCCGCAACGCCTTCCGCTTCGGCCGGCTGGCGGCCCACGACAAGGCCGCGCTGGAGCGGTTGGTCGGGCCCGCGCTCGCGGCCGCCACGGCGCCCAAGGCCGAGACGTTGGACTCCATCGTTGCCTTCCGCGCCGATCAGTTGACCGCCTACCAGGACGCCGCTCTCGCCGAGCGCTATCGCGCGCTGGTCGCCCGCGTGGCCGAGGCCGAGCGCAAGCGCATGCCCGGCCGTAGCGGGCTGGCCGAGGCGGTGGCGCGTAGCTACTACAAGCTGCTTGCCTACAAGGACGAGTACGAGGTCGGCCGGCTGTTCTCGAGCCCCGCCTTCGACAAGGCGCTGGCCGAACAGTTCGAGGGCCACCGCAGACTGGAATTCCACCTGGCCCCGCCGCTGATCGCCCGCCGCGACAAGGATACCGGCGAGCCGCGCAAGATGAAGTTCGGGCCCTGGATGCGTCCGCTCTTCCGCCTGCTCGCAAAGGGCAAGGCCCTGCGCGGTACGGCGTGGGACGTCTTCGGTTACTCGGCCGAGCGCAAGCTCGAGCGGCAGATGATTGCCGACTACGAGAAGCTGGTCGAGGAGGTGGTGGAGCGCCTGTCGCCTGCCACCCACGCCACGGCCGTGGCGCTGACCTCGCTCGCGCTCGACATCCGCGGCTTCGGCCACATCAAGCTTCGCAACTACAGGACGGTGAAGGCACGCGAGGCGGCGTTGCTGCGCGAGCTGAGGAGCCCACCACCTGCGGCGCTGAAGGCGGCCGAGTAGCGGCCCTCGCCCCTGTGGCGAAAAGCATGCGCAAACGTGGGGACAGGGCGGGAGGCCTTGCCTGTGCCCTTGCGCTGACCGGCACAATTCCAATATTGAAGGCTCCCGACATTCCCTGTGCCCGCCGGCAGCAGGGGCTCAACACCGCCAACGATGTGGACCAGCGGCAACGGAAGCCGACGCTGGGCCTCGAATGAAATCCGAGAAAGGAAGCGATGAAACCACTCAAGGATCAGAACTTGAACGAGCGGCTCGAACGGGCCGCCAAGGCGAAGCAGGCCATACTGGAGAAGTTCAAGGCCCGCGCGACCGCCGATGACCCGGAGGTGGTGAAGCGGCGCGAGGAGCGCTTGGCGGTCGCGGAGGCGCGCAAGGTGCGCGAAGCCGAACGGGCGGAACGCAAGGCCAAGGAGGCCGCGGAGCGCGCCGAGCGCGAGGCCAAGGAAAAAGTCGAGCGGGACGCACGCGAGCGGCGCGAGGCGATCGAGCGCGTGATCCGCGAAAATGCCGAGGCCGCCGATCGCAAGGCCGAGCGGGACCGGAAGTACGCCGCCCGCAAGGCCCGCCAGACAGGAAAGCGCTAAAAGACGAGCTGCAACCAGACACGGTGCCGGCTGGACGGTGCGTCCCGAGGGGCCGATGATGAGGCCGTCTCGGCCAGCAGCGGGAACCCCATGCCCAAGAGCTTCGCGGCGCAGTTTCGCATCAAGCCCGGCAAGCGCGCGCATCTTTCCCGGCGCGATCCCGCGGACGCTTCTGCTTTCCCCGACCGTAAGGCGGCCGAGGCGCTGAGCAAAGAGGACAGCGGCGAAATAAACTGGTGGCAGGACAAGCTCTACGCCGAGGGCCGCCGCGCGCTGCTCGTCGTGCTGCAGGGGACGGATACCGCCGGCAAGGACGGCACCATCCGCCATGTCTTCAATGAGACCGGCCCGATCGGCGTCACCGTCACGGCGTTCCGGCGGCCGACCGAGGAAGAGCTGGCGCACGATTTCCTGTGGCGTGCGCATGCCGCTACGCCGCGCCGCGGCTATATCGGCATTTTCAACCGTTCCCACTACGAGGACGTGCTGATCGGCCGTGTGCGCAAACTCGCCCCGCCGGAGGCGATCGAGCAGCGCTACGAGCAGATCAACGCCTTCGAGAAGACGCTTCACCAGGACGGCACAACCATCCTGAAATTCATGCTGCACATCTCCAAGGAGGAGCAGCGCGAGCGCCTGCAGGCGCGCCTCGACGAGCCTAAGAGCCGCTGGAAGTTCAATCCCGGCGACCTCGATGACCGCAAGCTGTGGGCCGAATACCAGGCGGCCTACGAGCTGATGCTGGAGCGGTGCTCGACCGACTGGGCGCCGTGGCACGTGATCCCGGCCGACCGCAAGTGGGCACGCAACGCCGCCGTGGGGGTGATCGTGCGCGAGACGCTCGAGGCGATGAACCCGCAGTACCCCAAGCCCGACTGGGACCCCAAGGACTTCAAGGTGGTGTGAGTGCCGGCGCGACCGCGCCTACCAAAAGACTTCGATGCCGAAGCTTGAGAACGCCTGATCGTTGGTGACGAGCGGGTAGGTCCTCGAGCAGCACCTGTGCCGCGAGGATGCGGTCGAACGGGTCGCGGTGCGGGCCTAGCAATAGTCCCCCGAGCCGCCCGTGCTCGATCGAGATGGCGAGGGACCTGCATGAACCGTGACCATCGTCATCGTTGACCGATTAGCTTCTTCCTATGACCTAGCCAATTTGATGCAACGGTCTTTCCGGTCCGGGCAGCGTGGCGCAAAGCCCTTGGTTCTTGCGGTTCGAAGTCGAAGCGCGTTACATGAGCATATTGGCTCGCGAGAACTGGGTTGGTTTTATTTTGTCTTGGGGAGATCGTTATGGCTGGTTGGAAAGGCATTGTTGGAGAGAGCTTCTCGGCAAAAGACTTCGACAGTTATTGCCACACGCTGCAGTGGACCGCTTGGCGTCCTTCGTTCATCGCTTTGCACAACACGGCAAGTCCATCGTTGGCGCAGCGTCCGAAGGGGCTCACCAAGCAGCACATCAAGAATCTGAAGTCGTTCTATCGCGATGAACAGGGTTGGAAGGCTGGTCCGCACCTATTCGTCGACGACAAGCAGATATGGGTGTTTACCCCCCTGACGGTATCGGGCGTGCACTCCCCGTCGTGGAACAAGACGGCCTTGGGGTTGGAAATGCTCGGCGACTACGACAGCGAAATCTTTCGATAGCGGCAGAGGGCTCAGAGTGCGGAGGAACGCCGTCGCGGCAATCGCTACCCTGTCTGCGATCCTGGGCCTCGATCCGGCGACCATGAGAACTCCATAAGGAGGACCCGGAGACAACCCATGCTTGTCCGGGAAAGAAGGTCAAGAAGCTCGAGGTCATTCAAGAAGTGGAGGACCTGATAGCATTGCGGCACGCCGGAGAGCACGAATTGTCGGCTGCATGACTGCGCCCAGGCTCAGCCGCCGGCCTCCTGCTCGGCCTGGAGCTTCTTGTCCTTCTCGGTTGCGCGCTGGAGGGCTGGGCGTGCGTTGAGGCGAGCGACGTAGGCGGTGAACTCGGGCCGCTCGGGGATCAGCTTGAACATCGTGCCCCAGCGGAGCCCCGAGCCGATGATCACGTCGGCGGCGGTGAACTGCTCCCCCATCAGATATGGGTTGGCCGCTCCCACACCCTTCGCCAGCACGTCCATCACCGTATCGAAGTCGCCGAAGCCGAGCGCGGTGCGCGGCGGCGGCTCCTTGCGGGGAAAGGCGCGCTCGGCAATCGCAGGCTCGACACAGCTGGGGCCGAAGAACAGCCACTTGAGGTAGATGCCGCGGCGCCGGTCGCCGATGGGCACGCTGAGCCCGGCCTTGGGAAACGCATCGGCGAGGTAGGTGCAGATGGCGGCAGCCTCGGTGACGACGACATCGCCGTGCCTGAGGGCGGGCAGCTTGCCCATCGGGTTGATGGCGAGGTAGGCGGGCTGCCGGTTCTCGCCCTTCTTGAAGCTGACGAGGTGGATGTCATAGGGCTCGCCCAGCTCCTCCAGCATCCAGTGCACGATCGAGGAGCGCGAAGGGGCGGCGTGATAGAGTGTGAGCTCGGCCATGGGCGGCCCTCCCGTTGGATAGTCGGTCCTTCGTTTGTTTCGCTTCAAATTGCGGCCGCAAGCCGAGCGCAGAGATGGCGCGACTGCAAATTTCGGTAGGATGCGATGCCAAGGCAAAGCGCAGGCATCTTGATGTACCGGCGGCGCGACAGCGGGCCCGAGGTGCTGCTGGTCCACCCGGGCGGCCCCTACTGGGCCAGGAAGGACGACGGCGCCTGGGGCGTGCCGAAGGGCGAGCACGAGGCGGGGGAAGACCCGCTCGATGCCGCCAGGCGCGAGTTCGAGGAGGAGACCGGCGCGCGGCCGTCTGGAGACTTCGTGCGGCTCGGCGCCTTTGCCCAGTCGAAGGCGAAGACGGTGGAAGTCTGGGCGGTGGAAGGCGACTTCGATCCGGGTCAACTGAGGAGCAACCATTTTTCGATGGAATGGCCGCCGAAGTCTGGCCGCATGGCCGAGTACCCGGAGGTCGATCGGGCGGGATGGTTCGGGCGGGAGGCGGCGGCGCGCAAGATCCTCAAGGGCCAGCTGCCGATCCTCGCAGCCTTCTTCGACCGCCTGGCGAAAGGGCGCCATCCTGCGTGAAGGCGCCTCCAAGCCGATACGCAACCTGCCGCCGCGTGCGAGCTGATCCGCTAAATGAAGGCGTGGACGCCATGACGAACGAGCCTACGACCAAAAAGAAGCGCCCCACCCGTGGCGGTGGCCGCCGCAGCAAGGCCGGGCGTGCCGCCCTCGAGCATCGCGAAGCAGCGGGTGCGGCCAAAGCCGAGTGGCCGCGCGAGACGATGCACGACCGGGGTCTGCCGGCCCATTGCGCCGAGGTCGGGCTGGTGCTGCAGGGCGGCGGCGCGCTCGGCGCCTATCAGGCCGGCGTCTACGAGGCGCTGGCCGAGCGCGAACAGTATCTGCCGCACTGGATTGCCGGCATCTCGATCGGTGCCATCAACGGCGCCATCATCGCCGGCAATCCGCCGAGCCGGCGCGTGGAGAAGCTGCGTGCCTTCTGGGAGCTCATTACCGAGCGGATTACGGCCAAGCCGTTCGCCGACGGCGACTATGTGCGCGGCTTCTTCAACGAGTGGAGCGCGCTGGCCAGTGTCGCCGCCGGCATCCCGGGCTTCTTCAGGCCGCGCATGCCGCCGGCCTGGCTGCAGCCTGCCGGCACCGAGGGGGCGCTCAGCTTCTACGACACCTCGCCCCTGCGCACCACGCTCGAGGCGCTGGTCGATTTCGACCTGCTCAACGCCAAGGACGGGACGGTGCCGCGCTTCAGCGTCGGCGCCGCCAACATCCGCAAGGGCAACTCGGTCTATTTCGACACCGCGGAGCGGCGCATCGGCCCAGAGCACGTGATGGCCAGCGCGGCGTTGCCGCCGGGCTTCCCGCCGATCGAGATCGAGGGCGAGCACTACTGGGACGGAGGCGTGCTTTCCAACACGCCGCTCGACTATCTGCTCGACATCGAGCGAGACCGCAGCATGCTCGTGTTCCAGGTGGATCTGTTCAGCGCGCGAGGCACGATGCCGCGCAATCTGCTCGACGTCTGCGAGCGTCACAAGGACATCCTCTATTCCTCGCGCACGCGCAAGAACACGACCGCCTTCGGCGAGGTCCAGCTGCTGCGCCAAGCCGTCGAGCAGCTCATCAAGGACCTGCCCGAGGCGGAGCGGCGAGAAGGAGCATGTGAAGACGATCGAGAAGCGGCTCAGCGCGTGCCGGGCGGCAGGCCGGAAATTCGGCGAAAGCGCGCCCATGAGCGTCGTGCATCTGATCTATCGCGAGAAGTACTACGAGGCGCAGGCCAAGGACTACGAGTTCTCGCGGGTGACGATGGAGGAGCATTGGCAGGCCGGCCTCAACGACACGCGCCGCACGCTCAGGCACGAGCAGCTGTGGCTGGAGAAGCCCACCGAGATGGAGGCCGTGCGGACGTTCGACATCACCCGCGACTTCGATTGACGCCATATAGATGGTGATGGCATGATGGCGCCATCATGAACGCCCGCACGCAGATCACCATGGATCCGGAGATGCAGCGGCGCGCCCGCAAGAAGGCGGCCGAGCTGGGGATGTCTTTTGCCGAGTACGTGCGACGCGTCGTTGCCCAGGACCTCGGGCAACCCAAGGCGAAGCCTGATGTTTCGATCATCTTCGATCTCGGGGCTTCCGACGAGCCTACCGACATCGCGCGCGATAAGGACAAGCTGCTCGGCGAAGCCGTCTGGCAAGAGTATCTGAGAAAGACGCGCCGAAAGAGCCGGCGCCGGCGCAAGTGAGCGTATTCGTCGATAGTTCGGTCTGGTTTGGGGCCGCCAACATTCGAGACCACCACAATAAGCGCGCCAAGGAGCTCTTGGTCTCGATTCGCGAGCCGCTCGTCACTACCGATCATGTCCTGGTGGAGACTTGGCTGCTCCTCAATAGTCGCGTGCATCGTCGCGCCGCGGAGAATTTCTGGAGCGGAATTAGGGGCGGCGTCACCGAGGTGGTGGCCGCAACCACGGCTGATATGGATGCCGCTTGGGAAATCACCGCGAAATTCTCCGACCAGGAGTTCTCCGTCGTCGACCGCACCAGCTTTGCCGTCATGGAGCGGCTGGGGCTGACGCGGGTCGCAAGCTTCGACAGCGACTTTGCCGTCTACCGTTATGGTCGGAGGCGGGATCTCGCGTTTGAGGTCCTGCGATAGGCGGATAGCCCGCCAACCCCTTGTAATTCGGTCCGTCAGCCGGTACACACGGCCCATCTCACACGCGGCACCTCGCGCCGGGCGGACCGAAAGCCCCGCCTAGCGCTCCGGTGGGCCAGCGCCCAACTCGGGCAAACGGCCTTCTCAACGGTGCCGCGGCGGTCGAACCGGAAAAGGACTTCCCATGGCGCTTCCCGCCTTCAATATGCGTCAGCTGCTCGAGGCCGGCGTACATTTCGGCCACCAGGGCCACCGCTGGAACCCGAAGATGTCGCCCTACATCTTCGGTGCCCGCAACAACATCCATATCATCGATCTGGCGCAGACGGTGCCGCTGCTGCATCAGGCGCTGGTCAAGATCAGCGACGCGGTGGCCGGCGGCGGCCGCGTGCTGTTCGTCGGCACCAAGCGCCAGGCCTCCGAAGGCATCGCCGACGCGGCCAAGCGCTCCGCCCAGTATTTCATCAATCACCGCTGGCTCGGCGGCACGCTCACCAACTGGAAGACGATCTCGCAGTCGATCCGCCGGCTGAAGCAGCTCGACGAGCTGCTCGCGGGCGAGGTCAAGGGCCGCACCAAGAAAGAGGTGCTGCAGCTGACGCGCGACCGCGACTCGCTCAACAAGTCGCTGGGCGGCATCAAGGAAATGGGCGGGCTCCCCGACCTCCTGTTCGTGATCGACACCAACAAGGAGCAGATCGCCATCGCGGAAGCCAAGAAGCTCGGCATTCCGATTGTCGCCGTGGTCGACACCAACTGCGATCCCGACGGCATCGACTTCCCCGTGCCCGGCAACGACGACGCCGGCCGCGCCATCACGCTCTATTGCGATCTCGTCGCGCGTGCGGCCATCGACGGCATCGAGCGTGCCCAGGCGGGCTCCGGGGTGGACGTGGGGGCTGCCGAAGCGCCGCCGACCGAGGAGCTTCCCGTCGTGGCGGAGCAGGTCACCTTCAAGGGTATCGACGCGCCGCGTGGCGAAGCCGACGATCTGAAGCGGCTGCCCAGCGTCAATCCCAAGCTCGAGCAGCGGCTCAACGATATCGGCGTCTTCCACTATTGGCAGATCGCCGACCTCGATACGGCGAACGCCGAGGCGCTCGACCGAGCCCTCAATCTCAAGGGCCGCGTCGCGCGCGACGGCTGGGTTGCCGCTGCCAAGCAGCTGACCGAGAGCCAGGCGGCCTGAAAGAAGCGTGGGAGTAGGGAGTGGGGGCCTCAAATGGCCACGTTCCTACTCCCTATTCCCCATTCCCTACTCCCCCTATATACCGCGCCCTGCATACCGGGAACGCATGTAAAGGACCGACCAAGGACCGACCCATGACCACCATTACCGCGAGCCTTGTGAAGGAGCTGCGCGACAAGACCGGCGCCGGCATGATGGATTGCAAGACGGCGCTCACCGAGGTCAAGGGCGACATCGAGCAGGCCGTTGACTGGCTGCGCAAGAAGGGCCTGTCGAAGGCCGCCAACAAGGCCGGCCGCATCGCCGCCGAGGGGCTGATCGGCGTCACCTCCAAGGACAAGACGGGCGCCATCGTCGAGGTCAATTCCGAGACCGACTTCGTGGCGCGCAACGACCGGTTCCAGGACATGGTGCGCCAGATCACGTCGCTGGCGCCGAAGGCCGGCGGCGACCTCGCCAAGCTTCTCGGCATGCCCTATCCGGGCAAGTCGCACTCGGTCGAGGAGCACGTCAAGGAGATGGTCGCCACCATCGGCGAGAACATGAGCGTGCGCCGCACCGCCACCATGTCGGTGGGCGAGGGGCTGGTGGCCGAGTACGTGCACAACAAGGCCGCCGACGGTCTCGGCAAGATCGGCGTGCTGGTGGCGCTCGAGAGCAAGGGCCAGCAGCCGGCGCTGGCGAGCTTCGGCCGGCAGCTGGCCATGCACATCGCCGCCGCCAGTCCCGCGGCAGTGACGGCCGAGGAGCTCGACCCGGCGCTCATCGAGCGCGAGCGCGCCGTCTACACCGAGCAGGCGAAGGCCTCCGGCAAGGCGCCCGACATTGCCGCCAAAATGGTGGAGGGCAGGCTGCGCAAGGAGTTCTATCAGCAGGTGGTTCTCTTGCAGCAGACCTTCCTTGGTGCCGGCGGCGACGGCAAGATGACCGTCGAGCAGGTGGTCAAGAATGCCGAGAAGGAAGCCGGCGCGCCCATCAAGGTCGCCAAATTCGCCCGCTATGCCTTGGGCGAGGGCATCGACAAGAAGGACGGCGACTTTGCCGCCGAGGTGAAAGCCGCGGCCAGCAAGAAGCCGTCCTGAATACCCGCGGCGTCGGCACGGGGTTTCGGGCGGCGGTTTGCGTCGCGCCGGGCACTTTGCTTAAGTCCTTGCCGCGGATCGAGAGGTAGCCCCTCCCGCGCGGCAATACGAAGGGTGCGGTCGCGCGGGCGACAGGGTCTGGCGAGAGGGCTGGGACGATGAGCGGCTCGGCATCAGGCTTGCTCTACAAGCGCGTGCTCCTGAAGCTCTCCGGCGAGGCGCTGATGGGCAAGCGGCCCTACGGCATCGACGTGAGCGTGGTGCAGCGGCTGGCCGGCGAGCTCAAGGACGCGCTGCGTCGGAGGCGTGGAGGTGGCGGTGGTCGTCGGCGGCGGCAACATCTTCCGCGGCCTTGCCGGTGCCGCCCGCGGCATGGATCGCGCCACGGCCGATTACATGGGTATGCTGGCGACCGTGATGAACGCGCTGGCGCTGCAGAACGGATTGGAGCAGGCGGGCGTGGAGGCGCGCGTGCTCTCGGCCATCCCGATGCCGACGGTGTGCGAGGCGTTCGTCCATTCCAAGGCGCTGCATCACCTGGAGAACAAGCGGGTGGTGATCTTCGCCGCCGGCACCGGCAATCCCTTCTTCACCACCGACACCACGGCGGCGCTGAGGGGGATCGAGATGAAGTGCGAGGTGCTGGCCAAGGCCACGCAGGTGGACGGCGTCTACTCGGCCGATCCCAAGATCGACAAGAGTGCGGTGCGGTACGACAGGCTGACCTATGGCGAAGTGCTGGCGCGCGACCTCAAGGTGATGGACGGCGCAGCCATTGCGCTGACGCGCGACAACGATCTGCCCGTGATCGTGTTTTCGATCGAGGAGACCGGGAATTTTCTCAAGGTTCTGCGGGGCGAGGCGCGGGCTACGCTGATATCCGGCCGGCCCTGAATGCGTGCGCTCTTCGCGCCGGGCCGTTCCGCGCGTATCATGACGCAGGACGGGGCCGGGCGAGGCGCGGGGCGATTGCTAGGCGAGGAACGAATCATGGCCGCCGAAAAGTTTGATTTGAACGACTTCGAGCGCCGTATGCGCGGCGCGCTCGACTCGCTCAAGAAGGAGTTCACGGGGTTGCGCACCGGGCGCGCCAGCGTCCACCTGCTCGATGCCGTCGTCGTCAATGTCTACGGCGCCCGCATGCCCATCAACCAGGTGGCGACCGTGTCGACGCCCGATGCGCGCACCATCTCCGTTCAGGTCTGGGACAGGGGCCAGGTCGGCGCGGTGGAGAAGGCGATCCAGGAGGCCAATCTCGGCCTCAATCCGGTCATCGACGGCGCCTTGCTGCGCCTGCCGATTCCCGCGCTCAATGCCGAGCGCCGCCAGGAGCTCGTGAAGGTTGCCCACAAGTATGCCGAGCACGCGCGGGTGGCGGTGCGCAATGTGCGGCGTGATGGCATGGATCTGCTCAAGCGGCTCGACAAGGGCAGCCAAATGAGCGAGGACGACCACCACAAGAACTCGGCCAAGGTTCAGGAGCTGACCGACAAGCTGATCAAGGAGATCGATCAGTCGCTGGCGGCCAAAGAGAACGAGATCAAGCAGGTATGATGGCGATACCGCTGCCGTCCTCGGCCATATCGGCATTGCTTTCTTTATGCGCTGCAGGCGGGGCGGCCGGCCGCTTCGCGACAATTGCTTCATGAACGAGCACAATCAATCGGCGGCGTGGGACGCCAGTGAGGCCATCCCGCGGCACGTTGCGATCATCATGGATGGCAACGGCCGCTGGGCGGAGAGCAGAGGACTGCCGCGCGCCGCCGGCCATCGCATGGGCGTCGAGGCGGTGCGCCGCACCGTGCGGGCGGCGATGGAACTGGGCATCCAGTATCTCACCATCTTCAGCTTCTCCTCCGAGAACTGGTCGCGCCCGGCGAGCGAGATCGACGACCTGATGGGCCTGATGCGGCGGTTCATTCGCCGCGACCTCGCCGAGCTGCATCAAAACGGCGTGCGCATCGGCGTGATCGGCGAACGCGATCGTGTGGATCCCGAGCTGCTGGCGCTGATCGACGATGCCATCAATCTGACGTCTGACAACACCGCTCTCAACCTGCTGATCGCCTTCAACTATGGCTCGCGGGCGGAGATCGCCAAGGCGGCACGGCAGCTGGCCGAGCAGGTGCGGGACGGGCGGATGAGGCCCGACGAGATCACGCCCGACACGCTGGCGGCCGCGCTCGACACGAGCGGCGTGCCCGACCCCGACCTTCTGATCCGCACCAGCGGGGAGTTGCGGTTATCGAACTTCCTGCTTTGGCAGTCCGCCTACACCGAGTTCGTGTTCATGGAAGCCTACTGGCCGGAGTTCGGCCGCGAGCTTCTCGAGCAGGCGATCGGCGAGTTCCACAGGCGCAACCGGCGGTTCGGCGGCGTCATGGGCCGATCGACGGTTTGAGGCTCGAAAAGCGCACACCCGAGAGGCGCCAGCCGATGAGTGAGCACGACGATCCGGGCGGCAAGCCTTCCTCCGATCTGGCCGCGCGCTTCGGCACCGACTTTCGCACCCGCGTCATATCCGGCATAGGGATGGGCGCGGTGGCCGCGCTCCTCATCTTCGCGGGCGCGATCACCTTCTCCATCCTGGTCATCGCCGTTGCCCTGCTGCTGGGCTGGGAGTGGGGGCGGCTGGTGCACGGGCGTGACGCCGATATGGTGATTGCCATCCACGTCGGGTCGGCGGGCGTGGCCGCCCTGCTGGCGGCTTTCGGATATGTGGGGCTCGGGCTGTTGACCCTGCCCATCGGCGCGATCCTGGCGATGCTGCTCAGTCTGGGCCGCAGCAGCATGTTTGCGGCGCTCGGCGTGTTCTACGCGGGCCTGCCGGCGGTGGCGCTGATCTGGCTTCGCTCCGACGAGTACTTGGGGATGCTCGCCGTCATCTTCGTCATCGTCATCGTCATCGTCTCCGACACCGCGGGCTTTCTCTTCGGCCGTGCGCTGGGAGGCCCCAAGCTGTGGCCGCGCCTTTCGCCCAACAAGACCTGGGCGGGGATGATCGGGGCGCTGGTGGCAAGCTCCATCATCGGTGCGCTCTTCTGGTTCGCCGTGCCGGAGGCCTCCGCGGTGCGCCTGGCGGCGACCGGCGTGGTGCTGTCGCTGGCGGCACAGGGCGGCGATCTCGCCGAATTCGGCGATCAAGCGCCGCTTCGGCGCCAAGGACAGCGGCTCCCTGATCCCGGGCCACGGCGGAGTCATGGACCGCGTCGACGGCCTGGTTGCGGCCGCCGCCGTCGTGGGGCTGGCAACGTTCCTCATCAACGTGCATTCGCCGGCGCACGCACTGCTGATCGGACCTTGAGAAACAGGAGAGCCGCGGTGCCGCAGGCGAGCGCGAAACTCGGGCGCATCGAGCCGAAGCGAACGCGCCGCGCGCCTGCGGCCGCCCGCAAGCGGGTCAGCGTGCTCGGCGCAACGGGCTCGGTCGGCAAAAGCACGCTCGATCTCATCGGCCGCAATGCGGGCCTGTTCGAGGTGGTGGCGCTGACCGCCAACCGCGACGTCGAGGCGCTGGCGGAACTCGCCATCCGCCATCGCGCCGCCGTTGCCGTGATCGCCGACGCGGACCGCTATGAGGCGCTCAAGGAAAGACTTTCGGGGAGCGGCGTGGAGGCGGCGGCCGGTGGGGTCGCGCTCATCGAGGCGGCAACGCGTCCCGCCGATTGCGTCGTCGCCGGCATCATGGGCGCGGCCGGCCTCAAGCCGACGCTTGCCGCCGTCGCCCAGGGCCGCCGCGTCGCGCTCGCCAACAAGGAGTGCCTGGTTTCGGCGGGCGAGATCTTCATGGATGCCGTGCGTGCGGCGGGCACCGAGCTGCTGCCCGTGGACTCGGAGCACTCCGCCGCGTTTCAGGCGATCGCCGGCGCCGACCCCGATGCGATCGAGAGGATCGTGCTGACGGGTTCGGGCGGTCCATTCCGCACGTGGAGCCTGGAGCAGCTTGCCCGCGCCACGCCGCAGGAGGCGCTGCGCCATCCGAACTGGTCCATGGGCAAGAAGATCACCATCGATTCCGCCACCTTGATGAACAAGGGGCTCGAGCTGATCGAGGCCTACCACCTCTTTCCCGTCGAGGCCGACCAGCTCGAGCTGGTGATCCATCCGCAGTCGATCATCCACGCCCTTGTTGCATACCGGGACGGCTCCATGCTGGCACAGCTGGCAAGCCCGGACATGCGCACGCCGATCGCGCTCAGCCTGACATGGCCGCACCGCATGGCCACGCCCACCAAACGCCTCGATCTCGTTGAGATTGGTCAACTTGATTTCGAGAGGCCCGACGAAGCCCGTTTCAGGACCCTGGGTCTTGCTCGTGAGGCCCTGCAGCGGGGCGGCATGGCACCGGCTGTTCTCAATGCGGCCAACGAGGTGGCGGTTGAGGCATTTCTGCAGGAGCGGCTCGGGTTCCTTCAAATCGCCCAACTTGTAGCCAACACGCTGGATATGGCAGAAGGGCGCGGGCTGCTGGGCGAGGCCGAAGACCTCAATGCGGTCGTGGCGGTCGACGCCGCGGCGCGGCAGTTGGCGCTGAACTTGCTGGGGGCAGGGCAGCCGGCGGGTACTTCTCGAGGATGAACGCGGGGCCGGGGCCGCATGCAGCGGCCGGGCTGGGAGGCGACTGGATATGGAACTTCTGCAGCATGGACTTGGGGGATTGTGGAGCTTTTTTGCCGTCCTGCTGCCGTTCTTGTTCGTCCTCACCGTCGTCGTCTTCATCCACGAGCTCGGCCACTTCCTGGTCGCGCGCTGGACCGGCGTTAAGGTCAAGGCCTTTTCCATCGGCTTCGGCCGCGAGATCTTCGGCTTCTACGACAGCCGCGGCACACGCTGGCGCATCGCTTGGATCCCGCTCGGCGGCTACGTGAAGTTCCTCGACGACGAGAACAGCGCCAGCGCGCCCTCGCGGGCGGCGCTCGAAAGGATGTCGCCGGCCGAGCGGGCGGGCGCCTTCCAGACCAAGTCGCTGCCCGCCCGATCGGCGATCGTGGCGGCCGGTCCGGTTGCCAATTTCCTGCTTGCGATCGCGATCTTTGCGTTCACGTTCACCGTCGTGGGCGTGCACATCACGGCGCCGCGGGTGGACGAGCTGGTGCCGGGCGGCGCCGCTGCCGCTGCCGGCTTCAAGCCCGGGGACGTCATCGTGAAGCATCGACGGCGAGCCGATCGAGACCTTCGCCGAGATGCAGCGCAAGGTCAGCGCCAGCGCCGACCAGGAGCTGACGTTCGAGGTTAACCGGGCCGGGCGCATCGTCACGCTCAAGGCCAAGCCGGCGCGGCGCGAGATCTGCCGACCGGTTCGGCAACAAGCTGCGGCTGGGCGTGATCGGCATCAAGCGCAACGCCACCCAGGAGGAGTGGCAGTACAAGCGCTACGGGCCGATCGAATTGCTGGGCCTGGGTGTCAAGGAAACGTATTTCATCATTACCCGCACGCTGTCCTATCTGGCGGATGTTGCCACGGGGCGCGAGGCGGGAGATCAGCTGGGCGGGCCGCTGCGGATCGCTGAGATCTCGGGGCAGGTCGCCAGCCTCGGCTTCATGGCGCTGCTCAACCTGACCGCCGTGCTGTCGGTAAGCATCGGGCTGATCAATCTTTTCCCCATCCCGCTGCTGGATGGAGGTCACCTTTTGTTCTATGGAATCGAGGGCCTGCGCGGCAGGCCGCTCAGCGAACGGGCGCAGGAAGTCAGCTTCCGCATCGGGCTGGCGATCGTGCTCCTGCTCCTGGTTTACACCACCTATCAGGACCGCCTCATCCCGCTCAAATGGATCGGCATTGGCTGAGGTAAGCGGTTGGAATTCAAGTCCTCTGACGTATTATTGCCACTTCCAAAGTCGTTGCCGAGTGGTTAAAAAAATGCCGGTTGCGTTGAGCGCTCCGGCTAGGAGAACTGGCGCGGGGACGAGGGAATGTACTCCGGTGTCCGCCGGGACGGGGCGGACGCGCGAGGGCGGAGTGCGAGAAGTGCCCATCTGACGCCGACGGATAGGGCGCGTTGAGGGGATCGGCGAGCGAAAGGCAGACGGGAAGAATGCCTCAGTTCGGCATGCGCACGTCGGGGCACTGGCGCTGCATCTGGACCTTGGTGTTGGCCCTCTTGGTGCCAATGGCCATTGAGCTGGTGGCTTCGCCAACTCCAGTGCAGGCGCAAGGCTTCGTCATCCGCGAGATCCGCGTCGCCGGCAACCGGCGCGTCGAGCCCGAGACTGTCCGCTCCTACCTGCGCTTCAACATCGGCGACCATTACGATCCCGGGAAGGTCGACCAGTCCATCAAGTCGCTGTTCGCCACGGGCCTCTTCAGCGACGTCCGCATCGACCGCGAAGGCGCCGGCGTGCTCGTGACCGTGGTCGAGAACCCGGTCATCAACCAGGTCGCCTTCGAAGGCAACAAGGAGGTCGAGAAGGAGACGCTGCGCAACGAGGTCCAGCTGAAGCAGCGCGCCGTCTACACCCGCGCGCGCGTGCAGGCAGACGTGCAGCGCATCCTCGATGTCTACCGGCGGCAGGGGCGCTTTGCCGCCAGGGTCGATCCCAAGATCATCGAGCTCGACAACAACCGCGTGAACCTCGTCTTCGAGATCGACGAGGGCGGCGCGACCAAGGTCAAGGCCATCAACTTCATCGGCAATCGGGCGTTCTCCGACAGCCAGCTGCGCGACATCATCACCACGTCGCAGTCGGGCCTGTTCGACTTCCTCAAGGGCACCAACATCTACGATCCGGACCGGCTCGCGCTGGATAAGGAGCTGCTGCGCCAGTACTACATGAAGAACGGCTATGCCGACGTGCGCGTCGTATCGGCGGGCGCCGAGCTCGACCGCGACGGCAGCGGGTTCTTCATCACCTTCGTCCTCGACGAGGGCGAGCTGTTCAATTTCGGCGCGATCGACATCCAGTCGTCGCTCGCGAATGTCGATCCGAAGTCCCTGCGCGGCGAGCTGCTGACCGTTTCCGGGCAGCTCTTCAACCAGTCGGAGATGGACAAGACGGTCGAGCGCCTGACGCTGGTGATCTCCGAGCAGGGATATGCCTTCGCCCGGGTGCGGCCGCGGGCAGCGCGCGATCCTTCGGGGCGCGCCATCAACGTCACCTACCTGATCGACGAGGGCCCGCGCGTCTACATCGAGCGCATCAACATCATTGGCAACCAGCGCACGCGCGACTACGTGATCCGCCGCGAGTTCCGGCTGGCGGAGGGCGATGCCTACAACCCGCTGATGGTCGACAAGGCCAAGAAGCGCCTGCAGGTTCTTGGCTTCTTCAAGAAAGTGGAGATCAAGCGGCGGCCCGGCTCGGCGCCCGATCGCGTTGTCCTCGATGTGGAGCTGGATGAGCAGTCGACGGGCGAGCTGTCGTTCGGCGCAGGCTACTCCACCAGCGAGGGCGTGATCGGCGACGTCAGCATCACTGAGCGCAACCTGATGGGGCGTGGCCAGTTCCTGCGGCTGCGCCTGGCAGGCTCGCTGGAGCGCATGCAGATCGATCTGAGCTTCACCGAGCCGCGCTTCCTCGACCGCAACCTGGCCGCCGGGTTCGATCTGTTCCACAAGGTCGTCCATCAACTCCTCGACGCAGCCTTTCGACTCGCGCTCGACGGGGGGTGCCTTGCGCCTCGGTTTCCCGCTCTCGGAGAACCTCTGGCTGACCAACTCGTACTCGCTCGTGAACAACGCGATCGACAACGTGCAGGCTGGCGCCTCGCTCGCCATCCGGGAGGCGGCGGGCGAATACTGGACCTCGCTGTGGGGAACGAGCCTGTCCTACGACAAGCGCAATCACCCCAAGGACCCCACGTCCGGCTACTACTTCTCGGTCGGCTCGGAGCTTGCCGGACTTGGGGGCGACGTGAGCTACTGGCGCGTGGTCGGCGAAGGCCGCTTCTACTACCCGATCACGGAGAAGATCACCCTCGTCGGCCGGGTGACCGGAGGCCACATCACGGGCCTGGGCGGAGAGGATGTCCGCCTGCTCGACCTGTTCTACAAGGGCGGCGAGACCATTCGCGGCTTCAACCGGGTAGGCTTCGGCCCCCGCGACCTGCTGACCGGCGACGCGCTCGGCGGCGATACCTTCTGGGCGACGACGGCGGAGGTGCGCTTTCCGCTGCCGTTCATCCCCGACGACCTCGGCATGAGGGGCGCCGTGTTCGCCGATGCGGGCTCGCTGTTCGGGGCCGGCGCGGGCGCCAAGGCCCTCAATACGGAATGCCCTGCAGGTAACCCCGCTACCGGCATCTGCCTAGCCGACTCATCCGCGATCCGCGCCTCGGTGGGCGTGAGCCTGATCTGGAACTCGCCGCTGGGTCCGCTGCGCCTGGATTACGCCCAGCCGATCGTCAAACAGTCGTTTGACGACACGCAGTTCATCCGCTTCGGCGCTGCCACCAAATTCTGACCTGGCCAAATCCTGACCGGGCCAAATTCTGACCGGGCCAAATTCTGACCCGGCCAAATTCTGACCCGGACAGTGCCCCGCCGGCTTGGCGACAGCGGGAGCATGCGATGCTATACGGTTGGCCGGCGGAACGCCCGGGCGGCCCAGGTCGCATGCAAGGGGTAGCGCGATGGAGCATCCCGGTTTCTTCGAGAGGGCGCCCCCTGTTCGGCTCGGCGTGCTGGCGGGTAAGGTCGGCGCGCGGCTGGAACCGGACGGTGACGGCGATCTCCTCATCAACGACGTCAGGCCGCTGGGCGAGGCGGGCGCAGGGCACCTGACCTTCGTCGACAACCGCAAGTATTTGGCGCAACTCGGGGCGACGCGCGCGTCGGCCTGCCTGGTGGCGCCGGCTTTCGCGGAGCGGATGCCCAAAGGCACGGCGGCATTGATTGCGGACGCCCCCTATCGCGGCTTTGCCCTGGCGCTGCAGCTCTTCTATCCGGATGCCATGGTGTCGAAGGCGGCGGCGGTCGGCCCGGGTGAGCCGCTGGTGCATCCGAGCGCCAAGCTCGAGGAGAATGTGCGGGTGGAGCCCGGCGCGGTGGTCGGCCGCGAGGCCCAGATCGGCCGCGGCACTGTGATCGCGGCGGGCGCGGTGATCGGTTATCGGGTGACCGTCGGGCGCGGCTCCTACGTGGGCCCCGGCGCCTCGGTGGTGCATGCCCTTGTCGGCGACCGCGTCGTCGTGCATGCCGGCGTGCGCATCGGCCAGGACGGTTTCGGCTTCGCCATGGGCCCCAAGGGCCACGTCAAGGTGCCGCAGATCGGCCGCGTGATCGTCCAGGACGACGTCGAGATCGGCGCCAACAGCTGCATCGACCGTGGTGCGCTCAAGGACACGATTATCGGTGAGGGGACGAAAATTGATAATCTCGTCCAGATCGGGCACAACGTCGTCATCGGCCGGCATTGTGTGATCGTCGCGCAGACCGGGATTTCCGGCTCGTCGGAACTCGGGGACTTTGTCGTCATGGGGGGCCAGTCGGGTCTGGTCGGCCACATCAAGGTCGGAACGGGTGCGCAGATCGCCGGGTCGTCCCACGTCAAGGACGACGTCCCTGCCGGGTCGCGGGTCGGCGGCACGCCGGCCGTGCCGGTCGGCGAATGGGCCCGGCAGATCGCTGCCGTGAAGCGGCTCGGCAAGCGCGGCCGGTCCGGGGCAGAGGACTGAGCGACGGCGGCTGGCCTGGAAGGAGAGACGAGTATGGAGCGCGGGAGGACATGAGCGAGCCCAGTTCGGAGAAGCGGCCCCTAGGCACGGCCGACATCGCGCGCATTCTCAAGCTGTTGCCGCACCGCTACCCGTTCTTGATGGTCGACCGCATCATCGACATGGATGGCGACGAGAGCGCAGTGGGCATCAAGAGCGTCACCATCAACGAGCCGTTCTTCCAGGGCCACTTTCCCGGTTTTCCGGTGATGCCCGGCGTGCTCATCATCGAGGGGCTGGCGCAGACCGCCGGCGCCCTGTGCGTGGCCAACGCCGAGACGAGCTACAAGCCCCAGCTCGTTTATTTCATGGGGATAGATCGCGCGAAGTTCCGCCGACCGGTGCTCCCCGGCGATCAACTGCACTATCATGTCAAGAAGGTGCGCAGCCGCGGCCGCGCGTGGCGCTTCTACGGCCAGGCGAA
The DNA here is from genome assembly GCA_963797005.1 of uncultured Alphaproteobacteria bacterium. Taxonomy (GTDB): domain Bacteria; phylum Pseudomonadota; class Alphaproteobacteria; order Rhizobiales; family Hyphomicrobiaceae; genus AWTP1-13. The sequence goes on from CAWCOF010000014.1 coordinate 172,434, forward strand.
GGTGAACGGTCAGGTGGTGGCGGAGGCAGAGATCAGCGCCATGATCCTCGACCCGGACGATCCAAGAATAGCCGGATGACAGCAAAGCGCCAGGTGCATGCCACCGCCATCGTCGAGCCGGAGGCCCGGCTTGGAGACGATGTACGCATAGGACCCTTCTGTGTCGTCGGCGGCGAGGTGACGCTGGCCGACGGTGTGGAGCTCATGAGCCACGTGGTCGTGGCTGGACGCACGAGCGTGGGCGCACGCACGCGCATCTTTCCGTTCGCCTCGATCGGCCATCAGCCCCAGGACCTGAAATACAAGGGCGAGCCTTCGACGCTGACCGTCGGCAGCGACTGCATCATTCGCGAGGGTGTCACTTTCAATCCCGGCACCGCCGGCGGCGGCATGGAGACCGTGATCGGCAACAGTTGCGCGTTTCTCGCCAACAGCCATGTGGGCCACGACTGCCGCGTGGGCAACAACGTCATCTTCTCCAACAACCTGATGCTGGCCGGCCATTGCACCGTGGGCGACTACGCCATTCTCGGCGGCGGCGCGGCCGTCATCCAGTTCGCGCGCATCGGCCCGCACGCCTTCCTCGGCGGCATGTCGGCGCTGGAGAACGACCTCATCCCCTACGGCATGGCGATGGGCAACCGCGCCCACCTCTCCGGCCTCAACATCATCGGGCTGCAGCGGCGCGGCTTCTCCCGCGATGACATCCACACGCTGCGCCGCGCCTATCGGCTGCTGTTCGCCGACGAGGGCACACTGGTCGAGCGCACGGAGGATGTTTCCAAGGAGTTCGAGGGCCACCCGATCGTGAGCGAGATCGTGGCCTTCATCCGCGAGGGTGGCAAGCGGTCGCTCTGCATGCCGCACGCGGAAGCCTGAAGTCGCGAGCGCGCCGGCAGGAGCGGGCCCGCACTTCCGCGCAACGTGGATTCCCCCAGCGTCGGGTCGGTCGTCACGCCCATGGCCAGCATCGGCATACTCGCGGGAGGCGGCCGCCTGCCGCTGATGATCGCGGAGAGCGCGGGCGCGCGCGGTGAGAGCGTGCACATCGTGGCCATCGAGGGCGAGGCCGACCCCGCGGTCGCGGGCTTTCCCCATACCTGGGTCAAATGGGGCGAGATCGGCCGCATGGTCGAGGTGCTGCGCCGGGAGGGCGGCGAGGCGATCGTCATCGCCGGCGCGGTGCGCCGCCCCGATCTGTGGAAGATCCGTCCCGATGCCGGCTTCTTCAAGAGCCTGCCGCAGATCATGCTCCTGATGGCCGGCGGCGACGACAGCGTGCTCACCCGCGTCGTGCGCTTCTTCGAGAAGAAAGGCCTCACCGTGCGCGGGGCCCACGAGGTGGCCCCCGATCTGCTGGCGGGCGTCGGGCCGATCGGGAGCGTGCCCCTGTCGCCGCAAGAGCATCGCGACGCCGAGACCGGGTTTGCGGTGCGGCGTGCGCTTGCCGGCCTCGATGCCGGCCAGGCCGTTGTCGTCGCGGGCGGCAGGGTGCTGGCGATCGAGGGTGCGGAGGGCACCGACCCCATGCTCGAGCGAGTGGCGGGCCTTGTGGGCGGAGACGGGACGCCCACGCGACGTGGTGTGTTGGCAAAGGGCCCCAAGCCGGGCCAGGAACTCAGGATCGACATGCCGGCGATCGGGCCGGCCACGATCGATCATGCGTCCGCCGCACACCTTGCCGGCGTGGTCGTCGAGGCCGGCGCCGTGCTGGTCCTCGACCGGAACGAGACGGTACGCCTGGCCGACGCCTCGCATACGGCCGTGTACGGACTGCCCGGTCAGACGTTGACGGCGAAGCCCTCGGCGGCACCGGCGACGGCACGCGGATCAGGCCGGGTGATCGGCAGGCTGCAGCCGAGCCGCCGGGATGCAACCGACATCGAGACGGGGCTTGCGGCCGTCGAGCGGCTTGCGGCCTTCGATACGGGGGCCGCGACAGTGGTGGCGCGCGCCTATATCCTGGCGATCGAGGCCGCGGAAGGTCTTTTGCCCATGTTGCAGCGCGTTTCCGGGTTGCGCCAGTGGGGCGTGAACGCCAGGCGCCGGCTCGGCGTGCTGGTCCGTCGCGTCGGCCCGGACGATCCGGACACGCTGCCGCTGGAGGCCCTCTTCCAACAGGCCGCCGCCCAGGGGCTTGCCGGCATCGCCGTCACGGGACCAGCGGCGGCCTTGGCGGCCTATGAGAGCGCCGCGCGGCTCGCCGACGGGGCCGGCCTCTTTCTGGTCGTGTGCGAGACGGCGTGAGCGGAGAAGCAGGCGCGGCGTCGATGGCGGCTGGCGGTCATAGAGCGAGGGAACGGGTCTACTCGGCGGAGGGACAGGACCTGCGCCTGTTCGTGGTGGCCGGCGAGCATTCCGGCGACGCGCTCGGCGCCAAGCTGATGGCCGCGATCAACGCGCGTCGCCGCGGCCGCGTGCGCTACGTCGGCGTCGGCGGTCCGCACATGGCGCAGGAGGGCCTCGTCTCGCAGTTTCCCATGGAGGAGGTGGCCGTGATGGGGCCGGCGGCGATCGCCCGGCGCCTGCCCCTCATCCTGCGGCGCATCCGCGGCACGGTGGCGGCCGCGGTTGCCGCCGAGCCCGATGCGCTCGTCATCATCGACAGCCCCGAGTTCACGCACCCGATCGCGCGGCGCGTGCGCAGGCGGCGGCCCGATATCCCGATCATCGACTATGTCTCGCCGAGCGTGTGGGCGTGGCGGCCGGGCAGGGCGCGACGCATGCGCCGCTATGTCGACCACGTGCTGGCGCTGCTTCCCTTCGAGCCGGATGCGCACCAGCGTCTCGGCGGGCCGCCGTGCACCTACGTCGGCCACCCCCTGATCGAGCGGCTCGCCTGGATCGAGGGCCTCGACCCGGCGCCGCTCGCCGGGCGGCTTGGGCTATCGCCTGGCACGCCGCTCATCGTCGTGCTGCCGGGCAGCCGGTCCTCCGAGGTGCGGCACCTGATGGAGCCGTTCGGCGAGGCCCTGAAGCTGCTGGGCGCGCAGGGGCGCACGTTCGAGGTGGCGATGCCCGTGGTGGATAGCGTGCGCCCGTTGATCGAGGCGCATCTGCCAGGCTGGCCGAAGCGCCCGCATCTGGTATCGGGCGAGGAGGACAAATTCCGCGCCTTCAAGCTGGCGCGCGCCGCGCTCGCCGCCTCGGGCACCGTCACGCTGGAGCTGGCCGTGGCCGGCACGCCGATGGTGGTGGCCTACAAGGTCGATCGCATCGCGCACCTGCCCCTGCGCCTGCTGATCAAGGCGCCGACGGCAGTGCTCGCCAACCTGGTGCTCGGCGAGCGCGCCTTCCCGGAGTTCCTGCAGGGCGACTGCACGCCGCCGAAGCTGGCGCAGGCCCTGGCCGCGCTGCTGGACGACGGGCCGGTGCGCGACCGTCAGCTCGCCGCGCTGGCGCGTATCCCCGAGCGCCTGGTTCTGTCCGAGGGCACGCCCAGCGATGCCGCTGCCGGCGTCGTGCTGTGGTACGCCGAGAACGGCCGCGCCTGGCCACCCCCGCCCGATATGGTGGCGGGGGGTTGATGGCCCAATCCCCTGGGGCGCGTTTGGCGACCATTTGTGCGCGTGCTACGATTCCTCATGAGTACGCCGGCGCAAAGGAAGATGACCGTCGACGAGTTCCTGGTCTGGGCCGAGGGGCAGGACGGCCGCTGGGAGCTCTACAACGGCGTTCCCTACCTCATGGCGCCGGAGCAGGTCGGCCATGGCAAGGTGAAGTTCGCGGTTCAGGCCGCGCTGGTTCAGGGCATCCGCAAGGCCGGCCTCATCTGTCACATGCAGCCGGACGGCGCCACGGTGCGCGTCTCGCAGCATGTCGCGCACGAGCCGGACGCCCTGGTCTATTGCGGGCCCGAGCTTCCCCGGAACGCCATCGAGGTGCCCGCGCCGGTGATCGTGGTGGAGGTGGCCTCGCCCTCGACACGCAAGATCGACGCCTCGCTGAAGCTCAACGGCTATTTCAGCCTACCCAGCGTCCAGCACTACCTGATCCTCGACCCCGACGGCCCGCCCTTGCTGCACCACCGCCGCCAGGCCGACGGCACGATCCTCACCACCATCGTGCACGACGGCGTGCTGACGCTTGCGCCGCCCGGCATTGAGGTGGCGCTGGCCGAGATTTTCGCGGCTGCGTAGCCAGCGCCGGGGCAAGGTTGCGGGGCGCGCCGACGTCTCCGGCTGCGTTCCCGGAAGCCGAGCCCGGCTTTTCGAAGCCGGGGCGAGGCTATCCGGGATCTTGCCCGGCAGTTTCAAGCGCGCGTTTTCGCGGCACGGCTCCGCGTACCCCAGCGGCGGGCAAGGCCCCGGCTGAAGCGCCGGATCGATCTCGATCGATCCGGGCGCTTCGCCGGGGACGCAAGGGGCGGCGTGGCCGTTAACGACAATCCGAACGAACCGAGCGCAACGTTATCCCCGCCTCTCCGGCGCACACCTATCCTGCGCCGTCGCTGCCAAGACGGGGCGTTTGGATCCAACACCTTGCGCGGCAGCGGCCGGCGCCTGGAAGGAAGCCATCGTTGGGTGGCTAAGATCCAGGAGGCCCTGTCCGATCGCCGTCGGGCGTGCTGCAGCAATGTCGTGCGTTGCCCCGCCGGCCTCGGTAGAGCGAATAAGGCGTCCCACGATGATCCCGACGTGTGGAGCGGCGGGTGAGTGGCGGATCCCGAAGTGCGGACAGGGACGAAAATCGCCGAGCGCGGGTGCCGGAAGGCAACCCCCGGGCCGTGAGGCCCTGAGGACCCGCAAGGTCCTCGTGGGGGCTCCGTGAGAGGCCTCCTGGGGCTGAGCGACCAGCCCCGCGGTTGTCGAGTAGGCACCCGCGTCCCGGTTTTTCGAACTGACACTCGCGGTGCGCAGGAGTCAGAAGCCACTAGCGTTGCGTGCGTGGATGACCGGCGACACGGGTCGCCGAAGGTATGCGGCACCTTTAGGAGCAAGAACCGCACCGTCGTATCAGCGAACCGAATGGGGGTGCGAGGTGTCGTCGCCACTTTCAGGTAACACTTCGCGCTTCGAAACTGAGATTCTTCGGACGCTACTTTTCCTTGCGAGGGACCTTGTCGGTGTTCGACCCTCCTCTCTTGTCTCTTTGCACCACAAACTTGCCGGACCGCGCGTCCTTGCTGCCGGAGAGGACAGTGCGTGCCGCTAACTTGAAGGCCCGCTCAACCTTGCCCTTGTCCAGGTGTTTCGACATCAGTCGTCCCATGCTTCGGCTCGTCGGAAGTCGCCCTCGAGACTATCCCAAATCTCCCATTCATCAACGATAGGCTTGTAGTACTCCTCAAGGTAGCGAAGACTCTTGCGAAAACGTCTGCGAACAATCTCCTCCGGAATGCCATGCCCGCCAGCAGCCACTCTCCGGCGCACGCGATCAATCGATTGGTCCGGGCTTGCTAATCGCACGTAGATCAACGCGACATGGTATCCAGCCTGTTGCCACGCCGGAATATCTTCTGAGCGTACGTCAGGGATGCCAATGTGGACTCGAGCACCAAGTCGGTGCCCGCCTTGATGAGCTTGTCAACGCGTCCAAGCATGGCTCGGGCAGCGCGCACATCTGTCAGAACCGCTGGCAAATTCAACGCAGCGAGGTTGCGCGAGATCTCATCGGCGTTGACGAAAGCCGTGATCTCCCTGTCGATGGAGAGATACGCGCTGGCGAACGTGGTCTTGCCTGCTCCATTCGGGCCGCCGATGATAATGACCCGTGGCACGGCGCATGGTCAGGACTTGGGTGCCAGCGCCTTATTGCTCTTCTTCACCTTGTCCGCATCCACATACACCTGCCCGCCCATCTCGCGGAACTTGGCGCTCATCTGGGCCATGCCCGCCTGCGGGTCGATCTGCGTCGTCTCCTCGGCGAGTTCCACTTGCGCCTCGTTGAGCTTGGCGGCGTAGTCGCGCACCTGCTGGGTGATCTCCATGGAGCAGAACTTGGGGCCGCACATGGAGCAGAAGTGGGCGACCTTGTGCGCCTCCTTGGGCAAGGTCTCGTCGTGCATGGACCGCGCCGTGTCGGGGTCGAGCGAGAGGTTGAACTGGTCCTCCCAGCGGAAGTCGAAGCGGGCCTGGCTGACCGCATCGTCCCTGAGCTGCGCGGCCGGGTGGCCCTTGGCGAGGTCGGCGGCATGCGCGGCGATGCGGTAGGTGATGACGCCGACCTTGACGTCGTCGCGGTTGGGCAGCCCCAGGTGCTCCTTGGGCGTGACGTAGCAGAGCATGGCGGTGCCGAACCAGCCGATCATGGCGGCGCCGATGCCGGACGTGATGTGGTCGTAGCCCGGCGCGATGTCGGTCGTCAGCGGCCCCAGCGTGTAGAACGGCGCCTCGCCGCACTCGGCGAGCTGCTTGTCCATGTTGACCTTGATCTTGTGCATCGGCACGTGGCCGGGGCCTTCGATCATGACCTGACAGCCCTTGTCCCAGGCGATCTTGGTCAGCTCGCCCAGGGTTTCCAGCTCGGCGAACTGCGCGCGGTCGTTGGCATCCGCGATCGAGCCGGGCCTGAGGCCGTCGCCCAGCGAGAAGCTCACGTCGTAGGCCCGCATGAGATCGCAGATCTCCTCGAAGTGGGTGTAGAGGAAGCTCTCCTTGTGATGGGCGAGGCACCACTTGGCCATGATCGAGCCGCCGCGGGAGACGATGCCCGTGGTGCGGCTGGCGGTGAGCGGCACGTAGGGCAGGCGCACGCCGGCGTGGATGGTGAAATAGTCGACGCCCTGCTCGCACTGCTCGATCAGCGTGTCGCGATAAAGCTCCCAGGTGAGCATGACGGGATCGCCGCCGCACTTCTCCAGCGCCTGGTAGATCGGCACGGTGCCGATGGGGACGGGCGAATTGCGCAGGATCCACTCGCGGGTGTTGTGGATGTTGCGGCCTGTGCTCAAGTCCATCACGGTGTCGCCGCCCCAGCGGATCGCCCACACCATCTTCTCGACCTCCTCCTCCACGGAGGAGGTGACCGCCGAGTTGCCGATGTTGGCGTTGATCTTCACCAGGAAGTTGCGGCCGATGATCATCGGCTCCAGCTCGGCGTGGTTGATGTTGGCCGGAATGATCGCCCGCCCGCGGGCGATCTCGTCGCGCACGAACTCGGGCGTGATGTGCTCTGGGATCGCGGCGCCGAAGCTCTCGCCGTCGGCAACCGCGGCCTTGGCGCGAGGAAGCGCTGCCTTGCGGCCCAGGTTCTCGCGGTGGGCGACGTAGATCATCTCCTTGGTGACGATGCCGGCGCGGGCGAACTCGAGCTGGGTGACGGGGTTGCCGTTGAGCCCGCGCAGCGGCGCCGGCTTGTTGGGGAAGTCGCGGGCCAGGTGCTTGCCTGCGACGTTGCCGTTGTCCTCGGGCTTGAGGTCGCGACCGGTGTACTCCTCGACGCCGCCGCGATCGCGCACCCATCTGGCGCGGATGCGGGGCATGCCCTTCTCGACGTCGATCGTGGCATGCGCGTCGGTGTAGGGGCCGGAAGGATCGTAGACGCGGAACGATTTCTCGCCGGCGCCTTCCGAGAGCGCGATCTCGCGGAACGGCACGCGCACGTCGTCGTGGCCGTCGGGCGACGAATAGACCTTGGTCGAGGCGCTGATCGGCCCGGTCGTGACCTTCGGTACCATCAGGTCCTTGGTCCGCGCGATCTTGTTCATGACTTACCTCGAGTTTCCGGCCCGTAGGCCTTGTAGGAGAGAAACGCGCCGAGGGCCAAAACGACGATGCCGCCGATGAGAAAGCCCGTCGTATTGCCCGCGAAGGTATCGGCGATGGGTGCTGCCAGCTGCGGGGCCCACATGCGCACGAGGCCGCCGGCGATCGCCAGCCAGCCGAAGACCGTGACGATGACGCGCCAGCCGCCGCTCCACACGTTGTGCACGCGCACGATGGCGATGCCGGCCAAGAGCGACAGGATGCCGGATAGGAAGATCAGGCCGTAGTTCTGGGCGAGCTGCTCGATCATCGCCGGAAAGAGGCCGCGGTTGAACAGCATGGCAATGCCGATCGCGGCCAGCAGTGGCCCGATGAAGCCGGCAATGAGCCTGGAATGCGCCATGTCCTTCCTTCGCCGGCATAACCCGGATCAGGTTCAAAGGGTGGCGGCGCGGTCTCAGCGCCATCTCAGCCGGCTGCCGCCGGCCCCCCTGGAACTGCCGCAATGTGCGCCGTCCGGGGCGGGGGCGCAAGGCTTCCTTAGCCATGCAGCGCAATGCAGCCCGGCGGAAAGCGAAAAATTCAGAGCCGGTAGAGGCATGGGCGGCAGACTGCCGGCATGGAAGATTGGGCACCCCTCCGCTGGATCATCCTTGGCTGCGCGCTGCTGGTGGCGCCTGCGCATGCCGTCTGGGAAGGATGGACCTATTTCCAGCTGGCGGCGGACGGCGCCGAGGCGCAGGGTGTGGTGAGCTGGAAGACTTGGCGGGGCTGGCGCAATTCGGACACCTACATCGTCGAGTACCGCTTCCGGGACGCGGCGGGGCGGGTGCACTCGGGCAGCCAGCGCGGCTTGAGCCATCCGCTCTATCGCTCCCTGCGCGTCGGACAACCCATTACGGTCACCTACAGCCGCTCCAATCCCGATACCAATGCCGCCTACCTCATTGTTCTCAAAGAGCGGGTTATGACCTTCTCTCTGATAGCGGCGCTGATCGCCTTCTGCACGGGCTCTGCCATCTGGTGGTGGGCCTATGCCAAGCGCAAGACGCGCGAATACGATGCGGCGCTCGTGCAGTCGCGCTCAAAGAGCGTGCCAGCCGGGCGGACTGGGACCGGCTGATTCCGGGCAACGACGGCCGCGGCTTCGATAGCGGACTACGCGTGCGCTGCCATGGCGGTGTCGGCCGCATAGGCCTCCGCGTCCGTGCGGGCAAGAAAGTCGGCGACCGCGCGGACGGTGGGGGCATCCTTGAGCAGGGGCGCGTGGCCCTGGCCGCGCACGGTCACCGCCTCGGCGCGGAAATGGCGGGCGCGCATCTCCTCCAGCGTCTTGGCGCTCAGGATATCGGAGTTTTCGCCGCGCAGGACGAGCAGCGGCACGTGGCCGAGCGCCTCGAACTGCGGCCACAACTCCGGCGTGGGCCCACCCATCACGGAAACGGCCTTGGAGAGCTTCGGATCGTAGCTCGGCGCCGGCAGGCCGTGGTCGTCGCTGAACACCTGGCGTGCGAACTCGGCCCAGTGGGCTGCGGGCACGTCGGTGAATTGGCGCTTGTTCATCTCGTAGACGAGGTCCGTCGCCTCCTTCCAGTCGGCCGGCAGCGGCACGCGGCCGACGTAGGCGACGATGCGGGCGAGGCCCTCGCGCTCGATGACCGGGCCGATGTCGTTGAGGATGGCCGCGCCGATCGCCCCCGGCCGCAGCACCGCCATCAGCATGGTGACGAGCCCGCCGCGCGAGGTGCCCAATACGGCGGCGCGGCTCAAGCCCCGCATCGTCATAAAGTCGAGCACGTCGTTGACCTCGGTGAGGATCGAATACTGCTTCCAGTCCGGGGCGTAGTCGGAGCGTCCGCGGCCGCGGTAGTCGATGGCGTAGACGTCGCGGCCGGTCTCGTCGGGACGGGACAGCACGGTGGCGATGTCGTGGAAGTCGCGGCTGTTGCGCGTGAGCCCGGCCAGGCACACGAGCGGTCGGCGCAAGGAGCCGGGCACGGGATAGTGGCGTGCGTAGAGGCGCAGGCCATCGCGCGAGGTGAAGTAGATGTCGGTCCAGTTCTGCTGCATCCGTCCCTCGGATTGCTGCCAAAATCCCGGGCAACGACGCGCCTCATCGTTCGCGCGCACCGTGGCATGACTTTATTCGGTGTCGCAAGGTTGCGCCGGACGGAGGCGGATGGGATTGCTGCTTGGCGTGCCCTATCCCCGCCAGCTCCAGCGCCTGTTATTCACAGGCATCAACGCGGTGATCCGGTGGGCGTCAAACGCGCGGATCGACGATGACGTCCAGGAGCTTCGGCCCGGGGGTGGCCAGCGCCTTCTTAAGCGCCGGGGCCAGCGCGTCGGGCTCGCTGATCTGCTCTGCCGGCACGCCCAGCGATCGGGCGAGGCCGACGAAGTCGACCCTGGGGTCGACGAGGTCCATGCCGATCGGCGTGTCGTTGCCGTGGAAGGCCTTGAGGCGCTGCTTGAGGATGCGGTAGCCGCCGTTGTCGGCGATCACATAGGTGATCGGCAGCTTCTGGTGGGCGGCGCTCCACAGCGACTGGATCGTGTACATGGCGCTGCCGTCGCCGGAGTAGCACAGCACCGGGCGCGGCGCCTGGGCCAGCGCCACGCCGACGGAGGCCGCCAGGCCCCAGCCGATGCCGCCGGAGGCAAGGCCGTGGAAGCCGTAGCGGTCGCGATAGGGGACGAGATCGTTGACGTGGCGCCCGGCGGTCAGGCCTTCGTTGACCACCACCGTCTCGGGCGTCAGCGCATTGGCGATCTGCAGGGTGAGCCAGTCGCCGTCGATCGGCTTGGCCCGCGCGCGGCTCTCGATGCGCGCCGCAAGCTCCGTGCGCTTGGCGCTCCAGTTGCGCCCCGCGAGCTCGGCACGCGCGGCCTTGGCCCGCGATGCGAGCTTGTCACCGCCGCGCTTCGCCAGGAGCGGCGTGAGCGCACGCAGCGTCTCGCCGACATCGGCCCGCACGGCCATGTCGGAGGCGAAGTTCTTGCCCATGTCCCAGTCGACGAGGCCGATGTGCACGACGGGAAGATCGCCGGGCAGCGGCTCGACCTCGCTCCACACCGACATGCGCACCGGATCGGCGCCCAGCACGATCATGAGATCGAACTTGGAGAGCACGTCGCGCACCTGGCGCTGGTCGCGGGTCAGCGAGCCGGCGTAGCAAACATGGTCGGACAGGAAATGCGCGCCGTAGGGCGCGCTCTGCTGGTAGACGGTGGCGCCCAGCGTCTCGGCGAAGGCCGCGGCCGCCTCGAGCGCGTCGCTCTTGACGATCTCGTCGCCGGCGACGATCACCGGCCGCTCGGCCGCAAGCAGGCGCTTGGCGAGCGCCTCCAGCACGCCGTCGGCCGGCCGGGTGCGCGTGTCGACGCGGGTCGAGGCGCCGAGCTCGATGCCGGCTTCCGCGTTGAGGATGTCGCCCGGCAGCGAGATGAACACGGGGCCGGTCGGCGGCGTGGTGGCAACCTTTGCCGCGCGGCGCACGATGCGCGGCAGGTCCTCGAGCCGCGTCACCTCCGTCGCCCACTTCACCATCGGCGCCGCGATCGGCACCAGCGGGTCATAGAGCAGCGGCTCGGTCAGCCCGTGGCCCTGCTCCTGCTGGCCGGCGGTGAGGATCATCGGCGTGCCGGTGAACTTGGCATTGTAGAGCGAGCCCATGGCGTTGCCGAGCCCCGGCGCCACGTGCACGTTGCAGGCGACGAGCTTGCCGCTGGCGCGCGAGTAGCCGTCCGCCATCGCCACCACGATCGCCTCCTGCAGGCCCAGCACGTAGGTGAGGTCGGGGTGCTCCTTGAGCGCGTGCATGATCGGCAGCTCGGTGGTGCCGGGATTGCCGAAGAGATGGGTGATGCCTTCGTCCTTCAGCAGCGCAAGGAACGCGGAGCGGCCGGTGATGCGGTTCATGGGGCGGGATCCTGGAGTGACGTGCGCGACGTGGCAGGCAGAGAGCGGAGCGATGGGCAACATCATGCCAAACAACGGACGGCAGACCAATGCGTTCTTGGCGGGTGCGCCCTGCGCGTGAGGGCTCAGTTGCGGTTCTCCAGGCCGTTTCGGCGTCGCGTGGCGCGGATCTTGTCCGCATCCGCCAGCATCTGGGTGCGCATGGCGCCGAGCCCCTCGCGCACGCCGGCGTAGGCTTGCGGGAAGCTGGCCGGCGGCGTGAAGCGGTCGGGATTGGCCTTGTCGTAAGCGAGCACGGCGTCGATGGTGCGGGCGAGTGCCGGGATGTCGCCGAAGGCATATTCGTTGAGCGGGCGGCCCACGACCTCCGAGAGCGAGGCGAACAGGGCGGGGTCGCCGTCGGGCTTCAGCTCGCGTCGCGCGGACAGGTGGACCCGGTAGCGCAGCTGGCCGAGATAGAAGACGAAGATCGCGTCGTCCTTGCGGTCGGAGCCGAAGAGCCGAGCCGCGCGGCGGTAGTATTCGGCGGGATGCTGGCCGGCGAGTGCGGCGACCTCGGCTGGCGTGGCGACAGCCGGCTGGGCCCGTGCGCCGTCGACGAAGCCGATGATGGCAAAAGCCAGCGCCGCGGCAGCCGCTGCAACTCGAGGTTTCATACGACGCTCCTGATTGATCCCGCTCACGATGCCGCGTGTTCAGGTCCGGCCGCTTTCAGGGCCGAGGACAGGCGCAGAACGACTTCGTTCAGCACGAACCGGCCGGCGCGCGTCGCCCGAAGGTGGCTCGAACCTTGCCTCTCGATCAAGCCGAGGGCCACGAGCTCATCGATTGCGTGCTGGTCGGGGCTCAGCCCGCCGATCGCGGCGAGATCGTCGAGGTCGATGCCCTCGGCGAGCCGCAGCCCCATCAACAGCGCCTCGTCCGTTTCCTCGGCTTTGCTGAGTGCCGTGTGCTCCAGCATGCCGTGCCGGCCGGCCTCGACACGTTCGGCCCACGCTTCCGGGTTCCGCTCCGTGGTCGTGGCGTGGCGCACACCGTCGACGAGGACGCGGCCGTGGGCGCCGGGGCCGACGCCGGCGTACTCGCCGTAGCGCCAGTAGAGCAGGTTGTGCCGGCACTCCTGGTCCGGCCGCGCGTGATTGGAGATCTCGTAGGCGGGGAGGCCCACCCGCTCTGTCAGCTCCTGCGTCGCCTCGTAGAGGTCATGCGCGGCCTCGGCTTCGGGGATATCGAGCCGGCCGCGGGCGTGGAGATCGGCAAACGGCGTGCCTGTCTCGATGGTGAGCTGGTAGAGCGAGAGGTGATCGCCCGCGAGCGACAGGGCCTGACCGAGCTCGCTGCGCCACGCCTCGAGCGTCTGCCGCGGCCGTGCGTAGATCAGGTCGAAAGAGAAGCGCTCGAAGGTGGCGCGCGCCACGCCGATTGCCGCACGCGCCTCCTCGGCCGTGTGCAGGCGACCCAAGGTCCGCAGCACCTCGTCGTCGAGCGACTGCACGCCGAGCGAGACGCGGTTGATGCCGGCTGCGCGATAGTCGCGGAAGCGGCCGGCCTCGACGCTCGACGGGTTGGCCTCCAGCGTGACCTCGGCTCCGGGCGCAATCGTCCAGAGGCGTTCGATCTCGTCGAGAATGGCGCCGACGGTGCCGGCCGACATCAACGAAGGGGTGCCGCCGCCGATGAAGATGCTGCCGACGTCGCGTCCCGGCGCCAGCTCCGCCCAGTGCCGCAGCTCGCGCAGGTAGGCGGCGAGAAACCGCGCCTCGTCGATGCCGCCGGCCCGCACGTGGCTGTTGAAGTCGCAATAGGGGCACTTCGAGGCGCAGAACGGCCAGTGCACATAGACGCCGAAGCCCGGCTCACGCCGGCGCGTCGCTGCCGAGGCAGGCGTGGGCGAAGAGGGCGAAGGCGCGGGCGCGGTGCGAGATCGCATGCTTGGTGTCGGGCTCCATCTCGCCAAAGGTCAGGCTCTCACCGTCGGCGACGAACATGGGATCATAGCCGAAACCCCTGGTTCCGCGCGGCGGCCAGACGAGATGGCCGTAAACCTTGCCTTCGAACACCGCGGTCTCCCCGTCAGGCCAAGCCAGGCACAGGGCGGCGGTGAAGTTTGCCCGCGGAGGCTTGCTTGCGGACCAGCCGCCGCGCGACTTTATGTCCTCGGCCACCCGCTGCATGGCAACGGCAAAGTCCTTCGAGGGTCCCGCCCAGCGCGCCGAATAGATGCCCGGCGCGCCGTCCAGGGCCTCGACCTCCAGGCCGGAGTCGTCGGCGAGCGCCGGCAGTCCCGAGGCCACGGCCGCCGCCACCGCCTTGATCCGCGCATTCTCGGCGAATGTCGCTCCGGTCTCCTCGGGCTCCGGCAGCTCGAGCTCCGCCGCCGACACGACATCGAGCCCGTGCGGCGCCACCAGCTCGAGGATCTCGCGCACCTTGCCCGGATTGTGGCTCGCCACCACGAGGCGCGTGCCGGCAGCGAGGCGGCGGGTCATGAAAGGCCCCAGATCTTCGGCTCGGCGAACTCCAGGCAGTTGCCGGCGGGGTCGCGGAAGTAGATCGAGCGGCCCCCCTTCGGCCACTCGAAATCGGCCTCGATGGCCACGCCCTTGGCCTCCAGTGCCTTGCGCCAAGCCTCGATCTCGTTGGCGGAGGCGCGGAAGCAGACGTGGCCTTCGCCGTCCGTGCCGTGCGGCGGGACGGGCAAGGCGCCTGCGGCTGGTGGAATCTTGGTGGCGTCCGGGTTGAACAGAAGCAGTACCTGGTCGCCGCAGCGATAGAACACGTGCCGGCCGTCCGCCTTGGCGAAGGGCTCCAAGCCCAGCACGTCGCGATAGAACGCCTCGGCCGCCGCCAGGTCCTTGGCGTAGAGCACCGTCTCGAGAACGCCTGCGGGTGTCATGCTCTGCAATCCTGCAACCTGGGGCCTCGACGCATTGCCGAGAACGTCCTGCCCGCGCAGGCGGGCATCCACGCAAGCAGGCTTGTTGCGCCGACGCGTGCCACGCGCGCGTGGCGTGGGTCCCCGCCTTCGCGGGGATGACGATTTACGTCACCGTCAGCTTCTGCAGCTGGATCAGCTCGGCAATGCCCTTGCGGGCGAGCACCATCAGCTGGTCGAAGCTCTCCTGGCTGAAGGGAACGGTCTCCGCCGTGCCCTGCACCTCGACGATGCCGCCCGTGCCGGTCATGACGAAGTTGGCGTCGGCATCGGCCTTGGAATCCTCCGCATAGTCGAGATCCAGCACCGGCGCGCCGTTGTAGAGGCCGCAGGACACAGCCGCCACGTGATCGCGCAGCACGCCGTCCTTGACCATGTCACGCACCTGCATCCACTTGAGGCAGTCGTGCAGCGCCACCCAGGCACCCGTGATGGATGCCGTGCGCGTGCCGCCGTCCGCCTGGATGACGTCGCAGTCGACCGAGATCTGCCGCTCGCCGAGCTTGGGCAGATCGACGACGGCGCGCAGTGCACGGCCGATCAGGCGCTGGATCTCCTGCGTGCGCCCTGACGGGTGGCCCACGGTGGCCTCGCGGCGCGTGCGATCGTTGGTGGCGCGCGGCAGCATGCCGTATTCGGCCGTGACCCAGCCGCGGCCCTGACCCTTGAGCCAGGGCGGCATGCGATCCTCGAGGCTTGCCGTGCACAGAACGTGCGTGTTGCCGAACTTGATGAGGCACGAGCCTTCCGCGTGCATCGACACCGCGCGGTCGATCGAGACGCGGCGAAGCTCGTCGGGCTTGCGCTTGGAGGGACGCATGTGTGGCCAATCGGTTCCGGCGAACGGTCGCGGCGCACCCTAGGCGAGCGCTTGGGCCCCTTCAACCGCAAAAGCGCATCTGTCAGTGGTGCGGCTCCCAGCCGTAGAGCCAGTCGTAGGCTGCCATCAGCCAGCGCCCGGGTGTCAGTCGCAGCCCCGCATCGCGTGCCCAGGCGAGCGGCGGCGGCAGATGATAGATGCGCCCCTGGCGGATGCTCAGCGCCTGCGCGCGCGTCGCACGCTTCCGGCGCTGGGTCTCGAACAGGCCAAGCGCGCGCGTCTCTTGCCCGACGTGCGCCCCAAGGTGGCTGCCGAGCACGAGCGCGTCCTCCAGTGCCAGCACCCCGCCTTGCGCCAGGTAGGGCAGCATCGGATGGGCGGCATCGCCCATGAGCGCGACGCGGCCCTTGGTCCAGCGCGGCAGCGGGGAGAGGCGATACAGCGCCCACTTCCGCCATTCGGTCACGGGGGCCAGGACATCCGTCAGGCTCCGATGAAAGCCCGACAGGTGGGCGCGCAAGGTGTCGAGGTCCGCAGCCGTGTCCCAGTCGCGCCGGCGCCAGTCCTCGCGTGCGATCACCACGACGGCCACCTCGCTTCCGCCGCGCACTGGATAGTGCACCACATGCGCGCTCCGCGTGAGCCACAGCCCGACGACCGGCTCGGCCAGTCGTCCCGCGTCGTGCGCCTTGATGACGGTGCGCGTTGCCGTGGCGCCGGCGAACGCCGGCTCGTGCATGGGGCAAAGCCCCGCCCGCACCCGCGACCAGATGCCGTCGGCGCCGACCAGCGCGGGGCCGGATATTGTCCCGCCGGCAGCGCTGGTGGCCGTGACCGCCTCGCCCTCATCGGCGAACGCGGCGATCGCAAAGCCGGTGCGCAGTTCGACCCGCGGCTCGGCAGCGGCCGCGGCCAGGAGCGCGCCGTGCAAGTCGCCGCGATGTGCCGCCCAGTAGGGCGCGCCGTGCCGCGCAGCGAGCCATGGCCCGAGCGGCAGCGACGCCAGCGGGTTGCCTCGGCGGCCGTCATGGACGCGGATCGCTTCGGGCTCGCCCGCCAGAGGCTGCAGCGCCGGTGCAAGACCCAAGCGCTCGAGAACCTTGACGCCGTTGGGGCCGAGCTGGATGCCGGCGCCCGCGGTCGCGAACTGCGCCTGCTGCTCGAGCACGACGGCATGGCGCCCGGCCTTCGTCAGCACCAGCGCCAGCGCCAGGCCGCCGATCCCGCCGCCTGCGATCAGGATCGGGCCGGCAGCCGCCATGGGATCATCCGGGCCAGCGGCTCAGGCTGTCGCGTCGGCCTCGGCCAGACAGCCCTCCGGATCGGTCTCGTCGGCCGCAAGGCGCGCGTCGTGCACATACAGCGTCGAGCAGTAGGGGCACAGGATCTGGCCCTCCGCGCCCATGTCCAGATAGACGTGTGGGTGGTCATGCGGCGGCCGGGCGCCCATGCACTGGAACTCCTTCACGCCCACGTGGACCTTCTCCACGCCTTGATCGTTGGCGAAATGGGGAACGAGCGAGTGGGCCATGTGCGCCGCCTTCAGAGCTGCCGTGTTTCCGGCGACGATAGCGGCTCGGGTCCGGGGATGATAGGGGTGGATGGCGTCGCAGCGTGGAGCATCAAAATCAGGCTCGAGGAGCGTGGCGTGCAGACATTCATTTCCGACGGGGTGCGTATCGCCTTCATCGACGAGGGCGAGGGAGAGCCCGTGCTGCTGATCCACGGCTTTGCCTCCAACGTGCGCATCAACTGGGTCGAGCCGGGCTGGGTGAGCTTCCTCAACGGCCAAGGCTTGCGCGTCGTCGCCTTCGACAACCGCGGCCACGGCGAGAGCGAGAAGCTTTACGATCGCGATCTCTACGGCGCCCCGCTGATGGCCGAGGATGCGCGCCGGCTCTTGGACCACTTGGGCCTTCAGCGCGCCGACGTCATGGGCTACTCGATGGGCGCGCGCATTGCTGCCTTCCTCGCCCTGGCGCACCCCGAGCGCGTGCGCAGCGCCATCTTCGGCGGCCTCGGGGCCAACATGGTGCGGCCGATGGCGGGCACGGGCCCCATCGCGCACGCGCTGGAGGCGGCCTCCATCGACGAGGTGCAGAACCCGACCGCGCGCACCTTCCGCGCCTTCGCCGAGAAGACCGGCGGCGACCTGAAGGCGCTGGCCGCCTGCATCCGCTCCTCGCGCGACTCCATCACGCGTGAGATGGTGGCAACGCTGAAATGCCCCGTGCTGGTGGCGGCCGGCACCGAGGACGTCATCGGCGGCCAGGCCGCCGAATTGGCGGCGCTCATCCCTGGCGCCGAGGCGCTGCCGATCCCCGGCCGCGACCACATGCTGGCCGTCGGCGACAAGGTCTACAAGGCGGGCGTCCTCGACTTCCTGCGCCGGCGGCCGTGAGCCAAGGACGTTCGCAGCACGCAAGAGACACCCATGGCGCAACCCGACTTCAAGGTCCTCAATGCCGACTACGCCGCGGCCGTGCGCGAAAGTTTCGGCCGGCAGGGCCTGATGCAGACGCTGGGCGCGAAGATCGTCACCATCGAGCCGGGTTTGTGCGTCATCGAGATGGCCTACACCACCGGCGTGTCGCAGCAGCAGGGCTACTTCCACGGCGGCGCCATCGGTGCGATCGCCGACAACGCGGCGGGCTACGCGGCCTACTCGCTGATGCCGGCGGGCTCGGAGATCCTCACCGTCGAGTACAAGATCAACCTGATCCGCCCCGCGGTGCCGCCGACGCTCCGCGCGGAGGGCCGCGTGCTGCGGACCGGCAAGACGCTCACCGTTTGCCGCGCCGACGTCTATCACATGAAGGACGGCGCACCGGGCGGCCTCGAAGCCTGCGCGCTGCTTCAGTCGACGCTGATGCGCCTGGAGCCGCCGGGGTGAAAAGGCCGGCCGCAGAAAAAAGAAGGCTCCCGCAAGGCTGTCGGACTCACCCAAGGGGACGAACGCGGGGAACGTTCATGGGCCGGGCCGACGGCAGCAAAATGCGGGAGCCGGGGGACGCAAACGACGCAAACAACTTACATAAGGGTACTTGACGCACTTTCGGGCAAACCCACGCTAGCAGCGGGTACAACCCAAGTCAGTGCCCAAACTCTGAAGGACCTACGCAATCCTGTGGATAATCCTCGGATATCGTTCGTGGTCGAATCGAATTTTCCCCGATGCAGGAGAGCGAGCCGGAAGGTTCAGCGCCTTTTGCGGCATGCGATATTCCCCGGCACGCGCCGCGTGGTTCGGAAGGCACTGCAGCTCTGTCTAGGGGTAGCGTTCCTGGTGGCACTGGGGCTGGGGACGGCGCCCGTTATCGCGCAGAGCCGGGCCGACCTGGAGCTTGTCATCGCCGTCGATGTCTCTTTGTCGATGGACATCGACGAGCAGCGGTTGCAGCGCGACGGTTATGTCGCCGCCTTTCGCGACCCGGAAGTGCACAAGGCGATCGCCTCCGGCGCCTTCGGCCGCATCGCCGTCACCTACGTCGAGTGGGCAGGGCCGCCGAGCCAGCACGTGGTGCTGCCCTGGACGGTGGTCGACAGCCCGGAATCGGCGCAGGCCGTTGCCGGCAGGCTGGAAGCGGCACCGATTACCCGCGCGCGCATGACGTCGATCTCCTCGGCGCTCGACTTCTCCGGCGGCCTCTTCGATGCGAGCGGGGTCAGAGGCATCCGGCGCGTGGTCGACGTCTCCGGCGACGGCCCAAACAACTCCGGCCGGCCCGTGCTGCCGGCCCGCGACGACCTCATCGCCAAGGGCGTGATCATCAACGGGCTGCCGATCATGCTCAAGCTCGCCACCGGCTACTTCGACATCGCCGACCTCGATCGCTACTACACCGATTGCGTGATCGGCGGCCCCGGCGCGTTCATGGTCCCGATCAAGGACCGGCGCGAGTTCCTGACCGCCACACGCCGCAAGCTGCTGCTCGAGATCTCCGGCCTCGAGCCGCCTGCCCGCCTCATCCGCGTGCAGGGCCGGCCGACGCGCGATCCCAGCGACTGCAACATCGGCGAGCTGCAGTGGCGCCGCTTCCTCGAGGACGGCGGCCCGAACTGAGTCTCCTGTGTTTCAGGCTCGTGGTCGCGAGCACGCTTGCATGTGCGACTTGGATCGTGCGGCCCGGCACCGCAAAGCCGCCGCAACACGCAGCTAGGGAAATGGCGGGGCGGGTTGGTTAACGCAGCCGTAAAGGCTTTAGCGGCATACTTGCCATCCCATGTCCCTGTCTTGCGTTCGTGTAAGTTTGATCCTGGTTGGGCTCGGCGTCGGCAGCTGCAGCCAGCAACCCTATTTCGTTGCCAAGGAAGAGCCCTGGCGCGCCGATGAGGAGCGTGCCTGCCTCGCTTCCGGAATCGTGCGCGAAAGCCGCTTTCGTCACGTCCCGCTCGTCCCTTGGCGGGCCCAGCGTGTGCGGCGCGATCCACCCGTTCTTCGTCTCTGCGGCTGCCCGGGGCTGGGTAAGACTGCGCCCGGCCGCCCTGCTGCGCTGCCCGATGGTGCCGGCGCTCGATCAATGGGTCGAGCGCGTCGTCATCCCGGCGGCGCGCTATCACCTGGGCGCGCCGGTGGTGGAGCTCAAAGTCGCCGCCTCCTATTCCTGCCGGCCGATGAACAACGTGGATGGCGCGCGGCTGTCGGAGCACGGCCACGCCAACGCCGTCGACATCTCCGCCTTCACGCTGGCCGACGGGCGCGTCGTCACGGTCGCCGCCGGCTGGTGGGGCGCGTTCAGGCAGCGAAGCTTCCTGCGTGCGGTCCATCGCGGCGCCTGCAGCACCTTCACCACGGTGCTGGGCCCCAGCTACGACCGCAACCATCGCGACCACTTCCACCTGGACCTCGCCCGCCACGGCCGCGACGGCGCGGGGCGGATCTGCAAATAGCGCTGGTTTTGCCATGCCCGGTCCCTGGGGCGCGGCATGGCGGCCATGCGGCGGGCGCCCCAGCGATCATCGCTCGACGCCCTCGACAAACCCCCGTCCGGCACGTAGCAACGCCTTCGCTCCGTCCTCGCAAGGCAGCCCATGAGCGCGACCGAGACCACCAGCGCCGGTGACACGCCGACGCGCGCCATTGCCATCCTGTCGCTGGCCTCGTTCGTCAGCGCGGCCAACCTGCGTGTGTGCGACCCGCTGCTGCCGCAGATCGCGGGCGAGCTCGGCGTGACGATCGGCGGCGCCGCCATGGTCGTCATGGCATTCGCGCTCGCCTATGGCGTGTGCCAAGTGGTGGTCGGGCCACTGGGCGATGCGCGCGGCAAGCTCAAGCTGGTCGTCATGGGCTCGCTTTGGGCCGGCATCGGCTCGATGGTTTCAGCCGCCATGTGGAGCCTCGTTCCATTGGCGGTCATGCGGTTTCTGGCTGGCGCCGGCGCGGCAGCGGTCATCCCGGTGGCGATCGCCTGGATCGGCGACGTCGTGCCCTATGAGCGACGCCAGACCGTGCTGGCGCGCTACATCTCCGGTCAGATCCTGGGGATCGTCTTCGGCCAGGCCGCTGGCGGCGCGCTCGGCGAGCTGATCGGCTGGCGCGCGACGCTCAGCGTGCTGGGCCTCATGCACATCCTCGCGGGCCTGCTGCTGTTGGGCGAGATGCGCCGCCTCGGCATCGGCCCGCCTGCTTCGACGCGCGTGCGCTGGGGCGGCGCGGCGGCGTCCGCGATCGGCATGCTGCGCGGCTCGTGGGTGCGGTTCATCCTCGGCGTTGTCTTCCTCGAAGGCGCCGCCATGTTCGGGGCGCTTGCCTATGTCGGCGCCGAGCTGCATCAGCGCTTCGGCATCAGCCTCACCACGGTGGGCGCCATGCTGGCCGCATTCGGCGCCGGCGCGCTGCTCTACTCCGGCACCGCCGGCATGCTGGTGACGCGCTTGGGTCAGTCCGGCCTGGCGATGGTGGGCGCGATCTCGCTGTCGGCGGGCTATGTCGTGCTCGCGCTGATGCCGTGGGTGTGGCTCGCGCCGCCCGCCATCGCCTTCATCGGCCTCGGCTTCTACATGCTCCACAACACGCTGCAGACCAACGCCACGCAGATGGCGCCTGAATCGCGCGGGCTCGCCATCTCGCTCTTCGCCTTTTGCCTCTTCAGCGGCCAGTCGGTGGGCGTGGCGTTGGCCGCCCCCGTGATGGACCGATACGGCGCACGCCCGATCTTCCTGGTGGCTTCCGCCGTCATCCTGATAATCGGCTTCTGGTTCAGCCGGGGGCTGGCGCGCCGTAGCGCCTGAGACCCGCCCGATCCGAACAGGACGGCTCGAGGCAGTCTTCCGCTCTCCGCAGCGTCTCATCGCGCCATCATCGCCGTCTTGGCGGGGTAGCGGCACGCCTCTCGACGCCCGGCTGTCCCAAATGGGTCGAAATCCGTGGCGTGTTCTTTGCAGCGTGTTGATCGACGCAACCAGCACAAGTTGGGAGAGACGACATGCAAGACCTTGTTAAGCGTTTCGCGGCCGACGAGAGCGGTGTCACGGCCATCGAGTACGGCCTGATCGCTGCTCTGATCGCCGTCGCCATCATCGGTGCGGCCCGCGTGGTCGGCACGACCATCAGCGCCACGTTCCAGAACGTCTCGACCGAGATGTCGAAGTAAGTGTCGACCGCTCATCCGAGAGGGCGGTTGGAGATTTGGGGCAGCTGGACCCGCGCAGGCGGCTTGCCATGAATGTTTGCCGCGTGTCGGCAACGCCGCGCGGCTGAGCGCAGGCCCGGCAACGATCGAAGGCGCCAAAGCTCACCAGCGCCCGGCCAAATGCGCCGCACCGGCGGCCTTGGCTGCCACCAATGATGATCCGCCGTGATGGGTTCTCCAGCGGACCTCAAAAACCCCTGTTCGTGCCGCGCTGCGCACTCTAAAATTCGCCAATTCTGGCGGACCGGGCATGGAAACGCGCGTCTATATGGTTCTGGTGACAATGGTGCTGGCCGGATGCGCGGGCCAGAACCTCATTCAATCGCAGGACGCCCGGCACCAACTCGTCGGTTTCAGCGAGGAGAAGATCCTGGCGTGCATGGGGCGGCCTCAGGGCCGCTTCACCTATGGCAGCACCGAGGTCTGGCAGTACAACTCCGGTACCGGGCGGCGCGGGCAGCCGAACGCGGCGGGCAGCCCCCAGGCGATGGGTGCCGGCGCCCCCGTCAAGGGCACGCCCTACTGTGTCGTCAACATCGCCATGAGCAACAAGGCCGTGCAGTCCGTCAGCTACAGTGGGCTCACGGGTGTTTTGCCGGAGGACGAACAATGCGCCTCCGCGGTCAAGGCGTGCCTGCCGCAATAGCCTGGCGGCCTATCCGGGCGAGCGGCTTGTCGCACACTGAATATTCACAGGTGTGATGCATCTGCACCAGTGCGGGCCGGCGTCGCTGCTACCATGATCTCGGACAGAGTAATGCGTTGGACGTGTCGTGGACTGGCCTACCCTGCTCGAGGGGTTCTTTGAGGCTGCCCGGGAGAGCGTGTGGCATCGCTTTGTCGTGGCCGGCATCGGCGGCCTGCTATGCGTGCTGGTCGTCGCGGCGGTCAACAGCTTGCGGCGCTGGCGGGGCGAGCGCTCGGCAAGGCGCCGAGGAGCGGCCCGGGCGCTTCGAGACCAGGGCGAGTACCACGCGCAGCTCAAGCATCGGCACGAGGCGCTGGAACTCTACGACCTCTCGATAGAGCTCAACCCCAGAGAGGGCCAAGTCTACTTTATGCGCGGGTGCCTCTACGCGGAGCTGGGTGATCCAAACCGAGCTGCTGCCGACTGGAGGCGCTGCCTGGCGCGACTTCCCCGGCATCGCGACGCCAACCGAAGGCTTTCGGAAATGGGTCACCAGGCTCAGGCGGCCATGCCGCGCGCGGCCTTTCTGTGGGGTGCCGTCGCCGTGCTGTTGCTGTTCACCCTCGTGGGCATCAGCACGCGTTAGCTCAGGCCTCGGCTGCATGCCCGGATGTGCGCCGTCGCGGTTTCACCAGGGCAAAGCGCGGCCCAATGGGCAGCCTGACCGGTTTGCGATAGTATGCCCGTTCCCATGAGCTGGACGCGACATGGCCGCGGCGGGCGGCGCGGCTACCATCACGGCAACCTGCGGGAAGCGCTGATCAGCGCCGCCCTCGACCTCATCGCTCAAAAAGGGCCGGCCGGGTTCACTTTCGCCGAGGCTGCCCGCCAGGCCGGCGTCAGCCCCGCTGCGCCCTATCGCCACTTCCGTGATCGCGACGCGCTGATGGCCGACGTGGCGCGCCGCGGGTTCGACCAGTTCGAACAGCGCCTCAAGGCTGCCTGGGACGAGGGACGTCCGACCCCGCTCGCGGCCCTCGACCGCATGGGGGCTGCGTATCTCGGCTTCGCCCGCGACGAGCCCGCCTATTTTGCCGCCATGTTCGAGGCGGGGCTCCCGGTGGCCGAGCATCGCGAGCTGCAGGAGGCGGGCGACCGCGCCTTCTCGGTGCTGCGGGGCGCCTGTGAGGCCGTCGTTGCCGGCGCGTCTCAGGGGAGCAAGCGGCCTCCCGCCATGATGATGGCGCTGCACATCTGGGCCCTCTCGCACGGCATCGCCAGCCTGTTCGCGCGCGGGGATGCCGCGCGCCGCACCCTGCCGATGACGCCGGAGGAGTTGCTCGAGGCAGCTGTCCTCGTCTACCTGGAGGGCCTCGGCATCACCGGCAAGGCGCCGGGTGGCGAACAGCGCGGTTGAGGTCACGGCCGCGCCGACCGTTCGCCGCGCGGCGCCGCAACGTCATGAGCATGTAACAAACCCGCGCTTGCCGAATTTTGTGCGCGGCGGCCGCAACATAGACCTACCGCTCGCCGCGACATGACTCTACAATATTGGCGTGGCGGTCGCGGCGTCCGTCGCGTTCGACCATGAGCCACGCAACGGGGGATTTCATGCTGACGCGCAGCCCTACGACTGACTCCAAGACGCTGAAGGCCGCTCTCGGCTCGTCGCCGGCAGGGTCCGGTGTGACGGATACGGCCAAGCTGTCCGTGATCAGCAACGATCTGAAGATCATCGGCCAGGGCCTCAAGATCATCAGCCAGGGCACGTTGCAGGTCGACGGCGAGGTCGAGGGCGATGTGATCGGCAACGAGATCGTCATCGGCGAGATGGGGCAGGTCACCGGGACGCTCGCTGCCGAGCGGGTGACCGTGCGCGGCAGGGTCTCGGGCGCCATCCGCAGCGTGACGGTCACGCTGCAGTCGTCGGCCCGCGTCGAGGGCGACATCCATCAGATGTCGCTCGTCATCGAGCAGGGCGCCGAGTTCGACGGCCGCTGCCGTCGCCCCGCGAATGCCTCGGAGCTCAAGATCGATCTGGACGCCGAGAGCCACAGGACCTGACGCGGCGCCGTCGGCATTACAGAGAGAAAGTCTGCGTCCGGAAATTCCGTGCAATCCGGCGTTGCGCAAGTGCGGATTCTTCCGTTGGCATATCGTGCCGTTGTCTGATCATCTGCCGAAAGACATTCAGTGCGGACGAGTGCCGCGCGACGGGCGCGTTAAGGTAAGCGTAAGCGGCGTGTCGTAGGAGTGTGCGTGCCGGAGACGCAGGCCGGCAGCGTGCAAAAACATCCTTGGTCTCATGCCGTCACACGTCCGCCAGGTTGCGTGCGCCGAAACGCTGGGCGCTTCGGAAGGCCAAGCGCCTCACACACACAGCCTCGTGGAGGGCCTGCAAGAGCGCGTCAGGCTGCTCGAGGCCGTCTTTTCGAATTTTCCCGGCGGCATATCGCTGTTCGACAAGAACATGCGCATGGTTCTGTGCAACGAGCAGCAGAGGAAGCTCCTGGACTACCCGGACTCCCTGTTCGAAGGCGGCTGTCCCACGCTCGAGGACATCTTCCGCTTCAACGCGAGCCGCGGCGAATACGGCCCCGGCGATATCGAGGAGCACGTGCGCCATCGCATGGATCTGGTCAGGGAGCAGCGCGCCCACGTGTTCGAGCGCACGCGCCCCAACGGCACCGTGCTGGAGGTCCGCGGGGTGCCCCTGGAGGGCGGCGGCTTTGTCACCACCTACCTCGACGTCACCGAGCAGCGTCGCAACCAGGCGCTCGTTGTGCACCTGGCGCACCATGATTCGCTGACCGACCTGCCGAACCGCGTCTTGTTCCGCGATCGGCTCCAGCAGGCGTTCGCCCGCGTCAGGCGGGGCGAAGCGATCGCGCTCCACTATCTCGACCTCGACCGCTTCAAGCCGGTGAACGACAGCTTCGGCCACGCCGTCGGCGATACCCTGTTGAAAGCCGCTGCCGGCCGCCTGCGCGCCGCGGCGCGGGATACCGACACGGTGGCGCGGCTGGGCGGCGACGAGTTCGT
The DNA here is from genome assembly GCA_963797005.1 of uncultured Alphaproteobacteria bacterium. Taxonomy (GTDB): domain Bacteria; phylum Pseudomonadota; class Alphaproteobacteria; order Rhizobiales; family Hyphomicrobiaceae; genus AWTP1-13. The sequence continues at coordinate 198,059 of CAWCOF010000014.1, forward strand.
GATCATCCAGGTCGGGATCAAGGACCCCGCCGAAGCGGGTATTCTTGCGCACCGCGTCGTCGACGCGATGGCCGCGCCCTATCACATCGCCGGCCACGCGATCGGCACCGGCACGAGCATCGGCATCGCCCTTGCGCCGTCCAACGGGGCAGACCCGGAAGACTTGCTGAAGAAGGCCGATCAGGCGCTCTACCAGTGCAAGGCCGACGGACGCGGAGGGTACCGCTTTTTCCAGCAGAGCCGCGACGCCGAACGTTCGCGGCAAAGGTCGCGCGCGGCCTAGCCGCCTCGCCGCTCCAGCCCCTTCGCCGCCAATCAACTGCACCACGTTCGACAGCTTGCAGCGGAACGCTTCCGGCCGGGACCGGGCCGGTGGGAGATCGGCTTGCCCTGGTGAATTCCGGTGCCGCTTTGGAACTTGGTAAGCAAGGTGGGGGTTAATGGCGGCGGCATCGCAAAGCCCAAGCCGCGGTAGAGGCCCATGTCGAGCACGCTGACCTGGTTTCGCCATGCGTCCCAGACTTCCAGCGTGGGGGCGGAGAAGCCCGAAGTCGAGCAAAGCCGCGAACGCTTGCGCCGCAATCTGCTGCGGCGCTTCTGGAAGACAGCCGCGGACTTCTGGCTCTGCGGCGATCGGTCGACGGCCTGGGTGCTCTCGGGCGGCCTCTTGCTGACGATTGTGCTGCTCCTGGGCGCCGCCTATGCCATGAACGTCTGGAACCGCGCGATGTTCGATGGGCTCCAGAACCGCGACACGGCCTCCGTCGGCCGGCTGTCGCTCATCTACTTCGCCATCCTGGGCGTCAGCGTCCTCTTGAGCGCAGCCCAAGCCTACGTGCGCATGACGCTGCAGAGGCGTTGGCGGGCCTGGCTCGCCAATCGCCTCGTGGACGGCTGGATCGCCCACGGGCGCTACTACCAGCTGAACCTGGTCTCGGGCGACCATGCCAATCCCGAGTATCGCATCGCCGACGACACGCGCATCGCCACCGAGGCTCCCGTCGATTTCGCCAGCGGCATAACGCAGGCGTTCTTGTCCGCTGCGATGTTCATCGTCGTTCTTTGGACGATCGGCGGGGCGCTCGACTTCTCGATCGGCGGCCTGCAGTTTCACATTCCCGGATTTCTGGTCATCGCCGCGCTGATCTATGCCGTGGCGGCGAGCTGGTCGATGGTGCTGATCGGCTCGCGGTTCGTGCAGGTCTCGGAGGACAAGAACCAGGCCGAGGCCGAATATCGCTACGTGATCACGCGGCTGAGGGAGAACGGGGAGAGCATCGCCCTGATCCGCGGCGAGGACGAGGAGCGGGCCGGCGTCGACCGCTCGCTCGGCAAGGTGCTCGCCGCCTGGCGCGACATCGCCCTCCAGAACGTGAAGACGACGGTCGTCTCGCAGACGTCGGGCTACATCGCTCCGATCCTGCCCATCATCCTGTGCGCGCCCAAGTTCCTCGACGGCTCGATGACGCTGGGCGAGGTGATGCAGGCCGCTTCCGCCTTCACCATCGTGCAGGGCGCCTTCAACTGGCTCGTCGACAACTACCCCCGCATGGCGGACTGGACCGCATCGGCGCGGCGGGTCGCCTCTCTCATGGTCGCCGTCGACGCCCTCGAGGAGGCGGAAAAGGGAGGCGGCATCGGCCGCATCGCTGTCAGCAAGGAGGGCGAGGGTTCCGCCCTTCGCCTGCGGGACCTGTCCGTGCGGCTCAATGACGGCACGGCGGTCGTCCAGGACACGGACGTGGCCATCATGCCGGGCGAGCGGGTTCTGATCGCTGGCGACTCCGGTAGCGGCAAGAGCACGCTGGTGCGGGCCATCGCCGGCCTGTGGCCTTGGGGTGGCGGCGCGATCGAGATCAAGAATGGGGCGAGGATGTCTCTGCTGCCGCAGCGGCCCTATGTACCCATCGGCACGCTTCGGCGGGCGGCAACCTATCCCGACGCGCCGGAGAGCCGGAGCGTGGAGGACATCTCCGACGCCTTCGAGCGGGTGGGCCTCGGGGAGCTTGCCCTGAAGCTCGACGAGGAGGCGCCGTGGGACCAGATCCTGTCGGGAGGCGAAAAGCAGCGCCTGGCCTTTGCCCGCATCCTGATGCAGAAGCCCGACATCGTCGTGCTCGACGAGGCCACCTCCGCGCTCGACCCCAAGAGCCAGGTGAAACTGATGGAGCTGCTCGTCGCCCGGCCGGACCTGACCTTGCTCAGCATCGGCCACCGCCCGGAGCTGGAGGCCTTCCACAGCCGCAAGATCGTGCTGGAGCGGCGGCCCGAGGGCGGCAAGCTCGTGCACGACGTCGACCTGATGGAGCCCGCGCACACGGCCCTGCTCAGGCGGCTGCGAAACCTCGTCGCGACCCTGAACCGCCCGGTGAAGGTACGGCCATAGCCTGTAGACCTCAGCGCCCGGCGAACTTCGGTTTGCGCTTGGTGAGGAAGGCGTCGAGGCCCTCGCGGAAATCGGCGCTGCCGTAGCAGAGCGCGATCATGTCCTCGTCCTCGACGTCGGCTGAACGCTCGCGCATGCGGCGCACGATCTCCTTGGTGGCGCGCATGGTCAGCGGCGCCTGGGTGGCGATCTGGGCGGCAATCGCGTGCGCGCGCGCCATCAGCGCCTCCTGGCTGTCGAAAAGCTCGTTGACGAGGCCGATGCTCAGCGCCTCCTGCGCCTCGATCAGGCGCGTGGTCATGATCATGTCCATGGCGCGGCCCACGCCGACGAGAGCGGCGACCCGTGAGATGCTCGAGGCTGACAGGCAGTTGGCGAGCGTGCGGGCGATGGGAAAGCCGAACTTGAAGGTCCTGGTGGCGATCCTCAGGTCGCAGGCGCAGGCGATCGCCCCGCCGCCGCCGGTGCAGATGCCCGGTATCGCGGCGATCGTCGGCACGGCGCAGGCGTCGAGCTTCTTGAACACCTTTTCCATGCGCGCCTCGTAGGCGAGCCCGTCCTCGGGCGCCCTTGAAGTCGCGGAAGAGGGAGATGTCGGTGCCGGCGGCAAACGCGCGCCCGCCCGCGCCGGTGATGATGAGGGCGCGCACGGGCCCGTCCGCGGCCGAGGCCCTCGCAGATCTCGCCCAGCCGCTCGTACATGTCGAAGGTCAGCGCGTTGTGCGCCTGCGGCCGGTTGAAGGTGACGACGCCGGTCGAGCCCTCGACCTGGTAGATCAGCTCCTCGCTCGATGCGTCCTTCATGGTCTCTCGCGGTTCCCTGTTGTTCAACGGCTGGAGTTGGAGGCATGCTCGCACATTGAGCCGGACTTGTCGCTTCCGGCACCCGCATCGAAGCCTTGTTTGATTGACACATACGGATATTCCGTAGTATGGCCGACGAGTTCGAATGGGATGCCAACAAGGCTGCGGCCAATCTCGCCAAGCACAACGTCGATTTCAACGAAGCGCGACGTGCGTTCGACGATCCTAACGGTGTCGAATGGAGCGACGACCGCGAAGACTACGGTGAGGATCGACGTATCGTGTTGGGCATGGCCGGTGACCGGCTCCTGTATGTCGTCTGCACGATCCTGGACGACGCCACAGTCCGCATAATCTCTGCTCGAAGAGCGACACCACGTGAAAAGCGCCGGTACCACGAAAGCCAGCGTGAGTCGACCAGGACGAGGTCCGCAAAAACTTCGACTGGAGTCGCTTCGACGCCATGACCGACGAGGAGGTCATGGCCGCGGCGCTCAGCGACCCGGATGCGCAACCGCTTACTGAAGCCGACATGAAGCGCATGAAGCGGACGCCGCAAGTGAAGGTCGTACGTCGCGCCATGAAGATGTCGCAGGAGGAGTTCGCGCACGTCTTCCACATCCCGATCGGGACGCTCCGGGATTGGGAGCAGGGCCGGGTCGAGCCCGATCAGGCGGCGCGCGCCTACCTCAAGGTGATTGCCCGCAATCCCAAGGCCGTCCGCGAAGCGCTCGAGCCGGCGCCCCGATGAAGGTCACGCCGTGCCGCCTTTCGCGGTCTCGGTGAAATAGTCCATCGCCGCGCGCACGCCGTTTGCCTCATGCGGCACGCCGGCAATCGCCAGCCCCATCTCGACGCCCGCAAGCGTGGCGATCATGGTGAGGTCGTTGGTGTCGCCCAGATGGCCGATGCGGAACACCTTGCCCGCAAGCTTGGTGAGCCCGGTGCCCAGCGACACATCGAAGTGCTCGAGCGCGGTTCTGCGCAAGCCGTCGGCGTTGTGCCCGGCCGGCATCAGCACGCCGGTGAGCGAGGAGGAGTAGTACTTGGGGTCCTTGCACCAGACCTCGAGCCCCCAGGCCTCCACCGCGCGGCGCACCCCTTCCGCGTGGCGGTCGTGCCGGGCGAACACGCGTTCCAGCCCCTCCTCGTGCAGCATGTCGATCGCCTCGGCGAGGCCGTAGAGCAGGTTGGTCGCCGGCGTGTAGGGGAAGAAGCCCTCCTTGTTGGGAGGCAGCATCTCCTCCCACGAGAAATAGGACTTGGGGTGCTTCGACGCCTTCGCCGCGGCCAGCGCCTTGTCGCTGACGGCATTGAAGCCGAGCCCCGGCGGCAGCATCAGCCCTTTCTGCGAGCCGCCCACCGTGACGTCGACGCCCCACTCGTCGTGGCGGTAGTCGATCGAGGCGAGCGAGGAGATGGTGTCGACCATCAACAGCGCGGGGTGCCTGGCCGCATCGATGGCCCGGCGCACCTCGTCGATGCGCGAAATAGCACCCGGTCGAGGTCTCGTTGTGAACCACGCACACGGCCTTGATCGTGTGCCCCTTGTCCTCCTTGAGCCGCGCCTCGATGGCGCCCGCGTCGGCGCCGCTGCGCCAGTCCGACTCGATGAACTCCGGCTTCAGCCCCAGCTTCGTCGCCATCGACTTCCACAGCGTGGCGAAGTGGCCGGTCTCGTACATCAGCACCTTGTCGCCGGGCGAGAGCGTGTTGACGAGGGCCGCCTCCCAAGCGCCGGTGCCCGACGAGGGATAGATGAACACCGGCCCCGCGGTCTTGAAGATGGTCTTGATGCCGCCGAGCACCTTCAGCCCCAGCGCCTTGAACTCGGGCCCCCGGTGATCGATCACCGGCATGTCCATGGCCCTCAGAATCCGATCCGGCACCGGCGTCGGCCCGGGGATCTGCAGGAAATGGCGCCCGGCGCGCCGCGGCGTATTGGACATCAGGGCCTCCCTGGCAACTCGATCTCTAACTAACCAGGCCTCGGGCGTGGTGCCAACTCGCCATCAAGACTTACGCCGGCTTGGGACCACATCCCTGGACCGCAACTGCAGTCGCCCGTCGCTGTCCACCAAGCCCGCGTAAATCGCCCTGGTCGTGGCCGCGAGAATCCTATCCTGCCACTTCGTGAACACGGCAACACATTCGCGATCACTTAGGTGTTCTCGGGTTTCCGCCAAGTCTTCGAGAGCTTCCCTAGACAAATAGACAAAGACATCAGCGCCGCGCCATCGGACCGTAAAAGGCAAGGTATCGTTGTCGAACAAGACCTTCGTTGGATGCTTGGTCAGCTTTGCCCTTTCGCGCGCCAATCGAACACCTGGTCCCCCCTCATCATCCTCTAACATGAAGAGTACACCACCCTTGCGCTGTAGCGCCTCTTGCATCGCACGTAGATTGTCTGGAGAGGTAAGTCTTCGCCCAGACTCAAAATCCCTGATTGTTGAGATGCTCACCCCCGATTCCTTTGCAAGAGCCTCCTGTGACCAACCGACTAGCGCTCGTGCCGCCTGCACTTGTGAAGGGAGAATTCCGTCTGACATCTCTGTCTCCTAAGTAGGTTTAGTGTACGATACATAGATCGACTCTATTTTAATGTCAATGATATCATATGATCTCGGGGTGGGAGAGCTTGCGTCTGCGGTGTCTCGCGGGCAATACGCAGGGATGCCTGACACAAGCAAAGCCCAACTCGTCTCCCATCGCCTCGCGTCCCGCCTCAGCGCGGGGCTGGAGGGCGAGGTGCTGTTCGACCGCTTCTCGCGGGGGCGCTACTCAACCGACGCGTCCCACTACCAGATCGAGCCCGTCGGCGTGGTCGTGCCCAGGACCATCGACGACGTGCGTGCCGCGATGGCGATCGCGCGCGAGGAAGGCGTGCCCCTGCTGCCGCGCGGCGGGGCCACCTCGCAGTCCGGCCAGACGGTCGGCCGCGCGCTGGTCATGGACTTCTCCAGGCATCTGAACCGGCTGATCTCGGTCGATCCGGAGGCGCGCACCTGCGTGGTCGAGCCCGGCATCGTGCTCGACGAGCTGAACCGGCAGCTGCGCCACACGGGGCTGTGGTTCCCGGTCGATGTCTCCACCTCGTCCCGCGCCACCATCGGCGGCATGGCCGGCAACAACTCCTGCGGCACGCGCTCGATCCGCTACGGCATCATGCGCGACAACGTCATCGCCATCGACGCCATCCTGGCCGACGGCACCGAGGCGCATTTCGGCGAGGTCGGGCATAACCTCGGGCTCCCTCTCCCCGCGCAACGTGAACCTTCCCTCACACTCCAGCAGCGCGGGGAGAGGGCTGGGGTGAGGGGCAGCCAAGATCACCGGAGCGAGCGTCTGCCCCTCACCCTAACCCTCTCCCCGCAAGCGGGGAGAGGGGACCCCGGCGGCGGGCGCGGCGACGGCGAAGCGTCGCTCGCCCTGTTCCGCGACCTCCTCGCGCTCGGCCGCCGCGAGCAGGCGCACATCGCGCAGGCCTTCCCCGAGGTGTCGCGCCGGGTCGGCGGTTATCTGATCGACGCGCTGCTCCCCGGCGACAAGCCCGTCAACCTGGCTACGCTCTTGTGCGGCTCGGAGGGCACGCTCGCCGTCTCGCGCCGCCTCGAATTGAAGCTCTCGCCGCTGCCGAAAAACAAGGCGCTGGGCATCTGCCACTTCGCCACTTTCCGCAAGGCCATGGAAGCGGCCCAGCACATCGTCAGGCTCGGGCCCGTCGCCGTCGAGGTGGTCGACCGCACGCTGATCGAGCTCGCGCGCGACATCGCCATGTTCCGTCCCGTGATGGAGACCTACGTGCGCGGGGCGCCCGATGCGCTGCTGCTGGTCGAGTTCGCGCAAGACGACCAGGCCGAGAACCTGCGCCGGCTCGATCGGCTCGACGAGCTGATGGGCGACCTCGGCCATCCCAAGAGCGTCGTCAAGGTGACGGACGCCGCCGGCCAGCGGGCGGTGTGGGCCGTGCGCGCGTCGGGCCTCAACATCATGATGTCGATGAAGAGCGAGGGCAAACCCGTCTCCTTCATCGAGGATTGCGCGGTGCCGCTGGAGCACCTCGCCGACTACACCGAGCGCCTCACCGCCGTGTTCGCCAAGCACGGCACCCGGGGCACGTGGTACGCGCACGCGAGCGTCGGCTGCCTGCACGTGCGCCCGGTGCTCAACCTCAAGCTGGAGCGCGACGCGAAGACCATGCGCGCCATCGCCGAGGAGGCCTTCGACCTGGTCAAGGCCTACAAGGGCTCCCATTCCGGCGAGCACGGCGACGGCCTGGTGCGCTCGGAGTTCCACGAGCGGATGTACGGCGCCAAGACGGTGCGCCTGTTCGAGGAGGTGAAGGACCGCTTCGACCCCTCGGGCCTCATGAACCCCGGCAAGATCGTGCGCGCGGCGCCGATGAACGATCGCGCGCTCTTCCGCTTCAAGCCGGGCTACGCGGTGCCGGAGCTGAGGATCGCGCTCGACTGGTCGGCCTACCCGGGTGCCGGCAGCGGTTTCCAGGGTGCGGTCGAGATGTGCAACAACAACGGCGAATGCCGCAAGCACGTCGGCGGCGTCATGTGCCCCTCCTTCCGCATCACCGGCAACGAGCGCGACGTGACGCGCGGCCGCGCCAACTCGCTCCGCCTTGCCATCTCCGGCCAGCTCGGCCCCGAGGCGCTGGCGTCGGACGAGATGCTCGAGACGATGAAGCTGTGCGTCTCCTGCAAGGGCTGCCGGCGCGAATGCCCCACCGGCGTCGACATGGCGAAGATGAAGATCGAGGTGCTGGCCGCCGCCAACCGCCGCCGGCGCCTCTCCCTGCGCGACCGGCTCATCGCCTATCTTCCGCGCTATGCGCCCTACGCGTCGCGCCTGGCGCCACTCATGAACGCGCGCGACGCCGTTCCCGGCCTTCCCGCTCTCGCCGAGCGCCTGCTGGGCCTCTCCGCCAAACGCCACCTCCCCCGCTGGAGGCGCGACGTGTTTTCCCCCTCTCCCCGCTTGCCCTCGGGCTCTCTCCAAATGCGCCCGACCCACATCCAACCCGAGGGCAAACGGGGAGAGGGTCGGGGTGAGGGGCAGCGGCAAACACCCAACTCGGCGCAAGGTTCTGCCCCTCACCCTAACCCTCTCCCCGTGGAAGAGCGGGGAGAGGGAATGCGCGAGGTCGCGCTGTTCGCGGATACCTTCAACACCTACTTTGAGCCCGACAACCTCCGTGCCGCCTCCGACGTACTCGCGCGGCTCGGCTACAGCGTCAGTCCTTTGGCACCGCTCGATGGGGGCCGGCCGCTGTGCTGCGGGCGCACGTTTCTGTCTGCTGGCCTGGTCGAAGAGGCGCGCGCGGAGGCTCGCCGCGTCCTCGCCGCCGCAGCGCCGTTGCTCGCGCGTGGGCTGCCGATCGTCGGCCTCGAGCCATCCTGCCTGCTCACCCTGCGCGACGAGTTCCTGTCGATGCTGCCCGGCGAGGAGAGCGAGCAGCTCGGCGCACAGGCTTTCCTGTTTGAAGAGTTCCTCGCGCGCGAGAGGGCCGCGGAGCGGCTGCCGAAATCGATCGGAAAGAGTGGCAGCAAAGTCCTGCTGCACGGCCACTGCCACCAGAAGGCGTTCGGGGCCATGGGTTCGGTCGAAGGCGCGCTCGCCCTGGTCGATGGCCTGAGCGTCGAGACGGTCGAGTTCGAGCTGCTGCGGCATGGCGGGCGCTTTCGGCTATGGCGCCGAGACCTACGCGGCCTCCATCGCCATGGGCGAGCTGTCGCTGCTGCCGGCCGTACGCCAGGCGCCGTCCGACACGGTGATTGCCGCCGACGGCTTCTCCTGCCGCCACCAGATCCGCGACGGAACGGGACGCGAGGCGTTGCACGTCGCCCGCATCCTGCGCCGCGCAATGAGCGAATGAGGGCCGGCGGCTATCTCCGCTAAGCTCGCTCAGCGACCTGCCTCGCCGCATCCCCCGCGGCGCACGGCCTCATCTTGCTGCCGCTGGCTCATATCGGCTATCTGGGCTGACGGCAGCTCGATTTCGGGAGATGCGACCTTGACGGACAGCAACGGGGCGGGGCTGACGGCCCTCACGGCGGCAGAGGCCGCATCCAGGATTGCGGCGGGCGACCTCACCTGCGAGGAGCTGGTGAGCGCGTGCCTGGCGCGCATCGAGGAGCGCGAGCCCCAGCTCCATGCCTGGGCCCATCTCGATTCCGAGCGCGCGCTGGCGCAAGCCAAGGCCGCCGACGCGACGCGCCGGGAAGGCAAGGGCGTCGGCCCGCTGCATGGCGTGCCCGTCGGCATCAAGGACATCATCGATACGGCCGACATGCCGACCGAGAACGGCTCTGCCGCCTTCAAGGGCAACCAGCCCGTTGCGGACGCCACCTGCGTCGCTGCCCTGCGCGCGGCCGGCGCCGTCGTGCTCGGCAAGACGGTGACGACCGAGCTTGCCAACGCGCATCCCTCCATCACCCGCAACCCGCGCAATCCCGAGCACACGCCCGGCGGCTCCTCGTCAGGCTCCGCGGCCGCGGTCGCGGCGGGCATGGTGCCGGCGGCGCTCGGCACGCAGACGGCGGGCTCCGTCATCCGGCCGGCTGCCTTCTGCGGCATCTACGGCTTCAAGCCGACCTTCGGGCTCATCCCGCGAACGGGCGTGCTGACGCAGGCGCACTCGTTGGACACGATCGGCGTCATGGGCCGGTCGGTGGAGGACCTGGCGCTTCTGGCCGATGCGGTCGGCATCCATGACGACCGCGATCCGGCCAGCCTGTCGGCAAGCCGGCCGCGACTCTCCGCCATGGCGGGCGAGGAGGCGCCGCTGCCGCCGCTGTTCGCCTTCGTCAAGACACATGCATGGAGCGACGCCGATCCGGCGACGCGGGAGGCCTTCGGCGAGCTCGTCGAGCACCTGGGCGCGCAGGTCCACGAGGTCGCAATCGACAACACCACCGAGCGCGGCTTTGCCGCCACCCGGCTGGTGCAGAGGGTGGAGATGGCGCACCACTTCGGCCCGATCCTCGACCGCGCGCCGCAGTTCGTCAGTCCCACCCTCACCAAGCTGATCGAGTACGGACGGGGGGTGCCGGGCGTCGCGTATCTGGCCGCGCTCGAGGTGCGCGAAGACTATTATCGCGTCGTGGACGAACTCTTCCGCGACTACGGCACGATCCTCACGCCCGCCGCGCTCGGCCCCGCGCCCGAGGGCCTCAGCTCCACCGGCAACCCCGTGTTCTGCGGCTTCTGGACCTATCTCGGCGTGCCGGCCGTGACCCTGCCGCTGCTCGAGGCCGACGGCCTGCCGATGGGCGTACAACTCGTGGGCGCCCGCCGCGACGACGGCCGTCTCCTGCGCACCGCGCGCTGGCTCGCCCGCCACCTCGCCATCGAAGGTTGATCTGTCATCCCGGAATTTCGCGGCAAGCGAAATATCCGGGACCCAGGGCGAAGGAATGAGACCGTGGCCCTGGGTCCCGGCTCGCGCGCAGCTTGCCCCGGCCTCCGAGCCGGGGCGCTTGGCCGGGATGACAAGCGCTGCATCGATCGGCTATGGGTGACGCCACCACAACAAGCCGATCTACCGGGGAAATGCCCATGCTGCAGCTTGCGCCCAATCTGAAGCGCCTCGGCACCGAGACCGCGTTCGAGGTTCTGGCCCGCGCCGACGCCTTGAAGCGCCAGGGCAAGGACATCATCAACCTCGGCATCGGCCAGCCCGACTTCAAGACGCCGGCCCACATCGTCGAGGCCGCCATCAAGGCGCTGCGCGACGGCCATCACGGCTACACGCCGGCGCAGGGTATCCTGCCGCTGCGGGAAGCGGTGGCGAAGGACCTGCACCGGCGCCACGGCGTGGAGGTGAGCCCCGACGACATCGTCATCATGCCGGGCGGCAAGCCCACCATGTTCTTCTCGATCCTGATGTTCGGCCAGCCGGGCGCCGAGATCATGTATCCCGACCCCGGCTTTCCCATCTACCGCTCGATGATCCTCTACACCGGCGCCAAGGCGGTGCCGATCGCGCTGAAGGAGGAGAACGGCTTCGCTTTCACGGCCGACCAGGTGCTCTCCCAGATCACGCCGAAGACCAGCCTCATCATCCTCAACAGCCCCAACAACCCCTGCGGCGGCGCCGTGCCGGCCGACGAGGTGCAGCGCCTCGTGGCGGGCCTCGCCAAGCACCCCGACGTCGCCGTCATGTCGGACGAGATCTACAGCCAGATGCTCTACGGCGGGCGCAAGCACGAGAGCTTCCTGCGCTACCCCGAGATCCGCGACCGTCTGATCCTGCTCGACGGCTGGTCCAAGACCTACGCCATGACCGGCTGGCGGCTCGGCTTCTCGGTGTGGCCCAAGGCGCTGGTCGAGACGATCGTGCGGCTCTGCGTCAACGATCATTCCTGTGTCAACGCGCCGACGCAATACGCCGGCATTGCCGCGCTCGAAGGCCCGCAGGACGAGGCGATGAAGATGGTCGCCGCCTTCGACGAGCGCCGCAAAGTGATCGTGCCGCTGCTCAATCAGCTTCCCGGCGTCACCTGCCTCGATCCGGGCGGGGCCTTCTACGTCTTTCCCAACGTCACCGGCACCGGCCTGGACGCCAAGGCGCTGCAGAACAAGATGCTGGAGGAGGCGGGCGTCGCCACCGTCGCCGGCACCAGCTTCGGCATCCACGGCGAGGGCTATATCCGCTTCTCCTACGCCAACTCGGTGGAGAACATCCGCGAGGCCATCAAGCGCATCGCGGCGCTGCTCAGGGATTGACGTTTTGTAGGTTGGGTCAAGCGAAGCGCCGACCCAACGCCTCTTAGAGCAACGCATACTATGGCGTCGGGTCATCGCTTCGCTCGACCCGACCTACGCGCTTCGCGAACACGCGGCTCTCAAGGCCAGATCTGCACGTAGGCCGAGCGCTCGCGCTGCGAGGTTTCGCTGAAATTGGCGTCGTAGTCCTTGATCAGCGTCTTCAGGTGGTCGCTTTCCATGAACTTCTTGAACACGGCTTCGCTGGCGAACTCGTAGACCGCCATGTACTGGAACTTGTCCTCGCCGAGGATCTTCTTGTAGCGCCGCGCGCTGACCGCGCCGTTGAACTGCAGCACCTGCGGCGCGTGCTCCTCGTTGTACCACTTGTTGAAGGCGGCCTCCTGCTCCTTGGTGATGGTGGCGCGCACGACGAAGATGGTGACTGCCATTGGTGTTTCTCCCTGCGGCGTCATCCCGGCGAAGGCCGGGGCCCAGCCACAGTTCACCACAGGTGAGGCTCCGGCTCCAGCCGCAGCGTGCACCTGAGCACGCTATACGAGATCGTCGAGATTGCGGGCCGCGTGCACGATGCGCACGATCTCCGCCCCGTCCTCGATGACGCGGTAGAGGATGAGATAGGCCCCGTAGGGGAACGAGCGAAGGTCTGGCTTCAACTCGGGCCTGACGCGGCCAATGCGCGGGCTGCGGGCGAGCAATTCACACTTGGCGTTTATCTCGCGGACCAGTTTCTCCGCGGCCGAGGGATTGTCGCGATGGATGTAGTAGTAGATATCAATGAGATCTTGCTCAGCTTGCGGATGTCGTTTGAGCGTGGGCACGGCTATTCCGCAGCTTGATCTCCGGCCACACGCGCTTTTGCTTCGCCTATGATGTCCTCGATCGAGCGCTCACGCGCTGGGCCGCTGGCGATCCCCTCGTCCCAGAGCCTGGCGATGCGCTCGCCCTCGAGCCGGCGCAACTCCTCCTTGAGCTCCCACTCGCGCAGCGCCGTGCGGATCACCTCGCTGGTCGATGCATAGTCGCCCCGCTTGACCGCGGCCTTGACCTTCTCGTGCTGCTCGCGGGTGACGGAGACAGAAATCTTGTCGATCTTGGTCATGGTAGGAACTAGTAGCATAAAGTAGCACCCGTTTGAAGGGTGCGCCTGCTTCGTGCGGGACGTGCGCCGCCAGTATCTCCCGACGCCAACGCGACCCACAACTCTCCGGCCGGGGTTGAGCGGATCGGGGCAAGGTGTCTCGCATTCGATGCGGCGTCGGCCGCCGGTTGCACGATCGGGTAGGGTGGTTAACGCCGATCTGCGCCCGGCTTGCCCGCAGGGCTCATGCCTGGCGGATGCGCCCCTTCGGCCACCTTGATGACACGAAGTTGGCTGCAGATAGGGGGGACAAGCTTTGGAGTCGAAGGCGGGTGATAGACCTCCATTGCCATTTGCTGCCGGGCATCGACGACGGTTCCCGCGATGTCGCCGTGTCGCTGGAGATGGCGCGCATGGCGGTGGCCGACGGCGTGACGCGTGGTCGCCTGCACGCCCCACATTCTGCCCGGGCTCTACCACAATGCCGGCCCCCAGATCCGGGCAGGCAACCCAGCAATTGCAGCGCGCGCTCGCACAAGAGGACATCCCGCTGCATCTCGTCACCGGTGCCGACATCCATATGGTGCCGGACCTGGCTGACGGCCTGCAGTCGGGCCGCCTGCTCTCGCTCGCCGACTCCCGCTACGTCCTGGTCGAGCCGCCGCATCACGTGGCGCCGGTGAGGCTCGAGGACTTCTTCTTTAACCTTCTGGTTGCGGGCTACGTGCCCGTCCTCACCCACCCGGAGCGGCTGTCCTGGATCGAGGTGCAGTATCCCGACCATCCAGCGCATGGTGCGGGCGGGGGTCTGGATGCAGATCACGGCCGGTTCGCTGGCTGGCAACTTCGGCCGGAGCGCGCTAAGGTGGGCAAACAGAATGTTGGACGAGGGATGCGTCCACCTGCTGGCAAGCGACGCGCACGACGCCAAGGCGCGCACCCCGATACTGAGCAAGGGGCGCGATCTTGCCGCTAACCGTGTTGGCGCCGAGGAGGCGCGGCACTTGGTCGTGACCAGGCCGTTGGCTATACTTCGCAACGACCTACCGGCCAGTGTGGCGATGCCCGAGGGAGTCTCGTCCTCTGAGGTGATGAATGGGGAAGCAGGTTCACGCGCCACCGGCCGCGAACGGCGCGGCGAGGCGGGCAGGCTTGGTGCCGGCTCTCACCGCCGCTCTGTGTCTTTTTCTGACCGGTTGCGGCGCCTCTTTGAATAGCGAGCTCGACCGCCGGCCAGGACGGGAAGGCGAGCGGGCTGACGGCCGGGGTGATGCCGGCTTCCAAGGAGAAGCCGGTCCGGTCTGCCCAAGGCCGCCGACGCATTCGTCTCGGCCGCGACCCCCGGCAGCGCCGCCTACAAGATCGGCCCGCAGGACGTTCTCGACATCTCGGTCTTCAAGGTGCCCGAGCTTTCGCGCAGCGTGCAGGTGGCCGACACGGGCACCATCAATCTGCCGCTCGTCGGCGAGGTCCAGGCGGCCGGAAGGACGGCGCAGGAGATCGAGCGCGACCTGGCCAAGAAGCTCGGCGCCAAGTACCTGCAGTCGCCGCAGGTCACGGTCTACGTCAAGGAGTACAACAGCCAGCGCGTGACGATGGAAGGCGCGGTCAAGAAGCCCGGGCGTCTATCCGATGCGCGGCAAGACCACGCTCATTCAGATCCTGGCCATGGCCGAAGGGCTCGATCCGACCTCCGACACGAGCAACGTGGTCGTCTTCCGGACAGGTCAAGGGCAAGCGCTTCGCGGCCAAGTTCGATGTCGAGCAGATCCGCGCAGGGCAAGGCCGAGGACCCCGTGATCGTGCAGGGCGACGTCGATCGTCGCCAACGCTTCCGCCACTGAAGGCCGTGTGGCAGGACATGTCTGAGGGTATTGCCGGTGACGGCTGCATTCGTGCCGCTGCTGTGACGAGGCTGCCGGATTGAAGTTGACGTCCGTGAACGACAGCGCGTCGAGACGAAAACGGGGCAGAGAACGGAGCGACGGCGGGCAAGCTGGTCCCTGCCGCGCGCGCCGTTCCCGCCGTGCGCGACCCCTACGGTCAGGTCGGGCCCTATATGGGCGGCGCCCTCCGATGGCGTCGCCCGATCTGCGGCTGAACCTCGTCGAATACTGGCGCATCCTCAACAAGCGCAAGTGGGTCATCGTCAGCGTGATGGGGGCTGTTCGTGGTGCTCGGCGCCCTGCAGGCGCTGATGGAGACGCCGCTCTACACCGCCACCGTCCGCCTGCAGATCGACCGCAACGTGGCCAAGGTCGTCGAAGGCGGCAACGTCACGCCCATCGAGACGCAGGATTACGAGTTCCTGCGGACGCAATACGAGCTTCTGCAGGGCCGGGCCATCGCCCAGCGCGTCGTCTCGGCCCTGAAGCTCGGCGAGGACAAGGACTTTCTGGAACGGTCGCACTTCTCCTTGCTCGGCGCGGTCAAGGGCGTCGTAAAGCTCGTCACCTCTCCGTCCTACCACAGCCACGCCGACACCAAGACGGACCGGGAGCGCGGCGCCGTCGGCCGTGTCATAGCCAACCGCAAGATGCGCCCCGTCAGCGGCTCGCGTCTGGTCGACCTCACCTACTCCGATCCCGATCCGGCGCGCGCGCAGAAGGTCGCCGCGGCGTTCGCCAGCGCCTTCATCGCCTCCAATCTCGACAAG
Source organism: uncultured Alphaproteobacteria bacterium (assembly GCA_963797005.1). Taxonomy (GTDB): domain Bacteria; phylum Pseudomonadota; class Alphaproteobacteria; order Rhizobiales; family Hyphomicrobiaceae; genus AWTP1-13. Next base: position 213,725 of record CAWCOF010000014.1, read on the forward strand.
CGCTTCGAGGCCAACGCCTATGCCAAGACGTTCCTCGAGGACCAGCTGAAGCAGCTGAAGCTTAAGCTCGAGGCCTCCGGCAAGCGCCTCCTCAAGTTCGCCGAGAACGAGCAGATCATCATCGACAGCGACAAGACCTCCATCGCCGAGAGCAACCTCGCGGCCGCCAATGCGGAGCTGGGCAAGCTGGTGGCCGAGCGCATCAAGAACGAGCAGCTCTGGAAGCAGGTCGAGGCGGCGGACGCGATCAACCTGCCGCAGCTGCTTTCCAACAAGGTGATCGAAGGATTGCGCGAGAAGCGCAACCAGCTCGTCACGGAGTACCAGGAGAAGCTCGAGACCTTCAAGGCCGGCTATCCGGCGATGGTGCAGATCAAGAAGAAGATCGCCGAGATACGAGCGGCAGCTGAGCAGCGAGGTCACGACGATCAAGGAGTTCTTCAAGGCGGCCTACGAGAACTCGGTGGCCCAGGAAAAACAAACGCTGGAGCAGATCGTGTCCCTGCGGGCCGAGGTCCTCGACCTGCAGAAGAGGAGCATCGAGTACAACATCCTCAAGCGCGAGGTGGACACGAACCGCTCTCTCTACGAGGGGCTGCTGCAGCGCTACAAGGAAGTCGACGTTGCGAGCGGCGTCGGCGCCAACAACGTGTTCGTGGTCGACCGGGCGGAATTGCCGAGACTGCCGTCCTCCCCGCGCGTGTCGCGTGACGTGCTGCTCGCGCTCTTCTTCGGGCTCGGCGCCGGCCTCGCCGCCGCCTATATCCTCGAGCGCTTCGACGACAAGATCAGGTTCGTGGAGGAGGTCGAGCGCATCACCGGTCTGGCGACGCTCGGCGTCATACCCCGCGTTTCGGGATCGGGGCACCTCGATGAGGAAATGGCCGACCCGCGCTCGCACCTGTCGGAGTCGTACCGCTCGCTTTGCACCGCCCTGCAGTTCTCCACCGAGAGCGGCCTGCCGCGGACGGTGTTCGTCACCAGCGCCGGCGCCGCTGAGGGCAAGTCCCTGACCTCGCTGGCGATCGCCAGGCATTTCGCCAATATCGGCCTGAAGGTGCTGCTGATCGATGCCGATCTGCGCAACCCGTCGCTGCATGCCAAGCTCGGCCTCGACAACCGTATGGGCTTGAGCAACTACCTGACGGGAGCGTGCAGCCCGCCCGAGACGTTCAAGAAGACGCCGGTGCCGAACCTCGCCTTCATGTCGTCGGGGCCGCTGCCGCCGAACGCGGCGGACCTGCTGGCGAGCTCGCGGCTGTTCTCGCTGCTCTCCGTGGGCCTCGAGGTGTTCGATCTCATCATCGTCGACGGCCCTCCGGTCATGGGGCTGGCCGATGCGCCGTTGCTGTCGAGCGCGGCCTCGGCGACGATCTTCATCGTGGGGGCCGGCCAGGCGCGGACCGGCGTGGTTCGCGGCGCGCTGAAGCGCTTGCAGTATGCACGCGGCGTCGTCATCGGCACGGTCCTCACCAAGCACGACGCGCGGGGCGCGGGCTATGGGTACGGCTATGGCTATGGATATGGCTACGGGTACGGTCCTCGCAGCCCGTCCATCCCGGCCGAGCGCGACAAGCCCAGCCTGACAGCCCCCGGGGCGCGCGGATGACGGGCGAGGGCGCAGCACTGAGGATTGCGCTCGATCTGGTTCGTGTGCCCTGGCGGGTGCGTCTGCTCAAGGCGGAGAGCCTCCCGCAGGGTGTGCCGTTGCTTTTGCGGATCGCGGCGGGCGATCACGAAGCGGAAGCCCAGGCGGTCGCCATGACCGACAAGTACGTCGACGCCATCCGCGAGGCCGCCGCCTTCTTCATCGAGCAGATCCTGCTTTGCCCGGAGGCGGACAGCTATCGCGTCCTTGGCGCGAGCCCGAGCGCCGACAGCAGCGAGCTCAGGCGCAACATGGCGCTGCTGACGCGATGGCTGCATCCCGACCTCGACCGGCACGGCGAGCGCGCCGTGTTCGTCGGCCGCGTGACCAAGGCGTGGAACGACCTCAAGACGCCGGAGCGCCGTGCCGCCTACGACGAGAGGAAGCGCCGTCAGCGCGCCGTCCGCTCCGTCAATGGCGACGCGCGGCGTGTGCGCCGGCACCTCGAGCACGACATAAGACCGTGGGAAGCAGGCGGCCGGTTCGATGGCGCCGGTCGGGAGCGAAAGGGGTTGCTGGGCCGTGCGCTCTCGTTCCTGTTCGGCGGCGCCCGGTAACCAGCCTGAGCCTGGCCGGTCCAATTTCGACCCAACTGGCGGTTAGTCTGGCCTGAGCGCGCGACCTATCCACCTGAGTGCGCTTGAATTTCGAGCAACGGACGGAGAGCCACTCTGATTTTGCGGGCCATAGTTCTGGTCGCCCTGGGTGCGGTCCTGGCTTGGCAGGTCGTCGTGCAAAGCCTGGCGGCCTATCTGGCCACCGCTGCGCCAGAGACGGCGCTGTCGCTCCAGGCGGGCAACCGGGTCGCGCTGCTGAGCCTTGCCGACGCCTGCGCTCCCGGGCCTCGACCTCGAGCGCAAGAAGGAAGGCGCGCCGGCCGCTGCCTCCGACCCGAGCCGTGCTGCCCAGGACAAGCCCAAATCAGAGGCGTCCGCGGAGGCCAGCGAGCGCCTGCGGATCTGGTCGGAGCTCGCCAGGTCCGTCGACAATGGTCAGCGCGACAAGCAGGTCAGCGAGCTTGCCAAGTCTCCGCCCGCGCCGGGCGCCGGCGGGCACGCGGGAGATCGCGCCCAAGTCCGCGGCTGGGCCGAACGGGCGCTCGCCAACGAGCCGCTCAGCGCGCACGCGCTGCGCATTCTGGGCCAACTTGCCGATGCCGACGGCGAGGAGGGGCGGGCGGAGAAATTCATGCGTGCTGCCACGCGCCGCTCGGTGCGGGAGAGCGTCGCCCTCTACTGGCTGATGCGCAAGAGCTACGCGGGCAAGGACTACGCCACCGCGATCTACTGCGCCGATGCGCTGCTCAGGACCCGGGCAGGCACGATGCCCTATGTCATGCCGACGCTGGTCGAGATGGCGCAGAGCAAGGAAGCCGGCGGCGAGCTCAAGAAGCTGCTGGCGAGCAATCCGCCGTGGCGCGGGCATTTCTTCGAGACCTTGCCCCGCAGCGTCACGGACGCGCGCACACCGCTCGACGTCCTGCTTGCCGTCAAGGATTCGCCTGCGCCCCCCACGCCCGCGGATCTCAAGCCCTATCTCGATGTGCTCATCGCGCATAAGTATTTCGAGCTCGCCTACTACACGTGGCTCCAGTTCATTGGGCCCGAGCAGTTGCGCAGCATCGGCTTGCTGTTCAACGGCAGCTTCGAGGCCACGCCCTCCGGCCTGCCGTTCGACTGGGTCATGCGGGGCGGGTCCGGCGCCACCATCGAGATCCTGGATCGGCCCGACCAGGAGGGCCAGCACGCCCTCTTCATCGAGTTCGGCCAGGGCCGGGTCGAGTTTCCCGGCGTCGTGCAGTTGCTCATGCTGGCCCCCGGCACCTACCGTTTCAAAGGCAAGTACCGCGGCGAGCTCGCCGGCCGGCGCGGCCTGGTCTGGCGGGTTCGATGTGCGGGCGGGCCGAGCGAGCCGGTGGGCGAAAGCCAGATGATCGTTGGACAAACGCCCGTCTGGCGGGACCTGGACTTCAAGTTCACGGTGCCCGATGCCAGCTGCCGGGCGCAGCAGCTGCGGCTCGATCTCGATGCGCGCATGGCCTCCGAGCAGCTCGTTTCGGGGGCAATTTGGCACGACGACCTGCGCATCCAGCGGGTCGAAGAGGTGCCTGGCGCGCCGCAATAGGGCGCAATCTGCTTCCGTGTCGTCTCTTCCTGGCAACAGATGTTCGCGGAATGCGCGAAGAGGCGCGCATAAACCACTCGGGCAACGAAATTTTCTGTGCCGTTGCGGGCAGACCACAATAAACTGGAGGCGCCGTGCAGCCTCACAGGAGGAGCATCGAACATCGACGACGGGCGGCTGACAGTCTTGCAAACCGGTCCCACTTGGCCCTTGATGTATGAGCCAGTCTATGGCGGGGGCGCGGTTGCGCGTCCCGGCTCTATTGAGGGTGGACGGCAGATTACTGTGACCGCGCACGATCAAATCGAGCGCGCCGTCGAAGAGATGCGCGCGCAGTTTTTGACGATCTCCGGCCAGATTGCCGACGAGCTCACCCGGCTTACGCAACACGTGGCGACCGCCTCGCCGTCCGTGCGCGAGCGCGTCGTCAGCGCGGCGCTGCAGATCGTCTCCACGCAGCATTTCTTGCGGGCGGAGTCGGAACGTCTGCCGTCGGACCCGCACGAACGCTACAACATCATGGAGAGCGTGCTGCAGGCCCAGCAGGGCGCGCTTCACCAGCTGGCGATCATCGTCATGCAGCATGCCCCGGGCTGGTATCCGAGCCTGGCGCATACGGCAGGGTGGCATTCGACCGTTTCCAACGCGGCGCCGCCCTGGTCGCCCCCGCCTACTCCCGGCGGCGAGGTCAACGGTTCCTCGAACCCGGCTCCCTCCTACCCGAGCCCGCCGACGGTGCAGGACCTTGCGACGCATGGCTGGCCGCAGGCGCCCGGCAACGGGTACCGCACCGATGTGCAGCCGCCACCCCACCAGTACCCGTGGCCAATGGGGAGCACGGGGACGGTGGTCCCCTATCCCAGCACGAGCCGGCCCGAGACGTCGATGCACGCGCCGTGGCCGGGCCGCCGGGGCCAGGCGGCGGGCCCAAGCCAATATGAGCCCAGGGAGCTGCGTCCCGTCCGCACGCCTGCCTCGAGCGGCGCGCAACTGCCGGCGACGCGAAAGCGCTCCGAGGTGGTCGCCTATGAACCCGGGTCGAACAACCTGCTGTGGGTCGGCCTCGTCGCCCTGGCGCTGATTTTCATCTACCTGTCCTTCCCCGGGGAAAACAAACACGGGGAAGCGGTGGTCGACAACCAGGCCGGGCAGGGAGCGACGCAGGCCAATTCCGGAAGAGTTGCATCCCCGGCGGAGGCCGCGCCACCGCAAGCAGCAGCCGAACCGCCGGCGGCGCCCTCTGCCCCGCCGCAGACGCGCATCATTGCGCGGGCCGCGGAAGCCCAGCCCGCGCCACCCTCCCTGCCGCCCAGGGCGCCGGCCCCGGCCGCGTCCGGCATGATTCTGCCGGGCGGGCTGGTGACCGGCTCGTTCCCGGGCACGGCAGTCGGCACGTTCTCGCCGGAGGAAAGGGGGCCCTCCTCCAGCGGACGCGAGGTGGCTACCCGGTCGCCACCGGCGCTCGAGGAAGCCGAGCCGCCCTCTGCACCACCGACGCGGACGCAGCGCACGGCTCCCTCTCGGGCCGAGCCCGAGGCCGCGCCGCCGCCGGCGGTGCAAGCGGCGCCTCGGGGGGACCGGTTCGTCGCCGTTCTGTTCACGGCACAGCAAGAGCCGGCCGTGGCAAAGGCCTCCGCCCGGCTGCGCCAGCAGTACCCTGACGTGCTGGGCGACCGGAAGGTCGAGAGCGAGCCCGTCCGGATCGCCAGGAAGGGCGTGTGGCATCGCCTGGTGGTCCTGCCCCCCGGCTCTCGCCAGGACGCCGCGGATCTGTGCGGGGAGCTGATTGGGGCGGGCTACCCCAGGTGCTGGATCAAGCCCTACCATTAACCTCAGCCTTTAGCCGCCATTCGCGGACCTGTCGCGGCGGCGCCATAGTCGACCAGGCTTTTCGCCCCAGAGCAGGATCGCTTCGGATGGACCCGCCTTGCCTTGCTGGCAATGTTTTCGACCGAAGTGTGAATCCTGCTCTATTCAATATGTTGGGAGCAAGATTCTACGTTCCCGGGTCGAAGCAAAGTACTTCGATCAGAGACGATCTTGTTCTGGATGGGTCGAAGCGAGGGAATGCGCGGAGTGCGTCGTGCGTAGTCTGCGGGCACTCGGTGCCCTCTTATCAGCTGTGCTGATCCTCGCGCCCGGCGCGGCCACCGCCGCCAGCGACTGCCAGGCTTCGTTCGCGCGATGGTCGAAACTGAGCCAGGCGCGCGTCCGCCTTCAGGATTGGGCGACGAGCAGCGGCCTGCCCGTGACCGGCAAGCGCCCACCCTCGCAGGCCTGCGCACCCGGTGAAAGCGTGCGCCTGGAGTTGCTCAAGGCGCTGCAGCGCGTGCGCGCCAGGTGCAGCGACGCGACCTCCGATCCCTCCGCGGCGGGAACCAGGACAATGGTCGAGATCAACGAGGGGTTCATTCGCGGCCTGCCGTTGTGCCGTACCGAAGGGACAGCCGCCGGTGCCGCCAAGCCCGCTCCCGCGCCGCCGCCGCCCGAGCCGTCTCCGCCGCCCTCGCCGCCGGTCGCCGCGGTTCCCGTGCCCCCGGCGCCGGCTCCGCCAGCCCCGGCACAATCGGAAGGTCTCCTGCGCCGCTGCCTGCAGGTCACGCGCGTCTCGCGGGAGCGCTACACGCTGTCCAACAAGTGGTGCGGGGGCAGCACCGTGCTGGCGATCGTCGAAACGAGCAGAAAATCGGGGGAGATCGAGTGCCGCTTTCACGCCATCGGCCAGAAAATGACCGTGCGCTCGCTCAACAATTCGCCGCCGCAGATCAACCACGAATGTCTGTGGAGCCAAGGCAACTGCACGAAGGAGAACCTCGATGCCATGTTCCCCGAGTGCGAGTGGTAGCGGTGCCGGCCGCGTGACAATCCACGGGTATCAAGCGGCGGATGCCCGATCGTCCTCGACGCGGGAAGGCGTGTCGCAATACCTCCACAAGAACTCGCGGAAATAGGATCCAATTTTCCTCGCCAAATGGACGCCTTGCTGCTCAGACTGGTCCACGCCTAGGATGGAATCACGCAACGCCGTGCCGCGCGCGGCAGCCTCAACGAACCGGATGACAAGCCAGATGGCGACTTCCACCGTAAAGAATGTGAGCGTCTTCGGCGCCGGCTACGTCGGTCTGGTGACGGGCTGCGGTCTTGCCAAATTGGGGCACCGGGTGACGATATTCGACACGGCCCAGAGCAAGATCGCAAAGCTGCAAGAGGGGCAGTGTCCTTTCTTCGAGCCGGGGCTGTCCGACCTGCTCGTCGACGGAATTTCCGCCGGCAAGCTGTTTTTCACGAACGAGCCCGAGGACGCCATCGTCGACCACCGCTACATCTTCCTGGCGGTGCCGACGCCCATGATGTCGGACGGGAGCGCCGACCTTTCGTACCTGCGCCAGGCGATCGGCGAAATCGCCTCCAGGGTCCGTCACGAGACCTTCGTCATCGTCAAGTCGACGATCCCGGTGGGCACCTTCTCGGAGCTGTCGAGCCAGTTCTCACGCAAGGAAAAGGCCCTCGTCAAGCTCGTCTCGAACCCCGAGTTCGTCGCCGAAGGGAACGCGGTCGCCGACTTTTTCAAGCCCTTCCGCACGGTCATCGGTGCCGACTCCGAAAGTGTCGCGCGCGAGGCCGGTGAGCTGTTCGCTGCCCTGCCGGGGCATTTCATCTACACCGACCCGAATACGGCGCAGATGATCAAATACGGATCGAACGCGCTGCTCGCCACGCGCGTCGCCTACATCAACGAGCTTTCGCAGATTTGCGAGCGCCTCGCGATCGACATCACCGACGTCTCGCGCGCCTTGCTCATGGACCCGCGCCTGGGCAGCGGATACCTCAACGCCGGCATCGGCTTCGCCGGGCCGTGCCTGCCCAAGGACATCGCGGCGCTGCAGGCGACTGCCGTGTCGGTCGGCCTGGACGTCCCCTTGATCAGCTCGGTGACGGCGCAGAACAGCGCCCACCTTGCGGCGGTCGCCAAGCGCGTTGCCGACCTGATGGATGGGGGCACCGTCGCGGCCGTGTTCGGCCTGTCGTTCAAGCCCAACACGGACGATGTCCGCAACTCGTTCTCCGTGCCCATCGTGCGCGCGCTTTCGGAAGCCGCGGAGGTCGTCAAGGTCACGGACCCGCGCTCTCTACAGGGCGCCAAGGCCGTGCTGAACAAGAACAACATCCAGTTCTTCTCCGATCCGTTGGAGTGCGCGGCCGGGACCGACCTGCAGGTCTTTCTGACGCCCTGGCCCGGCTACAGGGCTCTCGACCTGCATCGGCTGCGGGAGCTGGTGCGCCGGCCCATCATTTTCGACGCGATGCAGACGGTTGACTTCCGCGCGGCTCGAAAGGTCGGGTTCGCCTACGAAGGCGTCGGCCGGCGCTTCTTCGACGGCCCGCCGCTCTTCGCCGTCGAGTAGGCCGGGCTTCCATGAAGCGCAGCCGAAGTTGGTAACTCAAGGTTCGCCGCCGTGGCCTTCTCTCCTTGGGGAGAAGGTGGTCCGAAGGACCGGATGAGGGGGCCTTCTTGGAGGGGGCAAAGTCCCCCTCACCAGTTCGGCCCAATGACTTACGTCCGCGCCATCAACGCCCTACAAATGGCTCCCAAGGGAGCACGCGCACGTAAGTCATGGCCTCACGTCCTCTCCCCCAAGGGGAGAGGCGGCTTGCGGCTCGCGCGCCGCGCACGACCCACCGATTGGCGATAGTGGATACTGCCGGCTCGGCCTTGATCGTGGCGTGGACCGATTTCTGCAGCGCGCCGAGGCGGTTCCGCGCCGTCAACTCGGCCTCCCGGTAGCACTCGCGCTCGCACGCCAAGCAGCCGTGTCGATATCCTTGTTGAAAAATTGGTTCCCCATCTCACTTAACGCCTCGGAATACTACGGGTTTTGGCCGCGTCTCGAATGTGGCTCACGAGTGCGCCTTGTTGTGCGCCGGTCGGGCGGGCATGACGCGGTCGGCCGCCGCGATGGCGATCGCCGACATCAGGAATGTAATGTGGATGCCGACCTGCGCGATGATCGTCTTGTCGTCGTAGGCGGCGGCATTGATGAACGTCTTGAGGAGGTGGATCGAGGAGATGCCGATGATCGCGGTGGCGAGCTTCACCTTGAGCACCGACGCGTTGACGTGCGAGAGCCACTCGGGCTGGTCGGGATGCCCCTCGAGCCCCAGCCGCGAGACGAAGGTCTCGTAGCCGCCGACGATGACCATGATCAGCAGGTTGGAGATCATCACCACGTCGATGAGCCCCAGCACCACCAGCATGATCACCGTCTCGGTGAGCTTGGCTGGCCGCTTGACGCCCTCCACCGTCACCGCGTCGATGACGTGGTTGAGCGCGTCGCCGTTGCCCATGGCGGCGAGGAGCAGGTAGTAGAGCTCCTGCCAGAAGAGCCACACGTACACGGCCTGCGCGATGATGAGGCCGAGGTAGAGCGGCAGCTGCAGCCAGCGGCTGGCGAAGATGAGATTGGGAAGCGGCCGCAGCGGCTGCAGGGCGCGCTCTTCCGGTGACGTGCTCACGTGTTCGCCCTTCTGTGCGGGGTGTCGGATGTATTGCCTCGGCCCGCTCTGCTGGCACTGTGCGCTGCGCGAGCCCTGGGATCGATGCGATAAGGGCGCGCGGCGGTAAATAGATGCGGGTTCCACTTTGTCAAGGCCGCGCGCCCCGACAACCGTCCACCGAGCAGCGGGCTCCCGGCGCGGATGCGCGCTTTCTAGGGCCGGTCCCGCGTGTTAGAAATCGCAGCCGTTTCAGGCCGCGCGAGACGGCTGTTTCGTCGTCCGTCGCAGGCCGCAAGGCCCCGTAGCTCAGTGGATAGAGCACCTGATTCCTAATCAGGGGGTCGCAGGTTCAAGTCCTGCCGGGGTCGCCAATCATTCCAAGTGTTTAGCTAGGAATTGGACTGCGCGCGCCCCTGTGTAGCGACCAATTAGCGACCAATTGGCAACCACGCGAGCCGCGGCTCAGGGCCGCCGGGCGAGCCGCTCGCCACATCGACATTCGCGAGCATTTTGTGCAGCCGCGGCCCGGATCAGATAGCTCACCGACTGGCGCCTCATCCGCTGACCGCCTTCGGACAGAAACCACGGCGACCTGTCGGTGTGCGCGTGGCCAGGTAACGCTTGATCGCGCGCGGCTCGCCGGCGATCGGCTGCTCGACCACGGCATCGGCGCGAAAGGCGACACACGGATCGGCTTCCGGTTCCTGCGCGTGCTCGAGTTGGGGCGGGAGAGAGAGCATGCTGCCCTACATGCGCAGATATTTCAGCGCCGTCAGCGCATGGATGGCGGCGACCTTCGCCAGTTCGGCAACCTCGAGGTTCTCATCCGGCCCACCGAGATTGTGGGGTGTGAGCCCGCATACGATCGTCGGCAGGCCGGCGCGGCGCCAGAGCCGCGCGTCGGATGCTCCGACACGCATGTTGATGCGCACCGCACCGCCGAGCACCTCGGTCGCCGCGGCGAGACAGACAACCGAGATCGGCGCCGCGGGATCCGTCCAGGTCGGCTCGTAGCGCCGGGTCACCGTGGCGATCACGGCCGGATGCTTCGCCAGGCGGCTTTCGATCTCGCGCTCGACACCAGCCACCGTCGTGCCGAGCGGCAGGCGGATGTCGAGCTTGGCCCATGCCTGGTCGGGAACGAGATTGGCAGAGACGCCTCCCCCGATCTGCCCGACGTTGACCGTTATGGATTGCATGACGGCCGCCTCGCCGCTGCCGCCGAGCGGCTCGGACACGTCCTGCGCCGCGGCAATGGTCTTCTGGACATCGGCCGGCACGGCGATCGAAAGGCCCTCGAGCTTGCGCAGCTCCGATATGGCCGTCATCAGGCTGAGAATTGCGTTGTCGCCCCGATGGACATGCGCGCCGTGCGAGGAACGGCCCCTGGCGGCAAGATCGAGCCAGATCATCCCTTTCTCGCCGCACCGGAGCACGCTCGGTGAGCCGACATCGGCGACCAGGACGGCATCCCCGCGAACGAGCGGCGTCTTGTCGATGAGAAACTGCGTGCCGAGCTCGCCCATCGATTCCTCGTCGCCGGCAAGTGCCAGCACGAGCTCGCCGGGGAACGGGCGCAGATGCTCGGCGAACAGCTTCATGACGAGGATGAGCGCGGCAATGCCGCCCTTCATGTCCGCCGAGCCGCGGCCATAGAGCCTGCCGTCGCGTATGGCGCCGCTCAGCGGGTCGTCGCTCCAGCTCGAGGCCGTCCCCACGGGATAGGTGTCGAGGTGCCCGTTGAGAACCAGCCGACGCCCCGGTCGTCCGCCATCGAGGCGGGCAACGAGATTGACCACCGGCGCGACGCTCGGCAGGCGATGGATTTCGATTTCGGGATGCGCGGCGAGATACCCGGCGGCGATGTCGGCTGCACGGCCGGTGTCGCTCGGCGGCGTCTGGCTGTCCGCCCGGACGAGCGCCTGGGTCATCTCGATCAGGAGCGGCACCTGCGCTGCGATCTTCTCCAACAACCACTCGGCCGTCGGCACACCGGTGTCAGGCACGGGTATCACGCAGCTTGCGGGCTTCAATCATCAGCAGCATTTCGTAGGTCACCGCCGCCGCGAGGAACGCCGTCATGCCGTTGACGTCCTGTGGCGGGCTCACGGTGTTCACGTCCGCTCCGACGATGTTGAAGGAGGACATGCGGCGAAGGAACTCCAGCCCCTCGCGCGCCGAGAACCCGCCCCAGACCGGCGTGCACACGCCGGGTGCGCAGGAGGGATCGAAGACGTCCATGTCCCATGACAGATACACCGGCCGGCTGCCGACCTTTTCGCCCACCATGTCGATGACCGCTTCAGGGCCGACCTGCCAGAACCGCTGCATGGTGACGAGGTTGTAGCCGATCAACTCTCCGTGCGCGTAGACGCCGGGGCGCGTGGTCGATCCACGCAGGCCGATGTGGAAGGAGGCGGTGGCGCTGACGCGCTGCTCGAGCGCGGCGTGCGTGAACTGCGTCGCGGCGTCGTAGGGATGCTCCGCATCGACCTCATAGGCGTCGGTGTGGCTGTCGATATGCAACACGGCGAGGTTGGGGTGCATGCGGCTTGCGGCCCTGAGCAGCGGCAGAGAGACGCTGCCGTCGCCTCCGAACCCCACCGGGACGGCACCCGTCGCGGCGATGCGATAGGCCGCCTCCTCGATGCGCTCGAACGCCTCGACGATGCGCGAGGGGACGAGTTTCACGTCGCCGCAGTCGACGACCCGGAGCCGCTCGAGCGCATCGTAGTCGGCGTACTCCGACTGGTAGCGGCGGACGAGCCCGGACTGGTCGCGGATCGATCGCGGGCCTTGTCGCGCGCCGATGCGGAAGGGGTGTACGCCGCAGTCGAACGGGCAGCCGAGGATTGCTGCTCCCGCGCCGGTCGCGTCCGTCGTGTGCGGCACGCCCATGAACGTCACGGGCCCGGCGTACAGAGCCGATGCATCCAGTCGTCGAACGTCTACCATGCCGAGACCTCCGGGTGGGTTCAGTGCTGCCGTCAGCGCTTGGCCAGGCGGTGCTCCCACAGACGTATGCTCATGGCCAGCGGCCAGCAGATCAGAAAGTAGACGACGGCGATGAACGTGAAGATCTCGAGCGGGCGGAACGTGGACGCGGACAGCTCCATGCCTCGTCTGGTGATTTCGCCTACCGAGATGACGGAGCCCAGCGAAGAGTACTTGATCAACTGCACGAAGTTCGCGGCCAGAGGCGGCAGCGTCATGCGCACCGCCTGCGGCAGCACGATGCGGAAGAAAGTCTGGCTGGGCGACAGACCCAGCACCTGCGCAGCTTCCTTGTGCCCTACCGGGACGGCCTGGATGCCTGCCCGGTAGACCTCGGCGATGAACGCCGAGGAGTAGACGGTAAGGCCGATGATGAGGGCCGTGAGTGCGCTGATGTTGACGCCGAGAGTCATCGGCAGCACGTAGTAGACCCACAGGATCTGAACCAGGATGGGCGTGTTGCGAACCAGCTCGCCGAAGCTCACGCCGAGGATGCGTGCGAGGCGGAACGAGGACATGTCGAGAAGCGCGATCACTAGACCGCCGATGACCGCGAGCACGAGCGTGATGCTCGACACCATGAGCGTCACCTGGAGGCCCGAGAGCAGAAAATCCAGGTTCTGCCCGATGATGTCCCAGCGGAACTGGTAGCCTGACATTGACCCCGCTCCTCCCGGTCGTCCGAGGCCCCGGGGCGGCACCCCGGGGCCGGTTCAACGGTTGCCGACGACTGCCTGGCTCAGGGGGCGACGATGGGTCCGAGCTTGTTCTTCTCGGCGTACATCTTGAGCCGGCCGTCCAGCTTGATCGTGTCGACGAACAGATTGATGTAGTTGAGCCAGATCTGGTCGCCCTGCGGCACGACATAGGCATAGGGCGTGAGCCGCAGCGTTTCGGAAGGAGCCACGGTTTCGGCCCAGTCGAACTCCGCCGTGACCTTCACCGCCGTGGGGTAGTCCGTCATGATGACTTCGGCGCGGTTGGCGACCAGCTCGCCCTCGCGCGTTGCCGGCGGAGCGACGACCAGCAGCGACGCTTTCTTCAGATATCCCTTCATGAAGGGCTCGATGTAGCTGCCGAGTGTCACGGCGACCCGGATGCCGGGCTGGTCGATATCCGTCCAGGTCTTGACCTTGCCGCCCTTGCGGACGACCGCATAGATGCTCGTCAGGAGGTACGGCTTGGAGAAGGCGACGGCCTGCGCACGCTTGAGCGTCGCGCCGATGCCGAACATGCCGATCTCGCATTTGTTGGTCTGGAGGTCGGCGATGAAGGTGCCAAAGCTCGAACTCGACGATCTCCAGCTTGGCGCCGAGCTCTTTCGCGAGCTCCTTCGAAAGGTCGGCGTCTATCCCCTCGATCTCACCCGTCTTCGGGTTGCGGTAGGAGATCGAATAGTAGAGCGGGTACTGGCAGACCCTGAGCTTGCCGGATTTGGTCACCTCGTAAAGTCGCGAGCTTGTCTGTTGTGCCTGCGCCGAGGGGCTAGAGAACGTCGCGATACCCAGTACGGCGACGGAGGCGAGCGCTGCTCTTACACTGAACCTGGACATTTGGGTCTCCTTGCTCTCTTGACTAGTCCTCGAACAGTTGCAGGAATTTCCGCGCACGTTCGGTGCGCGGGGCGGTGAAGAAGCTCTCGGGAGCCGCTTCCTCGACGATTTCGCCATGATCCATGAAGACGACGCGCGTGCCGACGTTGCGCGCAAACCCCATCTCGTGCGTGACGACGAGCATGGTCATGCCTTCGGCAGCGAGCTGCTGCATGACGACCAGCACCTCCCGCCTGAGCTCAGGATCGAGGGCGGATGTCGGCTCGTCGAACAGCATCACCTTCGGGTTCATCGCCAGGGCGCGGGCGATCGCCACCCGCTGCTGCTGGCCGCCGGAGAGGCGCACCGGGTAGGCGTCGCGCTTGTCGGAAAGCCCGACCTTGTCGAGCAGCTGCTCTGCAGCCGCGATCGCCGCATCCTTCGCCGCGCCGCGAACCTTGATCGGCGCTTCGACGATGTTCTGGAGCACGGTCATGTGCGGCCAGAGATTGAAGTGCTGAAACACCATGCCGATGTCGGCACGCACCTTGCGCGCGGCCGACTTGATGGCGGCATCCATCGCGGCGCCGCGATGGTCTCGTGGTTCATGACGACGCGCCCGCCGGTCGGCTGCTCGAGCAGGGCGAGGCAGCGCAAGAGGGTGGTCTTGCCGGATCCGGATGGTCCAACGACGCAGACGACTTCGCGCGCGGCGACCGGCAGAGTCACATCCTTGAGCACCTGGTTGGAGCCGAAGCTCTTGCTGATCGCGTCAGCGCGGATGAGTTCGCCTTGCGGCATCGCCAGCCAGTCTGTCTGCCCCGCAGGTGCGAGCATGGGAGCACGCCGACCCACGATTTGGAGTTGACAAATTAGGGGAGATAAAATTTGCTTATGTCAACAACATATTGAAAACGCGAGGAGATACTGCCAGGAATGCGGGCAGTGCGGTGCATCAAACTTGACCACATCGATATCATTGATGATGGATATCAAACTCTTAGAAGCCTTCCGGGTGGTGATGCAGAACCGCTCGATGACCCGTGCTGCGGAGGTCCTGGGCCTCACCCAGCCCGCGGTCAGCGCGCAGATCGCGCGCCTCGAGACGGTCGTGGGCTTCGCGCTGTTTGAGCGGGCGAGCGGCCGCATCAGGCCGACCGCGCAAGGTCAGGCTTTCCATCGCGAGGTGATGGAGGCGCTTGGCATGATCGATCGGCTGGAACGCGTTTCGGAGACGATCCGCACGGGCACCGCCGGGAAGGTCGTGATCGCCAGCCACCCGAGTGCCTCGATCTCGGTGCTGCCCGAGCTGGTGGCGCGCGTCGTTGCCAGCCATCCCGGCGCGAGCGTGAAGATGATCAACCGGACGTCGGAGGAGGTGCGCAGCACGTTCGAGGCCGCGGCCGTCGACATCGGCATCGCCGAGCTGCCGATCGATCTCGCCGGCATCGAGGTTCGCAAGTATGTCGTCGAATGCGTGGCGATCGTGCCGAAAGGCCATCCGCTCGCTGCGCGGCGGAGGATCACGGCGTCGGATTTCTCCGGCCTCCCCTTCATCAGCATGGCGCACGGCCGGTTGATCGGCCATCGCATCCGCAATGCCGTTGTCGAGGCCGGAGCGGAATACAGGACGGTTGCCGAGGTGGAGTACTTCAGCTCCATCTGCGGCATCGTCTCGGCCGGGCTGGGCGTGTCGGTCGTCGACTGCTGGTCCGCGGCGACGTTCAGGGCCGCGGGGCTCGAAGTGCGGCCCTTCGAGCCGCGCATCGACTACGAGATCGGCGTGTTCTACAGCTCCGAGCGCCCGCTGACGAAGCTTGCACGCGCAATCCTCGAAATGTTGGACGAGAAGCTTCGGGCCAAGCCCGCGATCAAGGAGCTGGAGTAAGCGATGACACGGGCGGATGCTGAATTGGCCGTGGCGGCGGGCGACACGATGTGGGGCGAGTTCACCCGCATCTGCGACTGCGGGGGCCGCCTGTCGGGAACCCCCAGCGAGAGTCGGGCCACGGCGCTTCTGGAGACGCTGGGCGCGGCGGCGACCGGCGTGCCCTGCCGAACGATACGGACGCCCTACCTCGGCTGGACCGCCCAGCGCGGCCGGTTGACGGCGCTCGGGACGGAGTTCCCATGCAAGGTGTTGGTTCGTTCCGCGGCGACGCCGCCCGAAGGCATCGAGGCCGAAGTGATCGATCTCGGGCGCGGCACGCCGGACGAGTTCGCCAGTCACGCCGAGGAGATCGCCGGTCGCATCGTGCTCGTACGCCACGAGTTGATGTTTGCAGCCGGCACGATCCATCGCCGGATCAAGTACCAGTCGGCAGTCGAGGCCGGAGCGGTAGGCTTTCTGATCGCCGGGCCGTCGACGGGCAATGTCGTCGCCGGCTCGTCGGGGCGCGGAGCGGAAGCGGGCATTCCCGCGCTGGGAATTGCACCGGAGACGGCAGCCGTCTTGCGGCGCCAGGCCGGCGGCAGGCCCCGCGCGCGCATCCTCGTCGAGACGACCGAAGCGCCGTCGGAGGCAACCAATCTCTCGTTCGAGCTGCCAGGCCGAGAGGACGAGTGGGTGGTGCTCTCCGCCCATATCGACGGGCACGATATCGGCGAGAGCGCCATCGACAACGCCTCGGGGCTGGCCGTAGCCCTGGAGGTTGCCCGCAGCATCCGAGCGGCCGGCGCCTCGCACAGACGCGGTCTGCGCCTGATGATGTTCAACGTCGAGGAATGGGCGTTGACCGGGTCGGCGGCCTACATCGCCTCGCTCGCTAACCCGGAGCGCGAGGCGATCGCTCTCAACGTCAATCTCGACTCGGTTGCCGGCGGCGCCGCGCTCACGGCGCTCACCAGCGGCTTTGCCGGCCTCGAGCCCTTCCTGCTCGCGGCGGCCGAAGCAGCTGGCGTCCCGCTGGGGCTCTTTCGACCGCTGCATATCAGTTCCGATCACGCGAACTTCGCGCGCGCGGGCATCCCGGCCTTTCGCCTGGTTGCCGGCTTCAACGATGCAAGCGCGGCCACGCGCCTCGTTCTCACGCCGGAGGACACACGCGACAAGGTAGCGCCGGAAGCGCTGGCGAAAGCCGCCCATCTTGCCCTGGCCATCGTGAGGTCGGCTCTGGATGCGTCGCCCGAGGAGACCGCGCGCTGGCGCTCCAAGCGAGGGCACGGCTGAGCAGGTAACGGGCCAGGCGCCGATCTGGGCCGCCAAACCTGCCTCGCTCGCCGGCCAAATGAGGGGCTGCGGCCTTTCCCGCGCGGCACATCGAACTGGCGGCAGTGTTCAAAATCCAGATACTCATGCTATGTAGCCACTACGTGCTGATCACGCCGAAGGGGCTGTGGATGTCGGATGCCGTCTCTGCTTTGGTCGGAATTGTGCTCTTGACCGCATTTCTGGGGCTGATTGCCCTCAAGCTCGGCGAGCTTCCGGTCTGGATCGCCTTCCTGGTGGCCATCATTCTGATGCTTTGGGGATTCTGGAAGGACGCGTTCAAGCCGCTGTTCCAGCGGCGGCCGAACGACGGCTCATGATGCCGCGCGTTTGGAGCGCGGCCGGCCACGCCTGCCCGCGAGCGCATTGAGAAGCCAGTTCGCCGTGCGCAGCAGCCGCGCATCGTCACCCGCGCTGCCGACCAGTTGCACGCCGAGCGGCATGCCCGCTTCGCCCTCGAGGATCGGCAGCGACACGGCCGGCAGGCCGGTCAAGGTCCACAGCGAGCAGAAGGCAGGATCGCCCGTGCTTGCGAGGCCCTTCGGCGCCACCCCGGCGCTCGCCGGCGTCAGAATGGCGTCGAAGTGCGTGAAGATCTCGGCGAGGGCGATGTTGAAGCGCTGCGTGGCGGCGAGGGCATCGAGATAGCTGACGGCCGTCAGCTTGCGTCCCTCCTCGATGAGCTCACGCAGGACTTGGCTTGCGGCGGCGGGATTTCTGTCGACGATCGGGCCAAGGTTATGAGCCATGTCCGCGGCCATGACGGCGCGATGCGTCTCCCACGCGGCTGCGAACGGCTCAGGCAGATCGACGACGCTCGCACGGTCGCCGAGGCGCTGCGCCAGGTTCTCGAAGGCGCCCTGCGTGCCGGCGTCCGCCTTGTCCCAGACCGGCGTGCGCACGAACGCGAAGCGCGGCGGCAACGGCGGCGGCTCCGCGGCCACGCGCCGGAACGGCGGTATTGCCACCGCCCGCGTATCGCGGTCGGCGGGATCGCCGCCGGCAAGCACCTCGAGCAGCAGTGCAATGTCCTCGAGCGTGCGTCCGAAGCAGCCGATGTGGTCGAGCGCGCGCGACAGCATCAAAACGCCCGCCCGGGAGATCAGCCCGTGGCTCGGCTTGATGGCGAACACGCCACAGAATGAGGCCGGCCGAATTACCGAGCCATTGGTTTGGGAGCCGAGGGCGAGCGGAACCATGGCGGCAGCCACGGCGGCCGCCGATCCCGACGAGGAGCCGCCGGGTGTGCGTTTCGGATCGCGCGGATTGCGTGTAGGGCCCGGATGATAGAAGGCGAATTCGGTCGTGACGGTCTTGCCTATGATGACCGCGCCGGCAGCGCGCAGCTTGGACACGACCTGGGCATCGCGCACCGGCCGCCGGCCGGAAAGCAGCGGCGAGCCGCATTCCGTGGGATAGTCGCAGGTATCGATGATGTCCTTGATGGCGACCGGAACGCCATGCAGCGGCCCGATAGCCAGCCCGTTGCGCCGGTGCTCGTCGAGGGCACGCGCCTGGCCGAGCACATGCTCAGGATCGATATGGGCGAATGCTCTTATCGACTGGTCGACCGCGCTGATCCGGTCGAGACAGGCCTGCGACATCTCCTCTGCGGAGATTGCTCCGTTGGCGATCTCCGCTGCGGCCTGGACCGCGGTGAGTGTCCAGAGTTCGGCTTCAATCACTCCTCGATCCCGTCACTTGTATAGCGCCTGCGGCAGCCACAGAGCGATCTGCGGGAAGATGTAAATGAGCACCATGGTCAGGAACACCATGAACACGAACGGCAGCGCCCCACCGAAGATTTGCGTCAGCCTAACATGCGGCGGCGCCACGCCTTTCAGATAGTAGGCGGCCATGGCCATCGGCGGCGTGTTGAACGAGGTCTGGATGTTCAGCGCGACCAGAATGCCGAAGAGAATGGGATCAACATGAAACGTCTTCAGCAAGGGCAGGAAGATCGGCACGAAAATGATGATGATCTCCGTCCATTCCAACGGCCAGCCGAGCAGAAAGATGATGCCCTGCGCGATGATCAGGAAGCCGACGGTCCCGATATTGAGCGACAGGACCCAGCGTTCGATCACCTCGTGGCCGCCGAGATAGGAGAAGATCGAGGAGAACGTCCACGAGCCGATGAAAAGGTAGCACACCATGGCCGAGGTGCGCGCGGTCAGATATACGGCCTCCTTCAACCGCTCGAAGCTGAGCGCGCGATAACAAAGGGCCAGCACGACCGAGCCGGCGGCTCCGACGGCTGCCGCCTCGGACGGCGTGGCGAGGCCGAACAAAATGGCGCCGAGCACGGACAGGATCAGGATCGCGAGCGGAAAAAACGATGTCAGCAACGCGATGAGTACCTGTCCGAACGGGATGCGCTCCTCGAACTCGGGCGGCGTCGGACATAGCTTCGGGTTTATGACGGCACGCAAAACGACATAGATGATGTAGAACGAAGCCAGCATGAAGCCCGGGATGAACGCCGCCGCGTAGAGTTGGACGACCGAGGTCGCCGTGGTGGCGCCGTACAGGATGAGAAGCACGCTCGGCGGGATCATGATGCCGAGACACCCACCGGCGCAGACCACGCCGGAGGCGAGCTTGGTGTCGTAGCCGGCCCGCAACATGGCCGGATAGGCGAGCAGGCCCATCAGGGTCACCACCGCGCCGACGATGCCGGTTGCCGTCGCGAACAGGGCGCAGGTGACGAGGGTTGCGACCGCCAGTGATCCCGGCACCCGGCGCATGCCCATCTGCAACGAATAGAAGAGCCGGTCGAGAATGTTGGCGCGCTCGACCACGTAGCCCATGAACAGGAACAGCGGCACCGCCGTCAGCACGTCGTTCTGCATGACGTCGGCGGTATTCGTCACGAGCAAGCTGAACACACGCGGCCCCATGGCGTACAGGCCGAAGAAGATCGACATCGCCATCAGCGTGAAGGCGATCGGGAAGCCCAGCAGGATGATGATGATGAACGCGCCCAGCTGGATCATCCCGAGTTCGGGATTGGTCAGAGTCATCGGCTACGCTCCGACACGTGCAGCTCTTCCTGAATGCGCGCTCGGTCCTGTTGCTCGGCAAGTATGGCCAACTCCATCTCCTCCACGTCATGCAGGCGCTGCGGCCAGGCGCCTTCGCGCAGACAGATCAGGCAGCGGATGGTTTCGGCCAGGCCCTGCAGCAACATGAAGCCGGCAGCGAGCGGGATCAGTGCCTTGAGAGGATAGATCGGGGTGCCGGTCGGGCTGTAGATGCTGACCTCATGGATGTGCCACGAGGTGCGAGCATAGGGAATTCCATAGACGAGCAGAGCGGTAAATCCGGGAAAGAAGAAAAACAGATACAGCAGGAACTCGATGCCCGCCTGCACCCGCGCAGGCCACAGGCGGAAGATGACGTCGCCGCGCACGTGGCCGTTGCGCGACAGCGTGTAGGCGCCGGCCATCATGAACAGGGCGCCGTACATCAGATAGCTGAGATCGAAGGCCCAGTTGGTCGGCGCTCGCAGCACGTAGCGCATGAACACTTCGTAACAAGTGCCGAGCGTCATCGCGACGATGCACCACCCAAAGGCCTTTCCAACGCCCGCACTGAGGCGGTCGATGAAAAAGAGAAACGATGTCACGAAGGGGTCTCGCTGGTTGGTGCGTCACATAAAGTCGCCGGAGCAGCAGCGGGGCTGCCCCGGCGATCGCTATTTGCCTATTCGGATCAGGTCTTGAAGTTGAACTTGTCCAGCGCCCCGAAGTGGTGCTCCCAGGCCGTCTTGTAGTCACCCTCATTGTTGTGGAAGTAGAAGCCGACCCGTTGGGCCCAGGCCTTCTGGCTGTCGAGGATCTTCTTGATCGTCGGCGCCTGCTGCGGGTTGGACAGCAGGTCCTTCTCGACCTTGTCCCAGGCAACGAGCTGCGCCTGGAAGATCGAGGTCGGCGTACGCTTGACGTGCACGCCGTGCTTGGTGACGAGCGTCTCGAGATCCTTGGAATACTGATCCCAGGACTTCCAGATGTCGTCGGAGTTGGCCGCCTGGCCGGCGAGCCTCAGGATCTGCTGCTGCTCCTTGGCAAGGCTGTCATACTTGGTCTTGTTGAAGAGCACCTCGATGGCTTCGGAGGCCTGATGGTAGGAGCCCATGTAGTAGTACTTGGCCACGTCCTGGGCGCCGAACCGCATGTCCGAGGTCGGGTTGTTGAACTCGAACGCCTCGATCACACCCTTCTCCATGGCCGGCAGGATTTCCGGTCCGGGAAGCTGGGCGACGCTGGCGCCCATCGCCTGCATGACATTCGAGGCGAGGCCGACCGTGCGGTATTTCAGGCCCTTGAACGCCTCCGGACCCGAGATCTCCTTCTTGAACCAGCCGAGCGGCTGCGTCTGGAAGGCGAAGACGTAGAAGCCCACGACGTTGAGCTTCAGCTCCTTTTGGACCAGGTCGCTATACATCTGCTCGCCGCCGCCGTAGTAGAACCAGCCGAGGAACTGGCTGCCATTGAAGCCGTAGGCAGGGCCGGTGCCGAACAACGAAGCTGCGCGGTGCTTGCCATACCAATAGGCGGGCACGGTGTGACCCGCGTCGAGCACGCCGTCGTGCACGCCGTCCATCACCGAGAAGGCCTTCACGACGGCACCGGCGTTGAGGTAGTCGATCTTCAGGCGACCGCCGCCCATCTGATTGACTTTTGCGACGTAGTCCTTGGCGTAGTCGTTGATGATGTCCTGTGCGCCCCATGAGCCCTGCATTTTCAGGGTCACCGTCTGCGCGCGCGAGACCTGCGGCATGGCGATCGTTGCCGCGCCGGTTACAGCAGCACCTGCTAGGAACTTGCGCCGGCTCGGCCTAAGAGCGCGCGCTTTGATCGTCGACATGTGTTTGATCCTCCCTTGCTAGGATTGTCTGTCCCCTCTGCCTTCTGGCTCGGGGAAACAGTGAGTTGGCCAATGCGTGACAAGCGCAATTGACTGTCACGTCGCAATTGAGCGAGCCGATTGTGGAAGCGATTGAAGGCCCGCCACTGACACCGCATTCGCTGATTGGCATCGCGCCGGTGCACGCAGGGGCATTTCCCGCCGCGCCATGTTCCAGCTCCTCCCTTGCGGCCTTTTGAGTTTGGTCTGGTCTACAAGAGATCTGGGTGTACAGCCAGTGAATTAAAGTCGCGGGTGCGGCGGCTCACGGACGGTCGTGGCAAGTCCTATCGCCGTCCTGGCTTACACCACAACGGGTGATCGAGTGACGCGTGTCTTGTTGCGGTGCATCAAATTGTTCTCTGCGTCACTGCTCGCACGTGCAGGTGAAGTTAGCGGTAGGTGTCGATGGCTTGACGGCTCATCAAGGGGCGGGACGTGCCCCGCCCCCCGATGATCGAGCTCATGCCAGCTGGTCGCCAATCGGCAGCTCGCGGATGCGCTTGCCGGTGGCGGCGAAGATGGCGTTGCAGAGCGCCGGTGCGAACGGCGGCACGCCGGGCTCCCCGACGCCGCTCGGCGGCACGTCGAGGCCATGCTCCATGATGTGCACCCGGGTCTCCTTGGGCAACTCATCGATGCGCACCAGCGGGTAGTCATCGAAGTTGCCCTGCTCGATGGCGCCGTTCTTGAGGGTGACGGCGCCGTACTTGGCAAGCGTCAACCCCATGACGGCGGCACCCTCCATCTGCGAGCGCACCCGCTCGGGATGGACGCAGTAGCCGCAGTCGATCGCCGTATCCACGCGCGGGATGGTGATCCGGCCCTTGTCGCCCACCTCCACGTGCACGACCGTGGCAACGTAGCTGACGAAGCTGCGGTGCGCGGCAATGCCGAGCCCCTGCCCCTTGGGCAGCTTCTTGCCCCAACCGGCCTGCTGGGCGGCAACCTCGGTCACCTTCCGTAGCCGCCCGGTCTCGATCGGGAAGGTCTCGAACGGCTCGCCGTAGTTCCACCAGGGCGTCGTCACCTGTTTCCTTGGATCGACGGTGCGGTCCGGACCGATCAGCTCGAGCAGGAAGTCCTTGGGGTCCTTGCCCAGCTGATGCGCCATCTCGGCGATGAACGACTGGGTCGACCAGGCGTTCACCACGTTGTTGACCGACCGGAACCAGCCGATGCGCACATGCGACTGCGCCTCGCCGCTCTCCACGCGGATGTTGGGCACGTTGAACGGCGCATCCACCAACCCCAAGCCAAGCTCGATGAAGAAGGGGTGCTTCGGATCGGGCGCGAAGGTGGACAGGATCGACGGCGACGCGCTGCGGTGCCGCCAGGCGACCACCTTCCGGTTGGAGTCGAGACCCGCCTCGAAGCGCTCCGCCGACACGGTGTGATAAAAGCCGTGACGGACGTCGTCCTCGCGCGTCCACACCACCTTGACCGGCGTGCCGCCCAGGCTCTTGGACAGCAAGGCGGCCTCGATGGCGAAGTCGCACTTGGACTTGCGGCCGAAGCCGCCGCCCAGCAGCGTCGGGTAGAGCGTCAACTCGGCGGTCGTGACACCGAGGGCCGCGGCAATGTCGTCGCGGGCTCCACCGGGACTTTGCACCGGCGCCCACACCTCCCATCGGCCCTGGTTCATCCGCGCGGTGGCCGCCGGCGGCTCCATGGTGGCGTGGTGGATATGGGCTGCGTAGTACGCGCCCGTGATGACGCGCGCGGCCGAGGCAAGCGCCTTTTCGGCATCGCCCACGTTGCGCTCGACCTTGCCCGGCTTTTTCACCTCGGCTTCGAGGTGCACCCGGTAGGCCTTGGAGTTGTAGGACTTGTTGGGTCCATCGTCCCACGTGATCTTGAGCGCCTCCCGGCCCTTGATCGCCGCCCAGGTGTTGCGGGCGATGACCGCCACGCCGCCGAGCGGGGCGAACTTGTAGGGCGCCGGCGTCGGCTGGAGCGTGACGATCTTCTCCACGCCCGGCACCTTGAGCGCCGCGCTGGAGTCGAGCGTCGCGACCTTGCCGCCGACCACGGGCGGCCGGGCGATGACCGCGAACTTCATGCCGGGCAGCATGACGTCCTGGCCGTAGATCGCCTTGCCGGTGGTGATGTCGCGCAGGTCGGAGATGCGGATCGTGCCTTTGCCGATGTAGCGGAAGGCACTCGCCTCCTTGAGCTTGACCTTGTCGGCCGCCGGAACCGGCAGACTGCCCGCGGCGCTGGCGAGAGCGCCGTAGCCGAGCTTGCGGCCCGAGGGCTTGTGCACGACCTCGTGCAGCTCCGCGTGGACCTCCTCGACGGGGACTTTCCACTGCTTGGCGGCCGCCGCCTCCAGCATCTGCCGCATGGCGGCGCCGCAATGGCGCATCGGCTGGATCCAGTGGCGCACGCTGCGCGAGCCGTCGGTGTCCTGGTTGCCGTAGGTGCGCTCATCGCCGGGCGCCTGCACGACGTGCACCTTCTCCCAATCCGCCTCGAGCTCGTCGGCGACGATCATGGGAAGCGCGGTGCGCGCCGCGCCGTTGCCCATCTCGGCACGGGCCGCGATGATGCTGACCTTGCCTTCGCCGTTGATGGAGATGAACACCTTCGGGTCGTCGCGAAGGCCGTTCGGCATGCTGTCGCCCCCGGTCGGATAATAGGCAAGCGCGCCGCGAACCGCCGGGAACTGCGCGGCGAGAACGAGACCGCCGGTGGCGGCGACGCCCTTGAGCAGGCCGCGCCGGCTGACGTTGGTGATCTTGAACTTGCGATGCGTGCTGATCTCTGTCATGTCACGCCCCCTTCGCAGCGGCGCGGATGGCCGTGTGAATGCGCTGATAGCAGCCGCACCGGCACAAATTGCCGGCCATGGTGCTGGTGATCTCGGCATCGGTCGGCGCCGGCTTCTTGGCGAGCAGTGCCGCGGCCTGCATGATCTGGCCGGCCTGGCAATAGCCGCATTGCGGCACGCCGTTGTCGCGCCACGCGACCTGCACGGGGTGGTCGCCCGCAGGGTGCAGACCCTCGATGGTGGTGACCGCCTTGCCGGCGGCCGCCGACATCGGGGTCTGGCAGGAGCGGACGGCTTCACCGTCGACATGCACCGTGCAGTTGCCGCACAGCCCCGCTCCGCAGCCGAACTTCGTGCCCGTCAGGCCGAGCTCGTCGCGCAGGTACCACAGGAGCGGCATCGACGAGTCGCCGTCGAACGCGCGCTCCTGCCCATTCACACGCAAGTTTGCCATCGCTTCCTCCTTCGGCGCCCAACGCGCCCACACGCGCGCCTTCCTCCGCCGACGAGCGGCGGAGCGACGCGAGATCGACCTCTCTTTCAGGCTGCCGAAGTTCGTACTGACCCCGTCCTCACGGCCGTATCGATTAGGCGAGGCCGGCAATATCGGCTGCTGTGCGTATCGACGTGAGGTCTTGGTAAGGAGTGTAGTATTGAGCTGACGTCGGAAGAGCGGCAGACGGCATCACAACCTCGTGACAGATTGTTGGGACGAGCTTGGGAAGAAAAGATGGGCGACGTCCCACGTTTCGCAGTCCGCCTGCGGCGCCGCTCGTGCCGTTGACCCAAGAAAGACCTTCTGCGGCCTGGCGCTAGGCAGGCCAGGCCTGGCCCGCGCCGTCGACGCGCACGACCTGGCCCGACACGAAGGCGCCGAGGGGGCCGGCGAAGAACTCGATCGACTCTCGCCACCTCGTCGACCGTGGCGATGCGGTCGAGCGTTCCCGCCTCCGCCAGCCTGGCGGGCTCCACGCTGCGCGTGGCCAGGAAGCGCTCGGTGCGCGTGTCGCCGGGGGCGATGGCGTTGACGGTGACATTGTAGGGCCGCATCTGGTCGGCGAGGCAGCGCGTGAAGTGCGTGGCGCCGGCCTTGGCCGTCGCGTAGATCGATCCGTTGGTGCGCCCCTTGTGGGCGGCGACCGAGGTGATGGTGATCATGCGGCCCGTGCGCCGCTCCATCATGCCGCGCGCGACGGCCTGGCAGACGAAGATCGTGCTCAGCAGGTTGCGGTCGATCACCGCGCGCACGTCCTCTTCCTTGATGTGGACCACGTCGTTGGGGTCGGGCTTGCCGCCGGCCGCGGCGATGTCGCCGCCGGCGTTGTGGACGAGGATGTCGATGGGGCCGAGCTCGGCCGTGGCAGCGGCCACGGTGCGCTCGACGTCGGCGCATGCGCGTCAGGTCGGCCAGGATTTTTGCCGTGCGCACACCGTGCGTCTCGGCAATGGAGCGGGCAACGTCGGTCAGGGTCTCGCGGCCGCCGTACTCGGACGGACCCTCCTCGCGCATGCCGTGCACGGCGATGTGGCAGCCGAGCGCCGCCAGCCGTTCGGCGAAGGCGCGCCCCAGGCCGCGGCCGGCGCCGGTGACGAGCGCCACCTGGCCTTCGAGCATTCGATCGGGCATGTCGGCTCCTCCCGTTTGAGCATGCGCCACCGTCTCGCCGCCGCGGTGTGCCGAGCGGCGCTTCGCCGTCAGTCAAGCGTCAACGTCAGCCCGACCGCAAGGCTTTGCACCAGGCACATGGGCCCGACCATGGTGCGCAAGGCAGCTTCCGGCATGTCCGGGATCTCGAACACGACGTCGGCGCCTTCGACGATGGGGCTGAGCAGGCTGTCGGTGATGGTGACCGCCGGCAGCCCGCGCGCCAGCAGGGCCGGAAACAGGCGCACGGTATCGGGATTGTAGGTCTTGAAGCTGATGGCGATGAGCGCGTCCTTGGGGCTCGCCGCCGCCGCCTGGTCGCCCAGCGCACTGCCGAGCCCGTCGAGGATGGTGACGCGCCGGCCGAGCTTGCGCAGCACGTAGGTGATGATGCGCCGCCACCGGAAACGAGCCGCCGAGGCCGAGCACGTAGATGGTCTCGCGCGGCGCCGAGAAGGGCGATGGCGCGCGCCAGGTCCTTCTCGCGCACGCTGTCCTGCAGGCTCTCGAGCGAGACCATGCCCTCGGAGGCGAACCGCGTCAGCACCGCACGCGGGTTGCGGGCGTCGTGGAAGCGGCCGTCGCGGCGGAGGCCCGCGATGCGCTCCTTGTAGCTGGGTGCGACGCTGGCAACGAGCCGCGAGCGGAACACCTGCTGCATCTCGGTGAAGCCGCCATAGCCGATCGCATGCGCGAACCGCACGATTGCCGAGGGCTGCACGCGGGCGCGCTTCGCCACCTCCGCCACGGTGCCGAGCGCCATGTCCGTCGGGTGGTCCAGCGCGAACTCCGCGATCTGTTTCAGGCGGAGGGCGAAACGTTTGTGCCGGCGCGCGATTTCCACGCGCAGGGCCTCGTAGGTCTCGGGATGGGCGGTGTGGGGTCTCGATGTCATGCGTTCCGCTTACCAGCGCCGATCCACACGTCATAGTCGCATGGCCCGTTTATTTCACTTCACATGCATGAATAGAATGTTTATTCTATGACGCAACAACCAGCCGTCGTCAAACAAGGTGGACGGTCAACACAGGAGGAGACGATGAGGAAGCCTCGCATTTCCCGGCGCGCGCTCATGAAGAACAGCCTGCTGGCGGCAGCCGCCGGGGGAACGGCGACATTCTTCGGACCCTGGCAGCACAATCGGGTGTGGGCCCAGGGCAAGAAGCCGATCAAGCTCGGGCTCACCTGCGATGCCAGCGGCCAATACGCCAACAGCGGCCAGGACGACATGCTCGGCATGCGCCTTGCCATCTCCGAGTTCAACGCCAAGGGCGGCGTGCTCGGGCGCAAGATCGAATGGATCACGGCCGATACCGAGACCAACCCGGCGACCGGCACCCGCGTCGCGGAGCGGTTCATCTCCCAGGAGCATTGCGGCTTCCTGATCGGCGCGGTGCACTCGGGCGTGGCCAACGCCATCACCCAGATCGCCAACAAGTACGGCACCGTCTACCTCAACACCAACTCGTCGTCGCCGAGCGAGGCAGGCCAGAACTGCTCGCGCATCAAGTTCGTGTGGGACGGCAACGGCACCAACTTCTCCAAGGCCGCCGTGCGCAACGCGGTGGAGAAGATCGGCAAGCGCTGGCTGCTGCTGACCAACGACTACGTCTGGGGCCACAACACGTCGGCTGCGACCAAGGCCGAGGTGGAGAAGGCCGGCGGGCAGATCATCGACAACCTGCTCGATCCCGCAGAACACGCGCGACTTTGCCTCCTACCTTCTCAAGGTGCAGCAGGCCAAGCCCGACGTGGTGGCGACCGCCGTGGGCGGCGACGACATCAAGGCGCTGCGCCAGCAGGTGAGCGACCTCAAGCTCGAGGAGAAAGTGGCCTGGATCAACAACCAGCAGGACTGGCCGGACGTCTGGGGCGCGCCGCAGACGCTGTTCGGCGTGTTCGGCACCACGTGGTACCACAAGCTGCCGCTGCCCGGCGTCGCCGATTTCGTCAAGCGCTGGCAGACGGCCTATCCGAAGTCGCCGATCCCCGTGCCCGGCAACGTCTCCTACAACGGCTACATGGCGACGCGCGAGCTGCTGCGCGCCATCGAGCGGGCGGGCTCCACCAACAACATCGCCGTGATCAAGCAGCTCGAGGGGCACAAGATGCCGGCGGCCGGACCGCATGCAGCACTTCGACGCCTACATCGATGCCAAGACGCATCAGGTGCAGCAGACCATCTATCTGGCGCGGCGCAACGCCAAGCCGAGCGACAAGACGGATCACTTCGAGCATCGTCAGCTGGACCAAGCCGGATCTCGTGCTCGACGACGCGGCGCCGGCCAAGTGCAAGCTGAAACCCTACAGCGAGGTGCCGAGCTACGAGCTGTGAGCCGACTTTCGCCGCTGCGCGGTCCCCTCTCCCCACTCCTTCAACGGGGAGAGGGAGGACGCGCGCGCGGCGCCGCTCGCAAGGATACGCATGTCGTTGCTCAATCTGCTGCCGCATCTGGTGAACGGCATCACGCTGGGCTTGCTGTTCGGCCTGATCGCGCTGGGCTTCATGCTGATCCTGGGGCTGATGGAGCAGATCAACCTGGCGCACGGCTCGCTCTTCGCGCTGGGTGCCTACTTCGCCTATGCCATCGTCACGCCGCGGCTGCCGCTGCCTCCCGATATCGTGGAGGCCTGGGCCGGCGTGCCGCTGGCTGGCGGTTCGCAGCAGCCCTCCTGCTGGCGCCGATCCTGGTGGCGCCGTTCGGGCTGGTGCTGGAGCGCCTGATGCGGCGCACCTACGGCCGCGACCCGCTCTACGGGCTGCTGCTCACCTTCGGCGTGGCCATGGTGCTGGAGGAGCTGATCCGCCAGGTGTGGGGCACGCGCGACTACCTGCTGCCCGTGCCGCGCGAGATGTCCGGCGGCTTCATCATGCTCGACCTGATCTGGTCGACCTACCGCTTCTGGGCGGCGGCACTCGCCATCGGCGCCATGGCGATCGTGTGGGTGATCGTGGAGCGCACGCGGTTCGGGGCCATGGTCAAGGCGGGCGCGCACGACAGCGAGATCGTGCAGGCGCTGGGCATCGATCTTGCGCGGCTGCGGGTGTTGGTGTTCGTGCTCGGCACCATGCTGGCCGCCGTCGCCGGCGTCATCCTGGCGCCGCTGTGGGGCATCCGCCCGCACATGGGCGTGGATGCGGTCGTGCCGGCTTTCGTCATCATCGTGCTGGGCGGCGTCGGCAGCTTCTGGGGCGCCGTGATCGCGGGCCTCATGGTCGGCATGGTGGTCGGCCTGTCGGTGCCTACGCCTCGGAATGGTCGCTGATGTCCATGTATCTCCTGCTGATCCTCGTCGTCACGGTTCCGCGCGCGCGGCCTGTTCGGCAAGAAGAGCATGCTGGAGGCCTGACATGCGCGCCGGCCGCACCGTCGCCCACGTTCACAGCGCCGATGCTTGCGAGCCTGGCTCCTGTTCGCGACCGTGCCGTTCTGGATCGAGCACGTGGGGCTCTACCAGTACCTGGGCGTCGAGATCCTGATCTGGGCCACCTACGCGCTGGCCTACAATCTCGTGCTCGGCCACTCGGGCCTGCCCTCCTTCGGGCATGGCGCCTTCTTCGGGATCGGCGCCTACGCGTTCGGCCTCGCCCAGTTCAATGTCGCGCCGAACCTGTGGATCTGCCTCGGAGCCGGGGCGCTGGCGGCGGCCGTTGCCGGCGCACTCGTCGCGCTCTTCATCTCGCACCGGCGCGGCATCTACTACGCGCTGATGACCATCGCCTTCGGCCAGGTGTTCTGGTTCATCGCCATCAAGACGCACAGCATCACGGGCGGCGAGGACGGCCTTCTTAAGATCGCCCGGCTGCCGGCCGGCTTCGGCCCGGCGCGGATCGATCTCACGGACAACGTCGCCCTCTACTACTTCGCGCTGGCCGTGTTCGTGGCCGTGTCGCTGCTGCTCTGGCGGCTCGTGCACTCGCCCTTCGGCCGCGTGCTCAAGGCCATCAAGCAGAACGAGACGCGCGCCCGCTTCGTCGGCTACGACGTGTGGAGCTACAAGGCGGCGGCGCTCGTCGTCTCGGCCGCATTGTCGGGGCTCGCCGGCGGCCTCTTCGCCATGGCGCAGGCCTCCGCCTTCCCCGACGTCATGAGCCTGCACTACTCGGGCTTCGTCGTGATGATGACGCTGGTCGGCGGCGGCCTCGTCTCCTTCTGGGGGCCGGTGATCGGCGCCGTCGTGTTCTTCCTGGCGCGCGACGTGATCGGCGCGCTGACGACGAGCTGGATGCTGTGGTTCGGGCTTCTGTTCGTCGCGCTCGTGCTGTTCAAGCCGGAAGGCATCGCCGGGCCTGTTTGCCGCTCCCCGCACGCGCGAGCGCAAGTCGAATGCCGGCCCCGCTGCCGCGCCGCAGCCGCAGGCGAGGTGAGCATGGCGCTGTTCGAGGCCCGCGACCTGCACTTGCGCTTCGGCGACCGCGTCGTGCTGGAGAACGTCTCGCTCGCGTTCGAGGCGGGGCGCCTCTCGGGCATCATGGGGCCGAACGGCGCCGGCAAGACCACGTGCTTCAATGTGCTCACGGGCCGCTACAAGCCCGACCGCGGCCGGGTGCTGCTCGAGGGGCGCGACATCACCGGCCGCTCGCCGCAGGCGATCGCCAGGCTCGGCGTCGCCCGCTCGTTCCAGGTCATGAACCTGTTCGACGAGTTCACGGTGTTCGAGAACGTGGCGATCGCGCTGCCCGGCATGCGCGCGCGCGGCCGCAATCCGTTCGCCCAGGCCTATGCCGACGGCGCGCTCGTGGACCGAGGCCCACGATATCCTCGAGCAGGTGGGGCTTGCCGATCGCGCCGACGACGAGGCCAAGGCGCTGCCCTATGGCGCCCGGCGCGCGCTGGAGATCGCCGTGGCGATCGCGGCCAGGCCCAAGCTCCTGTTCCTCGACGAGCCGACGGCCGGGCTCGGCAGCGACGGCCGCGCCCGGCTGGCCGAGCTCGTGGGCAAGCTCAGGCGCACGCTCACCATCGCCATCATCGAGCACGACATGGAGTTCCTGTTCGCGCTCGCCGACGAGATCTCGGTCATCCACTGGGGCCAGGTGATCGCGCGCGGCACGCCGGCCGAGCTCAAGGCCAACGCCTGGGTGAAGGCCTCCAACCTGGGGCGGCTCGACTGATGCTCGAGGTCTCCGCCATCGACACCTTCTACGGCGAGACGCAGGCGCTGTTCGGCGTGTCGCTGGCGGTGGGCTCGGGCGAGGTGCTGGCTTTGCTGGGTGCCAACGGCGCCGGCAAGACGACCGTGCTGCGCTCGATCCTGGGGCTGACGCGCGCGCGGCGCGGCGACATACGCTTCGAGGGGCGGTCGATCCTTGCCCGTCCCACGCACCAGATCGCGCGCGCCGGCATCGGCTGGGTGCCGGACGACCGCCGCCTGTGCCCGACGCTGACGGTGGCCAAGAACCTGGCGCTCGGCATGAAGGCGCAGCCGGTTCCGCGCCTGGTCGCTCGAGGAGGTGACGGACCTCTTCACGCCGCTCAAATATCTGATGTGGCGCGAGGCGGAGACCCTGTCGGGCGGCGAGATGCAGATGGTGGCCATTGCCCGCGCGCTGCTCGGCGGGCCGGGTCTCATGCTGTTCGACGAGCCGAGCCAGGGCCTGGCGCCGAAGGTCGTCGACGACGTGGTGAGCGTCATTCGCCGCATCAAGGGGGCCGGCACCTCGGCCATCGTCGTAGAGCAGAACACGCGAGTGGCACTTGAGCGTCGCCGACCGGGTCGTGGTGCTCGCGCAGGGGCAGGTCGCCTGGTCGGGCGAGGCAGGGGCACTCAATGGCGACCCGGACCTCAAGCGACGCCTGCTGGGGGGCTTGTCATGAGCGCACCCCTGCTGGCGCTGGAGCGCGTCGCCAAGGTCTACCGGCGGAGCCTGTTCGACCGCACGCCGGCCTTCCGTCTCGACGTCGACCATGCCTTCGATCGGCCCGAGATCGTCGGCGTGATGGGCCCCAACGGTGCCGGCAAGACCACGCTGTTTGAAATGATCGCCGGCTCGAACGTCCCGTCGGAGGGCCGCGTGATCGTGGCCGGGCAGGACATCCAGCGCGTGCGCTACAGGCAGCGCGACCGCCTCGCCATCCACTACCACCAGTCCTACCAGGTGCGCCGCTTCGCCAAGACGATGGCCGGCCTTCATGCTCGAGCCGGCGGACGGCGACTACCCGCGCGTCCACCTCTTCGACGAGCCGCAGTTCAACACGCAGGACGGCTACATCGGCTTCATGCTCGACTTCTTCCGGCGCCTGCGCGCGGAGGGGCGCCTCGTCTTCGTCTGTCTCCATCCCACGGCAGCATTCCAGCTCGAGATCCTGCGCGAGATCTGCGAGCGCTTCCTGTTCGTCAACCGCGGTAGCGCGCAGGCCTTCCCCGAGTACGGCGCGCTGACGGCCGACGCCGATGTGCGCCGCTATCTCGGCGAGCTGGCCCCTTGATCGAGCGCGGCTACTTCAACCGGGGCGCATGGCGCCGGCGCGGTCCATAGACCCTATCGCCAAGCGTCAGCTTCGCGCATTGCGCCAGGAGCCGGAAAGAACCATGCTGACGGCCTTGTTCCTCGCCCTCGAGGGCGCCTCCACCTGCAAGGGCATCGCAACAGGACCGGATCGCCGCGTGGCGATCCGCGAGGCCGCAATGGCTGATGGCCTTTCTGCTTGAACTCGCGCGCGCCTTCGTGCCGGGAGGTAGGGATTGACCGTGTCCGCTTCTGCTCCAGGCCGCACGCGCGTGGTCATCACCCTGGGGACCACGCAGACGTTGAGCTGGGCGTCGAGCTACTACCTGCCGGCCATTCTCGCCGTTCCGATTGCCAAGGACCTGGGCGTCTCCAACGCGTGGGTGTTCGGCGCCTTCACGGCGGCCCTTCTGCTCATGGGCGTGGTCAGCCCCCTCGCGGGCCGTGAGATCGACCGCCGGGGCGGACGCGTGGTCCTGGTCCTCTCCAACCTCGTGTTGGCGGGCGGGACTGGTGATGCTCGCCGTGTCGCACGACCTCGAGCTGGTGGTTGCCGGCTGGCTCATTCTCGGCGTCGGCATGGCGATGGGACTTTACGATGCCGCGTTCGCGGCGCTGGCCGGCATCTACGGGCGGGCCGCGCGCGGCCCCATCACCGGCATCACG
This sequence comes from uncultured Alphaproteobacteria bacterium, assembly GCA_963797005.1. GTDB lineage: Bacteria > Pseudomonadota > Alphaproteobacteria > Rhizobiales > Hyphomicrobiaceae > AWTP1-13. Next base: position 247,170 of record CAWCOF010000014.1, read on the forward strand.
CTGATTGCCGGCTTTGCCAGCACGATCGGCTGGCCGATCACCGCCGCGCTGGACGCCGCCTACGGATGGCGCGTGGCCTGCCTGGTGTGGGCCGGTGTGCATCTCCTCGTCTGTCTGCCGTTGAACCTGTTTCTGCTGCCGCGTCCGATCAGGCAGGAGACGCCGGCCGCGGGCCCGGCTGCCGAGGCGGCGCCCGCCGACGACCGCAGCATGCGCAAGACGATGTGGCTGCTCGCCTTGATGTTCTCGCTGGCGTGGTTCGTCACCGGGGCCATGGCCACCCACCTGCCGCGCCTGCTGCAGGAGGCGGGCGCCAGCACGACGGCCGCGATTGCCGCCGCCGCCCTCGTCGGCCCGGCACAGGTTGCCGCGCGCCTGGCCGAGTTCGGGCTCTTTCGCAACTTCCACCCGCTCTACTCGGCGCGCCTATCCGTCACCCTGCACCCGATCGGTGCCGCGATCCTGGTCGGCATGGGCGCGCCGGCGGTGCCGTTCTTCGCGTTCCTGCATGGCGCCGGCAACGGATTGCTGACGATCGCGCGGGGCACCCTGCCGCTCGCTCTGTTCGGCAGCACGGCCTACGGCCTGAGGTCGGGTCTGATCGGTGCGCCGGCGCGCCTGACCCAGGCCGCGGCACCGTTTCTCTTCGGCCTGGTGCTCGAACTCGTCGCTGACGATGGCGCTCGTGCTCTCCTCGAGCCTGATGCTCGCCTCGCTGCTGTGCCTGATGTTCTTGAGCGTCGAACGTCCGGCAGCGCCCGCGCGGCAGGCGTAAGGCCGTTTGCGGCCTGCCGCCCGCGCGACAACGTTCTACCAACGAGCGATTGCCCATCGCCGCGTGGTGCCCATAATAGGGGCCATAGCAAGGGCATGAGCAGCGCCTGGGAGGAACAACAATGTCGGACAAGGTCTACAATGTGCCGGCCGAGTGGGCGAGCCGGGCCTTCATCGACAACGAGAAGTACCTGAGCCTTTACAAGCGCTCGGTGGAGGATCCCACCGGGTTCTGGGGCGAGCAGGGCAAGCGTATCGACTGGATCAAGCCCTACACCAAGGTCAAGAACACCTCCTTCGACCCCCACAACGTGTCGATCAAATGGTACGAGGACGGCACGCTCAACGCCTGCGCCAACTGCATCGACCGGCATCTGAAGACGCGCGGGGACAAGATCGCCATCATCTGGGAAGGCGACGACCCCACCCAGGACGAGAAGATCACCTACCGGCAGCTCTATGAGCGCGTGTGCAAGTTCGCCAACGTGCTGAAGGCGAACGGCGTCAAGAAGGGCGACCGCGTCACCGTCTACCTGCCGATGATCCCCGAAGCGGCTTATGCGATCCTCGCCTGCGCGCGCATCGGCGCGGTGCACTCGGTGGTGTTCGGCGGGTTCTCGCCCGAAAGCCTGGCGGGCCGCATCGTCGACGCCGATTCCAAGTTCATCATCACGGCCGACGAGGGCGTCCGCGGCGGACGGCCCATCCCGCTCAAGAAGAACACCGACGATGCGCTCGCCAAGTGCAAGGGCGACGAGAAGGTGCTCGTCGTGCGCCATACGGGCAACCCGGTCGGGTGGACGGCCGGCCGTGACATCTGGCTGCACGAGGAGCTGGTCAAGGTCGGCGCCGACTGCCCGCCCGAGGAGATGAGCGCGGAGGACCCGCTATTCATTCTTTATACATCGGGCTCGACCGGCAAGCCCAAGGGCGTGCTGCACACCACCGGCGGCTATCTCGTCTACACCTCGCTCACCCACCAGATGGTGTTCGACTACCACGATGGCGACATCTACTGGTGCACGGCCGACGTCGGCTGGGTCACGGGCCACAGCTATATTCTCTACGGGCCGCTCTCCAACGGCGCCACCACGCTGATCTTCGAAGGCGTGCCGAACTACCCGACCGCATCGCGCTTCTGGCACGTGGTCGACAAGTGGGATGTGAACATCTTCTACACCGCGCCGACGGCGATCCGCGCGCTGATGGGTGCCGGCGACGACTTCGTCAAGCGCACCGACCGCTCCTCCCTCAAGCTGCTCGGCACGGTCGGCGAGCCGATCAATCCGGAAGCGTGGGAGTGGTATCACCGCGTCGTGGGCGAGGGCCGCTGCCCCATCGTCGACACGTGGTGGCAGACGGAGACCGGCGGCATCCTCATCACGCCGCTGCCCGGCGCCACCAAGCTCAAGCCCGGCTCCGCGACGCAAACCGTTCTTCGGCGTGCAGCCGGCCCTTGTCGATGAGAAGGGCAATCTCGTCGAGGGCGCCGCCTCCGGCAACCTCGTCATCCTCGACAGCTGGCCCGGCCAGATGCGCACCGTCTACGGCGACCACGAGCGCTTCGTGCAGACCTACTTCTCGACCTACCCGGGCATGTACTTCACCGGCGACGGCTGCCGGCGCGACGCGGACGGTTACTACTGGATCACGGGCCGCGTCGACGACGTCATCAACGTATCGGGCCACCGCCTGGGCACGGCCGAAGTGGAGTTGGCGCTGGTCTCGCATCCCAAGGTGGCCGAGGCCGCCGTCGTCGGCTATCCGCACGACATCAAGGGCCAGGGCATCTACTGCTACGTGACCCTGATCCAGGGCAACAGCCCCAGCGAGGAGCTGAAGAAGGAGCTGGTGCAGCACGTGCGCAAGGAGATCGGGCCGCTCGCCACGCCCGACGCCATCCAGTTCTCGCCGGGCCTGCCCAAGACGCGCTCGGGCAAGATCATGCGCCGTATCCTGAGGAAGATCGCCGAGGACGATTTCTCCAACCTGGGCGATACGTCGACCTTGGCCGAGCCCGCCGTGGTGGAGGATCTCATCGGCAACCGCCAGAACCGGAAAGCGGCAGGCGCGAGCTGATACCGCCTCCCGTCTTGTCGCGAGTCGTCGGCCGCCCATGGATCGCCGGCGACGCGATTGCCATGCGCGATCCTCCGGAGAAACTCGCGCATGAAGTTTGCGTTGGTGTGTTCCGATATGGCACGCGGGTTGGTCGCGACTTGCCTCATTGGGCGCGATAGTGCAGGAAGCATTACCATTTCCTGTTTGACTTCTACCAAGTGAGGCGAGGTGTCGTCCGCCGATAGTGCGCTGCTTGCTGCCGGTCGTGCTTTGAAGGGCTATGCGCGCAATCCCGTCGTTTTCTATGCCGTACTGGCGCTGGCGGGAACCGCGCTCATCATTCTGGCGATCGTGCCGTTGACAGCCACTGTCGTCGAGCGCTGGTCCCAGCGCGATGTCGAGCTCCGGTCCCGGCTGGTCTTCAATTCGATACGCGATCAGATCTCGTCGGGCTTCGCCACGTCAGGCGGCCGGAGCCTGATGCCGTTCTTCGAGCGCCTGGCCGAGGACGAGCGGCTGCTGGCGCTGGGCTTCTGCGGCGAGGGCGGGCAGCTCGAGTACGCGACCAGGCGCATGCCCAGCAAGGTCACCTGCGCGAGCGTCCCGCGCACCAAGAGCGACACCTTCACGACCGTGCGCGACGGCCGGCATCGCCTGCTGGTCGGTGCCTTTCCTCTCACCGCCGGATCGGTACGCGGGCATCTGATCGTGCTTCACGACCTGCGCTTCGTCGACGAGCGGACCGCGGCGGCGCGCTTCTATTCGGCGATTGCGCTCATCGGCATCATGGTCGGCATTGGCCTCCTTGCCACGGCGGCCGTGCTCGGCGTGCTGCGCGGCTGGTCGCAGGTGGTCCGGTCGGCCATTGCCGATGCGCAGCGCGGTGTCGTGCGAAGCACGCGCGGCCAGGGCATGCCCGTCCCAGCGGACGTGCGGCGGCTGTTGAGGGACCTCCGCACCGAGCGCAAGGAGCCCGACGCCATCCAGATCCTGTGGTCGCCGGAGACGCTGCATCGGCTGCTGCAGGAGCGGCTGCCCGATACCGAGGTGATCGCCGTCTCCAATCGCGAGCCCTACATCCACAATCGCGAGGACAACGGATCGGTCACCCTGCAGATCCCCGCGAGCGGTCTCGTCGCCGCCCTCGAGCCGGTCATGCGTTCCTGCGGCGGCACCTGGATCGCCCACGGCAGCGGATCGGCCGACCGCGAGACCGTGGATGCCCGTGACCACATCCGCGTGCCGCCGCAGGAGCCAGCCTATACGCTGCGGCGCGTCTGGCTGACGGACGACGAGCAGGAAGGCTACTACTACGGGTTCGCCAACGAGGGGCTTTGGCCGCTATGCCACATCGCCTTCGTGCGCCCTACCTTCCGGCAGGAGGACTGGCAGCAGTACGTCGCGGTCAACGAGCGCTTTGCCGACACGGTTGCCCAGGAAGCGACCCGCCAAGACCCCATCGTCCTGATCCACGACTACCACTTCGCGCTGCTGCCTCGCCTGGTGCGCGAGCGGTTGCCCAACGCGACCATCCTGACGTTCTGGCACATTCCCTGGCCCAACGCGGAGACGTTCGGCATCTGCCCCTGGCGCGAGGAAATCATGCTGGGCCTGCTGGGGAGCACGATCCTCGGGTTCCACACGCAGTTCCACTGCAACAACTTCCTCGAGGCCACGGACCGGTTCGTGGAGAGCCGCATCGATCGGGAGGAATCCTCCGTCACCGTGGGCGGACACGAGACCCTGGTCAGGCCCTATCCCATCTCGATCGAGTGGCCGCCCGCGGCACTCGCCGCCCAGCCCTCCATACGCGCCTGTCGGGCGGGGGTCATCCAGCGCTTCGGGCTGCCCGCGGATGTGCGCATCGCCGTCGGCATCGAGCGCTTCGACTACACCAAGGGGATCCTCGACCGGATGCGGGCAATCGACGAGGTCCTCCGCCAGCAGCCGTCACTGCAAGGAAAGCTGGTCTTCATCCAGGCCGCGGCGCCGACACGCAGCAAGCTTCCCGCCTACAGCGGGCTCCAGGTGGAAGCGGAGCAGCTGGCCGCCGACATCAATGAGCGGCATGGCAGCGACGGGTACAAGCCGATCGTTCTCGTCATCCGCCACCATGAGCCCGACGAGGTGTTCGAGCTTTTCCGGGCGGCGGATGTGTGCATCGTCTCCAGCCTGCACGACGGCATGAACCTGGTTGCCAAGGAGTTCATCGCCGCCCGCGACGACGAGCAGGGCGTCTTGATTCTGTCGACGTTTGCCGGCGCCGCGCGCGAGCTGTCGGAAGCCCTGCTGGTCAATCCTTACGATACCCATGCCATGGCCGATGCCATCCACCGCGCGCTCACCATGCCGGCCAGCGAGCAGGGGGAGCGCATGCAGCTGATGCGCGATCTCGTCCGGGTGCGTAATGTCTATCGGTGGGCGGGCCAGATGCTGATCGACGCGGCCCGGTTCAGAAGCCAGCAAAGGATCGCCGACGCGGCCTTGGACCAGTCGGCCCGCTGAGGGCGCCGGGGCCGCCCCGATGCCCCGGACCGCGAGGACCCCCCGGTGTCGCATACCGGGGCTTGCCAGCGTCGCCGGCTGTGAGTATGCATTATAGTGCATTTAGATGAAATAAAGCGCAGGTTGAGCCAACCCGATGCCGAAGATCACCTACATCGAGCACGACGGCACCGTCCACACCGTCGAGGCGGAGGTGGGCGCCACGATCATGGAGACGGCGCTCAAGCATGGCGTCACCGGCATCGTCGCCGAGTGCGGCGGCGGCTGCACCTGCGCCACCTGCATGGTCTATGTGGACGACGCCTGGATGGAGAAGGCGGGCGCGCGCACCGACGAGGAGGAGGACCAGCTCGACATGGCCTTCGACGTCAGGCCCAACTCGCGCCTCTCCTGCCAGATCAAGGTGACCGAGGCGCTCGACGGCCTCGTCGTGCGCACGCCGGCCTATCAGGGGCGGTGATCAGCCCGCGCTTCGCGAGCGGCCTCAGCGAGGCCGTCCCTTCTGGGTGTAGGGATACATCTCGCAGATGTCGGAGCCCGGAAGGCTTGCGTCCATGCGCGTCCACACCTCGACCACTCGTGCTGGCGATCTCGTCGGTGATGCCGGCGGCGCGCGCATTCTCGAGATAGAGATTGATGTCCTTGAGCTGCAGCTTGGCGGTGAAGCCGGCATCGTAGCGGCCGTGCATGATGCGGCGGGGGAATTTGTCGTCGGTCGCCGAGTTGCGGCCCGTCGAGGCGTTGACGATGTCGAGGATCGTCTTCATGTCGATGCCCTGGCCGGTGCCGAAGGCGATCGCCTCGGAGGTCGCCGCCAGCGCCGTGGCGGAGAGGAAGTTGTTGAGCAGCTTCACGGCCTGGCCCTGCCCTGCCTTCGGCCCGACGTAGAACGGCTTGCCCATCAGCGCCGCCAGGGGCTTGAAGCGCTCATAGGCCTCGGGGGAGCACGCCATCATGATGGCGAGCGTTGCCTTGTCCGCGCCGGCGGTGCCGCCGGAGACCGGCGCATCGATGAAGGCGATATCGGCGGCCGCGAGCACGGAGGCTGCCTCCTCTGCCGCCTTGATGCCGATGGTCGACGTGTCGATTACCGTCTTCGCGCGGCGCGGCTTGGCTTCGGCGATCTCACGCGCAACCTTGACGGAGGCGGCGCCGTCGGGAAGCGAGAGGATGACGATGTCGGTGCGGGCTGCGACCTCGGCGTTGCTCTTGGCGATCTGCGCGCCTTCCGGTGCCCGCTCGGTGCTGACCGCGTCGGCCACCACCACGGAATAGCCCGCCGCGACCAGGTGGCGGCTCATGCGGTGGCCCATGCTGCCGACGCCGATCCAGCCGATGGTTTCCTTCATCGCACGCTCTCTCCTGTCGCGGGGTTGCCTGTCGCGACCGGCACTCTCCGGCGCTCAGCTTGTGCGGTCAAGTGGTGGACCATGCCGGAACGGATCGGCTCTTATCCGTTTTTGAACCATAGGCCGGCCGCCGGCCCTATCGCTCAAGTCGCCCTCGCGTTTTTCACCCAGCCTTAATACCGGTAGCGCTCAGGTTGGCTGACATGGAGACGCTTCTCATGCCGGCCAATCTCCGCGCGCTTTCCCTCATCCCCTGCTCAGTTCTCGGCCTTGTCAGCAGCACGCCCGCGCGGGCGGCGGAGCTGAAGGTCCGCGGGACGGGTACATCCACTCCGCTGCTCGCGGTCCTGGCCAAGGAACTCAGCCGGCGCACGCAAGCTGCGATCGCATTCCTTACATCGCCCGCAGGCAAGGCCGCGCTGCGCACTGGCCATGTCTTATGAAGACGGCTCATCGCTCGCCTCGGCCCCCGCAGCCTATCGGCGCGCTCGCTGGTGAACATCGCAGCGCTCGTCGCAACCCTGGTCTGCGGCCTCGGATTGCCGCTGTTCTATCTGGCCTACGAATACGATGAGCGGGGCGAGATCCTCGAATTCAAGGCCAGGCTCGGCGCCCATCGGGCCGCGAAATACATCTACGAGCACCAGGCGTTCTGGCGCGATCACGGCTTGAGGCTCGCGGAGATCACCGAGCTGCCACAGAGCGGCGACGAGCCGCTACACCAGAGACTGGTGGATCGCGACGGCATCGTGGTCGCCGAAAACGGGCCGCCCGCCCCGCCTCCCGTCCTTCGCCGCAAGGCGCCCGTCTACGTGAGCGGCCAGCGGGTGGGATGGTTCGAGGCGGAGACCCCTCTCGCTCCGCTGCTCTGGCAGGCGGCAGTCACCGCGTTTGCCAGCCTCGCGATCAGCGTGGCCGCCTTCTTCGCCTTTCGCATGTTCCCTCTGCGCGCCCTCGACCGCACCCTTGACGAGTTCCAGGCCAACAACCGGCGGTTCGATGCGGCGCTCGCGTACATGTCCCAGGGCATGTGCATCTTCGATGTCGACATGAGGCTCGTGGTGTGCAACGCGCGCTACAGACAGATGTACGCGCTGTCGGAATCGCAGGCCGTTCCCGGGACGACCTTGCGCGAGCTCTTGGCGCATCGCTTGGCCGTCCGCACGTTTCCGGCCGGCTCGACGATCGACGCCTACATGACCGAGGTCATGCTGGACCTTCGCCGAAAGGCGACCTGGAGCAAAGTCACCGAGCTCGCTGACGGCCGCTTCATCGCCGTCGCCAATCGCGCGATGCCGGGCGGCGGCTGGGTTGCCACCCACGACGACATCACGGAGCTGAAGCAGCATGAGCGCGAATTGCACGCGCAGAACATGCGCTTCGATGCCGCCATCAACAACATGTCGCATGGGCTTTCCATGTTCGATGCCGAGCATAGGCTGCTCGTCTGCAATCGGAGGTATACCGAGATCTACGGGATCCCGAACCAGTTGACGCGCGCCGGCACGCCCCTGGAGATGATCCTGGATCATCGCCGGGGAGCCGGGCTCATCGAGCCCCAAGCCATGCGCGAGATCGCTGCGTCCTTGCGGAAGAACGAGCCTTCCATTCGTGTCCATGAGCTGCAGGACGGGCGCGCCATCCTGATCAAGCGCCAGCCCATGGCTCGCGGCGGCTGGGTTGCGACGCACGAGGACATAACGGAGCAACGGCGGACCGAGGCCAAGATCGCTCATTTGGCCCATCATGACGCCCTCACCGATCTTCCCAACCGGACTCTGCTCCACAGGCACCTCGAGCAGGCTTGCGCGGGACTAGAGGAGGGCAAGTCGATCGCCGTGCTGTGTCTCGACCTCGATCGCTTCAAGGAGGTCAACGATACCTTGGGCCATGCCGCCGGGGATGAGCTGCTCAAGGCCGTTGCGGAACGGCTCCAAGCCAGCATCCATGAGCACGACACCGTGGCCAGGATCGGCGGCGACGAGTTCGCGATCCTGCAGACGAACGCGCCCCAGCCCAACAGCGCGACGGCGCTGGCTGCCCGGGTCATCGAGACGCTGACGCGTCCCTTTGACATCAACGGACATCAGATCGTGATCGGGACCAGCGTCGGAATCTCGGTGGCGCCGAACGATACGCGCAACCCTCGCGACCTCCTGAAGAATGCCGATCTGGCACTCTACCAGGTCAAGGGCCGGGGGCGGGGCAGCTACCGCTTTTTCGAGCCGGCCATGGATGCACTGATGCACGAGCGCCGGCAGCTGGAGATCGACCTGCGCCAGGCGCTGGCCGACCAGGCTTTCGAGCTCCATTTCCAGCCGATCCTCAACCTGGAGCACGACCGGGTGACGGAGTTCGAGGCGCTCGTGCGCTGGCGCCATCCGACCCGTGGGTTGACTCTTCCCTCGGAGTTCATCCCGCTCGCCGAGGAGATCGGGCTGATCGGCGGAATCGGCGAGTGGGTGCTCGGTGCCGCGTGCGCGGAAGCTGCCAAATGGCCGGACAACATCAGCGTGTCGGTGAACCTGTCCCCGGCGCAGTTCAAGAAGGGCGACCTTGTGCGGGTGGTGACGCGGGCACTGGCGCGCTCGGACCTCGCGCCCGATCGCCTCGAGCTGGAGATCACCGAGTTCGATCTTGCTGGAGAACACCGAGGAAATTCTGGCGACGCTTTCCCGCCTGCGGGATCTCGGCATCCGCGTTGCCATGGACGACTTCGGCATAGGCTACTCGAGCCTGAGCAGCCTCAGTCGCTTCCACTTCAACAAGATCAAGATCGACCAGTCGTTCGTGCACGGCCTGGGCGAGAGCGACCATTCGGCGGCCATCATCGAGGCGGTCGCCACCCTTGGCGCACGATTGGCCATGACGACGACGGCCGAGGGTATCGAGACCATCGATCAATTCGCCCGGCTGCGTGACCTCGGCATCACCGAGGTGCAGGGCTATCTCATCGGCCGGCCGCGGCCTGCGAGCGATGTCGGCAGAATGGTTGCCGCGGCGAGGGAAATCACCAAGTCGGCAGCATGACGATCGCCGCGCAGCCCGTTGGTGATTGCTCAATGTTTCCGAGGTTTCCGAGACGCTTCATTAATCCGCGGCGACTAGGTCTTTGCCATTCCGTCGGCGCCGGAGATGCGATGGGCTCCTGGTAAACAAATGGTCAAGAAAATCAGGACACGCCTGCCATTGCTGCGGACCATGGCCGCCGGACTCCTGCGGCTGGGCGACGTTGTGCGCGCGCAAGTCGCGCGTGTCGCGCGGCCACTATCCGAGCCACAGCGCACCGCGCTCGCACCCACCGAGGTCGAGCGTACGACGACGCGGATCCTGGCCCATCTGGGATGGGGGCGGTTCACCGCGCTCCTGACGATCTTCTCCGCCGTCCTCTCGACCGCGACCGCCTGGCTCTTCGACTTCCTGGTCGACCTGCCGAACCACATGCTGCTCTTCATCGCGTTCGTCATTCCGTTCCTTGTCACGCTGCCTTTGAGCTATCTGACGGCCGTCAGCCTGTGGGACCTGCGGCAGGCGCGCGCGCGCGCCCGCGATTTGGCTGAGACGGCAGAGCGGGAGCGCAGCTACCTGGACGCGGCCGTGAACAACATGCCGATCGGCCTCGTGATGTTCGACGCGGGCAAGCGGCTCATCGTCTGCAACGACGAATATCGCAAGATGTACGGGTTTCCGCTCGCGGTGACCACGCGCGGCACGCACCTGCGCGAGATGCTCGAGCATCGGCTCGAGCGCGGCAATTTCGAGGGCAGCGATCGGGAGGCGTACATCGAGCGCATTTTGAAACTCGTCGAGCGGACGGATAGCGATCTGCGCGTGGTCGAGCTGGGAGACGGCCGCACCATCAGCATCATCCATCACCCGATCGCAACGGGCGGCTGGGTCGGCACGCACGAGGACGTGACCGAGCGGCAGAGACTGATGGCCCTGCTGGAGGAGCAGAACCAGACCCTGAAGGCCAAGGAACGGCAGCTCGAGACCAGGAACATCCACCTGGACGCCGCGCTCAACAACATCGCCCAGGGCCTGGCCATGTACGATCGCGAATATCGGCTGATGCTGTGCAACGATCGCTACAGGCAGATTTACAATTTCCCTGCCGCTGTGGCGAGGCCCGGGACGCCCTTGCAGGATCTGATCGAATACCGCGTGCGCGAAGGCCTTCAGTCGGATCGATCGGCCGCCGAGATCATAGACCTGATGCTTCGCCATCGCGGCGATGCCAAGTTCAAGCAGTTCCACAACCAGCTCGGCGACGGACGGTGCATCGCCGTCACCGCCCAGCCGATGCCGGACGGCGGCACGGTTACGACCCACCAGGACATCACCGAGCAGCGCCAATCCGAAGCCAAGATTGCCCACATGGCGCTGCACGATCCCCTGACGGGTCTGCCCAACCGCATCTTCCTCAACGAGCAGCTCGGGCATGCCCTGCCTCGTGCCAAGCGGGGCGAGATGCTGGCGGTGCACCTGCTCGATCTCGATCGCTTCAAGTACGTCAACGACACGCTGGGCCATCACGCTGGCGACAAACTCCTGAAGATGGTCGCCGAGCGCCTGCAGGCCGTGGCAAGAGAGACCGACAGCGCCGCCCGCATGGGTGGAGATGAATTCGCGATCATCCAGGTCGGCGTCGTGCACCCTTCGGATGCCACGTCGCTGGCACTGCGCGTCATCAGTGAGTTGAGCCGGCCCTACGATATCGACGACCACCATGTCATCATCGGCACCAGTGTCGGCATTGCCGTGGCTCCCGAAGACGGGCTCGAGGGGGATGCGCTCCTGCGCAAGGCCGATCTCGCCCTCTACCGGGCGAAGGCCGACGGGCGCGGGACGTTCCGCTTCTTCGAGCACCAGATGGACGCCCAGATGCAAAATCGGCGGGAGCTTGAAGCCGATCTGCGCCGGGCCGTGGCGCGGAAGGAGTTCGAGCTTCACTACCAGCCCGTGGTCGACCTCGGCCGGAACGACATCAAGGGGTTTGAAGCGCTGGTTCGCTGGCGTCACCCCGAAAAGGGTCTCTTGGCGCCGGCGGACTTCATCCCGCTGGCCGAGGAGGTCGGCGTCATCGCGCAGCTCGGCGAGTGGGTGATCCGGGAAGCGTGCGAGACCGCTATGACCTGGCCCGACAACCTGGAGATCGCGGTCAACCTGTCTCCCCTGCAGTTTGCCACACCGGGCTTGGCCCGGATCGTCGCCGCGGCGCTGGCAGCATCCGGGTTGGAGCCGGTGCGGCTCGAGCTCGAAATCACCGAGGGCGCCCTTTTGCAGAACAGCGACGACACGCTCGACACCCTCTACCAATTGCGGGCCTTGGGCGTGCGCATCGCCATGGACGACTTCGGCACCGGCTACTCCTCGCTCGGCTATCTGCAGAGCTTCCCCTTCGACAAGATCAAGATCGACCGCTCCTTCATCAAGGACGTTTCCGACGGCGTCGGCTCGCTCAACATCGTGCGCGCCGTGGCGGCAATGGCGCGGGGCATGGGCATGAAGACGACCGCGGAGGGCGTCGAGACGGCCGAGCAGCTGGAAATCGTGCGGGCCGAGGGGTGCACGGAGATGCAGGGCTTCCTGTTCAGCAAGCCGCTCACGGCCGGCGAGCTGAAGCAGCGCTATCTGGCCGACCGCCGTCCGGACAAAGGCAGGGCCAGCAGCGCGGCATAGCGCGAAGGTCCCTGGCCCACCTCCGGCTAGCCATCATGTGGCGCCCGGGTCGGCAGCAGCTCCCCAATCAGCTCCTTGAAATGCTCGAACTCGAACGGCTTTGCCAGGACGCGCGCGTTCTTGAACGGCTCGGGCAGGCTCGCGGCTGTCGTGCCGGTGACGAAGGCGGCGGGAATGCCTTTGCTGTGGGCAAGGTCGGCCAGGGAAAAACTGTCTTCGGATCCGAGGGTGACATCCAGCAGGACGGCATCCAGCGCCGTTTCCTCGATGTGAGACAGGGCCTCGGACACCCGGCCGACCGGCCCGACCACCTGGCAGCCGAGCTCACCCAGCCAATCGGCTATGAGCATGGCTATCAGCGGCTCGTCGTCGACGACGAGGACACGTGGCGCGTTAGTCATCGTTGGTCACCGGCCGGGTCAATACGCTAGGATCGCTACGTGGCATAAATTTAGTGTCAAAGTCATCCAGGGATAGCCGCGTGCCCGCCGTAGCATCTATACGCAGACTGATGGGCTTTGGTTCCGCGCCGGACCAGCAGGGCAGCGCAATGCTGCTCCTGTCTCGCGGTGCATATGCGGTTTTGCTGTTGGCAGGTCTTGCCACGCTGTTCCTGGCGGTCGGCTCCAAGAGTGCGGAGCACTGGGTGCGGCACACCCTCGGGGTCCGCTCGGACGCCCGGCTTCTCATCCGTGATCTGCAGAGTGCCATCATTCGCGAACGCGGCTTTCTGCTCACCGGGGAAGACGACTACCTCGGCAGCGACTTTGCGAAGTTGCTGGCGTCGTTCTCCGAAAAGCTCATGCAACTCAAGGGCGGCGTCGCGGACAATCCCGAGCAGGTCGGTCGGTTGGCCGAAGTCGAGCCGAAGATAGGCCGGCTGCAGGAGACGCTTTCCAAGACGATCGCGTTGACGAGAGATGGGCGGCGGGACCAGGCCATTGCCCTGGTCCGGTCGAGCCACGTCCAGGAGCTGCTGGAAGAGCTCAGTGAGCGGCTCGATCAATTCGTTGCCGTCGAGGACGGGCTGCTGGCCGGGCGGCAGACGAGCGCCGCAACTTTGCAGAACGCCCTGCTCTTGCTCATCGGACTGAGCCTGGCTCTGGCGGCAGGCCTCTCGCTCGCCCTCGGACGCTCGACGCGAGCCTTCATGCAGAGCCTGCAGGCGCGCGCCGCGGATCTGGAAGGAGAGATGCAGCGTCGCCATGAGACGGAAGCCACGCTGCGGCAGGCTCAGAAAATGGAGGCGATCGGTCAGCTGACAGGTGGTGTCGCGCACGACTTCAACAATTTGCTGACGGTCATCATGGGCAATCTCGACACCATGAAGCGGAGCCTGGCTTCTCTCAAGGATCGAGCTCCGACCGAAATTGCCGACAGGTTTCCGAGGCTGATCGACATGGGTCTGCAAGCCGCGCACAGTGGCGCCAAGCTGACGCATCGCCTGCTGGCCTTCGCGCGCCGGCAGCCGCTCGAGCCGTCGCGCGTCGACTGCAATCGGCTCGTGTCCGACATGTCCGACCTGCTGCGGCGGACGCTGGGCGAAACGGTGAACCTCGAGACTGTTCTCGGCGGCGGTCTGTGGCCGATATTTGTCGATCCCAATCACCTCGAGAGCGCACTGCTCAATCTTGCCCTGAATGCACAGCACGCCATGCCGAACGGCGGGCACATGACGATCGAGACCGCCAATACATACCTCGATCAGGCGTATGTGAACCGGTTTGGCGACATCGAGTCGGGGCAGTACGTACTGATCAGCGTTGCGGATACGGGAACGGGCATCCCGCCGGAGATCCTGGACCGCGTGTTCGACCCGTTCTTCACGACGAAGCCTGCCGAAGCAGGGTCCGGGCTCGGGCTGGCGATGGTTCACGGCTTCGTCAAGCAGTCGGGCGGCCATGTCCGCATCTACAGCGAGCTGGGACACGGCACGACCGTGAAGATGTACTTCCCGCGTCTCGAGGAAAGCCGGGAGGTTGCGGCCAGTCCACCCGGGGTGGCGACCGCGAGCGCTCAACCGGTAGAGCGCGCTTCTAACGGAGAAACGATCCTGGTCGTGGAGGACAACGACGGCGTGCGCGACTATGCGCGCTCCGTGCTCACGGAGCTGGGCTACACGGTGCGCGAGGCCTCCAATGCCAGGGAGGCGCTGTCGATCATCGAGAGCGGCGAGCCGATCGACCTTCTCTTCACCGACGTGGTGCTGCCCGGCGGTGTCAGCGGCCGCCAGCTGAGCGACCAGGTCGCGCAGAGCCATCCGGACCTGCCGGTGCTGTTCACGACCGGATACACGCCCAATGCCATCGTCCATCATGGCCGTCTGGACCCGGGCGTGAGCCTGATCAGCAAGCCGTATACGCGGCAGGATCTGGCGGCCAAGGTGAGCGAGGTGCTTCGTTCCAGCGCGCGGCGACGGCGTTAGGCTTTGCCCCACTGTTGGGTGCGACGGCTATTTGGTAGTCACCGCGCGCTGCAATCTCACTGGCGCATCGAACGTATGCTTGGGCGTCCCTGGCAATTCGGCGGCGGGCATGTCAGGCTGGTGCGGAAGAATCCCAGCCGCGGCCGCGCGCCCAGGAGAGAAGATGGCGAGCCTCGAAACCGATTTCTGCGGTGTCCACTTCAAGAATCCGGTGGTCGTCGCATCCATCGAGCCGACCAACAGCCCCGAGTTGATTCGGGAATGCGTCGATGCCGGCGCCGGCGGCATGATCATCAAGACGCTGACCGACATCGAGGAGATGGCCGTTCTCACCGAGAACTCAAAGTATGCCATCCTCAACGACAAGGGCGACATCATCCGCGGCAAGATCCCGCACGATTTCCGCTTCTATTCGCGCTCCGGATACTCCACCACGCCGGTCGAGGAATGGGTGCCCCATCTCAAGGCGCTCAACCGCTACGCCAAGGACAACGGCGCCGTTCTGATCGGCTCCGCCGGGGGCAAGACGGTGCAGAGCTGGAAGGACATCTGCCGCACCATCGAGGACTGCGGGCTTTCCATGGTGGAGCTCAACTTCGGCTGTCCGCATCCGGCGATGATGCCGGGCGTGCACGGCGGCTCGATGATCGGGCAGGACCCCGACATCGCCTACGAGGTGGTGCGCGCAGTCAAGCAGGTCTGCGATATCCCCATCGTCGTCAAGCTGACCCCCGACCAGTCGCGGCCGCTCGACGTGGCGCGTCGGGTGCGCGAGGCGGGCGCTGCCGCCGTCACCGCGACCAACCGCTATACCGGGTTCGCCGTCGACATCGAGACCGGAGAGGCGCGCCTGGCGGGACCCGCCGGGATCGGTGGCCCGTGGACCAAGCCGCTTGTCGCTGCGCTGGGTGCACCGCATCTACACCGAGCTCGGCATGCCCATCACCGGCTCGAACGGCATCTACGATCATCGCGACGTGGTCGAGTTCATCATGACCGGGGCCGGCCTTGTGCAGGTCGGCTCCGTGCTGATGCTCAAGGGCATCAAGTGGCTGCCCAAGGTGGTGGAGGGCCTGGAGACCTTCATGGACCAGCACGGCTACCCCGACGTGGAGTCGATGCTGGGCATCGCCTCGCGGAGCGCGGTCAAGGACTACGGCGAGCAATTCGTCAAGCCGCGCATCCACTCGACCGTCGAGCGCGACACCTGCAAGAATTCGACGTCGTGCACGATCTGCATCCAGACCTGTTTCTACGAAGCGCTGTCGCAGGCAAACAACCAGGTCGGCGTGCATTCCAATTCCTGCATCGGCTGCGAGATGTGCTTCAATACCTGCCCGTTCAGCTCGATCGACCTCAAGGAGACGACGCCCGAGGAGGTCGCAACCGGCGGCTATTACTCGATTCCCGCGAGCGGGTTCGAAGAGGACAAGTTCGCCGAGGAGTTCCAGCGCGGCCTGAAGCTGTCGCGGCCGGAGCGGTGAATGGCGGGCGGCCAGCCCAAAGCGTCACGCAATTGCCTTCTCTTTGCTATCGAGCGCGGCGAGCAAATCTTTCACTTCTGCTGCGGATCTCGGCTGGCTGAAGAAGTAGCCCTGCGCCTCGGTACACCCCTCGGTGTGCAAGATCTCGAGCTGCTTCTGGGTCTCGACACCTTCCGCGGTGGTGACCATGCCGAGACTCTGGCCAAGGCCGACGACTGCGCGAAGAATTGCGAGACTGTCCTTGCTCTTTGACAAGTCCCGTATGAACGACTGATCGATCTTGATCTTGTCGAATGGGAAGCTGCGAAGATAGCCAAGCGATGAGTATCCGGTGCCGAAATCGTCCATCGCGATCCTGATGCCGAGCTCCTTGAGCTGGTGCAGCAAGGCCAGAGCTTCCTTGTTGTCTTGCATCAGAACCAACTCGGTAATCTCGAGTTCCAGCCTGCGCGCCGGCAAGCCGGACTTCTCAAGTGCACCTGTGACCGCTTGGACCAGGTTCTCACTCCTGAACTGGGCTGGCGACACGTTGACAGAAACCCCGAAGTCGCTTGGCCATTCGGCGGCATCGGCACAGGCTCGGTGCAACACCCATTCCCCGATTGGCACGATCAGAGCGGTTTCCTCCGCAATCGGGATGAATTCCAGAGGCGGCACCAAGCCGCGCTCGGGTTGATGCCAGCGAATGAGCGCCTCGCAAGTCGTAACCTTCCCGGTCGTGAGATTGACCAGGGGCTGATAGTCGAGCGTGAACTCGTTGTTCACCAATGCCTTGCGAAGATCGAGCTCGAGCGCGCGGCGCAGCTGCATGCGCGCGTCCATCTGGGGCTCAAAAAATCGAAACGTATTCCCACCGTCGGCCTTGCAGCGGTAGAGCGCCAGATCGGCGTTCTTCATAAGCTGATCCGGTTCCGTGCCGTCGCCCGGCGAGATCGCGATACCCATGCTCGTTCCCACGACCACCTGGTGGTCCTCGAGCAGATAGGGCGCGCTGATGGAATCGATCAGACGCGCCGCAAGCACGGTCGCGTCTGCCGGCTGCCCGGTTCCGACTTGCACGATGGCGAACTCGTCGCCGCCCAGCCGGGCGACGATGTCGGAATCGCGCACACAACCGCGCATGCGCTCGGCCGCGCTCTGCAACAGCCTGTCACCAATGGGATGTCCCAGCGTGTCGTTGACGCTCTTGAAGTGATCAAGATCCAGGCTGAAGACTGCGAATGTGTCGCCGTGGCGTCCGCCCTTCAGCAATTCCTCCATCTTCTCGTAGAAGAGCACCCGGTTCGGCAAATCGGTAAGAGCATCGTAATGCGCCAGATGCGAAATCTTCTCCTCAGTACGCCGTTTCTCGGTAATGTCATCGAACGTCAACACGAAGCCGCCATCGCCGATTGGCGCGTATGACACCGAGATTGTGCGCCCATCGGTACGTTCGAGGATGGATGCGGCCGTTTGACCACGCTCCAACGCGTTGCTCAGATCGGCAAGCGCTTGTGCTGGATTCTTTTCCGTAACGCCGGTCAACTCATGAGTAAGCTGCATTACTTGCGGCACTGTCTTTCCCAGAGCTGCGGTTTCCCAATTTTCCCACGGCATTCCGAGCAAGTCGGCAAAGCGCCGATTGGAAATGATCAACCGCCCCGCGCGATCGAACATCAAGAGGCCTTGCGCCATATTGTTCAACGCCGCATCGAACCGCAAGTTCTGCGCCGCGAGCTTGTCATTCGTCATCTTGATCTGGTCATTTGCGCGTTTGCGCTCGGTGATGTCGCGAAAGAACCAGATCCGACCAAGATCGCCCGACGTGTGTCTGATCGCCCCGCCACGGTATTCAATGACCCGGCCGTCCTTGCACTCCGCTTCGTCTTGGATTCTGTCTTCCGGATGTTGGCGCAAGCGCTCTACGTCGCGCTTGAAGCCCATGGGATTTTTCAGCATCGGCAAGATTGAGGCCAACATCGTCTCGCGGTCGTGGGTGTGGGCGATTTCCGGCGGAATGGCCCAGACGTCCAAGAAATTCTGGTTGAAAGTTGCGACCGGCTGGTCCGCTCGCACAACCAAAACGCCATCGGGCGCGCTGTCGATCTCGGCTTCAAGCACGGTGTTTGCGAACTGGATTTTTTCTTCCGCCGCCTTTCGTTCGGTTATATCGTGAAAGACCCCGAGCACATATTCCCTTCCACTGATCGCGACCGGTGCGGAATTGACATCGGCGAAGAATACCGAGCCGTCTTTGCGCTTGACCGGGATATCCATTGCTCCGCGTATTTCCCCGCGTGCCTGGCGCTCAAACTCTCGGACGATGTGGGGCAGCGCCTCGGCTGGATGGATATCGTCAACGCCGATGCCCGTGATCTCCTCCGGTGCATAACCCAGCAACCGGCAGAAGTGGCTGTTGGCGGTCGAGAACGTCCTGGTCTCGCGGTCCGCCAGCACAACGCCGTCGCGAGCATTGTCGAAGATCGCCCTGAATCGCGCCTCGGACTGCTTCAGCGCCTCCGCAGCCCGTTCGCGTTCGGTGATGTCGCGGAAAAACGCGATGTGGCCGAGATACGTATGGCCGGTGTACAGGCTCCTGCTGTGGCGCTCGAACAAGCGGCCGTCCGTCAATTCAACCAGGTCGTCACTGGAGTCCTCCCGATGCTCGTAAAGATAGCGGACGCGCGCGACAAACCCATCCCGATCCTTGACTTGCGCCGACACCGCCTGCAGGACCGGCTCGCTGAGTCCGCTCTCCAGCAATTCCTTCGGAACATTCCATAATGTGATGAACCGGCTATTGAACGAGACTATTCTCTTGTGCTCGTCGACGACCAGAATGGCGTCGGGCGAATTCTCGATCGCCGTCGACTTCAGGAGATTCGAGAAGGCCAGCTGATCTTGCAGCCGCTTGCGCTCGGTGACGTCCATATAGGTTCCGAGGACGCCGAAGATCTCCCCGTTTGAACCGCGCAGCGGCACCTTGCTCGTCAGCAGCGTGATGACGTTGCCGTCGGGAGTTGTCTGTGGCTCTTCGATGAGCAGCTTGCTGCGGCCGGTCGCGATGACTTGGCGGTCGTCGGCCCGATACAGGTCCGCCTGCTCGCGCCATGCCATCTGGTAGTCGTCTTTGCCGATGATGTCCTCGGGGCGAGCAAAGCCCGCATCGCGCGCGAATGGCGCGTTACAGCCCAGCAAAGCGAGATTCTTGTCCTTCCAGAATATCCGCGCGGGCACCGCGTCGAGGATCGCTCCGATCACCTGCTGCGATTCTCGCAGCGTCGCGTCGCCACGTTTACGCTGGTCGATCTCGCGCGCCAGGGCTGCCTTGTCGTGCCGCAGGGTCTCATTGGCGACGTGCAATTCCGCGGTGCGCTCCCCGACTCGCAGCTCCAGCTCATCACGAGCCCCGCGAAGGGTTGCCTCCGTCAGCAAGCGCTCCTGACTCCAGCGCCGCCCGGCACGAAATGCAAGCAGCCAAGCCCATAACAGCGCGAGGACAACGACGCCGCTCGAGACCTCGACAGTAGCCAGCAGGAGATCGAGCGTCCGCTGTTCGCGTTCGATTGCGCCGCGTTGCCAGGTCGCAGTCTTTTCGACGCCTTCGGCGTAGGCGCGCTTCCACCGCAAATATTCGTCACTGACCAATAGAGCGCTGGCTTCCGCTCGCTGGCCGTCAGCGACCAGGGCGAAGGCACGTCGCTCCATCTCGACGAGCTTGAGGTTTGCCTCGTCGGTCTGCTCGACGAATTGGCGCACTTCGGGTAGTCCGAGTGCCCTTGCTGTCTTCTTGATCAGCGCATCAAGCTCGGCATCGAATCTGTCGTACCTGTCCTTGTAGCTGAGATCGCCCGTCGCGGCCGCCATGCGTGCCGACATGGTCAGGGCCTCGTCGAGCAGTTTGACTTGACTGATATACTCGTTGAGTTGGGCCCCCTTCCCGCGCGCCGCATCGAAGCTCTGGTTCAGGTGCCATGACAGCCCGGCGCCGAAAGCAGCGGCCAGCAGGCTGATGGCAAACGCCGCTGCGAAGGGCTGCAACGGAAATGCGTTCTGGCCAGGACGGGTTTTCTGATCGTCATGGCGCAGTCCCGTCAAAATGTTTCTCAGTTTGCCGGGCCATATTCTCATTTGTGCCGACCACGCCCGAAACCGGTGCCAGGGTTCCACGCTGTGCGCTCCTCCTGAAGGTCGCGGGCGCCTTCTCGATGCAGAGATCGATTTCGATTTGCTGCGCCGATGCGCTACGCCGCGCCGTCATCACTACAGCAACCCTCTTAAGAGCAAGTTGGAGCGCACGATCATTCAGCTATTGTGCGTAGATTATCGAATGTGTTTTAGCCGCCAAGGAATAGATCAGCCTGCTCTGCGGCAAGGCGCACGCTCGTACCGCACGCAGTCAGCGGTGCGGTGAATTGATGCGGCACTCGTCGCGGCGGCTCGCAGCTCCGCGTTGAGACATGTGCGCGAAACTGTGTCTCGCAAACTGCTGCTCGCGGGCTGAAGCATCCGCCTCGCGGGTTGGTTCCTTGCAACCCGTGCAGGTGTGAGGAGGGAGGTCAGCCAGGCGGCGGGGCGACGATGTCCTCGTACTTGTGGCGCTTGGTGATGAGGCCGGCGTGCTGGAAGATGTCGACCGTCGCCTCGAAGGCGGGCTTGGTGATCTCCACGTGCGGCGTCCAGTTGCCGAGCTTCTGGTAGGTGGCGATCGTCTGGGTGAGGACGGCCGGGTCGATGTCCTTGAAGAAGGCGGCCTCGGCCTTGGCGACCTCGGCGGCCGGCGTGGCGAGCAGCCAGGCGCGGGCCTTGCGGTAGGCGCGCATGAAGGCCTTTGCCTGATCGGTCTTGAGCCACTCCCGCGTGGCGGCGAGGCTCGAGAAGGCGCATGGACCGATGGCATCGCCCAGCGCGGCGACGATATGGCCGGCGCCATCGTGCACGAGCTGCTGCGGGGCGGGGCCCTGCAGGTGGATGTAGTCGCCCTGGCCGCCGCGGAAGGCGGCGATCATCTTGTCGGTGGCGCCGGCGTCGACGGCCTCGATCGCCTTGAAGTCGAGGCCCTGCTTGAAGCAGGCGTACTTGAACATGGCCATCGGCTGGCCGCCGTGGTCGACGATGACCTTCTTTCCCTTGAGCTTGTCCCAGGTGAAGCCCTTGTCGGGGCTGCGCCCGGTCAGGAAGAAGCCGTCCTTCTCGTTGATCTGGGCGAAGTGCAGCGCGGGCGGCTGCTTGCCCTGCTCGAGCGGCCCGAAGCCCTGCGAGGGCGCCGACTGGGCCACGTCGACGGAGCCGTCGACGAGCCCGGCGATGGCCGACTTGCCCGGCGCCGACACCGAGTGCTTGCCGGTCAGTCCCTCTTCCTTGAGGAAGCCGCCGGCCATGGTGGCGATCAGCGGCGAATAGAAGGCTGAGAAGCGGGTGAACTCGATACGGATTTCCTGGCTCATGGCGGTCTCCCTGGCGGTCGCCTTCCTCGGCGGGCGTTAGAGAATTGGAAATCGGGTCCCGGCGCAAGGGTTTCCGTTCTTCGAAGGTCTGAGCTTCATCTGAGCCACAGTTGCGTCACGAAGCGTGCTAACTTTGTGCCGCGGCCTTCCGGTCGCGTCGGGGATGGTCTGCGACCGGTGAAAGGAGACATACGAATGCGTTTGTGGATCGCGCTTGCGCTGCTGCCGATGGTCGTGCCGGGGGCTCGGGCTGCCGACATCAAGGGCACGTCGCGCATCGACGCCGTCACCGTCTTTCCGAGCGGCGCGGAGGTGAGCCGGCGCGGAAAGGTCAAGCTCGAGCCCGGCGACCACGTGCTGCTGTTTGCGGACCTGCCCGCGCGCGCGATCGCCAGCTCCATCCGCGTCGAGGGCAAGGCCACGGGCAAGCTCCAGATCGGCTCTGTCGACAGCCGCCGCGTGTTCGTGCCGCGCACGGATGCGGCGATAGCCGCCACCGAGCGCAAGAAGATCGAGGACGCCATCGAGAAGCTCAAGGACGAGCGGGCGGTGCTGACCGCCGCCGTGCAGGCGGCCGAGGCGCAGAAGACGCTCATATCCAACCTGGCGCAGCTGCCGACACGGCCGGCGCCCGCCAATGGTGCCGCGTCCGCACAGCCCGATTGGGGACAGATCTTCGGGCTGATCGGCCAGCGCTTCGCCGAGGCGCAGAAGGCGGTGCTGGACGCACAGGTCAAGGTCCGCGAGGTCGACCGGAAGATCAAGGACCTCGAGGGCAAGCTCGCTTCGCTGGCGCCGGGCCAGGAGGAGCGCACCGAGGTCAAGGTATTCGTCAACGCCGGCGGATCGCTCGAGGCCGACATCACCATCCGCTATCATGTCGGCGCCGCGACCTGGGTGCCGTTCTACGATGCGCGCCTGGCGAGCGGCACGAAGGCGAAGGCGCCCAAGCTGCAGCTCGTGCGCCGCGCCAGGATCCAGCAGAGAAGCGGCGAGAGCTGGGACGAGGTGGCGCTGGCGCTGTCCACCACCCGTCCGGGGTCGGGCACCTCCGCGCCCGAGCTCAACACGCTCACCGTCGACTACGAGCCCGATATGCCGCAGCCGCGCGCGGTGCCGATGGCGACGCGGCGCGCGCTCACGCGCGAGGATGCGGCCGGGCGTGCCCAGGGGGAAGAGGAAAGCTTCGCCCGCAAGGCCGCGGCACCTCCGCCGGTAGCGGCGAGCGAGGTCAGTGCGCAGATCGAGAGCCAGGCGTTCCAGGCGGTCTACTCTATTCCCGGCCGCGTCACCGTGCCGGCCACGGGCGAGGCCAAGCGCGTGCAGATCGACGAGACCACGCTCGACCCGGCCCTGACGGTGCGCACCACGCCCAAGCGCGAGCCGAAAGCCTACCTCTACGCCAAGGTGGCGATGGCGCGCGGCACCCCGATCCTGCCCGGGCAGGTGTCGCTCTTCCGCGATTCAACCTTCGTCGGCAACGGCCACCTGCCGCAGCTGGCGCCGGGCGAGGAGCACGAGCTGGGCTTCGGCACCGACGATGCGGTGCGCGTGCGTCACATCGTGGTCGAGGAGAAGCGGGCCGAGACCGGCCTCATCAGTGCGGCCAAGACGGATACGCGCAGCTACAAGATCACGGTCAAGAACCTGCACGAGCGGCCGATCGCGGTCACCGTGCTCGACCAGATCCCCGTGTCGAAGAACGCCGACATCAAGGTCGAGCTGCTGGGCAAGTCGACGCCGACCAAGCAGAACGTGGACGACAAGCGCGGCGTGCTGGCCTGGGAGATGACGCTCGCTCCCGACGAGGAGAAGGCCGTCGAGTTCGGCTACCGCACCACCTGGCCGGCGGCAAAGAAGATCATCTACGGGCGCTGAGGGGGGGCGTGTCGAATTACCCTGGAGCGCTCGGAGCCGTCCCCTGCTCAGGCCAACCTTCTACGGGTCGACAAGGCACCGCTGCCAATCAGGATTCCAAAGAGAACGAGAGCCATACCCGCAGCCAGTTCCACCGTCAGCGACTCTCCCAACAGGATCCCCGCCATTGCGGGGATAGGGTTGAGGGTAAGATACAAGACTGTGGTCGCCCGCGGTCAGCCAGCGCAATGCCCACATGAAAAGTGAAAACTGCACGGCACCGGCGATCGTCCCGAGAAACACCACCGCAATCCATCCTTTGTGACTGAATGCCGGCAGAGCAGCGCTTCCCTGCTGGAGACCGACAACCGGCAACAGAGCTGCAACGGCGAATGCCATCGCCAACGCGGTCACGAAGAGTGGGCCATGGCGCATCAACGTTGCGCGGCCGAAGACTGAGTAGATCGCGGCGCAGAGGACACCAAGGAGCATCAGCCCGTCACCGACGAGGTAGTTCGTATTGCCGCGTCCGAACGCGGCAGCGCCAAACGCCAGGACGATACCGGAAAACGCCATCGCGACGCCCGCGATCTTGTTTGCGGTCAATTGCTCCCGGCAAAGGCAACGGCCACAATCAGGGTCTGGATCGGAATGGTAGCCAAACCCACCGCGCCGCGCGCCGCAGGGACGTATTGAAGGGAAGCATTGAAGGCCCACGGAAAAAGTACGAAGAAAAGAATCCCGAACATGGCAATCTTCGCATATTCGGGTAGTGCGAGCCCGCTTCGCGGCCAGATGAACGGCAGCACCGGCGCAAAGCAGATCACCGCGATAACGTACCGGTAGAACACCAGCGAGATCGGGTCCGTCTCACCGATAACAAACCGCGTAGCCACAACGGCAGCCCCCGCGCTGAGAGCCGCCGTCGCTGCAGCAGCATGTGCGAGCACGATCCGGTTCATGTGTCGCGACCCCGATCAAAGGCGGGACCTTCTCCTGTACTTTCGAAGTGCAAGTTACTCTAGAAGAGACACTTTAAAAATGCAAGTCGCTTTGATACATTGTCGGGAGGCACGCCTCTGGTGAGCCTGGCGCTGGAATTGGAGACGTTTGCGCAATGGCAAGACATGCCTTTCGGTCGACTTGCTCCATCGCGCGGTCGCTGGAACTGATGGGTGACAAGTGGACCCTTCTCATCGTTCGCGACTTGATGTGGCACGGGAAGCGGACCTTTCAGGCGCTTCAAGACAGCGCCGAACGCGTCCCGTCCAACATCCTGTCCCAGCGTCTCAAGAGGCTCGCCGAATGGGGCTTGGTGCGACGTGACGCCTACCAGCAAAGGCCGGTTCGATATGCGTATCGCCTGACCGACGAAGGAAAATCCTTGGAGCCTGTGTTGCTGCAAATCATGGCGTGGGGGCACAGGCACCTCGGCGGTGGCCGTTACGATCCGAAGTCAGGCAAGAGCTGGAGGCCGGCAAAGGGGCCGAAGGGCGCTGCCGATCCCGCTCCCCGTCAAGGGGAGGGTGAGAGCGCCAACTCGGACGAAGCGGGGGGCGCCTCAAGTAGGTCGGCGGAGGATGGCGTTGAGCAGGCGCGATGCGGTTCTCGACCATGCTGCGGTTGCCGTTGCGCGCCTTCTCCGGGAAGCCGGGGCCGACCACCAGGTGGATGCCCAGCGTGGGGCGTTCGCCCGGACTGGCCGCGACGCGCGCCCGCTCGGCTTCCGCCTCGGCCAATGAGGCGGCGGTCTTGTCCTCCCAGACAAGGACCTCGAAGCCTGCTGCCTCCAGCAGCGCGCGCGTCTCCTCAGGTGTGCGCAGGAAGCTGGTCGCCGGCGTGTCCGCCCACATCAGCGGATAGTGCGGCGGGCCTGCGGGACCCTGGGCCACGTCCTGGATGGCGAGCCGGCCGCCGGGCTTGAGGACGCGGGCCATCTCCGCGTAGTAGCGCGGCCGGTCGGCGATGTTCATCGCCACGTTCTGCGACCAGCCGAGATCGAAGGTGGCGTCGGCGAACGGCAGGTCCAGCGCCGAGCCTTGCCGGAAGGCGACCCGGTCGGACAGCCCGGTGCGGCGCGCAAGCTCGGTCGCGACGGCGACGAACGCCGGCGTCAGGTCCACCCCCGTGACGCGGCACCCATAGGTGCTGGCGATATAGCGCGCCGGTCCGCCCAGCCCCGAGCCGATGTCGACCACATGGGCATCCGGCTTCGGCGCCAGCAACTTTGCCAGCTCCGTGGTGGCGAGACGGCGGCGCGAGTGGAACTCGTCGATCGGCGCCAGGTCGTCGATGGTCAGCCGGTCGACGTCCTTGCCGGCCTCCTTCAGGGCGGCAAGGATGCGCTCCAGCAGACCGCCCCGGGCGTAGTGGCGCTCGATCTCGGCAAGATCCTCGGACATGGCGCGGTGCTCCCATTCGGCGGGCGAAGAATGTTAACAGATTGCAGATGCCGCAGGCTCGAAATCGGGCCCGCGCTCGACCTGGACTGGCCTCCAGGGCTATACCTCGCACGAAACAGCCGCGCGGGGCGGCGAGGCGAAATGGGTTCCGGCACGTGGCCGGAGTGATACGGCATGGCCAACGTCGTGGTGATGGGCGCCCAGTGGGGCGACGAGGGCAAGGGCAAGATCGTCGACTGGCTGTCCGAGCGGGCGGATATCATCGTGCGCTTCCAGGGCGGCCACAACGCCGGCCATACCCTCGTCATCGGCAATCAGGTCTACAAGCTGGCGCTGCTGCCGTCGGGCGTCGTGCGCCCGGGCAAGCTGTCGGTGATCGGCAACGGCGTGGTGCTCGATCCCTGGCACCTGGTCGGCGAGATCGGCGCGCTGCGCGAGCGCGGGCATCGTCATCGATCCGGGCAATCTCAAGATTGCCGAGAACACCACGCTGATCCTGCCCCTGCATCGCGAGCTCGACCAGCTGCGCGAGTCGGCTGCCGGCGACCAGCGCATCGGCACCACCGGGCGCGGCATCGGCCCGGCTTACGAGGACAAGGCGGGCCGGCGCGCCATCCGCGCCCAGGACCTCAAGAACCTCTCCACCCTGGGGCCCAAGATCGATCGCCTGCTCGTGCACCACAACGCGCTGCGCCGGGGCCTCGGCCAGCCGGAGATCGCGCGCGAGGCGCTCATGGGCGAGCTCGCCGAGATCGCGCCGAAGGTGCTGCCCTTCGTCGCCAACGTGTGGGCGCTGCTCGACCAGGAGCGCCGCGCGGGCAAGCGCATCCTGTTCGAGGGCGCGCAGGGCGCGCTGCTCGACGTCGACCACGGCACCTACCCCTTCGTCACCTCGTCCAACACGGTGGCGGCGCAGGCGGCGATCGGCTCGGGCCTCGGCCCGAGCGCCATCGGCTACGTGCTGGGCATCGCCAAGGCCTACACCACGCGCGTCGGCTCAGGACCGTTCCCGACCGAGCTGACCGACGCCGTCGGCGAGAAGCTGGGCGAGCGCGGCCAGGAGTTCGGCGTCAACACGGGCCGCAAGCGCCGCTGCGGCTGGTTCGACGCCTGCCTGGTGCGCCAGGTGGTGCGGGTGTCGGGCATCGACGGGATCGCGCTCACCAAGCTCGACGTGCTCGACGGCTTCGCCGAGCTCAAGGTGTGCGTGGGCTACAAGCTCGACGGCGAGAGGATCGACAGCCTGCCGGCGGGGCAGAACGCGCAGGCCGCGTCAAGCCGGTCTGCCAGGACTTCGAGGGCTGGACGCAGTCGACGCGCGGCGCGCGCAGCTGGGCGGAGCTGCCGGCGCAGGCGGTGAAATACGTGCGCTCGATCGAGGAGCTGATCGAGTGCCCGGTGACGCTGCTCTCCACCAGCCCCGAGCGCGACGACACCATCCTGATGCGCGACCCGTTCGAGGATTGAGGCGCCGCGCTGTGATGCGGAGAGGGTTCGCAGGCGGATGCTTGCATGGGTCTCCGCCTGCGCGGGGATGACGTTGGTGGCCCGCGTATGTGCGACGCCACTAACCGTAGGCCGGAAGATTTGCGCAGAAGATATCCGCCGCGAATTCGCGGCTCGTGGCATGATCGCTGATTGCCTCTGGTCATGGGCGCACGGTCTTCATCGGTCCCACGCGCGAGGATGACTCGGGCCTGCATGTGCGCCTGGCCATGCGGGTGCGCTAAGATAGCCGGGCCAGTAGCATAGCGGATTGCCTCGGCCCATGCCTATGCCATGCCTATGCCGGGACGCGGCCCGAGGGTCGCAGGCTTCCCGGCACCAGCTCCACCGCGAGCAGGCGATCGGGGTTGACCGGACCAGGCAGCGTGATCTGGCCGTGCGGGACCTTGCGAAAGCCGAGGCGCGCGTAATAGGGCTCGTCGCCGACGAGGAGGACGAGCGCAATGCCGCTTCCCGCGCCGCCTCCAGCGCCTCGGCCACCAGCCCGCGCCCGTGGCCGCGGTTGGCGAACGCGGGGTCAACCACCAGCGGCCCGAGCAGCAGCGCGCCGCCTTGGCCCCCGATGCGGATCGGCGTGAAGCGCACCGCCGCAATGATCCGTCCGTCGATCAGGCACACGCGGCAGAAAGGAGTGGCCGCGGGCGCGCCCTCGCGCACCCGGTAGGCCGTGCGCGTGAAGCGGCCCGGACCGAAGGCGCGCGCGTGCAGGCTTGCAATCTGCGCGCTGTCTTCCGGCAGGGCGGGCCGCGTGACGACATGCTGGGTCATGGAGGTGGCGATCTGGGTGGCGGGGCGGTCAGGATAGCACAACGGGCGCCGGCGTCCCGATCCGGCGCGGCGAGCGCCAAGGTGGCGCCATTACCAGCGGTCGCTCTGCGGCGCGCCGTGGAGCACCTCGGCAAGGCGCCGATGCGCGGCGCCAGCCGTGCCGGGCGGCAGCGCGTCGGTTGGGAAGAAGCCCGTCTCCACGATCTCGCCGTTCGGCTCAGGCGTGCGCTGCTGCTGCCAGGCGCGCACCACGTAGAAGACGATGTGGTCGTTGGGGAAGGAGGCGAAGTTGGCATAGACGCCGAAGAGCTCTGGCGGCTCGGAGAGCGCGATGCCCGCTTCCTCCTCGAGCTCGCGCACGAGCGCCACCGCGGCCGTCTCGCCCTTCTCGATACCACCGCCGGGCATGTGCCAGCCGGGGCGGTAGCTGTGCCGCACCAGCAGCACGCGCCCGCTGGCATCGAGCACCATCGCCTGCACGCCCATGGTCAGCGAGCGCGTCAGCCGCCAGTAGCGCTGCAGGATCATGAGGAGGAGAGACTTGCGTGCCATATCCCGCCCGGCGGATTGCTCCGTAGGAAGCCCGTTTCGGCGGGTTCGCGCGATTTGGCAAGCCCGCACAAAGCCGCTACTGCTCCCATCCGCTGCAACGTGCCGGACGAGCGATGGCGACAGCCCTGACGATCGCGCACCTCACCGACGTGCACCTGGGGCCGATCGCGGGCTTCACGCCGGGCTATTGGAACCTCAAGCGCGCGCTGGGCTACGTCAATTGGCGGCGCAACCGCCGGCCGGTCTACCAGCGCGCGGTGCTCGACCGCCTCGTCGCGGACCTGCGTGCGCAGCAGCCCGGACCACATCGCCGTTACGGGGGACCTCGCCAACATCGGCCTGCCGCAGGAGCACATCAACGCGCTTGCCTGGCTCGAGAGCCTGGGACCGCCGAGCCGCGTGACCGTCATCCCCGGCAACCACGACATCTATTCGCGGCTGCGGCGCGACGTGGGCACGGGGCGTTGGGCCCGCTATATGACCTCCGATGCCGAAGGGGCGCGTCATGCCGGCGGTGGCGATGGTTTTCCGTTCGTGCGCGTGCTGGGGCGGGTGGCACTGATCGGCCTCAACTCGGCGGTGCCGACCCCGCCGCTCGTCGCCTCGGGCCGGCTCGGCAGCGCACAGCTGGAACGTCTCGGGCAAGTTCTCGAACGGCTAGCTGCGGCCCAACTGTTCCGCCTGGTGCTGATCCATCATCCCCCGCTCTCGGGACAGGCGCGCCGCTTTCGTGCGCTCGAGGACACCCGCCAGCTCGAGGCGGTCCTGGCCAAGCATGGCGCCGAGCTCGTTATCCACGGCCACAACCATCGCAATATGCTGGCCTGGCACCCGTCGTGTAGCGGGCCGGTGCCGGTGGTCGGCGCGCCCTCGGCGGCACAGGGCCGCCCCTACAAGGGCGAGCCGCTGGCCCGCTACAATCTTTACCGTATCGAGGGGCCGCCCTGGCGGATCGAGCTCATCGGGCGGGGGCTCGAGGAGCCGGGCGGCGGAATCGTGGAGATCGAGCGGCGCTGGCTGTCGCCGCCGGGCACATGACGCCAGCTCATGGCTGCCCTGAGAAATCCTCGCGCGGCCTCGCGCCAATGTCACTTGGGCAGCACGGCCTGCGTGTGTAAATAAGGGCCGCTTTCGGACAAAGGAATCGATCCATGCAGAAGCATGCGCCGCCGGCGCCCGCTGCTATCCGGCCCGTGTGGCTCATCGTGCTCTCGGCCGGCCTCATCGTCGGCGTGACCATGGGCATGCGCCAGGTGATGGGGCTTTACCTGCAGCCCATCAGCGTGGACCTCGGCCTCGGCCGCGAGCCGTTCTCCAACGCCATGGCCATCGCCAACCTGATCTGGGGTATCGGTGCCGTGGCTGCCGGCATGATTGCCGATCGCATGGGCGCCGGGCGCGTGATCGTCGCCGGCATCGTCGCGTCCATGGCCGGCCTCTACATGATGTATGCGGCTCGGACGGGCCTCGACCTGATCATTGCCGGCGTTCTGCTCGGCCTCGGCATCAGCGGCACGGGCATCTCCTCGCTGGTGGGCGCGGTGGGCCGCGCGGCGCCGCCCGACAAGCGCACGGCCGCCATTGCCTCGCTCGGCATGGCGTCGGGGATCGGCGGATTCATCTTCTTCCCCTACACGCACCTGCTGATCGATCTGGCGGGCTGGCAGGTGAGCCTGTTGCTGCTGGCCTTGACGACCGCCGCGGTGGCGCCGTTTGCGTTGCCGCTGGCCGGCCGGCCCAGCGATGTGCCCGGCATGATCGACACGCAATCGCTCGTCGGGGCCATCAAGGAAGCCTTCACGCATCCAAGCTACCTGCTGCTCGTCACCGGCTTTTTCGTGTGCGGCTTCCACGTGGCGTTCTACGGCGTGCACCTGCCGGCGTTCGTGGCCGACAAGGGCCTCGACAGCAGCGTGGCCGTGATCGCGCTCACCACTGTCGGTTTCGCCAACCTCGTCGGCACCTATCTCGCCGGCCAGTCGGCGCGCTACTTCGAGAAGCGCAGGGGCCTGAGCTTCATCTACTTCGGCCGCTGCTTTATTTTCCTGGGGCTGCTGTTCCTGCCCATCACGCCGGTCACGATCATCGGCTTGAGCGCGGTTCTGGGCCTGCTGTGGCTGTCGACCGTGCCGCTGACGTCGAGCCTGGTTGCGACCTTTTTCGGCACGCGCTGGATGTCGATGCTGTTCGGGGTGGTGTTCCTGTCGCACCAGGTCGGGTCGTTTACGGGCCTGTGGCTGGCCGGCTATCTTTACGACCGCACCAAGTCCTATGATGCGATGTGGTGGATCTCGATCGCGCTGGGGCTGTTCGCGGCAATCGTGCACTGGCCGATCAAGGAGCGCCCGGTGGCGCGGCTGGCGGCGGCCGGCGCGGCGTGAGGTGAGCATTGGATACGCGCGCGGCACATGACGAGCATGACGAGCGCAAGGCAGCGCGGATGCCCGGCGGTCTGCGCTGGGGGTTGATCGCGGCCTTCGGGCTTGTCTTTGCCGGCGCGCTCTACCTCATCGCGGTACGCGGCGAGGCATTGCTGCTCGATCTCTCCGCGCTCGGCGGGCGGGTGTTCTGCTTCTGAGCTGAGCCGGGACCGGCTGGTCGCCTGCGGCTAGGGCAGGGCGAGGGCGGCCAGGCCCACGCCGGCAAAGAAGGCGATGAGGCTCGAGGCCGCGCTGATCACCGCCGCGTACTTGAAGGACTGCCCCAGCTGGTGGGGCCCGTCCGTCCCCTCTGAGACCGCGAACGAGGACTGCGCGACATAGGAGAACGCCGCCGTCACCACGGCCAGCGTGGCGCCGGCGCCGAACGCGATCAGCGCCGGCCTCAGGTTGAGTGCGCCGAACCGTCCCGTCGCATTGCTGACCAGCGCGAGCAATCCGAGCACCGAGGCGATGTTCAGGATCAGGAGCGAGCGCACGGTCATTTCCGCAAAGCGGATGACGGCTTCGAACAT
The DNA here is from genome assembly GCA_963797005.1 of uncultured Alphaproteobacteria bacterium. GTDB lineage: Bacteria > Pseudomonadota > Alphaproteobacteria > Rhizobiales > Hyphomicrobiaceae > AWTP1-13. The sequence goes on from CAWCOF010000014.1 coordinate 278,914, forward strand.
CGGCCGCCGCTGGTCGCGCTCCAGATCGAGCTGCGCGCGGTAGCGCTCCAAGGCCAAGCGCTCCTGGTCCAGCGTGGCGCGCAGACGGTCGGTCTCGGCCCTGTAGCGGTCGAGTTCGAGACGGGCGCTTTCGGCGTCGGCAGGCATGCGCTGGTCTGTGGCGCGATTCGCGCGGGCGGTCCACCATGCACGCCCGCGTTGTTGGTCATAAGGTGGACTGACCGCTTCGCTGCACCGTGGCGCGTTGGCCATCAGGCAAGCGCGAACCGTCGGCGCACGGACGCATGTTGTTGACAACCGCGTGACGAGTTTGCTTCGCTGCCCTCGCGTGACGGTTCCCGTGCGGTCTCCTTGCAGAGGCCGGATGGGTGAAAAGGGAACGCGGTGCGAGGGTTTGCTCCTCCATGCCGCGGCTGCCCCCGCAACTGTAAGCGGCAAGCGTCGCCCCACAAGCCACTGCCGGGCAACCGGCGGGAAGGCGGAGGCGATGCGCATGAGCCGTGAGCCAGGAGACCTGCCGGCACCAGTCGCCCATCTCCCGCGCGGGGCGTGCGGGCGAGCGGACCACCGTAGTGGCGACGTTGCTCGTGTGTTCGAGCGAGGTGTCGTGACGGTCATGTCCGCTTCGGGGGGCGTAGCTATCGGCAGATCTGGCAAGGCGCGGCGTCCTGCGAGGACGGCGCGCGGTGCCCGCTGTCGGGGTTTCCTGCGCTGAGGGTATGAAAAGTCGCGGCCGCCTCGCTCCTGTCATGGAGAGGCGTCATGCGTTCGTGGTCGGTTCGTTTGCTTGTGTATCTGTCACCAGTCGCTGGCCTTGCTTGCCTCAACTCCGCAGCGCTTGCCCAGCAGCCGATCGAGCTGGCCCCCATCACGGTGCAAGGCGCGACTTTGGCTGCACCCCGCGCCGCTGCCGCGAGCACGCCTGCCGCGGAGGGCGCGGGTGATAGCGGGGGGGCAGATGGCGTTCCCGCCTACGCGATCGGCAACGCCGTGACGGTCATCACGGGCGAGGAGCTGCGCGCGAGCCATGTGGGGCAGGTCGGGGATGCGTTGCGCAGTCTCCCGGGCATCTCGGTCAGCCGGTCGGGCGGCTCCGGCAACCTGACGGACGTGCGCATCCGCGGTGCGGAGAACAACCACACGCTCGTGCTGATCGACGGCATCGAGGCCAATACGACGACCAACGGCGCTTTCGACTTCTCCGACCTCTCGACCGACAACATCGAGCGCATCGAGGTGATCCGCGGACCCTTGAGCGGGATCTACGGGTCGAACGCGGTCGGCGGCGTGATCAATATCATCACGCGCAAGGGGCAGGGACCTCTAGCGCTGACGCTGCAGACGGGCATTGGCTCGCTGGCGACGCGGGAGACGAGCGCGCGGCTGTCGGGCGGCAACGACCGCGCCAACCTCTCGGTCGCCTATCATTGGCTCGACACCAACGGTTTCAACGTGTCGCCGCAGGGGAGCGAGGACGACGGCATGCGGCTCAGGAGCTTCTCGCTGAAAGGCGGCGTCAGGATCCTCGAGAACCTGAGCGTGGACCTGGCGCTGCGCCAGATCGACAAGCGCGCCGACCGCGACGGCTTCGGCGACCCATCTGCGCCGTTCGGCTCGATCGCTGCCTCCTTCGATGAGGCGTCCGCGCTGCGCGACAAGATCTTCCTGGCTGGAACGACCGTGCGCTGGGACACCTTCGACGGCAGGCTGACGCACGAGTTCCGGGCGACGCACAACGACACCTCGCTCGACGACAAGTCGTCCTCCTTTCACACGCTCAATCTAAGCGAGGCCGACACCTTCGGCTATGTGGCCACCTACCGCCTCGACACGCCGGCGATCTGGGGCAAGCACACGCTGACGGCGCTCGCCGAGAGCGGCAAGGAGGGCTTCACGCCGAAGGGCGACCTCACCGATGGAATAGAGCGCGGCCGCGATCGGGTGTCGTATGCCGCCGAGTGGCGCGGGGAGTTCGCCAACCGGCTGTTCCTGACGGCCGGCGCCCGCCACGACGACAACGACACGTTCGAGGACTTCACGACCTGGCGCGCCGCCCTGTCGTACAAGGAGCCGGGCTCCGCCTGGCGACCGCATGCGAGCGTGGGGACGGCGGTGAAGGTGCCCACCATGTTCGAGCAGTTCGGCTCGATCCCGCTGTTCTTCACGCCCAACCCCGGCTTGACACCGGAGGAGTCGCTGGGCTGGGATGCGGGCATCGAGTACACGTTCGCGCGCGGCAGGGCCGTGCTCGACGTCACTTATTTTTACGCCGAGCTCGAAAACAAGATCGACGGCTTCGCGCCGGGCCCGATGGGCACCTTCACGGCCGTCAACCTGGCCGGGGACCAGCACGCGGCAGGGCATCGAAATCGCCGGCCGGTTCAAGCTGCTGGCGAATGTGGGATTGGGCCTCTCCTACACCTATCTCGATGCACGCGATCCCGACGGGTCGCGCGAGCAGCGCCGGCCGCCGCACATGGCCCGCGCGGATATCGACTACAGCTTCGCAGGCGGCCGTGGCGCGGTGCGCGTGTCGACGGTCTACAACGGCGAGATCATCGACCGGGCGCCTTACGAGATCGGCACCTTCATCAATCGCCCGCAGACGGTGGGGGACTACTGGGTCGTGAATGCGGCGGCCTCCTACAAGCTGCAGCCGGGCGTGGAGCTGTTCGCACGCGTGGAGAATCTGTTCGATCAGCGCTATCAAGAGGTCTACGGCTACCAAGCGGCGCCGGTCACGGCGTTCGCCGGCCTCAAGCTGACCTTCGGCGGCAAGGACGGGCTCGGTGGCGGCGGCAGCCGGGCGAAATAGCACAGGGTACAGGACAAGATGCGGCGGTCATTGGCCGGACTGGGGCTTGCGGCCGCCGCGCTGTGGCTCGGTGTGCTGCCGGCTACGGCCGCGCCGCCGCAGCGCATCGTCTCGCTCGATTTGTGCACCGACCAGCTGCTGGTCGACCTGGTGCCGCGCCGGCGCATCGCCGCGGTGACGCATCCTCGCCGCCGACCCGGCCGTGTCGGCCATTCCCGAGAAGGCAAGGGGGCATACCGATTACCCGCGGGGCCGCCGAGGACGTGCTGCGCTACGATCCGGACCTGGTGCTGGCCGGACCCTTCGGCGTGTCGGCGACGGTATCGCTGCTGCGGCGGCTCGGGCGCAACGTGGTGGTGGTGCCGCTGGCCTCACGATCTCGCCGGCGTCAGTGCCGCCGTGCGCGCCGTCGCGGCAGCGGTCGGGGCGGAGGCCAAGGGCGAGGCGATGGTCGCCGATTTCGAGCGGCGCCTGTCGCGGCTGCCGCCGCGTAGCCGGCGCGCGGCCGACGGCTGTGATCTACCAGATCGGTGGCGCGGTCTCGGGGCCCGGCAGCCTGGCCGATGCCGCGCTCGCCGCCGCCGGGTTCCGCAACATGTCCTCGGTCTATCGCTTGCGTCGCGGCGGGCAGGTGCCCGCTCGAAAGCCTGGTTGCCCGGCCGCCGGACCTTCTCGTGCTGGCAAGCCATGTCGACGAGTACCGCACCGTCGTGGCCGACAACCTGCGCCATCCCGCACTTGCGCGGCTGCGCCAGCATACGGCGTCGCTGGAGCTGCCCTGGCGGCATTGGCTGTGCGGCACGCCGCATGTCGCCGACGCGATCGAGCGGCTGGCCGACGCGCGAGCGCGCCTTGGGGCGCAGGCGCGATGACGGCGGCATCCGGCACGGGAGGCGTCAAGCCGCTGTATCTGCTTGCTGGCTTGGGTGCGGCAACGCTGGCCGCGTTCGTCCTGTCGCTCTCGATCGGCCCAGCCGGCTTCGGCATCGACGCGACCGGAGAGGCGCGCGCGCTGATCTTCATGGAGATCCGCCTGCCGCGTGCGATCCTCGGGGCGTTGATCGGCGCCGCGCTGGGATTGTCGGGCGCCGCGCTGCAGGGCTACCTGCGCAACCCGCTTGCCGAGCCGACACTCGTCGGCGTCTCGGGCGGCGCGGCGCTGGGTGCGGTGCTTGCCATCCATCTGGGCCTGTCGCAGATCTTCGCCCTCGCTTTGCCGCTGGGCGGGCTGATAGGTGCTGCCGTCGCCATGGTGCTGGTGGTGGCGCTGGCGGGCGTGCGGGGCGGCCCCGTGACCTTGATCCTCGCCGGCCTCGCCGTCTCCAGCATCGCAACGGCGCTGATCTCGCTCGCGCTCAACCTGTCGCAGAACCCGTTCGCCGCGGTCGAGATGGTGTTCTGGGTGATGGGCTCGCTCGCCGACCGCAGCCTCACGCAGGTGTGGCTGTCGGCGCCCCTGATGCTCGTCGGCATCGGCCTGCTGCTCACCGTCGGCCGCGCGCTCGACGCCCTGACACTGGGCGAGGACGCGGCGGCGAGCCTCGGCACCGACCTTGCGCGCACGCGGCTGATGGTGATCGCAGGTACGGCGCTCGCCGTCGGCGCGGCCACGGCCGTGACCGGCATCATCGGCTTCGTCGGCCTGATCGTCCCGCATGTGCTGCGGCCCTTTGCGCAGCATCGCCCCGGCCTGCTGCTGCCGGCCAGCATGCTGGGCGGTGCCATCATGCTGCTGGTGGCCGACGTGGGCTTGCGCCTGGTGCAGCCGTGGGCGGAGCTCAGGATCGGCGTGCTGACGGCGCTGATCGGCGCCCCGTTTTTCGTGTGGCTGGTCATCAGGACGCGCGCGGAGCTGGCGCCATGAAGATCGAGGCGCGAGGCCTGCGCGTCGTCCTTGGTGCCCGCGAGGTGCTGTCGGGCCTCGATTTTTCCGCTCATGCGGGCGAGGTAACGGCCGTGATCGGCCCCAACGGTGCCGGCAAGACGACGCTGTTGCGGGTGGTTGCCGGCCTGCTGCGCGCGCGCGCGGGTGCCGCCGCCGTCGACGGCCGCGAGATCGCGAGCTGGGAACCGCAGGCTCTTGCGCGCGTGCTCGCCTACCTGCCTCAGGAGCGCGTCGTGCACTGGGCGTTGAGCGCGCGCGCCGTCGTTGCGCTCGGCCGGCTGCCGCATCAGCCGATGGGCGCTGGCGAGAGCGCAGCCGACACGAGCGCCATTGCCGCGGCGCTGGCCGCCATCGATGCGACGCATCTGGCCGCGCGCCCTGTGCTCGATATGTCGGGCGGCGAGCGCGCCCGCATCCTCGTTGCACGCGCTTTGGCGCAGGAGCCGCGCGTGCTGCTGGCCGACGAGCCGGCCGCCGGCCTGGATCCGGCACACCAGCTCACTCTGTTCCACCACTTCACGAGACTTGCCGAAGAGGGCCGCACGATCGTGGTGGCGCTGCACGATCTGTCGCTCGCCGCGCGCTTCTGTCACAGGATCGTGCTGATGCACAAAGGCCGCGCGATTGCCGCCGGATCGCCTGCGGAGGTGCTGACGAATGAGCACCTTGCCGCGGTCTACGGCATCCACGCGCGCTTTGCCACGCTCGACGGTGTTCCGATTGTGTTGCCAACCGACGTGCTGTCATGATGCCGCCCCTATCATGCACTCGTTGCGCGGTGGCTGACCAAGGGGGACCCGAGACTTGAGCTTTCTGCGGCGCAGGCAGCGTCTGAATCTGGCGCTGGAGGGCGGCGGCGCGCATGGGGCCTTCACCTGGGGCGTGCTCGACCGGCTGCTCGAGGAGGACACGCTCGAGCTCGGCTGGATCAGCGCCACCAGCGCCGGCGCGGTCAATGCCGTGGCGCTGGCGGCGGGACTCGCCGAAGGCGACCGGGCGGGCGCGCGCGCCAAGCTCAGGGCGGTGTGGGAGGCGGTGGCCAAGGCCGGCGTGCCCGACCTGATGCGGATCAATCCGTTCCTGGCCGGCATCAGCCGCTCGAACGCGATGGCGCAGGTGGCATCCTGTTTTCGCCCTACGACTTCAATCCGCTGGGCTTCGATCCCTTCCGCAAGCTGCTCGAGGCGCATGTCGACTTCGCCAAGCTTCGCGCGAGCGCCGGTCCGGAGCTGCTGATCGCGGCGACCGATGTGGCGACAGGGCGCCCGCGCCTCTTCCGGCGCAAGGAGATCTCGGTTGAGGCCGTGCTCGCCTCCAGTTGCCTGCCGACCTTGCATCACGCCGTCACCATCGGCGGTCACGCCTACTGGGACGGCGGCTTCTCCGCCAACCCCGACCTGCTGACGCTGGGACGCGAGAGCCCCGTCGGCGATACCTTGATCGTCAAGCTTACCCCGCATGAGGCGCGCGGCGTGCCGATGACGGCACGCGAGATCACCGCACGCGTCAACAACATCACCTTCAACCAGCCGATGCTGCGCGATGTGGAGATGATCGAGACGGTGCGCTCGCTCTACAGCCGCTGGTCCCGCGCCAGCAACGGCGATGCGCGTCTCGCCCGCCACCGCTTCCACCTGATCGAGGCGGGGCGGTTCACCAGCTCGCTGGCTCCCGAAAGCAAGGCCAAGCCGGAGCTGGAGCTGCTCGTCTACCTGCACGGCGCCGGCCGCAGCGAGACCGAGAAGTGGCTGGAACGGTGTCGGCGCAGCATCGGGTGGAGGAGCACCGTCGATCTCGCCAAGCATTTCCTGGCGCGGCCGGAAGGCCCTGCGGCCGCCGCGTCCCCGCCGGCGCCCGAGGCAGCCGCTTGAACTCGACGCGGCGCGATTAACCCTGCCGGCATGTCGCGGTGGAGAGTCATCGTGGTGTGGTCTTTAGGGTAGGCCGCGCCGGGCGGGCAGTGGCTCCAGCCAGCAGACGAGAAGACGGAAGGAAGGCTGCGAGCCGATGCTCCCCAACAACACCGCGCTGCGCCGACTGGTTGCCGCCGCGGTGACCGTTTTGGTTCTGATTCGGCGCCTATCGCTTTGCCGCGGGGGAAATCGGCGTGTCAGCCAACTCCAATGCTGGCGACCTTGCGGCCTTCGATGGCGTATGGCGCTCGCGCGGATACGGCATGCTCTGGGCCATCGAGGACGGCCGCCTCCAGGCCTACGAGGAGAGCGGGACTTATTGCATCCGCAGCGGGAAGGCGCAGGATCTCGGCGATCTCGCCGATGGCCTGCGGATCCACGACAATGGCCGGACGCTGCGCATTGCGCTCGATGATCCGACCTACGCGTTCACATTCGATAGCATCGACGCTCTGCCGGAGGCGTGCACGCGCAAACAGGCCGCCGGTCCGGTCGCCGTCATCGACGCCCTGGCGCAGATCTTCACGGCGCACTACGCGTTCTTTCGCGAGCGCAAGATCGCCTGGCCGAAGATCGTCCGGATCGCCAAGTCGAAGGTCGACGCCGATACCTCCGAGGAAGAGCTGATCGGCGTGATCAGGGGCATGCTCGCCTATTTCCCCGATGACCACGTGAGCCTGCGCGCCCGGCTCGGCGACAAGAAAGTCGTCGTCAATACGGGCGAGGGGAGCGTCCTGAGAGGCGTCGCCGCTGAGGCCCGCGCGGAGGGCGTCGAGTTCAACGACCTCATCGAGCGCTGGAAGGGGACGGTATGGGACGAGCGCACACAGACCGAGTTGCTGGGGGATAGCGCCCACTCGAGCGGCAACGGCAACATTAGGTATGGCCTGATCGGCGGCGACATCGGCTACCTCGGCATCCTGTCGATGGACAGCTTTGCCGAGGGCGACGCAGACGATGCCACAGCGCTCGATCAGGCGCTAGACGGCGCCATGGCGTCGTTCAAGCAGGCCAAGGCCGTCATCGTCGACGTGAGCCTCAACGACGGCGGGCAGGATCGCCTGGCGCGATTGATCGCGTCGCGGTTCGCCGACAAGCCCACATTGGGCTACTCGAAGTACGCCGGCGACGCGCGTGGGAGCGTTCCTCAGGCCATCCACATCGTACCCGGCGAGAGGCCGCGCTACACGGGGCCGGTGTACCTGCTGACCAGCAACGTGACGGTCAGTGCCGCCGAGGTCTTCACGATGGCCATGCGGGCGCTTCCCAATGTGACGCATGTTGGACAGGCAACGCGCGGCTCGTTGTCCGATGTCCTGACGAAACAGCTCCCCAACGGCTGGTCGGTCACTCTCTCGAACGAAGTCTATCTGGATGCGGCCGGCAAGGCCTGGGAGGGTGCCGGCATCCCTCCCAAGGTTAAGATCAAGGTCTTCGGGGAAGACGGACATGCGGCCTCGTACGTCCATGCGATCGAGGCCGTCGTCGACTGCATTCGCCGAGAGCGCTGCCCGAGCCGCTAGGCGAGGCGTCCTTGCAAGCGAGGAGCGACGTCGTTCCTCTGCGGCCCCGCAACGAGCCGAGTGCTCCACGGCGATACACAGATTTACCATCCGCCGGGAAAGCGCCCCGGCCGGAAACCCCCCGCCACTATTTTTTGACAGCGCGCGCGTTGCGCCGGGCAGCCCGCAAACTGGGCAGGTGGCGCACCTCTTGCAGTACCGGGTTCCCAGAGACAGCAACGCGGCTTGGGAGACGCATTGTGGAACGAGAGGAGGCAATTCGATGCTGCCGGCAATGAAGAGACGCGTGCGAACCAGAGAATGCCGTCTTCGTCCAATCGGAATCCAACGTGCAGTCTTATGCGCGTGCGTTCCCGCAGATCTTCACGCGTGCCGCGGGCACCGAGTTGTGGGACATCCACGGCCGCCGCTATCTCGACTTCCTGTCCGGCGCCGGCTCCTTGAACTACGGGCACAACAACCCCGTCCTCAAGGAGGCGCTGCTCGACTACATCCGCGCAGGACGGCATCACGCACAGCCTCGACCTGCACACCACGGCGAAGGAACGCTTCCTGGAGGCCATGCGCGATATCGTGCTCGAGCCTCGCGGCCTCGACTACGTCGTGCAGTTCACCGGGCCGACCGGCGCCAACGCCGTCGAAGCGGCGCTCAAGATCGCGCGCAAGGCCACCGGCCGCACCAACGTCATCCACTTCACCAACGGCTTCCACGGCGCCTCCATGGGCGCCCTGTCGATGACCGGCAACCGCTACATGCGGCGCGCGGCAGGCGTGCCGCTGGGCGGCGGCACCGTGATGCCGTTCGACGGCTATTTCGGCGACAGCATCGACACGGTCGCCTATCTCGATCGCATGCTGTGCGACCCCTCGAGCGGGGTGGACGAGCCCGCCGCCGTCATCGTCGAGGCGGTGCAGGGCGAGGGCGGCCTCAACGTGGCGCGCATCGGCTGGCTGCAGCGCCTGCGGGCGCTGTGCGATGCGCACAAAATCGTGCTGATCGTCGACGACATCCAGGCCGGCTGCGGGCGCACCGGCACCTTCTTCTCGTTTCGAGCCCGCCGGCATCAAGCCCGACATCGTCACGCTGTCGAAGTCGATCTCCGGCTACGGCCTTCCCTTCGCGGTGACGCTCATCAGGCGCGAGCTCGATGTCTGGAAGCCCGGCGAGCACAACGGCACCTTCCGCGGCAACAACCACGCCTTCGTCACCGCCGACGGCGGCGCTCGAGCACTACTGGCGCACGCCCGTTTTCGCCGAGAGCGTGCGCGCCAAGGGCGAGCATCTGTTCAACCGGCTGACCACCCTGGTCGACCGGTTCGCACCCGACCTCGTCGACGTGCGCGGCCGCGGCATGATGATCGGTATCCGCTGCGCCGATCCGAAGCGGGCCGCTGCCGTGGCGGAGCGGGCCTTCGTGCATGGCCTCGTCATCGAGCGCTGCCGGCCCGCAGGACGAGGTGATGAAGTGCATGATGCCGCTGACCACCTCTCATGCGGAATTGGATGAGGGCATCGACATTCTGACGCGTGCGCTCACGGAGGAGTATGGGTGTGCGGTTAGAAATCCAGTCCTCGTCCAGGCCTGAGCCGACCGACAAAGCGATCGCGGTGCTCGCCTGCAAGACGGCGGACAACGCGATTCGCTCACGCGACGGCGAGCGGCTCCATCATCTGTGGGAAGAGCGTTGCGACGCGTTCGAGCGGCAAGGCGACGCCGGTCATGCGGCCGTCATCACCGATGCCGCCATCTACACGTTTCGCGATCTCGATAATCGCGCAAACCAGGCTCGCGCGCCATCTGATCGACCAGGGCATCGCACCCGGCGATCGGGTCGCATTGCTGTTCGACAAGACGGTCGAGACCTACGTTGCGCTGCTGGCCGTGCTGAAGGCTGGCGCGGCCTACGTCCCCCTCGACGCGGGCTTTCCCGAGGAGCGGGTCGCCTTCATCCTCAAGGACGCCGGGGTGAAGGCGATCGTGTCGCTGTCGGCCTTCGGCGCCAAGCTCGATGCGTTCGGCCTGCCGCAGGTTTTGCTCGATACCGCCAAGGGACGAGATCGACGCGGCAGGCCAAGGGCCGTCTCGCGCCCCTCCGAGGTGGCCGAGCCCGACGACCAGCTCGCCTATATCATCTATACCTCCGGCACGACCGGCAATCCCAAGGGTGTCGCGATCGATCACCCGAGCATCTGCAACTTCGTCAAGGTTGCGGGCGAGGTGTACGGCATCGAGCCGACGGATCGCGTCTACCAGGGCATGACGATTGCCTTCGACTTCTCGGTCGAGGAGCTCTGGGTGCCGCTGATCGCGGGGGCGACGCTGGTTCCCGGCAAGCCCGGCTCGTGCCTGGTGGGCGACGACCTCGCCGACTTCCTGCGCGCGCGCCGGGTGTCGGTGCTGTGCTGCGTGCCGACGCTGCTCGCCACCATCGAGAAGGACCTGCCCGATCTGCGCATCCTGCTCGCCTCGGGCGAGGCCTGTCCCGCAAACCTCGTCGCCCGCTGGCACCGGCCCGGCCGCACGATCCTCAACGCCTATGGGCCGACGGAAGCCACCGTCACGGCGACGATCACCGAGCTCTATCCGGACAAGCCGGTGACCATCGGCGGCCCGCTGCCGACCTACACCATCGTCATCCTCGACGAGCACAAGGACGAGGTGGTGGAAGGGGGAGCGCTCGGCGAGATCGGCATTGCCGGCGTCGGCCTGGCGCGCGGCTACCTCAACCGCGACGACCTGACCTCCAAGAAGTTCATCCCGGACTTTCTCAATCTTCCCGACAATCCCTCGCGGCGCATCTACCGCACGGGCGACCTCGGCCGCATCAACGATGACGGCGAGGTCGAGTTCCTCGGCCGCATCGACACGCAGGTCAAGATCCGCGGCTACCGCATCGAGCTGGGCGAGATCGAGGCCGTGGTGGGTGGGCTGCCGCAGATCGCGCAAGCCGTCGTGCACACCTACGAGCCGCAGCCGGGCACCGTCGAGCTCGTCGCCTACTACGTCCTGAAGCAGGGCGCCGGACCCGCTGTCGCTGAGCGAGGCCTGGAAGACGCTGCGCGCGCATCTGCCGGGCTACATGATGCCCGCCTACTTCGAGGAGCTCGCCGCCATCCCGATGACGGGCAGCAACAAGGTGGACCGCAAGGCCCTGCCGGCGCCCACGGGCGCGCGCTTCGTCGGAGCGGGAAGCGACTTCGTCGCGCCAAGGGACGAGATGGAGGAAACGCTGGCGGGCGCGCTGGCCGAGATCATGAAGGCCGACCGCGTGTCGGTGGAGGACAACTTCTTCAACGATCTGGGCGCGCACTCGCTGCTGATGGCGGGCTTCTGCTCGGCCATCCGGCGCATGCGCGGGCTGTCGAACGTATCCATGAAGGACATCTATCTCAACCCGACGATCGCCAAGCTCGCCGCGCATCTGGGTGCCGCGGAGAGCGAGGCGATCGAGGAGACGCGGATCGCCGTTCCGCATTCCCACGAGCCTCGAATACTACGGCTGCGGCATGCTGCAGCTTCTGTTCTATGCGGGCTTCGGCGCGGGCACTCTGTGGCTGTTCCTGGAGGGTTTCTTCTGGGCGTACGCCGTCATCGACAGCCCGTTCGACACGTACCTGCGCATCGCCGCCTACGTATTCGCCATGTTCGCGCTCTTCACGGCGATTCCGATCGTCGCCAAGTGGAGCCTCGTGGGGCGCTGGAGGGCGGGGGTCTTCCCGATCTGGAGCCTCAGGTACTTCCGGTTCTGGCTGGTCAGGACGCTGGTGCAGAGCGCGCCGATCACGTTTTTCGCCGGCAGCCCGATCTACAACGTGTATCTGCGGCTTCTGGGCACGAAGGTCGGCGCCAACACGGTGGTGCGCTCACGCGACGTGCCGGCCTGCAGCGACCTCGTCTCGATCGGCTCCAACACCATTCTGCGCACCGATTCCGTCCTCCTCAGCTACAAGGCGCAGGGCAACTTCATCTATACGGGCCCGGTGCAGCGTGGGCGACGACGCCATCGTCGGCGAGTCGAGCGTGCTCGACCTCGATACGCGCATGGAGGACGGCGCCCAGCTCGGCCACGCATCCTACCTGCGCAGCGGCCAGACCGTTCCCGAAGGCAAGAGCTACCACGGCTCGCCGGCGCAGGAGACGACGACCGATTTCAGCTTCGTCGAGAAGATGCACTGCTCGGCGCTGCGGCGCACGCTCTATACCGTGCTCCAGCTGGCCTCCGCGTTCCTCGTCTTCGTGCCTCTCCCGCTGCTCGCTCTCATCTACGCGGCGCCCTCTCTCCTGTTCCTGTCCGAAGGGGCGAACTTCTTCAGCCCGGAGCTGGCGCCGGACTATGGAGTGCTCGCCGTCGAGGTCGCGGTGTTCGCGTTCGTGGCGGCCATGACGCTGTGGGTCCTGGGCATCGTCGCGCTCGGCACGCTGCCGAGGCTGCTCAACCTGTTCCTGAAGAAGGACAAGACCTACGTCCTGTTCGGCTTCCATTACTACGTTCACATCATGCTTTCCGCGATCAGCAATTCGGGGCCCTACAATCTGCTGTTCGGGGACAGCGCGCTGATCGTCCACTACCTGCGCTTCATCGGCTACCGGCTCAACCGGATCGTGCAGACGGGCGCCAACTTCGGCCTGCTGCAGATGCACGACAACCCGTTCCTGTGCGACATCGGCACCGGCACGATGGTGTCGGACGAGCTGGCGATGATGAACGCTTCGACGTCGAATTCATCGTTCGTGCTCCGCACCGTCACCATCGGCGACAACAACTACCTGGGCAACTGCATCAACTATCCAGCCCACGGCCGCACGGGCGCCAACTGTCTGCTCGCCACCAAGGTGATGGTGCCGGTGGACGGGCCGGTCCGCGAGAACGTCGGGCTGCTGGGATCGCCCTGCTTCGAGATCCCGCGCGTGGTCGAGAGAGACGCGGTCTGCAAGACTGAGCTGAGCGATGAGGAGCTGCGCCGGCAGGTTGCCGAGAAGACGCGCTACAACGTCGTCACCATGATCGGCTACGTGCTCAGCCTGTGTGTGCTGGCAGCAACCAGCCTCTTCGGGTTGATCCTCGCCCTCCTGCTCTATCGCTCGTACGGGTTTCTTTCCCTCTACGTCTTCGGCTGGCTTGCCGGCGCATACTCGATCCTCTTCTTCGCCCTGATGGATCGCGGCAGCCTGTGGTTCGGCAAGCTGCGGCCGCAGATCGTGTCCATGTACGACCGCAGCTTCTGGTTCCACGAGCGGCACTGGAAGTACTGCGGCACGCCCTTGAACCCGGCCAACACCCGAGGCGTTCTGTTCAGGGGCACGCCCTTCAAGAACATGCTGACCCGTCTTGCCGGGGTGAAGCTCGGACGGCGGGTGTTCGACGACGGCTGCCTGTTCTTCGACAAGACCCTGCTCGAGGTCGGCGACTATGCCAACCTCAACGACGGTTGCGCCTTCAGGGCTCACTCGCTCGAGGAGGGCATGTTCAAGGCGGACCATATCAAGGTCGGGAACGGCTGCACGCTCGGCTGCAATTCCCTCCTCTATTATGGCGTGAACGTCTCCGACAACGTCGTCGTCGAGCCGGACACGTTCGTCATGAAGGGTGAGCGGCTCGAGGCCAACACGACGTGGCGGGGCAATCCCGCCAAGCTGGCCGGCCGGGCGCTGTTCATGAAGGACAAGGCTGTCGCGCGGAGCACTGCGCCGGTGCCGGCGATGATCCCCGAGCCGGCCTTCGTGCAAACGCAGATTGCCGCCAGGAGCGCCTGAAGGCCGGCTGCGGCCGGCTCACGCCGGTCGCAGCAGGACGTGCCGCTTCTTGCCCAGCGACAGCTTGACGACGCCGTCGCTCACGTCCTTCGCCGTCAGCCGCGCCGCCTCGTCCTTGACGGCCACGTCGTTGACGCGCAGACCTCCGCCGGCGATCTGTCGCCGCGCCTCGCCATTGGATTTAACGAGCCCCGCCTTGACGAAGGCGGCGAGCACGCCGAGGCCCGCCGACAGCTCGGCTACCGCGATCTCCACCGTGGGCAGGCCCTCCGCCAGCGCGCCCTGCTCGAAGGTCTGTGCGGCGGTTTCCGCCGCCGCATCCGCCTTGTCGCGCCCATGCAGCAGGGCAGTGGCTTCGGTCGCCAGCACCTTTTTCGCCTCGTTGATCTCGGCGCCCTCGAGCGCGGAGAGCCGGGCGATCTCGGGCATGGGCAGCGTGGTGAAGAGCTTCAGAAATCTGCCGACGTCGGCGTCCTCGGTGTTGCGCCAGTATTGCCAGAAATCGTAGGCGCTCATCTGCGCCTCGTTGAGCCACACCGCGCCTTGCGCGGTCTTGCCCATCTTGGCGCCGGAGGCGGTCTCGAGCAGCGGCGTCGTCAGCGCGTAGAGCTGGTGGGTGCCTCCAGGCGAAGCCGTCTTCGACAGCATGCGCCGGCCGAGGTCGACGCCCATGATGATGTTGCCCCATTGGTCGGAGCCGCCCATCTGCAGGTTGCACCCCGTGCGCCGGCCGAGCTCGACGAAGTCGTAGGCCTGGCAGATCATGTAGTTGAACTCGATGAAGCTCATCTCCTGCTCGCGCTCGAGCCTGAGCTTCACCGAATCCATGGTCAGCATGCGGTTGACGGAGAAGTGCCGGCCGATGTCGCGCAGCATGTCGATATAGTTGAGCCTGGTCAGCCAATCCGCATTGTCGAGCATGACGGCGTCGCCCTCGCCCGCACCGAATTTGAGGATCTTGGCGAACACCCCCTTGATGCTCTCCTTGTTGGCCTCGATCTCCTCGACCGGACGGATGGCGCGCGTCTCGTCCTTGCCGGAGGGATCGCCCACCCTGGTCGTGCCGCCGCCCATCAGCGTAATCGGCTTGTTGCCCGACTGCTGCAGCCAGTAGAGCATCATGATGGTGAGAAAGTTGCCGATATGCAGCGACGGCGCCGTGCAGTCGTAGCCGACGTAAGCGATCACCTCACCCTTCGCCGCCAAGGCATCCAGGCCGGCGAAATCCGAGCACTGGTGGATGAACCCGCGCTCATCCAGCGTGTTGAGGAAGTCGGACTTGAATTTTGCCATGGTCGGCGCCGCATCCTTCCCGGTCATCCCGGTACTCGTCACCGGGATCCATCTCTCCGCTTGCTTCGACATTCGCAGGTGGGTGGATACCGGGGACAAGCCCCGGTATGACAACGAAAACGCCCTTCGCGAGGGGCGATCCAGCCTGCGAACACCGGACGCGTAGGCGAACGGCAGGGAACATGCAAGAGGACCTACTCAATGGGCAAGATGGTGCGCGCGCTCGGGCTGATGAGCGGCACGTCGATGGACGGCCTCGACGTCGCCGTGATCGAGACCGACGGCGAGGATGAGGTCGTGCGTGGGGCTTCCCACACCCTTGCCTACGACGCCGCGTTTCGGGGTCGCCTGGCCCAGGCGATCGAGGAGGGGCGTACCCTCTCCGACCGGGGCACGCGCACGCCCCTCCTGGCCGACGTGGAGCGCGAGCTCACCGAGCGCCATGCCGCGGGGGTCGAGCAATTGCTGCGCGCCCAGGGCTTGTCGGCGGACGACATCGACGTCATCGGCTTTCACGGCCACACCGTGCTGCATGCGCCGGAGCGGGGACTGACGGTGCAGCTGGGCGACGGCGCGCTGCTTGCGCGCCGTACCGGCATCGATGTGGTCCATGACCTGCGCGCGGCCGACTGCGCCGCCGGTGGACAGGGCGCGCCGCTGGCTCCCGTCTATCACCGGGCACTCGCCGCCGGTCTGACCGAGCGCCCGCTGGCGGTGGTCAACGTCGGCGGTGTCGGCAACGTCACGTGGATCGGCCGCGATGATGCGCTCCTTGCGTTCGACACCGGGCCCGGCAACGCGCTGATCGACGACTGGATGGCGCGCCATACGGGCCGCGCGCGCGACGAGGATGGCAAGGCTGCTGCCGCCGGCGCCGTCGACGAGGCAGCGCTGACGGCGCTCCTGACGCATGACTATTTCGGCGCGCTACCGCCAAAGTCGCTCGATCGCAACGCGTTCTCGCCAGCCCCCGTCGCTGCCCTCTCGGCCGAGGACGGTGCCGCGACGCTGACCGCTTTCACCGCTACGGCGATCGCCAGGGCGCGCGAGCACTTTGCCGAGGAGCCGGGTCTTTGGGTGATCTGCGGCGGCGGCCGCCACAACCGCACCTTGATGGGCATGATCGCGGAGCGGGTCGGCGGTGCCGTGGCGCCGGCGGAGGCGGCAGGCTTCGACGGCGACGCGGTCGAGGCCGAGGCCTGGGCCTATCTCGCCGTGCGCTCGCTCCTCGGGCTGCCGATCACCTTCCCCGGCACCACGGGCATCCAGGCGCCTCTCACCGGGGGCGTGCTCGCGCGCAGACCCAACTGAATACATCACCTTCTCCGCTTGGCCTTGGGAGAAGGGTCTCCGTGGCACGCGGCGAGGCGTTAGCCGCTGCCCTCGCGCTCCTTGGCGATCTCGGCGATGCGGCGGTCGAGATAGGTGCCGACCACCCCCATCAGGTCCTCCATCCGGTCCTGGAAGAAGTGGTTGGCCTCGGGCACGATGGCATGCTCGATCTTGACGCCCTTCTGCACCTTGGTCTTGACGGAAAGCTCCGCCACGGACGCGGAGGGCACCACCCGGTCCTTGTCGCCGTTCACCATCAGGCCCGACGATGGGCAGGGCGCGAGGAAGGAGAAGTCGTAGAGGTTGGCGGGCGGCGCCACGCAGATGAAGCCGTCGATCTCCGGCCGCCGCATCAGCAGCTGCATGGCGATCCAGGTGCCGAACGAGACGCCCGCGATCCAGCACGAGGGCGAATCCGGCTTCTGCAGCTGCAGCCAGTCGAGCGCCGAGGCGGCATCGGCGAGCTCGCCCGGGCCGTTGTCGAAGTAGCCCTGACTGCGCCCGACGCCGCGGAAGTTGAAGCGCAGCACCGAGAAGCCGCGTTCCACGAACAGATAGTAGAGGTGGTAGACCACCTGGTTGTTCATGGTGCCGCCGAACTGCGGGTGGGGATGCAGGATGAGCGCGATCGGGCTGCTGGTGCTCGCCTCGTGGTGGTAGCGCGCTTCCAGTCGGCCGGCCGGGCCGTTGATGATCAGCTCAGGCATGCTTGGCGACGCTCTCGGTTGATCTGATTGGCGTTTTCGCCGCGCAGGCGCGCAGGTCGCACCTGGACGGGGTGGAAGGAGCCGCAAATATACTTGACTTGCGTGCTCGGAATTTCCATATATCCAGTGAGTTTAGAACGGTTCGAAAGAGGCCGAGGCGATCTTCCTCGCACTCGAACCGTTCCGGGCGGTGTCATAGCACGGTCCGGGGTGTGAAACGCAAGTGCCGCGTGGGAAGCGCGGCTTGCCGCAGCGGTTGGAGCAGCCTCGTGGATTTGAATACCAAGGGCCGCTACGCGGTCACGGCGATGGCCGATCTCGCCAAGTACGGCGGGGGCGGCGCACAGGCTCTCTCGGCCATCTCCGAGCGCCAGCAGACCTCCCTCGCCTATCTCGAGCAGCTGTTCCTGAAGCTGCGGCGGGCCGGGCTGGTCGAGAGCGCGCGCGGGCGCACCGGGGGCTATCGCCTCGCCAGGGCGGCAGGTGACATCAGCGTCGCCGATATCATGAGCGCGGTCGAAGAGGACATGCGCATGACCCGCTGCGGCGGCGAGGCGGACAAGCCGTGCATGCCGGGCCGGCGCTGCCTCACGCACGGGCTGTGGGATGCGCTGGGCGATCAGATCGCCGCGTTCCTGGAGAGTGTCACGCTGCAAGACGTGGTCGACGGCATCCCGCTTGGCAAGCGGGCCCCGCGCGCCGGCGGTACGGAGTTGAGTCTCGGCACGGAATGAAGGCGGAGCGTACATACCTCGACTGGAACGCGACGGCGCCGCTGCGCCCCGAGGCGCGCGCGGCCATGCTCGCTGCGCTCGAGCTTGTCGGCAATCCGTCCTCCCCCCATGCGGAAGGTCGCCGCGCGCGCGCGCTGGTGGAGGACGCGCGCGAAAGCGTGGCGCGGCTCGTTGGCGCGCGGCCATCCGAGGTCGTGTTCACCAGTGGCGGCACCGAGGCCAACAACACGATTTTCGCCGGCAACTGGACGACGCTTCTCGTCGCCGGCATCGAGCACGATTCCGTGCTGGCACCCGCGCGCGCCAGCGGCGCCCGGATCGTCGCGCTGCCCGTGTCTGGGACTGGCGTGGTATCGGCGGCGCGCGTCGCCGAGCTGATCGCGGGCGCGCGCGAAGCGGGCCCCGCGCTCCTGTCGCTGCAACTCGCCAACAATGAGACCGGGGTGCTGCAGCCCGTAGCGGAGATCGCCGGCGCTGGCGCACGAGCAAGGGCTTCTCGTGCACAGTGATGCCGTGCAGGCGGCGGGCCGCGTGCCCGTCGACATGGCGGCGCTGGGCGCGGACTTTCTCACCTTGTCGGCACACAAGATCGGCGGCCCGAAGGGCGTCGGCGCCCTGGTCATCCGCGACGGCACCAGCCTTCCCGCCCTCGTTCGCGGTGGCGGCCAGGAGCGGCGCCGTCGCGCCGGTACCGAGCCCGTTGCCGCCATCGCCGGGTTCGGGGCCGCCGCCGAGGCTGCACAGCGCGATCTTGCGGGCATGGCGCGGATCGAAGCCCTGCGCGCGCTACTCGAAGGCGAGGTTCTCAAGGTCGCCCCCGATGCCGTGATCATCGCGGCGGAGGCCGACCGTCTGCCGAATACGTCCAGCATCGCCCTTCCCGGGACCGCGGCGGAGACGCTTGGTCATTGCCCTCGACCTGGCCGGCATCGCCGTCAGCGCGGGAGCCGCGTGCTCGTCCGGCAAGGTGGGCGCTAGTCACGTGCTGGAGGCGGTGGGTGTGGCGCCGGCAATCGCCCGGGCTGCGATCCGCGTCAGCCTGGGGTGGACCTCAACGGAAGCCGACGTTGCCGCATTCGTCGAAGCGTGGGCGCACGTTGCCGTGCGGCGGCGCGAGCGTGCGGTCGCATGAGAAGCATGAGAGGCTAGAGAGTAAGCATGCCAGCAGTTCAGCAGACGATCGATCAGGTCCGTCGCATCGATGTCGACCAGTACAAGTACGGCTTCGAGACGACCATCGAGACGATCAAGGCCCCCAAGGGTCTCTCCGAGGATATCGTCCGCTTCATCTCCGAGAAGAAGGGTGAGCCGGCGTGGATGCTCGAGTGGCGGCTCGAGGCTTTCCGCCGCTGGAAGGGCCTGACCGAGCCGACCTGGGCCAACGTCCGCTATCCCAAGATCGACTTCCAGAACCTCTATTACTACGCCGCGCCGAAGTCGACCGAAGGGCCCAAGAGTCTCGCCGAGGTCGATCCTGAGCTCCTGCGCACCTACGAGAAGCTCGGCATCCCGCTCAAGGAGCAGGAGATGCTCGCCGGCGTGCAGAACGGCAGCCGCGTGGCCGTCGATGCCGTGTTCGATTCGGTTTCCGTCGTCACCACCTTCAAGGCGGAGCTGGCCAAGGCCGGCGTCATCTTCTGCTCGATCTCGGAAGCGCTGCGCGAGCACCCCGACCTGGTGAAGAAGTACCTGGGCTCGGTGGTGCCGCAGGCCGACAACTACTATGCGGCGCTCAACTCGGCGGTGTTCTCGGACGGCTCGTTCGTCTACGTGCCGGCCGGCGTGCGCTGCCCGATGGAGCTGTCCACCTATTTCCGCATCAACGAGAAGGACACCGGCCAGTTCGAGCGCACGCTCGATCATCGCCGACAAGGGCGCCTACGTCTCCTATCTGGAAGGGCTGCACGGCGCCGATGCGCGACGAGCACCAGCTGCACGCGGCCGTGGTCGAGCTGATCGCGCTCGACGACGCCGAGATCAAGTACTCGACCGTGCAGAACTGGTATCCGGGCGACAAGGACGGCAAGGGCGGCATCTACAATTTCGTCACCAAGCGGGGCGACTGCCGCGGCCGCAACTCCAAGATCTCCTGGACGCAGGTGGAGACGGGCTCGGCCATCACCTGGAAGTACCCGAGCTGCATCCTGCGCGGCGACAACAGCAGAGGCGAGTTCTATTCGATCGCCGTCTCCAACGGCTATCAGCAGGTCGACAGCGGCACCAAGATGATCCACCTCGGCAAGAACTCGTCGAGCCGGATCATCTCCAAGGGCATTGCCGCCGGGCACTCGCAGAACACCTACCGCGGGCTCGTCTCGGCGCACCGCAAGGCGACCAACGCGCGCAACTTCACGAACTGCGATTCCCTCCTGATCGGCAACAAGTGCGGCGCGCACACCGTGCCCTACATCGAGGCCAAGAGCGCGTCGGCGCACTTCGAGCACGAGGCAACGACCTCGAAGATCTCCGACGACAAGCTGTTCTATTGCCGGCAGCGCGGCCTGTCGGAGGAGGAGGCGGTGGCGCTGATCGTCAACGGCTTCGTGCGCGACGTGCTGCAGCAGCTCCCCATGGAGTTCATGGCCGAGACGCAAAAGCTGATCGGCGTCTCGCTCGAAGGATCGGTGGGATGAGGCGAGGAAGGACGGTCCCCGCAGATGTCATCCTCGGGCTTGTCCCGAGGATCCAACGTCCAGCACACGCCAGAGCAAGCTGATGGATGGATGGTCGGGACAAGCCCGACCATGACAGCGTCGCGGAAGCTGATCGGCGCCTGGCTCGAAGGGTCGGTTGGATGACGTCGTACTGGTTCAAGCCGCACGCCTACGGCTACGGCGCGACGCCCGCCAACTGGAAGGGCTGGGCGGCTACCGTGGCGTTCGTGCTGGTGGTGGTTGCAACCTCCCTGGTTGCGTTCGGGTGGGAGCCTGAAAGCGGAACTGCTCCCAGCGCTTGGCAGATTGCTGCTTGGGCTCTCGTCGTTGCAGTCCTGACCCTCGGCTTCGTATGGCTCGCGCGGGCGAAGACCGATGGACAATGGGGCTGGCGGTGGGGAAAGTGGGCCCGCTGACAAAGCAAAAGAGACAAGCGGATCCGGGAGCCAACCCGGTGCCAGAGGTGATCGAGCGTTAGGTGCAAACGAGAGGCCGACCGGAAGGTGCCGGGAACGTGCCGAGGTGCATGGGAGCGAAACATGCGTGATGCGGCGGAATTTACTGCGATTGCGACGGCGAAGCTGAGGCGGGAGATCGACGAGAACGAATGCAAGCGGCGCAATGCCCTATCGAAGACGAGCCCCGGCTTCGTCCTCAAGTCGGGCGACGTCGGCACGGTGGTGGAGACGTTCGGCACCGGCGAGGCCTTCCTCGTCGAGTTCAACAAGAACGGCGGCAGCCCCGACCAGTGCGACTGGCTGGGCGTGCTCTACCCGACCGAGATCGAGCTGGCGGGGGCGGGCGCCGACAAGGCTTGAGTTGGGCTTGAGCTGGGCTTGAGTTGCGGGGCGCGTGCGGTCGAGCACACGCCCCCGAGTGTGGAGATGACCTGAGCGATGCTTGAGATAAGAAACCTGCGCGTGAAGCTGGCCGAGGAGGACAAGCTGATCCTGGATGGGGTCAGCCTCTCGATCCCCAAGGGCGAGGTGCACGCCATCATGGGCCCCAACGGCTCGGGCAAGTCGACGCTTGGCCTATGTCATGGCAGGCCGCGCCGGCTATGAGGTGATCGGCGGCGAGGTGCTTTGGAACGGCGATAACGTGCTCGAGATGGAGCCCGACGAACGGGCCGCCAAGGGCATCTTCCTCGCGTTCCAGTATCCGATGGAGATCCCGGGCGTCGCCACCTACACCTTCCTGCGCACCGCGCTCAATGCCGTGCGGAAGAGGCGGGGCGAGCAGGAGCTGACCACGCCGCAGTTCATGAAGTTCGTGCGCGAGGAGGCGGCCAAGCTCGGCGTTGCCGACGACATCCTCAAGCGGCCCTTGAACGTGGGCTTCTCCGGCGGCGAGAAGAAGCGCATGGAGATCCTGCAGATGGCGGTGCTGCAGCCGACCTTGTGCGTGCTCGACGAGACGGACTCGGGCCTCGACATCGATGCCGTGCGCGTCGTCTCGGAAGGCGTCAACAAGCTGCGCTCCAAGGAGCGGGCGATGCTGCTCATCACCCATTACCAGCGGCTCTTGGACTACATCGTGCCGGACAAGGTGCATGTCATGGCGAACGGCAGGATCGCCAAGTCGGGCGGCAAGGAGCTGGCGCGCGAGCTGGAGCAGACCGGCTACGCCGAGTTCAAGACCAAGGCCGCCTGAGCCGCTTGGCCGGCGCACCGAGCAGAAGCGCTGCGGAGGCGCATAGATGACCGTGGCTGCAACAAGGACCAAGGCCGAGCAGGCCCTGACACTGAGCTTCGAGGCGGTCGCGTCGCGGCTGCCGGGCGGCCGTGCGGTTGCCGAGGCGCGCAAGACCGCTATCGGCACGTTCTCCGCGCTCGGCCTGCCGCACCGGCGCATCGAGCAGTGGAAATACACCGATCTGAGGTCGGCGCTGAAGGAAGCCCTGCCTCCGGCCGCCGGAGAGCGGGCCGAGGTGACGGCGCAGGGCATCGATGCCGCGCTCGAAAGTCTCGCCGGGCTCGATGCCGTGCGCGTGGTGTTCGTGGACGGCCTCTATCGCCCCGAGCTCTCCTCCAAGGGTGGCACCGCACTCGAGGTCTCCTCGCTCGCCGCCATGCTGGCGAAGTCGGCGGATGGTGATGGCCAAGACCTGAGCCGCGCGGTTGCGCCGGGCCAGGAGGCGGTGATCGCCCTCAACACGGCCTTCATGACCGATGGCGCCGTCGTCGGTATCGCGGATGGTGCCAAGCCGGCGAAGCCGCTGCTCCTGGTCTTCGCTGCCGCGAGCCCGCAAGGGCGCCTTGTCACGACGCGCAACATCATCAAGCTCGGCGCCGGCGCACACGCCACTGTCATCGAGGCGCATGTGGCCCTGCCGGGTGCGGCCGGGGCCCAGGTCAACACGCTGAGCGAGGTCGTCCTCGCCGAGGAAGCGCGGCTCGTGCACGCCAAGTGCACGCTGGGCGGCGATGCGGCAAGCCATCTCGCCACCTGGATGGTGACGCTGGGCACGGAGGCCAGCTATCGCGCCTTCCAGCTCACCGCCGCGACGGGGCTTGTCCGCAACGGCGTCTATGTCCTGATCCAGGGCGAGGATGCCAAGCTCGATATTTCGGGCGCGTTCCTCGCGCGGGGCTCCGAGCACGTCGATACCACGCTCATCGTCGATCACGCCGTGCCCGGCGGCGAGAGCCGCGAGCTCTTCAAGGGCGTGCTCGCCGATCGCGCCCGCGGCGTCTTCCAGGGCAAGGTGATCGTGCGTCCCGAGGCGCAGAAGACCGACGGCAAGCAGATGGCGCAGGCGCTGCTGTTGTCGCCGGAGGCAGAGTTCGAACTCCAAGCCCGAGCTCGAGATCTTCGCCGACGACGTTGTCTGCGGCCACGGCTCGACCTCGGCCGAGATCGACGAGGATCTGCTGTTCTACATGCTCTCGCGCGGCATCCCGCGCTCCCAGGCGCGCGCCCTGCTGATCGAGAGCTTCATCGGCGAGGCGATCGACAAGGTCGAGGACGAGCGCTTGCGCGAGGCATTTTTCGAGATAGCCAAGCCCCGGCTCGCGGCCCTGTCTGCCGCGCGTGAGTGACCAGGGCGGAGGAAGCATATGACCGCGATGATGAGAGGCATGGACCTGCCGTCGGACGGCCCCTACGACGTCGAGACGATCCGCACCGACTTCCCGATCCTGTTCCGCGAGGTGCACGGCAAGCCGCTGGTCTATCTCGACAACGGCGCCTCGGCGCAGAAGCCGCGGCCCGTGCTCGACGCCATCGAGCACGCCTACAAGATGGAATACGCCAACGTTCACCGCGGCCTGCACTATCTTTCGAATGCCGCCACCGCCCGCTACGAGGACGCGCGCGAGACCGTGCGCCGGTTCCTCAATGCCGGCAGCGTCGAGGAGATCATCTTCACCCGCAACGCCACCGAGGGCATCAACCTGGTGGCGAGCTCCTACGGCGCCATGAACATCCGCAAGGGCGATGAGATCGTGGTGTCGGTGCTGGAGCACCATTCCAACATCGTGCCGTGGCACTTCCACCGCGAGCGCAACGGCGCGGTGCTCAAGTGGGCGCCGATCACCGACGAGGGCGAGTTCCCCATCGACCAGTTCGAGCGGCTGCTGACCAAGCGCACCAAGATGGTGGCGGTTGCCCACATGTCGAACGTGCTCGGCACCGTCCTGCCCCTGAAGGAGATCATCCGTAGGGCGCACGAGCGCGGCATCCCCGTGCTCGTCGACGGCAGCCAGGCGGCCGTGCACATGACGGTCGACGTGCAAGACTTGGACTGCGACTTCTATGTCTTCACCGGCCACAAGACCTACGGGCCTACCGGCATCGGCGTGCTCTATGCCAAGCGGCAGCATCTCGACGCCATGCCGCCCTACATGGGCGGCGGCGAGATGATCGAGAGCGTGCACGAGGACGACATCATCTACGGTGCCCCGCCGCATAAGTTCGAGGCCGGCACGCCGCCGATCGTGCAGGCGATCGGGCTCGGCGCCGCGCTCAACTACATGATGCAGGTCGGGCGCGACCGCATCGCCGCGCACGAGGCGGGCCTCAAGAGCTACGCGCACGAAAGGCTCGGCGCGCTCAACTGGCTCAAGATCCACGGGACAGCGAAGGAGAAGGGCGCCATCGTCTCCTTCAGCGTCGCCGGGCTGCATCCGCACGACATCTCGACCATCATCGACCGCTCCGGCGTGGCGATCCGCGCCGGCCACCACTGCGCGCAGCCGCTGATGGAGAGGCTTGGCGTCACGGCCACGTGCCGGGCGTCATTCGCCATGTACAACACCCGGGCCGAGGTCGACGCCCTTGCCGAGGCGCTGATCAAGGCCCATGATTTCTTCGCCTGAGGCGGGCGTAGGTTGGGTCGAGCGTCAGCGATGACCCAACGCAAGTCGTAGAATGGCGCGAGAAGGTGTTGGGTCTGCGCTTCGCTTGACCCAACCTACGCATCCAGCGGATGCGTTTGGAGTAGTGATGGACACGAAAACAACAGAACGGGCAGAAGCGGCGGTAACCGAAGCCCCGTCGCAGGAGGCGGCGCGCGCCTCGCCGGCGGCGGGCTCGTCGATCCCACCCGAGGAGCTGGAGCAGCTGACCGCCGACATCGTCGCGGCCCTGAAGACGGTCTACGACCCCGAGATCCCCGCCGACATCTACGAGCTGGGCCTGATCTACAAGATCGATGTCGACGACGACCGCAACATCGCCGTCGACATGACGCTGACCGCGCCGGGCTGCCCGGTGGCCGGCGAAATGCCGGTGTGGGTGGAGAACGCGGTCGCCTCCGTGCCGGGCGTCGGCCAGGTCAAGGTGACGCTCACCTTCGATCCGCCCTGGGACCAAGGCCGCATGTCGGACGAGGCGCGCCTGGCGCTTGGCATGTTTTGAGTGTCATCCCGGCCAAGCGCGTCAGCGCGCGAGCCGGGACCCGGGGCCGCGCACTCTTTCGGATCCTGGGTCCCGGATATTCTGCTGGTCGCAGAATTCCGGGATGACAGGCTCAGCTCATCGCGGCGATGAGCGTCTCGAAGGTGGCGTTGATGGCAGCCGCCACCTGCTGGGCGCTGTGGGCGAGCGGGACGGAGATCGTCGCGGCGATGATGCCGTACTCGATGGCCGCGGTGCCGTTCTCATCCCGCCAGAACCTGACGAAGAGGTCCTTCATGGCACGTGCTCCTTGGGTCTGCCGGCGTGGGGCCGGCGGGTCAGCCCGAGGGCATGCGGGCCCGGTGGGCTGCACGAAGCGAGGCTAGCACCCGGGCGGAACATGGCCGGCCGGCTTCGCGATTGCTGGTGAAGTTTGCGTAAAAGGCGACGCTCAGCCGTCGAGCCCTTCGATGCGCGGGCGCCTGCCCGCCCAGGGCCGGGCCTGCTCGAAGAGGGCGGCGACGTGCAGCAGGCGCGCATCCTCGCCGCGGCGACCGACGAGCTGGATCGCCATCGGCAGGCCGTCGCTGTGAAAGCCGCAGGGCAGCGTCAGGGCCGGGTGGCCGGTGAGGTTGAAGGGGTGGGTGTAGGGATACCAGGCCTTGCGCACGGTATCGACTTTCTGCCCCTCGATCTCGATCGGCTCGAACAGGCGCTCCTCGATGGGGATGGCGGTGCGCGAGAGCGTCGGCGTCAGGATCACATCGAAGCGCTCGAACCAGCCCTGCACCTTGCGCCAGAGCTGCGTGCGGGCGAGCAGGGCACGCCCCACGGCCTCGCCCGTCGTGTCCTTGCCGAGCTCCATCTGCCGCAGCAGCGTCGGGCTCATGCGCTCGCGCCACTTGGGCAGCGCGTCACGAAAGCGCGCGTTCCACATGGCGCTGGAATAGGCGAACCAGATCGGCTCGACCGGCTCCAGATCGTCGTCCATCGGCTCGACCGCAGCGCCGAGCTGCGACAGTGTCATGGCGGCGCGCTCGCAGGCATCGAGCACCTCGCTGTCGATGACGGTGTTGCCGAGCAGCGGCCGCCAGGCGATGCGCGTGCCTTCGAGCGAGCCCTTCGGCTGGGCGGCGTCGACGAAGCCGCCCGCCGGCGCGCCGTAGGAATAGGGATCGGCAGGGATGCTCGCCGGCCATGGCCTCGAGCATCAGGGCGGTGTCCATCACCGTGCGGGCCATGGGGTTGATGCTCGACACGTTGGCGAACACCTCCGGCGACATGTCGTGCGGCACGACGCCCGCCGACTGCTTCAAGCCCGCCACGCCGTTGCAGGCGGCGGGGATGCGGGTGGAGCCGCCCGCGTCGGTGCCGATGCCGATCGGGCAGACCCCGGCGGCGAGCGCCGTGCCCGCGCCGCCCGACGAGCCCCCTGATGTCCGCGAAGGATCCCAGGCATTGCGCGTGCGGCCGAAGATCGCCGCCTCGGTATAGGGCATGTGGCCGAACTCGGGCGTGGTGGTCTTGCCGATCAGGATGGCGCCGGCCGCCTTCAGCCGCGCAACGCAAACGGAGTCGTTCGCGGGCACGTTTGTTTCATACATGTAGGACGCGAACGTGGTGCGCACGCCCGCCGTATTGACCATGTCCTTGACGTGGAAGGGCACGCCATGGAGCGGGCCGACGTTTGCGCCCTTAGCCAGGGCCGCGTCCGCCGCGCCAGCGTCGGCGAGTGCCCGTTCCGCGCAGATGGTGATGAAGCAGTTGCAGGCCGCCTGTACCTTCTCGGCTCGCGCCAGCGTAGCGCGCACCACCTCGGTTGCGGAGACCTGCTTGGCGCGGATCATGCGCGCAAGGTCGGCGGCGGAGACGTAGGCGAGGTCGGATGGGGTCATGGGGCGGTCCTGTCTGTAGGGCGCAATAGGCGTCGGCCGTATTGCGCCGCCTGGAGCGCGTCAGATCGGCGCAATATGCTAGCGCTATTGCGCCCTACGCACCCGCTGTATGTTCGTCAAGTGCGGGGAGAGGGAGATCGCGGGAGAAGACGATGCAGATCGGGGTGATGGGCTTGGGCCGCATGGGCGCCAACATCGCCCGCCGCCTGATGCGCGCCGGCCATGGCTGCGTGGTCTATGACAAGGAGGCAGCACCCGGCCGCGCGCTTGCAGCCGAGGGCGCCGGCGCAGCAGGCAGCGTGGCCGACCTCGCCAAGGCACTGATGCCGCCGCGCGCCGTCTGGGTGATGCTGCCGGCCGGTGCCGCGACGGAGGCGGCCATCGGCGAGCTCTCGGGCCTGCTGGGGCCGGGCGACACGATCATCGACGGCGGCAACAGCTACTGGAAGGACGGCATCCGCCGCGCCCATGCGCTGGCCGGCAAGGGTATCACCTTCCTCGATGTCGGCACCTCGGGCGGCGTGTGGGGGCTCGAGCGCGGCTACTGCCTGATGATCGGCGGCGACAAGGCGGCCGTCGACCGGCTCGATCCGATCTTTGCGGCGCTGGCGCCGGGCAAGGGCGACATCCCCGTCACGCCGGGACGTTCGGGGCGCGATCCCCGCGCGGAGCGCGGCTATCTGCACGCCGGGCCGAGCGGCGCCGGCCATTTCGTCAAGATGATCCACAACGGCATCGAGTACGGCATGATGCAGGCCCTCGCCGAGGGCTTCGACATCCTGAAGAACGCCGGTGCGCCGCGGCTGCCGGCCGATCTGCGGCTCGACCTCGACGTCGCCGACGTGGCCGAGGTCTGGCGGCGCGGCAGCGTGATCACGTCATGGCTGCTCGACCTCACCGCCGCGGCGCTGGCCGAGGACGTCGAGCTTGCGGGCTACTCGGGTCATGTGGAGGATTCCGGCGAAGGCCGCTGGACCGTCGAGGCCGCGGTTGCCGAGGCCGTTCCCGCCGAGGTGCTCACGAGCGCGCTCTACACCCGCTTCCGCTCGCGCCAGGACCATACCTTTGCCGAGAAGGTGCTCTCCGCCATGCGCAAGGGCTTCGGCGGGCACGTCGAGCCGGGCAAGCAGGGCTGATCGATGATGATGCGGACGCTCGAGCCGGTCGTGGTCGTGCTGATGGGCGTGTCGGGTTGCGGCAAGAGCACCATCGGCAGCGGGTTGTCGCAGGCGCTGGGCTGGCCCTTCCGCGACGCCGACAGTTTCCATCCGCCCGCCAACATCGAGAAGATGAGCCGCGGCGTGCCGCTCGACGACGCCGATCGCTGGCCGTGGCTTGCGGCGATCGCCCAATGGATCGACGCCCGGAACGCCGCTGGCGCGGCCGGCATCGTCTCGTGCTCGGCGCTCAAGCACGCCTATCGCGAGCGTATCGTCGGCGCGCGGGAGGGCGTGCGGCTCGTCTATCTCAAGGGTGACATGAGGCTGATTGCCGAGCGTCTCGCCGAGCGCAAGGGCCATTTCATGCCGACTGCACTCCTGCAATCGCAGTTCGACGCGCTGGAGGAGCCGTCGGCCGGGGAGCGCCATCTCGTTGTCGACATCGCGGCACCTCCTCAGGACGTGGTGGCGGCGATCATTGCAAGGCTGGGCGGAACCCAAGCTTCCAAGGGCGGGTGACATGGCCAGCAGCGCCGAATTCCTCGAGTTCCTCAAGGACCAGCTGCGCGGGCTCGGTCACGTCACCACGCGGCGCATGTTCAGCGGTGCCGGCATCTACTGCGACGGCACCATCTTCGCGCTCGTGCTGGGCGATACGCTCTACTTCAAGGTCGACGACGGCAATCGTGCCGCCTACGAGGCGGAGGGGCTCGAGCCCTTCAGCTACGAGGCGCGAGGTCGGAGCGTGACGGTCGGGGCCTACTGGCGCGTGCCGGAACGGCTGTTCGACGAGCCTGAGGAAATGGTGGATTGGGCACGCGCAGCCCTCGCCGCGGGGCGCAGGGCGGCGGCAACGAAGAGGCCCAAAGCCAAGGGCAGGCGCGTGGGACGGCGTGTGGCTGGCTGACGGTTGCGTGGTTTGCGGCAGCCCTTATGCTCAAGAGCGCAGCGATGGTTGCCATCGCAACCTTGGCGTGCGGGCCAACTCCCGCGACCGGCCTGCAGGGGCGTAGCACCCTGTTATCGTTACCTGTCGGCGGGGCATCCAAGGGGTTCCCCTTGGCCCTGCTCAATTCCAAGCGGCGGCATAGCGAGGCTGCCCTTGCTCGGGGCAGTGTTGCTGAATGGCCGGGTAAGGGTGCCGTCGCGAGGGGCCTGTGGCGAAGGTGCGACGGATTGTATAGTGGAGCAGCGTCTCTGATGCGACTTGTCGGGAAAGGTCTTCGGCCTTGTCTTTCAATCCCCCTTGTCTGAAAGCAGTCAGATGATACGGCGGACGGTTTGGGTCGCGCTGCTGTTGGTGGCGTCGACCGCCGCCTACATTGCCTACCAGTCGGACGAGCGGCTGCGCACCTGGGTGACCTCGCTCGCGGGCGCGGTGAAGACCGACGGCCACGCCAAGAAGCGCACGCCACCCCCCGCGCCGGTACGCGTCGGGCGGGCTCGAACGCAAACCGTGCCAATCCGCATCGAGGGCGTCGGCAATGTGCAGGCGCGCTCGAGCGTGGCCATCAAGGCGCGCATCGACGGGCAGCTGTTCAGCGCCGGCGTCAAGGAAGGCCAGGCGGTGCACAAGGGGGATGTGCTGTTTCAGCTCGATCCGCGCCCGTTCGAAGCGCAGCTGAAGCAGGCGGAGGCCAATCTCGCCCGCGACAAGGCCAACCTCGAGAAGGCACGCAGCGATCTTGCGCGGACCTTGGATCTTGCCGCCAAGGGCATTTCGCCCAAGGCGAAGCTCGATGAGGTGGAAGCGAGCGTTGCGACGTTTCGTGCCGCCATCAGGTCGTCCGAGGCCGCCATCGAGCTTGCCAAGCTCAACCTCGAGTACGCAACGATCCGGTCTCCGATCGACGGCCGGGTCGGCAGGATCCTTGTTGCGCCGGGCAACATGGTCAAGGCCAACGACACCCAGCCGCTTCTGGTCATCAACGAGCTGAAGCCGATCTACGTGGCCTTTGCGTTGCCCGAGCAGTACCTCGGCGAGCTGCGGCGCCGCATGGCGGAAGGGGCGCTGGCCGTCGAGGCGACCTGGCGCGGCGAGGGCGCGTCAACCGTGACCGGAGAGCTCTTCTTCATCAACAATGCGGTCGACACGGCGACGGGAACGATCGAGCTTATGGCGCGCTTTGCCAACGCGGACGAGCGTCTCGTTCCCGGGCAATTCATCAAGGCAAGCGTGACGTTGGCAACGCTGCCGAATGCGGTGGTCGTTCCGTCCCAGGCCGTGCAGATCAATCAGAAAGGCGAATACGTCTGGGTCCTGAAGGACGACAAGAGCGTGCAGCTGCGGGCGATTACGATCGGGCCGCAAGCCGGCGATGTAACCGTCGTCACCAAGGGGCTCGCGAGCGGCGAGGTCGTCGTCACCGACGGCCAGCTCCGCCTGTTCCCGGGCGCGAGGGTGGCACCGGTGGAGAGCAAGCGTAACGGCAGCACGGCAAAGGCTCGATCATGAACCTGCCCGAGTTGTGCATTCGCAGGCCTGTCATGACGACGCTCGTCATGTTGGCCATCGTCATCTTCGGCATCTTCGCCTATCGCGTTCTGCCGGTGGCGGAGCTGCCCAGCGTCGATTTTCCGACCATCGAGGTCTCGGCCAGCCTGCCCGGCGCCAATCCCGAGACGATGGCGGCGGCGGTCGCAACGCCGCTCGAGAACCAGTTCTCGCAGATCGCCGGCATCAAGGCCATGACGTCGGTCAGCTCCCAGGGCTCGACGCGCATATCGCTCGAGTTCGAGCTCGAACGGAACATCGACGCTGCGGCGCTCGACGTGCAATCTGCGATTTCCACCGCCCAGCGCAAGCTGCCCGTGGACATGCCCGAGGCACCCTCGTTCCGCAAGCGCAACCCCGCGGACTTCGCCATCTACTACATGCGCCTGAGCTCGGCGACGCTGCCCATATCGACGCTCAGCGACTACGCCGAGACCGTGCTGCAGCAGCGCGTCTCCACCATCAGCGGGGTGGCCCAGGTCCAGTTCTGGGGGCAGCAGAGGTACGCGGTCCGCGTTCAGATCGATCCCGGCAAGCTGGTCACGCGAAACATCGGCCTCGACGACGTCGAGAAGGCCGTGAAAGCCGGCAACACGAACCTGCCCACCGGCTCCATCAGCGGAGCGCACAAGGAAACGTCGATCAAGACGAGTGGATCGCTCAACGGGGCGGCAGGCTACAACGACGTCATCGTCACCTATCGCAATGCCGCCCCGGTGCGGATCAAGGATCTCGGCCGCGCCATCGACGGCGTCGAGCAGGACAAGGTGTCGACGTGGTTCGGCAACGAGCAGGGCATGCTGATGGCGGTGTACCGCCAGCCCGGTTCCAACACGGTCCAGATCGTCAACGAGATCAACAAGGTTCTGCCGCAGCTGCGGCTGCAAATCCCCGCGGCCATCAATCTCGAGGTCATGTACGACCGGTCGCAGGGCATCCGCGCCTCGATCGGCGAGGTCCAGTTCACCCTCGTCCTCGCCGCCTGCCTCGTGGTGCTGGTCATCTTCCTGTTCCTGCGCAACGTCATGGCGACCATGATCGCCTCCGTGGCGCTGCCGATCTCGGTGGTCGGCACGTTCGCGGCGATGTACGTGCTGGGCTTCAGTCTCAACAACCTGTCGCTGATGGCGCTGACGCTGTCGGTGGGTTTCGTCGTCGACGACGCCATTGTCATGCTCGAGAACATCGTGCGTCACCGCGAGAAGGGCGTGCCCATGCTCGAGGCGGCGCTGACGGGCTCGCGCGAGATCGGCTTCACGATCCTGTCGATGACCATCTCGCTGGTTGCCGTGTTCATTCCGGTCATCTTCATGGGCGGCATGGTCGGCCGGCTGCTGAACGAGTTCGCCCTCACCATCACGGTCACCATCCTCGTTTCGGGGCTGGTGTCGCTGACGCTCACGCCCATGATGTGCAGCCGCTTTCTCAAGCAGGATCCGCACGCGAGCCACGGGGTCCTGTACCGCTGGGGTGAGGCCGTTTTCGACGGCATGCTGCGCGGCTATGACGTCGCGCTGAGCTGGTGCTTGAGGCATCGCTTTGTGGTGCTGCTCTCCTTCTTTGCCTCGATCGCGGCGACGGTGCACCTCTACGCGGTCATCCAGAAGGATTTCCTGCCGGCCGAGGACACCGGACGCCTGCTGGCACGCACGGAGGCCGGTATCGATGCCTCCTACGAGTTCCTGCTGGGCTCCCAGGCAGAGGTCGCCCGCATCGCGGCAGAGGACCCAAACCTATCTGCCGTCATGTCGCGGGTGGGGGCGTCGGGATCGTCATCCAACAACAACCAGGGTTTCCTGCTCGTCAGCCTGAAGCCGCGTGAGGCCCGGCCCGAGGAGAGCATCGACCGCATCGTCCAGAACCTGCGCCGCAAGCTCAATACCGTGCCGGGGATCAGGGTGTTCGTGATCAACCCGCCGGCGATCCGGGTCGGTGGGCGCCTTTCCAATGCCGACTACCAGTACACGCTGCAGGATCTCGACCTCGACAGCTTGTACCGCTGGGCCGGCATTCTGCAGCAGGAGTTTCGCCGTCTGCCGGGCTTCCAGGACGTCACCAGCGACCTGAAGATCGGCAGCCCGGCCCTGATGGTCAACATCGACCGTGATCGCGCCTCGACGCTAGGTGTCGATGCCCAGCAGATCGAGACGGTGCTGTCCGCCGCCTACAGCGCGCGAAAAGTGTCGACGATCTACACCTCCTCGAACCAATATGCCGTGATCCTGGAGGTCGCGCCGGAATTCGCGAAAGATCCCGATGCGCTCAGCAAGCTCTACGTTCGCGCCGCCGGCAACAAGCTCATTCCGCTCGAGGCGGTGGCTCATTTCGACCGCGAGGTGGCGCCGCTGTCGATCAGCCATCAAGGACAGCTGCCGGCGGTCACCTTGTCGTTCAACCTCTCCCCGGACGTGACCATCGGCACCGCCATCGACCAGATCCGGGACCTCGAACGGCGCATCCAGCTGCCGGCCACCATATCGACCTCGTTCGGCGGCACGGCCGCGGCCTTCGAGTCCTCGCTCGCCAATATGGGCGTTCTGCTCCTCATGGCGATCCTGGTGGTCTATCTCGTCCTGGGCATTCTCTATGAGAGCTTCGTTCACCCTCTGACGATCCTGTCGGGTCTGCCGGCTGCGGGCCTGGGTGCGCTGCTGGCGCTGCTGGCGTTCGGGCTGCCGCTGACGCTCTACTCCTTCGTCGGCATCATCATGCTGGTCGGCATCGTCAAGAAGAACGCGATCATGATGATCGACTTCGCCCTGCATGCGCAGCGAACCGAGGGCAAGACCCCTGAGCAGGCGATCTATACCGCCTGCCTCTTGCGCTTCCGCCCGATCATGATGACGACGTTTGCGGCGCTCGTCGGCGCACTGCCGATTGCGCTGGGCCATGGCGCGGGCGCGGAGGCGCGGGCGCCGCTCGGCATCACCGTTGTCGGCGGCCTGGCGGTATCGCAGGTCATCACCTTGTTTCTGACCCCCGTGGTCTACCTCTACCTCGACCGCGCGCAAAGCCTGCTTGCCAGGCGTCGGCCGGCTGCCGCGCAGGCCGCTGCCCCTTCTTCGTGACCAAAGGCTGATAGCGCCGCTTCCTTTCGATGCCGGGAATATCAGCGCCAAGGCGTGATGTTCCGTGCGGCACAGCGTGCGTCCTGCCGAACGCGTACTCCTGGGACGTTCCGGGCGACAACCCGTCGCCTGGCAGGTTCAACCCAACCGCAGGAGAGCATCATGTACGCCAAATCGATAGTGGCCATGCTGGCCGCACTCGTCACGTTCGGCTTCCTGGCAACGTCCGTGCAGGCGGCACCCCCGATGGGTCTGGCAAGCCATGCCGCGGCGGCCGACAAGGCGGTGACGCGCGTTGACTGCAGGCTCTGTGAACTCGTTCAGGGTGACGAGGATGAGGAGGACGACGACGACGAAGACGGAGTTGACATGCTGGATCTGGTCATGATCGGTGCCGAGCTGCTTTAGTCTGACCGGCAGAGAGCGCCCAACCCCGATGGTTCGACCCCCCACCGCCCGTTTGGAGGCTGCGGCTCCAAGCCGTGCATCGCCTTCAAACGGGCGCGGGGACCATCCGGGGGCGTGCGGCGGGCCTAAGCCGCCAGGCCCAGCGCAGCTTCACCGCAAGGCTGCCCGGATGCCGGCGCGGCGATCAGCTTCTCCAACAGGACCAGGCCGGCCACGTCAGGGCTCGGCGTGAGTGCGAACCCCGCTTTGCGCGCCAGGGCGAGCATGCGGGCGTTGGTGGCGAGGGTCTCGCCCGTGAGGCGCGTGACGCCGGCAGCGGCCGCGCGGCAAGCAAGCTTCGACAGCATGAGGCTGGCAAGCCCGTTGCCCTGCCACACCTCGGCAACCGATACGGCGAACTCGGCCGACCGGCGGTCGGCATGGCGCACGTAGCGCGCCTCGGCGATCACCGTCTCGCCGCGATCGGTGAAAACCTCCGCCACCAGTGCCAGGTGCTCGGCGTAGTCGACGCGGGTAAAGCGGTCGAGCAACTCGGGCGTCGGCTCGTGCAGGGGGCTCAGGAAACGGTCGTAGCGGGACGAGCGGGAGAGCCCACGAAAAAAGGCCGCGGTCAGCTCCGCGTCCTGGGGCAGCACCGGCCGGATCACCACGCGCGCGCCACCGGCGAGCCGCACGACATCGATCATGTCGGCGGGATAGCGATGGATCTGGAAGAGCATGGCACTGCCTCAGGCTTCGGGCTCAGGCAGCACGGCGTGGCGTCGGGGCCGGCGCCACGTGCCCCGGCGTGCCGATGCGTGATGGCAGCGTCCCTGAGTGCGTAGACGACGGCGAGGCCCTTGCGGTCGAGCGTGAAGGATCGCCCGGCGGTGAGTGCAACGTCGCGCGGGTCGCCTTCCTGGGTGATCCACAACGCGCCCTCGAGGCAGAACACCTCGCTGCCCTTGCGGTTCTCGATGCGGTGCACCGAGCCACGGGCCAGCGTGACCGGCTTGATGTCGAGCAGAGTTCTCATGATCATCTCCACTGCATGCGCGCCACGCATTGATCTGAAGGAGGTTTCATGATCTCATCTGGCGCGTTCGTGCTAAGTTGAGCCTGTTTGTTGCTGCGCACAAACGATCATTTCTCACTTCTGGCATGAGCTTACGTAATGCAAAAGAAGCGCTTCAACCTGCCCCCGCTGGACCTGATCCAGGGCTTCGAGGCGGCCGCCCGCAACCTGAGCTTCACCAAGGCGGCGGAGGAGCTGTTCATCACCCAGTCGGCGGTCAGCCGGCAGATGCGGGCGCTGGAGGAACATCTGGGCGTCGCGCTCTTCACCCGCCGCCACCGGGCGCTGGCCTTGACCGACCAGGGCCGGGCGCTGCAGGTCGCCGCCGCGGATCTGCTGGAGCGCCTGCAGCAGGTGACCGACCGGCTGCGCGCGGATGCGGGCTCGCGCCATCTGACCGTCACGACGACGGGCGGATTTGCCTCGCTGTGGCTCATTCCGCGCCTGCGTGGGTTCCTTGTCCACCATCCCGATGTCGATGTGCGCATCTCGGCCACCTACAAGACGGTCAACCTGGAGCGCGACCTCGTCGACGTGGCGGTGCGCTTCTGCAAGGAGGAGCAGATCCCGCCCGGCGCCATTCGGCTGTTCGGCCAGGACCTGTTACCCGTCTGCAGCCCGGCTCTGCTGCACGAGGGTCCGGGTCCGCTGCGCAAGCTCGAGGATCTGAAGCACCACGCGCTGCTGCACATGGAGGGCGCCGGCGGCCTCCTCGATTGGGGCACCTGGCTTGCCGCGCATCGGCTGGCGGACCTCAAGCCTGCGGCCTCCATCCGCTTCGACAGCTACGAGCAGATGATCCAGGCGGCGATGGGCGGCCAAGGCGTCGCCATGGGCATCGGCCGGCTCGTTGCCAACCTCATCGAGACTGGCCGGCTGATTGCGCCCTTCAGCCGGAGCATCGCAAGCCCGTACTCCTATTACGTCATTCGCTCCGCGACGACGGGCGCCAAGCCGCACGTGGAGGCGTTCGTGGACTGGCTGGTGGCGGAGGCGCGCGCCACCGATCTTGCCGGGAGCGCAGGGCCGGTCAGCTCCCGACCACCAGCGGGGCGGTCAGGCGGCGCAGCGCGGCGAGCACGCTCAGCGCGGTGATGGCCCCGGTCCTCGGGTTCTCCGGCGAGGGGATGTTCTCGATGGTCATGGTGAGGTCCGAGGAGTCGGACTTGACGATCACCGTGTGCGTATTGCGCGTCACGGTCGGGTCGGCCCATATCCGGATGCGCGTCGCGTCAGGCCCGGTGCCGGCGAGCGACAGGGCAACGGCAACATTGACGTTGGCCGGAAAGCCGGCAATCGCCTCGCGTGCGCTGCCTTCGAACACCAGGAGCGGCTCGGTGAGCCCGTCGACGGAGATGCCGCGTTTCACCAGGAGGGGCGCGCCGGCGAGGCCGGCCGGCGGCTTGCGGGTCTCGAGCGTGACAGAGGCAATCCTACCCTCCGCGGCGGCGCGTACCGCATCGAGGCCGAGCAGCGCGCCGGTCGGCACGATAATGCGCGCCCCGGTCTGCCGCGCCCGCTCGATCAGGCTCATGTGGTCGAGGAGCGCGCCGACCGACAGCGGCATGAAGATGCGCCCGTGCTCAACGGCGGGTGCGGCGACCTCCGCGAAGTGCTTGGAGGGCAGGCACTCGACGATGACGTCGGCGGTCTCGGCCAGCGCGGCGAGGCCGAGGACCGGGGGCGGCGACTTGAAACCGGCGACGGCTTTGCTCGCCTTGGCGTGATCGCGCGCCGAGATGGCCGCAAGGCTCATGCCCGGCACCGCGCCGGCATCGATACGTCGGGCCACGGGGAGGCCGATGGCGCCGAGGCCGGCGATGGCAAGCTTCAAGTTCTGCGCTTGAGGTGGCATGTGTGGGCCCGGGTTTCGCATGGCTCTTTGGCGGCCTTTGTAGAGATAGCGGGTCGCCCGCGCGAGGCAAACGCGAAAAGACCGCGGCCGACGAGATGCCGGCCGCGGTCTGCAAATGGAGCCTGCGGCGTGCGGACTGCCGATCAGGCCATGGCGGCTTGCCTGAATGCGGTTTGCTCGATCCTCGGGCTCGAGGCACGGTCGATGTGTGCGCCGACCACGTGCGCCACCTCCGGGACGTGGGTGGAGATCATGAAATGGGCGGCGCCGTCGATGACCGTGCGGGAGGCGCCCTTCAGGCACCGGCTGAGCAGCTCGTTGGCACGCCGGACGGCGGGATGGCTATTCGCACCCCAGATCACCAGCGCCGGCACGTCGATGGCCGACAATAGCGCAGGCGAGAGGGGAAAGTCGTAGGCGCTTGCCCAGTCGCGGATGTTGACCGAGGTGGTCGCGACCGCGTAGGCGCGCACGCGCTCGGGCCAGGAGGCGAAGGTGCCGGCGCCCCCGTAGAAATCGATCATGGTGGCGATCGCTTCCTCCTCGCCGTCGCAGAAGGCGTCGAAGTAGGCGTCCGTCATGTCGCGGAATGCCTGGTAGTGCGCCTGCTCTCCCATGGTCCGCAGCAGCTCCGCCGCCGGCGCCTCCGCAATCGTGAGGCTGGCGAGCTGGACGCGCCCCCTCAGCGCAACGGCGATGGCGACGATGCCGCCGAACGAGTGCGCCACCACGTGCACGGGGCCTCCGGCGCGGCCGATGACGGATTCCAGCACCTCCGCCTCGTGCGCGATCGAAGCGTCGCGGGCGGTGCGCCGCTCGTCCGTGCCGCCATAGCCGCACAGGCTGGTGGTCACGCAGCGATATCGACCCTGCCATCGGGCAATGATCGGGCGCCAGGCGGCGCCGGTGCTGCACGATCCCGGCACCAGCACGACGGTCGGGCCCGACCCGGAGGCGCTGTAGTCGATGCGGCCGCGCGGCTCGTCGATTCCAGTCTCGTCGGCGACTGTCTTGCTCATGATCATCTCTCCTCCGGCGGATTTTTCCCGCTCGCGGCTTCGTGATCGGCCGTGGCGCATGGGGCGGCGCGACCGTTGCAGCTGGAGATAGGACGCGCGCGTGTGCGTGGGCGTGGGAGAGGGCGTGGAAATGCACGTGGAATCAGGCGGCCGCGCCCCAGAGCGGGACGGGGTTGAAGCTCAGCGATAGCTTCTCGCCCGCCGGGCTCGACGGCAGCTCGATGAATCTGCTGGATCGAAGATCCCGCATCTTCGGCCGATTTGATCCCAGGCCAAATCCGTAGCCAGACGCGATTGCGCACCGCCAGGAGCGGCGGGCGACTACGGACAGGGCCTCACGCAGCCGCGGGGCTCCGCGCCATCCTTCCACGTCTGCGCTCTGCTTGCCCTGTGTGTCGGCCCGCTCCGGCGGCCGACCGGAAGCCGCTCGATTTGCCGTTCTTCGCGCGGGTCGGCCCCTCTGGATGGCGGGCGGCCTTGTCGCGACGGTCCTCGGCGGGGATCGATTGCCGGGTGAGGCGCTCGATGCCGCGGAGCTGATCGCGCTCCTCGGGATCGCAGAGCGAGATGGCGATGCCCCGGGCGCCGGCCCGCGCCGTGCGCCCGATGCGATGGACATAGCTCTCAGCTACATCGGGGAGCTCGAAGTTCACCACATGCGTCACCTGATCGACGTCGATGCCGCGCGCGGCAATGTCGGTCGCAACCAGCACCCGGATCTTCGATGCGCGAAAGGCCGCCAGCGCCTGCTCACGCTGCGACTGGCTCTTGTTGCCGTGGATGGCGGCGACGCGTATGCCGGCCGCCTCGAGATGACGGGCGACTCGATCCGCGCCGCGCTTGGTGCGCGTGAAGACGAGCGTGCGCGACATCGACGGGTCGGCAAATAGCTCAACCAGCAGCGAGCCCTTGTTGCGGGTTTCGACGTGAATGACGCGTTGCGTGACGCTGTCCACGGTCGAGGCCACCGGGGAGACGGCAACCCTGACCGGATCACGCAGCAGCTCGCGGGCCAGCTTGCCGATCTCCGGCGGCATGGTCGCCGAGAAGAACAGGTTCTGGCGCTTTGCTGACATATGCGAAACGATGCGGCGGATCGGCGGCAGGAAGCCGAGGTCGAGCATGCGGTCGGCCTCGTCGAGCACCAGGATCTCGGTGCCCGCAAGCGTGATGTCGCGTGCGCCAAGGTGGTCGAGGAGACGTCCTGGCGCCGCAACCAGCACGTCGACACCGCGCGCAAGCGCCTGGACCTGCTGGCGATGCCCGACCCCACCGAAGACGACCGCGACCCGGAGGTCGAGATTGCGCCCGTAGGTGCGGAAGCTCTGTGCGATCTGGGTCGCAAGCTCACGCGTGGGGCTGAGCACAAGCACGCGGCAGCCTTTGCGCTGCGCGGGCCGGCGGTCGGTTGCCAGGCGCTGAATGATCGGCAGTGCGAACGCGGCGGTCTTGCCCGTGCCTGTCTGCGCGATGCCTAGGACGTCGCGACCGGTGAGAACGACGGGGATGGCTTGGGCCTGAATAGGCGTTGGCTGCTGATAGCCCTCGCCCTGCAGTGCCTTGAGGATCGGCGCAGCGAGGCCGAGGTCGGAAAAGTTGGTCAATTGCTTCGTTCTTTCAAGATGCCGCTATCGATCGGCTGCGCCTACCGTGTCGGTGCGCAGCGCAACGTGCAGCCCGTTGCTGGAGACACCCCGCGTGTCCTGGGTTGTCGGAGAGGATTTTCGGGGCGCTCAACTGGAGGACGATTGGGCGACGTGCCCGCTGGTGGTCCTTCACGCGGCTGGAGCGCCGCAAATCGCTCGAGGAGCGATGGCGGCTTGTCTCATGTTGCGGCGCACAAGTCAACCGAAGGCT
Organism: uncultured Alphaproteobacteria bacterium; assembly: GCA_963797005.1. Taxonomy (GTDB): domain Bacteria; phylum Pseudomonadota; class Alphaproteobacteria; order Rhizobiales; family Hyphomicrobiaceae; genus AWTP1-13. Next base: position 319,175 of record CAWCOF010000014.1, read on the forward strand.
TTCAGGGCCGGCCATCACCCGTTCGCCCCGGCCACCGTGGCCAGGGACCGCGTGGGCAGCCTAATGGCGTACCTGGATCGTCAGGGCCGAGGTCGAGGCAAGGTCGGCAATGCGCTGCAACTTGGTGACGGCCTTGCGTGTGTCGCCCTTCGTGCCGGCCCCCAAGTGCCCCGCGACCTCCTCAAGAAGCCGCTGCATCTCACGCATGCTTTCATTCATGTGCGGCACCATCCTCAGATCATCGGCCTCAGATCATCGGCCTCGGGGTCAATTCCTGGGTTGCATGCTCTGCGAGGCTTCCGCCATCAGGCGCGCGAGCTCCTGCGCTTGCAGCGCATAGGACTGCATCTGGGTCTGCGCATAGCGGCTCTGAATGGCGAGTACGTCCGGCAGGTCCTTGGCGTTGGCAAGTTCGCCCGCCAGGTTGAAGCAGGCGTCGGCATTCTGCTTGGCAAAGCGCATCCCTCGCTCCTGGACACTCTTGAAGCCAGACACCATTTCGTTGGGCGGCATTGCGCCGAACCACAAGCTTGCCGCTTGCGCCATGCCATCCATGAACTGCCCATAAGCGGTGCGTGCCTGTTCGACATTGTTCTCCGCAAGCTCGCGCAGGTGCTGGGGCATCTCGAATAACTGTTTCTGCGTCATGGCGTTCCTCCGCTTTTCGCATCGAGCTCCCGGTGGCGACAGTGCCGCCGGCGGCGTCCGCAAGCTTCCTCAGGCCGACTGCTCCCGCATCATTCGAAAATAGTGTTCGGCATGCTGGTAGCAGTTCTCCGTTTCGATCGTATCCCCCGCGAGCGAGGCGGCACGCGCAAGCGCCAAGTAGCGTTCGTAGTTCCGCTTGGCGCTGGCCATGTCATTGCGCGGAGCCTTGCGCGATGGAGATCTCCTGAAGTCGGAGCTCGATCCCGGACCCCGGAAGCCTTGACCCGATCGCGACCGTCTTGGGTTGCCGTCCTGCATGGAGTGGGTGTTCTCGGTGCGCTGCCTTCGAGATCATCTCGAGGCGATACGCGATGGATGGTTATCCTCGAGCACGAGGATCGGACAGCCCGCCAAGCCCAGCCGGGCCAGGAAGGCGCACGATTGGTCCTCGGCGCGTGGTAGCGCGCATTTACGAAGGCACCCTCGACCAAATTCCGGTTGTCAGCCGCGATCCGATCGCGATGTCTCGAGCCTCGGGCAAGCAGCAGCGCGACTTACCTTTGAGCCGATCGGGGCCCGATCACCGCGCCGAGAGCGATGGACCGATACGCAGGCGCCCAGCAGGAGCAGACGACTCACCGTACGCCGCCGGCGGATCGCAGTCACGATATCTTTTCGAGCCAATAGCAAAAGGGTTCGTCATCTGAGGAGTTCGCGACGAGCGCGCGTATTGTCGTTTGTCCGTACGAAGCGCCTTATTGTTCCGCTTCACTTGTATTTGCCGTCGACACGGCGCATATGGTTACTGTGGTGCGCTTCATGGTGGGTCGCGGCCTCACATTTGGTCCAGACACTCGCCTCGTCGGGCAGGCGCCAGTCGCAAGCCACCAAATTCGAAAAAGCAGATCACGGGCGGGGCGGAGCCTGACGCCGGCGAGCCGACCGCGCTCGGCGGCACCGTTGCCGCACACGTGTTTGACAGATGAGGATGCGCAATGACGACACCGTCACTTTCCGAGATCAGCAAGGCCACGCGCGGCACCAAGCGTGTGTGTCAAGCCTGTGAAGTGCGCTTCTATGATCTGTCGCGGGATCCGATCGTGTGTCCATCATGCGGCGCGCAATTTGCGCCTGCCGCAACGCGCGCTGCGGAATCCGCGACGCGCAAGGCGCCGTATGTCTCGAAAAGAGGCTGGGGGGATCGGACGGGAGCCAGACCCCCGGAGGCTGCGCGGGACGAGGCAGTGACCAACGACGCCGCTGAACCCGCGGAAGATGCGCGCGAGGAGCTGGAAGCAAGCGAAGCGGAATCCGAAATCGAAGCCCCCGGCCAAGACGAGACTGTCCTCGAACCGGAGCTGGACGAGCCGGATGTCTCGGGCCTCGTCGACCACATTGACGAGCCAAAGGAGCCATGAGGCCTACTTCCTGAAGTCAGGTGAGCTTCCCGAAGTCAGGTGAATTCGATGGCTTCCTATTGGTTCAAAAGAGGTGAAGCGATGACGAGGCTCCTGCTTTCGACGTTGTTGGCCGGCGGCGTTTTTCTGGTGCAGCCATGCGCGGCACAATCCGGCCCGGATGAATTTCAATCGATCCGCGAATGCACGGTCGGCCGGCGCGTCGCCGACAGAGGCAATTTCAACGGCACGGTGATCGGGCTCGCCAAGGAGAGCCCTCGCACGTTGTGTGAGGTGCGGTGGGATACAACGGCCCGGAAGAATCGCTATATCGGCTATGGGGCGCTACATGCGGCAAATGCCGGCACTACGCTGAGATGAGCGCACCGCTTCCGGCACTTGGTTGTTTGCTTCCACTGGCGCCCTCGGACCGATCGAGGTCGAACTGAGCTCTGGGCGAGAAAAGACCTTATCCGCCGGGCGACGGCTCACCCATGCTGGCCGAAGTCGTCGCCCCGCTTTGGGCGGACGAGCGAGCTGTTTGGTATGTTCTCGTACATACGCTATGATTTGGAATCTTCCGGGGGCCAACCTGCTTACGGGAAGTCACGAGGCCCGTGAACCAGGGGACCCGGCACTTGGAAAAATCGAAAACGTCGTCACCAGCGGCCACCGCACGCGAGTGGGCACAAATCTTGGCGCCCTACCGCGAGCCAAATCATGGTCGCAGTATTTTTGAGCTTGTCGTTACGGCCACCCCTTTTGCCGCGCTTTGGATTTTGATGTGGGCCCTTCTTGGCTCGAGCTACTGGCTCAGCCTTGCATTGGCCCTGCCGACGGCTGGCTTTCTTGTTCGTCTATTCATGATCCAGCATGACTGTGGCCACGGCTCCTTTTTCCGCCATCGCTCGGTGAATGACTGGGTTGGGCGCATTCTCGGCACGCTGACGCTAACGCCCTACGATTTCTGGCGGCGGAGCCATGCCATCCATCACGCCAGTTCTGGGGATCTCGGCCGCCGCGGCATCGGCGATATCACCACGCTCACCGTACGGGAGTATCTTTCGCTGTCGCGCTGCGGACGGCTGCGCTATCGGCTTTATCGCAATCCGATCGTCATGTTCGGGATCGGACCAGCCTATTTGTTCCTCGTAGCACACCGTCTGCCGGTTGGCGGCATGCGCGGGGAATGGGTCCCCTGGCTCAGCACGATGGCCACCAACGCGGGAATCGCGCTTCTCGCGGGGGCGGTTGTCTGGCTCATTGGTGCACGGCCGTTCTTGATGGTGCATCTGCCGGTGACCCTGCTGGCAGCGTCGATCGGGGTTTGGCTGTTCTACGTCCAACACCAGTTCGAGGACACGTTTTGGGCAGATACTCCCCGTTGGACCTTTCACGAGGCGGCGCTTCATGGCAGCTCGTATTATGACCTGCCACATGTGCTGCGATGGTTCACCGCCAACATCGGGCTACACCACGTGCACCATCTTTCCAGCCGCATTCCGTATTACCGGCTGCCGCGCGTCTTGCGCGACCATCCCGAACTCAAAGGCATCTGCCGGCTCACGCTTTTTCAGAGCGTTGGATGCGTACGGCTCGTGCTGTGGGATGAGGAACGCCGGCGCTTGATCTCGCTAAGGGAACTGCGCCGCGTTCACATGACATAGGCTGGCACTCTGTCCCGCCGAGTCAGACCGGCCTCCGATTTTGATCGTCGGATCATTGCTGTATCTCTGCGCTGACTTTTGCCGTGGCATGTCCGTCAGCGCCAGGGGCCGCGCCACGCCGCAATCGCCCACATCATCATGGTGTCGTGGTACGCCGCCAGGATTCGCGATCTCGCTCGACGCAATATCCTCAGCATTCGCCTTCTGGGGCGGCGAAGCCAGCGCCCGACAATCGGCAATTGTGGCAGTGCGTGTGGTTCTCGCATCTATGCCTTCGTCTCCTCGCGCAGTGGCCATGTCCCGGCGACATGCGCTCCGGTGCGCAAGGGCCGATTTCTCCGACATTTTATTGCTGAAAACGTCGCCATCCCGGCGACAGTCGCGGCGTCCTGCGGAACGCGGCATGAGCAGGAACGTGTGCAATCCGCACCGCGCTCCATCACGAATGTATCGTATCGTACTTTTCCGGGAATCCTAGCGTTTTATCGAAGAATGTGGTCGAGTGTGCGCGTCGTCCGCCGACTTCTAGGGCGCGGACGCTTGAGAGACGGCTGGTGCTCTTGCCCCTCCAAGGGAAGAGTGATGCCGGAAACCCCCTCCCGCAGCAATACGTCGAACCGCATCCTGTCGCGCCTTTCGCGCGAGGACTACGGTCTGCTTGAACCTCACCTCGACCCCGTCGATCTTCCAGTGAGGAAGTCACTCGAGGCCCGCAAAAGACGCATTGACCAAGTCTACTTTATCGAAGCCGGTTTTGCCTCCGTGGTAGCCAATGGTTCGGGCAAGCCGGGCATCGAGGTCGGTATCATCGGACGCGAAGGCATGACCGGCCTGGCAATCGTGCTGGGAAGCGATCGAGCGCAATATGCGACCTACATTCAGGTCGCCGGCCGTGGTCAGCGCATCAGCGCCGCCGACTTGCGCAACGCGCTCGAGCGGAGCGCGACTTTGCATCGCCCCATGCTGCGCTATGCAAACGCGTTCCTGCACCAGGCAATGACAACGGCGCTCGCCAACGGGCGCAGCAAGATCGAGGAACGACTTGCGCGCTGGCTCTTGATGGCCGACGATCGCATCGATGGCGAAACGTTGCCCCTTACGCACGAATTCCTGAGCTTGATGCTGGGCACGCGTCGGCCTGGCGTTACCGTCGCTTTGCAAGGCCTGGAAAAGGCGGGGCTCATTGAAACGCGCCGCAGCAAGATCACGATCGTGAACCGCAGGGCATTGGAGAAGTGCTCCAACGGCACCTACGCTCCCGCCGGCCATGACCGAAGCGACTGAATCACGTCGCGCCAAAGCGGGCTTCGCCGCACGAGGGTGCGGAGCGGTATGCCATGCAAGACCCGCGACGGACTTGGGGTAAGAGGAGGAGGCCATGTTGCAGCGAACAAGGCGAGATCTGGTGACCTTTCTGCACCCTTTCTCTCTCCCCGGTATCCAGGAAGAGCAAAGACCGGGGACCTACGCCGTAGAGGCGATCGAAGAGTTGATCGACGCCCCAGCGCTCGTCGCCTACCGGCGCGTGTCGACGACGATCGTGTTGCCCTCGCCGCGATACGGCTATGCCGCAAAGCAAGTCGTCGCAATTGATCCCTGCGACCTCGAGGCGGCCAAGAAAAAGGATGCCGAGACAGCAAGCGATGCAGGCAGGCTCGATGAGCCAATTCCTGTCATAGCGAAATAGGAATGCCAGGCTTGCTGTGAAAATCATGCAACATACGCGGACTATTGCGCCTGCTCTCTTGGCGTCGACGATCGTTGCCGCCGACGCCTACCAGTCGGACGGCGCCGTCCGCGTCAATGCAGTCAGTGGCTCCACCACTCTCACTTTCACCCGCTTCCCCCAAAGCCGACCCAATGCCATGTCGGCGCCAGAGGTAGTCTGAAATGAATTCCATCATCCTGGCGGCTATCACCGTCTGCTTGGGTACGGGCATCGCGTTGGCTGAAGTGGTGGCGCCGCCGCCGACAAAGGCCGCACCGTCCGCGACCGAGGCCGTATCCAAGCGAACCAGTCTTGAAGCCGCAATCGCGGACTGCGAGCGCATGTGGGATCGCGGCACGCACATGACGAAGAAGGAATGGTCGCAAACGTGCCGGCGCGTGCAGAACCGGATCCGGCAGTTTTGAAGCGACGTCGTTTCGCAGCCGTCGTGCACCTGGAGCAGGATCGCTTCGGATGGAATCGCCTTGCCTCGATGGCGACGTTTCTGCCGAAGCGTGAATCCTGCTCTATTCAATATGTTGAGAAAGATTCACGTTTCATGATCGAAGCGAAGTGCTTCGATCAGAAACGATCTTGCTCTGGTGGTGGTGTAGGGCCCCATGACCATCGAGTGGCAGGCCACGGATGAGCGTCACAGGACATCGCCGAAGCCGAAGCCTGCAGCGGCCTGCTGCCGTGGCTGCTGCTTGCCTCGACGCCTACAAGGTGGGGCCCGGGTTGGCTGTCACCAACAAGTGAGCCGTGATGGGGCTTTGATGGGCCTCTCTGCACCACGATCGCCTCCGTTCCTGTCTCGTTCTGTCCACTTGCCACCCCCGCCAAAGGCCTGTATCCACGCGGTTTCTCAGGCGAACGGGCCCGTAGCTCAGCGGTAGAGCATCTGACTTTTAATCAGGTGGTCGTTGGTTCGATCCCAACCGGGCTCACCAGATATTTCAATGGCTTGGATGATGCGTACCGGTCGGCAATGTCGTTCGCGGCGAGGCTGTGCGTCATGCATCCGCCGCGGCGCGGAGACGGCACAAGGAAGGAAGATCCCCTGCCCGCCCAGGGCTGCCGAGGCATCCGGGACGCCTCGTGCGTCTTGCTGTCAGTGCTGCAGGTAGTTGCGTAGTGACGCGATCAGTGTCGCGATGGCGATTGCCGCCAGCGTCGCGAGCGCGGCTCGGCGATAGTGCCGCTGGCCGCCGAGCACGAAATAGCGGGCGCCAACGGCGGTTGCCACCGAGTAGGGTGGAATGAGCACCAAACCGACGATCAACGTCTGCCGTGTGAATAGCCCGTAGTAGAGCAGCGGCAGGATCGCCGAAAGCGCGACGGCCGTCATCAAAGCCAGCACGTTCGCACGCTGCTGGGCGGCGTCGCCTGGCCGCGAGAGCGCCATGCTGACGACCGGCGGCCCGCCTACGCCGGCGACCCCCTGGACGAGGCCGCCGGCAATCCCGGCAGCTATCAGTTTGCCTATGCCAATGGTGCCACTGAGCCGCCATCCGCTGGCAAGGATGGCAACCATGAGGAGGACGAGCGCCGAGATCGCGATTGTCATCAAGGCGGGGTCGGCGACAACCAGAGCCCATGTTCCCACCGGCGCGGCGAGGAATGTCGCAAGGCAGATCGGCAGGACGAAGGGTCGTTCGGCTCGGCGGATCGCCTCCGGCAACAGCTGGAACACGGCCGGCAGGGACATCACATTGCTGACCGCGATGGCGGCATGCGGACCTAGCACGAGCGTGAACACAGGTACGCAGATCAACGCGGAACCAAAGCCAACGAAGCCACGCAACAAGCCGCCGATCACCACAGCGATCAGGGCGACGCCGAGCCGCGCGTCGATCGGCACTCCCAGCAGGTCCGACACCTCGTGCAAATTCCCCCATGCGAGAACCCGCGGGGCTGCAAGTCCAGAGGCACGTCCCACGTTGAGCATCTACCGATCCCCTGGGCCGCGGCCTGTCAAGGGTGCGACGGCGCCGAGCAAGCATGCAGCCCGCGCGGAGGGCGGCCGACTGGCTTGCGGAGGTGGCATTGATCGTTGTTTGTCTTCCCCGAAACGGTCGCGTTGACCCTCTGCGGTGGCCTTGCTACTCGGCGGATGGAAAACAGGATAATCCAGGAGTTTGTGTGGGCAGGTCATTGAGCGAGGGGGCGTCGCCGGACACCATGCGGCGCCATAACCGCGGGCTCATTCTGCGGCATGTTTTTCGGTCTGGGCCGGCGTCGCGTACGCGGCTTGCCGCGGCGACCGGGCTCACCGAGGCTGCCATCTCCAGGATCACGCGCGAGTTGATCGACGAGGGGCTGCTCAGCGAGGGTCTGCCGCTGGTCCAGGAGGGCCGGCCGGGGCGCCGCTTCATCGACCTCGAGCTGCCGCCCAGCGGCAGCTACGTGCTTGGTCTGGGCGTCGGCGCCTACGAGCAGTGGTTGTCGCTGAGCGGTCTCGACGCTCATCCCATCGCGCGGCTGAAGCTCGACCTTCTCGGCGTCGGCAACGCCGAGCGTGCGATCGACCTCGCCATCAGGGAGGCCAGGCGCCTGATCAAGCAGGCTGGCATCGACCCAAAACGTGTCGCGGGCTTCGGGGCTGCCGTCGCGGGCATCACGGACCCCGCCAGCGGCGTTGTCGTGCGCTCTTCCAATATCGGATGGCGGGACGTGCCGCTCGGCCAGCGTCTCGCAAAGGCGCTTGCGCTGCCGGTGCGCGTCGAAAGCCTGCATCACGCACTCAATCTGGCGGAGGCCGAGGTCGGCCAGACCCGCGGCAAGCGCGACGTGCTGCTCATCAACGCGGCGCTGGGCATCGGGGCCAGCATCCTCTCGGGTGGCCGGCTCATCAAGGGCAGTGCTGCCGCCGCCGGCCAGATCGGCCACATGCCCGTTGCCGGGGCCAGCGAGATCTGCACTTGCGGGCGGGTCGGCTGCCTCGACACTGTGGCCTCGGGCCACGCCGTGCTCACGGGGCTCAGGCTGGTCAGGCGCCGCATCAGTCCGGTGGAGCATGGCGTGGAGAGCGCGCGGCTTCTCGAGCGGGCGATGGCGCGGGCCTCTGCAGGCGACAGCAAGGCCATCTCCGCCTTCCAGAACGCCGGCACGCGGCTCGGCGAGGCAGTCGCGACCGTCGTCGCCGTCGTCGACCCGGAGGCCATCGTGTTGGCCGGTCCGCTCATCCAGGTCCCGGCCTACGTGGAAGGCGTCCGCGCAAGCCTCGCATCGTGCCTTGCCCGTCGGCCGGAGACCGAGCCCGTGTTGAGCGCACTTTCAAGCGACCGTGCGGGCGCTTGGCTTGCCCTCGATTCCTTCGTCCTCAGCCAGGGGATCGGCGAAATCGGATAGAGACTCGTCTCGGCTGATAGGGTGGGGCCCGGAGGGGGCTCCTCCAGGCCCGCCTGGCGGGTCTACTTGATGATCCCGGCTTCCCTGTAGGCCTTGAGCGCGCCCGGATGGATGTCGTCGGTCTTCCATCCATAGACGAGGCCTTTTTGCGATATCAGCTTGCCGACGGCGTGATATTCGCCGAACTTCGCGACGTTGTTGATGATCAGCTTCGTCACCTCGTAGGCGACATCCTCGGGGAAGGTCGCATCGACGGTCCAGGAGGACGTGTCGATGAACGTCTCGAGCGGCTTGTCCAGCCCGTCGACGCCGCCCGGCTGTATTGTGTAGGGCGTGATGCGATAGCCGGCCCCTTCCGTCTTCTTCACGGCGTCCGTGCCGAACGGAATATGGCTAAGCTTGCGACCCGCCGCGACCAGTTCGAGGGTCGGCGGAGCAAGCGCCAGCTTCGTCTGCGCCGGATTGATATAGCCGCCGACGACCGCGAGATCCGCCTTGCCGTCGAGCAGAGCCGCGATTGCGGGCTTCGGCCCGAGGTATTGGACGTTCACCTTGACCCCCCAGCCGTTCTCGACGACCGCGAGCGGCAGCACGGCCCAGTTGATCTGCGCGGCCTTGCCGAGTGCGATGCGCTTGCCCGCAACATCACTGCCGGACTTGATCTTGTCGTTGGTGCTCGCCAGCCAGACGGCGACAATCGACATGTTGCCGATGAGCTTGAGCTTGTTGAACTTTTTCTTGAACGGCTTGGCGCCGGAGGTCGCGAGACCGAGAAGTGCCGGACCGGAGCCGACGATCGTCGTCTTCCGGAGAGCCGGTTCCGCATCGAGCTTCCTGATGTTGAAAAGATAGCCCGGGCTCTCCGAGGCGACGATCTTGACTGGAGAGTTCTCCTTCTTCGAGATCTGTTCGAGGGCATTGCAGAGCACATAGGCGGCCGTTCCGAACGGCGCGCTGAGCACGCTGACGGTGGCCTCCTGCTTTTGCTGCGCGATGGCAGCGCTGCTGCCGAATGCCAGCGCCGTCGCTGCCAGTGCCGCGACGGCCGGCTGCAACCAAGCGTTCGTCCTGCGCTTCGTTGTCGTCGTCATATGGGCCATGTTTCTCTCCCTTCCTGGTGCTACTGCTGTTGTTCCCCCGGGCTTGCTATGGCGCTGACTGTCAAAGGCTGGCCCGCAGCCGCCGGGAGGGGTTTCGCCGCGCCGACGGCCGCAAGTTGCCTCTGGCGATCGATCTGCCGCCACATCAGCATCGCGAACAGCGCCGCGCCAATCACCATCATCGGATACTCGACCGGGATTTCCTCATGATGGCGAAAGACCGCGTATCCAAACATCATGGCGGCTGCCCCGCACGCGAGCAGCCTTTCGCCCAATGTGAAAGGGATGAGGCCGCAGTTGTAGATTGCAGCCGTCAGCGCGGTCAGCCCTATGGGGACGGCGATGGCCGTGCCGATGGCCCACTCCCAGCTGTCTGCCGCAAAGACGATGGCCGGATTGAACACGGCGAGAAAGGGGATGATGAAGCCGGAGATCGCGAGGATGAAGGCCTGCAGCGATGTCTTGAGATAGCTTGCACCCGCGATGCCGGCACCGGCGAGCGCGGCGAGCGCCACCGGCGGCGTCACCGCCGAGATGACCGCGAAATAGAACGCGAAGAAATGTGCCGAGATCGGCGTCACGCCGAGCTTGACGAGCGTCGGCACCACCACGATCGCAACAAGCCCGTAGGCGGCTGCGGTCGGTACGCCACAGCCCAACACCAGCGACACGAGCATCGTCATCAGCAGCGCAACGATGACGCTGCCGCCGCTCAGCAGCTCGACCAGGCCAGCGATCTTGGAGCCGAGACCGGTCGTGATCAGCGTCTGTGCCATCAAGCCGACGATGGCGAGCGAGATGCCGATCTGCGCCCCGACTACGGCACCGTCGGCGAGACAGCGCAGCAACTCGCCGATCTGCGGCCGCGTATCCTTTTGGGCAAAGCCCAGCACGATCGAAAGCACGATGGTCCAGAAGGCCGCGAGGCTCGGGCTGTAGTGCTGCGACAAGAGCACGATGAGCACGGCAAGCGGGATCAGGAACACCGGCGCGCGACGGAGGATAAGCGCGCGGTCTATCCTCTCGGCCGGCGCCTCTATGCGCGAGTTGATCGAAATGAATTGCACGCCGAGGGTGACGCACCAGTAGTAGAGGATGGCCGGAATGACGGCCGCCACCATGACGTCGGCATAGGGAACGCCGAGGAATGAAGCCATCAAGAATGCCGAGGCGCCCATGACCGGCGGCATGATCTGCCCGCCCGTCGACGCGGTGGCTTCGATGGCACCGGCCTGTTCGGGCCGGTACCCGACCCGTTTCATGAACGGAATGGTGAAGGCGCCTGTAATCGCGACATTGGCAACGGCGGCGCCCGTTACGGTGCCGACGAGCGAGCTGGAGATGACCGCGGTCTGGCCCGGCCCACCCTTGAGAACGCGCCCTGCGGCCTTGCCGACCTCGAAGAACAGGTCATTGACCTTGATTACGGAGAGGAGCGAGCCAAAGACAACGAAGAGGAAGACCTGGTCTGCCGAGATCGAGAGGAACTGCCCGAAGATGCCACTGAGGCCTATCGAAAGGTAGGAGACGACGTAGTCGAAGTTGAAATCGCGGTGGTTGAGGGGCCCGCCGATATGATGCCCAAACAGGAAATAGGCCACGAAGATGCAGGCAACGATCGGCAGGATGATGCCCCAACCCTGGCGTGTCGCCTCGATCACGAGGACGATGATGACAACGCCGACAATGACATCGATCCGCTCCGGAAAGCCGACGACCTCCTCGAGGTGCTGCACGTTGAAGTAGACGTAGGACGCAGCCAGCAAGCCTGCGATCGCGAAGAGAGCATTGAGCGCCAGCGCGGGCCCCGACTTTGCTTTCGTCACGGCGCCCAGGAAGATGACGACCAGCAGGAATGCCAGGTGGATCGCCTGGTTCTCGACGTAGCCGACAAGCACCATCTGCGAGCCGACCATGTGATAGGTCACCATGGCCAGGGCGCACACGAAGAGCAGGCCGCGAGCCGCCTTCTGTAACGCCATCAATGCGCCTTCCTCCCTGGACCCGGACTTTCGCCGCGGGCTCGTCGAGGAATCCGGGCGGCCGGCTTCTTTTCGGAAGGTAATCGGATTGTTGACGGATGAGCTGAGGCCATGTGCCGCGGCGCACCCGTCCGCCTCTCTCGCCTCCCTAGAGCCGTTCGAGCTGGAACTCCTCGCGCGGTGCATCCTCAGCCTTGCGACGCGCCGGGATCCAGCCGCGGACGGCGCCCGGCTTGCAGCTCCCGAAGCGCTTTTCGAAGCACGGCGGCAGCTCGCGGCTGTTGGGGATGCACAGCCAGAGCCGCAGCAAGTGGCGGCGCTTCTCGACCTCGGTGAAGTCCTCGAAGCTCGTGCGCGAATGGAAAACGGCGTAATTGTTGGCGAGCTGCAGATCGCCCGGCTGCATGTAGAAGTCCAGGGCCATGCCCGGGCTCTTCGAGAGCTCGTCGAAGAGATCGAGCGCGGCGAGCTGTTTGTCGGTGAGACGCGGCACCTCGGGAAAGCGCTGCGCGGACATGATGTAGCCGCGGATGTAGCGCGCGTTGAGCAGGCCCTTGTGATAGCTCAGGACCGGCATGGCGTAGTGCGGCTCATCGCCCTCGTCCTCGCGTCCGAGCTCCCCGCGGCGGTCGATATAGAAGGGCTGGAACAGCTCGGCCACGAGGTCGGGCCGCTGGCGGCGCATCTCGTTGTAGACAGCGCCCACTGAGACGAGGCTGGATTGCCCTCCCGACTTCGCCGGACGGATGCACATCAGGGCGATCACGTCGCTCTGGTCGTTGTGATAGGCGAGCTGCACCGTCGTCTGATAGCCGCGCACGTTGGTCTGGTTGATGTTCAGATCGATGTTGCGGACGTGGCCCAGAACGTGACCGTAGGAGTTCTGCGACACGGCCGTGCCGAGGTGGGTGCCGAGCCCCCAGAAGATCCGTTCCGCGTCCTCGTCGCTGACGCCCTCCATCGGAAAGCCCCGCACGAGAGAGAAGCCGCGGCCGCCCTCGATCGCCTCGAGGATGGCCTTGATCTCCGCTGCCGAGTTCGGGAGCGGAAAATCCTCTCGCGTGAAGTGCGTCGCCTCTAGTCCGCGCGCCTTGACGCCTGCGAGCGCCGCCTTGATGTCGGCGATCATGGCGCCCGACATCTGCATCACGAGGTTGTCGCGTCCCTCGAATTGATCGCCGCGCCAGACCGTCGGATGATCGATGGCGCCCGGGGGCATCGGATAGGCGTCGCGTGCCATGGTCATTTCCTCAGATTGCTTACAATAGGTAATTAAATAGCCCGCGTAAGGAAATGCGTCAATGGGCTCGTGTTGCGCCGCCAAATGCCTTCAACGCATCTCGCGCGGGGAAGGGCCAAGAATGGCGGCGATCCCTCGCTCCAGGTCGACGGCCGGAGCGACGCCCAGATCATGGCGCAGCCGCGAGGTATCGACTGGGCCGGCGCTGCGTGCCCGTCCGGAGAAGGTCGCTTTCCCGGCCCCCGGGGCGTACCTGCGAACGGCGGCGTGAAGCTCGCGCAGGCTGACGAAATTCCCATCGGGACCCGCCACATTGTAGACCACGTGGCTTGGGGCCGGGTGCGTGATGGCGGCGAGCGTGGCGGTCACGGCGTCATCGACATGGGTCAGGTGGCAGGTCTCGTCGCCGCTTACGAAGTCGAGGCTGGCATCCCGACCGTCCGCGGTGTTGATCAAGCACTGGCGCGCGAACGCCATCCCGCGCGAGGCGACAGCGACGGGACCGATTACGCCGGAGTAGCGCAGCGCCACGAACTCGAGGCCATGGAGATGCTTGTAGCGCAGCCCCAGCATCTCCCCGAGGCGCTTCGTCTCGCCATATAGAGACAGGTTCACTGGGACTGGATCGTCCTCGCGCATCAGATCGTGGCGCTCGCCATAGGCGGCATTCGAGCTGGCGAAGACCACGCGGCGGACCCCGCTGCGAACCGCCGCCTCGAGCACGTTGAGGGTGCCGACGACATTGCTGGCGATGGCACCGGCGGGATTGAGCTCGCACGTGTATTGGAGCATCGCCGCGAGGTGCACGATCACGTCCGGAGCAAAGCTTGCGACCGCTGCAGCGACCGCGGTGGCATCCGAGATATCGGCCCTGAAGACGTTGGTGGGTGCCAAGCTGGGGGCGGGGCTTGCACCGGGCAACGATAAATCCGCGACGCGCTCTCCGCGCGCCTGCAATTCTGTCACAAGCCCTCGACCGATCAGCCCGGCGCCGCCAATAACGAGGACGTTCATCCGACATTCTCCATGCGGCGCTTGACTGAGCTGACCCTCGTCCTCCCGATGCGCGGACTCTTTGGGATGCTGCCATGCGCTTCGGCCGGCGCCGACAAGACGTGTTCCGCGACAATTGATTACCGGTATCACATAATTGGCCGAGTGGCACTCTCTCGCGCTTTGCATCCATGGCCGTCTCCCGCTGCCGCCGTTGTCGGCAGCTCGCGTTGCGGAAGTGACGGTAGTATCTCCGGGGATGGATTTCATGCAGCATCGGCCGTAGAGCGACCGCGCGACACCCGGCTGCGGTCAGCCTACGGCTCGCCACGCCGCGACAGGCCCGACAGGGAGGAAAAGCAGATGAACGATGGCGACAAGGGGATGCGGGCAACACTGGCTCAGCGGTTTGGCGAGGATGTGCCGGCGATACCGGCGGGGCAGGGGCCCGATCGCTGGCCTCAGAGCTGCCCGGAGACCTGGCACCGATTGGCGGCCCGCGGCTCGTGCAGGCGGTTTGCCGAGCGACCGGTGGCGCCGGAGCTGATCGAAACCTTGTGTGCGCTGGCGCTGTGCGCGCCCACCAAGAGCGACTTGCAGCAGCGTGACATCGTCATCGTGGAGGAGCCGGCGCGCGCCCGCATCGACGAGCTGCTGTCGACCGGGCCGCTGGCCCAGGAGTGGATCCCGAGCGCGCCGGCGCTTCTCGTGTTTTGCGGCAACAACCGCCGGCAGCGCCAGCTGCATCAGTGGCGCGGCAAGCCGTTTGCCAACGATCATCTCGATGCCTTCTTCAATGCCGCCGTCGATGCGGGCATCGCGCTGTCCACCTTCGTGCTGGCGGCCGAGGCGGCGGGGCTCGGCTGCGCCTGCATCAGCGCCATCCGCAACCACGCCCGTGAGGTGAGCGAGCTGTTGGGCCTGCCGGAGCATGTATTCCCGGTGGCCGGGCTCGGCCTCGGCTGGCCGGCACATGAGGCTCGTCTGAGCTTGCGTTTGCCGCTGTCGGCGACCGTGCACCACGGCCGTTTCAAGGAAGACGGCATCCGCGACACGGTCGATGCCTACGACCGCCGCCGCGCGGCGGCGCAGCCGATCCGCGCGCAACGCGCGACGGCTTTGTTCGGGACGGCAGACTTCTACGGCTGGTCGGAGGACAAGGTGCGCCAGTATGCAGTGCCAGAGCGTGCGGATTGGGGCAGCTACGTGCGGGAAAAGGGGTTCAGGCTCGACTAGCATCGCTTGGTCCGCGTGGCGATCGCGATGCCGGGGGTAGGGCGCTCGGGGCCGGCGGGCGGAGACGCGCCCTTCTTCGAAGAAGAAACCTTAATCTGCGACGATGCCGGCTTGGTGCGGGGAGATCACAGAGCACAGGTGGGCACACAGCGCCGGGGTTCCCGTGGGTCGCTGCCATGCGGGCAGCTTGCGACCCAGGGGCCGGGGTGCTACGCCCAATGAGGTTGGCAGCGGCGATCTTTGCCGCGGGTGCGTGACGGGGCAGGGGCGGAGGAGAGCGCAGGGTTGCGCGACGGTCTTCATCTGCAGCCGGGGCCGCCGCGCAGCGCGGACGTGAGCGCGCCGGCGGTGCGCGCGACGAGGGTCGAGTTGGGCCTGCTCGGAGGTCTGCTCGGCTTTCTGCTTCTTGCCTACGTCCACGACGGTCTCATCACCCCTGTTACGGCAAACGTCGTTGCCGGGCTTGGTGTCATCGCCATCATGGCAATGACGTGCCGGGCGCTGCTGGCCGCCGATCCGCTGGCAATCTGGACCCCTTTGTGGTGGCTGCGCGTGGCCTACGCGGTCTACTACGGCTTCGGGGCCCTGGTGCCGTATATCGTCAACGATGCCACGCGCATCTATATGCAGAATATTTATCTGTTCACCGACGAGGACATCCTCAAGGTGAATTTGATCAATGTGCTGGCGCTGATTGCTCTATTGCTCGGAACGCAAATTGCAGCACTACATTTTTCTCGCTCCCGCGTCCCGCGCCGGACGGACGAGGAGGGATCGCTGCAAGTGCTTGCCGTGACGTTCCTCCTGGTCGGGGGTTTCGCCCGTTACGGACTCGTGATTCCATTCATCTTTGGGTTTGGCGAGGGCTTTCTGCCGTCCTTCGTTACGACGCTGGGGCGAATCTACCCGGCAGGCCTCATGCTGCTCGTGATCATTGCCTTGAGGCGCGGTCCTGCTCTCCTGCTGCTCGCGGGGGCGCTGATCGTCATCGAGTTGCTGGTCGGCACTCTCACGTTCAGCAAGGGCGAGGTGCTCGGCACGATTCTATTCGTGCTGCTGGGGGTCTACCATCATCGCCCGAGCCTGGTGCGCCTGGGGGCCGGCGGCGCGGTCGCGGTGGTCGTCTTCGCGCTGCTTGCGCCCATGATCGGCTATGGCCGCGAGCAGGCCGCCATAGCAGGTGGCGGCGTGCAAATAGCGACCCTGGAGCAGCGCTGGAACATCCTTTCGCGCTACGTGGCGGGCGATGCGGAAAGCCGTCAGGGCAACACGGAGATCCAGGTCGCCTTTTCCCGGCTGAGCTACATGAATGTCGGCACGATGGTCGTGGCGTGGCACGACTTCGGGCGTCGCGGCGACACGTTCGAGAATGCGTTGGCCGCAATGGTGCCGCGCGTGCTGTGGCCGGACAAACCTGACCTCTCGGCCACGGGGCGCAACCTTTACACGGCTGCGACGGGCCAGGAGGGCATCTCCTCGATCAGCCCCGGCATTCCGGCCGAGCTCTACTGGAACTTCGGCTGGCCCGGGGTAGGGTTACTGATGCTTCCCGTGGGCATCATGTTCGCCATCCTTTCCCGGATGGCCGTCAACGCGATGGCAAGGGAGCGCTGGTTGCTCACTTCCCCATTGAACGTTACGATCAGCTTGCCGTCGGCGGTCGCCATCGGCTGCATGCCGGCTTCGCTCAGATCGATGATGGCGAGCCGCTGGTGCCCGAAGCCGACGCGCTCATCCGCCGCGATCCACTCGCCCGTGCCGTCGGGCCCGCGCGCCGCCATATGGTCGCGCGTCCGACGCAGCTCGGCGCGGTCGATCGGATTGGCCGCGTAGTGATAGGCGAAGATGCCGTTGATGCCGCACATTCAGATGTTCGCAGGATGCCCGACGGCGCGCGTCAGGACGTAAAGTGCTTCTGCCGACACTTCGATCACCGCGATCATTCGGTAAGCGCTCCCGTGACGTGCAGACAAGCTACCGCCCTTTGGGTGAAATCGATCACCCAGCCCCGTGGCGAATCGCACCCCGCCCCTCCGCGCTCACGGCGCCATCGCCGCGCCACGCACGCTCGCGTGCATCGGCAAGATTAGCCGACGTCATCGGGTGTCGTGCAGAGGGCAATCGTAGTGCTTCGAGGATACCCCCTTCACGGGCATCGTAATGTGGCCGGGTACCCGCGCGAGTGGGGCTCTCGTGCAAGGTAAATGCGGATGAATGAGCGGGGAACAGCTCTCCTCAAGGCGCTGCCCCAGGCGGTCGGGGCCGCGGGTCCGGCCCGAATTTCAGCTCAGCGGCGCTCGTCTCCGGCAATCCGCGACGCGCTGGAAAACCCCCAGGCGGGATCAAACCGATGGATCTGGTAGACCGGACGGCTCTTCACATGATCGGGGTATTGGCCGTAGCGCAGCGTCGTCGCGATTGCCGGCATCACGGATGCAGGGATGCCCGCGACATCGCCGGAAGCTGCGCGGTGGACATGGCCGCTGAAGATCGCGGCGACCCGGCCGGACCGCTGCAAGGCGCTGCGGAGCAGCGACATTGCCTGCCGGCTTTCGAAATGAAAGGGGTCCGGTCCCTCCGTCACCAGGAAGGGCGGATGGTGCGTGAATACCGCAATCGGCTTGGTGGTTTCCGCTTCGATCAAGCCGGCCAGATGCCTGAGCCGATCGGCGCAAAAGTCACCTTTGTTGCCCGAGCTTTGAGTGTCGAGAGCAATCAGTCTTACCGGATAGCTGTCGATTGCATACTGGACGAAGCCGGAATCTGGCGGGAGATATCCGCCCCCGGAGAATGCCTCGCGCAAGTTCGCCCTATCGTCTCTGTTTCCAGTCAGCACGTACACGGGCGCGCGTGCTTTCGCCAGGGTCGATACGGCCCGCGCGTATTCGTCTCGGCCGCCGTTGTGGGCGATATCTCCCGTGTGCACGATCGCATCGGGGAGCGGGTCGAGCTGGTTGATGTCGGCGACGGTGAGCGCAAGATCCGACAGCCGCCGATCGGCGTCCGGTGCATCCAAGGCGATATGGGTATCGGAGATCTGCGCGATGATCATGGTGACGTCACGTCGTCTCTCGGGGCCCCACGCGCGGAACGTCCGCTGACGGGACGTGCCGGCGGAGCGCGGCCGTGTCGCAGCAGCTGCAACTCTCCGGATTGCGAGGACGCGCTGCACCATGCTTTCCCGCCCGCCCGTCGTCGCAACGAACGAGCGGGTGGTCGCCGGCGCTGCTGGGCGGAAAGACCCGAGGCCACGGGCGCCGATCGCGCAATCAGTCGACGATGTGATAGACGGGAGCCTTCTCCATCGCCCACTTCCCCGAATCCCGATCGTACTGGGACAGGGTGAAGCAATGCCAATCCTTGTCGTCCAGCTTCGGATAGTCGCCCCGGTAGTAGTAGCCCGGCCAGCGCGTCTCCTTGCGGAACAGCGTGTGCTGGGTGACGCATTCGGAAGCCAGCAGCCGGTGCTGCAGCTCCCAGGCGCGCTGAAGCTGATGGAGGTCCTCGGCACCAAGGCAGGCGACGTCCTCCTTCAGCATGCCCAGCAGCTCGAGCCCGCGGGTGAGCAGCGGCTCGTTGGTCATGTAGTTCACGCTGATGCCGCCGCAATATTCGTCCATGATCTTCTCGAGACGCTGCAGGGCGTGGATCGGCAGGATGTAGCTGGGCGAAACCGTGCCGGCGACGATCTCATTGCGATAGGTCTGGTAGTGCTCCATTGGCTTGTACACGACCTTCTTGAGGTCCTCGATTTCTCCGTCGCTCACCTGCGGCTGGTCCCTGCCCTTCTCGGTCACGTACTTGACCGCGGCCTTGGCGGCGATGCGCCCTTCCGTGAACGAGCCCGACGAGAACTTGTGGGCCGTGCCGCCGATGGTGTCGCCGGCCCCGAAAAGGCCCTCGACCGTCATCATGCGGTTGTAGCCCCATTGGTATTCGGCTGGCGCATAGTCTTCCGGACCGCTCGCCCAGGCGCCCTGAGCAAGTCGCGTGCGAGCCCATGACGTAAGGCTCCGACGTGGTCAGCTCGGGATTGGTGTGCTTGGGATCGATGTTCTGCGAGGCCCACACGACCGCCTGGCCGATGGTCATGCCGAGGAAGTTCTCCCAGCCGATCGTCTCCTTGTGGGGGTCCTGGAAGGCCTCCTTGGTCACCATGCGGATGGGACCGCGACCGGCCGCGACCTCCCTGAGAATGGCGTGATTGCGCAGGCAGGTCGGGACCGGGTGCTGGTCGATGTAGTCGCCGACAAGGGCCTTGGTGTCGTCGTACCACTTCGACTCGTACTCTTCGCCATAGGCGTTCTGCGTGTAGGTCTTGAGGTGCAGGAAGTAGGCGCCGACCGGACCGTAGCCGTCCTTGAAGCGCGTGAGGACGATCCGGTTCTCCATTTGCGTCATCTTGGCGCCGACCTGGATCGGCAAGGCGTAGGCGGATGCGCTGCTCCATGGCGCGTACCAGGTGCGCCCCATGCCCTCGCCGACCGAGCGCGGCTTGAAGATGTGCGAGGCGCCGCCGGCGGCGACGATCACCGCCTTGGCGCGGAAAACGTGGAAATCGCCGGTGCGCACATTGAAGCCGACCGCGCCGGCGACCCGCTTGCCCGACTTATCCATCAGCAGGTGGGTCACCATGATGCGGTTGTAGACCTCGGTGGCGGCCTTGCGCGCGGCCTCCGCGACGATGGGCTTGTAGCTCTCGCCGTGGATCATGATCTGCCACTTGCCTTCGCGCTGGTACCGCCCGGTCTTGGGGTCGCGCATGATCGGCAGGCCCCACTCCTCGAACTTGTGCACCGTGGAGTCGACGTGGCGGGCGATGTCGTAGCCGAGATCCTCGCGCACCAGACCCATGAGGTCGGTGCGGGCGTAACGAACGTGGTCTTCAGGCTGGTTCTCGTCCCACTGCATGCCCATGTAGCAGTTGATGGCATAGAGGCCCTGCGCGACGGCGCCACTGCGCTCGATGTTGGCCTTCTCGACGCACACGATCTTGAGATCGCGACCCCAGTACCTGGACTCGTAGGTGGCGCCGCACCCGCCCATGCCGCCACCGACGACAAGGATGTCGCAATCTACGTAAACAGTCTTGCGGCGACGCATCACACCAGTCCTTGCTTGAGTTGATTGGGTTGCAGCGCCGGCAGGGCGGGAACGTTCAGGGCATCGGGTTCATGCGCGAGGTGCTGGGACTTCATCATCTCAGCGGTCGGCCGGGCGAGTTCGGACGGCGAAGGGATCGATCCCCAGGGCGTCGTTCTGATCGGCGAGACGAAATCCTTCTCGCGGCCGTCGCGAAACTTGATCTTCCACGAGATCGTGCCCTTGTCCTCCTCCCGGCGCACGCGCACGCTGTGACCGAGAGGGGCGAAGTCGGCGTAGCCGCGGCAGTCGATCGCGTGCTGTGGACAGGCCTTCACGCAAGAGTAGCACTCCCAGCACATGTTGGGCTCGATGTTGAAGGCGCGCCGGTAGGTCTTGTCGATGTGCATGATGTCGGAGGGGCAGATATCGACGCAGTGCCCGCAGCCGTCGCAACGCGTCATATAGACGAAGGTCGGCATGGTGTTCCCTTATCTCCTGGAGCGAAGGCTGGCGCGTGGCCGATCAATAGTGATGTGCGTGCTTGACGGGGGTGCCGAACTTTGCGGGCGCGTCGGCGGGAGGCGGCAGGTTGCTGCGGGTACCGTTTGCCTCGGACATTCGCTTCTCGAAGGCCGCGGCGGGCTTGAAGAACATGTGCGAGAACTTGGACCACGGGATTGACCCGAACAGCACCGTGGTGGCGATGAGATAGAGCCCCAGGAACACCGTTGCCCAGGGGCTGCCCGCTGCCTGCTGCCAAGCCCAGATCAGAGCGAAGGTCGTGCTCAGGACCAGCGAAACAACGAACAGGTCGGCGCGTACGAAGCGGAACGGCGAATGGCCTTCTGCGGCGACGTCGACGCGGATGAAGAACCAGAACCAGTAGCCGCCGACGCAAACCATCAGCGCGCCGATGTACCACAACGCGGCGAGCAAATTGGGCGTCGGCGTTGCCGGCGTCGGATAGGCGAAGACCATGATCGCGGTGGTGGCGGCGTAGATCACGAAGCCATACATGCCCAACAGGTGCGCGACCCTGCGCCGGGCGTTGCAGAACTCGCCCGAGGCCAACACGTCGACCACGGCCGTCTGCACGGCGATGGAGATCATGTCGCCGCCGGCGACCGGCTTGCTTGCCTTCTTGGCGGACGCCCGCCAGTTGTCGAAGAAGTACCGGGCGCTGCCTTTGTGGATGATGTCGAAGAGCGTGCCGCCCGCGACCAGCAGGGCCATCAGGACCACGTAGGCCTGCATGATGGCGGGTGATACGGATGCCGAAAGCTCGGCGAAGGGATTGCTGGTCAGCATTGCCCGGCGTTTCCTCGATGGCCCACTCTTTGAGTCACGGTAGCGGCCCGGGCGCCTGCTCGTCAACCATTCGTGCAGTATAAGCGCTCATAGCGCTCGCTGATGGGCTACATCCATCGATAGAAACGAACATTGCGTTCGATAAAATTTCTTATTGCGCTATGAACCTTCTGGGCGGCAATTCCAAGTCTTGTTGTGGGAAGGAAGTTCTATTTGGCGCCGTGATCTATGACATCTTGATAATACTAGAGTTTCTGGGTGGGTTTGCTCAGGGAGCGGGAGTACTCGCCGCTTCGCGCGAGGCCTTCGGCGTCCGCGCATCTCATGCACTAAGCCGTCCCCAAGCTCCGGTAGTACGCCCTCAGGATGGCGACCACCTCCGGCCGGCTGAACTCGGCAGGAACCTCCTCGCCTTTCGACAGCATCTCGCGCTGGCGCGTGCCGGAGACGGACAGGTGATGCTTGGGGTCGTGCGGGCAGGTCTTGCCGGTGGCCATGCCGCCGCACTTGTAGCAATAGAAAGTCACGTCGATCTTGAGCGGCTTGCAGAGCAACGCGCCGTCCCATAGCTCGTCGAAGATGTGCTGGGCGTCGAGCGGGCCATAGTAGCTTCCAACGCCGGCGTGGTCGCGTCCGACGACCAGGTGCGAGCAGCCGAAATTCTGCCGGATCAGCGCGTGGATGAGCGCCTCGCGCGGACCCGCGTAGCGCATCTCGATCGGATAGCCCGCCTGGATGGCGATGTTGGGCTTGAAGTAGTTGTCGATCATCGCCTGGATGGCGCGCGTCCTGACCTCGGCGGGAATGTCGCCGGGCTTGAGCTTGCCGAGCACTTGGTGGATGAACACGCCGTCCGTCACCTCGGCCGCGATCTTGGCCAGATGCTCATGGCTGCGGTGCATGGGGTTGCGCGTCTGGAAGGCGGCGACCTGCGTCCATCCCCGCCTCGTGAATTCGGCGCGTGATTCCTCCGGGCGCAGGTAAAGGCCCTTGTACTTGGCCGGGTACTCGCCCTCGGAAAGCGCGATGACGGGGCCGGCGATGTTGACATCGCCCTGCTGCATCACCTTCTCCACGCCCGGGATGCTTGGGGTCGGTCGTGCGGAACACATGCTTGCATTCCAGGTCGCGGTCGATTGCATATTTCTCGCGCACCATCAGCAGGCCGAGGACCTCGCCCGTCTCCCCGTCGGCCAGCGCGACCTCCTCGCCGACGCCGATGCTGTCGGCCATGTCCTTCGCCAGCGATAGAGTGATCGGCAGCGGCCAGAAGACGCCGTTGCTCAGCCGCATTTGAGTGACCGAGCCGCGCCAGTCGTCGTGGCCCATGAAGCCGTCGAGGGGCGTGTAGGCCCCCATGCCGAGCATGAAGAGGTCGGAAACCTCGCGCGAGGTGACCGGGACTTTTTTCAATCGCTCGGCCCTGCCGAGGGCCTCGCGCCGTTGGTCGATGGGCATCAGCAGGGGCTTGAGAGACCCACCCCCGTGCGGTTTCACAAGCTTCGACATATGGACACTCTCATTCTCGGTTTGCCGGGCGTCGGCAACCCAGTCCTAGAATCTCTCGCCGCGCACAGCTAGCGTCATCTTGTGGAAGCAGAGCTGCATATCTCGCCGACGAAAGCGGTGAGTGGGGACCATTGGCACCATTGTCTTGATTGAGCGGCGCCCGCGGGGGTAGGTAGCGCTCTCCTAAGAGACATTCGAGAGCCCCGCATGCCCCTGGACCGCCTTTGCGTCTTTTGTGGCTCCAGCCCCGGGCACAATCCGGCGTATGTCGCCGCCGCCGCCCAATTGGGAAAGCTGCTGGCCGAGCTCGGGATCGGCGTGGTCTACGGCGGGGCATCGATTGGACTGATGGGGGCGCTGGCGGATGCGGCGCAGGCTGCCGGAGGCGAGGTGATCGGCGTGATCCCGCGCGCGCTGGTCGAGTGGGAGGTGGCGCACACCGGCCTGGCGGATCTGAGGGTCGTCGGCTCGATGCACGAGCGCAAGGCCCTGATGGCCGAATTGTCCGATGGCTTCATAGCTCTGCCGGGCGGCATCGGCACGCTCGAAGAGCTGTTCGAGGTGTGGACCTGGGCGCAGCTCGGCAGCCATGGCAAGCCCTGTGCGCTGCTGAACGTGCTCGGTTTCTACGATCGCCTGCTCGCGTTCCTGGATTCTGTCGTCGGCGAGGGCTTTCTGCGGCCGCCGCACCGGACCATGCTGCTGGTGGGCGAAACCTGTGAAGGACTGCTCGAAAAAATGGAAAGCTATCGCGCGCCTGCCAAGACCAAGTGGGTCTCTCGCGAGGAGCGGTGAGGATCTCCACTCCGCCTCGACAGGCCCGAATGTCCCACCGAGTGTCCCGGCCCGCCTTCTTCGCTTCCCTCCAACTCGCCGGCGTGCGACTCTGGCTCCGACCAAGCGCCAAGCCTCGTATCAGGTCATGACCCTCGAGCAGCTTCGCATCTTCGTCGTTGTGGCCGAGCACGAGCACGTGACGCAGGCGGCCCGCGACCTCGACATGACGCAATCGGCAACGAGCGCGGCCATTGCCGCTCTCGAGGGACGCTATGGGATCAAGCTCTTCGATCGCATCGGCCGCCGCATTGCCCTCACGGAGGCCGGCAGGCAGTTCCTTCTCGAGGCCAAGGCCGTGCTGCAGCGCGCCAGCGCAGCCGAGACCGTGCTGGCCGATCTTGCCGGCCTGAAGCGTGGCGCGTTGAGCCTCGCCGCCAGCCAGACCGTCGGCAACTACTGGCTGCCACGGGTGATCCAGCGCTACCGGGCGCTCTATCCGGGCATCAGTCTCTCGCTGTCGCTCGGCAACACCGAGACCGTTGCCGTACTCGTGCATGACGGCGCCGCCGACCTCGGTTTCATCGAGGGCGAGATCGACGATCCGGTGCTGACCGTCCGTCTCGCCGCGGAGGACCGGCTGATGCTGGTGGTTGCACCCAGCCATCCCTGGGCCCGCACCCCGCCCAAGTCACCCGAGGACTTCCGCACCGCATCGTGGATCTGCCGGGAGCGCGGCTCTGGAACCCGGTCGATCCTCGAAGCGGCGTTACCGGCCCTGGGGATCGCGCGTGAAGATCTCCGCATCGGGCTGGAACTGCCGTCCAATGAAGCCGTATGCACGGCAGTGGAGGCCGGCGAAGGCGCAACCATCATCTCGCGGCTGGTGGCGGAGCGCGCGTTGGCAGCCGGATTGCTGGTTGCCATTGCCGTCGATCTGCCCAGAAGGAATTTTTCGATCCTGCGCCATAAGGAACGTTACGTCACGGCGGCATCGTCCGCGTTCGTCGACCTCGCCATGGAAGAATACTCTTCGAGCGAAGTTTCCTTGCAAGGCCCAGCAACTGCGAAGTGGAAGCGCGCCGGTAAGTCCGCGGCAAGCTTCACCGACTAGAAAATATCGGCGTTTGCCTCCCAGCTCATCTACACATCCGCCTTCGCGTCGCCGGCAGATACAACCACGGAGAACGCGTCGCCATGTCCGTCCCGCGTGGCGCCAGCCTTGCCGTTCTGATGGCAATTCTGCTCTCGGGGCAGAGCGCTGCCGCCTGCGATGAGTCCTGGTTCTCGTCGTGGCTCTCACGCTGCGAGCCCGAGTACCCGCCGATGGTCGTTCCCCCATTCGACCCGCAGCGCGGCCCAGCCTGGACCAACAACGGTTGGAGCCATCCGCAAGGGCCGGCCCTTCTTCCGCCGCATGCACCACCCATGCCCCCTGCGCCATACGGCCTCGAGGAGCCGTGGCGTCCTCAGGGTGAGGGCAGCCCTCTCAAGTGAGCGGGATCTGCTTTCCGTTCCGGAAAATTCAGGCAAATCGCGGCGAAGCCCGAAGGTGGGCCGGAAAGCGTCGCCTCGGTACGGTCAGCTCGTGAGTTGGTTAATCACGAGCACATAACAACCCGAGGAAAACAGCCATGAAGACCATCGTCTCCGCCCTCATCGCCCTGTCGGTTCTGGCAGGCATTGCGGCCCCCGCCAGCGCCGCGTTCGACGCCAAGGCCTTCTACGAGCAGACGGACCGCGCGGGCTCCTGAACCTCCCCATCGCAGCCAGGAACGGTCCGCGAGCCCGCCTCGCGGACCGTTCCCCTTCGATCCTGCGTTTTTGCACGAAGATTTGAAGGCAGGCTCTGCCATCGTCCCGACTTACACTTGCGTTACGGGCTCCATGCACTATGTGGAGGCAAACCCGACACGCGGAGAGGTTCGCCATGAAGAAAATCGTTGCCGGCGTTCTGTCGGCCTTGCTCGTGGTCGCCGTAGCCGGCCCTGCCAGCGCCAAGAGCAAAAAGAATGAACACGAATACGACAGCTACGCTGTCAAATACCCCAGCGCCTCCGCGCGGCAGCTGAAGAATGCCCGCGCGTACGACAAGGGCGGGTACTACGAGATGGATTCGAACGCTCACCCGGTCGGGAGTCGCTCGTGGTGGGCGATGAAGGAGCGTGAGAGCGGCGGTGACGGCAACCGCTTCTAGGGTCCAGGTTTCTTCCCATCGCTGTGTTGGTGCGCCTTCCTGGGCCCTGCGGAGCAGGTCCTTGGGAGGCGCTCAAGATTTTCTGGCTCGCCAGCGTGCCCGCGTGGCAGGATGCGCGAGGCTCTTGATCGCGCGGCCGTCAGGCCGGTCCCGCGATCCTCGGTAATTTGTGATCGGGTGGGAGATGCAGCAGCTGGCCGCCGTTCCCGGGACCGTGGTCCATGACGAGACCCTCCCCGCGCGCGCCTATTGGCACAAGACGCTCAGGAAGGGCTCGGTGCTGCGCATCGTCGATCTGGAAGGCTGCCAGGCGGTCGACACGCTGATCTACGATGCGGCCGATACGAGCGTGCGCTACAACGCCGCCAACACCATGAAGCTGGCGAAGAGCATCTATCTCTCCAAGGGCTGCGTCATCTACGACGATCTGGCGCGGCCGATGATGACCGTCATAGAGGACACAGTCGGCCGGCACGATACGCTCGCCGGCAACTGCAGCCGCGAGATCAACATGGTGCGCTACGGCGCGACGGCGCCGCTGAGCTGCCGCGACAACTTCATCAAGGCGATGGGCGAGCTCGGCATGACCGCGCGCGACATCCCGGCCAACATCAACTTCTTCATGTACGTGCCGGTGAGCGCGGACGGCTCGGTGGCGATCGCGGATGGGCTTTCCAAGCCCGGCGACTATGTCGACTTGCGCTGCGAGCGGGACGTAATCGTGGTGATCTCCAACTGCCCGCAGGAGCACAACCCTTGCTCGGGCGGCAACCCGACGCCGATCAAGCTCACCGTCTGGCGGCCGGATTGACGGGGCCGAGGCCGGGGTGCGGAACTCCTATCCGCGCGGGCGGGACTCGACCTTCTCGGCCTGGAGGCTGTAGCCGGCCTCGGCCAGCCCCGTGAACGCCGTCGTGACCTTGAGGATGCCCGTAACCCAGACCGGATCGAAGGTGCCCTGCACGTCGAAGCCAGCTTCCGTCTTGACGTAGACGATCTGGTTGGCGGGCGGCGGCGGCACGTGGATGCAGGCGCCGACGAAGGGCACCAGCAGGAACTCCTTGACCCGCGTCGCATCGAAGTCGAGCGGCACGATGTAGCCGCCGATATGCACGCGCTTGCCGTCGAGGCTCGCCACCACCGGGGCGGGCCGGTCGCCGGACCTGGCGGGCCTCGACATCCAGCGGCCCTCGGGGATGGGCGGCGGTGCCGGCGTGCCGTCATTGGGCCCGCCCAGCTTGCCGATGTCGACGGGGCGATTGGCGAAGAAGGACCTTGGCGGCTTGGGCGGCGCCGGAGGAACGAGTTGCTGCCACTTGAGCTCCATCACCGGCTCGGCGGCATGGACGAACGCGGGCGCGGCACAGGCAAAGCCGATGCCGAGCGCCGTGACCAGAACCGCAGCGGTATGTCTCAGCTCCATGTCGGGCCTCATGCTCATCTCATGTTCTGACCGTCATGCCGTCGGCGAGCGACAGCCGATAGGCCCTGAGCGCGGGCAGGAAGCCCGCCACGCACCCGGCCACGATGATCATGCCCAGCATCCAAAGCTCCGCGGGCTTGGGCGGGTCTACGGCCAAGTGCAGGCCGTAGGTCGTATCCACGTAGGGCTGGAGCAGCAATAGGGCCGCATAAAGGAGGACGACGCCGAGGAGAACCCCGGCCGCGGTCAGGATGCCGGCCTCCGCCATCAGCAGGCCCAGAATCGTGCGCGGCCGCGCACCCACGGAGCGCAGGATCGCCATCTCGCGCCGGCGCTCGTTGAGCGTGGTCAGGATCATGGTGACCATGCCGAGCAGGGCGGTCGCCACCACCATCGCCGATATGACCTTGAGCGCCGTCTCCGCCGTGCCGACCAGGCCCCACAGCTCCTGCAGCGCGGCGCCCGGCAGGATGGCCGACAGCGGCTCGGCCCGGTACTCGTTGATGGCGCGCTGCAGTCGGAACGTCGCGAGCTTCGACTTGAGGCCGATCAGCGCCGCGGTGATCGCCCTGGGCTTCAGGTGCATCTTGCGCACCTCCTCGGCCGACACCGACTGGCCGGGAATGCGCGCGCCGCTCTGCCAGTCGACGTGGATCGCCTCGATCGCCTCCAGGCTGACATGTACCGTGCGGTCGACCGGGGTACCGGTCTTCTTCAGGATGCCCGAGACCCGGAAGGGCTTGTCGTCGTGCTCGACAAAGGAGACGGCGCCGAACCCGTGCGCGACGACGATTGCGTCGCCGACCTTGTAGCCGAGCTTGGCCGCCACATCGGCACCGATGACCGCGTCGAAAAGGTCGGAGAACGGCCCACCCGCGGCGAAGGCGAGCCCGCGCGTGCGGCGATACCTGTAGTGCTTGAAGTAGTCGAGGGTCGTGCCCAGCACGCGGAAGCCGTGGTGGCTGTCGCCCAGCGAGAGCGGAACGATCCAGGCGACTTCGGGGCGCGCGGCGATGTCGCGGTAGCTCTCCCAGGTGACGTTGTTGGTGGCGTTGCCGATGCGGAACACGGCGTAGAGGAGCAGGTTGAGGCTGCCGCTACGCGCGCCGACGATCAGGTCCGTGCCGGAGATCGTGTCGGCGAAGCTCTGGCGGGCGCCGGTGCGTACCTTCTCGACGCCGAGCAGCAGCATGATGCTGACCGCGATGGCGGTGACGGTGAGCAGCGCCGTGATCCAGCGGTTGCGCAGGGACTGCAGAGCGAGGCGCAGGATGATCATGGCCTGCCCCCCATGGCACTCCTGTGCGCGGCCACGACGATCTCGTCGAGGCGCATCACGCGGTCGAAGCGCGGGGCCAGGCTTTCGTCGTGGCTGACCATGATCAGCGTCGCGCCGGCTTCTTTCGTCTCGGCGAACAGCAGATCGAGGAATGCGATCTGGCGGTCCCGGTCGAGCGCGGAGGTCGGCTCGTCGGCAACGATCAGCTCCGGCCGCCCGATGAGCGCGCGGGCGGCCGCCACGCGCTGCTGCTGGCCGACGCTCAGGTTGCTGGCCGATCGGCCATGCACGAGATCCGCCTCCAGCCCCAGCCGGCCGAGCAATCGGGCCGCTTCCGCCTCCGCCGTGGTCTTGGCCGTGGCGCGCCGGCGACGCTTCGGCGCGAAGCTGAGCGGCAGGAGCACGTTGTCGATGACCGACCCGTAGGGAAGCAGGTTGAACATCTGGAAGATGATGCCGAAGTGCTCGGCGCGGAAGGCGTCGCGGGCGGCGGAGGAGAGGCGGGTGAGGTCGGTGCCGAGGATGTCGATGCGCCCCGACTGCGGACCGAGGATGCCGCACAAGAGGCTCAGGAACGTCGACTTGCCGCTGCCCGAGGGACCGGTCAGCAGGACGCATGCGCCGGCGTTCAGGGCAAAACGCTCGACGGCAAGCGAGAAGGGACGACGGCCGGGCCAAGCGAAGCCGACGCCCGCCATGTGGACGATATCGGACGCGGCGATGCGAGGCTCGGCCGTCGTGGCAACCATGCCGGGCAGCCTACATCATGCCGGTGAGGTCGATGTGCGGCTTGCTGCGGGTGACCTCGAACTTGGTCTGGCCCTTCGGGGCGATGACGTTGACCTCGAGCCGCTGGGCGCGTGGGAAGGTTACGAAATAGGGAAAGTCCATCGCGGTGAGCTTGGCCGGCGTTTTGCAGTCGAAGGTGTATTGCGCGTGGAATTCGGAATGATGGTGCTCCTCGTGCGCCTCCGCGTCCTTCGCGCTGTCGCCGCCTTTGCCGGCCGCCGCGTCTTTGTCGTGATCATCGTGATCGTGATCTTCGCTCTCGATCTTGACGGTGGCCGTGCTCACCGTGCACCCCGCGCCAGCCGGGAATTTGAAGAGCGCCAGCGGCGCGAGCAGCTGGCTCTTTCCGTCCTCGGCGGCCGCCTTCTGCGCGGGTGTCTTGGCTTCATGCTCGAAGCCGATGATGTCGTCGCCGGGCGCCTCGAACTCCATGCTGACGAGATTGGCGTCTATCGCCACGTTGAGGGTTCCCTTGCCGTGCTCGTGAGGGCCCAGCTGCCGGTGCTGAGCGTGGCAGAGCGCGGGACACGCCAGGGTCCCGAGCCCGAATGCAAGCGTCGCGGCGAGGCGCATAGCGTTGGCTCCTTGTCAGAAACGGTGACCTGCGACCCTCGGTGGCAGGACAGCCCCCTAGGCCCCCCAGTCGCGCAACGTTAGTACGTTATAACGTAGCATTCAACTCGCAATGGCGTGAGCAGCAACAGAGCAAAGGGTTGGGGGTTCTCCCAGTGCGCCCGCCATGGGAATGTCGTGCTACAGTTCGTCTGATCCACCGCGTAAATAGCCCAAATCGACAGGAGCGACCCATGGCCTACACACTCACGCAGCTTGCTGCCGACATTCGGGAAACCCTCAAGGCCGACAGCAGTGCGGCAGGCAAGGAACAGGTCTGCGGTTATGTGTCGCGATGCCTCAAGGACCAGGCGTTCATCGCCGCCCATCTCAAGGAGCGAGCGCCCGGCGCCAACCCGCGCGAAGTCCTTTACGAGGACCCGGAGCTGGGTTTTTGCATCTGCGGTCACGTGTATGGCGGCAGCGCCAATGGGGCACCGCACGATCATGGATCGAGCTGGGCCATCTACGGCCAGGCCACCGGCGTCACCGAGATGACGGACTGGCGGATCGTCAAGCCGGCCGAGGGTGATGCACCGGCGCTGGTCGAGCCGGTCAAGACTTACGCGATGAGTCCGGGTGATTCGCACTTCTACGGTGTCGGCGCCGTGCATTCGCCCAAGCGCGAGGCGCCGGTCAAGCTGATCCGCATCGAGGGCAAGAACCTCGACCACGTCAAGCGCTCCAACATCAAGGCGAAGTAGGTCGGGCCGGGTCGCGATCAGCCGGCGCCGGGGCGCAAATCGAAGAGCTCCGGTGGCGGGACTGCCACCAACTCGTTGCCGAGACGAATGCGGAATGGACGGTCGGGGCGGGATTTCCTCGACCGCCACAGACGCGCGTCGACGGCTCGTCCGTTCGTCCTCACCCACTGCTCGATGAGGCCCAGGGCGGCCTGCTTGTCGGGGGCGAGCGTGAAGCCGCCCAACATGACGAACCTAACCTGGCCGTCGGCGACAAGCCGCTGCAGGGAGGCAGGTGTGAGGATCGGGTCGTCGCCGAGGTAGCCTCCCATCGCCATCACGGGCAGGCCTGTGGCCACGATCAGGGGCGCGGCCACGACCGCGTTCGGAACCGCTGCGAGATACCTGGCCGAGCCGCGATTGGCGATGAGGAAGTCGAGCAGCTTTCGTCGCGCAGCCTCCCGCCTCGCATCCCGCGCACGATCGCGCGGGATGTCGGCCGTTCTGCCGAGAACGGTGATGTCGGCGACGGGAGCGGCCGTGTTGGGGCGGATCAGCACGACGCTTGCGGCCGCCAGGGTGGGCAGCGCAAAGAGACCGCAGGCGACGAACCCCGCCGCAGCCGCCCGGGGAGGAACGCCAATCCGCTGTGGCAAGATGCAAAAGGTGGCGGCGCCGCAGACGAGCATGACCATGCTGCCCAGCCAGATCCAACCGAGCCCGCCGCCTGCCACCAAGCCTCCTTGCGCCGTGAACAGATAGGTCTGCCACGCGGCGGCACCGGCCAGGGCGCTCAATAGGCCCCAGTGCGGCAGCTGCGCCGACTTCCACCGGGACCACAATTCCGAAAGGGCGACTCCGGTGAACACGGCAAGCGGCGGCGCCAGGATCGCGGTGTAGTAGGTGTGCACCGGCCCGCCCGCGTAGCTGAGCACGACCCAATAGGCGATGAGCCAGCCCGTCCAGATGCCGGCTGCGATGCGGCGCAGCGGCGGCGAGGAGGATGCGGGCGCGCGCCGTTGCCACGCGAGCGCCAGGCCGGCCAGTGCCAGCGGTAGCAACCACGCTGCCTGCGCGGCCTGACGGGGCCGGAACAGGCGCAGCGGCCCTGTCGGAGAGACGTCGGTCAACTCGGGCCGGTGTGCGGCGGGGGACGCTGCGGTCGGGACGGGTGCCGGACCCGATATCCCGGAGCGCGCGGTGCCGTCAGTCTGCTCGGCGGGCGGGCGCAGAAAGCGTGACGCCCCGTTGTGCAACAGGGCAAGCTCCAGCATCGAGTTGTGCTTGGTGCTACCGGCGTAGGGCCGGCTCGCCGCGGGCGAGAGATCGAAGAGTACGACCCACGAAAGCGAGACGACGACCAGAACCAGGCCGGCAGTCGCCTGTTGGCGCAGGTGCCAGATCAGGGGAGCGCTCCGCCAGGCGAGGCTGAACGTCAAGGCAAGTACGGGAGCGACGACGAGGGCGGCGCCCATCTTGACGTTGAAGCCGATGCCGATCGCGGCCATGGCCGCGCAGAGCCAAGCCAGTCGACCCGTTTGGGCGGCCCGCATTCCCAGAGCCGCCGCAACCAGCAGCACAGCGATCAGGCAGCTGTCGGTGTTGTTGGAGCGGTCGACGGCGACGCTGACCGGCGTGAGCGCCAGCGCCAGTGCGGCCCACGCTGCAGCCGTGCGACCGAACGCCCGCTGAACCAGAAGATAGAGGAGGAGGATCGAGACAAGGCCTGCCAGGACCTGCGGGAGGAGGACGGATACGCCGCTGAAGCCGAGAAGCTTGGCACCGGCGACCTGCAGCCAGATCGCGACGGGCGGCTTGTCGAGGGACAGGAAGCCGCCGGGATCGAAGGCATTGTAGAGGAAGTTGTGCCAGCTCTCCGACATGCTGCGCACGCCGGCTGCATAGTACTGCCGTCCGAACCCATTCTGCGAAAGGTTCCAGGTCCTGATCAGGGCGGCAGTCGCCAGGACGAGCAGTATGGGTGCCAGGGCCGTGACGTGCCGGCGCGCGGGCCATTCGAGATGGCGCCATTTCGAACTGGCCATTTGTCCCCCGGATTGCTGGCGCTCGCGGCCACCTTGCGGCGCCCTGCGCACTTGCCGGTGAGCAAGACGAGTGAGGCCATGCTCTCCCGTCGAAGCGCTCGGTCGGTGGATGGTATGTGGAGCGTTCGGCCCGGGACTTTGTTGCACCGCATTCTCAGCCGCTGGTGATCTGCGTCCCATTCGCGATAGTGTCTACCCCAGCGGGGCTCGCTGACTGGACTTCGGTACGATCGGCCGTGGGCTTTGGTTGCAAGACACGGCCCATAGGATCGAGCGAGGATGGGGGACGAACCAAAGCAGTCGACGCTCAACCAATAACAATACAAGAGGCGGGCACACAATCGTGCGCCCGCCGCAGGGAAACGCCCAGATGCTTACACTCGCTCGCGAGTTGCTCGCGTACATGAGCGCGCGCCGGAAGTGGTGGCTGCTGCCGGTCTTGCTGGTGATCGTGGTTTTCGGCGGCTTGCTGATCCTGGCGCAAGGCTCGGCGATTGCGCCGTTCATCTACACGATCTTCTGAGCCCCAAGAGGTATTCCTCGCAGAGCAAGGGGGGCATGCGTGACCTTCTCTGAGCGAAACATACGGTCGGCGATCTCTGGTCTTCTGCTTGTCTTGGCGGCCTATGTCGCGCGGGACAAGCTGCCTTTGCTCGGGGTGCTGTTTTGCGGCGCGTTCGTATTGCTGATGATCGATTTCAGATACCGAGAACGGATCTCGATGGCGATCTACTATTTCGGGTTTGTTGTTTTTGCTTTTGGCCTCGGTGAATTTTATCTCTGGGACTCCGGCGG
This sequence comes from uncultured Alphaproteobacteria bacterium, assembly GCA_963797005.1. GTDB lineage: Bacteria > Pseudomonadota > Alphaproteobacteria > Rhizobiales > Hyphomicrobiaceae > AWTP1-13. Next base: position 352,996 of record CAWCOF010000014.1, read on the forward strand.
CCGTGCCGAAGCTCACTTCGAAGGGGCGTACAAAGCCAATTATTTCATCGCCGATGATGAGCTTGGCTATGGTCTGACCCCCTGGCAGCGCCGGGTGAGCTCGATCAAGCGGTCGGACAAGGATGGTGGGCTCATCTACAATGTGACGTACCAAATCAATGCGCTTGGCTTCAGGGATGCCGTCCACAACGGCGGGGCATCGCCGGTTTTCTTCTTTGGCGACTCTTTTACCTTCGGCGAGGGCGTCGACGACGACGACACCTTGCCAGCACAATTTTCAAAGATTGCGGGGCGCACCGTTTTCAATTTCGGTGTGCATGGATACGGGCCCCATCAGTTCTTGCGAATGTTGGAAGTGGACAGGCCGGAGAAGCTCGGCGTCACGGACAAGCCGGCATTGGTGATCTACACCCTCCTGGCAGACCACGTAGACCGCGCGGCGGGACGAGCGTCCTGGGATAGGGAGGGACCGCTCTATCAGTTGTCGCCCGCCGGATTGGTCTATCGTGGCCCGTTTCGACCGCACCGGCCCATCGCCGAACGGATGCTGGACAGATCGTACGTGTATCGGCTGATTGGTCCGATGTTGTCTGAAACACGGGACCGCCGGCGGGTTCTGGCCATCCTCGAGCGGGCCAATCAGCTGGTCAAAGAGCGATATGGGACGGACCTGCTTGTGGTCGTATGGGACGCAGGCATGACCCCGCGCTCGCAAATCGAGAAGGCGCGCATGGCATGGCTTGCGGATGGGCTTTCCAAAGCGGGAATTGCGCACTTCTCCGTGTCGGAGATTGCGCCGCCTCCGCAAGGGCCGCCCTACTACATAGCGGGTGATGGCCACCCAAATCGAATGGCATACGCGGCCGTCGCCAAGGCGATCGTGGCGCATTGCAGCAAGATCGGGTGCTTCGAGGGTCGCTAGTGGAGCGGATTTGACATTCGCTACCCACCCAGCCGCATCCTCGCGAAGCGAATGTCAAATCCAAAGCTCCACTAGAACCTATTTGCTAGTGGTCCTTTGATTCCAACATTCGCACCAGAGCCTGCCGAGAAGGGAAGCGAATGTTGGAATCGGACCACTAGCGCCCTGGACATGGCGGGGCGCATGGCGGGCAGGTTGGCTTTTCACGCGGCGCCGGCAATGCGAAACACGCCGCGCTCCTGCTCGTCGAGCTGATCGACGAGACCGATCTCCCAGGCGAGGTATGCCCGCGCAGCGGCCTCGTCGCCCTCGTGGCGGCCGTGGGTGAAAAACGAAAAGTCGATGCACTCGGCGTCGGTCGGCGATTGCGGGGAAGCCCCAACAGGGAGCCCTGCGCTGCGCCAGGCCGCGTGTCCGCCGGCGAGCACGCGCACGTCCTTGGCTCCGGCCGCGCCGAGATCAATGGCCGCCAGCGCCGCCGTGGCAGGCTCGTCGGCAACGAGCACGACGGGCCTTGTCCGATCCGCGACGCTTGCTGCGATGCGCGGCCGGATCGACCATCGGGCCTGCGGGATATGACCCGCGCGGTAGGCCATGCCGGGCCGCACATCGATGAGCTGCAGTGCGTTGTCCGAAAGTGCGCTCGCAAGGTCCTGCGGTGATATCGACTTGAGATCGGGGAGATCGGGCGATGGCGCCGGTTTGCGCGCGTGGATCTTGACGGCGGCGGCCAGTCCGCCCTCCAGCACGCACGCCTCGTGGCCCTGCTGGCGCAGCCAGGCTGCCACCACCGGCGCGCGCACGCCCTCGTCGTCGAGGAGGACGAGCCGCGCGCCCTTGACGCCGACCCACAGGTCGGCGGCCTGGATGAGCTGGCCGCCGGGCGCGTGCACGAAACCGGGGACGGAGCGGGCCGCGAATTCCTCGGGCGTGCGCACATCGAAGAGGTAGGTGGTGCGCGCGGGTTCGGCGAGCCAGGTATTCACCTGGTCCGCAGATACGAACGCCACGCCATGGCGCTCGGCGAGCTTGCGCGCGCGGCGCGAGGTCGGTTGCCCCCCCACCCCTAACCCCTCCCCGCGAGGGGGAGGGGGATTCAGGGTAGCGGCGGGTGGCGCCGTGCTCCAGTTTCAGGCCGGCGAGAGTCCAGCCCTGCGTGCCGTTCTCGAGCGCGACGACCGGATTGGGCAGGCCGAAGTCGATCAGCGTCTGCGCGCCGATGATGGAGCGCGTGCGGCCGGCGCAATTGACGACGATCTTCGTCTTGGGATCGGGGACGATGGCGCCGATGCGCAAGGCGAGCTCGCCGTTGGGGCAGGAGATGCCGCCGGGAATGCTCATCTTCTGGAACTCGGCGAAGGTGCGGCCGTCGACGATGACCATGTCCTCCTTCGCGTCGCGCATGGCTTGAAGGTCGCGCGCGGTGATGCGCGGGGTGTCGCGCGCATGCTCGACGAGCTCGCCGAAGGTCTTGCTCGGCACGTTGACGCCGGCATAGAGCGTGTAGCCGGCCTCACCCCACCCCGCGGCGCCGCCCTTCAAGATGTGGACGTTGCCGTAGCCCAGCGCCTCGGCCCGGGCTGCGGCGCGCTGGGCGACCCCGTCGCCGCCGTCGCAGAGGACGAGGCGCACGGCCGGATTGGGGACGAGCGCCGAGAGCCCCAGCTCGAAGCGGCTGTAGGGCAGCGAGACCGCGAAGAAGGGATGTCCCTCGCCATGCTGGCCGTACTCGCGCACGTCGAGGAAGGCGATTTCGCCCCCGTCCGACAGCCAGGACTTCACGGTTCGCGCTTCGGTAAGGGTGGGCATGGGCACTCTCTCTGAGCACATTCGCGGCGAGGAGAATAAAAGGCAGGCAGCGCCCGCCGCGTCAACCGCGCGGTCGCCAACCTAATCGCGGAAGACGGCGTTGCGTGCTCGGTGTAACCTCTTCGCCCTGAGCCTGTCGAATGGCGACTGGGCAAGTTGGCGTAGTGACCTCGCGGAGTGATGTGATGGCGAGGAGGGCTTGGGCCGTCGCGGTGCTGCTGGCGGCGGCGCAGGCCGCGAGCGCGCAGGCGCCGGATGTGGCGGCGCTCGCGGGCGAATATTGTCTCGTCGGCGTGCGCGAGGTCGGCTCCTGCCTCAGGCTGCACCCCGATGGGCGGTTCCAGTATTTCCTGGCCTACGGTGCCTACGACGAGAATTCGGAAGGCACCTGGAAGCTCGACCGCGGCGAGGTCGTCCTCGACAGCCCCGCCTACGACAAGCCCGCAACGTTTGCGTTCAAGCGCGTGCAGCGCGGCACCGGCGATGCCTACGACATCATCGTCGAGGCGCCGAACGGACGCCCGATCGCGGGTGTCGACGTGCGCGCCACGTGCGACGGCCGCACATTCGATGCGGGCGTGACGCAGGCCCAGGGGTACTCGGTGGTGTGCCATGACGCACCGACGGCCATCGCGCTGGGCTTGCGCATGTTCGACGTCGCGTTCCAGACCATCGATGTCTCGGGCCGTGCCGGCGCCGACAAGGTCTACGTGTTCGGGTTCGATCGGGGCGATCTCGGGCGCAAGAGGTTTGCCGCCCACCGCCTTCGGCCCATCAATGGCAGCCTTGTCATGATCTATCGCGACACGCCGATCCGGGAGCTCAGCGGACGGCCCTTCCGCTACGCGCGGCAGTAGCAGCCGGCTGCTGAATGCGCCGTGACGGCGGCCAGCGGCAGGTCGCGGAGGGAGCGCAGCTCGTCGAGCCGCATCAGGGACGAGAACAGCGCCATGGCCTGGTTGGCGCCGAGCGCGCCAGAGCTGCAGTCCAGGAACTTTTCCTTGAACTCGTCTTCCGACAGCGGGCGCTGCCAGCTGCCCTTGGCGTAGCGCACGGGCTCACCCTTGAGCTCCTTGCCGGATTTGAGGACGACAGCGACGGCGTCGGCGGGTGCGAACGGCAGATCGGCCATGCGCTGCGTTGTGGTGTTGGTGGTCACGCGGGCCATGGCCTCCACCACCTCGGGGCGGCGGACGAAGTCGTCGGTGAGCTGCTTCAAGCCGACCTGGCCTGCGACCAGCGCGCTGGCCATGGCGAACTCCATGCTGAACTTCGCTTCCAGGCCTGTCTTGGGGGCATGGTTGCGCAGGATCAGCGCCTGCGTGTCGCCGATGGTGACGCGGATCTCCCCGACGTCGTTGGGCGTCAGGCTGTGCGTGCCGACCAGGTCCAGCAGGCCGTCGATGGCGCGATGGGTCGCGTAGCACATGGGGTAGCGCTTGACGTTGACGCCATGGCGCTCCAGCCGCCAGGTGCTGCCGAGCGCCAGGTCGGCCCGGCCCACATCCGGCTTGCCGGACTGCGAGTGTGCCGCCATGAAGCCGGTGCGGTGCTCGATGACGTCCGGCGCGCCGGTGAAGCCGGCCTTGGCGAGCCTGGCCGCGATCACGCCGGCCTGGGCGGCGCGGCCCGCATGCAGCGACTTGGTCATGGAGCCGAAATTGGCAACGAGGCCGCCGGCGAGCGAAGCGGCGATGGCAATGGCGTTGCGCGTCTGCTCGGGATCGAGCTTGTGGAGGCGCGCGCAGGCGGCGGCGGCCGCGAGCGGACCCCAGGTTGCCGTGGGGTGGAAGCCGCGCTCGTGCAGCGCGCCGGGTTCCAGCTCCAGCAACGCGGCCCACACCTCGTAGCCGGCGACGTAGGCAGCGATCGCTTCCGCGCCCGAGACATCGAGGCTCCAGCCTTCGGCCAGGATCGCCGGCGTGAGGACGACGGAGGTGTGCCCGTCCAGCGCCACGTCGTCGTAGTCGAGGACGTGGCCGGCGACGCCGTTGACGAGCGCGGCGTCGGCGGCAGCGAGCGGCCGCCCGCTCGGCACTTCCGGCGCGGTGTCGGCGCCTGTTGCCGCGGCGGCGAGCGTGCGCACGATGTCGACCGGCGTCTCGCGGGCACCCGCCATCATGACGGCGACGCAGTCGGCGATGCCAATGCGGGCCGCCTCTATGCAGCGCGGCGGCAGAGCCGTCGGATCAAAGCGGGCGACGAAGCTCGCAACCGTCTCGGTCAGTCCGGTCATCTGCGCCTCCCCTGGGAATACGCCGTCTCAAGCTACGTTAGTCGAGGCGGCGCCGGATGGATACAGCGTCGCATTATTGCCTTGGGACACTGCACATGTTGTGCTTGCGGCTTGCCTGTTGCGGGTGAGAAGGTCGCCGAGGGAAACGCACGGAGAGTCGGCGCATGGCGAAACCGACCGAGATCGGCTGGAAGGCGGGGGACTTCGCGCTCAAGGGCGTCGACGGCAAGACCCACAGGCTGGCGGACGTGCGCGGCCCCAAGGGCACGCTGGTCGCCTTCATCTGCAATCATTGTCCCTATGTGAAGGCCGTGATCGAGCGGCTGGTGGGCGAGGCGGAGGCCCTGAAGGCGCTCGGCATCGGCACCATCGCCATCATGCCCAACGGCACCGGGGCCTATCCCGCGGACTCCTTCGAGAACATGCAGGCGTTCGCGCGCCAGCACGGCTTCGGCTTTCCCTATGTGATCGATGAGACGCAGGCGGTGGCGCGCACCTACGGGGCGGCGTGCACCCCCGACTTCTTCGGCTTCAATGGCGCCGACGAACTGCAGTACCGGGGGCGGCTCGACGCCTCGCGTGCGAGCCTGGTGTCGAACGCGCGGCGCGATCTCTACGAGGCCATGAAGCAGGTGGCCGAGACGGGGCAGGGGCCCAAGGAACAGATGCTGAGCGCGGGGTGCTCGATCAAGTGGCGATAGCGAGGGGCGTCGCACGAGGCACCGGAGCGCTGCAAGCCCGAAAGGTGAGCTGGCCATGCGAAAACCGATTCACTGCCTGACACGCCGCACGGTCGTGGGCTCGCTCGCCGGGCTCAGTGCGGCGACTGCCCTGCCGGCCTTCGCTCAAGGCGCGGCCGCCGGGCCCATCCTCAAGAAGGCGATCCCCAAGACGAGCGAGCAGATCCCCGCCATCGGCATGGGCACGTGGATCACCTTCAATGTCGGCAACGACGCCGGACTTCTCGCCAAGCGCGCGCAGGTGATGCAGACCTTCTTCGATCGCGGCGGCGGGCTGATCAATTCCTCGCCCATGTACGGCTCGTCCGAAGCAACCGTCGGCTACGGCCTCGCGCGCATCAAGAACAAGGGCGGCCTCGTCTCCGCCAGCAAGGTGTGGACGCTGTTCGGGCCGATGGGCCCCGGCCAGATGGAGGCTTCGCGCAAGTACTGGGGAATTCAGCGCTTCGACCTCATGCAGATCCACAACATCCTCAACTGGAGCGCGCACATCGAGACGCTGAAGGCGATGAAGACCGAGGGACGCGTGCGCTACATCGGCATCACCACCTCGCAAGGCTGGCGGCACGGCGACTTCGAAGCCATCATGCGCAAGGAGCCGATCGACTTCGTCGCCTTCACCTACAATGTGATCGACCGCAAGGCGGAGGAGCGGCTGCTGCCGCTGGCGGCGGACCGAGGTATCGCGGTGATCATCAACCGGCCGTTCCAGGAGGGCGTGCTGATCGACCGCATGAAGCTCCATCCCTTGCCGCCATGGGCCGGCGAGATCGACTGCGCGAACTGGGCGCAGTTCCTGCTCAAGTTCATCGTCTCGCATCCTGCCGTCACCTGCGCCATCCCCGCGACGCGGCGCGTGGACCACATGGAGGAGAACATGGGTGCCCTGCACGGCGCGATGCCCGACGCCAAGATGCGTGGGCGCATGGCGCGCTATGCGGAGCACCTGTAAGCGACATGGTGCGGTCGTTCCCCTTTTCGGCCCCGGTCTACTATTCGCTGTTTGAGACCTACAACCAGGCGATCTGGCCGGCACAGCTCATCGCCTACGCTCTCGGGCTCGTGGCAGTGCTTCTTGCGCTGAGGCCGATGGCGGGGGGCGGCCGCATCGCCCTTGGCGTTCTCGCCGTCTTCTGGCTGTGGAACGGCATCGCCTACCACCTGCTCTACTTCCTGCAGATCAATTTCGCCGCGCTCGGCTTCAGCGCGCTGTTCGTGATCGAGGGCGTGCTGTTTGCCGCGAGCGCGTTGCGCCAAGGACACGGTGTCCGCTTCCGCGCCGATCTCTTCGGCTGGTGCGGGCTGTTCCTGGCGCTGTTCGCGCTCGTGGCTTATCCCCTGCTCGGGTGGCTTGCCGGGCACGGCTGGCCGCATGCGGCGGTGTTCGGCGTGGCGCCGGCGCCGACCACCATCTTCACCTTCGGCATGCTGCTTATGCTCGAGACGGGACCAAGGCGCACCCTCGCCGTGATCCCGCTCTTGTGGGCGCTGGCCGCGGGAACTGCCGCAGTGGTGCGGCTCGGCACGCCCGAGGACCTGTCGCTGCTGGTCGCAGCCGTCGCCGGCTTCGGCCTCATCGCATGGAAGGGCCGCCGCTGATCGCCGAGCCCCGAGCGGCTATGGCGTTGCGGTCCAGGTCTTGTAGTCGGCGTCGGAGATGCCCGGCAGCTTCTTCACGAAGGCCGCGATCTGGGCGATCTCGGCATCCGATGCCCCCGCCTTGCCGAAGCTCGGCATGCCCGTCATGCGGATGCCGTTCTTGATGACCCAGAAGATGCTGCCGGGATCATCCGCCTTGGCGATCTCCTTGAGGTCGGGCGGTCCCGGATTTAGTCCTTCTGAGAATTTCGACCATCCCGTGCCCGGCCCGCCATGGCAGTTCGCGCAACCGAATTTGGCGTAAGCGCGCGCGCCGGCCTGGACGGCGGCGGCATCGCCGACCGGAATCGCCGGCGCGCCGTTGGCGTGACGTGCGATCGACGCCTCGCGCACGCGCGTCAAGGCCCATACCAGCGGACCGGAGTCGCCGTCGACCGCGGCAACGCTGTAGTAGCCGCCGAAGAAGTAGGCGCCCATGACAACGCCGATGGCGACGAGCAACACGCCAATGAAAGCCAGAGCACGCATGGGAACCTCTCGGTTGATTGGACTAAGGAGCGCGCCGCACCGCTGCTGATCCCAAAGCCCTTGAGACCAATTGTCAAGAAAACTGCGCAGCTCTTGGTCTGCGCCCAAATTTCAGGCAGCGTGTGCCTATCGGCTGCGCTTGATGGCCTGAACGGCTTCCTCGAGAGCTTGCAGAAAGCGGGAGCGATCGGCGCGCGTGAAGCCGGCGTTGTAGCCCTTGCTCTCGCCGGTCTCGCGCAGGTGGCGGGAGAAATCGCGCATGGCGAGCGCGGTGCCGATGTTGTCCTGCGTGAAGGGCTTGCCGGTGGGGCCGATCGCCCGCGCGCCCGTCTCGAGGCAGCGCGCGGCGAGCGGGATGTCGGCGGTGACGACGATGTCGCCTTCGCCGGCACGCTCGGCGATCCAGTCGTCGGCGGCGTCGGGGCCGTCTGAGACGACCACGCGGCTGATCAGCGGCCCCTCGGGCAGGCGCATGTAGCTGTTGGAGACGAAGTGGATGGCGAGCTGATGCCGCTCCGCCACGCGGACGGCCTCGTCCTTCACGGGGCAGGCGTCGGCGTCGATGTAAAGGGTCGTGGGCAACGGCTCGGTGCTCGGTGGCGCGTGGTCTCAAGACCACCGAATCGGTGCATTTCTCCCGGCAGTCAAGAGGGGTGCCAAGATGGCAAATCTTGTCGTGTGCCTCGATGGGACCTGGAGCGATGAAACCGGTCCCGAGCCGCAAACGAACGTGGCGATCATGGCGGGATTGATCGATCCCCGGCCCGCCAACGGCGTTTCACAGATCGTCTACTACGATGCCGGCGTCGGCACCGGTGGCTGGCTCGACCACTGGGCGGGGGGACTGTTCGGCAGCGGCCTGAGCGCCAACGTGCTCGAGGCCTACCGGTTCCTGTCGCTGAACTATACGCCGGGCGACAACGTCTACGTGTTCGGGTTCTCCCGCGGCGCCTATACCGCAAGGAGCCTTTGCGGGTTTCTGTCCGCCAGCGGGCTCCTGCGCGCAGAGCATTGCGACATGGAAACGCAGCGGTCCGCCTGGCGCTACTACCGCACGAGGCCGAAGAAGCGATATCCGGCCGACCGGACCAAATTGGCCGCCAAGGGCTACGACGATGTCAGGGTCAGGTTCCTGGGCGTGTATGACACGGTGGGGGCGTTGGGCATCCCGCGCGGATGGTTCAAGTGGAGGCGCCGCCGCTCGTTTCAGTTCCACGACACGGAGGTGAGCAGCATCGTCGATCATTCGTGCCACGCACTGGCGATCGACGAGCGGCGGGCGGAATTCGAGGCGGCGGTGTGGAGCACGCCGCGGCACAGGAGCTATCACACGGTCGAGCAGGTCTGGTTTCCCGGCGTGCACGCAAACGTCGGTGGCGGATACGACGACCGCGGCCTCTCCGACCTTTCGCTCGATTGGATGCTGAAGCGGCTGGGCAGACTTTGCCCCGAGCTGGCGCTGAGGCCGGTGAAGCTCGCACCCGATCACGCCGGGAAGCTGTACAACTCTTGCTCCTGGGTTTTCTGGCGGAGCAGGCTGAGGCCCCTGATCAGGCTGATCAATCGGTGCCGGCCGGGCGGCGACGCCGGCGCTTTCCGATGCGCAAGGGTGGAGCCGCATTCCCGGCCCATCGGGGAGATGGTGCACTGGAGCGCGCTGCTGCGGCACTTCGAGCGACGGCACCACCCCGTCAAAGAGCGCTATTCGCCGATCAACCTGCTGGCGGCGCTCGAGAGCGCGACGCGCGGCGGCACTTTGGTGGTCGGGCCGGACGGAGAGCCGGCGCGGGATATCGCCCAGGCCGGACCGGATATCGACCGGCCGCCGAATCCCGACGGGACGGAAGCGCGCCTGCATTGAACGGGCGCACGGTCGGGAGGTTTCGCTGACGCGAGCGGGCTGCCGCCCGCACCCGCTTGGGCGGGACACCCGCCCAAACCCACCCGATTTTTGTGCGAAGCAGTGCGTCCTGCCCGCCCGCCCCATCCGACAGCCGAGGGTGCTTACCGTAGCGTACGTGGCGGAGGCTGGGATGGCGCTCCCGCCAGGCCTGCCGCTCTCAGCGACGCCAGCTCCTGCCGGTAGAGGTGGAGCAATTCGACATGGCGGGCCAAATCGTAGGTCCAATGGCCGGCGAGGCTGCGCCGGCGCTCCGCGCGTAGCGCGCGCCGCAACCTCGCGACGACATTGAGCCGGCCGGCTGCGCTCATGTCGTCGAGCTCGTGCGGCCAGAGCGCCAGGACCCGCGACAGGGCCGAGCGCCGGTCGCGGATCGGGCGCGGCGGCCGGACGGCCCGAATTCTTGCGATGTTGCGGTTGCTTGCGGGCTGGGAGCCCGCGAAGCGTGCGGGCCGGAAGGCTGGGTGTGGGTGCATCGTGCTCGCTCTTGGACAGCGAGCACAGAATGACACCGCGCGTTGGCGCGGGGATTGCTCAGCGGACGGCGGAATGGCGGCGCACAGTCTTTAACCAAGCTGGTACTTATCCCCGTGGCTCGAACATGCAGTACCTTCGCGTCTCGAACGGCGTTTGATTGGACGACTCCAAGAAGATCGGTCCGTTCCTCAAGAATTGCGCCCCGGTAGTCTTGCGGAGGATTGGGATGATGGCATTGTGTACTTTGCAAACAGTGGATACTCGGGAGATCATCGCCGCAACTGCTTGGCGAAATCTTAACACTTAGATAGGATTTGCTTGTTGCTTAGCCGCGTTTGGGCATGGGCACAACCATTGCGCGCGTGCCTCACCGGCATAAGCGGCATAACGGGCATAAAAGTTGTCGGCAATGGCCGACTCGGACCACTACGCCAATTGACGTGCCCCGTCGCTTGCGTAGAGGTACACAGCGTACCGGGTTTGCATATCGTGCAAACCCTAAAAAGAAAAGGGAGCCGGATCGGTGCCGATCTCAGCTCCCAGTTTGCCGGGTCGTTGCCGGCTTATTGCTCCCCTCGGGAGCTGCGGATCGGAAGTGTGGCACCGCACCGCCGACCCGGAAGCAGTGGAGGTGGTCGGAGTTGAACCGACAGGGGCCGGGTCGAGAAGCCAGCACCCCGCAACCGTGCCACCCCCAGAAGCCGTGCCCCGGAGACGCAGAACATGCTCCGAAGGCCCGGTGCGCCAGTCAGCTAGGTAACGGGCGGGCTTCCTTGGCCGGAACCGCCCGTTGCCGCTGACAATTCAGCTTCTCTAGCGGAAAGAGCCGCAATTCAAGCCCGGCGCCGCCACTGGCGCCGTAATCCACTGAAAAATCTTGCTGCTACATGGCCAAGTGCGCCCGATGTCGAAAAGCAAGACGCCAAAGCACCCCAATTCCAGGGAGGAGCGCTACTCCCCCGAGGAGACCCTAGAGCGTATGAACCGAGCGCTGCGAGGGGCGAAGATCGCTGGGCCGCGACCGCTCAAAGACAAGCCCACGGAGAGACGGAAACAAAAGGACCAGAGGCCTCGCGATTGACCATTTGCCTCCCGGTAAATGACTGAGTAGGACTAGGTTCTACTCAGTCTGGCCAGAGAGTGCGTACTGGTGCCAATCCTATTGTGGTCCACGAATACTTGGTTGAAATTTCGGGTCCAAGAGCAGTTCCGTAATGGGCTCCACCATGTTTGGTGCAGCCCTTGCTTTGAAGGGGCCGCGCTCCCTAGATATGCTCTCGGAGCTAGCCAACCGCCTACTTCTGACCCGGCTTCGATCTACCGCGATCTCAGGCTAGCTGTCGCTAAGAGCGACGGTCACAATCCGAAGATTGCAGGCCAGCGGACAACCCTAATGGGTCTGGCCGGGGCATGGCGGGAAGCCGGAGAGATCGGCGAGGAGGATCGTGATGAGATCGTTGCTATGGTAGGGAGTGCCACGATCCTGGACTGGCGTCCGCTAATTTACGTGATACCGTTCGAACCTGTGGCGGCACGCGTGAAAAACGTGCCGCGCGCGAAACGTGCGAGTCAGGAACCAGAATTTATCATTGAAGATCTTGCACGGAGCGAATTTGAGATCATCGAGCCGATGCCACTCCTATGAACCTAGACACATTGAAGAATCTCGATAACGCCACCGCCAATAGTGTACTGGCGGCTGCCGCTTTGAGTATGGCCCCAGATGCGGGCCTTGGCGATGACGATATCGTCAAAGCACACAAGGCGCAGGCAGATGCCGTCATAAAGGAACTCCGAACGAAGCTCGCCTTGGGCGGGGAAGGCCGCCTTGTCCCCGAGCAGCAGGCGCGCGTGGATCAACTCTTGGGAAAGGTCATTAGCGCGACGGTTTTTGCAGAGCGGGACCCTAGCGATGCCCTAGCTCGCGCTGGCCAAGCGGGGAGGCTGCCGCCAGGGCTCTATGAGGTTCGACTGACAGCCAACTTCATGACGACATTTGGTCGTCACGGCATCAAGAAGAAGCTTATCGAGGAGATCGTTCACAAGCCCGATGACCTTCAGCACCTGCTGACAAAGCATGCTCAGGAGCAAGACGTGATTTCGCTTTTCATGAAGCGCATGCAACCCGCAGGCAAAGAGGCCCATTGGCTCTTGACGCAAACACATCGGCAAGGCATCGCTCAGATCGCTCAAAGCGCGTGGCGCGTCTATCCAGCAGATGTGGATTTGTCTGAGGCGAAAGACCCGCTGGACGTGCTTAAGGCCTTTGTCGAGACGTTTGGGCTAAATATCCCCCTTGGTAATCGACAGACCAAATTTATTGAAAGCGAGCCCTTGTTCGGCAAGGGAACGAACGCTCAGCAATTGCTCAGAAGCATTATTGAGCAGAACGCAAAATTGCCGCATCTATCTTTTTTTGCATCGGCTTCGCACGTGCGTACTCTTACGCCCAATCGGTACAACGTCGGAGTCGCCTACTGTATTGATTTACGAAAATATGAAACGGCTCTTAGGCAGAGGGGGTTTAACGTCTAGCCTTTAGGGAATAGCTCCAACTGTGCTGAGCGCTCGATATGCCGCTTGGCGCGAGCCTTGCGCCTAGCCTCTTGTGCCGGATCAGGCCCCGCTAGCTGCTCGGTACTTGAGGCGCTTTCCCTTGACTTGCGCCAGTGCGCGGGCGGCGCGCTCGGCATCTTCGCAGCCGAGCGCGGAGCGGTTCGAATACCTGAAATCGAACTCGGCCAGATATCGGTGCAGATGCTTCTCGCTGCAATGCTGATAGACGCCCTTCATGCCGCGCTTGAAGACGGAAAAGAAGCCTTCGACGGTGTTGGTGTGCACCGGCCCGCGCGCCCACTCTTCCTGTGAGTGCTTGACGACCTGATGCCGGTAGTACCGGCGAATGTGGTCCCCGTAGTATTTGGCGTCGTCGGTCATCACCTGCGTTTTCTCGTCGGCGATGTTGTCGTAGATGATCGGCATGATGCTGCGGGCGCGTGCGCTCGGGATATGGAAACTCCGCGCCGCGCCGCCGCGCTCGACCAAGGTCAGCACCGCCATCTTGTGCGAATAGCCGCCAGAGGCCGGGGCTGCGTCCGGTAGGTTGCCGATGAAGGTTTCGTCGGCTTCCACCACCTTGCCCTGGCCGCCTAAGGGAGGCGCAAGCCCGCCCGCTCGCATGGCCTCGCGGATGCGGTGCATCATGAACCAGGCGCTCTTGTAGGTGACGCCGATCCGGCGATGGAGCTGGTGGGCCGAGATGCCTTTCTTCGACCCGCAGACCTCGTGGAAGCCATAGAGCCACTTGTGCAGCGGGATATGGCTCAACTCCATGACGGTGCCGACCTTCACCGTGAACTGCTCCCCGCAGCCGTTGCAACGATAGAGGCCCTTCCGGGCGGGCCGATGCTTCTGGCCCTTGGCCAGCGGCTTCTTGCGCGCAGAGGTTGTCTGGATGGCCACGATGTCGTCGCCGGTCACCCCGCAATGGGGGCAAGTAACGCCGTCCGGCCAGATGACGCTTTCGAGGTAGGCGCGGGCCGCATCCTCGTCATGGAAAATTGGGTTTTTTGTCACGTCGGTCATGGGCTTAGCTCCTGACCTACAACGTAGGAACCCGCCTACTGTTTGTCAAGTATATAATTCCCTGGGATGAGTATGGGACACGCGACGTGCGGCTGCGAGCTGACACAACCTGGACGTGTAGAGCGGAGCATGCTAGCGCGCATCAAGGATCAATGCATGCGCTCAATTCTGGAGCAGGCGATCTCGAAGGTCTTCATGGTGGCAGGCAGCGATCTGTGGTCGGGAACGCGGGGCAGGCCGCGCGTTGCCTTTGCCCGCCAGGTGGCGATGTACCTGGCACACGTCGCCTGCGGCCTGACGTTCACCGAGGTCGGCCAGATCTTCGACCGCGACCGAACCACGGTGGCCCATGCCTGCGGGCTCGTCGAGGACCTGCGGGACGATCCTTGCCTCGACCGGTCCCTGGAGCTGCTGGAGGGGGTGATGCGGCTGTTGTCGCCCTTCCCCGCGCCGCCACCGATCTCCCTGGCGTGAGCGCGCGATGTCGATGGCGGACCGCGGCAGCCCGGCAAGCGATGCGGATGTCCTGGCCGGTCTTTCCCGGCTGGCACGCAAAGGGGCATACGCAACCCCGGCGGAGCCCGAGCCTGGTGCCGACCGGCGGTATGCCGTCTACTCACCGCGCAATGGCTTTGCGCGCCCCATCGCCACCCTCTCGGACGTGGTGGTGGCTTGTGGGAGCCGCCGTGGATGGCTTGCGGCGGAACAAGACGGTCAGCGGTTGCGCCTGACGGCCACCGGCGTCCGCGCGCTGCGCCGTGCGAGAAGTGGAAGCGGCGGGGCGCCATCGTCCCGCACAAGCGACAAGCCTCCAAACCCTCCGAGCCGGCTCGCCGGCATGGCCGCCCGCGCCACCGGCAAGCAGGAGTGCCCGCTCGCCTGGCTGCGCCGCCGCAAGGACAAGGATGGTCGTCCTCTCATCTCGGAGGCGCAATTCACGGCCGGCGAGCGTCTGCGCAGCGACTACTGGCGCGGCCAGCTGATGCCGCGCGTGACGGCCGACTGGTCCCAATCGGCGACCAGCCGGCGCACGCGCCGCGCGGGCCCCGGCGTGGGCGTCGAACTCGGTGACGGCGTGGTGGCGGCGCGCGAGCGCGTGGCCCGCGCGATGCGGGCGGTGGGGCCCGAGCTTGCCAGCATCCTGATCGACGTTTGCTGTCACGAGATGGGACTGCAGGCCGCCGGGCGCGCGCAGGCCTGGCCGGAACGGGCGACCAAGGTCGTGCTGGATCTCGCGCTGACGCGCCTTGCCAGGCACTACGGCTTGATCCCGCCCGATCCCTCGCCGGGCACCTTGCGCCTGCGCCACTGGGGCGAGGTGGGCTACCGGCCGAGCCTCGATGCGTGGCAGGGATGAAACGCGCTCAAGACGCGGCCGACGCGCGCGCATCGTTGCGGATGCGCTCCACCATGGAGAAAAACCCGTTGGAGCGCTGCGGGGTGAGGTGGTCCTTGAGCCCCAGCTCGGCGAAGGCCGCCAGTGCGTCGGTGCCCAGGATAGCCTCGGGCGTCTTGCCCTGGAACAGCGCGAACAGGATGGCGATCAACCCGCGCACAATGTGCGCATCGCTGTCGCCCTTGAGCTCGAGCACGGGCCCGGTGCCGTTGGCGGATGGATGCACCCGGCTCGCCAGCCACACCTGGCTGGCGCAGCCGCGTACCTTGTTGGCGTCCGTGCGCAGCGCATCGGGAAGCGGCGGCAGGGCGCGGCCGAGCTCGATCACGTAGCGATAGCGATCCTCCCAGTCATCGAGCAGGGCGAAGTCGGCGCGTATGGTGTCGATCGTCGTCAAGTAGCCGAGACCCCGATAGAGCAGGCGGCCGGATCACACGGCCGCAGACACCCTATGCATATGGTCCCAGGCAGGTCGGAGGCAAGCGACAGACGGCGATTGCGCCGTCACGTCCCCGTGCGCCGCGCCTCGCCGCGCCAGGGCGGCGTCAGGTCAGCCGGTGTCAATGTGCCGCGCGCCGCGGTCGGGCGCATCCTCGGTGCGGGCTCGCTCCGGAAGGCGGCGGGCGGGGGCTGTGCGGCATCATCGGCCGAGCGGTTGCTGGTGCCGGCGATGTTGATGGCCATGCGCACGCCGAACTCGGCCTTCTTGAGGAACGTGGCCCACAATTCGCTGCCCGCCTCGCACGCCTTCTGATGCCGGTCGCAGAACGTGGCAGCGCGCTCGACGGTTGCAACCGCGGTGGCAAAGAGGCGCTCTTGCTGGCGCTCGTCGCTGGGCAGCAGGAGGATGGCCACCCCGACCCAGAACGTCACTCTGATCAAGAAGAACATGAAACGCTACCCCGTGGTCTGCGCGACGCTTCTGCGCCATCGTTGGCATTAGCGCTAACAGACAAGTCTCTAGATCGGGGAAAGCCATCCGTGCAGATGCCGCGCAAAATTGCTTCAAATTTTATCGATCGGCGGCGCCGGTGCCAAAAACCCGCATTCGCGGCCCGCGCCGGCGAGCGCCGGTTAAGAGTTCATTTAGGAACAGCTTCCGATAATGGCTAATGGCGACCGTATGGGGTGCGGGGAGTAAGGATAAATGACGCCACGGCAGGCCCAGCTCGCACTGTTGTGCTTCGCCCTCGTTGCTGCCGGCGTCGCCTTCAACGTGCTCGTCCTGCAGCGGCGGCCCGCCGACCTGGCCGATGCTGCCGGGCAAGCCGTGGCGGCGCCGAGCAAGCCGGGACGCTGGCTGCACGCCACGCCGGCCGCTCCCGGCAAGAGGCGCACGTCAGGGCTCGAGCATGAGGCGCCCGCGCTGCGCATTGCCCGCTTTGCGCCCGACTCCGCCATCACCGCCGTCATGCCCGAGCCGGCCGAGGACGAGACGGACAGCACGACCATCAGCGCCATTCAGCGCGAGCTGAAGCAGCGCAACTACGGTCCGTTGCCCGTCGACGGCTTCCTGCGGCCCGCCACCCGCGCGGCGATCATGGCCTTCGAATTCGATTCCGGCCTGCCCCTTACCGGCGAGGCGACCCCGCAGACCCTGCGGCGCATTCTCATGGGCACACCGACGAGCAACATCGCGGCCGATGCCGGCAAGGTGGGCTCGATCCATGCCGAGGAGATCATTCGCCGTGTGCAGACGTCGCTCATGACGCTGGGCTATCGGATCGCCGCCGACGGACGGCTCGGCGAGGATACGAAAAAGGCCATCGGCGACTTCGAGATGGATAGCGGGCTCGTGCCGAAGGGGCGCGTCTCGGCCGATCTGCTCACGCGCCTGGACGAGGCCAAATCGTCCGCCAGCCGCTGACCCTCGCGGCGCAGTTGCATGCGGCGCCGCCCTCGTTACAGTGCGCCGGGCCGATGCGATTGAAGGCGGAAATCTGGGTCAAGGCCTACTTGCGGCGCTGCCAATCCGAGGGTGCAGCGGCTGTGCTCGTGCGCCGTGGCGACAGCCGATGCAGGCGCCATCTACATCAAGGTGAGCCGGCTCGACGGCACCGCGACCCTGTTCGGGCCGGCGCCGGCCGGGCTCGACGAGGCGGGCGAGGACCGTCGCTGGCAGCCCTGCCTGGAGCCTCAGTCCGTCAGCGAGGACGAGGCGGACGCCTATCTGGCGCGCCAGACCGACTTCGATCCCGACCTCTGGATCGTGTCGGTCGAGGACAGGCAGGGGCGGCATTTCCTCGAGGACTGGCTGGTGCCTCAATGAGGCCGCGGTGAGCCGCCTCGGCTGGGCGGGAAATTAACAATGCGTTAACTCCTGTGGCATTCAAATGGTGTGATTCGTCGCCTTTGTGCACGTCGGGGCGACTGGGGGAGGCCGGAGCCTGCAGGTAGCGGGTCGTCGGCCAGGGGGAACCGATGGCAATGATTCTGGAATTCCGTACCAGGCACGCGTCCGCCGAGCCGAGTGATCGCGAAGAGAAGGCCGGCGCGCAGATCATCATCTTTCCGGGCATCCGTCGCGAGCGGCACGGTGCCCAGTCGGCCCAGTCGACCAAGCCGGCGCGGCGTGCGAGAGCGCGGCCGAAACGCGACCGGCTCGAACTGCCCGACTGATAGCGGCAGGCAAGCGGTGCTAGCCGCTGTCACTGCGCGTGCAGCTTGCGCGGCTGAGCTGGGCCTCGGCCTCGGCGCGCCAGGCGAGGCCTCTCAGCGGTGCGCGGACCACGACCAGCCCCTCCAGCGAGGGGGACGTGATCTGGCTCTTGTCGGCGCTCGCCCGGCGCACGGCCGGTGCATGCTCGGAGAAGCGCTCGCCTCCGGCCACCACGACGAACGAGACGTCCGGGCGGCGAAGCTGCTGGGCCGGCATGACGTAGAAGTTGTCGCCTTGCGGGGTGTGCAACGACAGCGTCCATCCCGCGTCGGCAAGGGTCGCTGAAATGGCAACCGGCGCGCTCGAGACATCATAGCGGCACATGGCATAGAGCGTCTCTGGAACCATGAACGGCAAGGGCTCCTTGCCGGGCGTGACCGGCGGCATGACGACCATGCGGTTGGCGGGAAGCGCTGCGCGCATGCGCTCGAACGCATTGCCCGCACCCAGCGCCGTGACCGCCAAGGTGGCGGCGATGTGAAGGATGCCGCCGAGCAGCAATGCGCCGACAACGGTGCGCCAGTCGAGATCGCGGATCCATTTGGGGAGCTTCACGAGCGCCTCATTTGCACGCTGTCTTCTGGATCGGCGGCATCGCCCTCACGGCGCGACCTTCGTAGATTGCCGCAGCCCAGGCGGGATCGTGCACCGTGAACACCAGCGTGATCCTGCTGCCGCCGCCGATGGGCAGCCAGTTGCCGGGCCGGGCGTCGCGCGCCAGGGCGATCACCGCCCGCCCGTCGGGCTCGCGCATCACCGTGTCGCGGGTGTAGCCGTAGCGCTCCGCCGCGTTGTGGATGAGGCGCCCTTTGCTGTCGAAGGCCGCAAGGCTCCACCAGGCGCCGCCGAAGTTGTCCATGATGATGGTGTACTCGCAGCCCGCGTGCAGCCGGCCGCCGGCGCTGTCGGACTTGGCCCGATAGGTAAGCTCGAACGTGGAGGCGAGCGGCAGCAGCCCGTCCCTGGCCGTGTGCGCGCGCGTGTAGGGATCGGCATCGAGCCGTCCGGCGGCGACCCAGGTGGTCCAAGGTCCGGACGTGCGCGTGGACAGACGCGAGCCGGCCTCGATCATGTACCAGGCCGTGCCGAGGCCGCCGCCGACGGCAAGGGCCGCGAACACGATCAGGTTGGCAAGGATGTTGCCGATCAGGCCCAGCTGGCGCGCCTCCGTATTCTGGCCGTCACGGCCGAGATTGCCGGGCTGCAGCCGGCGCTTCCGCGCGACGGCCCGGTCCCGCCGGCTTTGTCCGCAGTTCGGTTCCGCGACCCTTCGCAGCGGCGGGCGGGTCGGGGTCGCCGTGCACGCTGGCCGGCGTAGCCTCCGCGCCGCTGGCACGGCGCATCGTCTCGGCCAGCCGCTTCAGGGCCGCCCTCGTCTGGTCGGGCATGATGCTGCCGGCCTTCTTTTGGGCCGACTGCGCGTTTGCCAGGCCGGGATCGGTACGCTTGAGCTCGGCCAGGCGCTGCAGCTCGGCAACCTGGGCGGGATGCAGCGGCAGGCCCATGATTTGCGGGATCTGCCGGCCATTGTGAGCCACCGACATGTAGGCGTGCCAGGCCTTGGCCGGCAGACTGCCGCCGGTGATGCCGGGCATCGGATGGTAATCGTCGTAGCCGACCCACACGCCGGTGACGAGCGAGCCGGTGAAGCCGACGAACCAGGCATCGCGATAGTTCGTGCTGGTGCCGGTCTTGCCGACGGCCGTGGTGAAGTCCAGCGCCGCCGCCTTGCCCGTGCCATTGCTCACCACGGCTTCCATCATCTGGTTCATGCCCTCCACGACCTTGGCTTTGAGCACCTGCGGCGCCGGCGGCTCCTCCTTGTCGCGGGAGTAGATGACGTCACCCTTCGAGTTGAGGATCTCCAGGATGCCGTAGGGCTTGGACAACTTGCCGCCGTGGGCAAACACGGCGTAGGCGGCGGTGTGCTCGAGCGGGGTGATGCCGGTGTCGCCGAGCGCCATGGAGCATGTCTTCTTGACGCCGGTGACGCCGAGCCGCTGCGTCATCTCCAGCACCTTCTCGCGTCCCACCTTCAGCGACAGGGAGACGGCCGGCACGTTGAGCGACCGCCTGAAGGCGTCGATTGCCGGCAGCGAGCCACCCGAGCCGCCACCGCCGCTGTAGTTGCGCGGCGACCAGTTCCCGCACGAGGCGCCGTAGTCGTTCACCAGCGATCGCGGGCCATAGCCGTGCTCGAATGCCGTCGCGTAGACGTAGAGCTTGAATGAGGAGCCGGGCTGGCGGTGCGCATGCGACGCGCGGTTGAACTGGTTGTCCTCGTAGTCCAGGCCGCCGACCATCGCCCGCACGGCGCCATCGGGCTCCATCGACACCATGGCGCCGGCGTAGCCGTCGCGCCGCCGTCCGGTTCCGGACGTGCGCAAGGTGTTTTCCATCGCCTCCTGCGCGGCGCGCTGCAGGGTGGGGTCGACGGTGGTGCGCGCGGTGAGCACGTAGTAGCCGCGGCCCTCGGCGATCCGCTGGACCTCCTCGAAGGCCCAGTCGAGGAACCAGTCGGGCGTGTGGGTCGGGCGCGTCTCGATGATCTTGGCCGGATTGAGCCGCGCGACCTGGACCTGGCCGGCGCTCATATAGCCGGCCTCCACCAGGTTGGTGAGCACCTCGTTGGTGCGTGCGCGCGATGCGGCCAGGTTGATATGCGGCGCGTACTTGGAGGGAGCCTTGAAGAGGCCGGCGATCACGGCGGCTTCGGCCAGGCTGACCTCGCGCACCGATTTGCCGAAGTAGAACTGCGAGGCCGCCTCCACGCCGAACGCCCCGCCGCCGAGATAGGCACGGTCGAGATAGAGCTTGAGGATCTGGCGCTTGGTGAAGCGCGACTCGAGCAGGAGGGCGAGGAAGGCTTCCTTGAGCTTGCGCTGGAGCGAGCGCTCCGACGACAAGAAGAGGTTCTTGGCGAGCTGCTGAGTGATGGTCGAGCCGCCCTGCACCACCTCGTTGGCGGCGGCGTTTACGAATAGAGCGCGCAGCGTGCCGATGACGTCGACGCCGAAGTGCTCGTAGAAGCGGCGGTCCTCGGTGGCGAGCGTGGCCTTGATCAGATGATCGGGGATCTCTTCCAGCGGCACGGCGTCATCATGCAGGATGCCGCGCTGGCCGATCTCGACGCCGTTGCGGTCGAGAAATTTGACCGCGAACTTGCCGGTCGTGATCTTGTTCTCGTCGAACTCGGTCAGCGCCGGAATGGCCAGAATGAACATGACGGCGAGCCCGCCGGTGCCCAGCGTCAGGCACTCGGAAAAGGCCTCGTTGGCCAGCCGCTTCCAGCCGGCGAGCCGGAACCTCGCAAAGAAGCTCGAGAACGCGTCCCAGCGCTCCTGCAGAGACTGCCAGGTCTCCGCGAGCGAAGAGTTGATCCAGGAATTGATGCCGAGCCAGTCGATTATCCGCTTCCGGCCGCCCTGCCTGAAGAACCAGTCGTGCATGATGCCTGGCCTTGTTGCGGTCTCAGCTCGCTACCGTGACTGCGAACGCTGCGTCCCCGTTCGCGCACTGCACGGGCCCGTCGAGAGAATCGCGAGCGATTGACACCATACCCTAGTGTGATGATCGAGAAGTCCGCTACATCGCGTTCGGCTGGGTGGCGGGGCGGACTTCTCGATCTGAATCACACTAGAATCATTGACTTGGCTAGTGTCCTTCAGATCGCGAAATTCGTTCCGAGCAAGCCCCAGACTAAGACGAATTTCGCGATCAGGACACTAGCATCGGCCCGTGCTGCGGCGCGAGAGCATGGTTTCGGGCGGCAATTTGGGCCTTTTGAGGCGGACGTCGCCCTTGGAAGCGTAAAGGGCGGCCTACCGGTTGGTGAGCTTCAGCTCGATGCGGCGGTTGCGGCGCAGGACCTCCTCGCTCGCGCCCTCCTCGAGCGGCTGGAACTCGCCATAGCCGGCCGCCACCAGCCGCTTCGGCGGTACGCCGCGGCTGATCAGGTATTTCACCACGGAGATCGAGCGTGCGCTCGACAGCTCCCAGTTCGATGGGAATTGGGAGCTGGCGATGGGCCGGATGTCGGTGTGGCCGTCCACCTGCAGCACCCAGTCGATCTCCGGTGGAATGCTGCGCTCCAGCTCGACGATGGCCGTCGCCAGCTGATCGATGGCGACGAGGCCCTCGGCGGTCATGGTCGCCTGGCCGGACGGAAACAGCACCTCGGACTGGAACACGAAGCGGTCGCCGACGACGCGGATGTCCTTGCGGTCGCGAAGGAGCTCGCGCAGCCGGCCGAAGAAGTCGGAGCGATAGCGCTGCAGCTCCTGCACCTGGCGCGCCAGCACGACGTTGAGGCGGGCGCCGAGGTCTGCGATGCGCGCCTGGCTCTCCTTTTCCTTCGCCTCGGCTGCGTGCAGCACCTCGTTGAGTGCCCCGATCTGCCGGCGGAGCGCGGCGAGCTGCTGATTGAGAAGATCGATCTTGGCCTGCGCCTCGTCCGACAGCGACGACTTCTCGTCGAGCTCCTTGCTGAGCTGGGAGATGCGCGCGTCTTTCTCGCCGATGGCCCCTGCAACACCGGTAAGCCGCTCGTTGTCGCTGCGAAGCGTCGTGAGCGAGGCCTGCAGGGAGGACAACTCGTCCTCGAGCGACTTGCCCTTGCTCTTCTCCAGGCTGAGCAGGTTGTTGAGCTCGGCGATCTGGCGGGTGAGGCGGCGGAGCGCGATGTCCTTGCCGGTGACCTCCTGGCCCACGTAGTACTGCGCCACCATGAACAGCGACATCAGGAAGGTGACGACGAGCAGCAGCGTGGACAGCACGTCGACGTAGCCGGGCCAGAACTCCCCGTACGTGGTCGCCCGGCGTCCGCGTGCATACGCCATGGCCTAGTGTCCCGATTGCGAAGTTCGCCTGCGCTCAATCCCAGGGTCCCGAGCGAACTTCGCAATCATGAGGCACACTAGAATTACAGCTTCGCTAGTGTGACTCCGATCGAGAAATTCGCTCTGAGGGAAGCCGCGAGCACCGGCGAATTTCTCGATCATCACACTAGCCTCTGCGACCGACGTTGGCCGCCAGGTCCTTGAGCACGGAAGCGACTTCCGATTGCTGCGCGGCCTGTTCGTCGACCCATTCGCGCACGACCTTCTGCTCGGCGCGCATCTGGCGCACGAGCTGGTCGACGCCTTTGGCGAGCTCCTTGACCGCCTCCTCGGCTGGAGCACCGCCGCCCTCGATGCGCGGCACGGCGGCAAGCCGGTCGGTGAGATCGGCCACGGCGCGGTGCATGTCGTGGACGGCGGCTTGGAGCTGGTGGCTGGCGTAGTCGGAGCCCTGCGAGCCGCCCGCGCCAAGCTCGGTGATGCCGGACAGCCATTCCTCGAGCTGATTGTAGAAGCGGCTATGCGCATGGCTCGCCTGCAGCTCGAGGAACCCCAGGACGAGCGATCCCCCAAGGCCCAGGAGCGAGGATGAAAAGGCCGTGCCCATGCCGCGCAGCGGCGCGCCCAGGCCGTTCTTCAGTTCGTCGAAGGCGGCGACGCTGTTGCCGCCTTTGGGATCGAGCGAGGAAATCGCCTTGCCCACCGACTGGATGGTGTCGAGCAGGCCCCAGAAGGTGCCGAGCAGGCCCAGGAAGACCAAAAGCCCGATCAGATACCGCCCCGTGTCGCGCGCCTCGTCGAGCCGCCCGCCGATCGAATCCATGATCGAGCGCATGGAGGTCGCCGACAGCGACAGGGAGCCCGTGCGGTCGCGCAGCATGGTCGCCATCGGCGACAGCAGGACGGGGCGGTGCGAAATCGCCAGGCCGGGATCGGCGATGCGGAAGGCGTTCACCCAGCGGATTTCGGGGTAGAGCCGCAAAACCTGCTGGAAGACGTAGAGGATGCCGGCCAGCAGCACGAGGCAAATGAGAACATTGAGCCCCGGATTGTGGAGGACCGCATCCCGTAGCGTACCCTGCAGCACGGCGACGAGAAGGCCGACCAGCACCAGGAACACGAACATCCGCCACAGGTACACCCCGGGCGTCGACAAGGTCCGGTGCAAGGAAGGTTTGGACCGGTCCACCGATCTCGATCTCGCCATGAGCCGTTCTCCGCCGCATCTTGGGCGACATTAGCGAAAGACGCTGGCATCACAAATCGGCAACTTGATGCCTTATTTCAGGCATCACGGGCGCGGCTGCCGCCTAGCCATGATGGCTTATTGTTGGGCAGCCGGGTTGCCGCGGCATTCCTCCAGTGTGCCGACGAGTGCTTTGTGCACCGCCTGGTTGCCTGCAACGATGCTGCCGGTCTCGAACATGCGCTGGCCGCCTTGCGCGTCCGTGACAAAACCACCGGCCTCGCGAACCAGCAGCAGACCCGCCGCCATGTCCCAGGCCCCGAGATTGTGCTCTACATAGCCGTCAAATCGCCCTGCCGCCACCCAGGCGAGATCGATGGTGGCCGATCCGGTGCGGCGCAGGCCGCTGGCCTGGCCCATTAAAGCCTTGCACTCGCTCAAGAAACGCTGATGGCCATCGCGCCCCCGGTGGGGGATGCCGACAGCCACGACGCTGTCGGCCAACGTCTTGCGCGCCGCCACCCGCAGCCGCCTGTTGTTGATGAAGGCGCCCTGGCCTTTTTCGCCCGTGTACAGCTCGTCCAGGATCGGGTTGTAGACGAGGCCGGCGACGACCTCCCCTTCCCGCTCGAGCGCGACGGCGACCGAGAACAGCGGAATGCCGTGCAGGAAGTTGGTGGTGCCGTCGAGCGGGTCGACGATCCAGCGATGGCTCTTGTCGGGCCCCTCCACGTGCCCGCGCTCCTCCATCAGGAAGCCGTAGCCCGGCCTGACCCGCGAAAGCTCGCGATAGAGCGTTTCCTCGGAGCGATGGTCGGCGGCCGTGACGAAATTGCCTGGACCTTTGACCGACACCTGCAACTGCTCGACCTCGCCGAAGTCGCGGGTGAGCCCCCGGCCCGCCTTGCGCGCGGCGGCAATCATCACGTTCATGAGGGCGGAGGCGGGCATCGCGGACTTTGGCTGGTGGAGGCTGCGCGTGCAGCGATTGCCCGACGTAGCGTAGGGGGTGGGCCAAGACAAGCTTTCACTTGCCTCAGCCCACCCCCACCCCGCTGCCGCGCGGCCCTCTACGCGCGCTTGCGGATCGGCTTGCGTGGCGCGGCCTTCCCGGCGACGGGTGCGTTCGCGTCCAGGAGCGCCACGATGTCGGCATGCGCCAGCGCGCGCCGTTTGATGAGGGCATCGGCGATGGCCCGCACCTGGGGTTTGCTGCGCCCGCATCAGAGTCGCAGCGCCCGAGACGTAGGCCGTGTCGAGCATCCGCTGGCCTGCCTCCGCCTATGCGCGGGATTGGCGGCCAGAGCTGCTTGGGCGCGCACTTGCGCAGCTGATCCGAGCTGGAGGACGACAGCCCCCACTCGGTGACGGCGGAGATGGCCAGGCGCGAGCAAGGCAGAGGTCGGAGTTCGTGGCCGCCCCGCGGAGACCTCGCCCAGAAGAACGCGTCTCTGCCGCACCGGCCGGCGAGGGCGACGGCGATCCGGTGCTCCACGACCTTTCGCGTCACGCGCCTCGACCGGCGGCTCGAAGAAGGTCGCGGCATGCCCTCTGCGCCGAGGTGGAACAAGGAGTGTTACGTTGACGTTGCTGGAGACCTCGAGAGCGATCGGCGGCCGCGGCATGGCCGGCCTCGTGGACGGCGATGCGGTCGAGATACTCGGCGGAGAGCTCCTTGAGCTTCTCGCCCAGCACGGCGAACAGGTCCTCGATGCAGGGGCGGGCGGTCGAACTTGCGCGCGCGCCGGCGCGCCAGCCGCACGACGCGTTCGATGTCGCGCGCCCGTCATGCCCACTGCCGACAGCGCGAGGTTGCCGAGCTCGGCCCGCGGCAACTCGCTCCTTGAGATGGAAGCGGATGATGCCTTCGAGGTCCGTCGGCGGACGGCATCGGTATGGCGATGTTCGTGTCGAGGCGGCCGGGGCGCAGCAGAGCGGCATCGATGCGGTCGGCATAGTTGGCGGCGGCGATGACCACGACGCCTTCGTGCGCAAGGATGTGGTTCAGCTCCTCGTTGAGGGCGGTGATGATGCCGGTGTACCAGCTCTGATTGTGCCCGCCGATCTCGCGCGAGCTCACAGCCTCGAACTCGTCGATGAAGAGGATCGAGGGCGCATATCGCTTGGCAAGCTCGAAGGTCTCGTGCATGGCCGCCAGCACATCGCCCATGTGGCCGTTGCCGCTGCGCTGCCATTGCGCGTAGGAGGTGGAGATCAGCGGCAACTCGCAGGTTGCCGCCAGCGCCTGCGCGAACAGGTTCTTTCCTGTGCCCGGCAGCCCATGGATGAGCGCGCCGCGGTCCACGTCCGACCAGGCGATCTTCTTGGCGGCGTAGTCGGCAAGGTCCCGCGCGAGGTCCTCGCCCCAGGCGCGCGCCTCGGGCCATGCCGGAGAGCTCGGTCAGGCGCGGACCCGTCGGTATGAGCTTGCTGCGGTTCGACATGATGCTCCTCCCCCGTCATGGGCGCAGGCGTCAGCCATCGGCGGTCGCACCGGCGACGCCGCGCACCCATTGCGAATGGTCACTTGCCCGCTGTTGCGGGCGACGGATTTATGCTTGGCTTATCGGATGAGAGCGGGCGGGCGTCCTTTGCGGACGTCTCTATCGCCGTCGCTTCTTGTTGCTTCGTTCCCCGGCGGTGCCCCGCTCAGAGCAGTCCCTATTGCAGGCTGCCTTCCATGTTCCCGCTGCATGGTTGCCTCCCGTCAGCGTTTACGCGAACTGGGGAAGGACGGCATCGACCGGGCGCAGGGTTGTTCTGGTGGAAAGGATCGCGCCCCGTCACGCCATCGTTCCATGCGCAACATGAATGCTGAAAGTCGCGGTTAAGCTCAAGACGTGTCATCGGCGCGTCATACGGCGTTATGGGCAGGTCCGTGCCTTTTAAGCCACTAAAAAATAAACATAATTTGATGACTGCGCCGCGGCCGTTTGCCCTCAAAGAGCCCTTATCACCCTAGGCTACCGCAGGCGCAGAGGCGATCTCCGCAACTGGCAGGCCGCGCGAGTGGGATTCATCCCACAATGATCCGCGCGCGCTTTGTGGTTTTCCTCCCACTCCGATCGCCCGTACCCTTCCGCTTCACGTCAACAGAGTCCCTCAATGGACGCGGGCACCGGTCTTCTCGACAGCATCTCGGAGTTCTGCCGCCGCGCCGGCATGGCGGAGTCCACGTTCGGCCGTCGCGCGGTCAACGACGGCAAGTTCGTCGCGCGGCTGCGCGACGGCGCGCGCATCACGCCCGAGACGCTGGAGCGGGTCAGTACCTTTCTGACGAGCCATGGCGTCGAGGCTCCGGCCGCTCCGCCCGAGCTGCTGCGGCTGCTGCGGGTGGCGCCGCCGGCGGCGAGCGCCGCACAGGCAAGCACCGCACCGGCAAGCACTGCGGGTGCGCCGTCGCGCAACTTCCGCTTCTTCGACAACCGTCAGAAATACCTCCTGTTCGTCAACACCTGCAGCGAGAAGGAGGTGGTGGCGGGACGCGTCGGCATGGAGCTTGGCCATCTCCATCCCGAGCCGCCGGCGGTGCGCGTGTTCGACGCCGGCATGGGCGACGGCACCGTGCTGACCCGCGTCATGCGCGAGATGCACCGCCGCTTTCCGACGCTGCCGTTTTATTTCGTCGGCAAGGAGATCAGCCTCGAGGACGTGCGCCTCTCGCTCGACAAGATGGCGGACCGCTTCCACGAGCACCCCGCCACCGTCGTCGTCGTCACCAACATGTACTACACCGAGGCGCCGTGGCTCGCGCCCAAGGCGCTGACGGCTGCGACCTCGCTGGTGTGGCACGAGGAGGCGCTCACCGGCAGCACGGCCGCCGAGTTCAGCGAGCAGATCAACGCGCTCGAGCCGTTCCTGGCAAAGAACTGGCAGGCGCGGCACAGCCCGAAGACCGGCAATCCCATCTACGAGCGGCCCGTGGCGCTCGTCATCTATCGCGAGGATTTCCGCTTTCTCCTCGACGATGTCATCCCGCGCAAGGCCAAGGCGCGCGCCGACTACGATCTCGTCATCGCCTCCCAGCCCTATCGCGCCCGCGTGCCGGTTGCCTTCAAGGCTTCCAAGGTCGTCGCGCCGCTGGTGCGCGCGCTGCGTCCCGGCGGGCGGCTGCTCGGCATCCACTCCTACGGCCGCGACCCGGGCCTGGAGATCGTGCGGCGGATGTGGCCGGAAGAGGATCCCTTCCAGACCGGCCGCCACGACATCCTGCGCGCGGTGCGCGGCGAGCTCGGCAAGGAGACCCGCCACTACAACTTCAACGCCTACTCCGACAGCCGCGCCGTGTTCCGCTACGACATGCACACACTGCCCACCGAGATTGCCGACTCGATCGGCACATCGACGTTGTTTGCCGCCTGGAATGCCGCCGTCTACGTGGCCCAGATCGACGACGAGCGGCTGGCCGAGGTGCTGGGCGCGCGGCGCTATCTCGATGCCACGCGCGAGGTGCTGCAGGAGCATGGCCAGCTGTGGTTCCACGACGAGTCGTACGTGATCTCGCGCAAGCGAGGCTGAAAGGAGCCTGCCGATGACCGCCGATGCGACGCTGACCGGTGCCGTCACCCGCACGGATGAGATCGCCGGCGTGGCGGCGGAGCTCGTCGCCTGCGGCTCGCTCGAGATGGGCGCGGATACGCCCGACGACGCGCGCCGCATCGCCGAGCTGCTGCCTGCCGGCACCCCGGTCTACGTCAACCACCTGCCGCGCCATGATCTCGCCCACACGTTGCGTGCGCTGCTGGCGCTGCGCGAGGCCGGCCTCGAGCCCGTGCCGCATATCGCCGCCCGACGCGTTGCCTCCCGCGCGGAGGTGCAGCAGTTCCTCGAGCGCGCCGTGGGCGCGGCGGGGGTCTCCAAGGTGCTGGTGATCGGGGGCGACGTGGCCGAGCCCGTCGGGCCCTATGCCGATGGCGCCGCATTCCTGCGCGACGAGCTGCTTGCTGGCTGCCGGCATCAAACAGGTCGGCCTGCCCGGCTATCCCGAGGGCCACCCGCGCATTCCGTCGCCGCTCCTTGCCGCCGCGCTGGATGACAAGCTCGGCCTCGCGCGTGGCCAAGGTCTCGGCGCCTATGTGGTGACCCAGTTCTCGTTCGCGCCCAACCGTATCGTCGAGTACTGCGGAGCGCTGGCGCGGCGGGAGCCGGATGTGCCGGTCTATGTCGGCCTGCCGGGTCCCTCGAACCCGGTGACGCTGGTGCGCTATGCGCAGCGCTGCGGCGTGTCGGCCTCGCTGCGGGCGCTGCAGGCGCAGGGCATGGGGGCGGTGCGGCTCATCACTCACGTCGATCCATCCGAGCAGCTGACCGCGCTCGCCCGCCACCGCGCCACCGGCAGCATCGCCAACGTCGTGGGGGTGCACCTCTACAGCTTCGGCGGCATCGCCCGCACGGCGCAATGGATGAACGAGCGGATCACGGCGCGGCGGGCGTGACATCATCCGATCGTTGGTTTCAATCGTTGCTTGCCGGCACCCGGGCAGCCTTTAGCCCCTTCGCGTTGTGGCCCTGACGGGCCGCCTCGAGCCTCATCGCGCATCCACCTGCGGTCGAGCGGCTATCGGTGCTACCATGGCGGGACCCGATCCCGACCTGGTCGTCCGCCCATAGGGACATGACCCATGCTGCTTGGCTGCATCGCCGACGATTTCACCGGCGCGACCGATCTCGCCAACATGCTGGTGCGCGGGGGCATGCGCACGATCCAGGCGATCGGCGTGCCTTCGGGCCCGCTCGGCGAGGAGGTGGACGCGGTCGTCGTGGCGCTCAAGTCGCGCACCATCGACCCGGCCGAGGCGGTCGCCCAGTCCCTTGCCGCGCTCGACTGGCTGAAGCGCGCCGGGTGCCGGCAGTTCTATTTCAAGTACTGCTCGACCTTCAACTCCACGCCCAAGGGCAACATCGGCCCCGTCACGGATGCGCTGATGGACGCGTTGGGGGCGGACTTCACGATTGCCTGCCCGGCGTTTCCCGAGGCCGGCCGCACCATCTGCCGCGGCTACCTGTTCGTGGGCGACGTGCTGCTGTCGGAATCGGGCATGAAGGACCATCCGCTCACCCCCATGACGGACGCCAACCTCGTGCGCGTGCTGCAGCCGCAGACGAAGCGCAAGGTTGGCCTGCTGCGCTACGACGTGCTGGCGCGCGGCGCCCCGCAGGCGCGCGAGGCGATCGCGGCGCTGCGGCGGCAGGGCGTGGGGATTGCCGTTGCCGATGCGCTGGGCCAGGCCGATCTCGATTGCCTCGCCGAGGCGTGCGCGGAGCTGCCGCTGGTGACGGCGGGCTCCGGGGTGGGGCTTGCCATTGCCGAGCATCACCGCCGGGCCGGCCATCTGCCCCATGCGGCGGCGGCGGCGCGGCTGCCCAAGGTTGCTGGCCGGGCGGCGGTGCTGTCGGGGAGCTGCTCGCAAGCCACCAACGGGCAGGTCGCGGACTGGATCAAGTCGCGGCCCGCCTTCCGTGTCGATCCTCTGAAGCTCGCGGCCGGCCAGCCGGTGGTGGAGGAGGCGCTGGCCTGGGCGCGGGAACGCCTGCCGAGCGGGGCCCGTGCTGATCTACGCGACGAGCGCGCCCGAGGAGGTGAAGGCCGTGCAGCGCGAGCTTGGCGTCGAGCGTGCCGGGGCCCTGGTCGAGCAGGCGATGGCCGAGATCGGCAAGGGGCTGGTGGCGGCGGGCGTGCGCAAGCTCGTCGTGGCGGGGGGAGAGACGGCCGGCGCCGTGGTCGGCGCACTCGGCATCCGCAGCCTCAGGATCGGGCCGCAGATCGATCCCGGCGTGCCGTGGACCGAGAGCCTCGACGCCGAGCCCATTGCGCTCGCGCTCAAGTCGGGCAACTTCGGCAGCCCGGATTTCTTTGCCAAGGCGCTGGCGCAACTGGAGTGAGGGCATGCAGGAGAGCAGGCTGCGCGAACAGATCTGCGAGCTCGGGGCTTCGATCTGCGATCGCGGCCTCACGCACGGCTCGACCGGCAACATCAGCGCGCGGTGCGAGGAGGGCTGGCTGCTGACGCCGACAGGCTCCAACCTCGGCCGGCTCGATCCGGCGCGGCTCTCCAAGCTCGACTGGAACGGCAAGCACGTCTCCGGCGATGCGCCGTCGAAGGAGAGCTTCCTGCATCTGGCCATGTACCAGGAGCGGGCGCGCAACCAGGCCGTGATCCACCTGCATGCGACGCACTCGGTGGCGGTGTCGGTGCTGGACGGGCTCGATCCCGACGACCTGCTGCCGCCGCTCACCGCCTACTACGTCATGCGCATCGGCACACTGCCGCTGGTGCCCTACTACGCGCCCGGCGACATGGCGCTGGCCGAGGCGGTGCGCGGCTATGCCGGCCGGCATCACGCCATGCTGCTCGCCAACCATGGGCCGGTGGTGGGGGGCTCGAGCCTGGCCGCGGCTGCCGATGCGGTGGAGGAACTGGAGGCGACGGCGAAGCTCTACCTGCTGCTGCAGGGACGCAAGGTGCGGCCGCTGACGCCCGCCCAGGTCGCCGACGTCAGGCGGCGCTATCCGGTGGGTTAGACCCGCGAACGCTAGTGCCCTGAATCAATGGAGCGTGATCGTGATGGAGGAAGCTGCCAACGATTCCTCCCTAGAGCTGTGCCTGGCGGCATGGCATAGCCCTACCTCGCCGGACCGCGTGGCGGGGAGGCGCACTGGAATTTGATCGCAGCAACGCGGGCGAGGGTCGATGAATACGCACGCCGGACAAAGCGATGCATCGTTGCGTGGGCGCGATTGGCCCGCGGGCCGGAAGAAGATCAAGGCATGGCTGGACCTAGCGCACTGGCCCGGATGTGGCTGGCCGGAGACCGTGCCACGATCGGCGATATCCTCAAGCGAGAGGGTCTCATCGAGGCGCGTCGGCGCCGCCGCCGGGCGCTTGCGCAGGGCGAGGTCGTGGCTGCTGCCACGGTGGCGAACGAGGAATGGGCGATCGACTTCAAGGGCTGGTTCCGCACAGCCGACGGCGAGCGCTGCGATCTCTTGACGATCACGGATGCGACGAGCCGGTATCTGATCGAGGTGCGGATCGTGGAGCCGACGTGGGCCGGTGTGAGAGGGGCTTGTGAGCAGGTTTTCGAGGCGGTCGGCCTGCCGGAGGCGATCCGCTCCGACAACGGATCGCCGTTTGGCTCGACGGGAGCCGGCGGTCTGTCGGCGCTGTCGGTGTGGTGCCGCAAGCTCGGCATCGAGCCGCGCTACATTGCGCCGTCGAGCCCGCAGGACAACGGCCGGCACGAGCGCATGCACCGGACCCTCAAGGCTCAGAACTCCACGCCGGCCGCAGCAATACGAGCGAGCAACAGGCGCGGTTCGAACGCTTCCGGGCAATTACGAAGGAAGAGACCGAACGGACGAAGCTACTCCAGGCTGCACTCGAACGCTCTGAGCGCGGGCGCCAAGCCTTGGCAGCGTCTGTATGACTGGCGACCAGCCCGAATGAGCAGCGTGCCCATGGGCGCCAAGATCACATGGCAGGGAGAGGAGTTTGATGGTCGCTTCGCCCGGAACGTGGCGAAACGGCCAGTGGCGCTCCCGGAGCGGGTCACGACTGTAAGAAAGTACTCCGGCGCTTAACAGCGAACTCAGCGCGCTACCCCAGCTTGGCCATGGCGGCGGCGGTGTCGGACATGCGGTTGGAGAAGCCCCACTCGTTGTCGTACCAGGCGAGCACCCGGACGAGGCGGCCGTCGACGATCTGCGTCTGCGTGAGGTCGAAGGTGGCGGACGCCGGGTTGTGGTTGAAGTCGATCGACACCAGCGGCTCGGCCGTCACGGCCAGGATGCCCTTGAGCTGCTGCTTGGCGGCGTGCTCCATCGCCTTGTTGATCTCCTCGACGCTGGTCTCGCGGCCGGGGATGCACTTGAGGTCCACCACCGACACGTTGGGCGTCGGCACGCGGATCGAGGTGCCGTCGAGCTTGCCCTTGAGCTCCGGCAGCACCAGGCCGACGGCGGTGGCGGCACCCGTCGAGGTCGGGATCATGTTGAGCGCGGCGGCGCGCGCGCGGCGCATGTCCTTGTGCGCCTGGTCGAGCACGTTCTGGTCGTTGGTGTAGGCGTGGATCGTGGTCATGAAGCCCGACTTGATGCCGACGAGGTCGTTCAGGACCTTGGCCACCGGCGCCAGGCAGTTCGTCGTGCACGACGCGTTGGAGACGACCTTGTGCTCGGGCTTCAGCTTGTCGTGGTTGACGCCGTAGACGACGGTCAGGTCCGCGCCCTTGGACGGCGCCGACACCAGCACGCGCTTGGCGCCGGCCTCCAGGTGCGCGGCGGCCTTGTCGCGGTCGGTGAAGATGCCCGTGCACTCCATGACGATGTCGATGTCGAGCGCCTTCCAGGGCAGCTTCCTGGGATCGCGCTCGGCGAGCACCTTGATCGGCCCGGTTCCGACATCGATCAAGTCGCCCTCGACCTTGACCTCGCCGGGGAAGTGGCCGTGCACGGAATCATGCCTCAGCAGGTGGGCGTTGTCCTTGGCCGAGAAGAGGTCGTTGATGGCGACCACTGCCAAGTCCTTGCGGCCCGCCTCGACCATCGCGCGCAGCACGTTGCGGCCGATGCGGCCGAACCCTGAGATCGCAATTCTGACTGCCATGAGAGATGCTCCATTCTGGCGCTGCGGCCATGTCCACCGGCAGCGCGGTATCCGGCGGCCTGTGCTGCGGCAACAGCGGTGCCCTGTCAATACGACAGGTCAATTCGACTGAGCAACGTTCTGCGCGGCGAGCCGTTTCCTCACCATAGCGTTTATTGACGCTCGGCGGTGGCGTGCCTATCGTCGCTGTCATCAGAGGGGCCGCGCCGCCCTTGCCGGCGGCGCAAGGAAACAGCGGGTTGCCGATGGCTCGCCGGCCGGCAAGCAAGGCCAAGAAGAAGGCTGCTCCCGCGCGTACTCAGCCGGGGCGCGGCAAAGGGAAGAAGCCCGCGCGCGACGACCGCACGGTGCAGCAGCGGCTGGCGGCACTGGAGCGCGAGCGCGACTCGCTGCGGGCGGAGCTCGAGCAGAAGGAGGAGCGCCTGCAGGCGCTCGAGAAGAACCACGCGCACGTGAGCGATCGCATTGCCTGGGCGCTGGATTCCCTTCATACCATCCTGAAGGGCAAGGGTTGATCCTCCGCGGGGTCTTTGTAGCGCGCAGGTTTACGGGCCAAGGTTTACGGGTTATGGGACAGGTGGCGGTGACGATCAACGGCCGCACCTACACCGTCCAGTGTACGGACGGCGAAGAGGCGCGGCTGGTCGAGCTTGCCGGCTATGTCAGGGGTCGGGCGGATGCGCTGGCGGCGGAGTTCCAATCCGGCGGTGGTCCGATCGGCGACGACCGCCTGCTGCTGCTGACGGCGCTCTTGCTCGCCGATGAACTCTGGGAGGCCCGCGCTGGCACGGCCGCGCCTGTGCCGGCGCCCAATGTTGGCCGCACCCATCCAGGGGTGCCGTCGCATGGGGCACCTGCCCAGGGCCGCGTGGCGCGTTAGGCGCTGGCGCGCGGCATAATCGGCTCTCGCAACGTGGCGCATTGATTTTTCACGGGCGCACCCTAAGCTTTGCGGGCAGGGCTGCGGGGTTCGTCGCCGGCAATGCGACCCGGGGGCCTATAAAACTCGCTCGGGAGCTGTCCCTGACCGGGGTCGTGGCCTCGGACACACGGCGCCCACCTACAACTTGTAGGGACCCAGCGGGATCGACGCGGGCACGGCTCACGCGGCTCTGCATTTATTCGCAGGTTCAGGGAATGCGTACAGAATTGGATACTGTGGTCCTGACGCGCGACCTTCCGCAGTAGAGATTGCGCAGGGGTGACGTGGGCATCGTCGTTCTCGTTCACAAGGACGGTGCGGCGTACGAGGTCGAGTTCGCAACGTTGGGCGGAGACACGCTTGCCGTCGTGACACTCCCCGCCGACGCAATTCGGACCGCTACGACACGCGATATCCCGCACGCGCGCGAGATGGCTTGATTGCGTCCAGCTGGTGACCGCGAGATCTGACATTCTCGAGCAGAAAGAGCCGCTGCGGGCGCGCATGAAGGCGTGGCGCGCGGGGTTGTCGGCGGCGCAGATGGCGCAGGCTGCCGACGCGCTCGCCGCGCATGGCCTCGCGTTTCTCCCGGGCCTCGCGGCCGGGGCCGTCGTCTCGGGCTTCGCTTCGCTGCCGGAAGAGCTGCGCGCCTGGCCGCTGCTGCGGCGGCTCGACGGCGAGGGCTACCGGCTCTGCCTGCCGGTGATGCAGGGCAAGGGCAAGCCGCTCGTCTTCCGGGCCTGGGCGCCCGGAGATGCCATGGATCGGCGCGTGTGGGGCATCGCCGAGCCCAAGGCGGACAAGGCCGAGCTCGAGCCCGATGTCCTGATCGTGCCGCTGCTGGCCTTCGATGCCGCGGGCCGGCGGCTCGGCTACGGCGGCGGGTTCTACGATCGCACGCTGCGTGCGCTGCGCGCGCGCAAGAAGATCGTGGCGGTCGGGCTTGCTTACGACGAGCAGAAGATCGACGCGGTGCCGCATCTCGACTATGACGAGCGCCTCGATTGGGTCTTGACCCCCTCCGGCCCGATCCGATGCGTAGGTGAGGCCTGATGCGCCTGTTGTTTCTTGGTGACGTGGTCGGGCGCTCGGGCCGCAACGCGGTGATCGAGGCGCTGCCCAAGCTGCGCACCCGCTACAAGCTCGACTTCGTCGCCATCAATGGCGAGAACTCGGCGGGCGGCTTCGGCATCACCGAGCCGATCCTGGAGGAGCTGCTTGCCGCCGGCGCCGACGTCGTCACGCTTGGCAACCACGCGTTCGACCAGCGCGAGGCGCTGGTGTTCATCGAGCGGCAGGACCGGCTGCTCAGGCCGATCAATTTCCCACCCGGAACGCCGGGCAAGGGCGCCGGCTTCTACAAGGCCGCCAACGGCGCCGACGTGCTGGTGATCAATGCCATGGGCCTGATCTACATGCCCGAGCTCGGCGATCCCTTCCGCGCCGTCGAGGCCGAGGTCGAGGCCTGTGCCCTGAAGAAGGGCGCCGATGCCATCGCCGTCGACTTCCACGCGGAAGCGACCAGCGAGAAGCAGGCGATGGGCTACTACCTGGACGGGCGCGTCAGCTGCGTGGTGGGGACGCACACCCATTCCCCGACCGCGGACGAGCGGATCCTGCCGCGCGGCACGGCCTTCGTGTGCGACATCGGCATGTGCGGCGACTACGAATCGGTGCTGGGCATGGACGTCGGCGAGCCGATCAACCGGTTCCTCACCAAGATCCCGCGCGGGCGATTCGAGCCGGCCATGGGGCCCGCGACCATATCGGGCCTCGCGGTGGAGATCGACGATGCCACCGGGCTTGCGCGGCGCACGGCAGCGTTGCGGCTCGGTGGTGTTTTGACACCTACCGAGCCGCTGTTCTGGGTCGAGTGAAAAGAGAGAGTGAAGTCCTCAAACAGGGGACGGGCAATTCATCCCCAGGCGTTGAGAGCTGATACTCGCGGCTCCCGGGCTGGCCGCCGTGGGCAGCAGGGCGGCACATCCCAGGATGCTTCCCGCATCCCGCGCGGGACGCTAGGAGCGAATGGTTAATGATTGGTTAACCAGATGCCGCGCCCATATCCGGCGCGAGAGCCGCCCTGTGGACAATGGATGCGGGATGGCCCGAGGCCGGCGCGCCGGCATTGACGGACGACTCGCGTCCAAGTGTCGTGGAAAACAGCGGGATTTTGCGTCTTTTCTACAGAGTCCTGCGGCTGGATTCGGGTCCGTAGCGCACCTATAACAGGGTAAATTCCACGCGCGCCGGGAGCGGCGCGCCAGTGAGACTCCGCATGGCCGGCCATTCGCAGTTCAAGAACATCATGCACCGCAAGGGCCGCCAGGACGCGGCCCGGTCCAAGCTGTTCGCCAAGCTCGCGCGCGAGATCACGGTGGCCGCCAAGAACGGCCTGCCCGACCCCGGCATGAACGCTCGCCTGCGCCTCGCCATCCAGGCGGCCCGCGCCGAGAACATGCCCAAGGACAACATCGAGCGGGCCATCAAGAAGGCGGCCGGCGGAGGCACCGAGAACTACGAGGCGATCCGCTATGAGGGCTATGGGCCCGGCGGGGTCGCCATCATCGCCGAGGCGCTCACCGACAACCGCAACCGCACCGGCGGGGCGGTCAGGGCCGTCTTCACCAAGTACGGCGGCAATCTCGCCGCGACGGGGGCCGTATCGCACATGTTCGCCCGCGTCGGGGAGATCACGTATCCGGCAGGCGCGGGCTCGGCCGATGCGGTGCTGGAGGCTGCCATCGAGGCGGGCGCCGAGGATGTGCGCTCCGACGCCGAAGGCCATGTCATAGCCTGCGCGTTCGAGGACCTGGGCGCGGTGTCGGGCGCGCTCGAGGCCAAGCTCGGCGAGGCCACGTCCGTCAAGGCCGTTTGGAAGCCCTCGCTGACCACGGCCGTCGACGAGGAAAAGGCCGACAGCATCTTGAAGCTGATCGCCGGCCTCGAGGAGGACGACGATGTGCAAAACGTCACCTCAAATTTCGAGGTGTCGGACGCCGTGATGGCCAAGCTGACGGCCGCATGAGGCGCGCAACGAGCCTGGGTGCGCGCATTGCGCCCCAGCCTTTGTGCCACATTGTGCCCCGGCCTTCGTGTTTTTGCCCACTTTATCAGAATTTCTCTATGGCGTTCAGGTGGTAGGATGTGCCGCCGCGTTCCCGGCGGGAGCAGCCTTGGGGGTGGAGATGCGCACAGCTCGATTTGGTCATCTGGCTCGATTGATCGCCTTCGCGATGCTCGTTGCGGCGCTGTCGGTCGGCGGTAGCGCGCTGGCGCAGGACGGAAACGGGTCGACGCAGCTCATGCTCGACACCGGCGGCCACATGTCCAAGGTCTGGAAGGTCCTGGTCACGCCGGACGGCAAGCAGATCGTCTCCTCCTCCGACGACAAGGTGGTGCGCGTCTGGGATATCGCGAGCGGCAAGACGGTGCGCACCATCCGCGGCCAGGTCGGGCCCGGCAGCGAGGGCAAGCTTTACGCCATCGCGCTATCGCCGGACGCCAAGTGGCTCGCCGTGGGCGGCTGGACCCATCAGCAATGCGCGGGCCGCTGCGGCGAGATTCGGCTGCACGACTTCGCCACGGGCAAGCTGGTGGGTCTCTTCAAGGGCCATACCAACGTGGTGTTCGGATTGGCGTTCTCGCCCGACGGCCGCAAGCTCGTCTCCGGCAGCGGCGATACCACGGCCATCATCTGGGACGTCGCCAGCCTGCGGCCCCTTCACGTGCTCAGGGGCCACAACGCGGAAGTCTATGCCGTCGGTTTCACGCCCGATGGCCAGCGCGTGGTCACGGGCAGCTTCGACCAGACCGCCAAGCTGTGGTCGGTGGCCGACGGCCACGAGATCGCACCCATGACGGGACACCGCGACAAGATCTTCGCGCTTGCCGTCTCGCCCGCGGACGGAACCATCGCCACCGCCGGCTATGATCGCACCGTCCGTCTGTGGGACGGCAGGACAGGGCAGTTCCTGCGCATCGTCGCCAATCAGCAGACCATCGTCGGCACGGTCAGCTTCAGCCCCGACGGCCGCTGGCTGCTGACGGGCACCGGCGGCACCCACGACTTCAACTGCCACGTCTGGGAGGTGGCGACGGGGAGGGAGCAGGTCACCTACAAGGGACACGACAACATCGTCATCGCCAGCGCGATCACGCCCGACGGGCGCATGGCGGTCACGGGCGGCGGCAACAGCAGTCAGATCCAGGTCTGGGAGCTTCTGACCGGCAAGACCCAGCGCGTGCTCACCGGCACGGGCGCCCCCGGTTGGGCGGTCGGCTTCTCTCCCGACGGGCAATGGATCGGATGGGGGAACAAGGGCAAGCTCGGCTGGACCGTCAACGACCGTGCCAATCTCACCATGAAGCTGCGGCTTCCGGGCGGCGGGGCTGGCCTTGGGCGGCCGGAGCCTCTCGATCCCGTGACGGGCAAGACCTTCGCACGCGCCCGCGCCACCTACGGCGCGCTCGCGCTCTCGCACCGCGCAGGTGGCGTCTACAGCGGCGACGCCATCCTCGACCTGAAGCGGGACGGGCGCAACATCGCGACCATCACGCGCGGCTCGACCGATGGCTACGACCACCGCTCCTACACCTTCATGCCTGACGGAAAGTCGTTCGTTTCGGGCGGTCTCGGCGGCGAGCTTACCGCCTTCGACCTCACGGGCAAGAAGCTCGGGAATTTCATCGGGCACGAGAGCGACGTGTGGGCCGTGACGCCGTCGCCGGACGGCCGCATGCTCGTCTCGGGCAGCCACGACCAGACCATCCGGCTGTGGAATGCGCGCACCTTCGAGCTGATCGCTTCGCTGTTCTCAGGCTCCGACGGCGAGTGGGTGATGTGGACGCCGCAGGGCTACTATGCCTCCTCGCCCAACGGCGACAGGCTCGTCGGCTGGCAGATCAACAAGGGCGAGGCGCAGGCGGCCGAATACGTCACGGCCAGTCAGCTGCGCAACACGTTCTACCATCCCAACATCGTCGAGGCGGCCATCTCGCGTGCCAGCGCCAACCAGGCGATCGCCCTGGCGACGACACGATCGTTCAAGCTCTCCGACCTTGCAAGGCGGCCGCCGCCCAAGCTCATGGTGGAGGGGCCGGCCCAGGGCAACGAGACCATGCGCGGGCGCGCCGCCATAAC
This sequence comes from uncultured Alphaproteobacteria bacterium, assembly GCA_963797005.1. Lineage (GTDB taxonomy): Bacteria > Pseudomonadota > Alphaproteobacteria > Rhizobiales > Hyphomicrobiaceae > AWTP1-13. The sequence goes on from CAWCOF010000014.1 coordinate 392,541, forward strand.
GCTGGCCGTCAAGGAGACGCCGGACGATCCGATCAAGGGCTTCGACGTGTTCGTCAACGACGTCAAGGTCAGCGCGGAGGCGAAGCGCCAAGGCGGCAATGTCAGCTTCGACGTGCCCCTCGGGGCGGGCGATAACCGCGTCCGCGTGGTGGCACGCAGCGCCGGCGACCTGCTCGGTGAGGCCACGGTCGAAATCGTCCAGAACGGCGAAGGCGTGCTCGACAAGCGCGACCACCTGTTCATTCTGGCCGTCGGGGTCGACAAGTATCCGAACATGCCGCCGGTGTGCGGGCCCGACAAGAACCAGCAATGCGACCTCCGCTATGCGGGCGCCGACGCCAAGTCTTTCGCCGAGACGATCGAGAAGCAGATGGGCGGGCAGCATCAGCACGTCGTCAAGCGCGTGCTCTTCAACGGCGCCGGCGGCACGCTGGAGCCGACGCGCGAGAACATAGAGAACGCGTTCGATATGCTGCTGGAGGCAAAGGACAACGACACGGTTGCCGTATTCATCGCCGGCCACGGCTACAACGATCCGCGCAGCGGCTACCAGTTCCTGCCGAGCAACGTGCGGCCCGGCGAAAGCGGCAACTGGGCGTCCTCCACCATCGTCAAGTGGTCGGCGCTGGAGACCTCGATCCAGGCAGCCAAGGGACGGCGCCTGCTGTTCGTCGACACCTGCCGCTCGGGCAGCGCCTACAATGCACGCCTGATCAAGGATGCCAGCGACGGCGGCATCGTCGCCTTCTCGGCCACCAACATGCAGCAGGATGCCCTGGAGCTCCCCAACCTCGGCCACGGCGTGTTCACGTCCGTGTTGGTCAAGGGCCTGAAGGGTGCCGCCGATGTCGCCAACGAGCGGGAGGTGCGCGTGTTCGACCTCGGCGCCTACGTGGAGCGCGAGGTGCGCAAGATGACGCACGGGCGCCAGACGCCGGACTTCTACAAGAAGCCCGGCGCGGAGAACTTCGTGCTGGTGCGCATGTAGTGCAGCTGACAGGCCCACGGGCTCTCGCCCGCCCGGTCACCCGTGGTATCAGGGCGCATGCGCACACAACCGATTCGCATCGTCGGCATCGACCCGGGGCTGAGGCGCACGGGCTGGGGCATCGTCGAGGCCGACGGTCCGCGCCTGTCCTACGTGGCGTGCGGGCTCATCACATCCGATAGCGACGAGGTTCTGGCCTACCGCCTGCGCGAGCTTTACCAGGGGCTCATCGACGTGCTGGCCCGGTTCTCGCCGCACGAGGCGGCCGTCGAGGAGACCTTCGTCAACAAGGACGCGCGCGCTACCCTCAAGCTCGGCCAGGCGCGCGGCATGGCGCTGCTGGCGCCCGCGCAGAAGGGGCTGCGGGTCGCCGAATACGCGCCCAACGTCGTCAAGAAGACCGTCACCGGCACGGGCCATGGCGAGAAGCGCCAGGTCGCGGCCATGGTGGGCTTTCTCTTGCCCAAGGCGCGCTTCGAAAGCGCCGATGAGGCCGACGCGCTGGCCATCGCCATCTGCCACGCCAGCCATCGCTCGACCGCGCGGGCGATCGCGGCGCGGGTGGCGCGAGGGGAGGTGCTGGCGTGATGAATTTCCTGCGCGAGAACGCTTGGGACTCCCCTCCCCCCTGCGGGGAGGGGATGGGGGTGGGGGTAAATCAACACCCAGCACCCCCGCATCTTCACCCCACCCCTAACCCCTCCCCGTCATCATGCCGAAGGCGTGTCTTCGACACGACGGGAGGGGGATCCGTCGGCGCTCGCGGGCCGCGAGGCGGTCGTGCGCCCGACGCGGGGAGACGCCCCATGATCGGCAAGCTCAAGGGCATCGTCGACGTGGTGGGTGAGGGGCACGCCATCATCGACGTCGGCGGCGTCGGCTACGAGGTGCAGGCCTCCGCCCGCACGCTGCGCAACCTTGTGCCGGGCGAGACGGTGAGCCTTGCCATCGAGACGCACGTGCGCGAGGACGCCATCCGGCTCTTCGGGTTCACCAGCGAGGTCGAGCGCGCCTGGTTCCGTCTGTTGCAGACCATCCAGGGTGTCGGCGCGCGGGTGGCACTGGGGGTGCTCGGCACGCTTTCCCCTGGCGAGATCGCCAACGCGGTCGCCTTGCAGAACTGGGCCGCCGTCGAGCAGTCGCCCGGCGTCGGCAAGAAGCTTGCCCAGCGCATCGTCGCCGAGCTCAAGGACAAGGCGCCGGCCCTGTCGGCCGCGGGCCTCAACGTGCAGCGGCAGCAGCCAAGGGCAGCCGCGCGCCCATCGAGGACAGCGCCACGGCGGAAGCCATCTCCGCGCTCACCAATCTGGGCTATCAGCCGGCGCAGGCGAGCCAAGCCGTCGCCGCAGCCATGGCCGAGCTGGGGGAAGCCGCCGACACGGCCAACCTCATCCGGCGCGGCCTCAAGGAGCTGGCGCGTTAGAGCAAGATCGTTTCTGATCGAAGCACTTTGCTTCGATCAGAAGCGATCTTGCTCTCAAATCCATGACGCAGGGCAGGATTCAATCTGAAGCGAGCCTGCTAGTGCAGCGCCTCGGCAGCGGCCGCCTTCTGTCGGGCCCGGGCCTTGGCGGTTCTTTGCCGCGCCGTTCTTTGACTTCCCGACTGCCGCGTCCGTGCCCGCTTGTGAACCACTCCCCGCTTGCGCCTCTTGTGCTTTGCGACCGAGCGGCGATGGCCGGTGCCGCACGCATAGGATTTCACTTCCTTGCGTATGGTCACGGGCCCTTTGGGGTCCTCGGCCATGGGGAGCTTGTCGAGGCTCGGCGCGCCCAGCAGCTCCTTCCACTTGTAGGTCTGGAAGCCGTGCTCGAGCAGATTGGCGGCGCGCGCCGTGCGCTGCCGGCCTGTGGCCTCGCCCAGGACCACAGCAATCAGCCTGTGCCCCTCGCGCGTGGCGCTGGCGATCACATTGAAGCCGCTGTCGCAGATGAAGCCGGTCTTGATGCCGTCGGCGCCCTCGTACCTCGTAAGCAGGCTGTTGTGGGTGCGCAGGCGCCGCTTGCCGAGGCGCATGTCGACCGCCGACCACAGGTACCCGTACTCCGGGAAATCGCGCAGGACGGCCGTGGTGAGCTTGGCCAGATCGCGCGCGGTGGTGACCTGCTCGTCTGCCGGCAGCCCGTTGGGATTGACGAACTTGGTGCGCGTCATGCCGAGCCGCGTCGCCGTCGCATTCATGCGCTCGACGAACGCGTCATGCGTGCCGGCAATGGCCTCCGCCAACATGACGGCAACGTCATTGGCCGACTTGAGGACCAGGGCCTGCAGGGCCGTCTTGATGGTCAGCTCGGTGCCGACCGCCAGCCCGATCTTGCTGGGCGGCTGGCTATGCGCCAGCTCCGTGCAGGGGATCTTCTGGTCGAGTGTAAGCTTGCCCTCCTTGATCGCCTGGAAGGCGAGGTAGGCGGTCATGATCTTGGTGAGCGAGGCCGGATGCCATTGGTTGTCCGGATCCTCGGCGTAGAGCACGCGGCCGTCAGCTGCGTCGAAGAGCAGCGTCGGCCCCGCGGAAGCCGGCAGCGATATGGCCAGCGCAACGGCCGTCGCTACCGCTTTCTTGCATAGAGCCAGCATGCATCCCTCTGATGGTCGTCGCGAACGCCATCCCATGTGCGCCTTATGCGGCAGTTTTGCGGTTCTGGCCAGAAAGCCCGGGCCGCACCCCCCAGTTTGCACACACCCGTGCCCGAGAAACAACGCGGTGCCTGTGCGAAGCGCGCGAAGGCGCTCAGTCGGCTTTTGCGCTGGAGGTTGCGGCGGTCGCCGGCTGGGCCGTCGCGTCGGGCTTGAAGAACACGTCGACGCGCATGCCTGGAAGCAGCTGCGTCTGTCCTTCGAGGTCGATGAGGACTTCGAGCACATCGACGTCCGAGGGCTTGCGCGGGCCGCGCTGGCCGAGCCTGCTCGGCCCCAGCGCTTTCGCAAGAGATACAACCTTGCCCGCGAAGTCCTTGCCTGCGAAAGCATCGGAGCGCACGATGGCCGTCTGCCCGATCCGCACCTTGCCGATATCGCGCTCCTCGATCTCGGCCCTGACGCGCAATGACGACAGATCGCCGATCGTCACAAGCGTCCCGTCCGGCGAGGGCGCGGCGATCTCCCCGACCTTGGCGGCAACGTTGAGGACCGTGCCGGCGGACGGCGCCCTGATGCGCGCGCGCTGAAGCGTTGCCTCCGCGAGGGACAGCTCCGCGCGTGCGGCCGCCAGCGCCGCATCCTGCCTGGTCGGCGTGGGCAGCTTGTCGGCGGACAGCGCCTTGCGCAGGGTGGTGCGCGACTGGGCGAGCTTCTCGTGAGCTTTGGTCACTGCATCGCGCGCCTTGTCTACGTCGGCTGCCGACCGCGACCCGCTCCGGCGCGCCCTGATGGTCCGGTCGAGATCGTCGTGCGCGTTGGCAAGCTGCCGCGCTGCATTGGCGACGCCGTCCTCGGCGGAACGGCGATCCTCACCCAGCTTGCCGCCGGCGTCGGTATCGTTGCGCTCGCGCTTGCGCAAGGCTTCGGTTGCCGCCGCTGCGTGCACCCTGGCCTGCAACTCCTCGTCGTCGAGGCTGATCATGAGGTCGCCGGCAGACACCTTGTCGTTGGCGGATACCAACACCTCGGCGATGCGTCCCGGCACCTGCGCCGCAACATGCACCTCCCCGCCCATCGGCTCGATGCGGCCCGGTGCCGAGGCCGCCCACGTGGGCCTCGGGGCGGCGTCGGGTTTCTTGGCTGCCGCCGCATCGGTCTTCGTGCTGGCCTTGCCGACATCGGCGTTGCGCGCACTCAGCGTCTTCGGCACGTAGTAGCCCACGCCCAGCGCCAGGATCGCTGCAACGATCAGCATGTTCAGACCGGAGTCGCGCTTACGCATTGGCTTTTCGCTTTCTGTTGCGCGCCAGCTCGTGAACCGTCTCCACGCCTTCCGCGCGGCGCTCCTCGCCGACGATCAGGCCGTCCTCGATGCGCAGGACCCGGTCTGCGAACGGAATGGTCCTCGGGTCGTGGGTGACGGCGAGCACGGCTCGGCTCTTGTCCCTGGCGATTTCCGATAGCAATTGCATGACCGCGAGCCCGTTCTCGCTGTCGAGCGCGGCGGTCGGCTCGTCCGCCAGTATCACGGACGGCGCGCCCACCAGCGCGCGGGCGACTGCCACGCGTTGCTGCTCGCCGCCGCTCATGTTGGCCGGATACGACTTGAGCTTGTGGCGCAGACCGACCTGATGCAGTGCGCGCTGCGCGCGCACGACCGCCTCGGAGCCGCGCTGGCGGCGCACATCGAGTGCGACGCGGACGTTCTCCTCGGCCGTGAGCGTCGGGAAGAGGTTGTAGGCCTGGAAGACGAAGCCCATGTGGCGGCGGCGCAGCGCGGCCAGCTCCTCCGGGTCGAGACCCGCCGTCGGCTGCCCGGCGACGACGAGGGTGCCCTCGGTCGGCGTGAGAATGCAGCCCAGGATCGACAGGAGCGTGGTCTTGCCGCTCCCCGACGGGCCCATCAGCAGTGTCAGCTCGCCCGTGTTGAGGCCCAGGTTCACGCCCTTCAGCGCGCGTACCTTGCCGGCGCCCTGCCCAAGCTCCTTGACGATGTCGCGTGCCTCCAGCACGACGTCGTTCGTCGGTGCCGGTTCCGTTGACGGCTGGGCTGTCTGTGCGGTCATCGGTTGAACACCATCGCCGGATCGATCCTCATCACCTTGCCGATCGCCGAGAGCGCCGAAATCGCGCACATGACGATCGTCAGGGCCAGAAGCAGCGCCGCGAGCGCCGGCGTCATGACGATCGGCAAGGCGGTGTGCTCGCTCAGCAAGACTATGGTGAGGGCGATTGTCATCCCCAGGACGTAGCCGAGCACCGCGCTCAGTCCCGCCTGGGCGAGAATGACCCTATGGATGTAGCCGCCGGAGGATCCCAGCGCACGCAGGGTCGCAAACTCGTTCAAGTGATCCTTGGTGCTGGAATAGAGCGTCTGGGCGACGATGGCCGTGCCGACCACGAGGCCGAGGATAGCGCCGCCGATCAGCGCCACGCCGGCGCCCGTCGCGAACAGCCAATGGTTGAGGCTTCGCTGGCGGAACTCGGCTCTCGTCAGCACTTCGCTGTCGGGGACCTTGCGGCTGATCTGTGTGCGCACGGCCTCCGGGTCGGCGCCGGGCGCGAGCTTGACCAGGACATAGGTGATCTTGTCGGCCGGCATGTCGATCAGGCTTCGGGCACGATTGAGCGTGGTGAAGACGTAGGGCGTCACCGTGAAGGAGCGGATGCCTTCGGTCAGTCCGGCGATGCGCACGCGGGAGGCGCCCACCTGCGCCGTGTCGCCGACGCCCGTCACGCCGAGCTCGGCGAGATAGGTCTTGTCGATCATCACGGCGTCGCGCGCGCCGAGGCCGGAGACGTCACCCTGAATGACGTTCCAGGGACGCAAGCCCCCATCCTCCGCCTCCGCACCGATCACGACAACAAGCGTCGATCCCCCCGTCGGCTTGCGCCAATCCGTGAAGGCGGTGATCAGCGGGATCGCCTTGGCGACGCCCGGCGTCGACAGCGCCGCGAATCTCTCGCGTGCGGCAATCGGCTGGGCCTCTTCGAAGTTCTTGGTGCCATAGGCCATGACCCAAAGGTCGCCGTCGGCGCGATCGATCATGGAGATGATCATGGTGCGCGCGCCCAAATAGAGGCCGAGCTGAACCGCCACCAGCACGATGGAAAAGAGAATGCCGACCAGCGTCACGACGAGCCGGATGCGGTCGTAGAAAAGGTTGCGGAAGGCGAGGGTAAAGGTCATCGAGACGCGAGACTTCCCTTGCGGTTCTTCAGCTCGGCGCGTTGGCGACGAGGATCTTCGGCTGCCATGCCTTTGGCAGCGCACGCGCGCGGCAATTGTCGAGGCGCAGCTTTCGCGAGCCGACCGCTAGTCCGGCTGCCGGCCGCGTCGGTGGTTATATAGGGTCTTGGGTCACGTATGGCGACCATTTGGCGAGTAAGTAAGCCGCAGCTGCTCGTAGGACCTGCATCCGGTACGCGTCGGTGCCGCAATCTCGCCGCATATGGGTTGCATGTCGCCGACAAGTTCGTGCCGAACGGTCGCAAGGAGGGTATAACCCCATGTATTGGTTCGCGTTTCATCGGTCGGGCGCAGTCATCGGCGTGGCTTTGGCGCTGGTCCTGGTGGTCGCTGCAGCCGAGGCCCAGGGTCCGGCGCGGGGTGTGACGGGCGTCTGGATCGATCACACCGGGCAGGGGGCGGTCGAGATCGAGCCCTGCGGCGACAGCATGTGCGGGCGCGTCGTCTGGCTCAAGAACCCGGCGCACAAATCCAGGAGCGGCCACCTGATCTGCGGCACTCAGATCCTGGGCGACCTGCACGCGCGCGCGAACAACACCTGGGAGTCGGGCTGGATCTACAATCCCGAGGACGAGGAGCGTTTCAGCGCCGAGATCAAGCTCAAGAACGACAACACGCTGCTGGTCACCGGCTATCTCGGCATCAAGCTCCTCGGCGAGACCTACACGTGGAAGCGCGCCAAGACGCACCTGGCGCGTTGCTCGGGCAAGCGGTCGATCTAGCTCCGGTGGTTGCATGGCCGAGGGCGCCAGCGTCATTCCCCGACGGCGCCCCTGCCGAGCTGACGGTCCGCCGCGCCCTTGGAGGGGGCGCGGCTTTGCAGCCAGCCCACGAACCTTTCTGCGCGCTCAGCCACGATGTGACGCTGCTGGTCGAGCGTGACCATGTGGTAGCTGTTGTCGAGGACGAGGGTCTCGACGAGCCCGCCCAGATGCGTCTGCAGGAACTGGGCGTTGTCCAGGCTTGCGATGTCGTCGTCGCGCGGGTGCACGATCAGCGCGGGCTGGCGAACCTGCTCGAGGTCGCGCTTCACCACGGAGACCAGCGCGTTGAAGTTGGCAAACGAGCGCATCGGCGTCGAGAACACGCCCGCTTGACCCGAATCGCCGCTCTGCATGCTGGCGACGACGAGCGCGCGCACACGCTCGTCCTTGAGCCCGTAAGGCTCGTGCTCGGGAAGGTCGAACTCGAGCTTTATGGGCGTTGGACGAACGTAATGCAGCGCCCGCGAGTACCAGGGCATCGACCAGCCGTCGAGGCGCAACGTCGGGGCGAGCAGCAACAGCCCGTGCACGCTGTCGGGGCGGTTGCGCGCCAGGTGAATGGCAAGGATGCCGCCCATCGACAGGCCGCCTGCGACGATTGTGTCGCAACGCTCGCGCAGCACGTCGTGCGCCGCCTCGACGCTGGCGTACCACTCCCTCCACGTCGAGCGGCGCAGCTCCTCGGGCGTGCCGCAATGGCCCGCCAGCTGGCAGCAGAGCACCGTGTGGCCGGCGCGCGCGAGAGTCTGGGCGATGAATCTGAGCTCGATCGGCGTGCCGCCGAGCCCATGGATCAGCAGGACGCCCAGGCGCCCGCCGGGCACGAACATGCTGCGATCCGGCGGCAGCTTTTCTTTTTCTTGTTCTTGCATCGGTTTCTACACACCACTCACGTCTGTTGTGACGATTGAACGCTCTTCGTAGGCTTTCGTGCCAGGGCCCGCCGCGGTTGCACCCGTGAGCCGTGCCGCTCGGATCCCGGCGAGGATCTGGAGGCTATGGGGGGACCCGAGCCGAGGCCGAAGCACGCGCGCATGGCGGGTACTGCCTTTGAGCATCTACCTCGCCTGGCCGCCGACCCGGTGCAGGACCCGGTCGAGGAGCGCGAGCCCCAGGTCCATCTCATGCTTGGTGATGTGCAGGCTCGGGGCCAGCGTGACGACATTCTTGTAGTAGCCGCCGATGTCGAGCACGAGGCCGTAGGTCTCCCCGTCGACTTCAAGGTCGGCCTTGAACGCTTCGTCCACCATGCGGTCGACGATGGCCTTGGATGGCGTGTAGCTGTCGTGCGGCTCGCAGATTTCCATGCGCAGCGCCAGCCCCAGGCCGTCGACGTCGCCCACGATCTTGTGCCGGCGCTTGAGGTCCTGGAGGCCCTCGAGCAGATAGGCGCCCTTCTCCATCACCATCGCCTCGTAGTCGGTCTCGCCCATCATGCGCATGGCTTCCAGCGCCACGGCGGTGCCCATGGGATTGGCGTTGAAGGTCGAGTGCGTGGAGCCCGGCGGGAAAATGGTGGGGTTGATGAGCTCTTCCTTCGCCCAGATGCCCGCCAGCGGATTGAGGCCGTTGGTGATCGCCTTGCCGAACACGACGATGTCGGGCGTGACGCCGAAGTGCTCGATCGACCACAGCTTGCCCGTGCGATAAAAGCCCATTTGGATCTCGTCGACGACGAGCAGGATGCCGTGCTTGTCGAGCACCTCCTTCAACTCGACGAAGAAGTTCTTCGGCGGGATCACGTAGCCGCCGGTGCCCTGGATCGGCTCGACGTAGAAGGCGGCGAACTCGGCCTGTCCCGCCTTCGGGTCCCAGACGCCGTTGTATTCGCTCTCGAACAGGCGCTCGAACTGCTTGACGCAGTGGGTGCCGTACTCCTCCTTCGACATGCCCTTTGGTCCGCGGAAGTGATACGGGAAAGGCACGAAGTGCGCGCGGTCGCCGAAGTGGCCGAAGCGGCGGCGGTAGCGATAGGAGGACGTGATCGCCGAGGCGCCCAGCGTGCGGCCGTGATAGCCGCCCTCGAAGGCGAACATCAGGCTCTTGCCGTTCCTGGCATTGCGCACGAGCTTGAGGCTGTCCTCCACGGCCTGGCTGCCGCCGACGTTGAAATGGACGCGGCCCTTGGCGCCGAACCTCTGCTCGGCGCTCTGCGCGATGAGCGCGGCGAGCTCGATCTTCTCGCGATGCAGGTACTGGCTGGCGACCTGGGGCAGCCGGTCGAGCTGACGCCGCGCAGCGTTGTTCAGGCGCTCGTTGCGGTAGCCGAAATTGACGGCCGAGTACCACATCTGCAGATCGAGGTAGGGCCGCCCCTCCATGTCGTAGAGGAATGAGCCCTCGCACTCCTCGAAGATCTTCGGCGGATTGGTGTAGTGCACGGTGTCGCCGTGCGAGCAGTACTGGGCCTCGAGCGCCAGGAGCTCGGCCTCGCTCAACGGCGCGGCATGCGGGTCGGGACGCGAAACGCGGGCGACTTTGTTCATGGGTGCACCAGGGGGTTGTCTATGTACGGCGGGATGGGTTGGCTGACGGCAAGCTCGTGCCTTCCCGTCGGTGAAACGGACCGCGATTGTCATTGGCCATGCTTGAGCGGTCTCTCGATCAATTGCCGGCCCGGTCGGCGACCCAGGAACCGGCGGGATCCGTACCCCGGCCGCCCTTCAGCCAGGGCCCGAGCTTCTCCGTCACATCGAAGAAGTCTGCGAACGCATAGTGGGGCGTGCCGGAGCTGCGGCACAGGTCGAGCAGCGTGCCCTTGGCGAAAACCAGGTCGGCCTCGCCGGAGATGCAGAAATCCGAGCGGCCGTCGCCGATGACGACCTTGACGGAGGACGAATAAGGTTCGGTGAAGGCGCACTTGCAGTTGCCCGCCAGCGCGCGGCAATCGCTGCGCGCTGAGGGAAACGTCACGCGCCAGCGATCTGCCCCGACGGGCTCGAGATGATTGGCGAAGAAGGGCACCTCGAGGCCGGCGTTGCGCAGCACCCGCTCGATGACGAAGTCGAACCCGTCTGAGACGATGGTCGCGCCGACGCCATTCTGCTCGCACTTGCGAACGAAGTCTGCAAATCCGGGATCGATGCGCAGTTGCGAGATGGCGTCGTGGACTTGAGCCGGGGTCGCCCTCAGCAGCGCCACCTGCCGCGCCATGCATTCGCGGGAGCCGATCCGACCGGCCAGCCACTCCGCCTCGATCTCCTGCCAGGCCGGATCGGCAAAGCGCTCGAGCAGGAAGTCGGTGACGTCATACGGAACGATCGTTCCGTCGAAATCGACGAAGGCGTGGCACTTCACACGCGTACTCGACACGTTTGCAGAACCCGTTGATAGATTTGCCGCACGACGGGGCCGTCTGGCCAAGATCGGTGCGCTGTTTAGCTCCCAATGTTGTCAAAGCCAATGAGTTTCATTCACGTTTCCGTCAAAGATGCATCCATCGGTTGTATCGATGGATGCGCTCCTTACACGCAGGAGTTGGCTTAGCGTCGAAAATCGCTCAACAAAACGCGGTGTTGCAAAGCTGGGTAATCCCTCGTCAACCGATCGGGACGACACATGGCCGCAGCCCGGAGCGTGCCACTGCGCCGCGAGCGGCGGGCGGGCTGAACACCGTTAGTAAATCAGGCACTAACGCGGTTTTTCGGGCGCCGTTCGAAAAGTCCGACGGCTGCGTAGGCGGCGAGGCCTGCCAGCAACGCCCACACGTAAGGCGCCTGCACATCGACCGCGTACTTGCCGACCGCCCATACCGCCGCGCCGGCAATGATGGCTGCATAAGCGCTCAGCGCGTGTCCGAAGTTGGTAAACAGCCCGAACGCCAAGGTTATGAATACGCCGGCGGTGGCGAAGGCCGAGGCGGTCTCCACGAGATCGGATATGCCCTCGGCGCGCAGCGCCAGGAAATAGGCGAGCAGCCCGAGCACCACCACGCCACCGCGGGCCGTGGCGACCTTCTGCCCCTCGGTCAGGTCCGGGCGCAGGCGCAGGATGATGTTGTGAGAGACGAGCGAGGCGGCCGCCAGCAACGCCGAGTCGACCGTCGACAGGATGGCCGAGATCAGCGCGCCGGCGAACATCACATAGAAGAACGACGGCAGGTACTTCTGCGCCAGGGTCGGCACGATCTGCTCGGGTTCTCCGAGGTTGGGCACCAGCTGGGAGCCAACGAGCCCGAAGTAGACCGGAATGAGGGCAACCACCAGATAGCCCAGGCCGCCCAGGTTGGTCGCCATGCGTGCGACGTCGACCGACCTGCAGGCAAGGATGCGCGAGATCAGCTCGACGGCCACCAGCGAGCCACAGATGGGGATCGCCCACTGCTCGATGAAATCGAGCAGTGGCTGGTCGTCGCCTATCGGCTTGAAGCGAACCGCTTCGACGGCGGCGAGGCTCTTCATGGGACCGCCCACCTCGATCGTGATGAACACGAACACGGCGACGAGCCCAACCACGATGGCGATGCCCTGGATGAAGTCGGAGTAGACGTCGGCGAGCAGGCCGCCCACCGCCGTATAGAGAATGACCATGGCCGCCGCCAAGGTGATGGAGAGGGTCACGTCGAGGCCGGTAGTTGCGCCCATGATCTGGCCGAAGCCGCGGACCTGAGCCGCGGCCCAGAGCACCGAGCCCGGCACGAGAAAGATGACGGTCAGCCGCTCCACGCCCGGCGAGAAGCGCTCGCGGAAGAAGTCGCCGAAGGTAGTGAGGCCGCGACGCCAGAGCGGCACGGCAAAGAAGAGCCCCATGATGATGATGCTCAAGGCGTAGGCGAAGGGCTCGCCCTGGGCGCCGGTCAGCCCGCTTGCGTAGACGCGGCCGGCGGAGCCTAGTACGGTTTCAGCCCCGAACCATGTCGCGAAGATCGAGAACGCGGCGAGCCCGACGCCGAGCTGGCGTCCACCCAGGATGTAGTCGGCCTCGCTGTTGATGCGCCGCGAGACCCAGATGGCGACTACGAACTGGACGACGACATAAGCCAGCACTCCGAGCAGAATGCCGTTCATTTCAGCTCAGCCCCCCGTCCCCTATGCCCTTTGCCCCGGCGAGCCCGTGTTTAGTGTTCTGCGGTGGCGGCGGTCAACAACGACCTACAACTTCTAGCCGCATTACTTTTCAGGCAGCTTTCATCGCGGATGGCGAGGGTCGCCCTATTTCTTCCCCTGCTCTAAAGTTACCGTCGTTCACCCATCTGGTGACGCGTAGATCGCCGGAGAAAATTCGAGGCCGAGTTGAGCACGTCCGTCAGCCCAGCCCTCCACTGCTCCCGGTCCGTCGTCTCCCTCGTGACGGCGGTAGCCTTTGCCATCGCGCAGATTCCCTCCGTGTACGCTGCGTCCCCCATGACGCGGGCTGAGTACGAAGCCTGCCAGGCCCGCGACGAGCAGGGCTTTCGTTCCGCCATCCAAGCCCTCACCCAGCGCGGTCTCGAGAACGGCCTTGGCAACATCGACTACAAGGCGATTGTCGGCGATGAGTGGCGGCGCGGAAACGTCGGTGAGGTGATCGACCGGCAGGTAGACCAAGCGATTGCCGAGGTGCGCGAGGAATCGAGCTGGATCGACCTGTGGCAGACGCTCGCCTCCAACGACAAGGCAAAGGAGATCGCCAACACCGCCGCCGAGCGCGTCTATCGGTCGGAACCAATCAAGACGGCCATCGCCGGCATAGCAACAGGTGTGGCCAAGGAGATCGGCAAGCGCATCGAGCTCGCCACGATCGATACCGGCGGCCCGGCCGCCGAATGCATGCGCCTCTTCGTGGGTGGGCGCTACGGGACGACGATTGCGGGCATCGTCGCCACTGGTGCGGGCAAGGAATACAGCATCGATCCTGCCAAGGGTGGCGTGCAGGTTTCTACCGGCGAGGTCCTATTGGAAAGCACCGGGGGCATTGCCGGTGCCGTCGTGCTGGTCGTGCGCCGCCAGATTTCCAACATGGCCTCGCGCCTGGGCCAACGCCTCGTGGGCTCTGTGCTCGGGCGACTGGTCGCTGTCGTCGCGGGCGGTATTGGTCTTGCCCTCATCGCCAAGGACGTCTGGGATTTCCGCTACGGTGTGCTGCCGATCGTCGCCTCCGAGATGAAGTCGAAAGAGACCAAGGAGAAGGTGCGCGAGGAGATCGCAAAATCGATTTCCGAGCACACCCAGGATAGCGTCAAGGCCATTGCCGAGAAGACCGCGGACCGGGTGGTGGAGATCTGGCTCGCGTTCCGCCGCGCGCATGCCAAGGTGGTCGAGCTTGCTGGCCGGCAGGAGGCCTTCAAACATTTTCTCGACACCGTCAATGCCGCCGACCTGGCAAAGCTCGATGAGATCGTCGGCATCGTGCTGGCGAGCGAAGGCGAGGCGGGTGTGGTCAAGCGGCTCGAGGACGGCACGCTGCATCGTGCGGTGAGCGCGCTTCCTCCCGGTGCGATCGAGATCGCTCGCGAGGACCGATCCCTGGAGACGGCGCTGAAATGGGAGGCAATTGCGGGAGCGAATCTTCCCAAGGTTGTCGAATACGAGATCTACCGCCGTGCCAAGCCCGACAGCTTCACCAAGGCGAGCCTGAATCGTCTCCTCGGTCTGCAGGACAAGCTGGCGATCACCCGGCTCGCGGCTCTCTCGCCGGCAGCGCGCGTGCCGCTGTTCGAGCTCGACACGAGCGAGCTCAGAGCCCTGGCGCGATCGCTCAGCGACAGTGAACTCGACAGCCTGTCGCGCTACCTCACCGGCCTCGACAAAGGTCCCGCCCAACGCGTGTTGCATGCCGTCGCGCAGACGCCCTCGCGCATGGCGGAGCTGGCCAAGCCGGGCGTGCAGGGCGCGATCCTGGCGAGCCACGACCAAGCAGCGGCCGTGGGCATGATGCTGCAGGCGAGCAGCCTGCCCGACGTGAGCCTGCTGCTGGACCACACGCGGCTGGTGCTCGATGGCCGGGTGAGCCCGTGGCTGCTGTGGGCGAAGCATCCACTGGCGGTTGTCGTGTCGGTCGTTGCCCTGCTCGTGCTGCTGCTGCTCCTGAGGCGCCTGCTGTTCGGTACCCGTCCGAAGATCGTCGTGCAGCACGCGGCCGGTGATCGCGGGCGGGGCCGCTCCTGATGCAGCTGCTGACCACCGAAACGGCGGGAGAGCGTCCAATCGAGCGGGGCGAGATCGTCTATGCAGTTGCCATCGCCGGCGCCAACATTCTCCGGGACATACGCGAGGCGGTCGTGAATACGATTGGCGGCCACATGACCAAGTACGAGGCTTTGCTGGATAAAACCATTGCGCGGGCGCTCGATCAGCTGGCGGAGCGGGCGCGGGCGCAGGGCTATGACGGGGTCGTGGGTGTGCGGCTTTCGCACCCGTATATCACCAGCGGGGCCATCGAGGTGGTGGCGACCGGAACCGGGTTCAGATACGCCGATCGGCCTGCCTAAGTCCGTCCCCGCGGCATTGCGGCGCCGGCACTGCCACCGCAGACAAGGACTGCTATGATTTTGCCCGAGTCGCGGCTGCACGGCGGGCTCGGTATGGCTTGACCTCTCCCACGAGGGGCAAGGAACGGGAGGCGATCCGAATGGCTCTGAAGGCACCGGGAATCCTGGTTTTTCTGCTCTCCATTGTTCTGGCGCTGGCTGTGTTGTTTGCGCGCTACTTCGGCGCAACGGTGCCGTTCCTGACTGGGGATGCCACGCAGTTCTATGGCATGATGGCGGCCTACATCATTCTCGTCCTCGGCTGCATCATGCGCGGATTGTAAGGGTACGAGGCGGGCTCCCGCGCCCCGGCGGCACGATACCGATAGCCAGCTCCAAAGCGTGACCGGCCGGCAGGCCCTATCGCCTATGCCGGCTCTTTGTCGCGTTTGGCCCACACCTCCTTGAAGGCCGGGCGCGCGTGGGCTGCGGCAAGCCATGCCTTCACCCGAGGTGCGGCCTCGAACAGTTCCGGCGCCGCCATTGCGTAGCGCACGACCTCCGCCACGTTGATGTCCGCCACCGTGAAGCGCCCGCCGACCATGAACCCGGTCGCCGCCAACGCTTCGTCGAGCACGGCGAACGGTGCTTGCACGGCCGCGATGGAGGCTTGCGCTATCTTGGGGTCGCGCTCGGCCGGCGGTTTGCCGACACGGTGATTGAGGATCGCGAGTGCATGCGTCTCGACCTCGGTTGCCGCCCACAGCGACCACATCGTCATCAGTCCGTCCTCGGCAACACTGGCGGGCGCCAATGGTCCGCCGTGCTTCTTGGCGAGGTAGAGGTTGATGGCCAGCGACTCGTGCAGCACGAGCCCGTCGTCGTCGATCGACGGGACGTGCCCGTTCGGGTTGATCTTCAAGAACTCGGGCGAGCGCGTGTGCAGGGTCGTCTTGGCGGCTTCCGGGGTCAGCCGATAGAGCTGCATCACCGGTACCTGCTTGAAGGGGATGCCAAGCTCGGTGGCGAGCCAGATGTTGCGCAAGGCACGCGAGCGATAGACGCCGTAAATGGTCAGCATGGCGGGAGCCCCGAATGGTTTTCGCGGGCATGATTTCGCACGAAGAGGCGCCCTTTGGAAGACCATTGCGTCATCTCCGCGAAGGCGGAGATCCACGCAAGCTGATTTGACTGTGGCCACTTGCGTGGATGCCCACCTGCGTGGGCATGACGTTCTACTCGCTCGCCAGGATCATGTTGCGCACCATCGGGTAGACCTGCTCCTCCCAGCGCTTGCCCGAGAAGACGCCGTAGTGGCCGACGCCCGCCTGCATATGGTGGCGCTTCATGTAGGGTCTGAGACCCGAGCAGAGGTCGTGGGCGGCCGACGTCTGGCCCAGCGCGCAGATGTCGTCGCGCTCGCCTTCCACGGTGAGCAGCGCGGTGCGGCGGATGGCCTTGGGCTCGACCGGCGCGCCGCGGAAGGTGAGTTCCCCGGTGGCAAGCCGCGCTTCCTGGAACACCCACTGCACCGT
Source organism: uncultured Alphaproteobacteria bacterium (assembly GCA_963797005.1). GTDB lineage: Bacteria > Pseudomonadota > Alphaproteobacteria > Rhizobiales > Hyphomicrobiaceae > AWTP1-13. The sequence goes on from CAWCOF010000014.1 coordinate 409,045, forward strand.
CTCCAGGTAGAACTCGGCGGCGAGGTCCAGCACGGCGAAGTACTCGTCGTAGAACGCCTTGGTGACCATCGCCTTCTCGATATTGCCGTTGGCCAGGTTCTCGTAGAGGTCGATGTGCGCCTTGCGATGGCGCTCCAGGTTCATGGACATGAAGGCGGAGAGCTGGACGAAGCCGGGGTAGACGCTGCGGCCGCCCCCGCCGAAGCGCATCGGCACCGTGGCGATCAGGTTGCGCTCGAACCACTCGATCGGGTGGCTCATCGCCAATTCGTTCACCTTGGTGGGGTTGACGCGCGTGTCGATCGGCCCCGCCATCAGCGTGATGCTGCGCGGCTGTGCCGGGCTCCGGCTCTGGGCCATGACGGCGGTGGCGGCCAGCACCTGCACGCACGGCTGGCACACGGCGACGACGTGCGTCCCGCTGCCCAGCACCTCGAGCCAGCGGACCAGGTGCGCGACGTAGTCATCGAAGCCGAAGCGGCCATGCTCGGTGCCGACATCGCGGGCATTGTGCCAATCCGTTATGCAGACATCGTGCTCGGGCAGCATCGTCCGGACCAGGCTGCGCAGAAGTGTGGCAAAATGCCCGGATAGGGGCGCCACGACCATCACCTTGGGTTGCGCCAAGCTCGATATCCTTGCGAAAGCGCAGCAGCGTGCCGAAGGGGGTCGTGTCGACCGGCTCCTCGGTCACCGCCACCTCCCGGTTGCCGACCTGCACGGCTTCGATTCCGTAAGGTGGACGCACATGCGTCAGGCCGGCGCGGGCGATAAGCTCGTAGGCCGCCGTCACGTTCCGCAGCATCTTCAGCTCTTGCACGGCGGCCAATGGCCCCAGCGCATCGAGACCGGCGCGGGCGAAGTTGCGCACCGGCTCCATGATGTCGGCGTGCGTCTGGTAGGCGAGATAGAGCATCTGTGTGGTGGAGCCTGCGCCGGTGCGCTAGCGCTGGAACGAAAGTTGCACGACCAGAGGGAGCGATTGCCGCACCCATTCGGACCGGCGATGCAACTTTCGCACCATCAGCGAGGCACGCCAGCCATGGCCAAGGCCACCCTCACCATCAGCAGCAAGAACTATTCGTCCTGGTGCCTCAGGGGCTGGCTGCTGTGTCAACTCGCCGGGCTCGAGTTCGAGGAGGAGACCGTTTCGCTGGACGACCCTGCCGCGCGGGCCGAGCTGCTGCTGCTGTCGCCTTCGTTCCTGGTGCCGTGCCTGACCCACGACGGCGTCAAGGTGTGGGACACGCTGGCGATTGGCGAGTACCTGGCGGAGTGGAACCCATCGGCCGGGCTGCTGCCGACCGAGCGCGCGGCGCGCGCCCACTGCCGCGCCGTCAGCGGCGAGATGCACTCGGGCTTCTACAACCTGCGCTCGGCGCTGCCCATGAACCTCAAAGCTCATCACCCGGGCTTCAAGGTGTGGGCCGGTGCCCAAGCCGACATCGAGCGGGTTGCGACGATCTGGCGCGAGTGCCTGTCTCGCTACGGCGGCCCCTTCCTGTTCGGCGAGCTCTCCATGGCGGACGCCATGTACGCACCGGTGTGCACCCGCTTTCTCACCTACGATGTCAAGCTCGACCCGGAATGTAGCAGCTATGCGCGCGCCATCATGAGCTGGCCGGCGATGGCCCAGTGGGTGGCCGACGCCAAGGCGGAGCCCGCCGAGCTCGAGGAGCTCGACGTCGAGTTCTAACTTTCTCGTGACTTCAAGTATTGCGCGTGGTTGCCGCGACCTATGCGGTGGGCCGCGTTTGTGGCCGGTCGCCTTCCGTTGTAAGCTTCAAGGAAAAAGCAACAACAGGAGGTTCGCCCTTGGCTAGCGTCACATGCAGCGACGTGCGCAAGGCGTTTGGCGCTACGGAAGTACTACACGGCGTCTCGATAGACATCCGCGATGGGGAATTCGTTGTACTTGTCGGGCCGTCGGGCTGCGGCAAGTCCACGCTGCTGCGCATGATCGCGGGACTGGAGAACGTCACTTCGGGCGAAATCCGCATCGGCGACCGCGTGGTCAACCATGTGCCTCCCAAGGAGCGCGACGTGGCCATGGTGTTTCAGAACTACGCGCTCTACCCGCACATGACGGTTGCCGCGAACATGGGCTTCTCCCTCAAGCTGCGCGGGGCGGGGCTGAAGGAGATCGACGAGCAGGTTGCGCGCGCGGCCGATATCCTGGGCCTTGCGCCCCTGCTCCAGCGCTTCCCGCGCCAGCTCTCGGGCGGCCAGCGCCAGCGTGTCGCCATGGGTCGCGCCATCGTGCGCAACCCTCAGGTCTTCCTGTTCGACGAGCCGCTGTCGAACCTGGACGCCAAGCTGCGCGTGCAGATGCGCACCGAGATCAAGGAGCTGCACCAGCGCCTGTCGACCACCACCGTTTACGTGACCCACGACCAGATCGAGGCCATGACCATGGCCGACAAGATCGTCGTCATGCATGACGGCCTCGTCGAGCAGATCGGCGCTCCGCTGGACCTCTACGACCGGCCGGACAATATCTTCGTTGCCGGCTTCATCGGCTCGCCGGCGATGAACTTCCTCCCCGGCAAGATCAACGGGGCCACCGGTTTCGAGGCGCGCGCCGGCATGCACCTGCCGCTCGCCGGCTCGGCCAACGGGCATGATGGAAGGCCCGCGGTCTATGGCATCAGGCCGGAGCATTTCGCGCTCGCCGACGACGGCTCGGAGGCCGAGATCCAGGTGGTCGAGCCCACGGGCTCGGAGATCCAGGTCGTTGCCAAGCTCGGCGGCGAGACCGTCATCGCCGTGTTCCGCGAGCGTCATCAGTTCAAGCCGGGCGACAAGGTCCGGCTCAAACCCGATCCGCGTCTCGTGCATCTTTTCGACGAGGCGACTGGACAAAGGCTGAATGCCTGAAACTTCACCTAAGGAGGAAGCGTCAACATGACGACGACTTCAGTCGCCGTACCCTGATGCAGGGCTCGACCGCATTGGCAGCCGCCGGTGCGCTGTCCGGCTCAGGTCTGACCGAATGGGCCAAAGCCTGGGCGCAGGCCGCGCCATGGAAGCCAGAGAAGGGCGCCCAAGCTGTCGCTGCTGCGCTGGAAGTATTTCGTGCAGTCGGAGGATGACATGTTCGTCAAACTCATCGATGCCTACACCAAGGCGACCGGCGTCAAAGTCAACATCATCCGCGAGTCGTTCGAGGACGTTCCGCCCAAGGCCGCGGTGGCCGCCAACACCGGCACCGGGCCCGACCTGTTCTGGGGGCTCTATTCGCTGCCCTTCCTGTTCCCGCAGAAGTGCGTCGACGTGACGGACGTCGCCAACTATCTCGGCAAGAAGTACGGCGGCTGGGTGCCGACCGCGGTCACCTATGGAACGCTCGGCAACAAGTGGATCGACATTCCGATCTCGCTTCGGCGGCAACATGCTGAATTATCGCAACTCGGCGCTGAAAAAGGCCGGCATGTCGAAGTTCCCCGCCGACCACCGACGGATTCCTCGAATTCTGCCAAGGCGACCAAGAAGAACGGCCAGCCCGGCGGCTATGGCTCTGGGCCATGCCACGGGTGACGGCAACACCTGGGTGCATTGGTGCCTGTGGGCGTTCGGAGGCAACCCGTCGATGAGAAGGACAAGGTCGTCATCAACTCGCCGGAGACGGTGAAAGCGCTCGAGTACTGCCAAGCAGCTCTACGACAACTTCATTCCGGGCACTGCTTCCTGGAACGACTCCTTCAACAACAAGGCGTTCCTGGCGGGCGAGATCGGATGGACCAACAATGGCATCTCGATCTACGTGGCGGCGAAGGAAGATCCCACCAAGAAGGAGATCGCCGAGGACACGGATCACGCGCTGTGGCCGGTCGGGCCGGTGGGCAAGCCGACCGAGTTCCACGTCTGCTTCCCGATGCTGGCCATGACCCACACCAAGTATCCGCAGGCCTGCAAGGCGCTGATGGCGTTCCTGCTGGAGGCGGATCAGTACAAGAAGTGGCTCGAGGCATCGCAGGCCTATCTGACGCATCCGCTCAACGCCTACGACAAGAACCCGATCTGGACGGCGGATCCCAAGAACACGATCTTCGGCGAGGCGGCCAAACGGACGCTGACCGTCGGCGGCAAGGGGTCGGTGGGCGAGAAGGCGGCGGCGGCGCTCGCCGATTTCATCGTGCTCGACATGTTCGCCAATGCCTGTACGGGCCGCGAGGATCCCAAGGGCGCCATCAAGATCGCCGAGCGGCAGGCGAAGCGGATTTATCGCTAGGCGCAATATCGGGGGCGGCACTCAATCGCCGCCCCCATCTTCACAAGAGGCATGACAGATGGCCGACGTCGCCCTCGAGGGACGGTGGATTGGCGCCAAGGAAGCGCAGATCCGCGACGTCACCGCGTGGGATCGGCTGAAGGCGAACCGCAAGTGGCTGGGCTTCTGGTTCATGCTGCCGGCGGCGGCCTTCCTGGTGCTCTTCCTCGCCTATCCGCTTGGGCCTAGGCGTGTGGCTTTCGTTCACCGATGCCCGCATCGGCCGCAGTCGGAGAATTCATCGGCCTCGAGAACTACGAATGGTTGTGGGGCGACAGCGATGTTCTGGCTCTCGGTGTTCAACACGCTGCTCTATACGTGCGTCGCCAGCGCCCTGAAGTTCGCGGTCGGGCTCTATCTGGCCCTGCTCCTGAACCAGCACATGCCGTTCAAGGCCATCATCCGTGCCGTCGTGCTCATCCCCTTCATCGTGCCGACGGTGCTCTCGGCGATCGCCTTCTGGTGGATCTACGACAGCCAGTTCTCGATCGTGTCGTGGACGCTCAAGAAGGCTGGCTTCATTTCCGAGAACATCGACTTCCTGGGCGATTTCTGGAACGCCCGCTGGTCGGTGATCTTCGCCAACATCTGGCGCGGCGTGCCCTTCGTCGCGATTACGCTGCTGGCCGGGCTGCAGACGGTCTCGCCCTCGCTCTATGAAGCCGCGACGATCGACGGGGCGACGCCGCTGGCAGATATTCCGCCACATTACCTACCCGCTGCTGACTCCGATCATTGCCGTGGTCATGACGTTCTCGGTGCTCTTCACGTTCACCGACTTCCAGCTCATCTGGGTGCTGACGCGCGGCGGCCCCGTCAATGCCACGCACCTGATGGCGACGCTCGGCTACCAGCGCGCCATCGGCGGCGGCTATCTGGGCGAAGGCGCGGCGATCTGCCACCGCCATGATCCCGTTCCTGCTCGCCGCCATCCTGATCTCCTGGTTCGGCCTGCAGCGGCGCAAATGGCAGCAGGGAGAGGGCAATGACTGACACTTGCCGCGGCCGCCCAAAGCGCGCCGCCTGTGGCGACGACCGGCGCCGACCACTCCGAAGGCATGAGCTACCTGGAGACGTTGCCGCGCCGGCTCGTCACCCTCTACCTGCCGCTCTCGGTGATCATGCTCGTGCTGGTTTTCCCGTTCTACTGGATGGCGCTCACGGCCATCAAACCGGACGAGCAGCTCCTCGACCTCGAGACGTTCAACCCGTTCTGGACCTGGACGCCGACCTTCAAGCACATTCACAAGCTGCTGTTCGAGACAGACTATCCGCTGTGGCTGTGGAACACGATGTCGTGGCGGTCGCCGCGACCGTCCTGTCGATCATCGCCAGCGTGCTTGCCGCCTACGCCATCGTGCGCTTGCGCTACCGGGGCGCGCAATGGGTCGGCGGGGCGATCTTCCTCGCCTATCTGGTGCCGCCGTCGATCCTGTTCATTCCGCTCTCCACCGTCGTATTCCAATACGGACTGTTCGACACGCCGTTCGCGCTGATCCTCACCTACCCGACGATCCTCATCCCGTTTTCGACCTGGCTGCTGATGGGCTACTTCAAGACCATCCCCTTCGAGCTCGAGGAATGCGCGCTGATCGACGGGGCCAGCCGCTGGCAGATCCTGGTCAAGATCGTCCTGCCGCTGGCCGTGCCCGGGCTGATCTCGGCCTTCATCTTCTGCTTCACGCTGTGCTGGAACGAGTTCATCTACGCGCTCACCTTCATTTCCTCGACCCAGAACAAGACGGTGCCGGTGGCCATCGTCAACGAGTTCGTCGACGGCGACATCTATCGCTGGGGCTCGCTGATGGCCGGCGCGCTGGTCGGCTCGCTGCCGCTGGTGATCCTCTATGCCTTCTTCGTCGAGCACTACGTCTCGGCGATGACCGGCGCCGTGAAGGAATGAGCCCGGCGCCTGTCGGTCAGCTCTCCCGGCGCACGACAAAGGCCGTCGCCTCGCGCAAGCCGTCGGCCTCGGGGCCGAAGGACGCCAAGGCTGCGATCGCGTCCGCCTCCAGTGTCGCAAGCCGCTCTTTGGCGGCCTTTACCCCCAGGATCGCCACCAGCGTTGCCTTCCTTTCGTCCTTGCGCGCGGCCTTGCCCATGGCCACAGGCTCGCCCTCGACGTCGAGCAGATCATCGGCCATTTGAAAGGCGAGCCCGAGGTGTGCGCCGTAGCGGGCAAGCGCGCCTCGCTTCTCGGGGTCCGCCCGGCCCAGGATGGCGCCCGCCTCGCAGGCGAAGCGGACCAGTGCGCCGGTCTTCATGGCCTGCAGCCGCTCGACATGAGGTTCTGACAGCGTGGCCGGGAGGCCGAGCTTGTCGAACTCCAGGTCGAGGCATTGGCCGCCGGCCATGCCCGCAGCGCCGGAGGCGTCGGCCAGGCTGGCGATGAGCTCGGCGCGCACGGCGGCCTCGGCGTGCGTCGCGGGTCTTGCCAGCTGTGCGAAGGCGATGGTGAGCAGTGCGTCGCCGGCGAGGATCGCCGTCCACTCGTCGTAGGCCTTGTGCACGGTGGGCTTGCCGCGGCGCCAGTCGTCGTCATCCATCGCTGGCAGGTCGTCGTGCACCAGCGAGTAGCAGTGCACGCATTCGAGCGCCGCCGCGGTCTGCGCTGCCGTTTCCGGCGGCACGCCGAAGAGGCCCGCGCACTCCATCACCAGGAAGGGGCGAAAGCGCTTTCCCCCGCCGAGCGCGGCGTGGCGCATCGCCTCGACCAGTCTCGGCGGAGCGCCACCCTCGGAGGCCATGCCGAGAAAGTCGGCCAGGCGCCGCTCGACCATATGTGCCGCCTGCGCCAGGCGTTGCCTGAAGGTCATGATGAGCCCATATGTTGCGCACCCGTGAGCGGCCCGTATCGACGCGGCGGTTGCGCGCCTCTATTTAGCGCCCGGTAGCGGCAAGCGGAAGAAATCAGTAGCGAAGGCGAGCGGCGTGGACGAGCGCAACCACGATTCGGACGGCGGTCCGCCGGACGACAAACGCGAGGGCAAGCCCTCGAGCCCGGCCGAAGCGGTCGCGGGGCCGACGCCGACCGAGCCCGGCTCCGCACCGTTGCCAGCGATCGAGGCCGATCCCGCGACCTGGCTGCCGCGGGCGGCGGCAGGCGGGGCCTCGGCCGTCTCGGCGCTGAGAGCGCCGGAGCCCGAGGCGCCGCCGGTCGAGCCGGTCGACCCGCCGGCTGGCGACGAAGAGGTCGCGCCGGTCCCACCGCCATCGGAGAGTCCGCCTTCAGCCGAGCCGTCGCCTCCCGAGGTCTCCGCCGGGGAGGTGGTCGCCGCAGAGGCAGAGGATGTCCGGGCCGTGGAGCCGCCGTCGCCCGTGCCCGAATTGCCTCCCGCGCCGGCGCCTGTCGAGCACGCCGCCGAGGGCTTGGCCCTGGCCCCGGCGCTTGCAGCGGACGGCGAGCAGGCCGCGGCAGAAACGGTGCTGCCTGCGGAGCCTGCGACCGAGGACTCGCCAAGCACGCCCCTGGAGCCGCTGGCCGCCCGGCAAGAGCCGCCTTTCGACGAAGCGGCGCGCATGCCCGATGACGATCGGCAGCCGCCGGTCGCGCTCCGGCCTGAGGCTGGGCCGCCGGAGACCATTACCGAACTCACGATATCAACGCAGGCAGAGTCATCATCAACGCAGGCGGAACCGGATGCGGAACCACCACCCGCCCTCGAGCCCGCAGCCGCGGCGGCTCGCATCGAGCCTGCCGCACTCTCCCAGCCTTCCGCTGCTGCAACCGCAACCGAGGCCCGCCCGACGATGGCGGCGTCGCCCCCGGCGCCCAGCGTTGCACTCCCCGCGCCGCCGGTTCCCGACACGGCGCGCCGCCGCGTGCGGCTGGCGGCGCGCGTTATGGGAGGGGCCCTGGTCTCGCTCGCGGCTCTGGTACTGACCCTGATCGTGCTCTACCGCTGGGTCGATCCGCCATTGTCGACGTTGATGCTCGGGCAGTGGCTGGCCGGCGACACGATCGATCAGCGCTGGGTGCCGCTGCGGCGCATCTCCCCCAACCTGCGGCTGGCGGCGATCATGTCCGAGGATGGCCGCTTCTGCCGGCATCGCGGCGTCGACTGGTCGGAGCTCAGCGAGGCGATCGAGAGCGCGCGCGATGGGACGCCTCGCGGCGGCAGCACGATCAGCATGCAGGTGGTGAAAAACCTCTTCCTGTGGCCATCCAAGAGCTACATCCGCAAGGGGATCGAGGTCCCGCTCACGTATGTCATCGAGGCCCTCTGGTCCAAGCGCCGCATCCTCGAGATCTACCTGAATATCGCCGAGTGGGGCCCTGGCGTGTTCGGCGCGGAGGCGGCCTCCCGCTTTCATTTCGGCAAGCGGGCTTCCCAACTCAGCCTGCGCGAGGCAGCCCTGCTGGCCGTATCGCTGCCCAACCCCTTCACCCGGCAGGCCGGCGATCCGGGACCCGGCACGTCGCGGCTCGCCCGCAACCTGCTCGTGCGGATGCGCACCGGCCGGGCCAACGCCTTTTGCGTGCGGGCGAGGTCGTCTGCAAGCCGCGGGCGAGCCGCTGGCAATACGCAATGATTGCCGCTATAAGCCCGGCAAACGAAGGGCGGACCGCCCGGGCAAGGAACTTTTTTCGTCTGGAGAGCAAGCGCGATGGCAGTCCCCAGGAAGAAAACGTCTCGTATGAAGCGGGGCAGCCGCCGGTCGGCGGACGCGCTCGTTGCGCCGACCTACATCGAGGACAAGGAGACCGGCGAGCGCCGTCGGCCGCACCATATTGACCTCAAATCAGGCAAGTACCGAGGCCGCCAGATCCTGGCGCCCAAGAGCGAGGTCTGAGATAGTGGCGCCGGTGCATTGCGCCGTTCGCTTGGGTGTCGCAATGCCGCCGCAGTCTGTGGCCGTGATGAGGGGCACGCCCACAATCGCATACCGCCGCACGGGAGATTGACATGTCGCTCAGAGCGCTTCCGACGATTGCCATTCCGCTTATTCTCTACAACCTGATGGTCTTGTTCGCCGGCGGCGATGTCGAGGGCTTCTTCCATGCTCCGCTGATAACGGTGCCCATGATCAAGGGGGCGCAGTGGTCGTTCAGTCGCGGTGATCTGATCATCCTGGTGACGATGGTGTTTTTGTTCGCCGAACTCGTCAAAGCCACCTATACGACGACCGTCTCGCTGATCGATCACGGGCTGTCGATGCTGGTGTTCATCGTCTGCATCGTCGAGTTCCTGATCGTGAATTCGGCCGCGACGTCGGCGTTCTTCTTTGTCCTGGTGGGGTCGCTGATCGATGTCGTCGCGGGCTTCACGATCGGCATCCGCGTGGCGCGGCGCGATTTGGCGATAGGCGCGGATCTCTGAGGTTGCGTTGCGGCTGCGGCTTGTCGCAAGCGCAATCGGCCGGCTACTTGTTCCCGTCCGAAAGCTTCTCGAGCTTGGACTGCATGGCGGCGAGCTGCTCGCGCATTTCGGCCAGCTCGTGGTTCTTGCCCTCGCCCTTGTCCGCCTCTGCCTTTCCGGCTTCCTCGCTCGGCTTGGCGGAGCCCTTGGCGCCGAACGGTGAAAACATGGCCATCGCCTGCTCGAACATGGCCAGGTTCTTGCGCGCCTGCTCCTGGTAGGCTTCGAAGGCACCGGCCGGCGTGAACGCGCCGAACTGCTTTCGGAAGCGCTCCTGCTCCTTGGCCAGCGTCTGCAAGCTGATCTGCAGGTAGCTCGGCACCAGCTTCTCTATGCTATCCCCGTAGAACCGGATCAGCTGACGCAGGAAAGGGATCGGCAGCAACGTCTGCGCCGACCCGACGCGGTTCTCCTGGTCGACGATGATCTGGGTGAGGACGGAATGGGTCAGGTCGTCCCCGGTCTTGGCGTCGAAGACCACGAAGTCGCGCTCGGACTTCACCATCGAGGCGAGGTCATCCAAAGTGACATAGGTGCTCGTCTCGGTATTGTAGAGCCGCCGGTTGGCGTATTTCTTGATTACTACCGGCTCTTTCTTATCTGTCTTGTCTGTGGTCGGATCCGTCTTGTTCAGCATGGGCGTCGATCACGGGCTGATTGCCTGCCAATTGTGCAGCGCGTAAGGTAGCACGCCACCGCGCTGCAAGACCAGCCGTTTATCGATCATGGTTCAGGCCGGCAACCCCGCAAATTGGCCCTTGTTGCGGTTGCGAAGGCAACCTTGCTATCGTGCGAAGGGTCAGATCTTGAGTCTTCATGCTGCAGCGCACGGCGCGCAGCCATACAACGTGTACTCGTCAATAGCGAAATCCATGGAGCATTAGGATGAGCAAGGATCAATCGACCATCGTCATCGCCGGTGCCGCGCGAACGCCGGTCGGCGCCTTCAATGGCGCGCTGGCAGCTCTGCCCGCCCATGAGCTCGGCAGGGTAGCGATCAGGGCAGCACTGGAACGCGCCAACGTCGAGCCCGGTGACGTCTCGGAGGTCATCCTGGGGCAGATCCTTGCTGCCGGGGCGGGACAAAACCCGGCGCGGCAGGCGTCGATCAACGCCGGCATCCCCGTCGATGCGCCGGCGTGGGGCATGAACCAGCTGTGCGGCTCGGGCCTGCGTGCGGTCGCGCTCGGCGCCCAGCAGATCGAGCTCGGCTCCTCCAAGATCGTGGTCGCCGGCGGCCAGGAGAGCATGAGCCAGGCGCCGCACTGCGCCCACCTGCGCGACGGCACCAAGATGGGCGACATGAAGTTCATCGATACAATGATCAAGGACGGTCTGTGGGACGCCTTCAACGGCTACCACATGGGCAACACCGCGGAGAACGTCGCGCGCCAGTGGCAGATCACGCGCGAGGAGCAGGACCGCTTTGCCGTCGCCTCCCAGAACAAGGCCGAAGCCGCCAAGAAGGCCGGCAAGTTCAAGGACGAGATCGCGCCGGTGACCATCAAGACCCGCAAGGGCGAGATCGTGTTCGCCGAGGACGAGTACATCAAAGACGGCGTCACCTACGACGGCATCGCCAAGCTGAGGCCCGCCTTCGACAAGGAAGGCACCGTGACCGCCGCCAACGCCAGCGGCATCAACGATGGCGCCGCCGCGGTCGTGCTGATGACCTTGGAGGAGGCCAGGCGCCGGGACATCACGCCGCTTGCGCGCATCGTCTCGTGGGCGCACGCCGGCGTCGACCCTTCGATCATGGGAACGGGTCCGATCCCGGCTTCCAAGAAGGCACTCGAGAAGGCCGGATGGACGGTGAAGGACCTCGACCTGATCGAGGCCAACGAGGCGTTCGCGGCCCAGGCCTGCGCGGTCAACAAGGGTCTCGGCTGGGACACCGAGAAGGTTAACGTCAACGGCGGCGCCATCGCCATCGGTCACCCTATCGGCGCTTCGGGGGCCCGCGTGCTCAACACGCTGCTGTTCGAGATGAAGCGCCGCAACGCCAAGCGCGGCCTTGCCACGCTTTGCATCGGCGGCGGCATGGGTGTGGCCATGTGCGTCGAGCGCGACTAGAGCAAGGTTCACGTTCCATGATCGAAGCGAAGTGCTTCGATCAGAAACGATCTTGCACTAGGTTGCGCTTCTCCAGCATGACGTGCACGCCCTTGGCGCCGTTGACCACCTGGGTGATGCGCAGGTCGGCGGCGAGGCTGCACAGCGCGTAGGCCTGCTGCCGATCGATGCCGGCCTCGCGCGCCACCAGGTCCACCATCTGGCGCAAAGCCATCACCACGCAGTCATCGAGGTCGGGGTCGAACGCCATGGTCATGACGTGCGTGGGCGTCTCGGCGCGCGGCCATTCGAGACTGAGATCGTCGCGCACGATGAGCTCGAAGGAGCCGATGAGCCCGGTCTCGATCGCCGTCACGCATACCTCGCCGTCGCCCTGGGCGCCGTGCCCGTCGCCGACCGAGAACAACGCCTCCTCGACGTGAATCGGCAGATAGAGCGTGGTTCCCGCCACCAGCTCCTTATTGTCGAGGTTGCCGCCATTGCGGCGTGGCGGCAACGTCGAGACGCTGCCCCAGGCGGCGGGCGGCGCCACCGCCATGACGCCGAAGAACGGCCGCAACGGGATCTCGAGGCCCCAGGGCAGGCGCCCGGTCATGCGCCCGCGGTCGAGCGTGATGTGCATGATGCGGCGCTCAGGGAAATCGTCGGGGAGTGCGCCGGTGAGGGGACCGCAGTGATTGTAGCCCCAGTCGTAGGCGAGCTCGATCGACTTGATGCGCACCTCCAGAACCTGGCCGGGCTTTGCACCCCTGACGGCGACGGGGCCCGTGCAGATGTGTCCCGGCAGCTTGGGCGCCACGCGCGCCTGCACCTCGGCCAGCGCGTCCGGCACCACCAGTGGCGGCGGCGGCATCATCTCGCGCCCACCCGAGACGGTGGAGATCGTCACCGTGTCACCGCTGTCGATGGTCTGCACCGGCGGCAGCTTCGCGTCGAAATAGCCCCAGTGCACCGTATCCGCGCCGGCGTCGACGCGATGGGTCCTGGCCATGGGTTTGAGCCTCCCTACAACTGCTCCGCGGTCCTAGTGGAGCGGATTTGACATTCGTTACCCACCCAGCCGCGTCCTCGCGAAGCGAATGTCAAATCCAAAGCTCCACTAGAACCCAACATTTGCTAGTGGTCCTTTGATTCCAACATTCGCACCAGAGCGTGCCGAGAAGGGAAGCGAATGTTGGAATTGGACCACTAGCACACCTCTGGCAGGCCGAAGCAATTGGCTCGTCATTTCTTCGCCTTCGCCGGTCCGCCCACAGCGGGAGCGCACGATAGCTAATGACCTGGCGGGCTGCTATCACCGACCAGCAGTTCGATGCGGTGAGCTGCCTATTTTCTGCAAGATCGACCAATCGCAATTTGGGGATGCCCATGAGCGACACGAGTCCCAAGGACGCAACTTCTGCAACCTGTGCTCACAACGCTTGTGTGCGCACAGCGCTTCCGTTCGGCGATACGCAGGATTTCGCAGATGCTGCGCGCGGGTTCGTCGCCACCCTGCCAGAGGTGGAAATCCGCAACGATCAGGGGCGGGTGGTCTGGAGCCTGCGGGAGTACGCCTTCCTTGTCCACGAGGAGGCGCCTCCGACGGTGAATCCGAGCCTGTGGCGCCAGGCGCGGCTCAACATGCACAACGGCCTGTTCCAGGTGAGGGACGGCATCTATCAGGTTCGCGGTTTCGACATCTCGAACATGACGATCATCGAGGGGCGCCGCGGGATCATCGTCATCGACCCCTTGATCTCCACGGAGACCGCCAAGGCGGCGCTTGAGCTCTACTGTGCGCATCGTGACCGCAGGCCGGTCACGGCGGTGATCTACTCGCACAGCCATGTCGACCACTTCGGCGGGGTGCGCGGGGTGGTCGACGATGCCGATGTCGCGGCCGGCAATGTCGTCATCGTCGCGCCCGATCGCTTCCTCGAGGAGGTCTCCACCGAGTTCGTTGTCGCCGGCCTGCCCATGAGCCGTCGAGCCCAGTTCCAGTTCGGGGCGACGCTGTCGCGAGGTGTGCGGGGCCAGGTCGATGCCGGTCTCGGCAAGGTGACGTCGCGGGGCACGGTGACGCTGATCCCCCCGACGCTGATCATCAAGGCGCCCGTCGAGATGCATCGGATCGACGGCGTGGAGATCGTCTTCCAGCTGACGCCCGACACGGAAGCCAAGGCCGAGATGCATATGTTCTTTCCCGGCCTCAGGGCGCTCAATCTCGCCGAGAACGCCACGCACAATCTGCACAACGTGTATCCGATCCGGGGCGCACAGGTGCGCGATGCGCTCGCCTGGGCGAAATATCTGAACCAGGCCCGCGAGGAGTATGCTCCGAAGGCCGATGTCGTCTTCGCTCAGCATCACTGGCCCGTGTGGGGGACGAGCCGGGTGCTCGAGTTCCTCGGCAAGCAACGAGACACCTACAAGTATCTCCACGATCAGACCGTGCGCATGATGAACCATGGTCTCAAGGCCGCCGAGATCGCCGAGCAAATACGCCTGCCCAAGAGCCTCGAGAACGAGTGGAGCGTGCGCGGCTACTACGGCACGCCTAGTCACAACGCCAAGGCGATCTATCAGCGCTATATCGGCTGGTATGACGCGAACGCCGCCAACCTCAATCCCCATCCGCCGGTAGAGCACGCCAGGCGAACCATCGCGTACATGGGGGGAGCCGCATCGGCCATCGCCAAGGCGCGGGACGATTTCGCGAATGGAGACTACCGCTGGGTCGCCGATGTGATGAGCCAGGTCGTCTTCGCGGAGCCCACCAACAGCGAGGCGCGGCAGCTTGCGGCCGACGCCTACGAGCAGCTCGGCTATCAAGCGGAGTTGGCGACGTGGCGCAACGCCTATCTACTGGGGGCGCACGAGCTGCGGGGCGGCACGCCGAGACTAAGCGCTCGCGCCCCGGTCAGCCCGGACGTCGTCAAGGCCCTGACGGTTCCGCTTCTCTTCGACTACCTCGGCATGCGGCTCAATGGACCCAAGGCGGACGGCAAGCGCATCGTGATCAATTGGACGTTCCCCGACATCGCGGAGCGCCATGCACTCACCCTCGAGAACTCGGCTCTCACCTATGTCGCCGACAAGCACGCTGACCGAGCCGACGCCACGGCCACGCTGGATCGCTCCGTCTTCAGTCAAATTGTCATGGGCCGGACCTCATTGACCGAGGCGCTGGCGCAACGGCTGCTGGCGGTCGACGGCATGGAGGCAAGGCTCTTGGAGCTGTTCGACTTGCTCGACAGCTTCCAGCTCATGTTCCCAGTCGTCGAGCCCATAGCTGGGGACTAGGCCAAGATCGTTTCTGATCGAAGCCCTTTGCTTCGATCATGGAGCGTGAATCTTGCTCTCAACATATTGAATAGAGCAGGAGTCGCGCTTCGGCCGAAACGTCGCCATCGAGGCAAGGCGATTCGATCCGAAGCGGTCCTGCTAGGTGCGTTCACGACAGCGTGAAGTAGAACGTCGCGCCGTGATCGACCTGGCCGTCGGCCCAGATGCTGCCGCCGTGGCGACGAACGATGCGCTGCACCGTCGCCAGGCCGATGCCGGTGCCTTCGAACTCGCGCGCCGAGTGCAAGCGTTGAAATACCCCGAAGAGCTTGCGCGCGAAGGCCATGTCGAAACCGGCGCCGTTGTCGCGCACGTAGTAGGCGTCACGGCCTTCCCGTGTGGTGATCCCGACCTCGATCCGGGCCTGCGGGCGCTTGCCCGAGTACTTCCAGGCGTTGCCGATCAGGTTCTCCAGAACGATCGTCGATAGCCCCCGGTCAGCATTCGCGGCCAGGCCGTCGGCAATGATGAACTCGGCCTGGCGCTCAGGGCTCGTACTCTGCAGCCGGGCGGCGATGGCGCGGGCCATCTCGGTCAAGTCGACGGGCTCGCGCTTGAGATCGCTGCGCGTGACGCGCGACAGTTCGAGCAGATCGTCGATCAAGCGGGCCATTTGCCCTGCGGCGCCGCGGATGTAGGCCAGATACTGGCGCCCTTCCTCGTCGAGGTTCGACGCATAGTCCTCCAATAGCGCCGCGCTGAAGCCGTCGAGGCTGCGCAGCGGCGCGCGAAGGTCGTGTGCGACCGAATAGCTGAAGGCGTCGAGCTCGCGATTGGCGGCTTCGGCCTCGAGCTTGGCTCTTCGCAGCTGCTCGTTGGAGGCGATCAGCTGGGAGTTGCTCTCGCGAAAGCCGCGCAGCATCATTTCCAGAGGCGACAGCGTCTCACCGAGAAATTCCGCGGCCCGATCGAGATACTCGCCGCTGGCGGAGGTTCGCTCGCCGGCGACGACAGCGCGAAGGGCATGATGGTGCACGTTGACGAGCTCGAGGACGCCAACGCCTCTCACGGCGGCGCTGCGACCAAGCTCGTAGGCATGCAGCAGGACCGCCTCGCTCGATCCCGCAAGGTGGACCGCGAGCTGATTAGCGTATTCCTCCGCGAGACTGTGCGCGGCGATCACTCCGGCAGACCCTTGTAGCGCGCGACCAGGACCAATGCGTCATCGTTGGCCTTGCCATACTGATGCAGCACCTGGTCGGCGATTTCCTGTACGGGGTAGCCCGCCATCTGTTCGTGCTTGAAGCCGCTGCCGATGCCGTCGGTGACGAACACGAGCGTGTCGCCCGGGAAGACCTTGAGCTGGGAGCTTCGCAAGGGCGGCAGCGAGAAGCCCACCACGCCGCCCCGTAGCAGAAGCGCTTCGCGCGTAGGCTCCGCCTCCGGCGATGCCCGATACAGGACGCCATCCACGTTGCCGACCCCTGTCCATTCCATGACGCCAAGCCGCGTATGGAAGGAGGCCATGCTGATGACCGCCCCACGCGTGCGCCGCATCGCCGTATGGCAGTGCTTCAGCACCTCGATGACGGGTTTATCGGCATGGGTGGTGAAGGTCGCGGCGGCAACGCGGGCGGCCGCGGCCGCTTCCGTGCCGTGACCCAGGCCATCGACAACGGCGACTGCGGCGCCGTTCTCGCCCAGGACGACGACATGAATGTCGCCTGACTCCGATTGGCCCGGCAGCGCCCGCTCCGCCACACCAATCTCCAGGACTTCCAGGCAAGGAGATACTGCTGCCGACCGGCCCACTATCGCACCCACTTGCTCATGGTGATGGTGGTGCCAACACCGATCTCGGAGGCGATTTCGAATGTATCCATCAGGCGGCGCGCGCCGGGCAGACCCAACCCGAGGCTCCTGCCGGTCGAAAATCCATCGCGCATGACCTGCTCGACGTCCGCAATGCCGGGGCCCTTGTCCTGGGCGACAACCAGAACACCGTGCCGGTCACCGTCGGCAACGGTACTGAGTGCGATTTCACCGCGCTCGGCGTAGACGACGATATTGCGTGCAATCTCCGAAATCGCCGTTGCGATCAGCGCCAGGTCGCTGCCGCGGAAGCCGATGCTCGACGCCAACTCGCGCCCTTTCTGGCGCGCATTCACGACATCGGCATCGCGTTCGATGGGCACTCGTGCCGGCTCTGTCGCAACCTGTGTCACTGGCGCCCCTCAGGCCTGTTGTCGGCAATCAACTCGAGCCCCTCTTCCAGATCCAGAGCCGTCGAGACGTCGTCCAGCCTCAACCCGAGCTGAACCATCGCGAAGGCCACGTCCGGCTGAATGCCGACGATCACCGTGTGTGCACCACGCAGCTGGGTCGTCTGCGCGATCCCTCGCAACATGCGCGTTGCAAAGGAATCCATGACATCCAGAGCGGAGACGTCGATAACGACGCCGGTGGAACGGTGGCTGCCGACGCGGGTCGACAGCTCGTCCTTGAGTTGCATCAAATCCAGGTCGGTCATGGCGGCCTGAATGCTGGCGATCAGCACCGGGCCCTGTCGTAGGATTGGGACGGTCATTTTTACTTTGCCCGATCTTCCTGACCGCGCCGTGGCGTTTCCTCGATCGCAACGACCCTATAGCCGAGCACCCGTTCGGCCTGCTCGAGTCCACCCTGGAGATCGCCGATGGTCTCGATCCGGCTCAGATCGACACCCAGCGCGACCAGTGACTGAGCCACGTCGGCTGAAAGCCCGGTTACGATCACGTTGGCGCCCATGAGGCGTGCTGCGGCCACGGATCTGGATCAGATGGTTCGCCACCTTGGAATTGATAGCGGCGACACCCGTGATATCCATGACCACGACCTTCGCCCGGTTCGCACGAATGGCGTGCAGCAGGCTTTCCGTCAGCTGCAACGCGCGGTCGGAATTGATGAGGCCGATGACCGGCAGGATCAGCAGTCGGTCGCGGACCTGGATCACCGGCGTCGACAGCTCGCGGATGGCCTCCTGCTGGGCGGAGATTGTGCGCTCGCGCTCGTCGATGATGACGTCGACGATGAGCGCCAAGTCGAAGAACGCCAGCTTCTTGAGGGACATGAAGCTCTCGAACCCCGTCATCGGGTTCTTGGAGAAGCGCTTCATGATCTCGCTGCCCATCAGCCTCATGAGGTGGTGGAACGCCCCGAGGAAGACCGTCACATCGAGACCGACCTTGCCGTAGAGCATGCCGAGCTCGAGCCGCTGCTCGGCGTAGGCAATATCGCATTCGCCCTGCGCCATGGCGATGATGTGCTCGCGTTTGAGCTTCTTTGCCTCCTCCAGGGCCGAACGATTCTTGAAGAGTGGGGCTGCTTCATCGAGGTGACTGAGGAAATCAAAAAAGCCGTCGGTGAACTTGTCCGCGTTCTCGACGACCACCGTCTTGACTGCGAGAATGCGCACCAAGTCCTCGTGGCCGAGGTCGACCAGCCGTTTGCGCCGCTCGATGTCGGCGGCGGTCAGACGGAGCCTTTTTGTGCTTGCCGGTGATTGGGGCGTGGTTGGCGGCTCGGGTGCCCTCGGAGCAATGCCGCCTTGTACCGCAGCTTCGCGCGCCTTGGCCGTGGCTTGCAGTCTCGCCATGTCATGCTCCGTCGTTTGCTGTTTGCGTGGGCTTCGCTGCGGGTCGCCACGATCGAGGTTGCGCAGCGACAGCGTGATGGTAAAGGGTCGCGATCTGGAGGGTGCTTGCTCGTCAATTGGATTAAGACGCGAAATCGCTACCCGACATTTAAAATGAGGGAGCAATCAGATTGTTTTGTTTGCCTAGAGAGTGGATATTATTGATGTAATATATCCGACAGCGGATCGGAGTCGCCATGGAATAAGGCGCGCAGATTATTAGATATCGGAATCAATTTCCTAAAGTTCGCCATGCGTATCATCGAGGGTGGCGCGCAGTAGCCCGCGCCGCCGCAGCCGTCCGCCCGCGACGCAAGTCGGTGCTCAGCCGCGGCTCCTGCCCGCTTCGAGCGAGCGGGCCGGCCTGGCGCGCTTCGCATCGAGGATTCGAGCCGCCGCCTCGAAGTCATAGGCCTCTACGGCTGCCGAGAGGGCCTCGAATTCCTGCGGGAACGCGGCTTTCAACAACGCCGAGTTGCGCTCGAATTCCACGAGCCCCTCCGCATCGCCTTCGGCGAGAAGCAGCGCCAAAGAGCGACACGTCTCGTCGAGCAACCGGGGATTGGGTGCTGCGGCCGGCTCGGGCGGCGTATCATCGTCCGCAAGCGCGGCGTCGAGATGCGCAATCAGGTCGGCCAGGGACGCCGCGAGGGGTGCAAACAGCTCGTCAACCTGGGCGCGGTCCTGCCGGCGCTCGATCACCTGCTCCAGGCGCGCGGCCTGCGACTGGATGTGCTCGGCGCCGATCGTCCCGGCGACGCCCTTGAGCGTATGGGCAATGCGTTCCCCCGCGGCCCAGTCGCCCTCATCCAGGGCCTTGCCGAGCATGTCAGGGAACGCGCGCTGCCCCGATGCGAACTTGCGGACCAGGCTGCGGTAGAGGTTCTGCTTTCTGCCGATGCGGCGGAGGCCAGCGGCCGCGTCGAGCCCGGGGATGGAGTCCAATGCGCGGCCTCGCGGGCGCGCGCCATCGGCCTTTGAATCCGCAACCAAGCCTTCGGTGGACGCGGGCACGATCCAACGCGACAAGGTTGCCCACAGACCGGTCTCATCGATCGGCTTGGCAATGTGGTCGTTCATGCCCGCTTCGGTGCAGCGCTCGATATCGTGGCTCATGGCATTGGCGGTCATGGCGATGACCGGCAGGGAGGAGAAGCGGGGATCCTTGCGCAGCTCGCGCGTGGCCGTCAGGCCGTCCATCACCGGCATCTGCATATCCATCAGCACGGCGGCGTATCTGCCGTCCGCGGACGTACGCAGCATGTCGAGCGCAACGGCCCCGTTGTCGGCGATATCCACGGTCAGCCCACCGACCTCGAGCAGCCCCCTCGCCACTTCCTGGTTGACATCGTTGTCCTCCACCACGAGCACGCGCGCGCCGGCAAAGGGCGCACGTACCGGCACCTGCGCATCCGCCCGGTTGCTCGGCTCGACGGATCGCGGATCGCCGACGCCGCGGTGGCTCAAAACACTTACGATCGAGTCGAACAGCACGGACGGGGTGACCGGCTTGGTCAGGATGGCGTCGATGCCGGCTCGCTTTGCGCTCTCGACGGCGTCCTCGCGGCTGTAGGCGGTGACCAGGATGACGTTTGGCCGCTGCGAAAGGGGAAGCGTCTTGATGGCGTTCGCCACCTGGATGCCGTCCATCTCGGGCATCAGCCAGTCGAGCGCAATGACGTGATAGGCGTCGCCGGCGGCATCGGCCTTCATCACCGCCTCCAAGGCGGCTCGACCGGACGCGGCTTCCTGGACGCGGAAGGTCATGCCTCGCAGCATTTGTCCGATGTTGGCGCGGGTATTGTCGTGATCGTCGACCACCAGGACCCTGCGGCCGCGCAAGTCCGTCGCAGGCAGAAGCACGCGCGGCTTGAGCTTCGACTTGCCCAGGCGCGCGGTGAACCAGAACGTGCTGCCCTGGCCGGCCACGCTCTCCACGCCGACCGTACCCCCCATCATCTCGGCCAGACGCTTGGAGATCGCCAGCCCGAGGCCGGTGCCGCCGAAGCGGCGCGTGGTCGAGGTGTCGGCCTGCTCGAAGGCCTTGAACAGGCGGGCGGCCTGCTCCTCGGAGAGCCCGACGCCCGTGTCGCGCACGGCACAGCGAAGCATGACGTCATTCGCTGTCTGGTCTTGGACTTGAATGACGACATTGATCTCGCCCGTCGCGGTGAACTTGACCGCGTTGTTGGCGAGTTGATCAGGATCTGGCCAAGACGCAGCGGATCGCCGACCAGCATCTGGGGCACCGCCTCGTCGACAGTGAACAACAGCTCCAGCTGCTTTGCGGCGGCTTTCTCGGCTACGAGGGTCGTTATGCCCTGCAGCATCGTGGTCGAGATCGAAATCGACCTTTTCGATGCTCGAGCTTGCCGGCCTCGATCTTGGAGAAGTCGAGGATGTCGTTGATGATGCCGAGAAGATGGTGCCCGGCGCGGAGGATCTTGGTGATCTGGTCGCGCTGGCGGGGGTCGAGTTCGTCTCTGAGCACCAATTGAGCCATGCCGAGTATCGCGTTCATGGGTGTGCGAATCTCATGGCTCATGTGCGCAAGGAAACCGGACTTCGCCTGGTTGGCGGCGTCCGCCTTGTGATTGGCCTTCTCCAGCTCCCGGTTGGCCGCTTCGGTTTGCAGCCTTGCTTTTTGCAGGTTCTCGTTGGCAGCCATCAGTTGCTCGTTGCTCTCGCGAAATCCGCGCAGCATCATTTCGAGGGGTGAAAGGGTCTCGCCGAGAAATTCCGCGGCCCGATCAAGATACTCGCCGTTGGCCGAAGACACCCCGCTGGCGACCGCGGCACGCAGGGCGCGATGATGCACGTTTATGAGATCGAGGACGCCGACCCCCTCCATCGCGGCGTTGCGCCCCAGCTCATAGGCGTTGAGCAGGATCGCTTCGCTCGATCCCTCGAGATGGATCGCGAGCTGTGCTGCGTATTCTTCCGCGAGATTGCGCTCGGCGGCCATTATGTCGGACCCCTTGCAACGGAGCATATCGGAGGGCAAGCGGCCACGGTGGCGTGGTCCCGCCCTAGGCTCCGGCCGGTTGACGTCGACCGATCACTGGCTGCGGGGTGGCACAAGCTGGGCGATCACGGCTGACGGACGTGGACGTGTCGATTAGGGCGCTAAAATGCTACGCAACGCTTAAGCAAAGCCGCGCGATCGCATTACATTTGCATTTCGTTACATCTGCTTTCGGTCAAGCACGGCGCGTGCCGGAGCCGATATTGTTCGTCGCATGGCGGTGGAATTACAACTGATAATCGACAATGTTTCCGCTATGGCGGCAAAAGGGCAACCGGGCGCGGCACGTTGGCAGACGTTGCGAACCACGCACCCAGAGACAGGCACCGCATCGGTGTTGGCGCCTATGAGGCC
>CAWCOF010000015.1:0-90817 GCA_963797005.1 uncultured Alphaproteobacteria bacterium
CTAGACTGAAGCTAGCGCACGTTTCGAATTAACGTGATCCCCGGCCGACGCCCGTTCGGCCGGGGATTTCCCTTTGCGTTGCGTCAAAAGAGCGTGAGGAAGCGAGCATGGCCCGGGTTGCAGTCGTCACCGGAGGTACGCGGGGCATCGGCCACGCCATCTCCATTGCCCTCAAGCACAAGGGCTGCCGGGTGGCCGCGACCTATGCGGGCAACGACGCCGCCGCCCGCCAGTTCCAGGCCGAGACGGGCATCCCGGTCTACAAGTGGGATGTGGCCGACTACGCCGCCTGCCAGGATGGCGTGAGCCGCATCACGCGCGAGCTCGGTCCCATCGACATCCTCGTCAACAATGCCGGCATCACCAAGGATGCCATGCTGCACCGCATGACCAAGGAGAACTGGGATGCGGTGATGCACACCAATCTCGATAGCGTCTTCAACATGACGCGACTGGTGATCGAGGGCATGCGCTCGCGCGGTTTCGGCCGCATCGTCAGCATCTCTTCCATCAACGGCCGCAAGGGCCAGATGGGCCAGGCCAACTACTCGGCCGCCAAGGCTGGTCTGCTCGGTTTCACCAAGGCAGTCGCGCAGGAGGGGGCCGCGCGCGGCATCACCGTCAATGTCATCGCGCCGGGCTATATCGCCACCGAGATGGTGCAGGCCGTACCCAAGGAGATCCTCGAGACCAAGATCCTCCCGCAGATCCCGGTCGGCCGTCTCGGCACCCCCGAGGAGATCGCGCGCTGCGTGGCCTTCCTCGTCGCCGACGATGCCGGGTTCATCACGGGGGCCTGCCTCGACGCCAACGGCGGCCAGTACATGGCGTGAGAGCCGCCCGTGTCCCCATCGTTCCCCGCAATGGGGAGGGGGGTGGGGTGAGGGGCAGCGCAGAACCGTCAGCATCGTCATCCGCGCTACCCTATCCATCTCGCCGTGAGCGGGGATAGGCGAATTGCAGGAGAAGGCCATGCGCATCATCGATCACGCGCAACAGGGGCGTGAGGAATGGCGTCCCGGTGTGCTCACACGCATGCAGGTATCGGCGGTCACCGGCTCTGTGCAGCTGTGCGTGTTCCAGCAGTGGTGCGATCCAGGCAAGGGCGCGCCCACGCATCTGCATGCGGTCGAGGAAATACTGACCGTGCTGGACGGCGAGGCCGAGTTCTGGCTCGAGGACGAGCGGTGCACGGTGAGCGCCGGCCAGTCGATGATCGTGCCCGCCGGCCGCAAGCACGGCTTCCGCAACATCGGCGCCGGCACGCTGCACACCCAGGCAATCCTCGCAGCGCCGATCTTCGAAGCCGCCTTCGACGACAAGAAAGAGGCTTCCCGCCGCTACGTGCCGGAGAAGCCATAAATCGAAGGCCCCCGGCTTATACCGAGGGCTTTCGAAAACTTCAGAGTGCCTTGATCGGCTCTGGCTTGATCAGCTCCTCATGCGCGAGCGCACGATGCGAGGGAACTCCTCCTCGCTGCTTGGCGCCTGCGAGCCTTGGACGGCGGCTGCTGCCACCCGCGGGGGCTCCGCCGTATGCGGCCGTCCGTCGTCGAGCGACCACCACCGCGAGCCTGACGAGGCGGCAGGGGCAGGAGCCGGCTGTGGCTGCGCGGAAGCCGCAGGCGGACTGAGCCGCCCCACCGGCGTCTGCTGCTGCGGCAGGGTTCCGCCGGCGAACCAGGCGTCGATCAAGTCGAGCTCGTCAGCCGACAGGTTGAGGCCCTGGCCCCGGCAGCGGGCAACGACGAAGTTGCGGAAGCGGCCCGCGAACAGGTTGGCCGAAGCGCCTTGCTCGAACCACGGGTCCGCCTCGCTCACCACCTCGAGGATGAAGCGCACGTCGTCGCGGCGCACGTCGAGCCCGCGCTCCTGCGCGCGCTGCGTGATGTTGGCGAGCGTCTGCGCGCCGATCAGGTCGTTGTCGGTGATCTCCTTGGCCATCACCTCGAACAGCAGCCGGTACTCGTGCGGCGCGAGCGGCGGCGCCTGGCAGGCCTCCTGGATGCGGGCGATCGACTGCTGCACGGCGGCCGACGCGGCGGCCGCTGGCGGCTGGGGCTGTTGCTGCTGCTCTGGCGGTGCAGCCTGCGCGGCAATTGCCGGGCGATCCGGGAGCGCCTTGTCGATCGCCTTGTCGGCTGCCGGCGTTTCGTCGTCCTGAGTTTCGCTAAGCGCCGGTTCCTTGGGCGAGTTTGGGGGCGAGTCCGGCTCCGCCGCCGATTTAGGCGGCTCGATCTGCGGCGCCGGGCCAAGCGTGATCTCGGCCATTGGATCCCGAGCTTCCAGCGCGGCGACCTTCCCTTCCTCACCATGGCGCTTGGTATCGAAGGCAAGATACGGCGCCTCCGCGGTCAGCCGCACCCCTTCGGGGAGATGCTGGCGCAAGAGCTCGCGGAAGCTGCCCGCCCCGGCCCAGCCGGTGGCGACGGTCTTGTCGGCACCCAGCGCGCGCATGGCACGCTCAGCCAGCGCCTCGAGCGGCACCGGCGCGGCAGAAGCTTTCACCCCGGCCACCACCTCCGCCATGATCGCGTCGCGCGCATCGGTCGGTTTGGCGATTGCCGCGGTCTCGATGTCCTCCAGCTCCTCCGACGGCAGGTCACCATTCAGAATGAGATGGATGAGGTCGGCTTCGCGCACCTCGCCGTCGCTGATGGCCGTATACGGCGCGGCCGTGTAGTCGTTGGCGAAGATCACCGTGCGGCGGGCATGCGCGCGCAGCCGGTGCAGAACCGGGGTGAAGTCGGCATCGCCGGAGAGGATGATGAACTCGTTGAAGTAGGTATCGTGCGTGAGGTAGTCGCGCACGTCCATGACCATGCGGATGTCGGAGGAGTTCTTGAGCTGCGCGGTGAGCGGGGGGCAGTCGATCACCTCGAACCCGGAGCGCAGGAAGTGGTGGCGCACGAACGGGAATGAGTTCATGTCGGTCGAGTTGTCGTGGGCGTTGCGCCGCGGCACCGGGTTCCCGTAGCACCGGTTCATGACGATGCGCCGCTGCCGGTCGTCGAAGGGACTGTTCGTCGCCGTGATCAGCCGGCCGGATTCGATCTCGCGCAGCCACAGGCCCGCGTCCTTGGCGAAGCGCTTGGCTGCTTCCTCGCTTTTTCGTTTCAGCGACAAATAGATGTTGTCGTAGTCAACGAACACCGCGCTGAGGCACGGCCCGCCCGCTTCCCGCTTCATTTGTGACGACCCCCGACTGCCAGATGTGTTTTTCTTGGCTGCCGCACTCTTCATGAGTTGCACCATGGCCGCAAGCGCATACGGGCCACCACCCGCTCACGCTGTGAAAGGCTCGTAATATCCGCATCTTGCGCCCGCGCGCGTGACACCGCTGCGGTGGATAAGCCGCCTCTCCGATGGGGCAGAATCTGTGACAGTTGCGCGAAAATGCACGGCGTCTCGTCAGGCCGGATCGAATCCCGGCGGGCCCAGCTCGAAGCCCGAAAACTCGAACCCCGGCGCCACCGTGCAGCCAACGAGCGTGAAGGCACCGAGGCTTTCCGCCCGCTGCCAGTTGCGCGCCGGCACCACCGCCTGCGGACGCTCGCCGGCGGCAAGGTCGGGTCCCAGCCGATGCGTGGACCGACCGCCATCGCCCGAGACGGAGAGCAGCAGCGGGCTGCCCGCATACCAGTGCCACACCTCTGTGGCATCGACGCGGTGCCAGCGCGCGACCTCGCCGCGGCGCAGCAAGAAGTAGATCGCCGTAGACGTCGCCCGGCCGCTGTCGTCGCTGCGGGGATCGCGAAACGTCTCGCGAAAATGTCCGCCCTCGGGATGCGGCTCGAGACCGAGCAGGCCGATGAT
This sequence comes from uncultured Alphaproteobacteria bacterium, assembly GCA_963797005.1. Lineage (GTDB taxonomy): Bacteria > Pseudomonadota > Alphaproteobacteria > Rhizobiales > Hyphomicrobiaceae > AWTP1-13. The sequence continues at coordinate 3,817 of CAWCOF010000015.1, forward strand.
GTCTTCGGGGGAAAGGTCGGTCATGGGCGCGCACTCTCCCTCTCCCCATCCTTACGGGGAGAGGGAGTACCTGCTCAGCTCCGGTTTTTGCGCTCGCGGATCTCGCCGAAGATCTGCCATTCGGGCTTGCCGACCATGCCGAGCCGCTTCTGGATCGCGGCAACCTGCGGGCGCAGGAACGGGTTGGTCTCGAGCTCGAGCCCGATCGTCGTCGGCAGCGTCGGCTTCGCTTGGGCCCGCAGCTGGTCGACCTCCCTGGCCCGCTTCTGCAGGGCCTCGTTCTCGGGCTCGATGGTCAGCGCGAAGCGGGCATTGGCCTGCGTGTACTCGTGGCCGCAATAGATCGTCGTTTCCTTCGGCAGCGCCATCAGCTTCTTGAGCGAATTCCACATCATCTCGGCATTGCCCTCGATGACGCGGCCGCAGCCGATGGCAAACAGCGTGTCGCCGACGAAGGCGACGCCGGCCTCGGGGAACCAATAGGAGATATGGCCGGCGGTGTGACCCGGCGTGTCGAGCACGCGCACCTCGAAGCTGCCGAAATTGAACGTGTCGCCCTCGCCGACCGCCTTGTCGATGCCGGGCACCTTGGCCGCCTCCCCGCGCGGGCCGATGATGGTGCAGTTGGTCTCGGCCTTGAGTGCCGCATTGCCGCCGGTGTGGTCGGCGTGGTGATGGGTGGTGAGGATGTGCGTCAGCCGCCAGCCCTTCGCCTTGAGCGCCGCGGCGACCGCGCCGGCATCGGGTGCATCGATCGAGGCCGTCAGCTGCTTCTCGGCGTCGTGGATCAACACCCCGAAGTTGTCCGAAAGGCAGGGAAACTGGTGAACGTCAAGCTTGGCCATGGGGAGATCCTTTAGCTTTTGCTTGCTTTTTTGTTGCGCTGCCGCACCCTAACAGGGGATGTCTCGAATTCAACCGCATTCGGACAAGGCATCCGCGGCTTCACTTTTTTGCAGCCGTACGAGGGCGGCCGGAACGCGCTGATGCATGACATCATCGAGCTTCGCGATTTCTACAATCGGCCACTGGGCAGCGTCGTGCGGCGCCTGCTCGCGCGGCGCATCCGCACGCATTGGCCGAGCGTCCAGGACAGCCGGCTGATGGGTCTCGGTTTCGCCGCGCCCTATCTCGGCTCGTTCCGCGGCGAGGCGTCCCGGCTCGGCGCTTTGATGCCGGCCGAGCAAGGCGCGCTCGTGTGGCCGTCGTCGGGCCACGTCAACACCGTCATGGTGGAAGAGGCGATGCTGCCCCTGGAGGATGCTTCCGTCGATCGTCTGCTCGCCGTGCACAGCCTGGAGGTTTCGGAGCGTGCCGGGCCTCTGCTGCGCGAGATGTGGCGCGTGCTGGCGCCGGAGGGAAGGCTCCTCATCATCGTCCCCAACCGTCGTGGCGTATGGGCGCGGCTCGACACCACGCCGTTCGGCTACGGCCGGCCCTACAGCCGCGGCCAGCTCGAGCGGTTGCTTACGGAGGCGATGTTCACGCCGATCGAGTGGACCGCTGCGCTCTACATGCCGCCGATCAACGGGCACTGGCTCGTGCGCTGGGCCACCATGTTCGAGCGGGCCGGGGCGCGCCTGTGGCCAGGTTTTGCCGGCGTCATCATCGTCGAGGCGCGCAAGGAGCTGATGGGGGCTCTGCCCAAGGGCGCGCGGGCGCGACGCCAGATGCGGCTCGCCACCGCCACCAACAGCGTCAAGCGCTGCAGCTGATAGCCCGCTGGAGCGATGGCGGTCCGCGACGATCAGCTGAACGCCTCGGCTCGCGGCAACTGGCGGGCGGCGACGCGGTCGAGCAGCTCCAAGGTGAGATAGCGCAGCGACCGGCCCGTGTGGCCAGGATACTTCGCCCAGTAGGAGCGCGGCCGCGGGCAGAAGCGGGAGGCGGCCTGCAGCGCGTCCGTACGCATGATCGGCTGCTCGAAGCACCAGTTGCGCGCGTCCTGCCGCAGCCAGTGGTCGAATTGCTCGTCCGCGCTCGAATGGGGGTCCTTCATGTTGACCACCACGCCCAGGCTCTCGGCGAAGCCGATGCTGAGATCGCGCTGCCGGAACTCGTCGAGGAACTGCAGGCCGCGAACGCAGATGAAATCGGGCTTGGTCGGGGAAACATAGAAATCCGCTTCCCGGAGCCAGCACTCGGTCAGCACCGAGAGCCCCGGCGCGCTGTCGATCAGCACGTAGTCGTAGACCTTGCAGACCTCCTCGAGGAAGGCGCGCACCGTCCGGCGCAGCTCGACTTCCCGCTCGGTCTTGGAGATCTCGCGCTCCAGCAGGGTCAGGTGGCCGCCGCCCGGCATGAGACAGATCGTGCGCGCATCATCGACATCGGAGACGCCCTTGACGATGAAGTCGCGCCAGTTGGGCTCGGCCCGTTCCAGCAGCGTGGCCACGAACCAGTCGACCACGGTCTGGCCATGCGCTTGCGCGGCCTCCAGCCACTCGCGCGCCATCAGCATGTTGCTGACGCTCGAGTGCGCGTCGGAATCGACCACCAGCACATGCTTGCCGTGATGCGTGGCAAGCGTGTCGGCAAGCGCAAGCACGAGGGTCGATTTCCCGACCCCGCCCTTCGCATTCATCACAGTGATGGCGCTTCCCATGGCGGCACTGACCTGCCCACGATTAGCACCCCGCTGCGAAACCATAAGAGGTCAACCAAGGAGAATTTGTGACTTCGAGTGAGCAAAAACCGGCGGCAAGCCTGCCACTTCTCGCACATCCGCGCACGCAGAAATGTCGGGTCGCTACGCAGCCCGAGTGCGCGTCAGCATGAAAACCGCCTTCTCGCCCAGCAGGTTGTGCGCCGTGAGGGGAACCCAGGTGCCGAGCTGCCGGCCCCATGCGTTGAAGGCCGCGGCCCGCTCGATGCGCGCATTCATCACACGGCACAAATTGTCGAAGTCCTTGATCGTGCACAGGTGCGCGTTGGGGCTCACGTACCAGGCTTCCGGCAAATTCTCCGTGACGGGCATGCGACCGGTGAACATCAGCCGCGCCCGCACCTGCCAGTGGCCGAAGTTGGGGAACGAGACGATGGCGCTGCGGCCGATGCGCAAGAGCTGCTCGAGCACCATCTTCGGCTGCCGGGTGGCCTGGATGGTGAGGCTCAGGATCGCATAGTCGAAGGCGTCGTCGGGATAGTCCTCCAGGTCGCGATCGGCGTCGCCCTGGATGACGGAGAGGCCGCGCGCCACGCAGGCGTTGACGCGCTCGCGCGACACCTCGATGCCGCGCCCGTCGACGTTCTTGGTGTCGCCGAGAAGCTGCAACAGCTCGCCGTCGCCGCAGCCGACGTCGAGCACGCGCGAGCCGGCCTCCACCATCTCGGCGATCAGGAGGTGGTCGACGCGGTGCTGGCGAGGGACGACGGGGGCGAGCATCAGCGCCGCTCCGCCGCGGGCTTCAATCCGCGCCGCTCGGCGCCGGCGTTGAGGAAGCCGCGGATGGTGGCGAACAGCTCGGGCTCCTCGAGCAGGAAGGCGTCGTGGCCCTTGTCGGATTCGATCTCGACGAAGCTGACGTTGGCCGCCACCGCGTTCAGCGCCTGCACGATCTCGCGGCTCTCGCGCGTGGGATAGAGCCAGTCGCTGGTGAAGGACACCACGCAGAAGCGCGTCTTGGTGCCCTTGAAGGCGTTGGCCAGCACGTCGCCGTGCTCGGCCGCCAGGTCGAAGTAGTCGATGGCGCGCGTGATGTAGAGATAGCTGTTGGCGTCGAAGCGGTCGACGAAGGTCGAGCCCTGGTGGCGCAGGTAGCTCTCCACCTGGAAGTCGGCGTTGAAGGAGAAGCTCTTGGCGCCGAGGTCCTGCAGGGAGCGGCCGAACTTCCGCTGCAGCGCCTCCTCCGACAGGTAGGTGATGTGCGCGGCCATGCGCGCCACGGCAAGCCCGTTGCGCGGCTCCTTGCCGAGCTCCAGGTAGCGTCCCTGCGCCCAGTTGGGGTCGGCCATCACCGCCTGCCGGCCGACCTCGTGGAAGGCGATGTTCTGCGAGGAGTGCCACGCCGCCGTCGCGACCGGCACCGCGCTGTACACGCGCTCCTTGTAGCGCGAGGCCCACTCCAGCGCCTGCATGCCGCCCATGGAGCCGCCGATCACGGAGAAGAGCTGGTCGATGCCGAAATGGTCGATCAGCGGCACCTGCGCATCGACCATGTCGCCGACGGTGATGACGGGAAAGTCGATGCCCCAGGGCTTGCCCGTCTCGGGATTGATGCTGGCCGGGCCGGTCGAGCCCATGCAGCCGCCGAGCACGTTGGGGCAGATGATGAAGAACCGGTCCGTATCGATCGGCTTGCCGGGCCCGACCATGGTCTCCCACCAGCCGGGCTTGGCGGTCACGGGATGGGGGCTTGCCACGTACTGGTCGCCGGTCAGCGCGTGCGTGACGAGGATGGCGTTCGACTTGTCGGCATTGAGCTCACCGTAGGTCTTGTAGGCGACGCGGTAGGGTGCCAGCAGCCGGTCGCAGTCGAGCCGCAGGGGGCGGTCCGCGGGAATGTCGAGGTAGTCGCTGCTGGGGCGTGTCGCCTCCAGCGTGCGGGCGCCGCTTGACGCCTGGAATTCCCTTGGATGAGCCGTGTTCATAAGCGCCGTTAGCTAGGGCACGGCGGCGGAAAGTCAATGGTTACTTTGCTTCCTGGCAGGCTTTGGCAGCCGTTGCGGCACGGGCTCGCCGGTCCTTGCGCGCTCGGCTGCCATCCGCGTGCGGTGCACCTCGATGCGGCGCCTGGTCTTGGCCCTGGGTCCCGGATATTCGCTTCGCGAATTCCGGGATGACAGCCACGAACGTCATCCCGTGCTGGCGCCGCACCTCCGGTGCGGCCGCCGGAGGCACGGGGTCCATGCCGTTGACCGCAGAGGTGCGCCATCAGCCGCGCATCAAACCCTCTCCCCGAGAAACCTCGTCGACAGCCCAGCACTGGGCAACTCCCGCTTGAATCAGCGCGTGTCATGCACCACGCACGCACGTGCCCTGGCGTCCGGGGCGCGCCAGGAAGCGAGCCGCGTGATAGAGCTGGCCTCAGGCGGCGTCGATAGGGGCGGCGTCGATACGGGCGCGGACGAGAAGGAGAAGTGAATGCTGTTTCCGGAACACTTTCTAGCGGTGCGGGCGACCGTCGAGCCCGGTCGGGAGGAGGAATTCAATCGCTGGTACAACAACGAGCACACGCCGGATGCCGTCAACATGTTCCCGGGATGCATCGGGGGCGCGCGGTTCAAGGTGGTCGATGGTGACGGGTCTCATCAATACGTGGCGCTCTATGCGTTTCGCACCGGGGAGGAGATGCAGGCCGCGATCAGCGGACCCGAGATCAAAGAGCTCATTCGCATTTACGATGAAGCGATCGGCGCGTTCAGCACACGCGCGCGAACGACCTACACGCAAGTCTTTCGTTACGACAAGCCGGCTTAGGGCTGCCCGCCACGGCACGCGATGGCCGGGTAGCGCGCCGGATACTCTGCCCTACCCGCCGCTGTGCCGGTTGATTTCCCCCAGTTTTCCCCCAATGTAAGGGGCAAAGGAGGGCCGCATGCTCGATCCTGCCACCGCCAAAGGCCGCATCCTCTCCGCTGCGCTCGACTGCGCTGCCAAGACACCCTGGGCCGACATCACCCTGCTCGATATCGCCGACGCCGCCGGCCTGCCCTTGCATGAGCTCCGAGACGCCTTCGCCAGCAAGACCGACATCATCGCCGCGCTCCTGCGCGCCGTCGACGACGAGGTCCTGAAGCAGACGCCGGCGCGCACCGAGGCCCAGGAGAAGCGCGACCGCCTGTTCGATATCGTCATGACCAGGTTCGATATCCTCGCGCCGCACAAGGCCGCGCTCAAATCGATCTACGCCTCGGGCGCGGCCGACTTCGCGCTCGCCGTTCCCTACCTCTCCTCCCAGCACTGGATGCTGCAGGCGGCAGGCATCGGCACTGATGGCGCCGTCGGCACCCTGCGCGTTACGGGACTGGCGCTCGCCTACGCCGGTGTGTTCCGCACCTGGCTCGAGGATGACGACCCCGGCCACGCCAAGACCATGGCCGCGCTCGACCGGCGCCTGCGCCGCGGCGAGCGCGCGCTCTCCGGCCTCGAACAGCTCGGCAGCACGGCCTCACGCGTCGCTGCGGCGTTGCAGGAGGGCTTGCGCGCCGCACGTGGTACGCCGAAGCCCACCGAGCCCAAGCCGGACCCCGGCCCCGAAGCCGTGTGACGAGCGGTGCGTGTTTCCTTCTCCCCTTGGGGAGAAGGTGCCCGAAGGGCGGATGAGGGGGCCTTTACCAACTCGCCGTCCACTTCCCCCTCACCAGCTCGGCCGAATGACTTACAGGCGCGCTTTAAACCGTATTCTGGCTTGTTGTCATGGTGCGCGCGCCTGTAAGTCATGGCCTCGCAACCTCTCCCCAAGGGGAGAGGGGAATACTGAGCGAGACCTGACCCATGAGCAACGCCGAGCCAACATCACCCCCCATCGCCTTCGACGATTTCCTGAAAGTGGACATCCGCGTCGGCACCATCGTCGCCGCCGAGCCGGCCGTCGGCGTGCGCAAGCCGTCGATCAAGCTGCGCATCGACTTCGGGCCGGACATCGGCGCCAAGACCAGCTCGGCCCAGATCACCAGGCACTACACGCCTGAATCCTTGATCGGCCGGCAGGTCGCGGCCGTGGTCAACTTCCCCCCGCGCCAGATCGGCAAGATCATGTCCGAGGTGCTCACCCTCGGCTTTCCCGACGACGCGGGCGAGGTGGTGCTGGTTTCCCCCGAGCGTTCCGTTCCCAATGGCGGCCGGCTTTATTGAGTGCTCTCATCGAGAGCGCTTGTTATGTAACTCCTGCGATCACTGCCCGACGCCCGGAGCCTTCCGCTCGAGCGTGCCGGCAGCCCCGATGACGTCCCGCCACGTCCCTTCTCCTTTGGCATGAGGTTGCGATGCCCTATTCGGACTACCGGCCCGACCTGATGGGCTCTGCCGTGCTCACCCCGTCGGGGTCTTTCGAGGCGGGCTCGCTGCAAAGCCTGACGCTCGTCTATACGGCCGGGGCCTTCGGCATCGACGACACCGGCTCCATCAAGATCGGGTTCCGCTTCGCCACCGACTTCGGGCCGGTGCAATTCACGGACCCCAAGGGTCAAGGCTACACGACCGTTGAGGCCTCCAACGGCGCCACCTTGGAAGCCAAGTGGGAGTTCAAGCGCAACATCCGCCCCTGGAGCCGCTCTCTCTATATCGGCGTCGCCAAGGATTTCCTGAGCCCCGGCGACACCATCACCATCCGCTTCGGCGATCGCCGCTTCGGCTCGCCCGGCATCCGCATGCAGACCTATTGCGAGAGCGAATTCGAGTTCCGCGTCTTCGCCGATCCGATCGCCACCTACGACTACGTCGCCCTGCCGCAGAGCCCGCAGGTTGGGATCGTGCCGGGGCCGGGTGTGCGCTGGCACGCGGTGCTGCCCACGCTGGTGCGCGTCGGCGAGCCGTTCCGGCTGTCGATCAAGGCCGACGACAAGTGGGGCAATCCCTCCAACCTCATCGACCGCACGCTGACCCTGAAGAGCGAGACGGAAATCGCGGGCCTGCCGGCGACCGTCCGCTTCACGCCCGGCGCCTTCGCGGCTGTCGTGGAGGACCTGCGCCTGGCGAAACCCGACGATGCAACCGTCACCGTCCTCGACGAGAACGGCACCGTGCTCTGCCGAACCAATCCCCTGCGCGCCGTCGAGACGGCCACCGCGCTCGTGCACTTCTGGGGCGACACCCACGGCCAGTCCAACGAGACGCTCGGCACCAACACGGCGCAGCAATATTTCGAGTTCGGCCGCGACAAGGCCTTCCTCGACGTGATGGGCCACCAGGGCAACGACTTCCAGATCACGGGAGAATTCTGGCGCGAGCTCAATCGGCTGTCGGCAGAATTCGACAAGCCGGGCCGCTTCGTGTGCATCCCCGGCTACGAGTGGTCGGCCAACACGGCGGTCGGCGGCGACCGCAACGTGCACTATGCCCATGAGGGCGAGACGATCCACCGCTCCTCCCACGCCCAGATCGCCGATGCCACCGACATCGGCGACGAGAAGGCCGACGCGCACGATGCGCATGAGCTCTTCGCCAGGCTAAAGGGCAAGGACTGCGTGGTGGTGTCCCACGTCGGCGGCCGCTACGCCGACATCAAGTACGCCCACGATCCCATGGAGACCGCCGTCGAGGTGCATTCGGCCTGGGGTACGTTCGAGTGGATCGTGCGCGATGCCTTCGAGAAGAACTATCGCGTCGGCATCGTCGCCAACTCCGACGGCCACAAGGGCCGCCCCGGTGCGTGCTATCCCGGCGCCTCGTTCTTCGGCAGCCAGGGGGGGCTCACCTGCTTCCTCGCCGAGCGGCTCGACCGCGCTGCGATCTTCGAATGCATGCGCCGCCGGCATCACTATGGCACGACCGGCAATCGCGCATTCCTGAGCGTGTCGGTCGAGACGGCGTCGGATGCCGAGGTGTTCACGCGCGATCCCGCCGCCGGTCCGGCGAAATCGGAGCGCGCGCGGCGCCTCGTCATGGGCGACATTGCCAAGGTCGGCGACAGCGAGGTCGACCTCGTGATCGAGGTGGTCGGCTCCGCGCCCATCGAGCGCCTCGACATCTTCGACGGGCTGGACCTCATCGAGACCATTCGCCCCTATGCGGCCGCAGACCTCGGCCGCCGCGTCCGCCTCGTCTACCAGGGCGCCGAGTATCGGGGCCGCGCGCGCACGACGACCTGGGACGGCTCGCTCGCCGTCGAGGGCAATCGCATCGCACGCACGGGCATCATCAACAACTGGAACCTCGACCGCGGCGTCCAGACCCAAAACGCCACATCGGTGACGTGGAAGGCGGTGACGACCGGCAACTACGGCGCCGTCGACCTATGGCTCGAGAGCGCGGCCGGTCGCGTCGATTTCAAGACCGCGCCTGTGTCCGGCTCGGCCGCGATCGCCGATCTCGGCGCCGAGCCCATAATGTTCGCCGCGGGCGGCCTGGAGCGCGCGGTCCTGCTGCAGCGGCTCCCGGAAACCTTGCACGAAAGGCGCATGGTCCTGCGGCGCAAGATCAAGCTGCGACCAAAGGGCGATACGCGTCCTTACGTGCGCGTGCAGCAGGAGGACGGCCACCGCATCTGGTCGAGCCCGCTCTATCTCTTCCGCTAAAGGCGATCGGCCGATCACGCCGCCAGGTTGCGGCGCAGGAGATTGAGCAGGCCAATCACGGCGAAATCGCGCAAGCGGCGTGGATCGGCCGGCAGGACCACCTTCTCGGCTGCTTGTGCCTTCCCGATGCTTGCGGTGAGAAAGACCGGCACGATCCGGTTTCTTCCCTCGCCACTCCGCTCGCCGGTAATGGCGGCAAGCCCCACGTCGGTCGCAAACGCCGCGCGAGCCGCATCCGCCGCGGCTGCCGAGCGCTGCTCCAGCGACGACTGGCCGCTGCCCGGCGCATCGCGGCTGATGGTGGCGCCGCGGAAGATCTCCATGGCCGGGTCGGCGGCGCTCAGGCGTGAGGCCAGCAGCCCGCCGGTCAACGTCTCGGCGGCCGCCAGGGTCAATCCCTTCCGCCGCAGCCGATCGAGGACCACGACCTCCATCGATTGCTCGTCGATGCCGAAGATCACATCGCCCAGCAGCGCGCGGATGATCTTCTCCTCCGCGTCGAGGATGCGCTGCGCTGTCGACTCGTCGTCGCACTTGGCCACCACGCGCACTTTGATGCCGTCGATGCCGCTCGCCTGGAAAGCGATGGTGGGGTTGCCGAGCCCGTCGAGCTCCTCGACGCGGGCGGCGAGCACCTCGGCGAGCCCCGACTCGCTCATGCCCCAGGTGCGCAGCACGCGGCTCTTGATGACCGAAGCCTGGCCGGCGCGGCGCTGGAGGTCTGGCAGAATAGTTCCGAGGAACATCTCGCGCATCTCGCTCGGCACGCCCGGCACGGCATAGACGACCTTGTTGCCGACCGGGCAGACGAGGCCGGGCGCGGTGCCCGGCATCTGCGCGATGGGCTCGGCGCCGATCGGCACGTCGGCCTGGCGCAGGTTGTTCTCGGACATGACGCGGCCGCGCGTCTCGAAGATCCGGCGAATGTGGTCGGCGATCGCCTGGTCGCGCCGCATTTCGACGCCCATGACGCGCGCGATCACGTCGCGCGTGATGTCGTCCTGGGTGGGGCCCAGTCCGCCGCAGCAGATGACCGCGTCGCTGCGCTCGAGCCCCTGGCGGATGCAGGCCTCGATGCGTCCGAAGTTGTCGCCGACCTTGACCTGGAAGTGGGAGTCGATGCCCGCGAGCGCCAGCTGCTCGCCGATCCAGGCCGAGTTGCTGTCGACGATGAGACCGAGCAGCAGCTCCGTGCCGACGGCGACGATTTCACAGCGCATTGCCTATGCCCCGTTGGTTGCCCGAGCCGGGCACGGCATTCATCCGATCTCGGCTCGAGCTGGCGGAGGCGAACTATCGCGCGCCACGCTGGCGCGAACAAGAAGGCTCATGGGCCTTTGGCTCCGCGCGCCATCAATCGTCATCGTCCTCGTCGTCGTCCTCGTCATCATCCGGGGCCTCGATCACGACCTGATCGACCTTCGGGTTGGCGCCGATGAATGTCTTCACCGCGGTCAGCAGGCTGTCGACGGCCTCCTTGTCGTAGTCCTCATCCTCGGCATCCAGCACAAGATCGGTTTCGACAACGACCGTCGTGCTCATGTTGCCGTCGCGCCCGATGCGCAGCGATTGCCGCGTCGACTCCACGTATTTGTTTCTGCTCAGGCCCTGTCTCATGACGCATCCTCCGTGCTTGGGGCAAAGGATATAGGGGTTCGCATGAGGCGGCGCTAGGCGGTTGTCGCGGGTTGAGCTGCGGCGTAAGGTTTTCATCGGTACAGATTGAATCGACGTGAAATCCGCCACCAGAGACAGACAACAGGGAGTTCGGACAGGGAAAATGGCACTCAGGGACAAACTCGACGAAACGCGCGCGGCCTCGGCCAAGCGCCGCCCGGCGGAAGCGCGCGCGATCATGCAGCGGTCCACCGAGGATCTGCGCGCTTCCGGCATTCTCGCCAAGGTCGCCGCCACCGGCCAGAGCATGGCGGCCTTTGTCGGCACCAGCCACGACGGGCGCGAGATCGCCTCCGCTGGCCTCCTTCAGCGCGGCCCCCTGGTCCTATCGTTCTTCAGAGGGCATTGGTGACCGTACTGCCGGCATGAGCTGGATGCTTTGCAAGCAGTATACGCGGATATCAAGTCTGCAGGTGGCGAGCTGGTCGTGTTCTCGGGCGAGACGCGCGATCTCTCCGACCAGATGGCGACCAAGCAGAGCCTGACGTTCCCGATCGTCACGGACATGGGGCTGGGGATCGCCAGATCGTTCGGGCTGGTCTTCACGCTGCCCGACGACCTGAAGGGGCTCTATCAGAGCTTCGGCATCGACCTGCCCAAGAATACGGGGCACCCGGAATGGGAGCTGCCGATGCCGGCGCGCTTTGTCGTCGACCGGTCCGGTGTCATCCGCTCGGCCGAGGTCGATCCCGACTACACCACGCGACCGGAGCCCTCCGCCACGCTGGCAATCCTGCGCAGTATCGCCTGAGGCGCGCTCTCTAAAGCTGGGCCCGCGTCAAAGCTGGGCCCGCGTCGATGCGCGGGCCCACGCCGTCCAGGGCGTGAACGCCTTGACCGATGGCATGTGGGCCCCGCTGGATCGCATGCCCATTGCTAGGGTGTCGGTAACTTCATAAGCTCATGCAGGCAATTAGGCCGGGGAGCTAAGTTTATGCGTAACACCTTTCATATGTCTGCGGATCACATCCGGCCATCGTTCTACATTGTGGCGGTCTGCTCTGTGCTGCTGGCGTGCGCGACCGCCGGAACCGACTATGACCAGGGCGGCCAGAAGCAGGAGCAGGGCGAGGAGATCGGCTCGGTGATCGGCGACCTTCTCGGCGACTACGTTCCGGGCGGCAAATCGGTCGCTGGGCAGGTCCTCAAGGCCAACGCGGGCACCATCGGCGGCTTGGTCGGCGGCGCGATCGGCGCCGCGCTTGACGGGGAGGATCTGGAGGCGCTCGAGCAAGTGACGCTCGAGAGTTTCGACACCGGCGAGCCCAAGAGTTTCGCCAGCAAGCGCACGGGCGTGCGCGGCTCGGTCAAGGTCACCAACAAGCGCATCAACCAGAACGGCCAGCAGTGCCGGACCGTGAGGCAAGACGTGAGGCTGAAGGACGGAACTGCGCGAACAGGGCACGTCAGCGCGTGCAAGGGCCCCAACGGCTGGAAGGGATAATCGTAATTGCGATAGCGTCTTCGCACAGCCAGGTTGCACGCCGCGCCTACAGCGGCACGCGCATGGTGGCGCGCAGGCCGCCCATGGAGCTTTCGCCGAGCGCGATGTCGCCGCCGTGGCTGCGGGCGATGTCGCGGGCAATCGCCAATCCCAGGCCCGAGTTGCCGGACACCTCGTTCCTCGCGTGGTCGAGCCGGTAGAAGGGGCGGAACACGTTGTCGCGCTCGGCCGGCGGCACGCCCGGACCATCGTCGTCGATCTCGATCCGCAGCCACACGTCCTCGGTGGCGGCGCGGATGATGACGGTGTCGCCGAAGCGCGCCGCGTTGGTGACGAGGTTGGTGACGGCCCGTTTGAAGGCCTGACGCTTCAGGGGCAGCACCAGGTCCTGCTTGGGCTGGCGCATGCGCACCTCGATCGGCGTACCGAGGTGCTCGGTCTCCTCCTGCACCTCTTCCAGCAGCTCGCTGACGTTGGTGGGCTCCGCCACCTCTCCGCCGTCGCCCTTGGCGAACGCCAGGTACTCCTCCAGCATGTGCTGCATCTCGTTGACGTCGCCCCTGAGCGCCTCGACCTCGGGGTTGTCGCCCAGAAGCGCCAGCTCGAGCTTGAAGCGCGTCAGCACGGTTCTGAGGTCATGGCTGACGCCCGCCAGCATGTTGGTGCGCTGCTCGACGTGGTGGCGGATGCGCTCGCGCATCTCGAGGAACGCCTGCGAGGCTTGGCGCACCTCGCGCGCACCTCTGGGCCTGAAGTCGGGCGGCACGGGCCGGCCCTTGCCGAAGGCGTCGGCGGCTTCCGCCAGGCGCAGCACGGGCCGGATCTGGTTGCGCAGGAACAGGATGGCGACGGTCAGCAGCACCACCGAGGTGCCTACCATCCACACCAGGAAGATGTGCGAGTTGGAGACGGCCGCCTGTCCGCGCGGGGCGACGAAGCGCAGGTTTGCCTGGTCGAGCTTGATGCGGATCTCCACGTGCCGCGACTGGCCGACGGTGTCGATCCAGAACGGCCGCTTGACGTTGCTGCGGATCTCGTCGGACAGCGCCCGGTCGAGCAGGTCGAAGAAGGGCTTGGGCTGCGGCGTCGGCAGCGTGCCGGGCGGCAGCACGGTGAGCGAGAGGCCGAACCGGTTCTTGGCCATGTCGATCAGGCGCGCGACCTCTTCCTTGCTCGAGTCCTTGCCCGAGCTGAGCTCATACAAGTCGACAACGGCGGCGACGTTGCGCGCCATGCCCTCCGACAGCCGCCGCGTCACCTGGTTCCAGTGGCGCTCCATGAAGGCGAACGCCACCACGCTCTCCAACAGCACGATCGGGGCGATGATGATGATGAGCGCGCGGGCATAGAGCCCCTTGGGCGCCAGGTCGCTCAGCGCGTGCGCGGCCTTGGCCCAAACGGCATGCGGCCGGCTCGCGACGTCGACGAGCCGGCGCCAGATGTCGCGGGTGTCGGATATGGCCAAGTCGCGCGCCTCCTCGCGGGCGGCATCTAGTCGGTGTGAAGGATATATCCCTTGCCGCGCACGGTCTGCAGATAGACGGGATTGGCCGGGTCGCCCTCGATCTTGCGGCGCAGCCGGTTGATCTGCACGTCGATGGCGCGCTCGCTGCCCGTCGATTCGTCGCTGGCGAGCTCGTGGCGGGCGATCGGCATGCCGGGGCGCTGCGCGAACAGGCGCAGCAGATCGCGCTCGCGCTCGGTGAGCTTGATGGTCTCGTCGTTCCTCTTCAGCTCGCCGCGTCCGACGTGGAAGGTGAAGTCGCCCATCTTCACCTCCTCGCGGGGACCGGAGGGCCCGCGCCCGCGCTTGAGGATGTTCTGTAGCCGCAAGAGCAGCTCGCGCGGCTCGAACGGCTTGGGGATGTAATCGTCGACGCCGATCTCGAGGCCCTCGATGCGCTGCTCGGGATCGGCGCGTGCAGTGAGCATGCAGATCGGGATATTGGAGATCGACTTGAGGTCGCGGGCGAGATCGAGCCCGTTCTCCTCGCCCGGCATCATCACGTCGAGGATGACGACATCGAAGGTGAGCCCGCGCATCGAAGCACGCGCGCTCTCCGCATCGGTCGCCGTCGTGACCCGGAAGCCCGCCTCGAACAGGTAGCGCGCGAGCAGGTCGCGGATGCGGTGGTCGTCGTCGACGACCAGGATGTGGGCGGCATTGTCGGGGATTGGTTCCATGCGCGCCGGCGGCCGCTGCCGCCGCTCATTGTTCCGGGTCGCCGCCGCTCGCACCGAGCCGCTCGGGTAGCAGCGGCGCCACGCGGGCCCGCTCCTCCTTGCTGATCATGGCAAACAAGAAGCGCGCAACTGTGGCGTCGTTGCCGGTGCCGGCATGCGCGAGCGCCTGCTCGACGCGCCGCGCCTGCAGGCTGTCGAGGCGGGCGGCGAGGCCGGCGCCCTTGTCGGTGGGATAGAGCAGCCGCTGGCGCCGGTCTCTTTCGCCGGCCTTCTGGGCGATCCAGCCCTGGTCGATCAGCTCCTTGAGCACGCGCGCCAGGCTCTGCTTGGTGATCTTCAGGATCTCGAGCAGATCGGCGACCCTCAGGCCGGGATGCCGGTCGACGAAGTGCAGCACGCGGTGGTGGGCGCGCCCCAGGCCGTATTCGGCAAGGACGGCGTCGGCCTCCCTGGTGAAATCGCGGTAGGCGAAGAACAGCAATTCGATGAAGGTGAGCAGATGCGGATCGGCGCCGGGTTTCGCCGACTTGCCCGCGGTTTGCCCAGCCGGTGCACGGTACCTGCTCGGCAGCGAGGAATTTACGTCAGCCATGTTGACTTATTTGGCCCCGATTGTTAGTGCTGGCAAGGTATTTTACGGGCTCGTGGGCCGTTTGTGCCACGCGTTCACAGCGCTTAGTTAGCCTGCGAATTGGGCAGTTCGCCAGTCAGGGGTCCGTAAACGGGCCGGCGAGGTGACGCGGCTTGATGCCTCCTCGACCGGCAAGGCTTCCGGGAGGATGCACCGCATGGCCGATGTCACCCCTTATCACGACCGCGATGGCTTCATCTGGTACGACGGCAAGCTCGTGCCCTGGCGGGAAGCCAACCTGCACGTGCTGAGCCACGGCCTGCACTATGCCAGCGCCGTGTTCGAGGGGGAGCGGGCCTACGGCGGGGTGATCTTCGAGCTGACCCAGCACTCCCAGCGCCTGTCCGACGGCGCCAAGACCATGGACTTCGAGATCCCCTACAGCGTGGCCGAGATCGGCCGCGCCTGCCAGGAGGTGGTGAAGGCCAACAAGCTCACGGACTGCTACGTGCGCCCCATCGCCTGGCGCGGCAGCGAGATGATGGGCGTCTCTGCCCAGACGACCAAGATCCACCTTGCCGTCGCGGCCTGGGACTGGGGCTCCTACTTCCCCATGGAGCAGCGGCTCAAGGGCATCCGCCTGGCGATCGCCCAGTATCGCCGTCCCGATCCCGCCACCGCGCCGGCCAAGACCAAGGCGGCCGGCCTCTACATGATCTGCACGCTCGAGAAGCACCGCGCCGAGCGCATGGGCTACGCCGATGCGCTGATGTACGACTGGCGCGGCCGCGTGGCCGAATGCACGGGCGCCAACATCTTCTTCGTCAAGGACGGCGACCTGCACACGCCCACACCGGACTGCTTCCTCGACGGCATCACGCGGCGCACGGTGATCGGGCTTGCCAAGAAGCGCGGGCTCAAGATCATCGACCGCGTCATCATGCCCGACGAGCTCGGCTCCTTCTCCGAGTGCTTCCTCGTCGGCACCGCCGCGGAGGTGACGCCGGTGTCGGAGATCGGCCCCAACAAGTACACGCCCGGCAAGATTTCCGAGACCCTGATCAACGACTACACCGCCGCCGTGCAGCCCAAGAAGGTCGCCGCGGAGTAGCCGCCAAGGGTCAGACCCTGCGGGTCTGACCCCATTTCCATATCTTGAGTGATCTCAAACCGGCCAGACCGGTGCGTGCGTGCCGAGCTTCACGGGCGGGCGGGCCCAGTGCGCCGGCGTCTCGGAGAGCACCGCGGCGTGCTTGACGAAGGTGAGCGCGCCGAGCGGCGTCTCCATCGTCTCCAGCAGGTCGGCCACGTCTTCCACCTTGGGATCGGGGCCGTCGAGGCCGCCGGCCACGCGCCCGAGCCCTTTCAGCCAATGCCCCGTCTGCGCCAGCGAGACGCGCACGTGCCATGAGCCGCCCTCGCGCGCCTTGCGCATGAGCGCCATCGTGGCGCCGAACGCCATCAGGTAGCCCGTGGCGTGGTCCAGCGCCTGACAGGGCAGCTCCTTGGGGCGGTCGATCCCGGCCGCTTCGGCCTCGGCGTGGTTGATGCCGCACGCGGTCTGCACCAGCGAGTCGAAGCCGTGCCGGCCCGCCCACGGTCCCTCGTGCCCGTAGGCCGACAGCGTCACGGCGACGATGCCGGGCTTGATGTCGGCGCAGGCCTCCGGCGAGAAGCCGAGCGCGGCCAGGCCCCCCGGCCGATAGCCCTGAACGAACACATGCGCGCTGCGCAGCAGCGATGCCAGCCGCTCGCGCTCCTCGCCGGCGCGCAGGTCGAGGGAGGCCGACAGCTTGCCGCGGCCGGTGTCCATGTCGAGCAGCGGGAGGCCATGCAGATGCGGCGCGGTGATGCGCATCACCTCGGCGCCGTGCGCGGCAAGCGTGCGCCCGCACACCGGCCCGGCGATGACGCGCGTGAGGTCGAGCACGCGCACGCCCGAGAGCGGACGCTCGGCGCCTTTCGTCAGCACGCGCGCCGGCGCCTCGCCGATCTTCTCAATCTCGATCAGCGGCAGCGCGGCAATCGCCCGGCCTTGCGGATGCGCAGCCCACTCTTCGGGCGACCGCATCATGGCCGTGGCGAGCCCGGCTTCGGCGGCCTGCGTCTCCAGCGTCTCGCCCTGCCATTTCATCAAGGCCGCCTGCACCGCCTCGCGCTCATAGGCGCAGCCGAGCAGCGCGAGAATGCCGTCGCGGTGATGCGGGAAGTTCGTGTGCAGCCGCACCCAGCGTTCATCGCCCGTGCGGTAGATGCCGGCAATTTTGTCCCACGGCGAGCCCGGCGGCTTGGCGGCGACGCGCATGTAGCGCTCGCTGCGGAACTCGACCGCCGAATGGCGCATGTCGACGGACACGGTCTGCTTGTGGCCGGTGCGCGCGCGCCAGATCTCCGCCGCCGCCAGCCCAGCCGCGGCAATCGACGCCTGCGCGGCGGCGCCGACGCGGAACGAGGAGGGCAGCACCGGATCGCTGCCGGTGAGCGCCACGGACGCCAACGCGTCCGCGTCTCCGCCGGCGCCGACCCACAGATCGGTCAGAATTTGTGAAGGTGAAGGATCGGTCGCAATCGTCATGCGCCCCTTCTAGCACGCCGCAGGGGCGCGCTGTCTTGTCATCCCGGAATTTCGCGCATCGAAATATCCGGGACCCAGAGCTGCATGAAGCCACATATGGGTCCCGGCTCGCGCGCAGCTTGCCCCGGCCTCCGAGCCGGGGCGCTTGGCCGGGATGACAGGCTACTGCCCCTTGGGCACGGCCTTGCGCATGAAGGCGGGGACATGGTCGCCCATGCCGACCGCCTGCGGGCCGGGGCTCTCGTCTCCCCGCCGAGGCTGGCGCGGCGGACGCGGCTCCCAGGGCTGCCGCGCCTCTCGGCGCTGCCGGGCCGGTTGCTGCGCGCCACGCGCGGGGCGGCCTTGCCGCGGCTCGCGGACCTCGTCGCGCTCCCGCACCTTCGCCTCGCGAGGCTCGCTGCGGTCGCGCGGCTGGGGACGGTCACCGCGCTTGGCCCTCGCGGGTGGGGCGTGCTCGTCGCGGCCATTGCCATTGGGCAGAGGAGCGGCGCCGTTGCCGGCATCCGCGGGCTGCTGCACACCGTTGCCGGTGCGCGAACCGCTACGCCGTGGCCGCTCACCCCGGGGCGCCTCGTGGCTCCGGCCCGTCGACGGTCGCCCGCCTCGGCCTCCGCGGCCACGTCCGCGCCGCTTCTTGCCGTTCTCCATGTCCTCCTGCTGACGGCGGATCGCCGAGCCAGGTGACGGGCGCACCCAGCATGCGCTCGATGTCGCTCAGGCGGCCCGTGTCCTCCGGCGTGACCAAGGTCAGCGACACGCCTTCCTTGCCCGCCCGGCCCGTGCGGCCGATGCGATGCACGTAGTCGTCGGACTGCCACGGCACGTCGAAGTTGAAGATGTGGCTGACGTCGGGGATGTCGAGGCCGCGCGCGGCAACATCGCTCGCCGCCAGGAACGTGATGCGGCCCTCGCGGAAGGCATCGAGCGTCGCCATGCGGCTCATCTGGTCCATGTCGCCGTGCAGCGCGCCGGCGTTGAAGCCGTGCTTCAGGAGCGACTTCAAAAGGATCGCCACGTCCCGCTTGCGGTTGCAGAAGAGGATGGCGTTCTTGACGTCCTGCGAGCGGATCAGCTCGCGCAGCACCTCGCGCTTCTCCCACTCCTCGGTCGAGGGGCAATAGCGGAACAGCTGCTTGATGGTCGTTGCCGCCGTCGCCGGCCGGGTGACCTCGATGCGCACGGGGTCCTTGAGGAAGGTGTCGACCAGGCGCTTGATCTCGGGCGGCATGGTTGCCGAGAAGAACAGCGTCTGCCGCCGGGTCGGCAGCAGCTTGCAGATGCGCTCGATGTCCGGGATGAAGCCCATGTCGAGCATGCGGTCGGCTTCGTCGATGACCAGGATCTCGACGCCGGTCAGCAGGATCTTGCCGCGCCCGAAATGGTCGAGCAGGCGGCCCGGCGTGGCGATCAGCACGTCGGCGCCCCGGTCGAGCTTCTTCAACTGCTCGTCGAAGGAGACGCCGCCGATCAGCAAGGCGACCGATAGCTTGTGGTTGACCCCGTACTTCTCGAAGCTCTGCGCCACCTGGGCTGCAAGCTCGCGCGTCGGTGCCAGGATCAGGGAGCGCGGCATGCGCGCCCTGGCGCGGCCGCTCTCGAGCCTTGTCAGCATCGGCAGCACGAAGCCGGCGGTCTTGCCGGTTCCGGTCTGGGCGATGCCCAGCACGTCCTGGCCCGTAATGGCCACGGGCACGGCTTGCACTTGGATGGGGGTGGGCTCGGTGTAGCCGGCGGCTTGTACGGCGGCCAGCACTTTGGCGCTGAGGCCTAGCTCAGCGAACGTCGTGGTTTGCAAAAGAAAACGTCTCCGTCTGCGTCGTTCATCAGCCGACCATCGCGCGACGCATCTACGGCGCGATATCGGCAACGAGAGCGCAGGGGGAATGCCACAAAGGGCCTAACGGGAAAGCGTGAGCCTTGGGGAAAATTTGTAAACGGAAGCTATCCCCTGCGCCCGTTGATGGCAGGTAGATGGCATCGTTCGTTCCAAAAAGCAAGGAACGCCGCGCGCATATCCGGGCATATGTTGTCGCAAGGCACGCGGCCGCTTCGGCTTCGGTGGAGCGTCTGCAACTCATTGATGGAGCTATGTTTTACAAGGCGATCGGACGCGTTCTTCCGCCTGTGCTAAGGCCTCGCTAACCTTGGTCGGGATTGCAATTGGGTGACATCATGGCGGCGATGAAGACGAATCTGGTTCTTGTTCCGGGCCTGCTCTGCACCAGGGCCCTGTGGGAGCCGCAGATCGCGGCGCTCAGCGACATCGCCGACATCACCGTCGCCGACCATACGCGCCACGACACCTTGGAGGCGATCGCCCGGTCGGTCCTGGCCGCCGCGCCGGAACGCTTTGCGCTTGCGGGTCTGTCGATGGGCGGCTTCATCTCCTGCGAGATCGTGCGCCAGGCACCGCAGCGCGTGACCCGCCTCGCCCTCCTCGACACGAGCGCGCGCGCCGACGCCCCCGAGCGCCGAGAGCAGCGCCTGCAGCGCAACGAGGTCGCCCGCCGCGAGGGCGCGGGTGCCGTGCAGGACGAGCTGATGTCGGCGCTGATCCACAAGGACAGGCTCGGCGACAAGGCCTTCACCGCGCTGATCCGGCAAATGGCGGTGGATACGGGCGCCGAGGCGCTGGTGCGCCAGCACGCAGCGCTCATGGCGCGCCCCGACAACCGCCCGCTTCTTCCCACCATAAAGTGCCCGACGCTGGTCGTTGTCGGAGAGCAGGATGCGCTGACGCCGGTGGAACTGGCGCAGGAGATCGCCTCGGGCGTTCCCGGCGCGCGGCTCGAGATCATCCCCCACTGCGGCCACCTCTCGACCTTGGAGCGGCCCGAAGCCGTCAACCGCGCCCTGCGTGCCTGGCTCACGGCATAAGGCGGGAACGCGAAGCGCGTAGGGTGGGTCCAGCGAAGCGCCGACCCACCGCCTGACGCGCACCGATCCGGCATTGCGTCGGGTAGTCGCTGACGCTCCACGGCTTGCGGGCGGCGCCCATCACTTCTTCATGACCGGGCAATCCGCCGCTGCCGGCGATATTGAAAACGCGCGCGGGGCGCCGCATCTCAAGGGCAGGCACAAAGGCGACGACGCATGACCGCAAAGCCGAGGAAACGTTCGCCACGCGCCCGCGCGGATGACCTCGCGTTGGATGCGCGGCTCGACGCGGCCCTGGACGAGACCTTCCCCGCCAGCGATCCGATCGCGGTCCACAGCCCGACCGCGACCGAGCCCCCTGGCCGCCCGATCGACCGCAAGGCAGCGCTTCCCGATCGCGCCACGGAAGCAGCCAACGAGCCGGCATCACGCAGGCGCCGCACGACGGCCTGAGAAACTGGCTCCGCTCAGGACAACGGGCCGTAGGCTTCCGGGAAGTCGGCAATGTCGAGGGTGGGAAGGCCTGGCACCGACACGAGGCGGCTCGTATGGGAGCCATCCGCCGCAAGCGCGTGCTCGACGTAGCCCGTCTGCTTCAAGCCGTATCGCGGCTGGCGCGCATCGGGCAGGATGAAGCCCGTCGACGGGCACCACACGTGCGCGGCGCCCTCCAGCGTGGCGGAAAGGTACTGGTGCACATGGCCCGAGGCGATCAGCGCCGGAGGGCGTGCGCCGAACGCTGAAAGCAGCCGGCGCCGCGCAGCGGGATTGACGAAGCGCCCCGTGATGGCGTCCTCGCCCGAGGAGAGGTGAAAGAGCGGCTTGTGCACGAACAGCGCAAGGCTGCGCGCCTCCGCGCCGGCGACGGCCGCGCCCACGAACGCGAGCTGGTCATCGGCCGCCGGCAGCGCGCTCCCGAGGAGCTGGGCGTTGATGGCGACGATGCGCCATCCGGGCGCGTCCAGCAGCCAGAAGTCGTCCCCGAACAGCCGCAGGTAGCGCTCGCGCGCGTCCGCCGTGATGATGGGTTGCTCCTTGCCGGGCACGTCGGGGCTCTCGCCGACGTCGTGATTTCCCGGGATGTAGCGGACCGGCAGGCCGATCGCATCGTGCAGGCGCCTGGCCTCGGCGAGGTCGTCCTCCCCGTGCGTCCCGTCGAGGGCGAGATCGCCGGAATTGACGACGAGGTCCGGCCGCGAGGCCACGAGGTGCGCCGCGACCTGGCGGAAATTCGCGACGAAGGGTGGCTTGTCGCGGCTCAGGTGCGTGTCGGAGATCTGTGCGAGACGATAGACCACGGGGCCAAGTGTAGCTTGCGATCGTGACGGCCCGGCAGTGTACGCCCGAGCGATCCGATTGGCACGCGCCGCCGCAGCGCGATTGTCACGCAGCTGTCATGCGGAGGCGAAAACATGGCCTCCCGCCAGGGTTTCGAGAGGTTCAGTTCGAGGAGTTGCCATGAGCCGCGATGCACGCGCAAAGGATTTGGACGACAGGGTACGCGCAGAGCTCGTCGACAGCTTCGACGAGGAGCTGGAGATGGAGATCGACGATGCGCGCCTCGACAAGCTGATCGAGGAGTTCGCCAGCCGTCCCGAGCAGGGCACCATCGACCGCTCCCTCTACTTCCGCGAGCTGTTCCGGCTGCAGGGCGAGCTGGTCAAGCTGCAGGACTGGGTGGTCGACCAGAAGCTCAAGGTGGTGGTGATCTTCGAGGGGCGCGATGCGGCCGGCAAGGGCGGCGTCATCAAGCGCATCACCCAGCGCCTGAACCCGCGCGTGTGCCCGTGTCGCCGCGCTGCCGGCACCCAACGAGCGCGAGCGCACGCAGTGGTACTTCCAGCGCTACGTCGCGCACCTGCCCGCGGGCGGCGAGATCGTCCTCTTCGACCGCAGCTGGTACAACCGCGCCGGCGTCGAGCGCGTGATGGGCTTCTGCACCAAGCAAGACTGCGAGGAGTTCTTCCGCACGGTGCCCGAGTTCGAGAAGATGCTGGTCCGCTCGGGCATCATCCTCATCAAGTACTGGTTCTCGATCACCGACGAGGAGCAGCACTTCCGCTTCCTGATGCGCATCCACGATCCGCTCAAGCAGTGGAAGCTGAGCCCGATGGACCTGGAGTCGCGCCGGCGCTGGGAGGACTACACCAAGGCCAAGGAGATCATGCTCGAGCGCACCCACATCCCGGAGGCGCCGTGGTGGATCGTGCAGGCGGTCGACAAGAAGAAGGCGCGGCTCAACTGCATCAGTCACCTCCTCGAGCAGATCCCCTACCAGGAGATCAAGCGGCCGACGATCGCGCTGCCGCCGCGCACGCACAACCCCGACTACCACCGCAACCCGATCCCCGAGGATATGTACGTGCCGGAGGCTTACTGATTATCAACCCAGCCGCAGCAGGG
This sequence comes from uncultured Alphaproteobacteria bacterium, assembly GCA_963797005.1. Lineage (GTDB taxonomy): Bacteria > Pseudomonadota > Alphaproteobacteria > Rhizobiales > Hyphomicrobiaceae > AWTP1-13. The sequence continues at coordinate 26,725 of CAWCOF010000015.1, forward strand.
GCACGGCGGCCGCGGCCAGCAGCACGGTGGCGATCCGCGTCAACGTGAAGGGCTCCTTGAGCCACAGCACGGCGATGAGCACGGCGAAGATGGCGCTGGTGTCCCGCAGCGCGGCGGCCGGCGCGATCGGTGCCCCGCTCCACACCCACAGAATGAGAAGATACGAGACGACGGCGGCCAGCGCGGTCAGCACGCCCACGACCCAATAGTCCCGCACCTGCGTCCACGGCAGGCCGTCGCGGCGACGACGCCACGACATGGCGATCGCGTTCGTCACCGAGACGGTGAAGCCGTAGGCGAACGGCGAGCCGGCCGCGCGCACGCCCTGCGCGTCGCACATGATGTAGGCGGCGGTGCCGAGCCCCGCGGCGAGCGTCCAGGCCAGCGCCTGCATGGAGACGGTCCGGTCGCGCGCGGCATCCCAGGCAAGCACGCCGAGTGCCGCCGCCAGTATGGCGACGCCGCAGAGCGCGGCGGGGCCGAGGCGTTCGCCGGCTATCCCCGCCGCCAGCGGTACCACCAGCAGCACGGCAACCGCGCGTGCGACGGGATAGACAATGCCGAAGCCGCCGAGCTCGTAGGCGCGCAGCAGCGCCGAAACCGTCACGACATTCATGAGCGTGGAGGCCGCGATCCAGATCCACGCCGCCCGATCCGGCAGGCCGGACCAGAACAGTCCCGGGCAGCACGATCAGCGCGCTCAGCACCATCTGTGCCGTCATGGCGCGGGCCGGATCGCGCGCAGCCTTCACCGCGGCGTTCCACCCCGCATGCAGGATGGCGCTCAGCAGCGCGGCGGCAACGAAGGTGGCGTCCATTTTAGGTAGGGTGCAATAAGCAGGAGCGCATTGCACCGAGATCACGCGCGAGTCGGTGCGATACGGCTATCGCCTATCGCACCCTACGCCTAGATATCCAAGTCCTTCACAAACGCGGCCCGCTCCTGGATGAAGCGGAAGCGGGCCTCGGGCTTGGAGCCCATCAGCGCGTTGACCGCCTCGCTCACGGCGGCCTTGTCGCCCTCGGCGACCTCGACCCTGAGCAGCTGGCGCTTGGCCGGGTCCATGGTCGTCTCCTTGAGCTGGGAGGCGTTCATCTCGCCCAGCCCCTTGAAGCGGCTGATCTGGACCTTGGCGTTGGCAGGGAACTCGCTCTTGACGAGCTCCTCCCGGTGCTTGTCGTCGCGCGCGTAGACCGACTTGGCCCCATGGGTGAGCTTGTAGAGCGGCGGCTGGGCCAGGAACAGGTGCTCGTTCTCGATCAGCTCCGGCATCTCCTGGTAGAAGAACGTGATCAGCAGCGAGGCGATGTGGTCGCCGTCGACGTCGGCGTCCGTCATGACGATCACGCGCTCGTAGCGCAGGTCCTCGTCGCGGTACCGGGCGCCGATGCCGACACCCAGCGCCTGGATCAGGTCGGACAGGAGCTGGTTCTGCGCCAGCTTCTGCGACGAGGCGTTGGCGACGTTGAGGATCTTGCCGCGCAGCGGCAGGATCGCCTGGCGCACGCGGTCGCGCGCCTGCTTGGCCGAGCCGCCGGCCGAGTCGCCTTCGACGATGAAGATCTCCGTGCCTTCTTTGGAGTTGAGGCTGCAGTCGGCAAGCTTGCCCGGCAGCCTCAGCTTGCGCGTCGCCGACTGGCGGCTGATCTCCTTGTCGCGCTTGCGCTTGAGCCGGTCCTCGGCCTGGTCCACGGCCCAGTCGAGCAGCTTGTTGGCCTGCTGAGGGCTGTCCGCCAGCCAGTGGTCGAAGGCGTCGCGCACCGTGCTCTCGACGATGCGCGTCGCCTCCTGGGTGGCGAGCCTGTCCTTGGTCTGGCCCTGGAACTCGGGCTCGCGGATGAAGACGGAGAGCATGGCAGCGGCCGTGCCCAGCACGTCGTCGGCCGTGATCTGTGCGGCACGGCGGTTGCCGACGCGTTCGCCGAAATCGCGCAGAGCCTTGGACAGCGCCGAGCGGAAGCCGTTCTCGTGCGTGCCGCCCTCGGGCGTCGGGATGGTGTTGCAGTAGGAGTTGATGAAGCCGTCCTCGTCGGCCACCCAGCACGCCGCCCACTCGACCGAGCCGTGCCCGGCGTCCTTGAGGCTGCGCCCGGCGAAGATGTCCTTGGTGACGCGCGTCTGGCCCTCGATGTTGGCCTCGAGATATTCCTTCAGGCCGCCGGGGAAGTGGAAGCTTGCTTCGGTCGGCGTGTCGTCGCTGATCAGCTCCTTCGCGCACGCCCAGCGGATCTCGACGCCGCCGAAGAGGTAGGCCTTCGATCGCGCCATGCGGAACACGCGCGCGGGGTTGAAAGTGGCGCCCTTGCCGAAGATCTTCTCGTCCGGCTTGAAGCGCACCTTGGTGCCGCGCCGGTTCTTGATCGCACCCAGCTTCTGCAGTTTGCCCTGGGGCGCGCCGCGGCTGAAGGTCATGGCGTAGAGCTGCTGGCCCCGCGCGACCTCCACCTCGAGCTTCTCGGACAGCGCATTGACGACCGACACGCCGACGCCGTGCAGGCCTCCGCTCGTGTTGTAGACCTTGCTGTCGAACTTTCCGCCCGAGTGCAGCGTGGTCATGATCACTTCCAGCGCCGACTTCGACTTGAACTTGGGATGCGGGTCGACCGGAATGCCGCGGCCGTTGTCGTTGACGGTGAGGAAGCCGTCGGCCTCGAGCTTCACCTCGATCCAGTTGGCGTGGCCGGCCACCGCCTCGTCCATGGCGTTGTCGATCACCTCGGAGAAGAGGTGGTGCAAAGCCTTCTCGTCGGTGCCGCCCACATACATGCCGGGCCGGCGCCGCACGGGCTCCAGCCCCTCCAACACCTCGATGTCGGCGGCGGTATAGCTCTCCGAGCTGTCGGCTGACTTGCGAACGGCGCGGGCCACAGGCTTGTCTCTTGCCTCCTCGTCTGTTTCTGCCGCTTCTTCCGGCGCGCCCTCGGGCTCGGCCGCGGCTTCCTGGCGCGCGAGCCGCGCCTGCTCCCGCATCTCCTCGAGCTTCGACAGCGCCTCTTGCTCGGCCTTGCCGCGCTTGGAGTTGTCCGATTTTCCGAACAGGTCGCGCAAGGCACCGCCCAGGCGGAAAGCTGACATGCGTGCGTCCGTTGCTGGCGATTATAGCCGGAGAAGCCAACGCCACGCACCGGGGAGCCGCGCGTCTGCGAATCGCTTGCACCACCGGCGGCTGACCTCGCACGCTGGGGAAGGTATGGCAAGCGGGCGGGATCGGGAAACCTTTTGCCGCAGGCGACCGCCGGATGCGGTGCGACACGCGGTCAGTTCGTTGCCTCCCGTTGGGCGAAACTACCTCGGTCCCGGTGGCGCGTTTTCCCCAGGCCCGAGCGCCGAAGGCGCGGCGTTCTGCTAGGATGGCACGGCCAGGATTCGAATCGAGCCGGCCTTCCTCAGGTTCACGATAGGTGCACGCATGAGCGCTGCCCGCGAACTTCGACCGGCCCACGGCGGCCCGCAGCAGACCGTGCGCGTGGACTTGCCGCCACGCGAGGAGATCGCCCAGTTCCACCTGGCCGAGGAAGCAAGCCTGGTCACCGGGCTCCTCGCGCAAGCCACCAACGCGGAGGACAAGGCCCGGCGCATCGCCACCATGGCGGGGCAGCTCGTTCGCGCCGCGCGCGCCAATCGCCACAAGCACGGCGGCGTCGATGCCTTCATGCACGAGTATGGGCTTGCCTCGGAGGAAGGCGTGGTCCTCATGTGCCTGGCCGAGGCGCTGCTGCGCATTCCCGACAAGGACACGGCCGATCAGCTGATCGCCGAGAAGATCGGCGGCGGCCGCTGGGAGCAGCACCTGGGCCAGTCCGACAGCCTGTTCGTCAACGCCTCGACCTTCGGGCTGATGCTGACGGGGCGCGTCGTCCGGCTGGGCGAGGACCGCCGCTCGGGCCCGCTGGGCATTCTCGGCCGACTGGTGGCGCGCTCCGGCGAGCCCTTCATCCGCCAGGCCCTGCGTCAGGCGATGAAGGTCCTGGGCGACAATTTCGTGCTGGGCCGCACCATCGAGGAGGCGCTGTCCCGCGCTGGTGCGCTCGAGGCCAAGGGCTATCGCATCTCCTACGACATGCTGGGCGAGCGGGCCAAGGCCGCGAACGACGCCGAGGGCTACTACGAGCGCTATCTCGGCGCCATCGAGGCGATCGGCAAGGTCGGCGGCCTGCGTGATCCGGGCCAGACCCAGATCCTTCTGTCGCGTCCCAGCGTGTCGGTGAAGCTCTCCGCACTCCACCCGCGCTTCGAGCCGGGCAAGGAGGAGCGGCTCAAGGCCGAGCTGCTGCCGCGTCTCGTCGCGCTCGCCGCCGCTGCCCGCCGCCATGGCCTTGGACTGACCATCGATGCGGAGGAGCAGGATCGGCTCGACATCACGTTGGGCCTGTTCGGCGCCACCTATCTGCACCCCGACCTCGACGGCTGGCATGGCCTCGGCATCGCCGTGCAGGCCTACAGCAAGCGCGCGATCCCGACGCTCAAGTGGCTCAAGCTGCTGGCCGACGGCAAGAAGCGCATCCCCGTGCGGCTGGTGAAGGGGGCCTACTGGGACAGCGAGATCAAGTGGGCGCAGGAGCGCGGGCTGGAGGACTATCCGGTCTTCACCCGCAAGGCGCACACGGACGTGTCCTTTCTCGCCTGCGTCAGGTTCCTGCTCTCCGACCAGTCGGCCTTCTTTCCGCAGTTCGCCACCCACAACGCCCAGTCGATCGCCTCGGTCTACGATTCCGGCGCCCACCGCTCCTACGAGCTGCAGCGGCTGCATGGCATGGGCGAGGCGCTCTACGAGGAGATCGTCGGCTCGGGCAAGCTCAGCGTGCCGTGCCGCATCTACGCGCCCGTCGGCGCGCACGCCGACCTCGTCGCCTACCTGGTGCGGCGCCTGCTGGAGAACGGCGCCAACACCTCGTTCGTCAACCGCCTGGCCGACGAGGAGGCCCCGCTCGAGGAGATCATCCGCGACCCCGTCGCCACCGTCGCGCTCGAGCGCAAGAAGCACGGTGCGGCGCCTGCCCCGGCCGCCGGAGATCTACATGCCGGAGCGGTGGAACAGCCGCGGCATGGCGCTCAGCGAGGCCAGCGTGCGCGAGGCACTGGTGAAGGGGATCGGCGAGGCGCTGCAGGGGGCGTCCTTTGCGGCGGCCCCCATCGTCGACGGCCGCACGCCCGAGCGCGAGGAAGCCTGGGAGGTCGTGCATTGCCCGCATGACCGGCGCGAGCGCATCGGCGTCGTCCGCGCCGCCGATCCTTCCACGATCGAGGCGGCGCTGCACAGCGCGACGGTCCGCGCCCACACGTGGGAGAGGTTCGGCGCCGAGTCCCGCGCGCGCATCCTGGAGCGGGCCGCCGACCTTTTCGAGCGCGACCGCGTGCGCCTCATCGCCGTGCTGGTGCGCGAGGCCGGCAAGACGCTGGACAATGCGCTGGGCGACGTGCGCGAGGCGGTCGACTTCCTGCGCTACTACGCGGCGGAGGCAAGGCGCCAGTTCAGCGGGCCCGTATCGCTGCCGGGCCCGACGGGTGAGACCAACCTCATCGAGTTGCGCGGGCGCGGGCCGTTCGTGTGCATCTCGCCCTGGAACTTCCCGCTGGCGATCTTCACGGGCCAGGTGGCGGCGGCGCTGGCGGCAGGCAATCCCGTGCTCGCCAAGCCTGCCGAGCAGACCCCCATCATCGCCTGGCTCGCGACCCGGCTCCTCTACGAGGCTGGCATTCCGCCGAGCGTGCTGCATTTCCTGCCCGGCGACGGCCGGGTCGGCGCCGCGCTCGTCAAGGACCCGCGCGTGGCCGGCGTCGCCTTCACGGGCTCGAATGAAACCGCCTGGGCCATCAGCAAGGCGCTCGCCGACCGGCGCGGGCCCATCGTTCCCTTCATCGCCGAGACCGGCGGGCTCAACGCCATGATCGCCGACTCGAGCGCGCTGCCCGAGCAGGTGATCCGCGACGTGGTGCGCTCCGCCTTCGACTCGGCCGGCCAGCGCTGCTCGGCGGCCAGGCTCTTCTTCGTGCACGAGGACGTGGCCGACACCATGATCGAGATGCTGGCCGGCGCGGTCGAGGCGCTCGACGTCGGCGATCCGCTCGACTACGCGACCGACATCGGCCCGGTCATCGACGAGGAGGCCCAGAGCCGGCTCGACGCCCACAAGCTGCGCATGCAGCGCCAGGGAAGGCAGATCGTCGACCTGGCCGTTCCCTATGCGGCCGGTGCGGGTACCTTCGTGACGCCGGCGGTCTACGAGATCGAGAGCGCCAAAGTGCTGACGGAGGAGGTGTTCGGGCCCATCCTGCATGTGGTGCGCTATCCCGGCGGCCGGCTCGACCGGGTGATCGACGCCATCAACGCCAGCGGCTTCGGGCTCACGCTGGGCCTCCACAGCCGCATCGCCTCGGTCGCCGACTTCGTCGCCGAGCGCGCGCGCGTCGGCAACCTCTATGTCAACCGCAACCAGATCGGCGCCGTGGTCGGCGTGCAGCCGTTCGGCGGCGAGGGGCTGTCGGGCACGGGGCCCAAGGCCGGCGGCCCGAACTACCTCGCCCGCTTCGCCACCGAGCGCGTGCGCACCACCGACATCACCGCCACCGGCGGCAACGTCGGCCTGCTGGAGCTGGACGAGGGTTAGGCGCTGACTGTCATCCCGGCCACTGGGTCCCGGATATTCCGCTGACGCGGAATTCCGGGATGACAATAGCTATCGCGCCTGGTCGCGGTTGATCAGAAGCAGGCCGGCGACGACGAACGCGATCGCCGCGCCGTGATACCAGCCGAGCTCTTCGCCGATCAGCGCCATCGCTTGAACGGCGGCGAAGGCGGGGGTCAGGGTGAGCGACGCCGAGGTCAGTACCGGTCCATTGCGTGCGAGGGAGATGTTGTAGCCGAGGAAGGCGCCGATGCCGGTGGCCAGCACGACGACGATGAGCCACGCCAGCGTGCGCTCATCGATCACCGGCAGGCCGCTGCCGGCCACTTCGACAAGTGCGAATGGCAGCAGCACCGCCGTTGCACCGGCGGCCATGACGGCGAACTGCGGCATGGCCGTCAGCGTCCCCGGCACGCGCCGCATGGCCACGGTGTAGCCGACGAACACGAGCATGCCGGCCGCCGCCCAGAGGTCTCCAGGCGTGAAGGCGAGATCGCGCAAGGTTTCGGGGTGGCCCTTGGTGAGGATCAGCACGACGCCGGCAAGGCAGGCGGCAATGCCGAGCAGGAGCCGCCATGTCGGCCGTTGCCGGCCGGCCGCGATCTCCGAGGCGGCGACCAAGGCCGAGGCGCAGCTGTAGATCAGCCCGATATTGGTGGCGCTGGTGGTCCGCGCGCCCACGTAGGCGGCGCAGGCGCAAAACGCCATGGCCAGCGCCCCCAGCACGGCCACGCGCAGGAGGTGGCCCGTGCTCGCCCGCCAGCGCTCGCTCCGCCAGCGCCCCAGCGCGACGGCGGCGATGACGAGGCCCGATAGCGACCAGCGCACCAGGGCGAGGCTTGCCGGCCCGAACACGTCGGCCAGCGCCTTGCCGGTCACCGGGTTGAGCGCGAAGCAGGCCGGGACCAGGGCGAGGAGCAGCAGGTTCATCAGGGAGGGATTGCGGAGGTGTCCGGGCGGGGCTTGATCGGTGCGATGGCATGTTTGCCATCGATTGGGCGCCGCGTCCCCGCGAAACCAGGGCAGACGGCCCGCCAGCATTGCCGCACCGCTCGCGAAACGCCATGTTTATCGGCAACAGATAGCCTCGGGACACGAGCCCGTCCGGACCGCGACATGACGACCGACCGCAAATCGACGACCAAGACCGGCACGCCGGGCGCCGAGACGCCCGCGGCAACACCGGGCCACGTCCCCGCCGAGGCGCGGCACAAGCCGCCGGCGCAGGCCGCCTCGGATGCCGACGTCGCCGACTTCGTGCGCCGCATGAAATCGGTCGCGCCCCGGGCCGGCGCCGGGCGCGGCCGGCTCCTGTTCGCCATGGATGCCACCATGAGCCGCCAGCCCACGTGGGACATGGCGCTGGCTTTGCAGGCCGACATGTTCCATGCCGTCAAGGCCGTCGGCGGCCTCGACGTGCAGCTCATCTATTTCCGCGGCGCGGGCGAGTGCCGCGCCAGCCGCTGGGTGTCGGACCCGGCTGCCTTGGCCGCGCTGATGACGCGCGTCCGGTGCGCCGGCGGCTACACGCAGATCGGCAAGGTGCTGAGCCACGCGCGCACCGAGTCCGCCAAGAAGCCCGTCAACGCGCTGGTCTACGTGGGCGACTGCATGGAGGAGGACCTCGACGATCTGTGTGGACGTGCGGGCGAGCTCGCGCTCCTCGGCGTGCCGGTGTTCCTGTTCCAGGAAGGCGGCGACGCGCGTGCCGAAAAGGCCTTTCGGGAGATCGCGCGGCTCACCAAGGGCGCCTATTGCCGGTTCGATGCGGGCTCCGCCGCGCAGCTCAAGGAGCTCCTGTCCGCCGTCGCCGTCTACGCCGCCGGCGGCCGCAAGGCCCTGGAGTCGCTCTCGGGCCGCGGCGCGCGCGCTCTGCTGCAGCAGCTCGAGTAGGGAGGCTGCGCGCGTCCCATGTATCCTCTGCTGCTCGGAGCGATGGCGCTCGTGCTGTTCCTCATCGCGACGCGGGCCTTCACCATGGCCAATCCGCAGGTGCTGGTGCGCCAGCTGCGCATCGGCGCCGGCGTGGCGGCGCTTGCCGGTGCCGGCTTCCTCGTCTTCCGCGGCCTCGCCGGCTACGCCATGTCGCTGGCGGCGCTCGGGTCGTGGCTCCTGTGGGGGAGCGGCGGATTTTCCTGGGGCGGCTTTCCGGGCGGGTCGCAGAAGTCGCCGGGCCAGACCTCGCGCGTGGTCACCGACCACCTGGAGGTGGAGCTCGATCACGACACCGGCGCGATCACCGGCCAGGTCCGCAAGGGGCGCTTCGCCGGGCGGGAGCTCGAGAGCCTGGCGCCGATCGAGATGGCACGGCTCTGGCAGGACTGCCGTTTTGCCGATCCGCAGTCGGCGCAGATCCTCGAGGCCTATCTCGACCGCGTGCATGCCTCGTGGCGCGAGGACCTGTCCCATTCGGAAGGCGGCGGCGAGGCAGCCGCATCCGGAAAGATGACCCGGGAGCAGGCGCTCGACGTCTTAGGGCTAGGGCCCGGTGCCAGCGCGGACGACATCCGCCGCGCGCACCGCGAGCTGATGATGAAGGTGCACCCCGATCACGGCGGCTCCACCTTCCTCGCCGCCAAGCTCAACGAGGCGAAGGACGTGCTGCTCAAGTAGCCAGAGGCGGAGCGCTCCGGCGGCTCAGGACGCGGCCGCGTCGACGACGCCGGGGTCGATCATGACCTGGTCGCGTCCCGCATGCTTGGCTGCATAGAGGGCCCGGTCGGCGGCCGTGATCAGTCGGTTGAGGTCGCTGTGGCCGCGGCTGCCGGCGATGCCGGCGCTGAACGTGGCATTGAACAATGAGCCGGCGCCCTCGAACGGCAGCGCGGCGAAGCGCTGGCGCAGCTTGTCGATGACAAGCTGCGCTGCCTGCGGCGGCGTCTCGATCAGGATCACGCCGAATTCCTCTCCGCCGTAACGGCCGATGACGTCGATACGGCGCAGACCCGCCGTCAGCGTGTTGGCGAGTACGCGGAGGATGTTGTCGCCGATCAGGTGGCCGAAACGGTCGTTGATGTTCTTGAAGCGATCGAGGTCGATCATGACGAGGCTGATCTCGCTGTGCGTGCGACGGCAGCGCTCGACCTCGAGCATGAGGCGGTCTTTGAACCGTCCGTGATTGTAGAGGCCCGTGAGACTGTCGCGCTCCATCATGGAGCGCAGCGCGCCGCTGCGCTCGGCCTTGAGCCGCACCAGGGAAGCGAGCCGTTGCGGCTCGATCGGCTTGGCGATGAAGTCGTCGCCACCCCAGCGGCGCGCCTGCATCTGCCGGTTCATGTCCTGCTCGGCGGAGAGAAAGACGATGGGCAGCGACAGATGACGGCGCGACTGGCGGATCATGCGCGCGAGCTCGATGCCGTCGACACCGGGCATGTGCACGTCCATCAGGATCAGGTCCGGCGGCACCATGTTGAGCCGGCTCAGCACCTCGGTCGGGTCGCTGACGATCGATACGGTCATGCCCGCCACGCGCAGCGCCTCCGCAAAGACTTCCGCCAGCAGCGGATCGTCATCCACGAGCAGGATCGACGGCGTGCGGGGCTCGCGCTTGCCGGCGAAATGCTCGAGCCATTCGCCGAGCTCGCCGCCGTCGACCGGCCGAGGCAGCACCGCATCGACGCGCGCGCGGGCCGCGGCGAGCTGCAATTCAAAGCTGGTCTGGCCCGCGATCAGGAGCGTCGGGCAACGCAACGCCAAGGATGAGCACAGCTCGAGCGGCTCGGCGACCCGATCGCTGATGACCGCGGCCATCAGGCCTTGCGGCGGCAGGGGCAGAGGCTCGCCCTCGGCGCTCAAGCCTGGAACGGGCGAGAAGCTGAGCTGCGACAGCATGTTCGACAGCCCCTCGACTTCGTCGGCGCACGCGAAAGCTCCCACCAGGTACCCCGGCTCTTGTGGGCTGTCCCAGGGCAGCGCCGGATCGAGAGACGCAAGCTCGGGCGGGAGGGACTTGACGACGCGGGCTAGGGGCATGGAGGACTCTGGTAGTCGCACGACGACAACGTCACGCGTGCATACTGTCGATTGGGATGCACACGTACCAGCCGCGAATTTCGGAAGCGTTGAAGTTTCGTTGGCGAACGGTTGCGTGCGCTCCGACTTCGGGCCGGATCGGGATAGGTTGTTCGATAGAGGATATTGTTCGGCTGGCGAACTGCCGCCCTCGTCAGTCGGCCTCGAGCACGAAGCAATCGATGCTGAGGCGCTTGAGCTGCGTGCAGGCGTGCTCGGCGGCGCCATGCGCCTCGAAGCCCACATAGCGGGCCCGGTAGTAGAGCTTGCCGCCGAGCTTGACCCGCTGCGTGACGCCGTTGCGGCGACCGACAAGGGAGGAGGCGCGCTCGGCCACCAGGGCGAGCTGGCGTTGCGCCTCGTCTGCGCTCTGATAGGCGCCGACCTGGACCTGGAAGCCGCCGGCGGCCGCAGGCGCCGTGCGATCCGGTGACGCGACCTGTGCATCGAGGGTCGACGGCGGGGAGCCGGGGGCCCCGAAGGCGGTCATGACGAGGGCCGATCTCCCCGAGAGCGCCTCTGAGCCCTGCCTGGGCGAGGTGCCGGCTCGTGCCTCGAGCAACGCCTCGATCGAGTTCGGGTTGGCCGCTCTGCCGGGCTCCGCGGCGGCATCTGGTGCAATCAGGACCGGGTGTACGCGCGCCATCATCACGACCGGCGACGCCGACGTTTCCGCATGCGGCACCGCCTGGTTTGGTGGCAGTGCTGCGGCCGCGGCCGGCTCCGGCACGACGCGTGTGATCCGTCGCGGGGTCGGCACGCGCGCGACCCAGGCTTGGGATGGGGGCCTGGCGCGCGCGATGAGCGGAGCGCGCAGCGCGGGCTTGCGCGTCTTCACGGTCGAGGCCTTGACCAACGCAATGTTGAGGTAGGTGCGCATGGCGGCGTTGCGCGCAGAGGCCGTGGTGCCGCCGAACACAATGCCGATGACGTGCTTGCGGCCGCGCCTGACGGAGGCGGCCAGGTTGAACCCGGAGGCGCGCGTATAGCCGGTCTTGAGGCCGTCCGTACCGGGATAATTGAACAGCAACGTGTTGTGGTTGCGGAACGTCTCGTCCTTGTAGGTGAATGACCGCGTGGCAAACAGCGGGTACTGCCGGGGGAAGTCGTCCTGCAGGTGCAGCGCCAGGGTGACCATGTCGCGTGCCGTCGTCACCTGCTCGTCGTCGGGCAGGCCGGAGGCATTCCGAAAGGTCGTGGCAGCCATGCCGAGCTGACGCGCCTTCTCAGTCATCAGCTTCGCGAACTTCTCCTCGCTGCCGGCGATGTGCTCGGCGACCGCCACCGCAACGTCGTTGGCGCTCTTGGTGATCAAGGCCTTGACGGCCTCGATGAGGGTGATCTCCTCCCCGGCCTCGAGATCGAGCTTGGATGGCGGGGCAGCCGCCGCAATCGCGGACATCCGGATCTTGGTTTCCGGCCTGAGGGTCCCCTGCTCCATCCGCTCGAAGACCAGATAGAGGGTCATCAGCTTGGCCAGGGACGCCGGGTAGCGCGGTGCGTCGGCGGCCTTCTCGCGCAGCACCCGGCCCGAATTGACGTCGAGCACGAGCACGGCGCTCTTGGCCCTGGCCTCGACGCTGGTCGTGGCCCCCGTCGCCGCGACGACGATCGCCAAAAGACCCGCCAGTGCCGCTCGCACCTGCAAGAGCCGCGGCCTATGCAATTGAAATTGAAGGACCATTCCCTCTACGTCCAACGCCCGCCGCCGCCCGCACCCCTTCGGCAGTGCCCGTCGCCATGGGCAACACCGTTTTGGGGCGTCTTTGAGGCGCCGGCGCACCTCTGAGGTGCATCCGCCTGTTCAGCAGAGAGCCTAACCCACCGGCCCTAACGGCTCGGTTAATGGGGGGCGCCCCGCGCTGACTAGCAAGTGGGCAGGTTGCCTACCAAGATGTCGCATATTGCAATGCAGCATTTTCCTTGACTGTTTTTGTGCAGTGCATATATTGCCGAAGTATCAGCGAGTCGGTGGCGTCTTTTGCGCCCTAGTCACGCGAATTCAGCAAGACCCCCTATGCAACTGTCGCAAACCCCGCAGACCCCCGTCACACAGGACGAAAGACGATGATCCAGATGAAGAATTTCGACGACATCCAGAAGCTCGGCCAGCACAACATGGATACTGCCATGAAGGCGTTCGGCGAGTGGAACAAGGGCTGGCAGGCGATCGCCGCCGAGATGACCGACTACACCAAGCGGTCGTTCGAGGAGAGCACGGCCACCTTCGAGAAGCTGCTCACGGCCAAGTCGGTCGAGCAGGCCGTCGAGATCCAGTCCGGCTTCGCCAAGCGCGCCTACGATGGCTACATGCATCAGCTCTCCAAGATCGGCGGCATGTACGCAGATCTCGCCAAGGAGGCCTACAAGCCCGTCGAGAAGGCGATGCAGGGCGCGCGCTGAAGGCGAGCAAGATCCGTTTCAGCGGTGTGTCCGTCAAGGGACGTGCCCACGTTGACAAGGCCTCGTGCAGCCGCGCGAGGCCTTATTTTGTCGCAATTGCCGAGTTGAAGGTCACTCCGGGACTTGGACTGCCTCTTGCGGCGTTTGCGGTGTGCGCCCAGCTATCGCTACAATACGAAAATGATTTGCAACGGGAGGACCCGGCGCAAATCTTGCGGGAGCGAGCCGACGCATACAGGGATTGAAGGGATGGCCGGCAAAAACGGCTCACGTGGGGATGACGAGGGCAAGACGGGGCTCATCACCAAGACGAGGCCCAAAACCAAGAAGCCCAGTCTCTACAAAGTGCTGCTCTTGAACGACGACTACACGCCGATGGAGTTCGTCGTGCTCGTGCTGGAGCGGTTCTTCAACAAGGGCCCGGAGGAGGCCACCCGCATCATGCTGCACGTACATCAAAAGGGCGTGGGCATCTGCGGTGTCTATACCTACGAGGTGGCTGAGACCAAGGTGGCCCAGGTTATGGACTTCTCCCGCCAAAACCAGCACCCTCTGCAGTGCACCATGGAAAAGGAGTGACGGACCGGCCGTGCCAGCATTCTCCCAAAGCCTCGAAAACGCCCTCCACCGCGCCCTCGAGTACGCCAACGAGCGTCACCACGAGTACGCCACCCTGGAGCACCTGCTGTTGTCGCTGCTCGACGACCGCGATGCGGCGGCCGTGATGAAGGCCTGCTCTGTCGACCTGGAAGGTCTCAGGGCGCGCATAACCGAGTATCTCGATGGCGAGCTTACCGCGCTCTACGTCAAGGGGGCCAACGAGGCTCAGCCGACCACCGGCTTCCAGCGGGTGATCCACCGCGCCGTCGTCCATGTGCAGTCCTCCGGACGCGAGGAGGTGACGGGCGCCAACGTGCTGGTCGCCATCTTCGCCGAGCGTGAAAGCCACGCCGCCTTCTTCCTGCAGGAGCAGGAGATGACCCGCTTCGACGCCGTGCAGTACATCAGCCACGGCATTGCCAAGCGGCCCGGCATGACCGAGCCCAAGCACGTGCGTGGCGTCGACGAGGATGCGGCGGCCGACAAGGGCGAGGAGAAGAAGCAGCAGCAGGACGCGCTCAACACCTACTGCGTCAACCTCAACAAGAAGGCCAAGGGCGGCCGCATCGATCCCCTGATCGGGCGCGAGCCCGAAGTCCTGCGCACCATCCAGGTGCTGTGCCGCCGGCAGAAGAACAATCCGCTGTTCGTCGGCGATCCCGGCGTCGGCAAGACGGCGATCGCCGAAGGGCTCGCGCGCAAGATCGTGCGCGGCGAGGTGCCGGAGGTGCTGAAGGAATCCACCATCTTCGCCCTCGACATGGGCGCCCTGCTCGCCGGCACGCGCTATCGGGGCGACTTCGAGGAGCGGCTCAAGGCCGTCATGAAGGAGATCGAGAACTATCCCGGCGCGATCCTGTTCATCGACGAGATCCACACCGTGATCGGCGCCGGCGCCACCTCCGGCGGTGCCATGGACGCGTCGAACCTGCTCAAGCCGGCGCTGCAGTCGGGCACGGTGCGCTGCATCGGCTCGACCACCTACAAGGAGTACCGGCAGCACTTCGAGAAGGACCGCGCGCTCGTGCGCCGCTTCCAGAAGATCGACATCAAGGAACCCACGATCGACGATTCGATCGAGATCCTCAAAGGCCTCAAGCCCTATTTCGAGGAGTATCACAAGCTCAAGTACACCAACGAGGCCGTGAAGGCGGCGGTCGAACTCTCGGCCAAGTACATCCACGATCGCAAGCTGCCCGACAAGGCGATCGACGTCATCGACGAGACCGGCGCCTCGCAGATGCTGGTGCCGGAGGCCAAGCGCAAGAAGAAGATCGGCGTCAGGGAGGTGGAGGCAACCGTCGCCACCATGGCGCGCATCCCGCCCAAGACCATCTCCAAGTCGGACGCAGAGGTTCTGGTCAATATCGACAAGGACCTCAAGCGCCTGGTGTTCGGGCAGGACAAGGCGATCGAGGCCCTGGCCAGCGCCATCAAGCTGTCGCGCGCGGGCCTGCGCGAGCCGGAAAAGCCGATCGGCTGCTACCTGTTCTCGGGTCCCACCGGCGTCGGCAAGACCGAGGTGGCCAAGCAGCTGGCGGCCCTCATGGGCGTGGAGCTGCTGCGCTTCGACATGTCGGAGTACATGGAGAAGCACACGGTCTCGCGGCTGATCGGCGCGCCCCCGGGCTACGTCGGCTTCGACCAGGGTGGGCTTCTCACCGACGGCATCGACCAGCACCCGCACTCGGTGCTGCTGCTCGATGAGATCGAGAAGGCGCATCCGGACCTGTTCAACATCCTCCTGCAGGTGATGGACCACGGCAAGCTGACCGACCACAACGGCAAGTCGATCGACTTCCGCAACGTCATCCTGATCATGACCACCAACGCCGGCGCCTCGGATCTGGCGCGCGCGCCGATGGGCTTCGGCCGATCCAAGCGCGAGGGCGACGACACGGAAGCCATCAACCGCATGTTCACGCCGGAGTTCCGCAACCGGCTCGACGCCACCATCGCCTTCGCGGGCCTGCCGCCCGAGGTCATCACGAAGGTGGTCGAGAAATTCGTGTTCCAGCTCGAGGCGCAGCTGGCGGATCGCGGCGTCACCATCGAGCTGTCGGAGGAGGCCGCCAAGTGGCTGGCCGAGACCGGCTACGACGAGAAGTTCGGCGCCAGGCCGCTTGCGCGCGTGATCCAGGAGCACATCAAGAAGCCGCTGGCGGACGAGCTGCTGTTCGGCAAGCTCGAGCACGGCGGCACGGTGCGCGTGCTGGTGGAAGGCGAGGGCGGGGAGAAGAAGCTCGCCTTCGAGTACATCTCTGCGGAGCCCAAGCCAAAGGCCAAGGCCAAGGACGGCGACGAGGACGACAACGGCGAGGACGAGGAGGACGACGGGCCGGCGCTGGTCGAGGCCGCCTCGCGCAAGGCCCTGCCCGGACCCAAGGAGCGCAAGGACAAGATCAAGGGCTCCGGTGCCGTCCCCAGCGTGCCACGCCGCAAGGACGAGTAGATAAGGCTGGCGCGGGATGAGCCGTTAGAGCCGCCCCGCTTCACTCACCGCCGACATGGCGGGCATTCACCGCCGACATGGCGGCCATTCGTGGTGAGCGGGCTAACGGGCCCGCTCTGCGCGCCATACGCGATAGCGGGCATCCTCCGCCACGATCCGCACGGAATCCAAGCGCTGTGAAAGCAGGCGGTCGAGGGGCAGGCGTCGCTGCACGACGATCTGCAGCAGCCCGCCGGCCTTGAGGTGACCTGGCGCGCGGGAAATGAGCTGCTCGAGCTCTGCGTGGTCCTCGGCGATGCCGCGATGCAACGGCGGGTTGGACAGGATGGCGTCGTAGTCGGACCGGCCGGCGGCACTGAGGCGGGTGCCGAGGATCAGGCGGGCGCCCGGCACGTTCTCGCCGGCCGCGGCCAGCGCCACCGAGTCGTTGTCGAAGAGGTCGAGGTCGACGGACGGGCTCGCCGCGCGCATCGTCGCCCCAATCACGCCCGACCCGCAGCCGTAGTCCAGCACTCTGGCATCCGCAGGCAGTTCCGGCAGCGCGCTCAAGAGCAAGGCGGTGCCCTGGTCGACGCGATCGGCGGCAAAGAGCCCGGGATAGGTGACCCAGTCGCGCCTTGCGCCGGCGATGGCGAGCGGCACGGTCCGGCGCCAGTCGGCCAATGCGCCGCGCAGCCGTTCCGCATCAGACGGCCGGCCCGCGGCCACCACACGCCCATGACCCTGCGTCGCCACCGTCTGGACCTGCCCGCAGAGCTCTTCCAGCATCGCGATCGCCGAGCGAACGCCCTCGTCGTTGCCGCCGTAGAGGATGAGGCGGCCGGCAGGTGCGAGCACGCCGAGGCAGGCGTGCGCGGCCATCTCCTGCTCCTCCTTGGCCTTCGGCAGCCGCAGCACGGCAACGTCGAACGGGCCGGCAGGCGGCCAGGGTTTCGCAGGTTGGGTGTCGACGAGGCGGCGGTTCCACACGGCAGCGCCGACGCCGCGCTCGGCCAACAGCGCGGGCAAGGTCCCCGCCTGGTAGGCCAGCAGAACCCGGCCGCTCCAATCGATCGCCTCGAGGCTGCGCCGGATAAGCGCGTCTGCCGCCGCCTCCGGATCACGCCGCCAGCTGGTCATCGCCACCCTTGGATCAGGAACGGTGTTGCAGCGAAGCGAAGGTGAGGCGCGCTGCCATGGCGTTCAGGCCGCCAGCGCCTTCTTCACCTTCTCGGCGTTGGCGGCCAGCACCTCCTCTTTTTCCATCTTGCCGGTATGGGCCCCCAGCGACGCGCCATCCCAGCGCGGCATCACATGGAAATGCAGGTGGAAGACAACCTGTCCGCCGGCCGGCTCGTTGAACTGCGTCAGCGTGATGCCCGTCGCGTCGAACGCCTTCATCAGCGCGGCGGACACCTTCTGCACCGTCTTCATGCAGGCGGCGAGCTGGGCCGGGCTGGCGTCGAGCACGTTGCGCGCCGGCGTCTTGGGGATCACCAGCGTGTGCCCCGTGCAGCGCGGCATGATGTCCATGAACGCCAAGGTCTCGGTATCCTCGTAGACCTTCTGCGCGGGAAGCTCGCCCCTCAGGATCTTGGCAAAGACATTGTTGGTGTCGTAGCCCATCGGCGCCTTTTCCTTGCTTGCTCTGCAGTTTTGTTAATTGGCCCGTAACCGCATCGTCAAGTGATGGATGGCGTTAAGAGGATGCGAAGTCGCCCCGTGCAAAGATGCACAAAATGATAAGTAGGGAGGTTTTACCGTGTCGGCCACTCATGAGAGAGCCGTCAGTACAGGCAGCTGCTACATGTCCTTGAGCTATCTCACGACATGTCCAGCAAAGCGCGGCGACACACTGATCGCGTCCGTCGTGCTGGTGCTGTTGCTGGCAGGATGGGTGATGAACTTCATCGGCCCGAGGCAGCTCACCGAGGGTGTGGGCAACTTCATCGCCCACAGCTTCCCGCGTCAGGCCTGATCGCTGTCCTTGCGGAACGGTGCATAGGCACCGAGTTCGTCGACCGCGGCGTCGACGTAGGCGCGCTCGCGCGTCAGATAGTCGGCAATGGCCCGGCGCAGCGCCGGATCGGCGATGTAGTGGGCCGAGAAGGTCTTGGTCGGCATGTAGCCGCGCGCCAGCTTGTGCTCGCCCTGCGCACCCGCCTCGACGCGGGCGATCTTGTGCTGAATGGCGTAGTCGATGGCCTGGTAGTAGCACATCTCGAAATGCAGGAACGGATGGTGCTCGACGGCGCCCCAGTAGCGCCCGTAGAGGCAGTCGCCGCCGACCATGTGCAGCGAGCCGGCGATCGCGCGCTTGCCGCGCTTGGCGAGCATGAGCAAGGAGCGCTCGCCGCTGGCGGCCGCGATCAGCGAGAAGGCCTGGCGGTTGAGGTAGGGCCGCCCCCACTTGCGCGAGCCCGTGTCCATGTAGAAGGCGAAGAAGGCGTCCCAGTGCGCCTCGGTGATGTCGCGGCCCTGCACCCACTCGACCTCCAGGCCGTCCGCCAGCGCCTGCTCGCGCTCCTTGCGCATCGCCTTGCGCTTGCGTGAGGCGAGGGAGGCCAGGAAATCGTCGAACGAGCCGTAGCCCGGGTTGCGCCAGTGGAACTGCTGGTCGGTGCGCTGCAGGAAGCCTTGGGCGCCGAGGCGGTCGTACTCGTCCTCGCTCAGGAACGTGACGTGCACGCCCGACAGGTCGTTGCGGTTTGCGAGCGACGCGGCGGCACCCGCCAGCAGGGCCTCGTTGGCCTCGGCCTCGGGACCCGGCCGCACGAGCAGGCGCCGCCCCGGCACGGGCGTGAACGGCACGGCGATCTGCAGCTTGGGATAGTACTGGCCGCCGGCCCTGGCGTAGGCATCGGACCAGGCGTGGTCAAACACGTACTCGCCCTTGCTGTGCGATTTCAGATAGCAGGGCGCGCAGGCGGCAATCGCATTGTCCGCGCCCTTGAGCACGAGATGGCGCGGGCTCCACCCGGTTTTGCCGCCGACGGAGCCCGCATCCTCCAGCGCCTTCAGGAAGCCATGCGCAATGAAGGGATTGTACGAGGCGGGGTCGGGATTGGCGCAGGCGTCCCAGTCATCGGCCGGGATGTCGGCGATGCGGGGGGTGACCTCGACGCGGGCCTCGCACGGTATCGTCGTCCTGGTTCGGGCCAAAGGCTGCACCTCGACAATTCGCGCCGGGCTCAAGGGACCACAGGATAGGGGCGGCGGCAACGGCAAGCGATGCCGCAAGCCCATGCGCGGTATGCGTGGCTCTGAGGGCACAGCTGTCGGCCCAAGCTGGGGATTGTCCACCGGCGGGCGTTGCGGGGCCAAGCCTTCTCGGCCAACAGTAGGGGCAATCGCAATCTACCGGGGCTGTCACGATGCGACAGGCACGCACGTGGATTTTGGCTCTCGTCGCTTGCGGCGTCTTGAGTGTCGGCGGCATCGCGTCCGCGCAGACCCTGCCGGGCGCCTCGCAGCGCGACTGCCAGACCATCCGCACCTGCAACTTCCGCCGCGGCGGCGCCTACCGGGGCTGCCTGTCGTCCTATAGCTGCCGCGTGTGCCGTTTCGTGCGCTCCCGCTGCTACGTCGATGGCAGGCGCAAGGTGTGCCAGGAGATGAGGTGCCGCTGGGGCTGACGGCCGGCGGCAAACCCGCGCCGGCCGCTCTCGTCCGGCATGATGCCACGCCACCACCATTTTTTTCGGCGACGCCTCGGTCCGTGGCCGCTCCCGAGAGCAGCCCTCTGTTTGGCTGACGGGTGCCAAATCGCCTGCCTGCGAAAAGGGCTGGGCCAGTTGGCCCATTGAAGGGCCAGGCATCGCAGCCATGCTCGTGTCCGGAGTGAGTTTCATGCGCCTCGCCGTTGCCCTGGTCTTTGCCTTCGCAACGACAGCGACGGGCGCGGCTGCCGGGATCACAAAGGCGCCGGAGCAGGTCACCGACCGGATCATCAAGATCGAGACGTTCGCCAGGGGATTGGAGAACCCCTGGGGCATGGATTTTCTCCCCGATGGGCGGCTCATCGTGACCGAGCGACCCGGCCGCATGCGCATCGTGCAGAAAGACGGCACGCTGTCCGATCCGCTGCAGGGCGTACCCGCAGTCTATGTCAGCGAGCAGGGCGGGGTGCTCGACGTCGTGCTGAGCCCGGACTTCGCCACCTCGCGCCTGATCTACTTCTGCTACACGGAGACGCGGGGCGAAGGACAGAGCGCCACCACCGTGGCGCGCGCCCGGCTCGTGCTGCGCGACAAGGGCGGCCTGCTGACGGGCGTGGAGGTCATCTTCCGGCAGCAGCCTTCGCATGCGTCTCCCTACCAGTTCGGCTCGCGCCTGCTGTTCATGCCGGACGGATCGCTGTTCGTGACGCTGGGCGATCGCGAGACGGCGCGCGAGGAGGCGCAGAACCCGGCCAACACCATCGGCAAGCTCGTGCGCATCCTGCCGGACGGGCGCCCCTACCCCGGCAATCCCAGGTCCAAGGGCTGGAAGCCCGAGATCTGGTCGATCGGCCACCGCAACATGCAGGGCATCGCGCTGCAGCCCGGCACGGGACGCGTGTGGACCGTGGAGCACGGCGCACGCGGCGGCGACGAGATCAACGTGCCCAAGGCGGGGAAGAACTACGGCTGGCCAGTGATCACCTATGGCGTCGACTACGACCTGAGCAAGATCGGCGAGGGCACCGAGAAGGCCGGCATGGAGCAGCCGGTCTACTATTGGGACCCCTCGATCGCCCCGTCGTCTCTGAGCTTCTACGAGGGCGATCTCTTCCCCGAGTGGAAGGGCAACCTGCTTGTCAGCGCGCTCTTCGGCAGGGCGCTGCACAGGCTCGTGCTCGACGGCGAAAGGGTCGTTGCCGAGGAAGTGCTGCTAAAGGCGTTCAACGAGCGCATCCGCGACGTGCGCTCGGGCCCCGATGGCGCCATCTGGCTCCTGACCGACAACCCCGAGGGCGAGGTGCTGCGCGTCGTGCCTTCGGCAACCAGCGGGTGCTCGACCGAGGAGGTGTTCTTCATCCCGCCGAAGCCCTCCTGCTGAAGGTCGGCGACGCCCAATCTCCTGGAGCCTCCGAACCAATGCCCGGTGAGCGCAGATACGATGCCGTCGTGTTCGACCTCCTGACCGCGCTGATCGACTCGTGGACGCTCTGGAACCGGGCCGCGGGTTCGGCCGAGGACGGCCTGAGGTGGCGTCGCGAATATCTTGCACTCACCTATGCCGCGGGTCCCTATCGACCCTACGCCGATATCGTGCGACAGGCCGCGACGCGAGCCGGAACCGAGGCAGCCTGTGTGGATACGCTGCTCAGCCAGTGGAGCGAGCTGCCGCCCTGGCCGGAGACGCGCCGTGTGCTGGCGGCACTTGCCGGGCGCGTCCCCCTCGGCGTGGTGACCAACTGTTCTGCGGCATTGGGCGCGGCGGCCGTGGCCTGCACAGGGGGACGCTTCAAGGCGGTCGTGACGGCGGAGAGCGCCGGCTTCTATAAGCCGCGGCCCGAGCCTTACCTCGCCGCGCTGAGCCTGCTCGGCACCGCGGCGGGCCGCACACTGTTCGTGGCCGGATCGGCGGCCGACGTGCCGGGCGCCAAGGGCGTCGGCATGCCGGTGTTCTGGCACAATCGCATGGGGTTGCAGCCCGTCGATGCCGCGCGGCCCGATTTCACGGCCGCCAGCCTCGAGCCGCTGCTCGACCTCGTCTGATGGGCGAGACCGGAAATGGCCCGTGTCAGGCGTCCCTGCGCCGCTCCATCACATCGGGATTGATGACGTTGATGGGCGCCCCGCCGGCATAGGCCACGATCTGATCGAAGATGTCGGTGAACTGGATCTCGTATTCCTCGCGCGATACGTAGCCGATGTGCGGCGTCGTCACGACGTTGTCCATCGCCAGGAGGGGATGGCCGCGGTCGGTGACCGGCTCTTCCTCGTAGACATCCACCGCGGCGAGGCCCGGCCGGCCGGCGCGCAGCGCGGCGACCAGAGCGCCGGGCGCGATCAGCGGCGCGCGGCTGGTGTTGACCAGGAGCGCCGTCGGCTTCATGCGCGCCAGATCATCGCCCGTGACGATGTGGCGGGTCGCATCCACAAGCCGCATGTGCAGCGAGATCACGTCGCAGCCCTCAAAGAAGGCCTCTTTGCTCTCCGCAACGGCAAATCCCTCCTGGCGCGCGCGCTCGCGGGAGGCCTCGCGCGCCCACACCATCACGTCCATGCCGAACGCGCGGCCATAGCCGGCAACCACGTGCGCGATGCGGCCCCAGCCGTAGAGGCCGAGCGTCTTGCCGCGCAGCGTAGTGCCGACGCCGATCTGCCAGCGTCCGGCCTTGAGTGCCGCCATCTGCTGGGGAACCTGGCGGGCGGCGGCGAGGATGAGCGCCCAGGTCAGCTCCGCGGTGGCATAGGAGGGCGTGTCGGCGTGCATGCTCGACGACACGACGATGCCTAAGCGCGTGCAGGTGTCGATGTCGATATGGGGCCACACGCTGCGCTGGCTGATCAGCCGCAGCCGGGGCAGGCGCTCGAGCAGCGGGGTGCGGATCTTGGTGCGCTCGCGGATCAGCACCAGCGCTTCGGTGTCTTTCAGGCGGTCAGCGAGCGCGTCGGTGTCCTGCAGGTGATCGTTCCAGATCGTGACGTCGTGGCCGGTCAGCTTGGAAAAGCACGGCAGGGTACGCAAAGTGTCGTGATAATCGTCGAGGATCGTGACCTTCATGTCGGCGCTCCCCGTGCGAAAGCGTTACCAGCCCTTGAACGGCGTCTCCGGCACGGGCGTCTTGGGCGGCTTGCCCTCGGGGTAGGCCGCCAGATTGTCGACCACCAGCTGGCCCATGGCATTGCGCGTGTGGATCGAGCCCGAGCCCACGTGCGGGAAGAGCGCCGCGTTGTCGAGCTCGAGGAAGGCCGGGTTGATCTTCGGTTCGCCCACGTAGACGTCGAGGCCGGCGGCGTGGATCTTGCGGGCCTTGAGCGCCGCGATCAGCGCCGCCTCGTCCACCACCGACCCGCGCGACATGTTGATGAGGATGCCGCGGGGCCCCAGTGCGTCGAGCACCGCCGCATTGATCAGGTTCTGCGTTCCGGGGCCGCCCGGCGTGACGACGATCAGCGTATCGACGTCGCGCGCCATGGCGACGAGGTCGGCGTAGTAGCGGTAGGCGACACCGGGCTGCTGGTTGCGGCCGAAATAGCTCACCGGCATCAGGAAGGCCTCGCAGCGTCGCGCGATGGCCTTGCCGATGCGGCCCAGGCCCACGATGCCGACCGACCTGTCGCGCAGGGACGCGCCGGTCAGGCGATAGTCGCCATGCTTGGCCCATTGGCCGTCGCGCAGCCACTTCTCCGCCTCGTAGAGCTCGCGCGCGGTGCGCAGGAGCAGCGCCAGCGTCGTGTCGGCAACCTCCTCGTTCAGCACGTCGGGCGTGTTGGTGACGATGATGCCGCGCTTGGCGGCGGCGGCCGCATCGACCGAGTCGTAGCCGACGCCGAAGTTGCCCACGATCTTGAGCTTGGGGAAGCGGGCCATGAAGGCATCGTCAATAGCCACACCGGCCCAGCCGCCGGTGCAGATGGCGACGGCCTCGGGCGCGATCTGCTTGATCAGGGCCTCGCGGTCGGTGGCCTTGTGCAGACGATGCACCGTGAAGGACTTCTCGAGACCGCGATCGATGAGATCCATCATCTCGCAGGTCAAGAGCAGGGCAGGCTTGGACATTGCGTATTCTCCCTCGCACGCGATCCCGCGCCTCCTAGCATCCCTGGCCGTCGGCATACAACGTTGTTCGCGTGGGTCCGCGGCCGGATTGCGCTAGTCCTGCGTTTCGTTCCACAAGTGGGCCATGGCCCACGCAGACTATGACGTTGCCATCATCGGCGGGGGCCACAACGGCCTCACCTGTGCGGCCTACCTGGCCGCCGCGGGCCTCAGCGTCGTCGTGCTCGAAAAGAATGCAGTGGTGGGGGGCGCGGCGCTCACCGAGGAATTCCACCCGGGCTTTCGCAACTCGGTCGCCGCCTACACGGTGAGCCTGCTCAATCCGGCGGTCATCCGCGATCTCGAACTCGCGCGCCACGGTCTCGAGATCGTCGAGCGCCCGGTCGCCAATTTCTGGCCGGTGGACGAGCGCCGGTTTCTGCTGATGCCGTACGGTCTCGCCGCGCGCCAGCATGCGATTGCGGCGTTCTCAGCGAAGGACGCCGCCCGGCTGCCGGACTACGAGGCGGCGCTGGAGCGGGCGGCCTCGCTTCTGCGCGAGCTTGCGCTCAAGACGCCGCCCAATGCCGGCGGCGGCATCCTGGAGCTGATCCGCAATGCGGGGCTCGGCCGGCGCATGCTCGCGCTCGGCCTCGACGACAAGCGGCTGCTGCTCGATTTTTTCACCAAGAGTGTTGCGGACTACCTGGCCGGATGGTTCGAGAGCGAGGTCGTCAAGGGTGCGCTGGCCTTCGACGGCATCGTCGGCGCCTATGCGAGCCCCTTCACGCCCGGTACGGCCTATGTGCTGCTCCACCACTGCTTCGGCGAGGTCAACGGCAAAAGCGGCGTGTGGGGCCATGCCGTCGGCGGCATGGGCGCGATCACGCAGGCCATGGCCGACGCCGCCCGGGCCAGGGGCGCCGAGATCCGCACCGAGGCGCCGGTTGGCTCGCTGATCGTGGAGAGGGGCCAGGCGTGCGGCGTGGTCCTGCACTCGGGCGAGCGCGTCACCGCCAAAGCCGTCGCGGCCAACGTTCCGCCAAAGCTGCTGTTCCGCGACATCGTTCCGCCCGGCGCGATCGACGGCGATCTCCACCGCCGCTTCGTGGGGATCAAGTCGGGCTCCGGCACGTTCCGCATGAATGTCGCCCTGTCGGAGCTGCCGGATTTTCGCTGCCGGCCTGGCAAGACCGTCCAGGACCACCACGGCGCCGGCATCATCATCGGGCCGACCGTTGAATACCTGGAGCGCGCCTATCTCGACGCCCGGGCGCACGGCTGGTCGCGCCGGCCGGTCGTCGAGATGCTGATTCCCTCGACCCTCGATCCCACCCTGGCGCCGGGGGGGCGCCATGTCGCGAGCCTGTTCGTGCAGCACGTGGCGCCACAACTGCCCGAGGGACGGAGCTGGGACGAGGCCAAGGACACCTTCGCCGACCTCGTGATCCACACGGTCGACGAGCATGCGCCCAACTTCAAGGCGAGCGTGGTCGCGCGCCAGGTGCTGTCGCCGCTGGACCTGGAGCGCCGATTCGGGCTCGTCGACGGCGACATCTTCCACGGCCAGCTGAGCCTGGACCAGCTCTACAGCGCGCGGCCCCTGCTCGGCCACGCCGACTACCGCATGCCGCTCGCCAACCTCTACCTGTGCGGGTCCGGCGCCCACCCGGGCGGGGGGGTGACAGGCTTGCCCGGGCGCAACGCGGCGGTGGAAATCGTCCGCGATTTCAGGTGGCGCAGATGGTCGCGCGGGGCCTGACACCTCGATTTTCCGGCCGAAGTGCCCTATATTGAGTTGAGGCCTTGCTGAGGTGGGGCCTGCAACTCGATCGAGCGCAAGAGCATGGCCACATCCCGTCCGCAAGTGATGAAGCTCACCGACCGCGCCGCCGCGCGCATCAAGTCCATCATGGCCGACAAGGGCGCCGCTACCGCGGGCCTGCGCGTCGGCGTGAAAAAGGGCGGCTGCGCCGGCATGGAATACACCATGGAGTGGGCGGCCGAGCAGAAGCCCTTCGACGAGGTGATCGAGCACGACGGCGCCAAGGTGCTGATCGACCCCAAGGCCGTGATGTACCTCCTCGGCAGCGAGATGGACTACAAGACCGACCAGCTCTCCGCCCAGTTCGTGTTCACCAACCCGAACCAGGCAGGCGCCTGCGGCTGCGGCGAGTCGGTGAACCTGGTGCCCATCGCCAAGGACAAGGCGGACGCGCTGCAGGGCTAGCGGCGGCGAGCCTCGTCTGCTCCCCAACGTTCCGCGGCCGCTTCGTC
Source organism: uncultured Alphaproteobacteria bacterium (assembly GCA_963797005.1). Lineage (GTDB taxonomy): Bacteria > Pseudomonadota > Alphaproteobacteria > Rhizobiales > Hyphomicrobiaceae > AWTP1-13. Next base: position 52,766 of record CAWCOF010000015.1, read on the forward strand.
GCTGTCGCGGGCGTCGACCCAGCGCTCCGCCCCGTCGGCGCCGGTTTCCTTCTTCCAGAAGGGCGCACGGGTCTTGAGGTAGTCCATCAGGAACGCGGCCGCGTCGAACGCGGCTTGCCGGTGGGCCGAGGCCGTCACGACCAGCACGATGTTGTCGCCGGGCACGAGCCGGCCCACGCGATGCACGATGAGGCTCGCCTGCAGCGGCCAGCGCCCCGCTGCCTCCGCCTCGACGCGCTGAAGCTCGGCCTCCGTCATGCCCGGATAGTGCTCGAGCGTCATCGCTTCCAGCGAGCTGCCCGCATTCTCGCTGCGGACCACGCCCGTGAACGTCACCACGGCGCCGATGTCGGTGCGGCCGGCGGTCAGCGCCTTCACCTCGGCGCCCACGTCGAAGTCCTCGCGCTGCACCCGCACGCTCACCTCAGCCTCCCGTGACCGGGGGAAAGAAGGCGATCTCGCGCGCGCCGGCGAGGCTCGTTTGCGGCGGCACGTGGCGCTGGTCGATGGCGGCGCGGACCACCTGGGCGCGGGCGAAGGCTTCCGCGTATTCCGGCCCCCGGCCCTTGAGCCATTGGACGAGGTCGGCAACGGTCGTCACCCCCGCCGGGAGATCGACCACCTCCTCCGCCTTGCCGGTCTTCTCGCGCACCCAGGCGAAGTAGAGGATCTTGATTGGCTTCGACGTCATGGAGGCATCCCGCCCTTGCGCGCCTACTGATCGACCGCCTTGTGGATTGTGGCCTTCAGGTAGTCGTAGCCGGTCCAAAGCGTCAAAAGGGCCGCAATCCACAGCATGACGAACCCGGCGACGGTGATTCCGGGCACGATCTTGTCGCCCGCTGGGCCGGCCAGCAGCACGCCGAGCGCCACCATTTGCACCGTGGTCTTCCACTTGGCCAGCGGTGTCACGTGAATGCGCTCGTTGAGCTCCGCCAGGAACTCGCGCAGGCCCGATACCAGGATCTCGCGGCACAGGATGATCACCGCGGCGCCGACATGCGCGCCGTGGATGGTGTTGTCGTGGGTGAGCATCAGCAGCGTCGTGCCGACCAGCAGCTTGTCGGCGATGGGGTCGAGCACGCGCCCGAGCAGCGACTGCTGGTCCCAGACGCGGGCGAGGTAGCCGTCGAGCCAGTCGGTGATGCAGGCGCCGACGAAGACGCCGAGCGCCCACCAGCGGCCGGGATCTCCGCGGATGAGGAACAGGCACAGGACGACGGCGGGGACCGCCAGAATGCGCAAGTAAGTCAGCACATTGGGCAGGTTGCCGACGCCGAGCGGTTTCACGGCGCGTTCCATTGTTGCGACAAGAGCATCACGGGCCAGCAAGCGTCAATGGTCACGGAGCGGGCAAGGCGCTACGGCAGCGGCACAGTCTGCGTTACGTCAATTCTGCCGTTCATGAAAGAAGTCGTAGATCGCCTGCGCCATGGCCGCGCTGATGCCGTCGACGGCTGCCAGATCGTCGGCGCTGGCGCGCGAGACCGCCTTGGCCGATCCGAAATGTTTCAGCAACGCGCGCTTGCGCCTCGGGCCGATGCCGGCGATCTCGTCGAGCGGGTTGGCTCCGATGGTCTTGCCGCGCTTGGCCCGGTGCGTGCCGATGGCAAAGCGATGCGCCTCGTCGCGCAGGCGCTGCACGAAGTAGAGCACCGGGTCGCGCGGCTCGAGCATCATCGGCCTGCGGCCCGGCTGATGGAAGTGCTCGCGCCCCGCGTCGCGGTCGGGGCCCTTGGCGACGCCGATGAGCGGCACGCCTGAGATGCCGAGCTGCTGCAGCACCTCGACCGCGACCCCGAGCTGGCCCGGGCCGCCGTCGATCAGCACGAGGTCGGGTCGGGTCGGGAACTCGTCGCCGGCCGCGTCGTCCGATCCTTGCGGATCGCTCTCGGCGTCGGCCTCGATGGCGGTGACCTCGGTCTCCGACAGCGTGAGGGCGGAGCCGCCCTGGGCCCGCAGCACACCGAACGCCAGCGCGTTGCTGCCCCGCTCGTCGAGCGACGGGGGGCGGGGCGCCGCGATGCGCGAGGTGTCGGGGTCAGACCCTGCGGGTCTGACCCCTTCATCCGACACCTGCCTCGGCGCTTCCAGCAATGGGGTCAGACCCGCAGGGTCTGACCCCACGGGCAGCGCGGGCGCCTCGGCCTCGTCGAGCAGCAGCCGCTTGAAGCGCCGCGTCAGCACCTCGCGCATCATGGCGTAGTCGTCGCCAGGCGTGAGCTCGGCCGACTTGATGTTGAACTTGCGGTACTGGTTCTTCACGAACCCGTCCGGCCCGGCAACGATCATGGCGCCGACGGCGCTCGCGCCCTGGATGTGGCTGTTGTCGAACACCTCGACGCGACGCGGCACGCTCGCAAGGCCGAACCGCTCCTGCAGTCCCGCCAGCAAGGTGCGCTGGGAGGAGCTTTCGGCCATCCGACGCGCCAGCGCCTCGCGTGCGTTCTGGGTGGCGTGCGCGACGATATCCGTCTTGGCGCCCCGCTGCGGCACGCGCACCTCGCACTTGCGTTCCGCCTTGCTGGAGAGCGCCTCCTCCAGCAGCGCCTGGTTCGGCAGCGCGTGGCTCAGCAGGATGCAGCGTGGCACCGGCTTGTCGTCGTAGAACTGGGCGATGAAGCTCTCCAGCACCTCCTCGAGCGCAAGCGTGCGGTCGGCGCGCGGGAAGTAGGCGCGGTTGCCCCAGTTCTGGCCCGAGCGGAAGAAGAACACCTGGATGCAGGTCTGGCCGCCTTCCTGGTAGGCGGCGAACACATCGGCCTCCTCGATGCCGTCGAGGTTGATGTGCTGGTCGGCGGTGACGTGCGCCAGCGCCCACAGGCGGTTGCGGTACCTGGCGGCGCGCTCGTAGTCGAGGCTGGCCGCCGCCTCCTCCATCAGGCGCTGGTACATCTGGCGCGCATTCTGGCTCTCGCCCCTGAGGAAGCGGGTCGCCTCCTCCACCAGCGCGCCGTAGTCCTCGAGACCGATCTCGCCCGTGCAGGGCGCCGAGCAGCGCTTGATCTGATGGAGCAGGCAGGGGCGCGTGCGGCTCTCGAACACGGCATCCGAGCAGGAGCGCAGCAGGAACGCCCGCTCGAGCATGTTGATCGTGCGGTTGACGGCGCCGGCGGAGGCGAACGGCCCGAAGTAGTCGCCCTTGCGGTTGCGGGCGCCGCGATGCTTGAGGATCTGCGGCGCCTTGTGCCCGCGGGCAATGAGAATGTAGGGAAACGACTTGTCGTCCCGCAGCAGCACGTTGTAGCGGGGGCGGAAGCGCTTGATCAGGTTGGCCTCGAGCAGCAGCGCCTCGGCCTCGGTGCGGACGGAGACGAACTCCATGGCGGCCGTGGCCGCGATCATGCGGGTGATGCGGTTGGTATGGTTGCCGGCGCGCGCATAGCTGGTGACGCGTGCCTTCAGGTTCCGCGCCTTGCCGACATAGATGACGGTGCCGGCGGCATCGATCATGCGATAGACGCCCGGCGAGCCTGGCAGTGTCCTCAGGTACCCGGCGATCACGGCCGGCCCGGCCTGGGCCGGCGGCCCGTCGCTCCGGACAGCCGATGGCCCCGGCCCCACCGGCACTTCACGGGTGTTCTTAATGGGCATGACCAATCAATTAAGCTGGCCTGCGGCGGAGTTCCAGTGGGGTTGCGGGCACGTCGCGCCAGCTCTTCGTGCACAAGCCAGGATTGTTGGGCGATCCGGGGTTTTCCGAGGCGCCATTCCCCAGGAAATTGTTATCCATCCCACGGCCTTGTGGCTAACGGGGCATTTCTGCGCACGAGGCAATGCGACCGACCAATTTAGGGGTCGCTTGAACGCCATCTGGTATCTCATCGCAAAGTTTCCACTCGGGGGGCTTCGTGCTTCGCGTCCTCGCCAGTATTGCGGATCACGACATCCGACTCGTGATGTTGGCGGTGACGATCTGCGCGGCGTCCTCGTTTACCGCCTTCCACGCCTACGCGTACGCTGCCCGGGGGCTGGGCGCGCAGCGCCTGGCCTGGGTGTTCCTGACCGGTCTTTGTGCCGGTGCCGGCATCTGGACGACCCATTTCGTGGCGATGCTTGCCCACCATCCGAGCCACGCCGCGGGCTACGAGCCCGTTCTGACGGTCGCTTCGCTGTTCGTTGCCGCGGCGATGGCCGTTGTGGGATTTGGTATTGCGGCGCGCAGCGGCAAGGTAATGGCCGCCGCGGGTGGCGCCGTCATCGGTGCGGGGATCGGTGCCATGCACTTCGTCGGGATGCGGGCATGGATCGTCCCCGGAGGCGTCGCCTGGGATGGCGACCTCGTGGCGTCTGCGATCCTGATCGGCATCGCGCTCGCAGCCGCCGCTTCGGTCAGTTGGCATGGACTGGAGCGCCGCCGCGCACTTTGGATCTCGCCAGTATTGCTGACTGCGGCCGTCTGCGGGCTGCACTTCACGGCGATGGGCGCCGTGACGATCATCCCCGATCCTGGCGTCACGGTCGTACCGGCAGCGCTCATGAACAGATGGACGCTTGCCGTTGCACTGAGCGCGGCCACGGCACTGGTCATGCTGGCCTTGCTGACAATCATACTGATCGCCAGCAAGAGTGAGCACGAGGCGCGCATCCGTAGCCAGGAGTTGGTGGATGCGGCGCTCGAAGGGCTGATCGTCGCCAGCGGCGGACGCATCGTCAACGTCAATGCCCGCATTCTGGAATGGTCGGGCTGGTCATCCGGCGACCTCATGGGCAGGCTCGTCGAGGGCGACCTCCTTGTCGGCGATATCAGTGATGCCGCTGCAAACGAGACCGTGGAGGCTTCCCTCAAGACGGCAACCGGCGCCCTCATACCTGTCGAGGTGGTCCGCCGGCCGTTGGGCGGCAACTCGCGCGCGGACGAAGTCTATGCCGTGCGTGACACGAGCGAGCGCCGACAGCTGAACGCGCGGCTCGAGCTGCAGAACAGGCTGCTGAGCGAGGGCAAGGCGGAGCTGCGCAGACAGAACTCCGATCTCGATACGGCCATGGCGAGCATGCTGCAAGGGCTGGCCATGTTCGATGCCGAGGAGCGCCTGGTCCTCGCCAACCCGCGGTATGCCGAGCTGCACGGGTTGGAGCCCGATGAGATCAAGCCGGGAACGACCCTGAGGCAGCTCATCGAGCGTCGCATCGCCAAGGGGCAATTCCCGGGCTTCACCGTCGACAGGATCTTGCGCCAGATACGCGAGCGAGCGGCGCGCAAGCAGCCCGAGCGGCTGACGATCAGGCCGGGCAACGGCCGCATCATCCAGATCTCGGTCGCGCCGAGGGAAGAGGGCGGCTGGGTCGCCACGCTGGAGGATGCGACCGAGCGCGAAGAGCTCAATGCCCGCCTGGCCGAGCAGAACAGCCTCCTCAAGGCGCGCGAAGACGAGCTCCATGCGCGCAACGAGCAGCTCGACGCGGCACTTGGAGAACATGTCGCAGGGCCTGGCCATGTTCGACACCGACCAGCGCCTGATCGTCAGCAACCGCCGCTACGCCGAGATGTACGGGCTGACGCCCGAACAGGTGAAACTGGGCACCACGATCCGTCAGATCTTCCAGTACCGGCTGGCCAACGGCTACTACCAGGTCAGGGACACCGAGGGTTTCATCGACAGCTGGGCCGCGGACTTCGGCGAGGCGTCAACGCGCACACAGGAGCTGGCCAACGGGCGCATCGTCAGCGTCTCCCGCCGGCGCACCGCCAGCGGCGGCGGCGTCGTCACGCACGAAGACATCACCGAGCGCGCAAAGCTCAATGCGCAGCTCGAGCGGCAGAATGACCTGCTCAAGGAGCAGGAGGATAAGCTGCGCACCCAGAATCTGATACTCGATGCGGCGCTCAACAACATGATGCAGGGCCTGGCCATGTTCGATGCCGAGGAGCGCCTCGTCATCTGCAACGCGTGCTATGCCGAGATGTACGGCCTCACGCCGGAACAGGCCAAGCCGGGTACGGCGGCGGCGAGCATCATCGAGCATCGTGTCGCCAGGGGCGAGTTCCCCGGCAAGACGGCGGAGGAGCACCTCCGATCGATGCGCAAGCGTCTGGGCGACAATGCGGCTGCAGACTATGTCACGCAGCTGGCCGACGGGCGGCAGATCGCCGTGGCGATGCAACGGTTGGCAACCGGCGGCACCATCACCACGCACATCGACATCACCGAGCAGCGCCGCTCGGAGGCCAAGATCGAGCATATGGCGCTGCACGATACGCTGACCGGCTTGCCGAACCGCGTCCTGCTCAACGAGCGCCTCGAACGGGCGCTGACCCACATCAAGGACAGGGAGATCGTGGCCGTCCACCTGCTCGACCTCGACAACTTCAAGACCGTGAACGACACCCTGGGCCACGCGGCCGGCGACAAGCTCCTGCAGCAGGTGGCGGAGCGGTTGCGCGCTCTCGTCAGGGAGATGGACACCATTGCCCGCATGGGCGGCGACGAGTTCGCCATCATCCAGGCCAAGATCACGCAGCCGGGCGATGCCACCGCGCTCGCCCATCGCGCCATCGAGCTGGTCAGCGAGCCCTACGAGATCGACGGGCGCGAGATGGTGATCGGCACCAGCGTCGGCATTGCCATCGGACCCGGCGACGGGGCGTCGGCGGATCAGCTGATGCGCAATGCCGATCTCGCGCTTTATGGGGCCAAGGGCGACGGGCGTCGCACCTACAGGTTCTTCGAGGCCGAGATGGATGCGCAGATGCGGGTGCGTCGCGCCCTCGAGGACGATTTGCGCAGGGCCCTGCCGGCCGGCGAGTTCGAGCTCCAGTACCAGCCCGTCTTCAACCTCAAGACCGACGAGGTCAGCGGGTTCGAGGCGCTCATCCGGTGGCGCCACGGCGAGCAGGGCCTGATCTCCCCCGGCAAGTTCATCTCGCTCGCCGAGGAGATCGGCTTCATCGTGCCCTTGGGCGAGTGGGCGATCCGGGAGGCGTGCGCGACCGCCGCCAAGTGGCCCGGCAACCTGAAGGTTGCGGTGAACCTCTCGCCGGTACAGTTCCGCGGCCCCGGTCTCGTCGACGTCGTGGTCAGCGCGCTGGCGGCCTCTGGCCTGCCCGCCGAATGCCTCGAGCTCGAGATCACGGAGAGCATACTGCTCGCCAACAGCGAGGCTACGCTGACCACCCTCTACCAGCTGCGCGCGCTCGGCGCGCGTATCGCCATGGACGATTTCGGCACGGGGTATGCCTCGCTCAGCTACCTGCAGAGCTTCCCCTTCGACAAGATCAAGATCGACCGCTCGTTCGTGACGGACATTGCCGACGGTGTCGGCTCGCTCAACATCGTGCGGGCGGTGACGGCCATGGCGACCGCTCTCGGCATGATCACCACGGCGGAGGGCGTCGAGACCCGCGAGCAGCTGGAGGCGGTGCGCGCCGAGGGCTGCACCGAGATGCAGGGCTACCTGTTCAGCAAGCCGCTTGCCCAGGGCGAGGTCCAGAAGTTCCTGCGCAAATGGGCCAAGGAGAGGAGCCGCAAGGGCCGAGGCGGGTCGGCGGCGCGCAAATCAGCCGACGCGGCGTGACGCCCACAAGGCACGCCCCGCGATCCATCGCTACTCGCGCAGCCGGGAAAGGAGATCCGGCGTCGGGTAGGAATCGGCGGGAAGGCCCAGCTTGATCTGCGCGGCCTTGACGCCGGCACGGGTCGCCGCACCGAGCTTGCCGTCGATCTCGCCCACGTCGTAGCCCCGCCGCGTCAGGAGCTGCTGCAAGGTCTTTAGCTCCTGGAACGACAGCTCGGGCACCTCGGGGCCTGCCCGGCGCACCGGCGGCGCACCGCCGAGCCTGGCGGCCAGATGGGCGGCGGTGACGGCGTAGTTCAGCGACTGGTTCCACTTGAGGTAGACCTGGAAGTTCTCGTAGGCGAGGAACGCCGGGCCGTGCCGCCCCATCGGCAGCAGCAGGGAGGCGGGCATGGCATCGGCGGTGAGGGGCCGACCGTCGCGCTGGGTCACGCCCCACGCCGCCCATTTGGAGCGTGGGTGCTGGATGGCGAGGTCGGCCTGATCCCATTGCAGCCTGGCGGGCTGGCGCACCTCCTCCAGCCAGGGTTGGTCGCGCTGCCAGCCCAGGAACCTGAGGAAGTTGGCGGTGGAGGCGATCACGTCGGGCACGCTGCGGATGAGGTTGCGATGCCCGTCGCCGTCAAAGTCGACCGCATGCTTGAAATAGTGCGAGGGGAGGAACTGCGTCTGCCCCAGCTCGCCCGCCCAGGAGCCGATCATTTCCTGCGCCACGAGGTCGCCGCGGTCGATGATGCGCAGCGCCTCCATGAGCTCGACGCGAAAGAGATCCGGCCGGCGGCAGTCGTAGGCAAGGGTCGCCAGCGAGCGCAGCACGGGCAGCTTGCCCATGAAGGCGCCGAAGTCGCTTTCGAGCGCCCAGAAGGCGACGATCACCGGGGGCGGCACGCCGAATTCGCGCTCCACGCGATCGAACAACTCGCGGTACTTGCGCAACCGCGCCGCCCCGTTCTCCAGGCGGTTCTTCGAGATCAGCTTGGAGGAGAAAGACTGGAAGCTCTGCGAAAAGAAGCTCTGGCGCCGGTCGCGCGCGATGATGCCTCTGTCCAAAGTCATGTCGTCGAGTGCCGAGGCGATGGTCGCCTGGGAGATGCCGCTGGCGGCCGCCTCCCGGCGAAAACCGCTGAGCCAGCGCCCGAAGCTGCCCGTATTGCGGCAATTGGGGTCATTGGTGGCGGCTGCCGGGGCCTGTTCGGCCAGGGCGGAAGCCGCCCCCGCGCCGGCGAGAAGCGCGCCCATTGCCGCACAGGTCAAAGGGGAGGCTCGCATCTGGTCTGCCCGCAGGATCGGTGATGGCGGCACTTGGTACCGGCTCGCTCGCGCCAGTCAAGCGCCGGCGCCAGCCTGCCGGACGGCACGGGCGGAAATGCCGCCACCTCGGGCCCGGCTCAGCCCTCTGGGCAGAGCTCGAAGGCCTTGTCGAGGGCCTGCGCCTGGCTGACGAATTCGCCCGCGATCATACCCTCCTTGGCGTAGGCGGAGATGAAGGCATCGGCCTCGCGCTTCTCGGCGCCTGCATTGACGTCGAGGACCGTGTAGTTGACGACTTTGTCGGTCGTCGACTTGATGATCAGGGCCTTCTGGCCGCCGTAGCTTGCCGTCCACACACGGCACTTCTGGACCGGAGCCGCGGGTACATGCGGCTTGACGATCCCGGCGACCGACGCCGTCTGGAACGGCGGTTGGCCGGTCTTGGCTTTTGCTGCGGCCTTGGAACTGGCCTTGGAACTGGCCTGGGAACTGGCCTGGGAACTGGCCTGTGCTTTGGCCTTCTTTGCAACCGGCTGCTTCAGCTTGGCCGACGTATCGTTGGCGCTCAGCGGCACCTGTATGGGCAGGCTCCCCGTGGTCTGGGGGCTGGCTCCTTGCTCGGACGCAGGTGCGTTGACCATCCTGAATGTTACGGAGGACTCCTTGCTCGCCAGCTCTTGGGCGCCGAGCGCCCGACGCTGGTCGTTCGCCTGCGCTTTGCCTTCGTCGACGGCGCGGCGCGCAAGGTCCGCACCGGACGGCCGGTCTGGCGCCACCTCGGCGATCTTTGTGTCGGCGGCGGCCGTGTTGTGGGCGCGCGCCTCCTGCACCAGCTCCGGATGCGGATCGGGCCGGCTGCAGAATTCCTCGAAGCCGTCCGCTATCGCCCCGAGCATCCGCGAGTAGCTGCGGGATCCGGGGGCCCACTGCGCGGCGAGGTCGCTAAAGTTGATCGGTCGCTTGAACTTTGCATGCCATTTGTCGAGGACGCCCCAATCCCGCACGTTGCGCGTGCGGCCGGCGATCGGGTTGTCTACTCGGTCGCCCGCATAGAGCAGCAGGTGCTCCAGATGGGCGCGCACGCCCGAGGCGACGTCCTTGAAGCTCTCGCCCGGCTCGCCGCCACCGGTGGCGCCGAGCCCGGCAAAATTGTTCTGTTTCGGCTTCACATCGCGACCGTAGCTCAACGCGCCGGTCTCGATGATCATCTGATAGACGGCATAGTCCCAGCGAATCCCGAACTGCTCGCCGTAGCGCATGTACTCCGTGGCGACGGATTCAAAGCGCGGGTCGACATCGGGATTGCGGCTCTTGAGGTAGGCCATCATGCGGCCGGGCGTAGCGCATGCCGGCACCGCGTTGGCGGCGCTTGCCTTTATTCCCGGCAGGTCTTTGGCGGAAGCTGAATGAAACGGGGCGGAGACGACGGCAATCAGGAGATACGCACCCAGAACACGACGCTGCATGGAACAATACCCTCGTAACTCGACCTGCTCCTGCCCCCGACCGGCTCAGCTGGACATCCGCATTGGTGGATATGGCCGTAACGTTAATGGACCGTTAACCCGCCACCGGCGCGCGGCCCGACCACCAAGCTTCAGTCCCGTTGTCCAGTAAGCCACCATCCCCACGTCCCGCGTGAAAGCGGCATATGACGGCTTTCGAGGGTCCCCCGTGGCGCCAGAACCGAATGCATCAAGCGACCACGAGCTTGAGTGTGCACCGCGCTATTGGGCGCAAGTTGGGGCGTTCCGTGGCGATGCTGTGGCAGGCCGGAAGAGCACTATTTCCGCCGGCGTTCGATCTCGATGCCGACCGACCGGCACAGCGGCATCGCGTCGGGCTTCTCGATGCGCACGCGGACAGTTTCCACGCGCGCGTCGGCGAGGCAATGCCTGGCGATGCGCTCGGCCAGCGTCTCGATCAGGTTGACGTGCTCGGATTGGACGAGCCGGGCGATGCCCTCGACCAGCGCGCCGTAGTCGAGCACGTCATCGAGGCGGTCGGAGACGCCATCGTAGGTGTCGCGAACGGCGAGGTCGGCGGAGACGAAGATGCGCTGCTCGTAGCGCTTCTCGTGCTCGTGCACGCCGACGCTGGCCACGATCTCCAGGTCGTGCACGAAGACGCGGCGGCAGCGCTGGGTGCCGCCGTGATTGTCATTGCTGCCGCAACTTTGCATCTCTGCCTCAGCCGCGCGAGGTGACGGCGTCGGGTGTCTCCCAGGCCAGATGCTGGCCCCCGTCGAGCGCGATCATCTGGCCGGTCATGGCCGGCGCGTCCAGGATGAAGCGGACGGCGGCGGCGATCTCTTCCGGCGTGGTTCCGCGGCGCAGAAGCGTGGCCTCGCATTGGGCGCGGAATTCCGCTTGCGTCTGGTGGGCGCTGGGCAGCGCCGGTCCCGGGCCGATGGCGTTGACCCGGATGCGCGGTGCCAGCGCCTGGGCCAGCATGCGCGTCATGCTCCACAGGCCCGCCTTCGAGGTCGCATAGGAGAAATAGTGCGGCGTCGGCTTCCACACGCGCTGGTCGATCATGTTGATGATGTTGCCTTCGACACCCCCGGGGAGGTGGGCCGCAAAGGCCTTGGCCAGCAGTGCCGGTGCCCGAAGGTTCACGGCGAGCTGAGCGTCCCACACGGCGGCATCCAAGGTCGCGATCTCGTCGTAGGCGAACATGGCGGCGTTGTTGATGAGGCAGGTAGGGGGCCCAAGGAGAGCCATGCAGTCCGGGACCAGGCGCTCGACGGCGCGCGCCGCCGTCAGATCGGCCTCGAGGACGGCCGCCGTCCCGCCGCGGGCTTCAATCTCGGCCGCAAGCCGTTCGGTCTCCCCCCGGGACGCGTGGCAGTGCAAGCCGATCCGGTAGCCGCGCATGGCCAAATCGAGCGCGAGCGTCCGTCCAATGCGCTGGCCCGCACCAGTGATGAGGGCAGTTGGGGTGGCTGCTGTCGGCGACATGGATGCGCAAGGGTCGCGGGATGGGGGTGAACGGGTCCCGGAAGCGTAGTTTGTCAGGTTGCCTCGCGCTAGGCGGAAGAGGGGCCGGGCGGTCTGTTGTATCTTTGCCTAGAGTCTCGGCAAGATGTCCTTTATCGACCGCCTGATTCTTGGGCAGGACAGGCAACAAAAAAGCTCTTTGGCAACAAGTGTTGCAAGGCTGGCACGCCAGCCAGTGGATAACCTACAAAGCGGCGAATTTCATTGATCATTACCTCGCTAATACGACATTTGAATTGCAGACGAACCAGCAGAGGCACTACGCAGAGGCAACTCACATGAACGCCAGTCTTTACCGCTTTTCGGGTTGCACGGCCCTCGCTCTTGCAGCGGCTGTGCTCGCGTCACCGGCTTTCGCCGGCGGCAGCTTGAAGGATACGCCGGAGCCGCGTAGGTGCTCGCTGTCCGCCAACATCGGCTTGACGACCGACTATGTCTTCCGCGGCGTCTCGCAGACGGCGGAGGGGCCGGCCGTGCAGGGCGGGTTCGACGCCACCTGCGGTCTGTTCTACGCTGGCGTGTGGGCCTCCAATCTCGACTTTGGTGCCGGACGTCGAGCGCCAACATCGAGATGGACTTCTACGCCGGCATCAAGCCCACGACGGGCAGGATCTCCTGGGACCTGGGCGTCATCTACTACGCCTATCCGAAGGCCAACGACCCGACCGCAGAGCTCGACTATGTCGAGCTGAAAGTCGGCGCCAGCACCGAGATCTGGAAGGGCGGCACCTTGGGCGTGACGGTCTTCTACTCGCCTGAGTACACGGGCGAGACGGGCAACGTATGGACGGTCGAGACCGGGTTCGCGCAAGCCCTGCCGAAAATGGGCAGGTTCAGCCCGACGTTCAGCGCACTGCTGGGCTACCAGAAAGGCGACGATCCGGCCTACGTGAGCGTCTTCGGCGATGACAGCTACCTGTATTGGAATGCCGGCGTCTCCGTGGGCTTCAATGAGAAGTGGACGCTCGATCTGCGCTACTGGGATACGGACCTCTCCGGCAGCGTCTGCTCGGCCAGCACCTTCCAGTGCGACGAGCGCTTCGTGGCGACGCTCAAAGCCTCCTTCTGATCGTCCAACAAGCACGTAGCTAAGGCTCGGGCCCCCTCGCGTGGGGCCCGAACTGTTTTGACCCCGATTTGCCCCCGAACTGTTTCGACCAATGGCCGCTGAGTCGTGGTGCGCCTCAGCGGGCGGCTGCGACCAGCCGCGACGGCGGCCGGAAGGTCACGGCCACCTGCTGGATAGCGTCAGGGCAGGGACCAGCTTGCGTGCGGCCACTATCCCGATCGAGCGCGAGGATCGTGCAGCCCTCGGCCACTCCGGCGCTTAGGGGCGGCGTCGGCGAGGCGGCTCGCTCGCGGCCCAACCCATCCCAGAGAGCAAACAGGCTGATGCCCGACGCGAGCCCGGCTCCGAGCGCCAAACCGACTGCAGCCCAACGCCCGCCACGGCGACCGGCCCACGCGAGCCGCGGGCTGGCTGCTCGCGCAGTCTGCCTGGTTAGCCATAGCCTTTGAGTGCCCCCGCGCAGCATCGCCAACCCCGCTCAGTACAGCACCGCCTGTTGGATGAGTTTGTTTGGGGCCGGAAACCCTCGCAAGAACGCAGGTGCAAGGGCCCGCGGAAATCAGCATTTATCCACAGCTAGATGCAGCGCGCGGCGTGATCGATTCTCGTTCCGGTTGAAGTGCGCAGACTTCCCGCTCTGCTATCAGAGCCGGCGCTCGTCTCTCGGACCTGGCAGACTATCGCGGACGGCCGGTTCACGCCGTTCGGGGCCTGTCCCCGCCCCGCCGCTCCCCGTACGGACGGGCGGCACGTACATGCGGTCGGCGGAGCACAGCTTCGCCTGGTTCTCGTTGCGGCCGCAGCCGCGGAAGCTGCCCGCCTTGTCGAAGCACACGCGCACTTCTTTCAGGCGATTGCCTGCCCCGCCGCATTCGACCGCGATCATGTCGGGCTTGAGGGCAGGGTTGGCGGCGAGGAACTCGCGCATCAACTCACCGGGGGGAATTGTGAAGCGGTCATCGGTCAGGCCGATGAACCGGGGCGGGATTTTCACCTTCTCAAAGAGGCGTCGCGCCAGGTCGAAATAGCCGTCGACACCAAGGCCGCTGCAGGTGCCGTGCTTGCGGTACTCGTGGAAGACGAGCTTCTTGCTCGGCATGATGTCCAGCATGCGCTCGGCGACCGGCGCCGGCACCCAGCCGCGATCCGGGCTGCGGCAGTCCTGCGGCCAGCCGCGCTGATACTGCGGCCACAGGCCGTGCAGCACGAACGCATAGGGCCGCCCGCCGTCGCACTGCGGATCGCGGCGGCCCCCTCTCAGGCCGGCGCAATAGGTCGGGCTCCAGGAGAGCGCGAGAACGTAATAGTCGAAAACGCCGGGCTGGTGATTGCGATCGCCGCGCGTGCTGCCGCGCTCGTAGGCGCTCGGGCGCTCGCGGTAGGGTGCGTATTGGGCCGCGGCGCTGTCCGCCGTCAGGGCCAGGACGAGCAAGGCTGCGGCGATGGCAGCCGACCACCGCACCTGCCTGGGACCGACGAGAAACATTGGCATCCCCCTGCGCTGGAGCCTCTCGTGCCAAGGAACAAACCAAGAACCAAGGCGCGGGTCAAGCGAAAAGGTGCCTGGGCCAGACGGCGGATATCAGGCGGCGAGCTTGTCCAGGATGCGCGCCCAGCTGCGCGCGCCTTTCCTGAAGGAGGTCAGATTGTACTTCTCGTTGGGGGAGTGGATGCGGTCGTCATCGAGGCCGAAGCCCACCAGCAGGCTGTCCATGCCCAGCGTGTCCTTGAAGGCGGTGACGATGGGGATCGAGCCGCCCATGCCGACGAAGACGGCCGGCTTGCCCCACTCCTCCTCGAGCGCCTGGGCGGCGCGGGCGATGAAGGGCGCCTTCTCGTCGAAGGCGATGGCCGCGGTGCCGTGCGCGAACGGGAACTCGCACCTGCAGTCCTTCGGCAGGCGTTCCTTGACGAAGCGCTGGAGGCCTTTGATCACCTTGTCGGGGTCCTGCCCGGGCACGAGCCGGCAGGTGATCTTCACCGAGGCCTTCGAGGGGATCACGGTCTTGGTGCCGACGCCCTGATAGCCGCCGGTGATGCCGTTGAACTCCACCGTCGGCCGCGCCCAGATCTGCTCGATCAGGCCGTAGCCCTGCTCGCCGGCCGACTGCGACAGCCCGACCGCGCCCAGGAACTCCGCCTCCCCGAAGTCGAGGCCGCTCCATTGCTTGTGCTGCTTGGCCGAGGGCTTCTTGGCGCCGTCGTAGAAGCCCGGAATGCGCACGCGGCCCTTGGCGTCGTGCATCTCGCCCAGGATGCGGGCGAGGACGCGGATGGGGTTGACGGCAGCGCCGCCGTAGCTGCCGGAGTGCAGGTCGCGGCTCGGGCCGGTGATGACGAGCTCGGTCGCGCAGAGCCCCCGCAGCCTGGTGGAGATGGCGGGCGTGTCCTTGTCCCATTGGCCCGTGTCGCACACCAGCGCGATGTCGGCCGTCACCTCCTTGCCGTGCTGCTTGAGAAAGGCCGGCAGCGACGGCGAGCCGCATCTCCTCCTCGCCTTCGAGCAGGATACTCGAGCGCGATGGGGCATTCGCCGGCAACGCTGCTCCACGCGCGCAAGGCCTCGAGGAAGGTCATCAGCTGGCCTTTGTTGTCCTCCGCGCCGCGGGCGACGATCACCCGGCCGTTGGCCTTCTCGGTGGCGATGCGCGGCTCGAACGGCGGCGACTTCCACAGCTCGAGCGGGTCCGGCGGCTGCACGTCGTAGTGGCCGTAGAAGAGCGCATGCGGCGCGCCGGTGCGCCGTGCGCCCTTGTCGTGGGCGACCACCATGGGGTGGCCGGCGGTCGGCACGGTGCGCGCATCAAAGCCGATCTCGCGCAGCTGGCGGACGCACCACTCGGCAGCGTTGCGGCAATGGGCCTTGTGGGCAGGATCGGTCGAGACGCTTGGGATGCGGATCAGCTCGAACAGCCGCGCGAGCGCGGCATCGTGTGTTTCATCGAGCGTCTTCAGTACCTTGGGCAGGTGGGCGGGCATCGGTCATCCATGCGAAGGGATCTGAGGAAGGGCGCGGAGGATTAGCGGCGAGGCACGCGCCCTCTGTCAACCGAGGCTTGAGCGCTGCCACGCATCCGTTTTGCCTGGCTGCAGAGCGCGGAAGTTTGTCGGAGGTTTCTCTGTTCGTCGTGGACGTTTCTGGTCGTCGTACCGACACTGTGGCTGTTTGTGATATGGGCTCCCATCACGGGCCGGGTATTGTCGCCACGCCGTCCCACCCGGCCAAGTGCTGGAGCCAGCCATGAACAAGAAGAATCGTTCCGAGACCCAGGCTTCCACCAAGCGCGTCTACCTGTTCGGCGCCGGCAGAACGGATGGCGCCGCGCACATGAAGGAGCTGCTGGGCGGCAAGGGCGCCAACCTCGCCGAGATGGCGAACCTCGGCCTGCCTGTGCCGCCGGGCTTCACCATCACGACGGAAGTGTGCACCGCCTACTACGCCAACGGCGGCAAGCTGCCGGATGGGCTCGATCGCGAGGTGACCGAGGCGCTCGCACACGTCGGCAAGGCGGTCGGCGCCACCTTCGGCGACGTCAAGGCGCCGCTCCTCGTCTCCGTGCGCTCGGGCGCGCGCGCCTCCATGCCCGGCATGATGGATACGATCCTCAATCTCGGGCTCAACGACGAGACGGTGAAGGGGCTGGCGGCCAAATCGGGCAGCGAGCGCTTCGCCTACGACAGCTACCGGCGCTTCATCCAGATGTATTCGAGCGTCGTGCTCGGCATCGACCACGGCGTGTTCGAGGACATCCTCAGAGCCACAAGAACCTCGACGGGCTGAGCCTCGACACGGACCTGGAGGCGGCGCACTGGCTCGAGGTGATCGAGGAATACAAGGAGGCGGTCGCGCGCGAGGCGGGCAAGCCCTTCCCGCAGGAGACGACCGACCAGCTGTGGGGGGCCATCGCCGCCGTGTTCGGCTCCTGGCACAACGCGCGCGCCAAGACCTACCGCCGGTTGCATCGCATTCCCGACGGCTGGGGCACCGCCGTCAACGTGCAGGCGATGGTGTTCGGCAACCTCGGCGAGGGTTCCGCCACCGGCGTCGCCTTCACGCGCAATCCCTCGACGGGCACGCGCGAGGTCTACGGCGAGTTCCTGCTCAACGCCCAGGGCGAGGACGTGGTGGCGGGCATCCGCACGCCGCAGCCGCTGACCGAGAAGGCGCGCGCGGAAGCCGGCGAGAAGCTGCCCTCGCTGGAAGGGCTGATGCCTCAGACCTATGGCGAGCTGGCGCAGGTGTTCGCCACCCTCGAAAAGCACTACCGCGAGATGCAGGACGTCGAGTTCACGATCCAGGAAGGCAAGCTCTGGATGCTGCAGACGCGGGCCGGCAAGCGCACCACCAAGGCGGCCCTCAAGATCGCCGTCGACCTTTGCGAGTGAAGGCGTGATCGAGGCAGAGGAAGCCGTGATGCGCATCGACGCAGCCGGCCTCGATCAGCTGCTGCACCCCACCATCGATCCCGACGCGGAGAAGAAAGTGGTTGCGCGCGGGCTGCCGGCGTCGCCCGGCGCGGCCTCCGGCGAGATCGTCTTCACCGCCGACGAGGCCGAGGCGATGAAGGCCCAGGGGAAAGAAGTGATCCTCGTGCGCGTGGAGACGAGCCCGGAGGACATCCACGGCATGCATGCGGCAGCCGGCATTCTGACGACGCGCGGCGGCATGACCAGCCACGCCGCCGTGGTCGCCCGCGGCATGGGCCGGCCGTGCGTGTGCGGCGCGGGCGCGCTGCGCATCGATGCCGGCGCCGGTACCATGACGGTCGGCGGCGCCGCGTTCCGCAAGGGCGACGTCATCACCATCGACGGCGGCACGGGCGAGGTGCTCGAGGGCCGCGTGAAGATGCGCCAGCCGGAGCTGTCGGGCGACTTCGCCAAGATCATGGGCTGGGCCGACGCGGCGCGCTCGCTGGGGGTGAGGGCCAACGCCGACACCCCGCGCGAGGCGCGCCAGGCGCGCGAGTTCGGCGCCGAGGGCATCGGGCTGTGCCGCACCGAGCACATGTTCTTCGACGAGGACCGCATCCTCGCCATGCGCGAGATGATCTGCGCCGACGACGAAGCCGGCCGCCGGAAGGCGCTCGCGCTCATGCTGCCCATGCAGCGCGCCGACTTCGAGGAGCTGTTCGAGATCATGGCCGGGCTTGCCGGTCACGATCCGGCTGCTCGACCCGCCGCTGCACGAGTTCCTGCCGCACGAGGACAAGGAAGCCAACGCCGTGGCCAAGGCGCTCGACATGCCGGTGTCGAAGCTCAAGGCGCGCGTGGCGGAGCTCGCCGAGTTCAATCCCATGCTGGGCTTCCGCGGCTGCCGCCTCGCCATCCGCTATCCTGAGATCACCGAGATGCAGGCCCGGGCCATCTTCGAAGGCGCGGTGAACGCGGCCCGCAAGACCGGCAAGCCGGTGGTGCCCGAGGTGATGATCCCGCTCGTCGCCTACCGGGCCGAGTTCGACATCCTGCGCGACGTGATCGTCAAGGCGGCCGAAGCCGTGAAGGCCGAGACGAGGGGCCCGCTCGACTACCAGATCGGCACCATGATCGAGCTGCCGCGCGCGGCGCTCAGGGCGGACGAGATCGCGGCCGGCGACGATGGCGCGGAGTTCTTCTCCTTCGGCACCAACGACCTCACGCAGACCTGCCTGGGGCTCTCACGCGACGATGCCGCGCCGATCCTGGAGAGCTATGCGCAGCGGGCCATCTTCGAGGTCGATCCGTTCGTGTCGATCGACCGCGACGGCGTGGGCGAGCTTGTCAGGATCGGGACGGAGCGTGGCCGCCAGGCGCGGCCCGGCCTCAAGGTCGGCATCTGCGGCGAGCACGGCGGCGATCCGGCCTCGATCGACTTTTGCCACGAGACGGCGCTCGACTACGTCTCCTGCTCGGCCTTCCGCGTGCCGGTGGCGCGGCTGGCGGCGGCGCAGGCCGCGATCAGGGCCAAGCGCGGGGAGAGCGGCAGCATCGACAGCCGTGATTGACCGGCGCCGTGGCACTCCCTTGCGCAGCGGCTATTGGAGCGACTTCCGGCGGCGCCAGTGCTAGGGGAGTGCCAGGCGCCCATTTGCCACCCGCCCTCTCCGAGCGCCCGCTGATCCAGGTCCGCCCATCCCATGCGTCTGCCCTTCTACTACGGCTGGTTGATCGTCGCGGTCGTGTTCGTGACCATGGGGATCGGCGTGAACGCGCGCACGGCGTTCTCGCTGCTGTTTCCGCCCATCCTCGCGGAGTTCCGTTGGGACCGGGCGGTAACCGCCGGTGCCTTCTCCTTCGGCTTCCTGGTTTCGGCGGTGCTGAGCCCGCTGCTGGGGCGGATGATGGATCGGCTGGGCCCACGCTCGGTGATGGAGCTGGGCGTCGGCCTGATGGCAGCCGGGCTGCTGCTCGCGCCGCTGACCACGCAAGCGTGGCATCTCTACGCCTCGATCGGCGTGCTGGTCGGGGGCGGAAGCGTGTGCCTCGGCTATTCGGGACAGTCGCTGTTCCTGCCCAACTGGTTCGTGCGGCGGCGCGGACTGGCAACCGGCATCGCGTTTGCCGGGGTCGGCATCGGCTCGATCGTGCTGCTGCCGCTCATCCAGTTCGCCATCGAAAGCTACGGATGGCGGACGGCGTGCTGGGCCATGGGCCTGCTGGTGCTGGTGGTGCTCGGGCCCATCAATCTGCTGCTGCGCAAGCGCCCTGAGGACATCGGCCTGCTCGCTGATGGCGACGCCGCGCGCGGGCCCACGGCTGCTCCGGAGCCGTCCAACGTCGTCGACCCGGCATGGGCCGCCGTCGACTGGACCCTCGGGCGGGCTATGCTCACGGCGCGCTTCTGGTGGATTGCGATCGGCTACTTTCTCGGGCTCTACGCCTGGTATGCCGTGCAGGTGCACCAGACCAAGTATCTGACCGAGATCGGCTTCAGCCCGACCGCGGCGGCGTGGGCACTGGGCTTCGTGAGCCTGGTCGGCATCCCCGGCCAGATCATCCTTGGCCATGTATCCGACCGGATCGGGCGGGAATGGGTTTGGACCGCCGGTATGCTCGGGTTCGCGGTCTGCTACCTGGCGCTTCTGCTGCTGCAGACTTTCCCGAGCAGCGCCCTGCTCTACGTCATGGTGATCGCGCAAGGGGCGCTCGGCTACGGTCTCACCTCCGTGTTTGCCGCGATCGTGGTGGAGATCTTCCAAGGCCGCCACTACGGCACCATTTTCGGCACCTTGATGCTGTCGGCAATCATGGGTGGAGCGGTCGGGCCCTGGGCGACGGGGGCGCTGTTCGACGCTTATGGCGACTACACGGTGGCTTTTCTGATCGGAATTGCCGTCAGCGTCGTGTCGGCCCTGACGATCTGGCTGGCGGCGCCGCGCAAGGTCCGGGCGGTGGCGGGCCAGATTCGCCGGCTCCCGGCCTGATGCCGGCGACCGACGAGATGCGGCCTCCTACAGCCGCATGCCGTCTTCCTGCTCGTCGATGCCAGGCCGGCGGAGGCGAGGCCCTCTGTTGGACGGCATCACCAGCAGGATCAGGAGCATCGGCGGGATCAGGAAGCTCCAGGCCGCCCAGAAGGAGTGGTCGCGGCGCTTGATGCCGGCGAGGATGCCAGCGAGCAGCGCCGACGCCAGCGCGGTAACGCCCCAGATGGCGATGACCTTGACCATGGGCTTCCTCACGTCGCGCCCAGCGCTTGCTGATAAGGGCTTCAACTGCGGCAAATTCAAGCGCCGGCCCGAGATTTGATCATACACGGAGCATCCGCGCCACGGTAGCGGCGGGCGGGAGGAGGCTAAACGCACGGGCCGGTGCAACTCGAGGTCCGAGATGGCCGCGGTTTCAGCCTCGGCCGGTCTTCACCCTGACACCCGGCGTGGGGCGCTCCAGCAGCACGTCGCGGCGGAACCGGTAGAGCCGGGCCGGGCGGCCGCCGGTGCGGAACCGATATTCGTCGGTCGGCTCGACCAGCCCGCAGCCTTCGACCAGGCGGCGGAAGTTCTGCTTGTGCAGATGCGGCCCCAGGATCGCCTCCACGGTCTTCTGCAGCTCGAACAGCGTGAACACCTCGGACATCAATTCGAAGATCACCGGGCGGTACTTGATGCTGCGGCGAAGCTCGCCGATGGCGACCGCCAGGACCTGGACGTGATTGCCGAACCGGGAGTGGGAGAGCCTGGGGAGCGGCATGGCCGACGGGGGATGCCCATTGCTTGCGCCGACATCGCCGATGAGGCCTGCCTCGCACAGGAGCTCGTAGCGCTCGGCCACCTTCTCCTCGTCCCATGCCGCGCCGTCGCAACCGAAGGCGATGCGCAGGCGGCGGCTGCGGGCGCGGGATCCACCTTCGGCATCCATGTCGCCTGTGGCGCATGGTGTCTCGGCCCACGCCCGAAGGCTCGGCTCGATGACAGCCGTCAGGCAGGCGGGCTTGCCCTGCCGCCAGTCCTCCCACGGAAAATACTCATACCAGCTGCGCCAGGTGGCGCCGTTGCCGGCGGCGCATTTGTCCGTGCCGACGAGGGCGAGGTAGCTGATGGAGAGACTGGGCGTACCAGCCAGGTCCTCGTCGCTCGCATCGTCGTGGCTGCCCGAGGTGGCGAGCTGCTGCAGGAAGCCCAGGTCGATGCCCGTGTGCCGCTGCACCCAGAAACGCAAGCCCGCCTCGAGCGTCGCGTGCTGGCGCGGCCAGAACGGCCCGCAGGGCAGCGTGCCTTTGCCGGTGGCGCTATCGGATGCCGCCACGACGGCGACGACCGGTTCGTCATCGCGCACGGAAAGGATGGCGACGTTGAGACCGATATCGATCGGCTCGGGAGTTGGCGTCAGCGACAGGTGCGCTTGTGGTCTGGGCACACCCTGCTTGGGACGCAACGCAGGGTCCATTTTGAAAGCCTCGATCTAAATCAAGGCTCTAGGCGTAGAGGGCGATCATGGCGTTTTTCCGCTCGGACTTGGGCAAGAACGGTGGCGGCGCCTGCCACACGAACGCCATTCAGGCCTCGGGCGTGGAATGATCCGCCGCAACCGAGAAGGGCACGGCCTCCATGGCCGCCGTGCCGCGGCCGATCGCTTCGATCGCGCGCGTCATGCGGCCCTTGCGGCCCAGCGCCACATCGGCGAGGCGGACGATGAGACGGTTCGGGTAGGCGGTGGGCGAGGCTTCCCGCATGGCGAACGCGATCGCCTCCTCGGACGCGCCGGGATTGATGGCGCAGAGCGCGGTGAAGGCGGCGGCGGTCGAGCGGCTGATCCCGGCCCAGCAGTGCACCACCATCGGCCCCTCCCCACCCCACGCGAGCGCAAAGTCGATGATCTGCGCGACGTGGTCCTCGTTGGGGGGGACGTGCTCGGCGAGCGGCTCGGAGATGTCGTGCATTGCCAGGCGCAGGTGGTCGTCGGGCTTGATCAGCTCGGGCGTCTCGACCAGGAAATCGTCGTTGAGACAGGTGAGCAGGCGCGAGGCATTGTGCCGGCGGACGGTTTCCTCGATCGCGCGGAGCGAGCAGACGTGGATGCGCCCTGTTCTGCGGGCGAATTGCGCGGGTGCTTGGGTCGCGGTCGTCGGTCGGTGACGTTTCATTGGCCCTCACGCCAGAGTGCTTGTTTGCTTGCCATGGCCGGCTCGCGCGCGCGAATCAAGCATAGCTCACTCGTGCGACAGAGCTTCAAAGCGCGCCAGGAACTGCGCCTGGGCGATCGCGATCGGCACGGCGTCCAGGCGCTCCAGCCGCATGCGCAAGGGCTCGGGCACGCCGCGCGGCACGCCGAAATAGCGGTTCGCCTCGGCCTCGGTGAAACCCGCAAGCTGCGTTGCCTCGTAGTAGGCGGCGATGCGGTCGGCTGCCTTGATCGCCATCGTGATGCGGTCAGGCAGCAGCGGCGGCAGGCCGAAGCGCCTGTGGATGGCTTCCAGCAGCTTGGTCTCGAAGGCCTTGTAGTCGAGGCCGACGGCCGCCTTGAAGGGGCTGATCAGGTCGCCGATCACGTACTCGGGCGCATCGTGCAGCAGCGCGGCAAGACGCCAGCGGCGGCTCAAGTCCGGGTGCATGGTGCCCGCGATATCCTCCACCAGCAGTGCATGCTGGGCGACCGAGAAGGCGTGCGCGCCCACCGTCTGCCCGTTCCAGCGCGCGACGCGGGCAAGCCCATGGGCGATGTCCTCGATCTCGATGTCGCGCGGCGCCGGATCGAGCAGGTCGAGGCGCCGGCCCGACAGCATGCGCTGCCAGGCCCGCTGCCCGCGTCCGCCCGTGTCCGTACCTGTGGGCCTTGTCCGTCATGCGCCGGCGCGCGCTCCTGGAATCCTGGGAACCTCGAGCCGTCGCTGCAGCTCGGCGCAGGGCTCGTGGCGATGGCAGCCGACGAGATGGTCGTTGACCATGCCGGTCGCCTGCATGAAGGCATAGATGGTCGTCGGCCCGACGAAGCGGAAGCCCTCCCCCTTGAGCGCCTTGGAGATCGCCTTGGAGACGGGTGTCTCGGCCGGCACGGTCTTGAAGGAGCGGTGGCGGTTGATCTGCGCCTTGCCGCCGGCAAGGCCCCAGAGGTAGGCGGCGAGCGGTGTGCGCTCCTGCAGCCGGAGGAGGGCGCGGGCGTTGTCGATGGTGGCCTCGATCTTGAGCGCGGTTGCGCACGATGCCGGCATCGGCCATCAGGCGCGCGATGTCCTTGGCCCCGTAGCGCGCGATGCGGCCGGCATCGAAGCCGTGGAAGGCCTTGCGGAAGTTCTGCCGCTTCCTGAGGATCGTCAGCCACGACAGGCCCGACTGGAAGCCTTCGAGCACGAGCTTCTCGAAGAGCGCGCGGTCGTCGGTCTTGGGCACGCCCCATTCCTCGTCGTGGTAGCGCGCGTAGTCCGCGTCGGCAATGCCGGCCCAGGGGCAGCGCACCGGCTCCTTGCCGCGTCATGACGCCTCCGCGCCGGCCTTCGCCGCGAGCAGATCGAAGGGGGCCCACGCGGGCTGGCGCAAGCGCGATAGGCACGCCGCCGGCGCGCACGGGCTCGCCCTTGGCTTTGGCTTCGGCCCAGCGGTCGAGGCGGACCATGGCCAGCGCCTGCCGGTCCGCGACCGAGCCGACCGTGCCGATCACGGCGGCGCCGGCCGTCACCTCCGCGCCCGACAGCGAGCGGCGCCTCGCCTTCGATCGGCACGACGCGCTTGCGGATGTTGGCGCGGTGCTGCATGCGGCTCACCACCTCCTGGCCGACGAAGCAGCCCTTGTCGAAGGAGACGCCGTGCAGCAGGTCGAGGTCCGCCTCGTGCGGGAAGGCATCGCCGAAGGCGTAGTCCTTGCCGCCTTCCGGCACGCCGAGCGCGATGCGGTGGGCGTGGTACGCTGCAGGCTCGGTCGCTGGCTCCAACGATATCGCCGGCGACTGCAGCCTCGGCAAGCACGCGCTGCCCAAGCTCGCGAAGGCGAGGGTCCGTGAAAGATACCGCTGCCGGCCGTCTGCTCCTGCGCTTGCAGGCTCTCGCCCCACACGGCGGCTACGCGATAGTCGCTGCTCAGCATCCGCGATCTCGACCTTGGCGCGCAGGCTGTACAGCGTGAGGCGCTTGACGAGCTCGGCGGCCTTCTCCTTGCGCCGTCTCGAGCAGAAAGCCGTCGCCGGTCCTTCACCACAAAGAAGTCGAACAGGATCTTGCCCTGCGGCGTGAGCAGGGCGGCGTGGACGGCTGGCTGCGTCGCCAGCAGCGCCATGTCGTTGGTGATGACGCCTTGCAGCAGCTTCTCGGCGTCCGCGCCGGCGACGCGCACGACGCCGCGATCGGGAAGCAGCGCAACTTTGGTGGGTGCCATCGCGGCAAAGCCTCGTCTCAACGGCAACTCGATTCTGGTATATCTCGCGTCCAACAGGTAAGGGCGCGAGCGCGGCAAGGCAAGGTGACCAGCGGCATGGCTGACAGTTTCGACGTGATCGTCAAGGGCGCGACCGTGGTCAACCACGACGGCACCGGCATCCGCGACATCGGCATCCGCGACGGGCGAATCGCCGCCATCGGGCAAGCTGCCGGAAGCTGCCGCCGCCGAGGTGGTCGATGCGGCAGGGCTGCACGTGCTGCCGGGCGTGATCGACACCCAGGTGCATTTCCGCGAGCCGGGCCTCGAGCACAAGGAGGACCTGGAGACGGGCAGCCGCGCCGCGGTCATGGGCGGCGTCACGGCCGTGTTCGAGATGCCCAACACCAAGCCGCTCACCACCACGCGCCGCGACGCTGGCCGACAAGGTCAGCGCGCGCGCGCGGCCGCATGTTCTGCGACTTCGCCTTCTACGTCGGCGGCACGCGCGAGAACATCGAGCGATATCCCGGCGCTGGAGCGGCTCGAGGCCTCGGCCGGCATCAAGGTGTTCATGGGCTCCTCGACCGGCGACCTGCTGGTCGACGACGAGCCGAGCCTCGATCGGATCATTGCCAGGCTCTCGCCGGCGGGCCGCCTTCCACGCCGAGGACGAGGCGCGGCTCAAGGCGCGCGCCCACCTGCGCCGGCCCGGCGATCCGGCCTCCCATCCCGAGTGGCGCGACGCGGAGGCGGCGCTGATCGCCACCCAGCGGCTGGTCGCGGCTGGCGGAGAAGCACAAGAGGCGCGTGCACGTGCTGCATGTGTCGACGGCGGAGGAGATGGCGTTCCTCGCCGACGCACAAGGACTGGGCGAGCGTGGAGGTCACGCCGCACCATCTCACCCTGGTGGCGCCCGACTGCTACGCGCGGCTCGGCACCTATGCGCAGATGAACCCGCCGGTGCGCGACGAGCGGCATCGCAGCGCCCTGTGGGCGGCGCTCGCCGGCGGCGTCGTCGACGTGCTGGGCTCCGACCACGCGCCGCACACGCGCGAGCGAGAAGGACCACCCCTATCCGGAGAGCCACTCCGGCATGACGGGGGTGCAGACGCTCGTCCCCATCATGCTCGATCACGTCAACGCCGGCCGGCTGACGCTCGAGCGCTTCGTCGATCTCACCAGCGCCGGGCCGCAGCGGCTGTTCGGCATCCGCGGCAAGGGCCGCCTCGCCGTCGGCTACGACGCCGACCTCACCGTCGTCGACCTGAAGCGGCGCGAGACGATCACCAACGCATGGATCCAGTCGCGCTGCGGCTGGACGCCTTATGACGGTCGTCACCGTGCAGGGCTGGCCGGTCGGCACCTTCGTGCGCGGCCGCCGCGTGATGTGGGAGGGCGCGATTCTCGGGTCGGCCGCGGGCGCGCCGGTGCGGTTCGACACGGCGTAGCGCAGACGGGTGACGGCACAGCGACTACCGGGTGCGGGTGTCTCGTGGCTTCGACCTATGGCGCTCGAGCATGGCTTGCGCAAGCTCGGGCGATGTAGGCAAGTGGCCGCCCCGGTGGCCGCGATGCTCGACGTACTGATCGAGGCGCGCAGGATCGGGCTGGACCAATTCATTGTCCTTCAGGAATAAGGCCCCCACCTTGTCACTCGGCATTGCCGTGACGAATTTCTCCGCTTCGTCGAGGGCAGCTCGCAACTTGCGCATGATGAGGGCTGGCTCTATCGGTGTGACCGCAACGAGCTCTGTGAAGGCCTCCGCGGGATATCGGCTGTTCCGCCTAATCTCTGCGATCAAACCCTCAGGCGTGAAGCCCGGAGCCACTTCGGCCGCAGCCCATATGATCGCGCCAAGTGGAAGGAACTGCTCGTGCAGCGTGACCAAATCCACAAGGTCGCGCGGTTCCCGTCGGCCGGTTGCGGCCAGCACCTTGTTGACGGCAAGGTCGGCGAGGTGCAGGACGTAGCCAAATTCCTCGTCTTTGATTGCCGGGAAGAAACGAAAGTCGCTATCTGCCAACCACTCGATTTTGGTTTCCTCTCCTTCCGAGGCGATCACGGCGCTGTAGATTGCGGGTTGCTGGCGCGTCCAGCGCACTGTGTATCCGGCTTCGACGAGCGCTTGCGCATCTCCCAGGGCTGCGGTGGCGACGCTTTCTTCCCGATCGTGAAATATGTCGATGTCGTTGGAGATCCGGGGGCCCGAGCGATTGACCGGCACGCCGCCTGCGAGAAAGCTCTCCGGACCGCGCCGACCAGCCAGGAGGCTAAGAATCTTGCTCTGCAGATTGGAGATCGGCACCGGCCACCTTCTCAATTTGCTCTGCAAGTTGCCGTGCACCCAAGTCGCCGTTGACTCGGAGTTGGCGCGCCACCAGGACAGCCTGCTCGAGCGTGGGATCGTCTACCTGCCTCAGATTCCACAAGGCTTGCGCCCCGTACGAATCGAAGGCACGACGATAAAGGTCGATCACCTCACGGCGTCGAAGCTCGATTTCGGTCGAAGACAGTTCGCTCATGGGACAATTCTACCCAGAAAGGCAGGGCGGAACAAACAAATGGGCGCTGTCGGCAGCCGATGACCACGCAGGAGGCTGGCCGACAGTCATCGGTCCGGGCGCTTTGCCGCGCTGCGCGCGGGCGACGGCACCTGATCGGCGACGAGCTTTTCCAGATCCGGGGGCAGGCGGCGGACGACCGTCACGGGCGTGCCGATCTCCACCCGCGCCACCAGATCGACGATGTGGCCGTTGAGCATACGGAAGCAGCCCGAGGACGCCGCACGCCCGATCGACTTGGCATCGTTGGTGCCGTGGATGCGGTAGAGGGACTTGCCGAGGTAGAGCGCCATGGCGCCCAGCGGGTTCCTGATGCCGCCGGTCATCTTCTCCGGCAGGCGCGGATCGCGCCAGCGCATGTCCTCGGGCGGGTACCAGTCGGGCCATTCGGCCTTGCGGCTGATCGTTTCCGTGCCGGCCCACGAGAAGCCCTCGCGACCCACCGAGATCGGGTAGCGCAGCGCAGCGATCGGCGATTGGATGAGGAACAGTTGCCGGCCCTTGCTGTCGATGACGATGCTGCCGACCGGATAGGGGCTGGGGAACGAGATCGCCCTCGGCTGCAGCGGGGCGATCGCCGGGCGTGCGCCGCCCGATTGCACGGCGGGTCCATAGCCGCGATAGCGATCGTCGTCGTCATCGTACCAGCCCCAACCGAAGGAGCGTGGCGCGTGGCGCGGCGCATAATAGTAGCCGTAGCCTCGCTGGTAAGGCGAACCCCAGGGCTGGGCCTGCGCCGCGTCGCCGGCCGCGATCAGGATCAAGGCCACAAGTCCCGCACGCCACATCGTCTCTTCCCCGTGTACGGGCCTCCAGACTTTGGTCGGTCCCGCAAGCTTGAGCGATCAAACGTTACCGCCTCGTTGATCCCTGCGGTAGGTGCAATGCCCTCACGGTCCATCACGGTTCCTTGCGCAGGGAGTGCCAGGTGCCGTCGGCGCCGATAGCGATGCGCCAGTAGGTGTACTTGCCCGTCGCCTTCATCTGCTTCGCCGCGGCCACCGGGACGAGGCGGAGCAACTCCACCTCCTGGCTCGGCGTCAGCTTGTCGAGCGGCACTTGCGCGAAATAGGGCCACACGTAGATGCGGTTGTTCTCCAGATCGGGCCCCAGCGGCAGCACGACGTATCCCGTCTCGAGGATTTCGCCCAGCGCTGCGAGGATCTCGCGGCCTTCGCCATCGCCGGAGATCTTCTTCCAGTGCGCAACGGGATCGCTTGCCGGCCCAGCCCCGAGATCGGGCTTCAGCTCGTTGAGCTCATAGGCGTGGCGCAGCTCCTCGATGCGTCCGGACCTGACCGCGCTCAGAATTGCCTCGCGCATTTCCTCCGCAGGCGCCGGAAGCCGCTCCGACCCGTAATGGACTCTCAGCGGCGGGCTCGCCGGGTCTTGTCCCTTTGTTGCGCTGCCGGATTTTGCCTTGCTTTTCTGTGCGAGGGCCGGCGGCGGCGCGGCAAGGCAATGGACAATAACAGGGGTCGCCAGTAGGAATAGCCAGACGATGCGCCATGGCGTTCGGGCTGCGAGCGTCATCCGGAGGAACCTCTTGCGCCTGAGCCGCTCGCCCGTTGACGGAACGCATGCGGTCGATGCGACGCCACCGGGCTCGCCTTCCTCTTCGATCTGCTGCGTTCCGGGCCGCGCGCGGCATGGTCGTCGGTGACGGTGCGGAACTGCTGTGTCGTACATTCCCAACCCTTTTATCATACCAGTCGGCATGATGATGGGCGTGCTGCTGGCGATGCCCTTCGGCCCGGTAAACCTGCTCGGGCTACAGAGGGCTGTCGAGCGCGGGTTCTTCGGCGGCATGGCCGCGGGGCTCGGCATCATGGCCGGCGACGGCTTGATCGCGTTCGGGGCGGCGATGGGCGTCAACGCCATATCGGGCGCGATCCGGCAATACCGCACCCTCATCCAGATCGGCGGCGGCATCGCCCTGCTGGGTGCCGGCGCCAAGCTCTTTTTCACCAAGGCGGTGATCATCACCGAGGCCGCCGCGGAGAAGGTCACGCTCAGGGACTATGCCTGGGACATACCCCAGACCTTCTTTCTCACCATCACCAACCCCACCGCCGTGCTGGCGCTGGTGGCCATCTTGGGCGGCGTCAGCTCCTTCGTCGAGGTGGATTCCTATGTCGACGCCCTGACCATGGTGGCAGCGCTCATGGGCGGGAGTTTCATCTATTGGTTCTTCGTCTCGCAATTCATCGCCACCATCCGCCATCGGCTGGATGCGGTGCGGCTCACCCAGATCAATCGTATCGCCGGGCTGATCCTGATCGGCTTCGGCTGCGTCCTGATCGGCGAGATGGTGGTGAAGCGGCTGCGCTTCTGGTGAGCGCGGTGCCGCCTGCGGGCCGATAGCTACTGGCGCGACTTGTAGAGCGTGAACTCGCCCTTCTTCACGCGCGGCGCCAGGCCATTGACCAGCGAGATCACGGAGTCCTCGCCGTACGAGGCGACGAGATCGGTGAGCGCCGTGTAGAGCGCCGCATAGGCCATCAGCTCCGGCGCGATGCCGCTCTCGGTGGCTTCCTCCCAGGCTTCGAGGATGTAATTCAATGCCTTCACGCGGGCGTCGTCGCTCGCGGCGGTGCCGAAAACCTGCATGCACGTCTCCCCTTCCCCCGAACCCGCTGGCACGCGGCAGCGGGTGGCCGCCGAGTGCACGACCGCCAAGAGGCTGCGTAGCACGGTTGGTCGAGCTCGGTATCCGCTACAACGGGCAAGGGTTAATGTTGGGGCGTCGTGCGCGTTGCGTCCGGCCGGTGATGCTCAGGGGACGGACTTCGTCATTGCATCGGCCAGCTCCGCCCCCTCGGTGAGGAAGCGGCTGATCGCCGTTTGCGCGGAGGCCGTGCAGCTATTGTAGGTGCGGCTGTAGCTGCGATAGCCGTTGTTGAAGCTGCGCGTGAGCTTGGCGCGCCGCAAGGCCGATGAGCCCTCCGCGTCCATCAGCTCGCGCATGCGGTTGCGCCACAGTTGCCCGTCGTTGGCCCCGCACAACTCCCGCAGGTAATGAACGGCGCCCAGAATCTCGGACAGGCGCATCAGCCGCTCATCGTAGGGCTTGGCCTCCTGGGCCGCGATTGCCTCCTGGGCGGCAGCCGGCATGGTCGCGGCGGCCATGAGCAGCACGGCGGCACAAAGGTGCGGCAAGGCCCGGATCGCGATTTTCATAGGCCGCATTCTAGGCAGGGTTGCGGCGCGGGCAAGGACTGCAGGCGTTCGGTGAAAAAAGCCAGGGGATGGAGTTCGAGCGGGCATTCCGGCCCGCCTCACGCTGACGGCGCACCCAGCAGGTCCCAAGCACGCCGGACGAGAGCGGCGGCGTTGTCCGTGAGGTCGAGGCTGTCGAGAGCGTCGAGGGGCACGAACCGGGCATCGGCCGCGTCGCCCCCCGCGATGGGTGCGCCGGCAACCCACCAGCCGCAGAACACCGCGATCAGATAGTGTGCGGCAAGGGCGCCGCTCGTTCCGCGCAGGATCACGTCGTGGATATCGACGAGGCGGACGAGGTCGGCCTCGACGCTCGTCTCTTCGTGCACCTCACGCAGCGCGGCCGAGCGCGCCGTCTCGCCCGGCTCGATGTGGCCGCCGGGGAGGCTCCACAAGCCCGCAAGCGCGCCCTTGCCGCGTTTGATCAGCAACACCTCGCGGCCGCGGAAGATGGCAGCGCTGGCTGCGGCGCGCGGCCAAGCCGAGGGCTCGCCAGCGGGTGCGGTGTGCGTTGGTGTGGGCATCGGGCTGAGAGCCTAGAGCAAGATCGTTTCTGATCGAAGCACTTGGCTGCGATCATGGAACGTGAATCTTGCTCTGAACATATATTGAGTAGAGCAGGATTCACGCTTCGGCCGAAACGTCGCCATCGAGGCACGGCGATTCCATCCGAAGCGATCCTGCTCTATCGGCCGGGCGCACGATGGTCGATGGGGCGCGGCGGTAACGACCTTGGCGGTCATGCCTCGCCCATGCGGGCGTTAGGGATTAATGTGGTCAGCCAAGAGTTTGTCGATTTCGGGACACAGAAAGACCGGCAGGCGGCGCAAGCAGGCGCGGGGCCGTGCTTGAAGGCCCGGGGAGAGCGAGAGTGATATCGTACAAAGGCCATGACCTGGATCTGCGCCCGGTCTCTGCCGGCCTCTCAGGCGAGGAGGTCGGCCGCGAGCCGGCGCGAACCGGCGACCCAGGCGCAGGCCGGGACCGTGCGCGGCGCGAGCCGGTGGCGGTTGCCCTGATCGTGCTCGACTGCTGCAACGCGGCTTTCGAGATCGCCCGCGTGCATGGGGCACGGGAGGTCCGCCTGGAGCACCTGCTGCACGCACTGACGCGCGTTCCTACGGCAAGTGCCATGCTCGAGGAGCTCGGCATCCGCGTCGACCAGCTTCGCCGGCAGACCGCGGTAGCGATCGCCGCCGAGCCACCCGGCGCATCGGCTGATGCCGGCGGCGGCGTGCCGGTTGCCTCGGCGCCCTTCGAGGCGCTGCTGCGGCGTGCGGCCGGGGAAGCGGGCAAACGTCAATCCGCCGCGACCTTGCAGGACATCCTGCGCGCGCTTCTCGATTCCCCCGTTGCCATGCTGCTGCGGCAGGCAACAGATCCCCAACGGCTGGCCGGCTGGCGCAAGGACGCTAGTCGCCAGCCCCTTTCTGCGGTTGCACCGCTGCCGGACGATCGCACGGGCGCGCCGGCGACATCCACGCCTGAAGCCGCGACGGGTCGCCTGGGTGCGCTCGAGACGGCATTTCACTCGTTGCAGGCAGGCTTTGCCTCCGATCGGACCACCATGAGCGACGTCCTGCGCGATTTGCGCGCGGAGCTGGCGGCGCTGCGTGCATCGCGGGCGAGCCCAGGCGATGCCGCGCCGGGTGCAGTGCCCGACGGGGCCATCGAGGCCAAGCTCGGCGATCTCGGGCGGGCGATGGCACTGCTCGCCGAACGACTAACCGCGCTCGATCGCCAGCTGGCGGGAGCCCCGTGGGAGGAGATGCGGGTGCGCCTGGAAGCGGTGGAAGGGCGTCTGAGGGAAGAGACGGAGCGGCATTGGGCGGGGGCCGAGGAGCGCCAGCAGGCGCTCGAAGCATCGGTACACGCCCAGATCGAGCGAGCCGACGAGGGGCGCAAGGGCTATCACGACGTGCTGGGCGCCATCTACGACGCGCTGCTCAAGCTCGGCACAAACCAGGATGAGCTCGGCAAGCACTTCACCATGTGGCGCACCGAGACCAGCGGCGACCTCGGCATCATAAGCTCGCGCGTCGATCAGCTCGACCATGCCGCGCTCGACATGCTGGGCCAGCTCAGCGAGGACCTCAACACGCTGCAGCGGAACAAGAGCCCGGAAGGCATGCGGCGGCTCCGCGAGAACTTGCGGCGCTGGCTGGACGGCACGCGCGGCATGCTCACCACGGATTGGCGTAAGCGGCTGCCGACCCTTCGGCCGTCCGAGCCGCGCGATCCGGCGCCGCCGACGCCGGCGGCGATCCTGGCGCGCGAGCCGGACGAGGCCCCAGCCGAGAAGTCGGCCGAGAAGCCGGGGCGCCCGGACGAGCCCGCCAAGCCGTCCTGAACTGAAACACCCCCGCTGGCACCGAACTTGCGAGGTGGCTGGGTGACTGGCGCACCTCGGTGCGGCCTCGTCTCGCCCCCAGGGGAAGGTTGCGCGAGGCTTCCAGTCGATGAGTTTCAGAGGGAGAAGGCGGGGGGAAGCGGTGGCGCCGGCCAGATGTCGGCGTCACCGCCCGCGCGCTTTTCGTAGAGCAGGATTCACGCTTCGGCCGAAACGTTGCGATCGAGGCAGGGCGATTTCAACCGAAGCGGCCTTGCTCATAGCACCTTGCCCGGGTTGAGGATGCCCTTGGGATCGAGCGCGGCCTTGATGGCCCGCATCAGGTCCATCTCCACCGCGCTCTTGACGTGTGCCAGCTCATCGCGCTTGAGCTGGCCGATGCCATGCTCGGCCGAGATCGAGCCGCCCATCTCGACCACCGTGTCGTGCACGGCGCGTGCTATTTCGGGCCAGCGGCTGAGAAACAAATCCTTATCCATGCCGAGCGGCTGGGCGATGTTGTAGTGCACGTTGCCGTCGCCGAAGTGGCCCATGGCGAGCGGGACGCGCGCCGGGGCAGAGCGTCTCGACGACGCGGTTGGCGCGGGCGACGAACGCGGGGATGCTCGCCACCGGCACCGAGATGTCGTGCTTGATGTTGCCGCCTTCGGGCTTCTGCGCCTCCGAGATCGACTCGCGCAGGCGCCACAGCTCGCGCGCCTGGGTCAGCGAGCGGGCCAGGATCGCCTCGCCGATCAGCCCGCGCTCGATGGCGGCTTCCAGCGCCTCGGTCAGCAGACGCTCCGCCGTGCCGTCGGCCTTGAGGGCGGAGGTCTCCAGCAGTGCGTACCAGGGATGCGGGTCGGGAAGCGGGTCTCGCGTGCCGGGCACGTTGCGCAGCACGAACTCGAGCGCCAGCCGCGGCAGGAACTCGAACGCCGTCAGGCTCGTGCCGGCCGTCTCCTGCGCCAGGCCGAAGAGCGCGAGCGCCGCGTCGAGGTCGGCCAGCGTGACGAAGGCGGTAGCCGTCTCGGCCGGCTTCGGGGACAGCTTGAGCACGGCCGCGGTGATGACGCCGAGCGTGCCCTCCGAGCCGATGAACAGGTCCCTGAGGTCGTAGCCGGTGTTGTCCTTCTTGAGCCGACGCAAGCCGTCCCAGATGCGGCCGTCGGCGAGCACGACCTCCAGGCCCAGCACCTGCTGGCGCGCGTTGCCGTAGGCCAGCACGCCGACGCCGCCGGCATTGGTGCCGAGGTTGCCGCCGATCTGGCAGCTGCCCTCGGACGGCAGGCTCAGCGGGAACAGGCGGCCGGCCTTGTCGGCGGCGGCCTGCGCTTCGGCGAGCGTGAGGCCCGCCTCCACCGTCATGGTGCCGCCAATCGCGTCGACGTCGCGCACGCGCTTGAGACGGCCGACGGAGAGGACGATCTCGCCGTGCATGGGGATCTGCCCGCCGACGAGGCCGGTGTTGCCGGCCTGCGGGACGACGGGAAGTCCGTGCGCGTGGGCCAGCGCCAGGATCTTGGAGACTTCGGCGGTGGTGCCGGGCCTGAGCACGACCGATGCGCGGCCCTCGTACATGTCGCGCCATTCGCGCAGGTAGGGGAGCTGCTGGTCGGGATCGGTGAGCGCGTGCGCCGGCCCCACGATCTCCGCGAAGCGGGCGATGAGGTCGGGCGTCAGGTCAGGCGCGGGCTTGTCGTTCATGCTGCCCTCGCCGCGCGCCGCAGGCGATCGTTGATGGCCTCGCCCAGGCCCTGCTCGGGGATCGGCATGACGGCGATGGTCGCCGCGCCCGAGGCGTCGAGCGTGCGCAGGGCGGCGAACAGGTTGGCGGCAGCTTGCATGAGATCGCCGGCGGGGCTGAGGTTGAGCATGGGCCCCGCATGGTGCGGCACGGGGCCGCCGAACGCCAGCAGGGCCTCGCCGGCTTGCACATCGCGGGCATCGAGACGCAGCCTGGCGCGCGGGGCATAGTGGCGTGCCAGCATGCCGGGCGATGCCGGCTGCGAGGGGTCGCCCGTGGCCGTCGCAATCGGGCGGCCCAGCATGCGGGCGAGGTCTTCGCGGGTGACGGCGCCGAGCCGGAGCACGATGGGCTCGGCGCGGGTCGCATCGACCACCGTCGACTTCGAGGCCGAGCGGCGTCGGGCCGCCGTCGAGGACCATGGCCACGCGGTCGCCGAGGTCGGCTTCCACGTGGGCCGCCGTGGTCGGGCTGACATGGCCGGAGCGGTTGGCGCTCGGCGCGGCGATGGGTACGCCAGCGGCGTTGAGGAGGGCCTGGGCGACGGGATGCGCGGGGATGCGCACGGCAATCGTATCGAGGCCCGCGGTCGCCAGCTCGGCCACCGGGCAGCCGGGCTGCTTGGCGAGAACGAGGGTCAGGGGGCCCGGCCAAAACGCGGCCGCCAGCCGCTCGGCCACGGGCGTCATGCACGCGAGGGCGGCTGCTGCCTCCGCATGCGCGACGTGAACGATCAGCGGGTTGAAGCTCGGGCGGCCCTTGGCCGCGTAGAGCGCGGCGATGGCAAGGCCGTTGGTGGCGTCGGCGCCCAGGCCGTAGACGGTTTCTGTCGGGAACGCGACCAGGGCGCCGGTGCGCAGTGCTGCGGCTGCTTCCACGATTGCGCCGGGCGTGGCATTGACTGTGGTCATTTGCGGGTTGTGATAGCCTCGCACGCCTCGCGATTCAATCGCGGCGCGGCACGGCCTGGGCCGGATGGAGATGGGCGCAATGGATCAGGGCCGATCTGGCAACAGCCGCAGGCTTACCGGCGTCTGGCAAGGCACCTACACCTACCCGGCGGGCGGGCCCACCGTGCCGTTCACGGCGACCCTGATCGAGGCCGGGCACCTGTTGAGCGGATCGGTGCACGAGCCCTGCGTGATCCTCGGCAGTCCGAACGAGGTCCTGTTTGCGACGCTGCACGGCACGCGGCAGGGCAGCGGCGTGAACTTCGTGAAGGCGTACGACGGGTCGAACCCCAACTACCGGTCCGTCACCTATGAAGGCAGCGTCAACGGCGATGCGACCGAGATCGAGGGCCGCTGGATGATACGGCAGGACTGGTCCGGCAGGTTCCTGATGATCCGCTCCGGCGACCAGCCCGCCGAGGTCGCCGAACGTGAAGAGGCAACATCGCCCGTCGAGACGGACCGCGAGCTCACGCCCATCGAGCGCAACTGAAGGGGAGGCCCTGCGCTCGATTTTCGGCTAAGCTGCCGTTAACGTCAGGCTGGAAAGACCAGGCAAGGGAGCGAGGCGCGCAATGACCTATCGGGCGCCGGTAGACGACATCATGCATGCGCTCAAGACCGCGGCGGGCCTCGATCAGCTGATCGAGCGGGGCCTGCTCGGCGATCTGGACGAGGCGACCATCCGCGCCGTCATCGAGGAGGCCGGCAAGTTCGGGGCCGAGGTGCTCGACCCTCTCAACGCGCCGGGCGACCGCGTGGGATCGAAGCTGGTCGACGGCAAGGTCGTGACGCCGCCCGGCTGGAAGGAGGCCTACAAGCAGTTCGCGGACGGCGGGTGGGGCGCGCTGGCGGCGCCGGAGGAATGGGGCGGCCAGAACCTGCCGCAGGTGGTGGCGACCGCCGCCGGCGAGGTGTGGAATGCGTCCAACCTCGCTTTCGGCCTGTGCCCGCTGCTGACGTTCGGCGCCATCGACGCCATCGAGGCGCAGGGCAGCGAGGCGCTGAAGCGGACCTATCTGCCGAAGATGGTGTCGGGCGAATGGACCGGGACCATGAACCTGACCGAGCCGCATGCCGGCTCGGACCTGGGCCAGCTCAAGTCGCGTGCCGTGAAGCAGGGCGACGGCACCTACCGCATCTTCGGCACCAAGATCTTCATCACCTACGGCGACCACGAGATGACCGACAACATCATCCATCTCGTGCTCGCCCGGCTGCCCGACGCACCGCCGGGCACGCGCGGCATCTCGCTGTTCCTGGTGCCGAAGTATCTCGTCGACGAGGACGGCGCACCGGGCAAGCGCAACGACGTCGTCTGCGCGGGCCTCGAGCACAAGCTCGGCATCCATGCCAGTCCCACCGCCGTGATGAAGTACGGCGAGGGCGGCGAGGGCGCGGTCGGCTACCTGGTCGGCGAGGAGAACCGCGGCCTCAACGTCATGTTCATCATGATGAACGCCGCGCGCCTGGCGGTCGGCACCCAGGGCGTGTCGGTTGCCGAGCGGGCGACCCAGCGCGCCGTCGCTTACGCCAGGGAGCGCAGGCAGGGCCGCGCGGCGTCGACCAAGGGCGCCGACATGGCGCCCATCATCGAGCACCCCGACATCCGCCGCAGCCTGATGACCATGCGGGCGCTGACCCAGGCGGCGCGCGCCATCTGCCTCGTCACGGCGAAGGAGACCGACGTGGCGCGCCGCGCCAAGGACGCGGGCGAGCGCGCGGCGGCCGCCAATCGCGTGGCGCTGCTGACCCCGGTGGCCAAGGCGTTCTCGACCGACATCGGCTGCGAGGTGGCCTCCATCGGCGTGCAGGTGCACGGCGGCATGGGCTTCATCGAGGAAACGGGCGCCGCACAGATCTACCGCGATGCGCGCATCCTGCCGATCTACGAAGGCACCAACGGCATCCAGGCCATCGACCTCGTCATGCGCAAGCTGCCGCTGGAGGGCGGCAAGGTGGTCGAAGGCTATATCGGGGAATTGAAGAAGACGGCGGACGACGTGCGCGCGTCGAACTGGCCCGAGTTCGGCCGCATGGGCGAGCGGCTCGGCGAGGCCGTGGCGGCCTTGGCGGAAGCCACCCGCTGGATGGGCGGCGCGCTGCAGAAGAACCAGGAGGCGGCGCTCGCCGGCGCCACGCCTTACCTCAGGCTGTTCGGGCTTGCGGCGGGCGGTATCTATCTCGCCAAGGGGGCGCTCGCCGCGGCGCGCAATGGGGCACCCGGCGGGTCCGTGCAATCGATCGCGGTTGCGCGGTTCTTTGCCGAGAACCTCGCCACGGCCGCGCCCGGCCTCAAGGAGTTGATTGTCAGCGGCGCCGCGTCGACGCTGGCGGCCGGGCCGGAGGCGCTGTCCGCTTGAGGCGCACGTTGTCGGCGAAAGGAGAGCCCGATGAGCACCGCTGTCATGGCGACCTTGCACAACGAGAGCGCCGATCGCTGCGTGAAGGTGATAAGGCGCCCTGAGGGTGGCTTCGGGTTCCAGGAATTTCGGAGAGACCCGGAGGATGCGGGCGGCTGGACCCTCGTCAGCGACTCGTGCGGGTCGACCTATGCGACTGAGCAGCACGCGGCGGCTGCCGCGCGCGCCGGTGTCGGCTGGCTGCGTGATCACCAACCGTAGTGGGGAGAATGCGTCTCCCCTCC
>CAWCOF010000016.1:0-169603 GCA_963797005.1 uncultured Alphaproteobacteria bacterium
GTGACCGGGATCGGCGTCGAAGAGTTGACCACCCTCTAGGTTGTGACACTGCAGCGCCGGGCCTGGAGGCGCGCAGCGCAGCGTAGCGCCGGAAGGCTTGGCGCTGGCGCATGTTTTTGGTGGGTCCGGATTGGATGCCGATCGACGGGGCGCCGCTACTTGCGGTTCTTGAAGCGCCAGCTGTCGTTGCCGGTCTCGATGATGTCACAGTGGTGGGTGAGGCGGTCAGCATCGCCGTGGTCATCTTGTTGTCGCTGAACACGGTGGCCCAATCGGCGAAGGCCAGATTGGTGGTGACGATGATCGAAGTACGCTCGTAGAGGCGGCTTATCAGATGGAACAGCAGCTGCCCGCCGCTCTGGGCGAACGGCAGATCGCCAAGCTCATCAAGGACAAGGAGATTGACCCTGGTGAGGCGGTCGGCGATGCGGCCCTGGCGACCGAGCTTGGCTTCCGCCTCGAGCTTGTTGACCAGGTCGACGACGTTGAAGTAGCGCGCCTTGGCGCCGCCGCGGATGCAGCTGCGCGCAATGCCGATGGCCAGATGGCTCTTGCCGGAACCGGTGCCGCCGATCAGCACCACGTTACGCTGATGCTCGAGGAAGCCGCCGCCGGCCAAATCCTTCACGAGCTCGGCGTTGATCGGCGTACCCTTGAAGACGAACTCCTCGATCTCCTTGGCCAGCGGCAGTTTGGCAATGCCCAGCTGGTAGCGGATCAAGCGGGCGTGTTTCTCGGCGATCTCGGCCTTGATGAGCGAGCTGAAGATGCGCTCGAAGGAGTGCTGCCGCTTCACGCCATTGGGGACGATCTCATCATAGGCTGCCCGCATGCCGGACAGCTGCAGCGTACCCAGCATCTCCAGGAGCTCATGCCGCTCCATAGGCGGGCTCCTCGACACCGCGGCTGCGCAAGTTGTCATAGCGGGCACAGTCGGCGAGCGGAGCATGCTTGAGCTGCAGGCTCTCCGGCGTCTGCACAGGTCCTGACGGCGCCGGGGCCTGGCTGCGTGCCAGAATGTTCAGGATCACATCGGCGCTGGCGGTGCCGGAGGCCAGCGCTTCCCGGCAGGCTGCTTCGATGGCCACGAGGCCGTCGGTCAGCACGCCGGTCAGGATCGACACCATTTGCCGATCACCATCCGGCGAGCCTGCCAGCTTGCGGCGCACCTTCTCCAGCGAGGCTGGCAGCATCCAGTCCTTGAACGGGGCGCCGTTGCGCAGTGCCCCCGGCTTGCGGACCAGCACCGGCACGTAGTGCCAGGGGTCGTAGACCGTCTGATGCTGGCCGAACCGGCGCGCATGCTCGCCCACGATCACCCCGTCCTGCCGAATGACGATGCGCTCGGCATAGACGTGGACGTCGACCGGCCGACCCACCGCCTTGGCATTGACCGAGTACTTGTTGCCGTCGAAGCTCACCAGGCAGAGCTTGGAGACGGACGCCACCGTCGCCCGGAAGCTGTCGAAGGGGCCGCAGTATGGGATCAGCACTGCGCGCTCGGCTTCGAACACCTCAAATACCGTCTTCTCCTTCTGCTCGGGATGCGCAGCCGCCTTGCCGTGAGCCACGCAGCGGTCGAGCAGAAAGGCGTTGAGCTCGGCGTAGCTCTTGAACTTCAGCCGCGGCGAGAAGAAGCGTTGCCGCACCATGCCGACCTGGTTCTCGACCTGGCCCTTCTCCCAGCCGGCCGCCGGCGTACAGGCTCGCGGCTCCACCAGATGGTGGCTGCACATCCTCAGGAATCGCCGATTGTAGGCGCGTTCCTTGCCCACGAAGATGCCGTCGACGGCCGTCTTCATGTTGTCGTAGATGCCGACCTTGGCCGCGCCCTTGAAGAAGGCGAACGCCCGGTTATGGGCGTCGAACACCATCTCCTGGGCCTCGCGCGGATAGGCCCGCACGAACGGCATGCGGCTGTGGCAAAGCCGGACGTGCGCAACCTTCACGACCGTCGTCACGCCGGAGAGCACGACCACCTCGTGGCTCCAGTCGAACTGGTAGGCTTCCCCGGGAGCATAGACGAGCGGCACATAGGCCTCCGCAAGCTGGGCGTCGCGCGCACGCTGCCAGCGCCGCCCATAGCGACGAACCGCATCGTAGCCACCCGCAAACCCGAGTCCGCGCAGCTCCTCCCAAATGCGCATGAAGTCAGCCGCTCACGACGCGGCCGGCGCTCGTTCTCCTCCAATAGTCGATTGAGATCAGCCACATGGCTGCCGAGCTTCGGCAGCGGCTGCACGCTGCGCTCGTAATGGAACTCACCGGTCTCAGTGGCAATCGCCCGCCGCACAACCTGTCGCGACACGCGCAATCGCCGCGCTATCCCTCGGATGCTCTCGCCTTCGACAAGGTGCGCGCGGCGGATTCTTCCTATCGTCTCCACGGTCATCATCCCGGCTGGCCTCCTCTGCAACCAGAGGAGGCATCCGCTGCGGCCTGAGTCGGTCAATTATTGAATGCCGATCCCAAGCCCAGCCGGTCAACTATTCCACGCCGATCTACACCTCGTAAGCATGATGGCATAGTGGGGTGGCCGGGGCAGGTCGACGTAGTAGTCGAGAAACTCAAAGATGTGCTTGTTACTCATTCTTCGCCGGTTCGGTGGTTGCGTGGCTCATAGATTGGCTTTGCCGCGCATGCGACAAGGTCGCCTGCGCAGAATAGTCTGCTTGACGAGCGCTTAAGCGGTAATTCGCGTTTTTGGGGCTAAGCACGCGGCCTGGCGGCGCCTAAGAGGTTGCGAACGCCTTCTCGATCGTCGCGGCGACGTTGACATCCGCCTCGCGGACCGCGCCGGTGTAGTGGCCGAACGGCCTAGGGCTTCGAATACAACCGCTCCAGCGCGGCGACGGCCTCTTCGCCGCCTCGGACGGCGTGGCTGTACACCGCCGCTGTGATTTCGGGCGACGCGTGCCCCGCCAGCTTGGCCGCGAGCGCGATTTCGACGCCGGCCGCCTGGAGCCCGGAGATGTAGGCATGGCGGCACGCGTAGCTGCGGATCGGTGGCAGGCCCGCACGCTTCAATATCGGCTTCCAAATGCGATCGTGGAACGACACGTAGATCAGCGGGCTGCCACGTGGCGCGGGAAACGCCAGTTCGGTCGAGGGGCATCGGGCCTTCCACTCCACCAGCGCCGCGCGCAGCATGGATGGCAGTGGGAGCGTGCGGACGCCGGAAGGAGTCTTGGTGGTGTCACGAAGCGCGCCCCTGCGCGTCAGGCTGCGGCGGATGTGGACGACGCCCGCGTCCAGGTCGAAGCAATCCCAGGTCAACGCGAGAAGCTCACCAGGGCGAACGCCGGTCATGAGCAGGAACAGCACGAAGATCCCGAACGGCTCGGTCTGGCAGTGGCGGATCAGCTGCGACACTTGCTCGAGCGTGAAGGTGGCGGGCTTCGGCCTGGCGCCAATTCGGATGCTCGGTATGGGCGGCGGCCTCACACCCAGCTCTTCCGCCGCGAGCGACAGCGCCGTCTTCAAATACTGCTTCGCGCGTTGTGCGGTGTAGCGGGTGACCTGCTCGGCAACGAGGTTGTACCACTTGCGAATGTCGCCCGTGGTGAGATCGGAGATCAGAACATGCCCGATCAGGCGGGTCAGATGGGCACTGTACTTCCGGTAGTCCTCTATAGTTTCGGGCTCCACCTCGCCGCGCTTGGCCTCAAGCCAGTAGTCGATGGCGCCCTCCACCGTGAGGTTGGTTCGGGTCGGCAGCGGCGCGCCGGTGACGTGCGCCTCGAGCAGGCGGTCCCGCGCCGCCGTTGCTTCCTCCTTGCTCTCGTAGAAGCGCTGGCGCCGCTTGCCGCGTTCTTTGAAGTTGAGAACCCAACGGACCTGCCACTTGATTTCGCCTGATCTTTGCACGCGGCGGCGCCGCCGTTTGGTGATGTTGATTTCCATTGATCCGCCCACGGATGTGTTGACCGAGGCGGACCCAAACACGCTCGTTGCGACCACACAAGTATCCTCCCCGACAGGTGCAACTCCGAGTAGTTGCGCAGCACGCCTGCCAGCCCGGCAATTCGGTGCAGTTGCGGCGGCTCGTTGCCAGCGCTAGCTTGGAGCCTCCGGCGCCGGCAAGGACGGGGGAGGACGATGCTCGAAGCCTACATCTACGATGGACTGCGCACGCCGTTCGGGCGCCATTCCGGCGCGCTGTCGCGGGTCCGCCCCGACGATCTGCTGGCCGGCGTGGTCAAGGAGGTGGTGGCGCGCACGGGCTTTGCGCCGGAGACCATCGACGACGTGTCGATCGGGTGCGTCTCCCAGGCCGGCGAGGACAGCCGCAACGTCGCCCGCCATGCGCTGTTGCTGGCGGGCCTTCCCGTCGAGACGCCGGGCGCCGTGCACAACCGCCTGTGCGGCTCCGGCCTCAACGCGCTGGTCGGCGCGGCGCATGCCATCACCTGCGGCGAGGCCGAGGTGTGCATCGCCGGCGGCGTCGAGAGCATGACGCGTGCGCCGTTCGTGGTCGGCAAGTCCGAGCAGGCCTTCGGCAAGGACTTCAAGGTGTTCGATTCCTCCCTGGGCGCCCGCTTCCCGAACCCGAAGATCGAGGCGCGCTTCGGCGCCGACACCATGCCGCAGACCGCCGACAACCTGGCGCGCGACTACCAGCTCACGCGCGAGCAGTCGGACCAATTCGCGCTCGCCTCCCAGCAGAAGTACGCCAAGGCGGCCAAGGACGGCTTCTTCAAGTCCGAGATCCATCCCGTTTCCATCCCGCAGCCCAAGGGCAAGCCCGACGTGGTGGTGAGCGTGGACGAGCATCCCCGGCCCGAGACCACCATCGAGACGCTGCAGAAGCTGAAAGCCCTCTACGAGGGCGGCGTGACGACGGCGGGCAACGCATCCGGCATCAACGACGGTGCAGCGGCGATGATCATCGCCAGCCGCGATGCAGGCGACCGCGCCGGCGTGAAGCCTCTCGTGCGGGTGATCGCCTCTGGCGTCGCCGGCGTGCCGCCGCGCACCATGGGCTTCGGCCCGGTGCCGGCCTCGCAGAAGGCGCTCGAGCGCGCCGGCCTCGGCCTCGAGGACATGGACGTTATCGAGATCAACGAGGCGTTCGCGACCCAGGTGCTGGCCTGCCTCAAGGGCCTCGGCCTGCCGCTGGACGATAGCCGCGTCAACCCCAACGGCGGCGCCATCGCGCTCGGCCATCCGCTCGGCGCCTCCGGCGCGCGCCTGGCGCTCACCGCCGCGCGCCAACTGCACCGCACCGGCGGCCGCTACGCGCTCGTCTCCATGTGCATCGGCGTCGGCCAAGGCATCGCCGTCATCCTGGAGCGGGTTTAGCGCGGTAGCTCCCAGGGCCCCAAGCCGACACACCACCGCCCCGCCCCTGCGTTCCCGGAAGCCGAGCACCGGCTTTCCAAGCCGGGGTGAGGCTATCCGGGATCTTGCCCCGCTGTCGTGGATCGGGAGGTCGCTGCTCGCACCAGGGTTCTGCGCACCACAGCAGCGGGCAAGCCCCCGGCTCTGCGCGCCCGGATATGATCTCTATCCGGGCGCTTCGGCCGGGGACGCAGACTGAGAGGATTGCGCCTATGACCTACGACCTGATCCTGCGTGGCGGACGGGTGATCGACCCCTCGCAGAAGCTCGACGCCGTCAGCGATGTCGCCTTCGCCGGCGGCAGGATCGCCAAGGTCGCCCCGCGGCTCGACGCCGGCCCCGGCACCAACGTGCGCGACGTATCCGGCGCCATCGTCACGCCGGGCTTGATCGACCTGCACACCCACGTCTATTGGGGCGGCACCTCGCTCGGCATCGACGCGGAGGAGTTCTGCCGCACCTCGGGCGTGACCACCGCCATCGACACGGGCAGCGCCGGCCCCGGCAACTTCGCCGGATTCCGCAAGCACGTCATCGACCCCTGCCAGGTGCGCATCCTCGCCTACCTGCATGTCAGCCACGCAGGCATCTACGCCTTCTCCAACCGCGTCATGGTCGGCGAGAGCGAGGAGCTGCGCCTGATGGACCCCGTCAGCGCGGTGGAGGTCGCCAACGCCAACCGCGACGTGATCGTCGGCATCAAGGTCCGCGTGGGACGCGGCGCGTCCGGCAACTCCGGCACGGTGCCACTCGATATCGCCCTGCAGGTGGCCAACGAGGCCGGCATGCCGCTGATGTGCCACATCGACCATCCGCCGCCGAGCTACGAGGAGGTGCTGGAGCGGCTGCGGCCGGGCGACGTTCTGACCCACGCCTTCCGCCCGTTCCCCAACTCGCCCGCCACCCACCAGGGCACCGTCAAGCCCGAGGTGCTCGACGCGAGAAAGCGCGGCGTCAAGTTCGACATCGGCCACGGCAAGGGCTCGTTTGCCTTCAAGACGGCGCGCGCCATGCTGGCCAACGGCTTCCTGCCCGACACCATCTCCTCGGACGTGCACAAGCTCTGCATCGACGGCCCGGCCTTCGACCAGGTGACGACCTTGTCGAAGTTCCTGGTGATGGGCATGCCGCTCAACGACGTGATTGCCGCCACCACCGTCAACGCGGCCATGGCGCTGAAACGCCCCGAGCTCGGCAGCCTGAAGCCAGGCAGCGTCGGCGACGCGACGGTCCTGACGATCCGCGAGGGCCGCTTCGACTACGTCGACGTGACGGGCGAGCACCTTGAAGGCGACCGCAAGATCGAGAGCCTCGGCGTCGTCGTCGCCGGCCGCTGGTGGCATCCCCGCGATTAGGATGTTGATCGCCGTTTCCGTCGACGCATCCCCTCCAGCGGTGGTCACACCCCTCGATCGCCGGTTGCCGAGCTGCTGCAGCCTG
The DNA here is from genome assembly GCA_963797005.1 of uncultured Alphaproteobacteria bacterium. GTDB lineage: Bacteria > Pseudomonadota > Alphaproteobacteria > Rhizobiales > Hyphomicrobiaceae > AWTP1-13. Next base: position 6,781 of record CAWCOF010000016.1, read on the forward strand.
CCGCTGAATTCGTCGAACGGGCTCATGACCTGGAACAGGGCCGCGCGGTCGGGATCAGGCGCTATCGCTCTGCCGCCAACACTCCCTCAAGCGAAAGACATTCAAGGGCAAGAGCAGCAGGTGCAACAGGAGGACCGGCATTAGCCCGTTGATGCCACTATAGATGATGAAAGCGACATTGCTGCATATCGCAGTGACACGCAAAAGGCGCATATCACGCATCGCAAATGTCATCAAAACGAGGGTCGATGCGATGAAACCAGGGATCTCGGATCCAGCAGTCATGTGTCACCCCTGTGCGAAGACCAATAACCAAGCGCGGGCTTCGCGATCAGGATTTGCGGTAATTGCCTATAGCGCTGTTCCCGGGGTAACAGCGCGAGCGCGAAAGGAGCGATGAGGGCTGCGAGGGCGGAAGGGTAATGTTCATGGCTGTTTCCCCTCAGGTTTGCCGTTGAGAGGTCGTCGTCGACCGGCTCACGAGGGGACGGTACCGAGCGGCTTTTTTCGCGCCCATCCTAGGAATTAGCAGCGTTTCGCAGGAGTTTTCCGGTTAGGAAAGACCGCCCCTCCGGCTGACGGCGAAGAGCGCGAACAGGGCAGCGCCTGCCCTGTTCGATTTGATTGAGACGCAGCCGTGTTGAGGCTGCCACCGCCCCCCGACGCGGACGCCGATGCTAAGCAGCTCAAGCCGGCATGGCGGTCTCGACGAGACGCGCCCAGTAGGAGACGCCCACGGGGATCGCCTGGTCGTTGAAGTCGTACTGGGGGTGGTGCACGCCGGCGGTGTCGCCGTTGCCCATGAAGATGAAGGCGCCGGGCCGCGCCTCCAGCATGAAGGCGAAGTCCTCCCCGCCCATGATCGGCAGGGTATTGGTCTCGACCTTGTCGTCGCCGGCCACCTGCTTGGCCACGCCCGCCGCGAACTCGGTCTGCCGCGCGTGGTTCCTGGTCACGGGATAGCTGCGCAGGTACGTCACCTTGGCCGTGGCGCCGTGCATCTTCGCCGCCGCCTCGGACACCTCGATGATGCGCCGCTCGAGCAGGTCGCGCACCTCGGGCGTGAGCGAGCGGGCGGTGCCCTTGAGCAGCGCCGTCGACGGGATCACGTTCTCCGCCTCGCCGGAATGGAGCATGCAGATCGAGATCACGCCCGACTGGATCGGATCGATGCTGCGCGACACGATCGAATGGAGCCCCGTGACGATCTGCGAGGCGACCAGGACGGTGTCGATGCACAGGTGGGGCCGCGCCGCATGGCCGCCCTTGCCGGTGACCTCGATGGAGATGCGGTCGGAAGCGGCGAGCATCGGGCCCGGCCGGATCGCGAACTGGCCGACCGGGATGCCCGGGCCGTTGTGCAGGCCGTAGACCTCCTGGATGTTCCATCGGTCCATCAGCCCGTCGTCGACCATGGCCTTGCCGCCCGCGCCGCCCTCCTCGGCCGGCTGGAAGATGACGACCGCCGTGCCGTCGAAGTTGCGCGTCTCGCACAGATACTTGGCCGCACCCAGCAGCATGGCGGTGTGGCCGTCGTGGCCGCAGGCGTGCATGCGCCCCGGTGTCTTGGAGGCGTAGGGCAGCCCCGTCGTCTCCGTCATGGGCAGCGCATCCATGTCGGCGCGCAGCCCGATCACCTTCGCCCCCGGCTTGCGGCCCTTGATGACGCCGACCACGCCGGTCCTGCCGATGCCCGGCACCACCTCGTCGCAGCCGAACGCCTTGAGCTTGTCGGCGACCACGCCGGCGGTGCGATGCACCTCGTAGAGGATCTCGGGGTTCTCGTGCAGGTCGCGGCGCCAGGCCGTGATCTCGTCTTGCAGGTCGGCGACGCGGTTGATGATGGGCATGGGCAATCCTCAAGGTGGCGCAGAGGCGGCGGGACACGCGAAGGAAGCAAACCGCCGGTTGGGGGTCAAGCTGCGAGCCTGGATGATGGTGCAGGTCTGGTAAACCTAAAGTGAGCGCGCCACCAGCTCCTTCATGATCTCCGTCGTGCCGGCATAGATGCGGTGCACGCGCATGTCGGCGAAGGCGCGCGCGATCGGGTACTCGACCATGTAGCCGTAGCCGCCGAAGAACTGCAGGCACGTGTCGATCACCTTGTTGTCGAGCTCGGTGAGCCACCACTTGCCCATGGCGGCCATGGTGGCGTCGAGCTCGCCGGCCAGGAACAGCTCCAGGCAGTGGTTCAGGAACACGCGCGCCACCGTCACCTCGGTCTTCACCTCGGCCAGCTTGAAGCGCGTGTTCTGGAACTCGGCGATCGACTTGCCGAAGGCCTTGCGCTCGCGGGTGTACTCGATGGTCCACCCCAGCGCCGCCTCCATCAGGGCGACGGCGCCGATCGCGACCAGCAGTCGCTCGCGGGGGAGCTGGTTCATCAGGCAGGCAAAGCCGCGGCCCTCTTCGCCCAGGATGTTCGACGGCGGCACGCGCACGTCCTCGAAGAAGAGCTCGGCCGTGTCCTGCGCGTTCTGGCCGATCTTCTTGAGGTTGCGCCCGCGCTTGAAGCCCGGCCGGTCGGTCTCCACCAGCACCAGCGAGACGCCCTTGGCGCCGGCCGACGTGTCGGTCTTGGCGACGACGATGACGAGGTCGGCCAGCCCGCCGTTGGTGATGAAGGTCTTCTGGCCATTCACCACCAGCTCGTTGCCCTTGCGCAGCGCCGTGGTGCGCACGCCCTGCAGGTCGCTGCCGGTGCCCGGCTCGGTCATGGCGATCGCCCCGATCACCTCGCCCTTGGCCATCCTCGGCAGCCAGGTGCGCTTCTGCTCGTCGCTGCCGTAGTTGTGGATGTAGGGCGCGACGATATCGGAGTGCAGCCGGAAGCCCGGTGCGGCGAACACGCGCTTGGACATCTCCTCGATCATCACCGCGCTGTAGAGGAAGTCGGCGCCGGCGCCGCCGTAGTCCTCCGGGATGTCGGTCAGCAGCAGGCCCGGCGTCGCCCGCCTTCTTCCACACCTCGCGGCTGACCTGGCCTTCCTTCTCCCAGCGCTCGTAGTTGGGCGCGATCTCGCGCTCGATGAAGGCCGAGACGGTCTTGCGGAAAAGCTCGTGCTCCTCCTGGTAGACGGTGCGGGCTGCGGCCACGGCGTCGGCTCCCTGGGTGTCTATCGAATGCCGGGTGCACGGTAGCCAACGGCGCGCCCGAGCGCCACTCTGGGCAGATGGCTCCCACCGTGCGGCATACGCTGTGGATCCCCCTCCCGTCCATGCGGAGCATGGCTTCGCCATGCCACGGGGAGGGGTTAGGGGTGGGGTGAACGTCTGGCGCCGGCGCAAGTCTTCTACCCCCACCCCCATCCCCTCCCCGCAGGGGGAGGGGAGTCGCTCGCGGGTGGCGGAGTGAAAACGAATGTCGCGCCAGGGTGAGGGCGGCCCACTCGCCGCTCCGGCGGCGCGCGATGAGCCGGAAGCCGGCGGCGCGGTAGACGGCGGCGACCTCGCGGGCCTGGTGGCTGAGCAGGCCGGACAGCACGGCGACGCCGCCAGGCCGCAGCGCCCGGCGCATGCCCGGCGCCAGCTCGATCAAGGTGCGGGCGAGGATGTTGGCGAGCACCAGATCGAAGGCGCCGGACGCTCTCAGAAGCGGATGGGCAAAGCCCACGGCGTCGAGCACCCGCACGCGCCGCGCCACTCCATTGAGGTGCGCGTTCTCGCGCGCTATGGCCGTCGCAACCGGATCGTTGTCCGCGGCGAGGATGCGCGCGCGAGGCCAGGCGCGGGCGGCAGCGATGCCCAGGATCGCGGTGCCGCAGCCGAGATCCAAGACCCGCGCGAAGCGACGCCGCCGGGCAAGCATATCGATCGCTTCCAGGCACAGCGCCGTGGTGGCGTTGTAGCCGGTGCCGAAGGCCTCGCCCGCGTCGATCTCGATGGCCCGCCGCCGCCGAGCAAAGCGCTCCCGGTCGTGGCTGCCGTGCACGATGAATCGCCCGGCGGCAATAGGCGCCAGCGCGGCTTGCGACAGCGCCACCCAGTTCTGCTCCGGGAGTATTTCGATGCCCGGTTCGCCGATCCCGGCACCAATGGCGACGACGGCCAGTGCAATCGCTTCGCGCGCGGGCTCGCTGTCATAGTAGGCCTCGACCACATGCGCGGGCGCTGCGTCCTCGAACAGCGTCACCGCCAACGGCTGCGGCTCGATCTCGCCAAGCACGGCGGCCGCCGCCTGGCCCGCGGCAAGGTCCGCAGCCGGAATACGAAGTTTGAAGAGCGGCATATGGGGTCAGACCCCTTGTTGATTGGTCCTGTTTGTTTGGCAGCGTACAGCCAAGGGGTCTGACCCCATAGCACCAGAGCTCTCGAACAGGAACGTCATTCCGTGCAGGCGCCGCGCGGCACGCGCGGCGGCCGACGGCACGGAACCCAGTCACCTGAAAGCTTGCTCTTCCTCGTCGCATCAACGCGACAACATCGAAGCGCTTGGCTTCGATCATGGAACGTGAATCTTGCTCTCAACACATTGAATAGAGCAGGATTCACGCTTCGGCCGAAACGTTGCCATCGAGGCAAGGCGATTCCATCCGCAGCGATCCTGCTTTACAGTGAGCGGGTTCGCTGGATCGCAAGGGAGGAGCACGACATGCGCGTGGGCGTAGCTGGTCTTGGCCGCATGGGTTCGGCAATTGCTGCCCATCTCATCGACGTCGGTCATGAGGTGACCGTCTGGAACCGCACGGCCGACAAGGTCAAGCCGCTCAGCGCCGCGGGCGCCAAGACGGCGGCGAGCCCGGCGGAGCTGGCGAGCGCGGTGGAGGCCATCGTCACCATCCTCACCAACCGCGAGGCCATCGACGCGGTCTACGAGGGGCCCAGCGGGCTGCTCGCCGGCAACGTCAAGGGCAAGCTCGTCATCGAGATGAGCACGGTGCAGCCCGAGACCGAAGTGGCGCTGGCGGAGAAGGTGCGCGCCAAGGGTGCGATCTTCGTCGAGTGCCCCGTCGGCGGCACCGTCGGCCCGGCCCGCGAAGGCAGGCTGCTTGGGGGTCGCCGGCGGCACCAAGGAGGACTTCGCCAAGGCGCAGCCGCTGCTCGCCCAGATGTGCCGGCGCGTGGAGCTCGTCGGCCCGGTCGGCGCGGGATCGAGCATGAAGCTCGCGCTCAACCTGCCGCTGATGGTCTACTACCAGGCGCTGGGGGAGTCCTATGTGCTGTGCAAGCACCTGGGCCTGGACCCCAAGTGGCTGATGGAGTTCCTGTCCGACACCTCCGGCGCGCCCAGCGTCCTCAAGACGCGTGGCCCCAAGATCGCCGCTGCCCTGGCTGGCGAGGACGCCGGCCCGCCGGCCTTCGACGTCGACAACATCCGCAAGGACCTCGCCACCATGGTGGCCGAGGGCAAGACGCGCGGGGCGAGCCTGCCCGTCACCGAGCAGACGCTCGCCGTCTACGACGAGGCGATCAAGGAGGGCTGGGGCAAGCGCGACGGCGCCTCGCTGCCGGCCTACTGGCCCTCGCGCAGCTCGCGTGCGGTGAAGCGCTGATGATGAAGCTCTACACCTACTGGCGGTCGCTCGCGACGTTCCGCGTGCGCATGGCGCTCAACCTGAAGGGGATCCCGTACGAGCCGGTGTATGTCGACCTCGACGCCGGTCAGCAGCGCGAGCCGCAATTCAAGAACGTCAACCCGCAGATGGTGATCCCGGCCCTGATCGAGGACGACGGCAACGTGCTCTACCAGTCGCTGGCGATCCTGGAATATCTGAACGAGGTCTATCCCGAGCCGCCGCTGCTGCCAGCGGACCCGCGCGGGCGGGCCCGGGTGCGGGCGCTGTCGCTGATCACGGTGGCCGACTCGCACCCGCTGATCGTGCCGCGCGTGCGCAACCATCTGGCCGCCACCTTCGGGCTCGACGAGGAAGGCCGCATGCAATGGGTGCGGCACTGGTTCGCCGCCGGCCTCGACGCCTACGAGGGCCACCTGGCGCGCGACAAGGCGACCGGCACCTATTGCCACGGCGAGAGCGTCACCTTCGCCGACATCTGCCTCGTCAGCCATGTGGCCGGCTATCGGGTGTTCAAGGGCACGCTGGACGGCCACCCGACCGTGGCGCGCATCGTCGAGAGGTGTCTCACGGACGACCGCCTCGCCGATGCCCAGCCGCTGCGCCAGCCCGGTGCGCCGGCCAGCCATTGAGGGGGTTGCGCCGGGCCGCTGATCGCTGCATCGACATCGGCCATCTGCTCGAATGCCACCAGGTCCATGGGGTTCCTTGCGGCACGCGGTGGGTCTCGTCGGGCGCTACGGCATCGACCGCCTGTAGGTATCGGCCGCGGCGCGCGGCTGGTGATGGGCAACGCGCTGGCAGCGCGTCTCTACTATGCGCTGCTGCAGCGGCAGGTGCCCGTCTCGCGTCCACCGAGGCGCCGCAGCCTGATCGAGGAGACGGCGCGTATCGGTGGCGACGATCGCTCCACACGCGGGACGGTACGCTCGAGGTGCGGGCCCGCTGCGGCGTCGTCCTGGCGACGGGCGGCATTACCCACAACGCCCGCTTGCGCTAGCAGCTGAGCTGGCGTCGCTGGCTGCCGAGTCGCCGGGTGGAGAGCGCGAGCGGCGATGCATGCTCTGCTGAGGCTCCGCGGACATCTGGGCGACAATCACGCCAATGCGGGATTCTGGGCGCCGATCTCGCTCGGCACACGCCGCGACGGCTCCAGCGCGGTGTTCCCGCATCTGGTGCTCGACCGCGGCAAGACCGGGGCTCATCGCCGTCAACCCCGATGGCCGCCGCTTCGTCAACGAGGCGACCAGCTATCACCTCTTCGCGCAGGCCATGTTCGCGGAGCTGGACGCGCGGCCCGCCCAATCCTGCTTCCTCCTCTGCGATGACGACTTCATCGGCAAGTACGGGCTCGGCATGGTGCGGCCGCGCCGCCTCAACCTGAAGAAGGCGGTGGCGGACGGCTACCTCGTGCGCGCCGGCAGCATCGCCGAGCTTGCCGCCGCGCTCGGGCTGCCGCCGAAGACGCTGGCCGAGACCGTGGCGCGGCACAATGCGTTCGCGGAGACCGGCATCGACGAGGACCTCGGCAAGGGCAGCGACGCCTACCAGCGCAACCTGGGCGATGCCGGCCATGCGCCCAACCCGTGCATCGGCCCCTTCGCAAGCCGCCGTTCTAGCGGTGCGCATCCATCCGGGCGACATCGGCGCCGGCGTCGGCTGCCCGAAGCGCGCTTTCCCACCTCAGCTCGGTTGCCTGCCGCGATCGGGATAGCTCCGGGCCATGCCGTCGCGCACATCCTGCTGGATGCCGTACTGCGGGAAGGGATAGCGGAAGCCGTTCTTGGCGAGCGCCGTCATGCCCTCGATGGCCTTGGTGAGATACTCCGGCGGCAGCGCCATCAGCATCTCATCGTCGAGCACCCCCCCGTAGCGCCGCTCGGCGAAGCAGGGGATGGAGAGCGAGGGCTGGCGCAGCTTCAGCGCGCGGCCCCAGCTGTCGGCGCAGGCGCTCTCGCCCACGACGCCCCACTGGAAATTCTTGTAGCCCGACCACTGCAGCCCGTTGATGAAGTACATCATGGCGCCGGGCGTCGCGTAGAAGAGCGCGATGTCGGGCGGATCGAGCCGGCCAGAGGCGAGTGGTGCCACGGCCAGCGCCTCGTACTGGCCGTCCTCGACGCAGTGCATCGCCGCTTGATGGGCCGTGGCGTCCTCGAGCGTGGAGAACCACACGCCCTTCATGTGCTTGCCGGAGCGCCAGGCCTCGTCTTTCGCGCGCCCGAGCCCGACCACCGCGCGGCATTGCGCCCCGACCAGGTCGTCGGACGTGATACCCACCGTCCAGCCGAGGCGGGCCGCCTGCGCCACCACCTGGTCGAGAGTGTGAACGGACTTGGGCCGCCGGATGCGGGGGATCGCCTCCATGTCGGCGCGGCGCTCGAACAGCTTCATGCCGAACGGGATCGAGCGCAGTCTCAGCAGGTCTTCCAGTTTCGCGGCGATGTCGTCGTTTGCTTGGGACATGGGCGTGCCTTCCACGAGGAGTGTTCGAGGAGCCGGATTGGCTGGCGCGGAGCCAGCATAGCGAGCTTGCGGTCCTGGCGGCCATGCCAGTAGCAATTATGATATGACATGCTACAGTTCATCAAATCGACTGATTGAGGTCGCCGTGAACCACGGCAGTTTCCGCGACATCCGGCTGTTCGTCGCCGCCTTCGAGGAGCGCTCGTTCACGGCCGCTGCTCGCCGCGAGGGTGCCACCCAATCGGGCGTGTCCCAGCACATCCGCAAGCTGGAGGAAGGCCTGGGCGTGAAGCTCTTCGTGCGCGACAAGGGTCGCGTCGAGTCGACGCCCGCCGGCGACAGCTACTACCGCCATTGCATCGAGCTGCTCAATACGCACGCCAAGGCGACGAGCGCCGTGCAGCGCCACGCCAAGGGGCTCGACGGCAACATCGTCGTCGGCCTGATGCCGACCATGACGCGCTGCGTGCTTGGCGCCGGTGCTCGATCGCTTCGTCGATGAGCATCCCAATGTCGTCGTGCGGGTGGTCGAAGCCTACAGCGCCACGCTGACACAGCAGGTGCAGGCGGCCGAGATCGAGTTCGCCATCGTGCCCGCATTCTCGGGCGCGCCCGGGCTCAAGAGCCGCCTCTTTATACATACCCCGGAGGTGCTGGTCGCCGGCGCCCGCAGTCCGCGCACGCACCTCGCCCCGGTGCGCCTTGCCGAGCTTCCTCCGCTCCACCTCGTCGTGCCGGGCAAGGCCAACACCCGCCGGCGGCTGATCGAGACCTACCTTGCCTCCAACGGTGTGCAGGTGGCGCGGCTGCTCGAGCTCGACGCGATGCTCGGCACGCTCGACTTCGTCGCCCGCACGGACTGGATGACGATCCTGCCGGGGGTGATGATGGCGTCGGAGACACGGCCGCGCCGATACACCGTGAACCCCATCGCGGCGCCGGCCTTCGGCCTGGACCTTGTCCTCATCGAGCCGTCGCGGCGGCCCATGTCCGCGGGCGCCCAGGCGTTCCTTGCCATGCTGCAGGAGGAGAGCGCGCGGCTGAATCAGCGCTGGGAACAGGGCGCGCGACCAGACATGACTAGACATGGGGCTTGAGCGCGCGTTGTGGGCTGCTTGTGCTCGATTATTATGCATTGCCTAATATTTAGGCATAATTGCCACGGTGGCGCCTCGGTTAACATTTGGCGCAGCCAAGATTTAAGCCTGTCTTTCATAAGCTTAGGCGGGGCCGATCCCCCTGGCACGGTGGTTGCTCTTAACCACCCCGGGGGCCGCTAGCCTCCACCTGGCAATCCATCATAGGTGGTGTTCAAGCATGATGAAATCGTTCCTGCGAACGGCAGCCGCGGCATCGATCGCTGCGCTGGCGACCGTGTCGGTGGTTGGCAAGGCCACGGCACAGAGCACGATCAAGATCGGCATTCTGCACTCACTCTCGGGCACCATGGCGATCAGCGAGACGACGCTGAAAGATGTGATGCTGATGCTGATCGAGGAGCAGAACAAGAAAGGCGGGCTGCTCGGCAAGAAACTCGAGGCGGTGGTCGTCGACCCGGCCTCCAACTGGCCGCTGTTCGCGGAGAAAGCGCGCGAGCTGATCACCAAGGAGAAGGTCGCCGTGGTGTTCGGCTGCTGGACCAGCGTGTCGCGCAAGTCCGTGCTGCCGGTGTTCAAGGAGCTCAATAACATCCTCTTCTACCCCGTGCAGTACGAGGGCGAGGAGAGCGAGCGCAACGTCTTCTATACGGGTGCGGCGCCCAACCAGCAGGCCATTCCCGCCGTCGACTATCTGGCCAAGGAAGAGAAGGTCAAGCGCTGGGTGCTGGCGGGCACCGACTACGTCTATCCCCGCACCACCAACAAGATCCTGGAGGCCTATCTCAAGTCCAAGGGCGTGAAGCCCGAGGACATCATGATCAACTACACGCCGTTCGGACACTCCGACTGGCAGACGATCGTGGCCGAGATCAAGAAGTTCGGCTCCGCCGGCAAGAAGACGGCGGTGGTCTCCACCATCAACGGCGACGCCAACGTTCCCTTCTACAAGGAGCTCGGCAACCAGGGCATCGCCGCCAAGGACATCCCCGTCGTCGCCTTCTCGGTGGGCGAGGAGGAGCTGGCCGGCATCGACACCAAGCCGCTGCTCGGTCACCTTGCCGCCTGGAACTACTTCGAGTCCATCAAGACGCCGGCGAACGCGGCCTTCATCAAGCAGTGGCACGCCTTCACCAAGAACCCCAAGCGCGTCACCAACGACCCCATGGAAGCCCACTACATCGGCTTCAACATGTGGGTGAAGGCGGTGCAGAAAGTGAAGTCGACCGACCCCGACAAGGTGATCGACGCGCTGCCGGGCATCGAAGCGCCGAACCTGACCGGCGGCGTCTCCAAGCTGCTGCCCAACCACCACATCACCAAGCCAGTGTTCATCGGCGAGATACGCGGCGACGGCCAGTTCGACGTGGTGTGGAAGACGCCCGGCCTCGTCCCCGGCGACGCCTGGTCGAAGGAGCTCCCAGGCTCCAAGGACCTGGTCGGCGACTGGGTGAAGCTGAAGTGCGGCAACTACAACACCAAGACCAAGAAGTGCGGCGGCGCCTGAGCGTGCGCCCTGCCTGATTGGCTGGCTGATTGGCAGGCCGAGCAACAAATCTGGAGGCGGCAGGCGTCCTGCCGCCTCCGGCACGAAAAAACCTACTACCGGGGGCCTGATGGCGATGCGCTTTCTGCGCGCCTTTTTCGTTGTAGCAGTCCTGGCCGTCGTACCGTCGCTTCTCGCGGTGCCGGCAGCCCGGGCCGCCGACTTGGCTGCTGCGTTGGAGCACTTCGCCGCCGATAGCTACAGCGACACCGTCGACGGCGTTGAGGCCGTTGCCGCCAGCGGCAATCCGCTCGCCGCCAGGGTGATCCAGGCCTTGCAGGACCGCCGGCTGATGTTCAGCGCGGCGTCCAAGACGGTCTACATCAAGGACAAGTCCGATCGGCTGATCGAGGCCGCCACCGGACAGCCGATGGCGGGAGCGGCCCCGGCCGACCTTGCCGTGGTTCGCATCAACAACCGTGTCCGCCGCGCGATCGACGCGGCACTTGGCGCGCTGACGCTCCTCTCGCCTGATTCCGCCAAGCGCTTCGAGGCGGCGCAGGCCGTATTCAAGTCCAAGGATGCCAATGTGCTCGAGGCGCTGGATGCGGCGCTCGCCAAGGAAAGCGACCTCCGCGTGAAGAAGGCGCTGCTGGAGGCGCGCGCGGCCGTCATCCTCTACAAGGCCGACGCCGGTGAGGCGGACAAGATCGCGGCTGTCGCCGTCATTCGCGACCGCGGCGACCAGGATGCACGCGGCTTGCTGGCCGGCGCCATCTCCGGTCAGCCCGAAGCCGTCCAGCGTGCCGCCGGCGATGCGATGGCCGCCGTGGACAACAACCTGGCGCGCTGGGAGATCGTGCAGAATCTCTGGTACGGCCTCTCCCTCGGCTCCGTGCTGCTGCTCGCCGCGATCGGCCTTGCCATCACCTTCGGCGTCATGGGCGTCATCAACATGGCGCACGGCGAGATGGTGATGCTCGGGGCCTACACGACGTTCGTGGTGCAGGAGGTGATCCGCACCAGCGCGCCCGGCCTCTTCGACTACTCCATCGCCATCTCCATACCGCTGGCGTTCCTGGTCGCCGGCCTGGTCGGCATGGCGATCGAGCGCGGGGTCATCGCCTACCTCTACGGGCGCCCGCTCGAGACGCTGCTCGCCACCTGGGGCATCAGCCTCATTCTCCAGCAGGGGGTGCGGACCCTCTTCGGCCCGTCCAATCGCGAGGTCGGCGCGCCGAGCTTCATGTCCGGCGCCTTCGAGCTCGGCGGCCTCACCATCACCTGGAACAGGCTGTGGATCATCGTATTCGCCGCCCTGATCTTCGCCGCCCTGCTGGCGACGCTCCGCTTCACCACGCTCGGGCTGCAGATGCGCGCGGTGACGCAGAACCGGCGCATGGCGAGCTCCATGGCGATCAACACGGGCCGCATCGATGCGCTCACCTTCGCGCTCGGATCGGGCATCGCCGGGCTCGCCGGGGTGGCGCTGTCGCAGATCGACAACGTCTCGCCCAACCTCGGCCAGGGCTACATCATCGACAGCTTCCTGGTGGTGGTGTTCGGCGGCGTCGGCAATCTCTGGGGCACGCTGGTGGGCGCCCTGACGCTGGGCATCGCCAACAAGTTCCTGGAGCCCTATGCGGGCGCGGTGCTCGGCAAGATCGCGCTGCTCGTGTTCGTCATCCTCTTCATCCAGAAGCGCCCGCGCGGGCTCTTCGCGCTCAAGGGAAGGGCGGTCGAGGCATGATCATGCGCCGGCTCTTGGAGGCTCCCGACGGCCGCGGCTGGATCTTCCTCGCCATCCTGGCGACCGCGGCGATCGCCGTGCCCTTCCTCAACCTGGCCGTGCCGGAGAGCTCGGTGTGGCACGTCTCGACCTCGGCGGTGGCGCTGTGGGGCAAGTATCTGTGCTACGCGCTGCTGGCGCTCTCGCTCGATCTGGTGTGGGGCTACTGCGGCATTCTCTCGCTCGGGCACGGCGCCTTCTTCGCGCTCGGCGGCTACGCCATGGGCATGTACATGATGCGCCAGATCGGCACCCGCGGCGTCTACGCGGATCCGATCCTGCCCGACTTCATGGTGTTCCTGAACTGGAAGGAGCTGCCCTGGTTCTGGTACGGCTTCGACTGGTTCGGCTATGCGGCGCTGATGGTCCTGCTGGTGCCGGGCGCGCTCGCCTTCGTGTTCGGCTGGTTCGCCTTCCGCAGCCGCGTCACCGGCGTCTATCTCTCGATCATCACGCAGGCGCTCACCTTCGCGCTGATGCTCGGCTTCTTCCGCAACAACTTCGGTTTCGGCGGCAACAACGGCCTGACCGACTTCAAGGACATCCTGGGCTTCAATGTGCAGGCCGCCTCCACCCGGGCCGCGCTCTTTGCGCTCTCCGCCATTGCGCTCGGGCTCGGCTACCTCATCGCCCAGGTGGTGGTGCGCTCCAAGGCCGGCAAGATCCTGATCGCGGTGCGCGACGCCGAGAGCCGCACGCGCTTCCTCGGCTACCGCGTCGAGAGCTACAAGACCTACGTGTTCACGCTGTCGGCCTGCATGGCGGCGGTCGCCGGCGCGCTCTACGTGCCCCAGGTCGGCATCATCAACCCCAGCGAGTTCGCGCCGGCCAACTCGATCGAATACGTGATCTGGGTGGCGGTGGGCGGCCGCGGCACGCTGGTCGGCGGGGCGCTCGGTGCCGTCGTCGTCAACTATGCCAAGACCACCTTCACCACCGGCCTGCTCGCGCCCTACTGGCTGTTCGCCCTGGGCGCGCTGTTCGTGCTGGTGACGATCTTCCTGCCCAGGGGCATCCTGGGCCTCCTGCCGCAGCGGGGGGCCGACGAGATTGCCTCTCCGGGAGATCGCAGGACATCTGCCGCAGGGAGTCCCCCCACCTCTAACCCCTCCCCACAAGGGGGAGCGGGATCCTCCGCCCTGCATCGCGCCGCCCAACCCGCGGAGTGAGAGCACCATGGATGCCCTCCTCGAAGCCGCCGTCGAAAGTGCCGTCGCCAGGCCGCACGACATCACCCAGAGCCTGCTCTATCTCAACGGCGTGACCGTCGCCTTCGACGGCTTCCGCGCCATCAACAATCTGTCGCTCGAGCTCGCGCCCGGCGAGATGCGCGCCATCATCGGCCCCAACGGCGCCGGCAAGACGACCATGATGGACATCATCACCGGCAAGACGCGGCCCGATGCCGGCGATGTGCTGTTCGACCGGGGCAGCATCGACCTCACCACCCAGGACGAAGCAGCGATTGCCGAGCTCGGCATCGGCCGCAAGTTCCAGAAGCCCACCGTGTTCGAGAACCATACGGTGGAGGACAACATCCTGCTGGCGCTGAAGGCCCCCCGCACGGTGCTGCGCACGCTTGTTCTGGCGTCCCAACGGCGATGCCGCGCGCATCGGCAAGACGCTGGAGACCATCGGGCTCGCCGATCATCGCCATCGGCTGGCGGGCTCCCTGTCGCACGGCCAGAAGCAGTGGCTCGAGATCGGCATGCTGATCGCGCAGGACCCCAAGCTGCTGCTCGTCGACGAGCCGGTCGCCGGCATGACCGATGCCGAGACCATGACGACGGCCGATCTCTTGAAGGACATCGCCAAGGACCACACCGTCATCGTCGTCGAGCACGACATGGAGTTCGTGCGCCGGCTCGGCGTCAAGGTGACGGTGCTGCACGAGGGCTCGGTGCTGGCCGAGGGCTCGATCGACGAGGTGAGCGCCAACGAGCGCGTGGTTGAGGTCTATCTGGGGCGCTAGCCGTCATCGCGGAGCGCCGGGACCGTGGGAAGCGAACGATCCGGGACCCGGGTGCAGAAGGAGTTCGAGTTTAAGGCCAGCGGAAATCCTTCTCCCCTTGGGGAGAAGGTGCCCGAAGGGCGGATGAGGGGGCCTCCCTGAACTGGCACGTTCCCCCTCACCAATTCGGCCAAATGACTTGCGGCCGCGCCAGTGATGGTCCTGTGTGCCGCAAAGTAGAGCGCGCGGCCGTAAGTCATGGCCTCATGTCCTCTCCCCAGAGGGGAGAGGTGCACAAGCACTGGAGTGAGACGTGCTGACGGTTGAGAATGTCGATCTGCACTACGGCGCCGCGCAGGCGCTGCGCAGGGTGTCGGTGACGGCCGAGCAGGGCAAGATCACCTGCGTGCTCGGCCGCAACGGGGTCGGCAAGACCTCGCTCTTGCGCGCCATCGTCGGCCACCAGCCGGTGAGCGCGGGTCGCATCGTCTTCGAGGGCCAGGAGATCACGCGCATCAAGGCCTACGAGCGGGCGCGGCGCGGCATCGCCTTGGTGCCGCAGGGCCGCGAGATCTTTCCGCTGCTCACCGTGCGCGAGAACCTGGAGACCGGCTTCGCCCGCCTGCCGCACGGGGAGAGAAAGATATCCGACGAGCTGTTCGAGCTGTTTCCGGTGCTGAAATCCATGCTCGGCCGGCGCGGCGGCGATCTCTCCGGCGGCCAGCAGCAGCAGCTCGCCATTGCCCGCGCCCTCGTGACCAAGCCCTCCCTGCTGGTGCTGGACGAGCCGACCGAGGGGATTCAGCCCTCCATCATCAAGGACATCGGCCGGGCCATCACCTACTTGCGCGAGCAGGGGCGGATGGCGATCCTGCTGGTCGAGCAGTACTTCGAGTTCGCCCGCGCGCTCGCCGACGACTTCGCCGTCATGGAGCGCGGCGAGATCGTCATGGCGGGTACCGGCGCCGGCATGGTCGAAAGCGACGTGAGGCGCTACCTTACGGTCTGACGTTTGTGCTTGAGGTGGGCGGCGGTGCTGCAGGCACGATCCTGGCTGCCGAGGACGGAGGGGTCGGTCCGCCTCTCCTTCGTCCGGCATGGGGCTGATACGGCGCTGGACGGTCTGTATCAGGCCGGGGCGATGCGCGCCCGCTTTCCCAAGCCGGCTGGCGGAGCTGCGCCCGAGGCGGTGCTCATCAATACCGCCGGCGGGCTGACAGGCGGCGACCGCATCGCGGTGGACGTCGCGCTGGCCGCCGGCGCCTCGGCGGTCGTGACGACGGCGGCGGCGGAGAAGATCTACCGGGCGCGCGACGACGAGGTCACGGTCCGGGTGAAGATCGCGCTCGCAGCTGGCGCCCGGCTCGGCTGGCTGCCGCAGGCGACCATCCTCTTCGATCGGGCCGCGCTCGACCGCGCGACCGAGGTGGAGCTGGCTGGCGACGCCTGCTTTCTCGGCGTCGAGATGCTGATCTTCGGCCGCACCGCGATGGGGGAGGACGTGCGGCAGGGCGCAATCCGCGACCGCTGGCGGGTGCGTCGCGACGGTGCGCTCGTCTTCGCCGATACCTTCCGCGCGGATGGCGCGATCGCCGGCATTCTCGATCGCAAGGCGACGCTCGACGGCGCGCGCGCGAGCGCGATGCTGCTCTATGCCGCCCCGGACGCGGCGGCGAGGCTCGAGGAGGTGCGGACACTGCTGGAGGGATGTGCGTGTGTTGCCGGTGCCAGCGCCTGGAACGGTCTTCTGGCGGTACGCGCGCTCGCGCCGGACGGGCGCACGCTGCAGCGGGACATCGGCCTGCTTGCCGAGGCCTTGAGCGGGCGGCCGCTGCCTCGCGTGTGGCAATGTTGAGGAGGAAAGAGCCCGTGTCGAGAGAGGCTGCATGAATCTCACGTCTCGCGAGAAGGACAAGCTCATCATATCCATGGCCGCCATGGTCGCGCGGCGGCGGCTGGAGCGCGGCGTCAAGCTCAACTATCCTGAGGCCGTGGCGCTGATTTCCGATTTCGTCGTGGAGGGCGCGCGCGATGGCCGCATGGTTGCCGACCTGATGGAGGCCGGCGCCAAGGTGCTGACCCGCGACCAGGTGATGGACGGCATTGCCGACATGATCCACGACGTCCAGGTGGAGGCGACCTTCCCCGATGGGGTGAAGCTCGTCACGGTGCACAAGCCGATACGCTAGGAGAGATGAGCTCATGAAAGCCGAACCCAAGATTTCCTGGTGGCCCGCAGTCGTGGGAATTGCGGCCATTCTTGTCGCCGCGTTCGTTGCAGTCGGTTGTGGGCCGGCGCTGGCGCATACCGGACACGAGCACGCGGTCTCTTTCGCGGCGGGCTTCCGGCATCCGTGGAGCGGCCTCGACCACATGCTGGCCATGGTGGCCGTAGGCTTGTGGGCGGGGGTGAACGGCGGCAAGGCACGCTGGGCCTGGCCGGTTGCCTTCGTCGGCGTGATGGTCGTCGGCGGCGCACTCGGCATCGCCGGCGTGCCGGTGCCGTTGGTGGAATCCGGCATCCTCGCCTCCGTCGTCGTGCTCGGGCTGCTGGTGCTGGCGGCAGTCCGGCTGCCGGTGGCCGTGGGCGCCGCACTCATCGCCCTGTTCGCGCTGATGCATGGCCACGCCCATGGCGGCGAGCTTCCCGTCGAAGCGGCGGCCGCGTCCTATGCCGGCGGCTTCGCCATCGCCACGGCTCTCCTGCACGGCATCGGTCTCGCCGCGGCCTATGTCGCCGATGGCGCGCGCGGTCGCCTCGTCGTGCGCGCGGCGGGCGCGCTGGTTGCCGCCGCCGGCGTGGCGCTCGTGCTGAGCTGAGGGAGGTATCATGATCCCCGGTGAAGTCATCACCGCCCCCGGCGAGATCGAGATCAACGCCGGGCGCACGGCCCTCACGCTGACCGTCGCCAACACCGGCGACCGGCCGATCCAGGTCGGCTCGCACTACCATTTCGCCGAGACCAATCCGGCCTTGCAGTTCGACCGCGCAAAGGCCCGCGGCCACCGGCTCGACATCCCCGCCGGCACCGCCGTGCGCTTCGAGCCGGGCCAGACGCGCGAGGTGCAGCTCGTGCCCTTCGCCGGCCGGCGCGAGGTCTACGGCTTCCGCCAGCAGATCATGGGCCCGCTGTGATGCGCGCGACGGCATCGCTTGCCGCGGGCCTTGGGCCGCTTGTGCTGCTCACGGGCGCGGCCTTGGCGCATCCGCCGTCGATCCTGAGCGAGCGCGAGGAGAAGGCGACGGCGGAGGAAGTGATCGCGTTTCGCAAGTCCGTCGCCCGCGCGATCGCGAAGAAGGACACCCCCGCCCTGCGCAGGATCTACGCCGACGGCTTCGCGCACACCCGCGCTTCCGGCAAGGTCGACGACAAGAAGGCCTACATCGCCGCGCTGCTGGCCGGCGCGCCCGCGATCGAGACTGCGCCCGTCACGGATCTCGTCATCCGTGTTCCGGGCGGCTGGACCGCCATCGTCCGGGGCATCAGCCCACTGGCGTCCAAGAGCGGCGGCAAGACCACCAAGGTGCGCTGGACGGCGGTCTACGTGCGCGCCGGCGACGGCTGGCAGATCGCCACCAGCCACGCAACGCGGTTGGACGAAGCGAAGTAGAGGGATCGCCTCAAATGCCGATGAGAATTACGCGCGCCGCCTATGCCGACATGTTCGGCCCCACCACGGGCGACAAGGTGCGGCTCGCCGACACCGATCTCGTCGTGGAGGTGGAGAAGGACCTCACCACCTACGGCGAGGAGGTGAAATTCGGCGGCGGCAAGGTGATCCGCGACGGCATGGGCCAGAGCCAGGTCTCGCGCGCGGACGGCGCCGTCGACACGGTCATCACCAACGCGCTCATCATCGACCACACCGGCATCTTCAAGGCCGATGTCGGCCTGCGCGACGGGCGCATCGCCGGCATCGGCAAGGCCGGCAATCCCGACATCCAGCCGGGCGTCGACATCGTCGTCGGCCCCGGCACCGAGGCCATCGCCGGCGAGGGCAAGATCCTCACCGCCGGCGGCATGGACGCCCACATCCACTTCATCTGCCCGCAGCAGATCGAGGAGGCGCTGAACTCCGGCATCACCATGATGGTGGGCGGCGGCACCGGCCCCGCCACCGGCACGGCGGCCACCACCTGCACGCCGGGCCCCTGGCACCTGGCGCGCATGATCGAGGCCGCCGACGGCTTCCCCATGAACCTCGCCTTTTCGGGCAAGGGCAACGCGTCGAGGCCGGCCGCGCTGGTGGAGCAGATTCTGGGCGGCGCCTCCTCCCTCAAGCTGCACGAGGACTGGGGCACGACGCCGGCGGCAATCGACTGCGCGCTTGCCGTGGCCGACGACCACGACGTGCAGGTGATGATCCATACCGACACGCTCAACGAGTCCGGTTTCGTCGAGGACACGATCGCCGCCTTCAAGGGCCGCACCATCCACGCCTTCCACACCGAGGGCGCCGGCGGCGGGCATGCGCCGGACATCATCAAGGTGGCCGGCCTGAGGAACGTGCTGCCCTCCTCCACCAACCCGACGCGGCCCTTCACGGTGAACACGCTGGAAGAGCACCTCGACATGCTGATGGTGTGTCACCACCTCGACGCCAACATCCCCGAGGACATCGCCTTCGCGGAGAGCCGCATCCGGCGCGAGACGATCGCGGCGGAGGACATCCTGCACGACCTTGGCGCGCTATCGATGATCTCCTCGGACAGCCAGGCCATGGGCCGCGTCGGCGAGGTGATCATCCGCACCTGGCAGACGGCGCACAAGATGAAGGTGCAGCGCGGGCCCCTGAAGGAGGACGCGCCCGGCAACGACAACTTCCGGGTCAGGCGCTACATCGCCAAGTACACGATCAACCCGGCCATCGCGCAGGGCGTGGCGCACGAGCTTGGCTCGCTGGAGGTCGGAAAGCGCGCCGACCTCGTGCTGTGGAGCCCGGCCTTCTTCGGCGTGAAGCCGGACCTGGTGCTGCTCGGCGGCACGATCGCCGCAGCACCCATGGGCGACCCCAACGCGTCGATCCCGACGCCGCAGCCCGTGCACTACCGGCCCATGTTCGGCGCCTTCGGCCGCGCCATTGCCGCCTCCTCCGTGACGTTCGTCAGCCGGGCGGCGGTGGACGGCCTGCTCGGGCGGCGGCTCGGCGTGCAGAAGCAGCTGCTGGCGGTGGCGAACACGCGCGGCGGCATCTCCAAGAAGTCCATGGTGCTCAACGACGCCACGCCCACCATCGAGGTGGACCCCGAGACCTACGAGGTGCGCGCCGACGGCGACCTCCTCACCTGCGAGCCCGCCAAGTCTCTGCCCATGACGCAACGCTATTTCTTGTATTAGGTGATGAGGTGTCATCCCGGAATTTCGCGAAGCGAAATATCCGGGACCCAGAACCAAGACCCTCGTGGTGAGCTTGTCGAACCATGAGGCCCCAACGGTGCCAATCAACGCCCTTCGACAAGCTCAGGGCGGAGTCGAGTTTTAGGCTCTGGGTCCGGCTCTCCGCTTCGCCCCGGCCGGGATGACAACGACAAGGTGGTCAATGCTGAGAGCGACCGAGATCGTGCTGGCGGGACTGTGGGGTGGGCGGCCAGCCGACGTCGTGCGGCTCGACTACGACAGGCGCACGCGGCGTCGGATCGCTCTCAAGGGCTCCGGTGGCCTCGACTTCCTGCTCGATCTCGCCAAGACGCCGGTGCTGCGGGCGGGCGACGGCCTCAGGCTCGAGGACGGGCGCATGGTTGCCGTCGAGGCCGCGCCGGAGCGGCTCTTGGAGATCGCCTGCACGGATGAGCGGGCGCTCGCCCGCATCGCCTGGCATCTCGGCAACCGGCATCTGGCAACGGAGATCGGCGAGCGCATCCTCATCGTGCGCGAGGACCATGTGATCGCGGACATGGCGCGCGGCCTGGGCGCCGAGGTGCGCCTCGTCGAGCGGCCGTTCAACCCCGAGGGCGGCGCCTACGGCCACGGCGCCGTCCACGGCCACAGCCACGGGCATCATCATCATGATGGTGCTCACGAGCATTGATGGCGATGTCGGCAAACCAAAAGACAACGTCATCCCCGCGAAGGCGGGGACCCACGCAACTCTCCTCTTGCGATCGGCTAGGTGCCGTGATTCCCGCCTTCGCGGGAATGACGAAGCGCGCGGGGAAAGCGAGGAGCACAGCAGCAGCTTGGGCACGATACCGACACTCGCCCGGCTGATGACGTGGCTGTCGCCGGCGTTTCCGGTCGGCGGCTACAGCTATTCGCACGGCCTCGAATGGGCCGTCGAGGCTGGCGATGTGCGGGACGCGACCGCGCTCGGCGACTGGCTCGAGGACATTCTGATCCACGGCGCCGGAACGTCGGATGTCATCTTCCTCGCCGAGACGTGGCGGGCGATCGCCGGTGACGACGAGGGCCTGCTTGCGGAGACCATCGAGCTGGCGGCCGCCTTCGCGCCCTCGGCGGAACGCCGGCTCGAGACCTTGGCGCAGGGCGCGGCGTTCCTTGCCGCCACGCAAGCGGTGTGGCCGCACTGCGATCTTGCGCCGCTCTCCGCGCCGGGGCGCGCGATCGCCTATCCGGTCGCCGTGGGGGCAAGTGCCGCCGCACATGGCCTGCCCCTCGCACCGACCGCCCAGGCCTTTGCCCAAGCCTTCGCCGCCAACATCGTCTCGGCGGGCGTGCGGCTCATCCCGCTCGGGCAGACGGACGGCCTGCGCGTGCTGGCGCGCCTCGAGCCGCTGATCCCGCGCGTCGTTGCCGCCGCCCTTGCCGCCACCCTCGACGACGTGGGCGGCGTGGCGGTGGCGGCCGACATCGCCTCCATGCGCCACGAGACGCAGTACACGCGATTATTCAGATCGTAGCAGGAACGCTCATGACCAAATCTCCCCACGGCCCCCTGCGCGTCGGCATCGGCGGCCCGGTCGGCTCCGGCAAGACGGCGCTGATGGAGGCGCTGTGCAAGGCGTTCCGCGACCGCTACGACATCTGCGCCATCACCAACGACATCTACACCAAGGAGGACGCGCTGATCCTCACCCGCGCCGGCGCGCTGCCCGAGGAGCGCATCATGGGCGTGGAGACCGGCGGCTGCCCGCACACCGCGATCCGCGAGGACGCCTCCATCAACCTCGCCGCCATCACGGAGATGCGCGGCAAGTATCCCGACCTCGACCTGATCCTGATCGAATCGGGCGGCGACAACCTGGCCGCCACCTTCAGCCCCGAGCTTGCCGACCTCACCATCTACGTCATCGACGTGGCGCAGGGCGAGAAGATCCCGCGCAAGGGCGGGCCGGGCATCACCCGCTCCGATCTCCTCGTCATCAACAAGATCGATCTCGCCCCCCACGTCGGCGCCTCGCTCGAGGTGATGGAGAAGGACACCAAGCGCATGCGCGCCGACCGCCCCTTCGTCTTCACCAACCTGAAGACCGGCGAGGGTGCCGCGGACGTGGCGCGCTTCCTGGAGCGCCAGGGCGGTCTGGGCTAAGCTGCCTGCCGGACGCTCAACGGAAGGGAGTTCCCATGCACCCGCGCGAACGCCTCGCCTTCTCCCCGATCGAGAAGCGGCCGCCCCTCAAGTTCCCCAAGGGCATCCGGCTGGTCGTGTGGCCGGTGCTCAGCCTCGAGGACTGGGACCTGTCGCGGGCCATGGCGCGCATGGTGATCTCCCCGCCGCAGGGCGCCCCGCAGCTGCCCGACCTGCCCAACTGGAGCTGGCACGAGTACGGCATGCGCGTCGCCTTCTGGCGCATGCGCAAGATGTATGAACGCGTCGGCGCGCGGCCCACGGTCGCCATCAACGCCAAGGTCTGCGAGAGCTACCCCCAGGTGATCGATGCGTGCATGGAGTCGGGCTGGGAGCTCAACGCGCACTCCTACGAGCAGATCCCCATGCACAAGCTCGACGACCAGCGTGGCGTCATCGCCAAGACGCTCAACGTGATCGAGAAGTTCTCAGGGAGGCGGCCGCGCGGCTGGTTCGGGCCGGGCCTGACGCAGACCTTCGACACGCTCGACTATCTGGTCGAGGCCGGCATCGAGTACATCGGCGACTATGTGCTCGACGACGACCCGGTCACCCTCAAGACGAAGCACGGGCCGATGGTGGCGCTGCCCTACACCTTCGAGGTGCACGACATCGTCATGATGAACCTGCAGCACCTCCCCTCGGAAGCCTTCCACGCCCGCGCCATGGACCACTTCCGCTGCCTCTACGCGGAGTCGGCGGAGCGCGCCAAGATCATGGCCATCTCCTGCCATCCCTATCTTTCGGGCGTGCCGCACCGCATCGGCCACGTCGAGCGCACCTTCGCGGAGATCCTCGCGCACGACGGCGTCACCGCCTGGGACGGCCTGCAGCTGCTCGACTGGTACAAGGCGCAGGTCGGATAGGAGTTGCGCGAAGTTGGCCGTTTGCAGGTTGCCGGGTCCGACTTCAGTAGGGTCTCACTGACGCTGCACCGCCTGCCCGACACTCCTGCCCTATGCCAGCAGCGAAAAGACCGGAGATGCTCTATCTTTGGTGGCCGCGCACACTGGGCACGGACCGGAGCGACAGGTGACAAACATCAATGACCAGCAATCCTCTGATCGCGTCATGATCATGAAGGGCAACAGTGTCGGATTGGCGCTCATGCGTCAGGAGGACGTGCCGACCATCGCGCGGTGGAATCAGGATCTGGAATTCACAGCCCTACTAGGCACTCCCGGGGAAGCGCACACACTGGAAATGCGACAGGAGGCTTACAAGCAGAACTCGCGGATAAGGCCCGACAGCGCCGAGTTCTCGGTGATCGAGTTGGGCACCGGCGGGCTGATCGGGTTTGGGGGTCTGTTCGAGATCACCCATGCGCTGGTCGCCAAGATGTTCGTTGGTATCGGAGAGGCCACGTCGCGAAGAAAGGGCTTCGGTACCGAAGCCACTCGACTGATCTGCGAGTACGGGTTTTTCTTTCGAAATCTTCACAACATTAGGGTGGAAGTACACGAGTACAACCGCGAGGCAAGGCGTGTGTACGAGCGACTAGGATTCAAGACTGCCGGACGCTTGCGCGGCGCCAACCTCCTCAACGACCGCCGATACGATGAAATCATCATGGACCTGCTGCGCAGCGAATTTGAGTTGAAGCACGTGGCTCGCTTCCAGCACCTGGAAAGCGCGGGAAACTGAGCCATCGCTTGCCACAGCCGGCTGGACTGAGCCCGACTGCAACGTCCGCTTGGGGTCAAGAATTCGTCTCCGAACGCGGCCAAGTCGCCGGGCAGCCAGCACGGCCGCCTCGAGATCACACCTTTGGGCCCATCGGGTCTTTCACCGCAAACCGCTGCCGAGCAGGTCGCGCGCGATGACGTGGCGCTGCACCTCGTTGGGGCCCTCGCCCACGCGACGGATGCGCATCTCGCGATACCAGCGCTCGAAAGGCAGGTCCTTGGTCATGCCGTAGCCGCCGTGGATCTGCATGGCGCGGTCCACCACACGCCCGCCAGCCTCGCTGGCGACCAGCTTGGCCATGCCGGCCTCCATGCGATAGGGCTCGCCGCGGTCGGCCTTGTCGGCGGCCGCCAGCGTCAGCCACAGGCTGGTGCGGATGTCGATCTCGTTGTCGACGATCATCCATTGCACCGCCTGCCGGGTCACAAGGGGCGCGCCGAAGGTCTCGCGCTGCTTGGCGTAGTCGATCGCCAGCTCCTGCGCCTTGACCGCCACGCCGATGCACGCCGCGGCATAGGGGATGCGCTGCCGGCTCAGTCGGTCGTTGGCGATGGCGAAGCCCTTGTTCACCTCGCCCAGCACGTTGGCGCCGGGCACGCGCATGTCCTCGAACTGCAGCTCGGCGGCGTAGTGCGACGAGCGCAGCGTGTGCACGATGCGGCGCACATGGAAGCCCTTGGTGTCGGTGTCGACGATGAAGCAGGTGATGCCGGCGCGGCCCTTGTCGGCGTCGGTGCGCGCGAACACGAGGCCGAAATCGGCCTTGTCGGCGCCGGAGATGAACACCTTGGAGCCGTTGATGATCCAGTCGTCGCCGTCCTTGATGGCGCGCGTGCGAATGGCGCGCGCCGGGTCGCTGCCGCCCGAGGGCTCGGTGAGCGCGAAGAAGCCCCGCTTCTCGCCGCGCAGCATCGGATGGAGATAGCGCTGCTTTTGCGCCTCGGTCGCCTCGTAGAGCTGGGCCAGCCCCGCTGAACCGAACACGCCGTAGCATGGCACATAGAGGCCGGCCCGGTGCTGCGCCATCTCGACGGCCATCAGCGTGCGCGTGACGAGATCGACGCCCGCGCCGCCGTAGTCCGCCGGAATGTCGAGCCCCCAGAATCCCATGTCCCGGACTTGTCCGCTCAGCCGCGCGAAGTCCTCGGGCGGCAGCTCGCTGGCGTCGGGATCGAGCTTGGCTTCCAGCGGCACGATCTCCTCGCGCACGAAGCGGCGCACGGTGGCGACAATCTGCTTTTGCTCGTCGGTAGGCTCGAGATGCACGGGCGATCACCTTTCCTAGAGCGGGCTCAGCCGGCCGAGACGGGCGGGCGGATCGGCCTGATTGACGATTGGCAGCGCGCCGTGATCGGCGACGTGCAGCATCAGCAGCTCCTGGTAGCGCGTCGCGTACTGCTGATTGACCTCGTAGCGGAAGCAGCAGGCGCCGCCTGTCCGCTCCTTGAGCGCGCGCTCAAGCTCGCCGCGCAGGCCGAACAGGCTGCGCCCACCCGCAAAGCCGATGTAGACGATGCGCTCCGCGGCATCGGCGAGCTGATAGACGCCGAGCTGGCCAGGGATCGCGCGCACGGCCTCGGGCGTCAGCGCGATCCAAGGCTTCTGCAAGCGGAGCGTCATGGCTTATCCTTTGCGCAAGCGTGCCCTTGTTGATCGGTCGCCGGAATGGCTAGATCGGCTGCAGCTGCTTTCCCTCTCGAGGGGGAGGGTAAATTGTGGCGCGCCGTGCTGCAATCAACGAGTCCGGCGCAGAAAACCGCCACCGGGCGGCGTCAGGGAGGCCATCCATGAAAGGCACCATCGGCATCATCGGGCTCGGCATCATGGGCGGGGCCTTTGCCCGCAACCTCGCCGCCGACGGCTGGAAGGTGGTGGGCTACGACATCGACGCGGCCCGCAACCGGGAGGCAAATGCGGCGGGCGTGGAGATCGCCCACAGCGCCGAGGCCGTGGCCGAGACGGCCGGCGACATCATCACCAGCCTGCCAACGCCGCGCGCCGCGCTCGACATCGCCGAGGTGATCGCCAGCGCGGGAGCGGCGAAACGCACCGTGATCGAGACCAGCACGCTGTCGTTGGACGACAAGATGGCCTTCAAGGCGATCCTGGAGAAGGCCGGGCACGCCGCGCTCGACTGTCCGATGTCCGGCACCGGAGCCCAGGCGGCGGTCAAGGACCTGGTGGTCTATGCCAGCGGCGATGGCGGCCACATCAAGCGTCTCGAGCCGCTCTTCCTCGGCTTTGCGCGCAAGGTCCACGACCTGGGCGCTTTCGGCAACGGCAGCAAGATGAAGTTCATCGCCAACCATCTCGTCGCCATCCACAACGTCGCTGCCGCCGAGGCGATGGTGCTGGCGATGAAGGCCGGGCTCGATCCGCACCAGACGGTGGAGGTGATCGCCTCCGGCGCCGGCACCTCGCGCGTGTTCGAGCTGCGCGCGCCGATGATGGCCGACGGCAACTACCTCCCCGCCACCATGCGCTCGACGACGTGGGTGAAGGACCTCACCGTGATCGGCGCGTTCGCCTCGGGTCTCGCCTGCCCGGCCCCGCTCTTCACGCTGTCGGCGACGCTGCATGCGGGCGTGCTGGCGGCGGGGCGTGGCGCGGAGGACACGGGCGCGATCTGCGCGGTGCTCGAAAAAATGGCCGGGGTGACTCGCAAGACATAGCCTCGGGCGTCCCGAATCACTACCCTACACAGGGCATTCGCAACGCGCCGGGGGGCTAAGCTGAACGCCGGGTAAAGGGCGTTTTCAAACAACGTTCAGAAAAGTTTGGTAGGCTCAGGCAGACTGTTCCTCGAGGAACAGCCCCGTTGCGCAAGTGGCTGCACAAGGATTGCGCCACCAACTGGGAGCCTGTGCCATGAGCGCCGCCTGGACCGTCAAAGACAGCGATGGCCGGCTTTTGTCGGACTTCGTCTGCAAGTCGCCCATAGAGGTCGGCCGCAAGGTTGTGCCCGCCCACTACGATGCCTTCCGCCTCGAGGTGTCGCCCTCCTACCGCGAGCTGTTCGACCGGGCAGTGACACAAACCCTGGATCAGCATGGCTGGCGGATCGTGCGCGTGCGCGGCCGCAAATCGTAGCGATGCTTTCTCGGGTTGCCGTTGTTCTCCAACCGCAGTCCTGAGCCTGTCGAAGGACGGGCGGCGTCCACCCCAGCCGTGGTTCGACGGAGCTCACCACGGAGTCGCGCATGCGGCACGCTACTCAGCGGCCTTGTTGCCCTTGCCGATGGCTGAATTGACCGCCGGCAGCACCTTCTCGGCCAGCAGCACCATGGAGCGGCGGGCGAGGTCGCGGTCGAGCCAGTCCTTGCCGGCGTAGAGCAAGGTGCCGAAGTCGCCCACTTCCTCGCGGAACGCCAGCAGGTCGTCGGCAACCTTCTTGGGCGAGCCCCAGATCACCAGCTTGTCGAGCACGCCCTCCGGCGTCAGCGCGCTGTCGGGCTCCGCGCGCGAGGCCTTGAAGGCTTCGGCGCGGCCGGCGACTTTGAGCTTGGTCAGCAGGTTGTTGTAGTAGAGCCGGTAGGGGCTCTTGGGCGCCGTCACGTACGCGCGCGCCTTGGCATCCGTGTCGGCGACGAAAACGCTCTTGGCTACCCGCCAGTTCGCCGGGTCCGCCGGCCGCCCGCCCTTCCGGCAACCCTCCGCATACTTGGGCCAGTGGCTCTTCACCCATTGCGGCAGCAGGAAGTTGGCCGAGATCGGGTCCCAGCCGCGGGCGGCCGCCTCCATCACGCCCTTCGAGAAGGGCGCCACCGCGGTGACGACGATGGGCGGGTGCGGCTTTTGCAGCGGCTTGGCCAGGATGCCCTGGCCGATGTCGGCCATCAGCGTACGCTTGGTGCTGATCTTCCAGTACTTGCCGTCGATATCGTACGGCGCCTCGCCGGCCCAGATCGCCAGCACCTGGTTGATGCCCTCCAGGAACATCTCGTTGCGGTTGGCGTCGAGGTTGCCGAACACCTCCGCGTCCGAGAGCAGCCCGCCCGGCGAGATGCCGAAGTTGAAGCGCCCGTCGAGCAGGTGGTCGAGCATGGCGACGTTGGCGGCCACGGCGGCGGGATGCGTATTGGGCATGTTGATGGTGCCGGTGCCGAGCCGGATGCGCTTGGTGGCTTCCGCCAGCGAGGCGATGAACATCATGCACGAGGTGATGTTCTCGGCCGCGTCCGTGGTGTGCTCGCCGACATAGCCCTCGACGAAGCCCAGCTCATCGGCCAGGATGAAGGCCTCACGGTCCTCGCGCAGCGATTGGCGCCAATCCTTGCCGAGCGGATGGATCGGCATGGTGAAGAAGCCGAGCTTCATGGGGATTGGCGCCTCACTTGATGGCTTGGGGATTGATGGGCGAGCCGGTCGCGCCCGGGATGTTGAGCGGCGCGCCGCAGAAGAAGAACTCGTAGACCTTGTCGGCGGCGCAGTCGGCGGCCAGCTCCTTGAGATCGAACATCTCGCCCATGTAGAGGCCCATGGCCGGGATCACCACCCAGTGCCAGGGCTGGTTCACGTCCTTGGTCTCGTTGGGGCGCACCTCCACGCCCCAGGTGTCCGAGCAGACGCCGGCGACCTGGTTGTCCTGCAGCCAGTAGCAGCTCTCGAACTTGAGGCCTGGCGCATCGCCGCCGGCGTATCCGCCCCACTCGCCGCGCTCGAGGCAGTTCTCCATCTGGCCGGTGCGCACAATGACGAAATCGCCCTTGCGGATCTCCACCTTCTCGGCGTCCGCGCAAGCATTGAGGTCGTCGTTGGAGATGCCCTCGCCGTCTTTCAGCGTGTCGACGCCCTTGAAGCGCGCGATGTCGAGCAGCACGCCGCGGCCCACCAGCTTGTCCTTGGCGTGCTCGATGCCGAGCTTGGAGAGGCCGTCCGAGTCGACGGCGCTAGCGTGATGCCCGTTGTACATCTTGTCGTGATAGAAAATGTGCCCCAGCGAATCCCAGTGCGTTGCCGACTGGATCGGCATGTTGAGGGCATCGTCCGAATAGAGCAGGCCGCCTTGCCTGCCGGCGAGCGCGTCGGTGCCGGTGGCCAGCATCGTATGAATGGGGTTCCAGCGCTTGCCGAACAGGCCCCGCTGCGGGCCTTTGAGCCCGAGCGGCATGCCGAGCGCAAACACCTTGCCCAGGCGGATCAGCTTGGCTGCGGCGATGATGTCCGCGGGCGTGATGTGGTTGAGCGTGCCGATCTCATCGGCCTTGCCCCAGCGGCCCCAGTTCGACAGCGCCTTGAAGGCCTCGTCGACCGCGCCCTTGGAGACCTTGATGTCCCGGCTCTTCGACTTGCCACTCGCGTTCGGCATCGTTCCACCCTGCTCGATGTGCGCCATCGATTTAGCGATTGCTCGCCATCTTGCCCCAGGTGAGGCGGCGATTGCCAGCGAGAGGGAATTGGAGTTCGATGAAAAATAGCAAGGCATCAGGCGGCCTGATCGACCGCATCACGCGGCGAGATTGTTCGCGATGAGTTTCGTGCAAACCGCTGCGAAACCGGCCGCGAGCGCATGAAGCATCTCGCGTAGGTGTCATCCCGGAATTTGCGCCAGCAAATATCCGGGACCCAGGGGCCACAACTGGGTTTAAATTCCTGACTCTGGGTCCCGGATATTTCGCTTCGCGAAATTCCGGGATGACAAAGATGGAGCTTCCCCATGTACGCGCCAGCCGGCGTCAAAGATGAACCCCAACATGCCCGTGCCGGAGAAGATGCGTGCCTGGGTGCTGGGTGATCCGGGCAAGCTTCACTTCACCGAGAAGGTCGTGCCCGTGCCGAAGCGGGCCGAGGTGCTGGTGCGCATCGACGCGGTCGCCATCTGCGCCACCGACCTCGAGGTGATCGCGCACGGTCCGCCGGCGATGGTCCAGGGAGGGCTGCCCTTCAACAAGAACTGGACGCCGGGCCACGAGTACATGGGCACCGTCGCCGCGCTCGGGCCCGGCGTCGACGAGTTCGCCATCGGCGACCGCGTCACGGTCGAGATCCACGCCGGCTGCGGTCAGTGCAAGCGCTGCCGCATGGGCATGTACACGTCCTGCCTGAACTACGGCCTCAACTACGGCGAGGTGGACAAGGGCCATCGCGCCAACGGCTTCACCACCGACGGCGGCTTTTGCGAGTACGCGGTCAACAACATCAACACGCTGATCCGCATATCCGACACGATGTCGGACGAGGAGGCGACCTTGGTCGTCACCGCCGGCACGGCCATGTACGGGCTGACCGAGCTCGGCGGCCTCGTCGCCGGCGAGAGCGTGGTGGTGATCGGCCCGGGGCCCATCGGCCTCCTCGGCGTGGCGGTGGCCAAGGCGCTCGGCGCCTCTCCCGTCATCCTCACCGGCACGCGCGAGGCACGCCTGGCGAAGGGCCTGGAGCTCGGCGCCGACCATGTCGTCAATGCGACGAAGGAAGATGCCGTGGCGGCCGTGCGCCGGCTCAACGGCGGCAAGGGCGTCGACTACGTCATCGAGTGCTCGGGCGCGCCCAACGCCGTCAACGAGGCGGGGCGCATGGTCAACCGCGGCGGCAAGATCTGCCTCGCCGCCTTCCCGCACGAGCCGGTGCCGGTCGACGTGGCGCCATCTCGTCACCAACAACATCTACCTCTACGGCATCCGCGGCGAGGGCCGAAGCGCCACCCACCGCGCCGAGGCCTTCATGCGCGAGAAGCGTTTCGACGCCACAAAGATCCACACGCACACGTTTCCCCTCGCCGAGCTGCCCGAGGCCCTGCGCTACGCCCGCGACCGCGTCGAGGACGCCATCAAGGTGGTGGTGAAGACGCGCTGATGTCATCCCGGAATTTCGCGAAGCGAAATATCCGGGACCCAGAGGCGACAAACGCCGAAGCAAGTTATTGGACGGGCGTTGCCCTAAACCGCAGTGCGGCTGGGCACGCGTACCGTAAGCAGCTTCAGGAGATCATCGACGACGAACCGGCTTTCGAGGAGCTCCAGGCCGGCGGCGGGAACATGCCGCTCCGTGTGGCGATCGAAGCTGGCGCCGTACGCCCACCTGACCCACGGTTGCCAGATGTAGGAGACGATACGGCGCACCGTGCCCTGCGGCCGGACGTACTCCAGCAGCCGGATGAGCCCGCCCGGCCTGACCACACGTCCAAGCTCGCGAAGTGCTGGGACCTGAAGCGGATCGGGGAGAACGCAGAACAGGAAGCTCGAGACCGCGGCATCGAATGAGCCGGTCGGAAACTCCAACTTGGTCACGTCCATCTGGTAGAGCCGGCCGCCGGCCGCCAGGGTCGGGCACCGGTCATGTGCGATCGCCAGCATCGCCGGGCTGATGTCGATGCCGGAGACGATGGCTTCCGGCGGATAGAACTCGCAATTGCGCCCAGTACCGATGCCGGCGTCCAGCAGCTGCCCATTCATGCCGCGGAAGAGCAAGGGCCGGATGGCGCGATACCGGCGCCGCTCGAACGGCAAATCGAGCAGATCATACAACGGGGCGATCCGCTGGTATTTTTTCAGGTTGGTCGTCACGGTCCGAACTCTCAGAGTTCAACACGCAGGCAGAAAGAGGACAGAGGCAAACAATGGCTCAACAGCGCAGAATTTCTCTTGCGAAGCGTGCCTGTCAAGCTCACGAACGTGTCAAGGGGGCGGTGGCGCGAGGGGCCGGGGCGAGAGTGCGCCGAGCACGATGGCTGAGATGACGAGCGCGGCGCCGGCGAGCTTGGGCGGGTCGATGGTCTCGCCGAGATAGAGCGCGGAGGTCGCCAGCGCGACGACGGGGATGGCCGCGGTGGCAAGCCCCGCAAGCCACGTCTCCACATACGGCAGTCCGCGATACCATAGCCACAGGCAGATGACGCTGGCGGCGAGCGCATACCACGTGCCGAGCAGCCACATTCCGGGCCGGATGGCGGCGAGATCGAGGGACGGCGCGTCGATCAGCGCAAGAGGAATGGAAAGTCCCAGCCCGACCAGGTTGGCGCCGAAGGAGAGCCGCAGCGGCCGATAGGGCGGCACCAGCCGCTTGCCCAGGATGACGAAGCTCGCCTCGCACAGCACCGCGCCACCGACCAGCAGGTTGCCAATCAGGGTCGAGGCGCCGCGTGCGGCGCCCGCCTGCACGAGCAGCAGGCCTGCCACCGCCAGCGCCACCGCCAGGAGTTGCACACGCGACAGGCGGTCGCCGAGGAACAGCACGCCCAGCACCGCCACGACGGCCGGCAGGGTCGCGGTGATGATGCCGGCGTCGGCGGCCGCCGTGCGCTTGAGGCCCTCGAACATCAAAACCGTGAAGCCGACCATGCCGAGCAGCGACATCAGCGCCAGGTCGCGCCACGCGCCGGCCTGCATATCTTTTAGGCGGGGCCCCGGCTCGCTGCGCACCATGACGGCAAGCGCAGCACTCGCCACGGCAAACCGGAACAGCACGAAGGCGTAGACCGGGATCTCGGCCACGATCGCCTTGCCGAACGCCACGTTGGCGCCGGTGAGCGTCATGGCGGCGGTGAGCAGGAGAACGGCGGCGAGGCGGGAGGTTGCCATTATCGAGCCGTCACCCTCGCGTCAAAACTCCCTGGCAAGTGCTGGGGCGACTGGAGGCGATAGCGGGCAGACCTTGTCGTTCCCATGGGTTTGTCATACCACGCCTGCCGGGGCAGACGCAGAGGAGCGACGCCATGGGGGAGCCTTCACCGCCGGCCATCTACCTTGCGATCTTTGCCGGGGCGCTGCTGCTCTACGCCTTCATCTGGTATGCGACGCGCTCGCTGCCGCGCATGGCCCAGATACTGGCGCGTCTCGCGCCACTGGCCCTCGTTATCCCGATCATGCTCTACCTGTCGGTGCTCGGCGCGCGCGTGCCGGAGTTTGCCGCCTCACCCCCGCCCTCCAGCGAGGCGATGAAGCCCGGCGGTGCCACACGCGGCCCAGCCGCTACCGAGCAGGCGCCGCAGGTAACGGAGCTTCCACCGGCTCCCCGAAGCCTGCCCAGGACGGGTGGGGCGCCGCCATCACCCCCCGCCGCGCAACCGTCTCCCGCTGAACCGCCCGCGCCTCCCGCCGGCCTGCCGTCCCCGCCTCCCGCCGCAGCGGCGCCGCCGGCGGCTTCAACGCCTCCCGCAAAGGACGATGGCGCGCGCAGCGCCGCGCCCGCCCCGGGCGCCGTATCGGCGCCGGAGGCCGGGTGGGACGTGGTGCCGGTCTTCTACGGCACGGACAGGGTGCGCAAGGACGAGCCCAAGCGCATCTCCTACACCACCGCGCGCGCACACCGGCTGGAGCTCGGGCATGCCCTGGTAACGGTGCCCAGGTCGCACCAGGTGCCCAACATCGAGCGCCCCTTCGCCATCCGCATCCCCTACTTCCAGGTCACCGTCTACGAGCAGGCAGAAGACCCCAAGAAGCATTTCACGATCAAGGAACTGAAGACGCTCACGCGCGAGCAATTCCTTGCCATGGCGCGCGAGCGGATCGGGGCCAGCAGCGCCTTCAAGGACCAGGCCGTGGTGTTCGTGCACGGCTACAACACGGCCTTCGACTATGCGCTCTTCCGCACCGCGCAGATGGCCTACGACCTCAAGTTCGACGGCGCCTCGTTCCTCTACAGCTGGCCATCGGGCGGCGGGTTCCTCGGCTACGGCTACGACCGCGAGAGTGCCACCCAGGCCCAGTCCTATCTGAAGGAGTTCCTGGCGCTCGTGCTCCAGGAGACCGGCGCCAAGAGCGTCAGCGTGATCGCCCACAGCATGGGCAACCTGCCGCTGCTCAACGTGCTGCGCGAGCTTGGCCCCGCCCTGCCCCCGAGCGTGAAGCTCAACGAGGTCATCCTGGCCGCCCCCGATGTCGACCGCGACGTGTTCATCGGCCTTGCCGCCAACATCAAGCAGTACAGCCGCGGCGTCACCCTCTATTGCTCGGCCAACGACCTGGCGATGGAGGCGGCGCGCCAGGTGGCCGGCGGCATTCCGCGCGCCGGCGACGTGCCTCCCGAGGGGCCCATACTGCTTGCGGGCATCGACACCATCGACATAACGCAGACGAGCACGGACTATCTTGCGCTCAATCATTCGACCTATGCCGAGAAGGGCGCGCTGCTCAACGATATCGGCCTGCTTCTGCAGACGGGTGAGCGCCCGCCCGACCGCCGCGAGCCGATCCTGCAGCGCGTCAGCACGCCCAAAGGCGACTTCTGGCGCTTCCCGGCGCTGCGCTGACACCTGCCGGTACGCTCGATATTCGGGATTTGCCCAAGCCCAGGGACGATCGGTTAACCGACCGTTGCCATAGTGCGGCCGGGACTGGCTTGGAGAGGGCTTTCCGGCAATGCACGGTCGTTTCCGCATACTCGCGCTGGCGCTCGCCGTCGCGCTGACGATGTGCGTGTGCAAGGAACGCACAGCCTGGGCCGGCCAGCCGATGACGTTGGCTGAGGCCGGCACGGAAGGGTCGGAGGACGATGGTGCGGCCCCGGCCGAGGACAATCCGGAGCCGTCCGACGAGGGACAAGCTGCAGCAGAAGACGAGGGCCGCGACCTTGGTGTGCCGCTGGGCCTGGGGGTCTCGCGCCGGCTCGATCCGTCCGATGTCGCGGACGATGGGCCTCGGGCGCCGCATCCCGCCGCCCTCGCCTACCCCGACCACGATGTCGTCGTCTGCGAGGCAGGCTGCGACAAGACCGCCGGCAGCATCGTCTACATGCAGAAGCGGCGGTAGGCGGCCGAGCTGACGGTCAGGCCACGCGCGGGATCTTCGGGGCTGCCTTGGCCACCTCCGCTTCGAACACCTGGCCCGAGAGTGTCTTGTTGCGGCCCGACGCCAGATACAACGCGAGCGCGGCGATATCGGGCTCGCCGACCGTGCCGGGGCTTTCCGCCTGTGCCGCCGGCGGCGCAATCGCGTTGAAGCGGATCGCCTTGTCGGCCCATTCCTCGGCCTGGCCCCGCGTCATGGCGGCGAGTGCCGCCTTGGTGACCGCGGCCAGCGCGCGCGAAGCGCCTTCCGCCTCGGAGCCCAGGGTGGCGATGTTGACGATCACGCCCTCGTTCCAGCTGATCGCCATGCGATTGGCGGCGACCTTGGAGAGCAGGCAGGGCAGCAGAAGCCGGGCTGCCACGATCCGCTCGATGTCGGCCGGGTCGGCCTGCGGGTCGACATCGGTGAGCCCCAGCGGGATCAGATTGACCACCGCGTCGAGCCCGCTGAAAGCTTGGGCTGCAGCCCGCGCGAACTGAACCACGTCGTCGGTGGTGCGCTCGACCGGGCCGAATGCCTTGATCTCGAGCGCGTGCGGTGCGGCGATCTCGGCAATCGTCTGCATCTTCTCGCTCATCTCGTCGAACTGCAGGATGAGGCGGCACTTGTGCTCGGCGAACGCACGCACGATGTCGACGCCGCAACTCGAGGACAGGCCGGTAATGAGGACGCGCTTGCCCGCCAACTCGGGGTAGCAGGGGCTTGACCGGGTTCCCTCGATCGCGCTCATCAGCATTTCGGGCTTCCTCCTGGAGACGCAGGACGTTCGGTTCTTGGGGCGACTAGCTGCACACACCCGCATCTCGTGCCGATTCGCCTAATAAGAGCTAAATGCGCCCGCGATTTGGGTCAGGGTGCGCCGAAATCGGAGCGTCAACCCGGCAGGTGTGTGGCAGTACCGCGGCGCGGCCTCGCAAATCCCGGGCGCGCCCCATGCCGCAGGCTCGCCGCAGACCTGCGCGGGGCATGCTTGGAGCCGCGCGAGCCCCCTGCTAGAACACCCCCAACCCGACCCTCCAACCCCCGCGGAGACCGCCATGGCGCCGCTCGACGTAAAGCCCAATGAGCTCGAGCCCTATTGGGTCCCATTCACCGCCAACCGCGCCTTCAAGAAGCGGCCGCGCCTCTTTGCGGGCGCAAAGGGGATGCACTATTTCAAGCCCGACGGCACCAAGGTCATCGACGCCACATCGGGCCTTTTCTGCGTCAACGCCGGCCATTGCCGCGAGCCGATCGTCAAGGCCATCCAGGAGATGGCGGCCAAGCTCGACTATGCGCCGGCCTTCCAGTACGGGCACCCCAAGGTGTTCGAGCTGGCGTCGCGGCTCTCCCTGCTGGCGCCCGGCTCCCTCGACTACGCGTTCTTCTCCAACTCGGGGTCCGAGGCCGTCGACACCGCGCTCAAGATCGCGCTCGCCTACCACAAGGCGAGGGGCGAGGGTGCGCGCACGCGGTTCATCGGACGCGAGCGCGGCTACCACGGCATCGGCTTCGGCGGCATCTCGGTCGGCGGCATCGTCGCCAACCGCAAGCAGTTCGGCAACATGCTGGTGGGCGTCGATCATCTGCAGTCGACCTACAATCGCGCCGAGCAGGCCTTCACCAAGGGCGAGCCCGCCTGGGGCGCGCATCTGGCCGACGAGCTGACGAGGCTCGTCAACCTGCACGACGCCTCAACAATAGCCGCCGTCATCGTCGAGCCGGTGGCGGGCTCCACCGGCATCCTGGCGCCGCCCAAGGGCTACCTGCAGAAGCTCCGCGAGATCACCGCGCAGCACGGCATCCTGCTGATCTTCGATGAGGTCATCACCGGCTTCGGGCGGCTCGGCCACTGCTTCGCCTCGGAGCGTTACGGCGTCGAGCCGGACATGATCACCTTCGCCAAGGGGATCACCAATGCCGCCGTGCCGATGGCGGGCGTGATGGCGTCGAAGACGATCTACGATGCCTTCATGACAGGGGCGGAGCACATGGTGGAGCTGTTCCACGGCTACACCTATTCCGGCCACCCGCTGGCCGCCGCCGCGGCTCTTGCCACGCTCGACATCTACAAGGACGAGGGTCTGTTCGAGCGCACCAAGAAGCTGGAGCCGATCTTTGCCGACGCCATGATGAGCCTGAAGGGGGAGCCCAACGTCGTCGACATCCGCACCGTCGGCCTGCTCTGCGGCATCGATCTGGAATCCATCCCCGGCAAGCCGGGCCTCAGAGGCTACGAGGCGACCGAGCGCATGTACCACGACCACGACATCTACGTGCGCGTGGCCATGGACACGCTGATCGTGGCCCCGCCGCTGATCTCCACCGAGGCCGACATCGCCGAGATCCGCGATCGCATCGCCAAGGTGCTGAAGGCTGTGGCGTAACCTGGAAGCGAGCTTGCTCCTGCAATGAGACGGCGCCGTAGTGTGCCGATAGCGAAGCGTATTGCGCCGCCTTGCGCCACAGTGATCGGCGCAATAGGGCCGACACCGATCGCGCCCTGCGGGGAAAAGCTGTCGATAGATCGGCCCCGCGGGTTGCGCTTACAGCATGCCGTGCGAATGCTTTTCCCTTGCGAATCAATCGACCGGGCAGGGGCAATGGCACGACAAATCGCAATCACTGACGAGGCTTCGATCAATCCGCGCTTCGCCGACGCCTTCGTCGTCTTCTCGGTGACGATGCTGTCGCTGGCCTTCGGGGCGTGGTTCCTGCTGCGCCTGGGGCTGACGCTCTGGTCCGGCATGGTGGCGGCGCTCGCGGTCTACTCGGCGCTGCTGGCGGTGCATCTGGTGGCGCGGCGCTCGCTGTTGGCGGGGGGCGACGGCGGCGAAGCCGACCTGGCATCGGCACATTGGTCGCGAGCGTCCGACCAGCGCGAGGCGCGGCCGCTCTCCGAGCCATACCCCGGCGACGGCTTCGGCCTGCGGCCGTCGAGGGAGCCGGCGCCTGCACCGGCGGCTGCCGCACCAACCGCAAGCGACGAGGCGGAGGAGACCGAGCCCGAGCATCTCCCGCGGGCCGCGCTGGAGGCCGCCCACGCAGAGCCCGAGATGAGCGTCGAGCTCATCCAGGACCTCATCAAGAAGCTTGCCGACGAGCTCAACGGCAAGCCGGCGGCCGGGCCCGCGGCCAAGCCCGAGCCCGCCAACGCCACCGAGGCCCTGATCGGCCAATCGGTTGCCGCCCTGCAGACGGCGGCCCGGACCATGCAGGAGTCTGCCAAGCGCGCGAGCACCGCCCCGGCGCCGGAAGCCCCGCCAGCGGACGCTGCGGCGGCCCCCGCTCAGCGCACGTGGTGGTCGGCGCTGCATCCCGGCAAGCACGACGACGGCGCCCCGCCGCCCAGCAGCGCGCCGCCGACCCTCGATCCGCAGATCGCGCGCATCGCCGAGGCCATCGCCGCCGAGCGCATGGAGGTGCTGCTCGAGCCGATCCATGCGCTGGCCGAAGGACGCCCGCGCCATTTCGAGGTGAGCGTGCGGTTGCTGACCGCCGATGGGGTGACGCTCGATCAGAGCGAGTTCCAGCGCGCGGCCAAGGGCTCCGGCCTGATGCCGCAGATCGATGCAGCGCGCATGATCCGCGCTGCGCGGGTGGCGCGCCGCCTGGGCGAGCGCGGGCGGCAGGGCTCGGTGCTGACGACGGTGACGGGCGAGGCGCTCACCGACGAGAGCTTTCTCGACGTCGCCGCGGTGCAGCCCGGCAGCGAAGGCCAGATGAGCCTGGTGCTGTCGTTCCCGCAGAGCGAGGTGCGTGCCTTCACGCCCGGCCACGCCGAGGTGCTCGGCACCCTGGCGGCGGGTGGCTTCGGTTTCGCGCTCGACGAGGTGACCGACCTCGACATGGACTTCGGCTCGCTCAAGGTGATGGGCTTCCAGTTCGTCAAGCTCGACGCCCCGGTATTCCTCGACGGTCTGCCGGCGGCGGGCGGCGGGCGCATCCCGGCCGCCGACATCTGCCGCTATCTGTCCGACTTCGGCCTCACGCTCGTGGTCGGGCGCATCGAGGACGACTGGCTGCTGGCGCGCATCCTCGGCTTCGGCGTTCTGTTCGGTAAGGGGACGCTGTTCGGCGGCCCGCGGCTGGTGAAGGAAGAGATCGCCTCGGGCAGCACGGCCGCTTGATTTGTCGGCTGCGCTCCGGCTAGGTGAGGCCGCAATGACCAATGCGGCCATTCCCATCCTGTCCTCCGTTGCCGGTCTGGCGCCGGACTCGGACGCCTGGATCGTCGACATCTGGGGCGTGATGCACAATGGCGCACGGGCATATCAGCCAGCGTGCGAGGCGTGCGCCCGCTTTCGCGCTGGCGGCGGCGTCGTGGCGCTGCTCTCCAATGCCCCGCGGCCCTTCACCGATGTGGTGGTCCAGCTCGAGCGGCTTGGGGTTCCGGGCGAAGCCTATGACCTGGGCGTGACGTCGGGCGATGTGACCCGCGGCATGCTCGAGGCCTGGCGGGGCCGCGCGGTGCTGCACATCGGCCCCGAGCGCGACAACGGGCTGTTCGAGGGCCTCGAGGTACGTCTCGTCGCGGCTGAGGCGGCCGAGGTGGCGCTCTGCTCCGGCCTCTACGACGACACCACGGAAACGCCCGAGAACTACGTGGACCTGTTCGATCGCCTGCTGGCACGGCGCGTGCCCATGATCTGCGCCAATCCGGATCTGGTGGTGGAGCGCGGCGACCGCCTCGTCTATTGCGCCGGCGCGTTGGCTGCAGCCTACGCGGCGCAGGGTGGCGAGGTCGCCTATGCCGGCAAGCCGCACGGGCCCATCTACGGGCGCACAATCGCCGCCATCGAGCGCCTCAAGGGCCATGCGGTGCCCAAGGAGCGCGTTCTGGCGATCGGCGACGGCATCGACACCGACTTGCGCGGCGCACATGGTGCGGGACTGCCCTCTTTGTTCATTGCCAGCGCCGTGCACGTGCCGGAGGGCCTCAACGCGGCAACGCTGGCCAAGCTGTTCGCGCATCGGTCCTTCGCGCCGATTGCCGCCATGCCGGCGCTTGCCTGGTAAGGGCGCTTCCCACGCTGCCACCCTTGTGCGAAGTCTTGACGCGCCGATTGCCGTGTATGTGTACGAAGGGGGAAAGCATGTTTGTGTCGCGTATCCATCGGCGTGGCCTGCTCATCGGCTCGGTCTCCGTTGCCTTGGCAGGCAGTCTCCGCGGCGCCGCCGCGCAGCAAGCTCGGCAAAGCCCGCTCCGGCAGCTGCAAAATCTGGAAGAGCGCGCGCGAAGCGCCGGGGTTGCGGAGCCTCCCGGCGACACCGCCCGCCGCGCGCCTATGAGCCTGCAGGAGCAGGAGAGCTATAGGGAGATGATGCCGCGGCTGGTCGATCTCATCGACCGGGTCGACACGAGCCGCGCCGCCTCCGATGTCGCCGACGAGGCCGCCGAGCTCCTGGGCCGCATCCATCGCGCCGAGCGCAGTCGGGCGCCCCTGCTGGATACCGAGGGCCGGGCCCGGCCGCCCTCCTTCGAGGCCATCAAGGCCGAATACCGCAAGCTGTTCGAGACGTGCGTGATCCAGTCCAAGTATCAGTACGGGGTGAACCAGAACGTCACGTTTTTGCAAAGGTACCGGCCGCGCTACGAGAAGGTCGCCCAGCCGCTCGGCATCCCGTGGCACTTCATCGGCATCTGTCACGCGATGGAGGGGGGCTTCAATTTCCGCACCCACCTGCACAACGGTGATCCCCTCACCGCGCGCACGGTGCAGGTGCCAGCCGGCCGGCCCACGCTCTGGAATCCCCCCAGCGACTGGGAGAGCAGCGCCAGCGACGCGATGGTCTATGAGAAGTTCGGCGGGCAGGAGGACTGGGGTCTGGAGCGAACGCTCTACAGGTGGGAGCAGTACAACGGCTGGGGCTACCGCGGCCACCGCATCAACTCGCCCTACCTGTGGAGCTTCAGCAACCAGTACACGAAGGGCAAGTACGTGCACGACGGCAAGTGGAGTTCCGATGCCGTCTCGCAGCAATGCGGGGCGGTGACGATGCTCATCGGGCTGGTCGCCTCGGGCGACGTCGAGAAGCTTTGAGCTTTGTTGGGGAGCAGTGCTCGGGCGCCGGGCCAGGGTGCACCCTCAATCTTGCTGTCGCCGGAGGCTCCCGCCGGGGGGGCCAGGTTCTGCGCCGGGCCGGGGAGCCCGGGCGGAACGGCCCGGCTCACGGCGGCTTGCCTCCCCACTGGTTTGCCGATATACGAGCCCATCCGCAAAAAGGCGCTATCGGGATCAGGGCGCGTAGCTCAGCGGTAGAGCACTACCTTGACATGGTAGGGGTCACAGGTTCGATCCCTGTCGCGCCCACCATCTTTACCAGTTCGGCAAAGGCGTTGGCCATGAAGGTCAGGAATTCCTTGAAGTCGCTGCGCTCGCGACATCGCAACAATCGCGTCGTGCGCCGCAAGGGCCGCGTCTACGTCATCAACAAGACCAATCGCCGTTTCAAGGCCCGGCAGGGCTGAGCACGGCGGTCCGGCTTTGACGGCCGCAATGCTGCCCGGCTATGCTGGCAGCATGCTCGTGATGCCGATTCGCACATCCCTCGCCAGCATCATCGCGGTCACCCTGGCCGTTCTGGTCGGCGCGCCTGCCGCCGCCGTCTGGCCTCGGGCGGCGGAAGCCGCCAGCCCACGCTCGACCCTGCCGAAGACGCCGGCGGAGCGGGAAAAGACCCTCTCGGATCTCTACGCGCTGCTGGCCACCGCCGACGGGGAGGACAGCGCCAAAGCCATTGCCGACGCGATCGAGCGCATCTGGCAGCACTCGGGCAGTCCCACGATCGATGTGCTGATGGAGCGGTCGACCAAGGCGTTGGGGGCGAAGAACAACGATCTTGCGCTGAAGCTGCTCGACTTTGCCGTCGAGCTGGCGCCGGACTTCGCCGAGGCATGGAATCGCCGCGCCTACGTGTATTTCCTCAAGAACGACTTCGGGCGCGCGATGGGTGACCTGCGCCGTACGCTGGCGCTCGATCCCAACCACTTCAAGGCGCTCGAAGGTCTGGCGCAGATCCTGCGCGAGGCCGGGCAGAAGAAAGGCGCGCTGCAGGCCTTCAAGAAGCTGCTCGAGGTGCATCCCTATTGGGCGGGTGCCGAGCAGGCCGTCGAGGAGCTCGAGCGCGAGGTCGAGGGCCAAGGGATTCCTGATTTGACCTGGATTTGACCTGGATTTGACCGGCGTCTGGACGGATATCCGACCTGGGCCGCTCGCCCGAGGAAGCCGTTGACAACTTGGGGTTTTGCCCGATCTGGCGGCCTCTTGCCCTGGTCGGCGGCAATCGTCACTTGCTAAGGGACGACTCCGGCGATTTCACAGGACAGTCGCGGTGCTGAGGATTGACTACCTGTCGGTGCCTGGACTGCCGCCGCTCACCTTCGAGCTTGCGGCGCAGGAATGCCTGGCGGTCGAGGGCACGTCCGGCTCCGGCAAGACGCGACTCCTGCGCGCGATCGCCGACCTCGACCCGGTCGAAGGCTACATTTTCCTCGAGGGCATCGAGCGACGCGAGCTGACGGGGCCTGCATGGCGCCGGCGCGTACGCTATGCGTCGGCCGAGCCGGCCTGGTGGGAGGCCACGGCCCGACCCCACTTTCGGGTGACCGCCAAGCTCGATCGCCTCATGTCGGCCCTGGCGCTCGATGCTGGCCTGCTCGACCGGCCGATCTCTGCGCTGTCGACGGGAGAGCGTCAGCGCTTCGGCCTGATCCGGGCTCTTGCCGACGAGCCGCAGGTGCTGCTGCTCGATGAGCCGACCGCCGCCCTCGATGCGGCCACGACCGCGCTCGCCGAGGAGCTGATCAAGTTCCAGCTCCTGGCCGGCCGCGCCGTCGTTCTCGTCAGCCACGACGCCGCGCAGATCGCTCGTCTTGCCCACGGCCGGCTGCGGCTTGCCGGCGAGAACACCACCGCGCACCCGGAGCGGAGCGCCGCGGCATGAGCCTCGTCGCGCTCTCCCCCACCGCGCTCGGCGTCGCTTCGCTGCTGCTCCTCGTCAACGGGCTGATCTCGGTCGTGTTCGGCTTGCGGCTGGAGCGCAGCCTCGCCATCGCCGCCGTCCGCATGACCGTGCAGCTCGGCGCGGTGGGCTACGTGCTGGCGTTCATCTTCGCGCAAACCTCGCCCTGGTGGACGGTGCTGATCGGCCTTGTGATGGTGGCGGTCGCCGGCTGGGAGCTCATGCAGCGGCAGGAGCGGCGCTTCCGCGACTGGTGGGCCTACGGGCTCGGGCATCTCACCCTGCTGCTGGTCGGCGGGTTTGCCACGCTCTATGCGGTGGCTCTGGTGATCAACCCTTCGCCCTGGTACGCGCCGCGCTACATCATCCCGATCCTCGGCATGGTGCTCGGCAATACGCTGACCGCGGTGAGCCTGGCGCTGCAGACGCT
The DNA here is from genome assembly GCA_963797005.1 of uncultured Alphaproteobacteria bacterium. Classification (GTDB taxonomy): domain Bacteria; phylum Pseudomonadota; class Alphaproteobacteria; order Rhizobiales; family Hyphomicrobiaceae; genus AWTP1-13. The sequence goes on from CAWCOF010000016.1 coordinate 49,394, forward strand.
GACCGAAGGGGTCGAGCGCGAGCGGGCGGCGATCGAGGCGCGCATCGCGCTGGGCGCGCCGCGCTTCGAGGCCTTCTCCTCCGTGCTGCGCCACGCCATGCGTACGGCCATGACGCCGCTCCTGAACACCATGGCGGTCGCCGGCATCGTCTCGCTGCCCGGCATGATGACGGGCCAGATCCTGGCCGGTTCCGACCCGGCCGAGGCCGCCAGGTATCAGATCATGATCATGTTCGTGCTCGGCGGTGCGGCCGGGCTCGGCGCGCTGCTTGCGGGTCTCGGCGGCGTGCTGCTCCTGACCGACAAGCGCCATCGCCTGCGCCTCGACCGGCTCGCTCCCGCGCACTGACGGCGCGTCGAGGCAGTGGGCACAACAGCCCGTCGGGCTGTCGCGGGGCTCAACCTGATGCGGCGGGCTTTCGCCTTCTTCGCGGGCCGCGCGGCTGGCTTGGCTGCCGGCGCGCTCTTTGCCGGTGCGGCACCGGCATTGTCACCCCAGCACACCGTCGCTCGCGCCGTGCACGTGTGCTCGTCGAAGACGATGAAGTTGAGGAACAGCTCGCACGTCACGTCCTTCTTGCCGACCGTGTATTTCTTGATGCCCTTTTCCTTGCTCCAGTCGGCAATGGACTTGTCGAGCAGGTTCTTGGCGTCGCGCGTGGGCCCTTCCTTGCCGTAGTCGTTGACCGTGAAGCCCATGCGCTGACACTTGGCCGATGCCGCCGTCGCGCAGGCGCAGACGATGATGGAGAAGATGGCGACGCGCGCCGCCGATCGTGACCATGAGCGCATGCAGGAGCCCTCCCTCGCGGCAACAGCCGCCGCACGCGCGCATGCTATAGCCGGCACGCGGCGGATGCCTAGCGCCTATTGGGTCGCGCCCGGAGAGCCTGTGTGGATCTCCCGGCGTCTCAGTGCAGATAGGGCGAATCGCCGCCGCGGGGACCATTGCCGGAATCGAAGAAGAACCCGTGGTCGAACGGACCGGCCGTCGTCTGCCGGTCGACGAACGGATCGCGGTAGCTGTTCACGCTGCCGTAGAGGCCGCGCGTCAGCCCGTAGGTATTCATCACGTCCTCCTTGCCATAGGAGTAGCCGCCCACCCGGCGACGCCCCAGGTAGCCATAGACGCGGCTGCCCTTGCGCCGGTGGTAGTAGGCGGACTTGGGATGCTCGCCCGTCTCGACCGTGGCTGCGGCCGCGGCCTTCCTCTTTGCGCGCTGGCCCGCCTCGCTGCCGGAGCCGAGACCGATCAGCGCGATGGCGCCGACGGCCAGGATCAACAGTGCCTTGTTCATGAATCCTGCCCTTGCGTGGATATCTGCCGCCATGTCGCTCATGTGGTCATTGCCAAGTCTAGTGCGCAGAGACAACGAATTGCTAAATTTCCGGTTTCAGGCCCGGTGCCGGTGCAAAGAAGCCGCCCGAAGCGGATCGGGCGGCCCCAACGTCGTGATCGGCCGCAGCGCTATGGCCTAGCTGCACGCGCGCCGGCTCGCCTTGCATTCCGAAAGCAGCATCGGCCCGGTGCACTTGTAGTGCACGCGGCCCTTGGCCTTCTGGCCCGACAGCGAAATGGCGAGATCGAGGTTCATCTTGGCCATCTCCATCGCCATTTCCTTGGCCACGCCGAGCCCGTAGGCGCTCGTGCGCGCACATTTCGCCTCCGCTTGCGTGCCGATCAGCGCGACGGCGGCAAGCGAAGCGACCCCGACGGCCATTCGCAACATTCCACGCATGTCCTACCTCCACGAGACACAAGAGCGGCCGAGTATGCCGCCGCGCCTCTTCGCTTTGCGAGGAAGACTTGCGGGCAACAACCGCGCCGTGCCGCTTTCGCAACGGCCGTTGCAGTTGGGTCACGCATCTACGGCTCTGCCTATTTGCAGAGCTTGGCCTGCATCACACATTCCTGGCCCAGCATCCCGCCTTTCCCGCACTTGGTGCGGAGGTTGCTGACCTTGTAGCCCGGCGCGACGCCGGGCTCTGCCCCCTGGGCCATGAAGGCCGCCCAGGAGCTCCAGTCGGTGGCTTGCAGCACGGCTTCCCACGCCTGGAATTTGGCGCCGTCGCGCGTGCCGGCGGTCCCGCGTCCAGCCTTGGTCACGCATGCGGCGTCTGCGGCCGCGCCGGCGCCAAGAACGACGCCGGCACATGCAAGCGCCAGGAAGGCACGCACAATCTTGCTCATCGGTTCACTCCCTCGTCATGAGCTCCCGCTGCCGCCCGCAAAATGGAACAGCGACCCCGGGCATTCTGCCCAAGATCGCTGCCCTTGCCTATCGGCACGCGCCACGCAGGCGCCGCTTTACGCCAAATCCACAATTCTCGTGGCCGGCCGGTGACGCAGCCGCTGCGCCGCCCGCGCTGGCGCGCTATTGCGCGACCTGCAAGTTGACCGCCTTCGGCCCCTTGCCGCGCTTGTCGGGCTCGGTCTCGAACGAGACCCGCATGCCTTCATCGAGGGGACCGATCCCCGAGCGCTCGACGGCGGTGATGTGAACGAACACATCCTTGCCGCCCTGGTCCGGCGTGATGAAGCCGAAGCCTTTCGACTGGTTGAAGAACTTGACAGTCCCGTTCTGCCGCATGCGAGGTCTCCATATCCCCGGTAGAATTGCGGATCGCGTCAGCTCCACCAGAGTTGACGCGGGTGAAGCCAAGGCAGTCTCGTCCGATGTCGGGGAACGTGAGGTGCGCGAGATAACGATGACGCGTCTGCGCAGTGCATCTCAGTACAGTCTCAGCAGTCTCCGCCGGGTCGGTAGGCCGCCCGAACTGCCGCGGAGTATCGATGATTGCCTGCACACAAGCAAGGCAAATTCGTGCTTGCAAATTAGGGCGTAATGCGCATACGCCGCTTCCTGGCGGCGCCCGTTTTTCCAGGGCGCGGAGAGCCACTTCTTGCAGCCCGCTCAGGCGGTGCGTTGCGCCGGGCGCCTGCGCCAGCCGGCGGCATAGCTCCGGCAGCACGGCGGCCAAATCGCCCTCCAGAGTGTAAGGGCCATTGACGATCACGAGTCCGCAGCCGTTGAGCACATCGGGATTGCTCGGGCGGCGGACGAAAAGCTCCGCACACAGCGGCGGCTTGGGCAAGGCCATGGCTGCCACCGCTTTGTGGAAGCGCGCGACAGGCTTGGGGTCCTTGATCGGATACCAGGCGATGTAGGTGCCGGTGGCGAAGCGCTCGAGCGCCTCCGCCAGCCCGCGCGTCAGGCGTTCCAGCTCGCGCGGCTCCTCGAACGGCGGGTCGATGAGGATCACGCCGCGCCGCTCCCTGGGCGGCAGCAGCGATTTCAACGCCAGCCAGCCGTCGAGCGCCATCACCTTGGCGCGCGCGTCGCGGCCGACAGCCGCCGTCAAGTTGCTGCGCTCGTCCTCGTTGAGCTCGTTGGCGACCAGCCGGTCCTGCGGCCGCATCAGGCGCAGCGCCAGGCACGGGCTGCCGGGATAGGCTGCGAATACGTCCGCGTTCTCGGCCTGCACCGCATCGAGGTAGGGCCGCAGGCGACGCGCGACCACATCCGGCAACGGCTTGGCGTCCGGCCCGATCAGCCGGCCGATCCCGTCGCGCCACTCTCCCGTCTTCCTCGCCTCGACCGAGCCGAGCGCATAGCGGCCGGCACCCGCATGCGTGTCGATGACGCGGAACGGTGCGTCCTTGCGCTTCAAATGCTCGATCACCAGCGCCAGCACCGCGTGCTTGAGCACATCGGCGAAGCTGCCCGCGTGATAGCCGTGACGGTAGTTCATGACACCGACAAGCGCGGTTTTCCCACGAGCGTGGGCTACACCTTCAGCACCAGCTTGCCGAGGTTGCCCCCTGTGTAGAGCAGGTTGAGCACGTCCGGGTAGGCATCGACGCCGCCCTCGCGCACGTCCTCGCGCAGCTTGAGCTTGCCGTCCTTGTGCCACTGGCCGAGCTGGGCGATGGCCTCCGGCACGCGATTGGCCCAGTCGAAGACGATCAGGCCCTGCATCCTGAGCCGCTGCGTGAGTACGGCGCGCAGGTTCTTCGGCCCCGACGGCAGCTCGGTTGCGTTGTAGGCCGAGATCAGCCCGCACACCGGGATCCGCCCGAACAGGTTCATCTGCATGAGAACCGTGTCCAGGATCTCGCCGCCCACATTCTCGAAGTAGACGTCGATGCCCTTGGGCGCCGCGGCCTTGAGATCAGCCGCGAGCTTGCCGCCCTTGTAGTCGACGCAGGCATCGAACCCCAGCTCCTCGGTGACGTAGCGGCACTTGTCGGGTCCGCCGGCGATGCCCACCGCGCGGCAGCCCTTGATCTTGGCGATCTGGCCGACCACCGATCCGACCGCGCCGGAGGCCGCCGACACCACCACGGTTTCGCCGGCCTTGGGCTGGCCCACCTCGATGAGGCCGAAATAGGCGGTCCAGCCCGGCATGCCGAGCCCGCCGATCCAGCGCGCGAGCGGCGCCTGGCCGGTATCGACCTTGTAGACGCGCTCGCCCTTCGAGATCGCGTAGCTCTGCACGCCGAACATGCCCTGCACGGCGTCACCCTCCTTGAAGCTCGCGTTGTTGGAGGCCTCGACGATGCCGGCCGCGTACGCGCGCATGACGTCGCCGAGGGCGATCGGCGGGACATACGAGCGCCCCTCGCTCATCCAGCCGCGCATGGCGGGATCGAGCGAGATGTATTGCACCTTGACGCGGAACTCGCCGGGTCCGGGCTGCGGCAGGGGTCCATCCTCGATCGAGAAATCAGCGCGCGTCGTCATGCCTTTGGGGCGTCGCGCCAGCTTGACCATGCGGTTCGTCATCGGGGCCTCGTATCGTGTTCGGGGAGCTTGCGGGCATCACAGGGCGCCGGCGGAGCGGCGTCAAGCCCGGCCCCTGCCGGCCCGGACCGTCGCGGCCGGCGCTCCTGTTCCCTCGGTGACAGCGGCACGCGCTGAACCTTCCTAGGGTCGGGGAGGATCAAAGCACGGAGCGCAGCCATGACGCCGAACCTCACCACCGACCTTGCCACCCTCCCGACCGGACGTCTTGCCGCCGCCGCTGACAGCAACGCAGCTCACGAGATGGACCTCATCGGTGCACTCCTCGAGGCGCTGAGCGGCTCTGAGCACTATCGTTTGAGCGAGCGCGGCGGCGAGCTCTACATCGAGCCTGCCGGCCAGCCCCGACATTGACGCGGCCCGGCGCGCCCACAATTATTCCGCCATGGCCGATCTGCAGGGCATGCTGTCGCGGCTGCGAGCGCTTATCGCGCCCGTTGCCCGTGCCGAGCGCGTGACGCTCGTTGCGCTGATCCTGGCAGCGGGTAGTCTCTTCGCGTTTGCCAGGCTCGCCGACGAGGTCGTGGAGGGCAGCACGCGCCGCTTCGATGAGTGGCTGCTCCTCTCGTTGCGCACGCCCGGCGATCTCGCCGATCCCATCGGACCCCGCTGGTTCGAGGAGATGGTGCGCGACATCTCCGCGCTCGGAGGCACGGCCGTGCTTGTGCTCATGGTGCTGGCCGTTACCGTCTTTCTGATGATGACCCGGCGCAGCCACGCCGCCGTCGCCGTGCTCCTCTCCGTCCTCGGCGGCGTCATCGTCAGCCAGGGTGCCAAGCTGGCCTTTGCCCGTCCGCGGCCGGAGTTGGTGCCGCATGGGGCGGAGGTCTACACCGCAAGCTTTCCCTCGGGACATGCCATGATGGCCGCCGTCGTCTACCTGACCTTGGGCGCGCTTCTGGCACGCACGCAGTCGGACCGCCGCGTGAAGGTCTACGTCCTTGCTGTTGTTATCACCCTGACCATCCTCGTCGGTGCCAGCCGCGTGTATCTGGGCGTGCACTGGCCGACGGATGTGCTCGCAGGCTGGGCGCTCGGCGGCGCCTGGGCGCTTGCCTGCTGGCTGGTGATGCTCTGGCTGCAGGCCCGTGGCGAGGTCGAAGACGAGGCGACGCCTTCTTAAAGGCGCCGCCCTCCAAGCAGTCCTGTCGAGCGCGTCTCGTGCTAGCGTCGGCGCCGATCTTCGCTCCGGCCGTAGACGACCGACTCGATCTCGCTCGGGTCCATGCCGATGTCCTTGAGCGTGCGGGCATCGAGCGAGTGAAGGATCCGCACCGTCGCCCACTGGGCGCGCCGATCCAGATAGGCCCGCCACAGGTCCACCACCCGTCCCGCAAAGCGGGACGTCAGCGTGGAGGGTGGCCCGTAGGCGGTGGTTGCAAGCTCTCTGCAGGTCATTGCGCCTCTCCTGTCATCTGGTGGTCGTGTCGGGCCGCCAACGGCTGCCTCGACCGAATTTCGCGGGCCGGCCGGACGCCAAACTCGTCTCTCGTGGCCGCGTGATTTGGGATATAGCAAGGGCCTCCTGACACCCTGCTGTCAGGAGGTCCGGGCCGCCCTGACAGGCTCCTGACAGCGTGTTGTCAGGAGCCATCGCTTAGGGTGCGAGCCCAGCTTCGAGCCAGCGTGAGTAACCCCCGTGCGTCGCGCCGACAGACTGTTCGAAATCATCCAGTTCATGCGCCGCAAGGACCTGGTGCGCGCGCGCGATCTCAGCGCGGCGCTGGAGGTCTCCGAGCGCACCATCTACCGCGACATCCAGGACCTCATCACCAGCGGCGTGCCGATCGAGGGCGAGGCTGGCGTCGGCTACGTCCTCAAGGCCGGCTTCGATCTGCCGCCGCTGATGTTCAGCGAGCAGGAGATCGAGGCGCTCGTGCTCGGCGCCAGGATCGTCGAATCGTGGGCCGACGCGGAGCTCGCCGAGGCTGCGAGCAACGTCATCGCCAAGATCGAGGCGGTCATTCCCGATCGCCTGCGCGGCTACATGGCCAACACGGCGCTGCTGGCGCCGTCGCACCACTACATGGCGCCGATCCAGTTCGATCTGGCCGAGCTTCGGCGTGCGCTGCGCAGCCAGCTCAAGGTGTACTTCCGCTATCAAAACGCGCTCGCCGAGGCGTCCGAGCGCACCGTGCGGCCGCTGTGCCTGGCCTATTTCGGGCCGGTCTGGCTGCTGTCGGCCTGGTGTGAGCTGCGCGAGGATTTCCGCACCTTCCGCCTCGATCGCATCGAGGGCTTCGCCGTGCAGCAGGACCGCTTCCGGGTGGAGCCCGGCAAGAGCCTGCACGATTTCCTCAAGCGCGATCAGACCTGGACGCGCACCTCCAAACCGGCGGCCGAGGCTTGATGCCGGCTTGTTGCGGTTGCGGCGCTTGCCGGTCGCCCACCCTGCAGAACCGTTTGCGCGAACTACGCGCTGCGACGGTCTGTAATCGTGGTCACGACGGCGGCCGAATCCGCCGTTGAAGCGAGCGGCGGCCAGATCTGGTTCCGGCCCTTGCGTTTTGCCGCATAGAGCGAGCTGTCGGCTGCCGCGATGAGCTCGCTGGCTTTCAAATCGGTTACGGCGGAAGAGGCGACCCCGAGACTCGCCGTGACGACGCCATGCAGTCCACAGCCTTCATTGGGGATGGCGGCCTTCTCGATTGCGCGGCGAATCCTCTCGGCGACCCGCATCGCGTCGACCATCTGCATCCTTGGCAGCAGTAGCAAGAACTCCTCCCCGCCGTAGCGGACCGCGTGATCTTCAGCGCCTCGCAGCTCGGCGGTCAGGATTGCGGCCACCCGCTTCAGGCAGAGGTCGCCGGCTCCATGCCCGTACCTGTCATTGAGGTGTTTGAAATGATCGATGTCGCCCATCACGATGGATACGGGTGAGCATTCGGCCGCCGGCATGGCCCAGAGCCTGGCCAGCTCCTCCTCCAGATGGTGACGATTGGCCAAGCCCGTGAGCGCATCCCGTCTCGACGCTGCGTCCGCCTGAGCATGACGGAGACGGTCTCTCAAAGAATAGAGGTAGGCGCGGCGCAGATCGCGCTCCATCGTGTAGTTTGCGACGAGCGTGATGTAGGCGCAGACGGCGAGCTGCACCAGGATCATGGTGGCCACCGTGCTCGACAGATAGCCCGCTGTCAGAACCAACGCGCCATGGCACAGGATGACGGCCGCGGTAACCGCGCGGGCGAACGGGAACACCAGGCGGTGCAGTGAGACATTGGTGTAGAGCAGCGTGGGGATCACCACGTATTGATAGTGCGCCGCACCTACGCTTGTGGTCGATGCGAACCCGTAGTCGATCTGCATGATGATAAGAAGCGGCACGCTAGCCGCGAGGCATTCGCGCACGAACGGGGTCGGTCGCCTGGATATCAGCCAGGCTGCGGTCAGCATCCAAGGTGTGACGATGCAGAGGTGAAGGACCGTGGCTTTCCAGAACACGTCCGGCACCAGAAGCCAGTCGGCGACCAGGAACAAATTATAGATAGCCGCGGAAACAAGAATCCCTATGGTCAGGCGCGCGCAGCGGCGCGCATGCATATCGGCCTCGAATTGCCGCTCCAAGGTGGGGGGAAAGCTGATGCCGCGCTTCCGGCGCACGGCCATGAAAGCTTCCACCGCTTCCAACATCACAGAAGTGCTCGACATCATCGGCGGCCGTCCCTGAGATCGGCCGAAGTATGGGGTGGAAATGTTTGTGAAAGACTTTCGCGAGAAGGTTAAGGATTTCCCAGCGCTTCCAAGGCGTTGACGGTGCCCGATCGCAGGGGGAGATCTCGGCCGGGCGGCATCGTCGTGAGCCGCCGGCGCGGGGCGTCACTCGGTCAGGGCAGCTCCGGCGTGTTGGCCTTGATGAAGGCTGCAATGTTGCGCACCACATCGTCCTCGATACCGTTGAATCCGTGGTAGGCGAAGGCTTCGCACGCCGGGCCGACATTGCCGCCGCCGTCGAACTCCTTGAGCTCTTTCTTGTCGCCGGCCACGCCCGTAAGTGCATCGAGAATCGCCTCCGGATGACCGCCGAGGGCAGAGCCGAGACTGCGCGAGCAGCCGTCCTGCCGATGGGACACGACGTAGGTTGGCACATGGATCTTGCTCAGTTCAGCCTTGAATACCGAGTAGTGCTCAACGGGCAGGCTGAAGTTGGGCTCGGTCTTGGTGATCGGCGAGGTCAGCACGATGCCATCCGGCCTCACCGCACCTGTCAGCTTGGATGCGGCATTGACCGCAGACAGGGTGCCGGTGCTCGTTCCTACGAGCCAAACGGGTTGGCCGGGAAAGCTCGAACGCAACTTCTTGATGACGATGCCGACGAGTTTTGCGTTCTCGTCCGTCAGACGCTGGTTGTTCAATCCGTCCGACCCGCTGTGGTTGGACGGCGCGTCGAGCAGGACCACCTTCAGATCGTTTGCCAGGAAATGGTCTCGCGAGCGGACCAGGAAATTGCCCTGCAGCATTGTCGCCCAGCCGTGTCTGGAGAGCGACAGGACGCCATTCCCGCCGGCAAGCAGGATCACGATCGGAAAGGCATATGGCGGCGTCGAGTAGCGCACCGTTGCGGCGGTCCCCACGTTGACCGTGGTCCTCTCCTCGGGAGAAGCGGCCTCGACCGCGGCGCAATGCGCCAGGAGGCCCAGGCTGCCCGCAACCAGCAACGTCGTTCGCAGCAATAACTGCAACATGGCGCAATCTCCCCAATGACCTCAACAGGAGGCATACAATCGGGACTCGCCGACCAATCTACTCCAAAGACCCATCACCTCAAGCCGTCTCGGTTTGCCCTACGGCCCTGTCCTGGCGTAGCTTGGCGCGGCCGGCCCCGAAGCCGGCGCAATCGTGCCGGATCGTCAGGCGACGGCACACGAAGACGAAGATGGGGCAGGTCAGTGAACGGCAAACAGGGTGCAGGCGTACTCATCGTCAGGGAAGACACCATCATCAAGGGTGAGATCCGCAACTGCCGGCAGATGGAGGTCTACGGCTACGTCGAGGGCGACGTGGCGGCCGAGCAGATTCTGATCCACCCGCACGGGCGCTGCTACGGCACCGTCAAGACCGGCAGCGCCGAGATCCACGGCGACCTCCAGGGCACCGTAGTCGTCAAGAACCTCATCAACATTCACAACTCCGGCTCCGTCAGCGGCAACGTGCGCTACGGCAAGCTGGCGCTTGCCGCAGGCGGCAGCCTGAGCGCCGAGGTGCGCAACGTCCCGCCCGGCATAGCCGGCGATCTCGACCTGACGGTCGTCAAGGGCCGCACCGTGCCGATCACGCGCGAGGATCTGCACGCCGTCGATCCCGACGACGCGGCCAAGGACCTCACCTTCACGGTATCCAACGCCACGCACGGCTTCGTGGCGCTCGCCGGTGCGCCGAGGCGCGCTGCAACCACCTTCACGCAGGCCGATCTGGACGGCGGCCACGTGCTGTTTGCCCACGACGGCACCAGCACCAATGTCGCGAGCTTCGACGTCGTGGTCGCCGACGCCTCCGGCGCCACCTCGGGTGCCGCCCAGACCGTCAGGGTATCGGTCCGGGGCTGAAGACACCGGTCATCCGCCACCATGCGCCTGACCAGGGTCAGCTCCCATGCCGGTGGCGGTTCCACGGCCCGCGCAAACGCGCTAGCCTGAGGGCTGGAACAGGCGGTCAACGCCGGCCCAGGGAGCCCTCATATGCGCGAGCGCCTGCACTTTCTGCTGCTCAACATCGGCCACTTCTTCGATCATTTCTTCATGCTGATCTTCGCCACGGTGGCGGCGCTGGCGCTGTACCGCGATTGGGGCCTCGGCTACGCCGACCTGCTCAGATACGCCACGCCCGGCTTCGTCGCATTCGGCGTGTTCGCGCTGCCTGCCGGCTGGCTTGCCGACAAGTGGAGCCGCGACGGCATGATGAGCGCCTACTTTATCGGCATCGGCGGTGCATCCATTGCCACCGCCTTCGCCCGCACGCCGTTTCAAATCGGCGCTAGCCTTTTCGTCCTCGGCGTCTTTGCCGCCATCTATCATCCCGTCGGACTCGCCATCGTGGTGGAGAAGTGGCGCAACACGGGCATGCGCATTGCCGTCAACGGCGTGTGGGGCAACCTGGGCGTCGCCAGTGCCGCGCTGATCACGGGCTACTTCATCGACCACGGCGGATGGCGTGCCGCGTTCGTCGTGCCAGGCATCGTCTCGATCCTGGTCGGCATCGGCTACGCTGTGCTGATGTGGCCCCAGATCGTCGCGCCGAAGGTGCGCAAGAAGACGACCGCGGCCGTCAAGGTGCTGCCGGCCGACCTCAAGGCGCTGCTCTTTCGAAGTCTCGGCCATCGTCTTCCTGACGACGGCCGTCTCCAGCATCGTCTTCCAGTCCACCACGTTCGCACTGCCCAAGGTCTTCGACGAGCGCCTGCATGGGATCGCCGTCTCCGCCACCACGCTCGGGCAGCTGGCGTTCCTCGTGTTCGCAATCGCCTCCCTCGGCCAGCTCATTGTCGGGCATTTCCTCGATCGCGTCGGCCCGCGCACGGTGTTCATCGCCGCCTCGGCGATGCAGGTCGTCTTTTTCCTGCTGATGCCCGGCCTTGCCGACTGGGCCGCGCTCGCGTGCGCGCTGGCGTTCATGCTCGCGGCCTTCGGCCAGATCCCGATCAACGACTACATGATAGGCCGCCTCGCCGAGGGCGAATGGCGCGCGCGCATCTATGGCATGCGCTATGTGGTGAGCTTCACGGTGCTGGCCGCCGCGCTGCCGCTGATCGCCTTCGTCTACGAGCACTGGGGCTTCGACGTGCTGTTCTACGTGCTGGCGGCCTCGGCCGCCGTCATCCTAACGGCCGTCCTGATGCTGCCCTCGCGCCTGCCGCAACCGGACGCAGCCCTGGCGCGTGCGTAACATGGGGCTGTCATCCCGGCCGGAGCGCGAACGCGCGGAGAGCCGGGACCCAGGGGTCGCGCGCTCAGTCCTTGACCCTGGGTCCCGGACATTTCGCGTCGCGAAATTCCGGGATGACAGCTGATGCCACAGATCAAGGCTTCGGAAATGGCCGCAGCACGGCCGATGCCGTGGCGGTGGCGAGCAGCGTGCCGTCGGGCAGGTGCAAGCTCCCCTGCAGGTGCGCGGTCGACCCGCCCATGCGCAGCACCTCGCCTCGCGCGATGACCCGCGACATGGGCGTGGGCCGCAGATAGCTCACCGACATCTGCAGCGTCGGCACCATGATCGCGAAGCGCTGCGAGATGCTGGCCGTGACGCCCATGGCGTCATCGAGCATGGCGCACACGAAGCCGCCCTGCACGGCTCCGGCCGGATTGGCGAACTCCGGCCGCGGCGTGAACGCCACCTCCGCCCAGCCGCCCTCGACGGAGAAGTCGATCAGCTCGAAGCCAAGATGCCTGGCGCTCGGCGGGTGATTGGCAGGGTTGCCGAGCAGCGCGCGGATCTTCTCGTCGGTGAACTCCATGGCCACGGCCCTGCTCGTGCGATCCCCGAATGCGGAGCCTCGCCTCAGGCCCCCTCCGCCATGGGGTTGCCCTTGTCGTCGAGGTAGGCGATGCGCACCATGTTGGTCGTGCCGGGCGAGCCCAGCGGCACGCCGGCAACGATGATCACTCCTTCGCCGGCCTTGGCGAATCCCTCCTCGAGCGCGATGTGGCAGGCCTTGCGCACCATGTCGGCCTGGTTCTCGGGGTCGCCGGTCAGCACGCAGTGCACGCCCCACACCATGGCGAGCCTTCGCCCCGTCGCGACCACGGGCGAAAGACCGATCACCGGCAGGCCGGGACGCTCGCGTGCAACGCGCAGCGCGGTGGAGCCCGTCGCCGTGTAGCAGATGATGGTGGCGAGCTGCAGCGTGTCGGCCACCGTGTGTGCGGCCGCGGCAATCGCATCGGCGGCGGTCGCCTGCGGCGGCGTGAGCGTGGCGTGCACCAGCGCGCCATAGCTCGGGTCGCCCTCGACCGAGTTGGCGATGCGGTCCATGGTGCGGATGGCCTCGATCGGGTATTGCCCCACGGCCGACTCGGCCGAGAGCATGATCGCGTCGGCGCCGTCGAACACGGCGGTGGCCACGTCCGACACCTCGGCCCGCGTCGGTACCGGCGAGGCGATCATGCTCTCCAGCATCTGCGTTGCCACCACCACCGGCTTGCCGGCCGCGCGTGCACGGCCCACGATCTGCTTCTGCAGCCCGGGCACGCGCTCGACGGGCAGCTCCACGCCGAGGTCGCCCCGCGCCACCATCAGCCCGTCCGAGTGCGCGATGATGTCGTCGAGATCGGCGATGGCCGCCGGCTTCTCGATCTTCGACATCAAGGCCGCGGCCTGGCCGACGATCTGGCGCGCGCGCTTCACGTCCTCGCCGCGCTGCACGAAGGAGAGCCCGACCCAGTCGACGCCCAGCCGCAGCACGAAATCGAGGTCCTTCTTGTCCTTCTCCGTGAGCGGCCCGATCGGCAGCACGGTGTCGGGCAGGCTGATGCCCTTGCGGCTCGCCAGCGTGCCGCCCACCAGCACCGTGGCCTCGATGCTCGACTTGTCCTTGGCGGTCACGCTCATGCGGATCTTGCCGTCGTCGAGCAGGAGCGTGTGGCCCGGCTCGACGGCCTCGAAGATTTGCGGATGCGGCAGGAACACCCGCTCGGCTCCCCCGTCCGCCTCGGTGGTATCGAAGCGGAACGTGGCGCCTTCGTTCAGTGCGACGCGCTCGCCGGCTATATTCGCCCACGCGGAACTTCGGCCCCTGCAGGTCGGCGAGGATGCCGATCGGCCGGCCGAAATTGGCCTCTGCCGTGCGCACCGCCGCGTGCACCTTCTTCACCAGGTCGAAGGGCGAGTGGCTCATGTTGATGCGGAACACGTCGACGCCGGCCTCGAACAGGCGCTCGATCATCTCCGGGGCGTACGACGCGGGTCCGAGGGTGGCAACGATCTTGACGCGCCTGGTGCGTCTCATCTTGTTTTAGCGCCCCCTTCGCTGGGATCTGTCAGGCGGATGGTCCAGGCCTTCGCGTCCTGTGTGTCGACCTCGAAGAAGCCGGTGCCCTTATAGCCGCGCCGCTCGCAGTCCTGAACCCCTCGAATCGTGAATGTTTTGTCTGCCGTGCACATGACGGACTTGCCCGCCCACTCGCCGCCGCGGTCGTAGTCGATGGCGTGAACATAGTAGAACCGGCTCGCGAGTGTCCCCTTGAAAAGGGTCTCGCAGGTCTGGGCGGCGACGTTCCACCAGCCTTCGGTCGTCCAGCCGTTGGCATCCTGGTAGCCGATGGCGACGCCCACGCGGCTCGCGGTGGTATTGCAGAGCTTGAGATCGCCCGGCGGTGAGCGCGCCGCGGTCTGCTGATCGCACGCGCCGAGCAGGCTGGACACGGCCGCGCAGGCGAGCGTGGTGAATAGCTGTCGCGACCGCGTCGGGGCCGATGTCCGCCTCGCCTGGTTCCTCGGATGGCTTTGAAACGGAGGCATGAGCGTGGGCTTCAGGATCGGCCTTCAACCAGGATGGCGCGGAAGTCGTTGACGTTGGTCTGCGTCGGGCCGGGGACGATCAGCCCGCCGGCGGCCTCGAAGTAGGAGGTCGCGTCATTGTTGTCGAGGAACATCTGGGCATCGAGGTGACGTGCGCGGTCGAGCGTGGACTGATCCACAATCGCGCCGGCCGGGTCGCTGGCCTTGCCCTCGCCGCCGTCGATGCCGTCGGTATCCGCCGCCAGCGCGGCGATACCTGGCTCGCTGCCGAGCGCGATGGCGAGCGCCAGCGCGTATTCCTGGCAGCGGCCGCCGCGGCCCTTGGCGTTGCGCACCGTGACCGAGAGTTCGCCCCCGCTGATGATGGCGGCGCGGCGGCCTGCGACCTTCGCCTCGCGTGCAAGCGCGGCGTGGCGCTGTGCCACCTCGCGCGCCTCCCCCGCAACACTGTCGCCGAGGCCGATCACCTCGTAGCCGCCGCGGCGCGCCATGTCGGCAGCGGCAGCAAGTGCGGCGGCAGGCGTGGCGATGATCCGATATTCAGCGCTGGCGAACGCGGGATCATCGGGCTTGGGTGTCTCGTTGAGCGGGTCGGCGAGCGCCACGGCCACGGCTGGCGGAACGGTCAAGCCCAGCGCGTGCATGGCCGGCCGGCGCCGTTCGAGCACGGCTCGCGCATCGGCGAGCGTCGTCGGGTCGGGGACGGTCGGGCCGGAGCCGATGGTGGCGGGGTCGTCGCCCGGCACATCGGAGATGGCGAGGGTGAGCATGCGCGCGGCGGTAGCCTTGCGCAGGCGTCCGCCCTTGATGCGCGAGATGTGGCGGCGGACCGTGTTGGTCTCGTGGATGTCGGCGCCGCATTTCAGCAGCGCCCGGGTCAGCGCGATCTTGGTCTCGAGGTCTAGTCCTGTCGCCGGCGCGGCCCACAGCGAGGACGCACCGCCCGACAGCAGCACCAGCACCACGTCCCGATCCGTCGCGCTGCCGACGAGCGCCAGGGCTTTCTCGGCGGCGCGTTGGCTGGCCGCGTCCGGTGTCGGATGGCGCGCGGGGAGGATCTCGATCTTGCGTGGCCGCTCGGCGGTCAGCGCCTCCAGCGCAGCATGCGGGGGCGTGGTGAAGCCGAAGATGCGGTCGAGGGCGCCGCTCTTGCGGTAGTGCGCCTCGGCGGCAATCGCCATGGCGGCTGCCGCCTTCCCCGCCCCGACGATGACGAGCCGTCCGCCGTCCGGCGGCGCCGGCAGGTGTGGTGGCAGGCACACGTCGGGGTGCGCTGCCCCGACCGCGGCATGGTAAAGGGCGAGCAGGGTGGCGCGCGGATCGGAGTTGCCCGCCTTTGCCGCCATCGCTGCTACCCGCCCCTGGAAATTTCCGCCGATGCGGCATCATTGCCGGCGCTTGGCCGCCAGCGTCAAGCTACCCAACCATGACTATCGCCAAGCTAAGCGCAAGGCAGACTGCCTCTTTTCTGAGCGATCTGCCCAGCGTGCGTGTTCTGGCTCCGCGCGGCTGCCCTTACTATAGTTGCGCGTATGGCTGAGGACGGATCGAGGGCACCCCACATCGCCGCTGTCGAGGAGGACAGCTACACAGTTCTTCCCGGGCGCGCCGACGCCGGCCTCGTCATCCTTTGCGACCATGCCGGCAACGCCCTGCCGCAAGCCTATGGCACGCTCGGACTGCCCGCCGACCAGCTCAAGCGGCATATCGCGTACGATATCGGTGCGCGTGAGGTGACACGTGCCCTGGCGGCGGCGCTTGGCGTACCCGCAGTGCTGACGCACTACTCGCGTCTGCTGATCGATCCGAACCGCGGCCGTGACGACCCCACGCAGATCATGCGCCTCTCCGACGGCGCGGTGATCCCCGGCAACCGCTACCTGGACGAGGCCGAGCGCGAGCGGCGCGGGCGCCTCTACTACGAGCCCTACCACCGCGCCATCGATGCCGTGATCGACGCCTGCCTTGCCAGCGGCACGGCGCCGGCGGTGCTGTCGATCCATTCCTTCACCGAGAGCTGGAAGATGGTGGCGCGGCCCTGGCACGTGGGTGTGCTGTGGGACGAGAAGGACGCGCGGCTGGCGCAGCCGCTGCTAGATCGCTTCCACGCCGAGGGTGATCTGATCGTGGGCGAGAACGAGCCTTACGCCGGCCAGCTCGAGGGCGACTGCCTCTGGCAGCACGGTACCCAGCGGGGCCTCGTCAACGCCATCATCGAGATCCGCCAGGACCTGATCCGCGACGACCAGGGCCAGGAGCAATGGGCGAGACGGCTCGGCCGCATTGTCGGTATGATCTTGCGCAATACGTTGGGCGACCCCAATAACATCGCAAACGCGGCTGCCCTGGGCGGCGCTTCCCGGTGCCACAGGGCCGCCAGCATAGATGGAGACGGTCCATGACCAAGCTCGACAAGGCGCTGCAGACCGAGTTCGAGGCTGCGGCATTCCGGCGGCTCCTGAAGCACCTGCGCGAGCGCTCGGACGTGCAGAACATCGACATGATGAATCTGGCCGGCTTCTGCCGCAACTGCCTCTCCAACTGGTATCAGGACGCGGCCAAGGAGAGAGGCCTGGAGCTGAGCAAAGATGGCGCGCGCGAGGTGATCTACGGCATGCCCTACAAGGAGTGGCAAGCCAAGCACCAGAAGGAAGCGAGCCCCGAGCAGAAGGCCGCCTTCGAGAAATCCAAGCCCCAAGGCGCGCATTGAGGGTAGCCGTCGCGACGCCTCAAGCGCGCGACAATTCCTGCCGGATCAGGCCAAGCGCCTCCTCGATCATGGGCGCCGTGACGTCGAGATGCGTGCAGGCGCGCACGCGCCCGCCGAGCAGGCTCACGAGCACGCCTTCGCGCTGCAGGCGCTGCGCCAGCTCCGCTGCTGCGAGGCCGGCGCCCGCCGGATCGAAGTAGACGAGATTGGTGTCGGGCTCCTCCACGGCAACGCCCGGCATCTGACGAAGCCCGCGCGCCAGCGCCTTGGCGTTGGCGTGGTCCTCGGCGAGCCTCTGGACGTTGTGGTCGAGCGCATAGAGACACGCCGCCGCGCAGATGCCGGCCTGGCGCATCGACCCGCCAAGGCGCTGCTTCCAGCGCCACGCGTCGTCGATGAAGGCCCGGCTTCCCGTGAGGACGGCACCCAGTGGTGCACCGAGGCCCTTGGTGAAGTCGAGCCAGACGGAATCGAAGCCGGCCGCCATCTCCCTGGCCGGCACGCCCGAGGCGACGGCCGCGTTCATCAGTCGCGCCCCGTCCATGTGCGTCGCCCAGCCTTGCTCGCGCGCAACCGCCACGACCCCGTTGAGCTGCTGGAGCGGCCACACCGTGCCGCCGCCGATGTTGGCCGTCTGCTCCACCTCGAGCAGCCGCTGGCGCGGCGCGTAGCGCGTGCGCGGCCGGATGGCGGCGCGTACGTCGTCGGCGGTGAAGAGCCCGCGCGGTCCCTGCAACGGCAGCACCTGCACACCCGTCAGCGCGGCATGGGCACCGCCTTCGCTCGTCAGGATGTGGCTCGTCTGGTGAGCGATCACCTCATCACCCGCGCGGCAGTGCGTGCGGACGCCGATCACGTTGCACATCGTGCCGGACGGGAGGAAGACGGCAGCCTCCTTGCCCAGCAGCTCGGCCATTCGGTCGCACAGGGCGTGCACCGTAGGGTCGCTGCCGTGCTGCTCATCGCCCACCTCCGCGCGCATCATGGCCTCTTTCATGGCCCGCGTCGGACGCGTCTGCGTATCGGAATAGAGGTTGATGCGCACGGGGCCCGGGCCATCGGGCTGGCGGGGAGGGGTGTAAGTCATCGGCGTTTCTCGTATCGCGCGAGCGACAGTGTGCGGCAGCTTGGCAGGCTACCACGGCGCCGCCGGGGCGTCAGGTTTTGCGGGGATTGGTAAAGGCGCAGGGTGCGACCACACGATGCATGTTGCCGGCGTCATCGCCAGCGTCATCGCCTGGCGCTTGCGCCGACTGGTCGCAGCGAACCACTTGACATAGAGTGCCACCCGCCTAAGTAGGCCCGTGGCAAGGCGAAAAGCTCGACAGCTTGATTTGCCCCGCTCCGCCCTTGCCGGCAAAAGACATCACAATCGCGCTGCGTTCAACAGCCGGTAAGGCGAAGGAGGAAAGCGCATGGCGGTGTTGATCGAAGCTAAGAATTTGCACAAACGCTTCGGCGAGATCGTCGCCGTCGACGGCATATCGCTCGAGGTCGGACGCGGCGAGGTGCTCGGCTTCCTGGGGCCGAACGGCGCCGGCAAGTCGACCACCATGAAAATGATCACCGGCTTCCTCGACCCGGACGCGGGCAGCGTGCGCATTGCCGGCATCGACATGTTCGAGGCCCCGAAGGCGGCGAAACGACAGCTCGGCTATCTCCCGGAGGGCGCGCCGGCCTACGGCGACATGACGCCCCAGGCTTTCCTCGCCTTCATCGCCGCCATCCGTGGCTTCGAGCGCGACGAGGCCAAGAAGCGCGTCGCCGTTGCCAGCGAGAAGGCCGGGCTCGGCTCCGTGCTCCACCAGAAGATCGACACGTTGTCCAAGGGCTTCAAGCGCCGCGTCGCCATCGCCCAGGCGATCCTGCACGACCCTGAGGTGCTGGTCATGGACGAGCCGACCGACGGCCTCGATCCCAACCAGAAGCACCAGGTGCGCAGGCTGATCGACGAGATGGCGGCCGAGAAGGCCATCATCGTCTCGACCCACATCCTCGAGGAGGTGGAGGCGGTGTGCTCGCGCGCCATCATCATCAATCGGGGCCGTATCGTCGCCGACGGCACTGCCGAGGATCTCATGCGGCGGCTTCCCCATCACGGTGCCATCGCCATCAAGGTGCGCGCTGACCGAGCCGGCGCCGTGACGAGCGCGCTGTCGGGCTTCTCCGGCCTCATCACGGTGGAGACCATCGGCAGCGCCAACGGCAGCGTGCAGCTGCGCGCCATGCCCAAGCACGGCGCCACCATCGCTTCCGATCTCGCCGCCTTCATCCGCCAGAAATCGATCGAGGTCGACGAGCTCTTCGTCGAGCGCGGCAACCTCGACGACGTCTTCCGCGAGATCACCACGTCGGACGACGGAGGGCGCCATGCGTGAGCTTGTCCGCAACACCTGGATCATCGCCAGGCGCGAGTTCGCGGCCTATTTCGCCACCCCGCTCGCCATGGTGTTCCTCACCATCTTCGTGGCGCTGACCGGCGCCTTTGCCTTCTACGTCGGCGGCTTCTTCGAGCGCGGCCAGGCCGATCTTGCGCCCTTCTTCCAGTATCACCCATGGCTCTACCTGATCCTGGTGCCGGCGGTCGGCATGCGGCTGTGGGCGGAGGAGCGCAAGACCGGAACCATCGAGCTCTTGATGACGCTGCCGATCTCGCCGTGGGAGGCGATCCTCGGCAAGTTCTTCGCCGCGTGGGGCTTCGTCGGCGTGGCGCTGCTCCTCACCACGCCGATGTGGATCACCGTCAACGTGCTGGGCAATCCCGACAACGGCGTGATCCTGGCGAGCTATATCGGCAGCTTCCTGATGGCGGGGGCTTTCCTGGCGATCGGGTCGTGCATCTCGGCGCTGACCCGCAATCAGGTGATTGCCTTCATCGTCTCGGCCACCATCTGCTTCCTGCTGGTCATGAGCGGTCTGGAGCTCGTCTTGAACGTGCTGCGCGCCTGGACGCC
The DNA here is from genome assembly GCA_963797005.1 of uncultured Alphaproteobacteria bacterium. GTDB lineage: Bacteria > Pseudomonadota > Alphaproteobacteria > Rhizobiales > Hyphomicrobiaceae > AWTP1-13. The sequence goes on from CAWCOF010000016.1 coordinate 69,313, forward strand.
CGGGTTCGTGGTTACGGCCGTCTCTTCCTTGAGCTTCCTTTCCCACTTCGAGCGCATCACCAAGGGCGTGTTCGAGCTCTCGAGCTTCGTCTTCTACGTTTCGCTCATCGTCTTTGCCCTGTTCGCCAACAGGATCTTTGTCGAGCTGAAGAAAGCCGACTGAGGAGTAGCACCGTGCCTGGTTTTCTCGACCCCATCATCGCGTCCCTCAACCGGGGCGCCGATTGGCTGGCGGCGCGTTGTGCGCGCCTGCCGCGTCATACGCTCGCCTGGAGCAGCATCGGGCTGGCGCTCGTGCTTCTGCTCTCGGTCAACGTCATCGCCTCCAACGCGCTGCGCAACTCGCGCGTGGACCTGACCCAGCAGCACCTCTTCACCATCTCGCCCGGCACCCGCACCGTGCTGCGCGGCATCGACGAGCCGATCAGCGTGCGCCTCTACTATTCCAAGAGGCTCGGCGAGGCCTCCTCGGCCTATGCCCGCTACTTCGAGCGCGTGCGCGCGCTGCTCGAGCAGTACCGCGACATATCCGGCGGCAAGCTCCAGCTCGCCGTCTACGATCCCGAGCCCTTCTCCGACGCGGAGGATCGCGCCGTGGCGGCCGGCTTGAGGGGCGTGCGCCTCAACCAGGAAGGCGAGGTCGGCTACTTCGGCCTCACCGGCACCAACGCCACCGACAACGACGTCTCCATCCCGTTCTTCACCACCGACCGCGAGCCGTTCCTCGAGTACGACATCACCAAGCTGATCTACGGCCTCGCCAATCCCAAGAAGCGCGTCGTCGGCCTGATCAGCGGCATTCCGATCGATGGCGGCATGAACCCGATGGCCATGATGGGCGGCGGCCCGCAGCAGCTGCCGCCGCAGGTGATCATGGAGCAGATCCGCGACTTCTTCGAGGTGAGGACGCTCAACCAGGACCTGAAGGAGATTCCCGCCGACATCGACGTGCTGATGATCGCACAGCCCGACCGCCTGACGGCTGACGCTGCCTACGCCATCGATCAGTTCGTGCTGGGCGGCGGCAAGGTGCTGGCCTTCGTCGACCCCGTGGCCGAAGTGGGCGCCCGCAGCGGGCCGATGGGGCTCAGCGGCAGCGCGCCGAGTGCCGCCTTCATCAAGCTGTTGAAAGCCTGGGGCGTCGAGTTCGACCCGAAGAAGGGGGTCGGCGACATTGCCACCGCCCGGCGCGTGCAATTCGGCGGCGGGGCGCGGCCGGTCGTGACCGAGTACGTGGCCTGGATGGGGCTCGACCAGCGCAACATCGACAGCAAGGACGTGCTCTCCGGCGGCATCGAGCACCTCAACCTGGCCTCGGCGGGCTTCCTCACGAAGGTGAAGGATGCCACCACGCAAGTATCGCCGATCCTGGTGACGAGCCCGCAAGCAATGGAGATCGGCGCCGACAAGCTGGGCCCGGTCCCCGATCCGGTCGCGCTGCTGCGCGCCTACAAGCCCGGCGGCAAGCCGCTGATGCTGGCCGCGCGCATCTCCGGCGATGCCAAGACCGCCTTCCCCGACGGCGCCCCCAAGCCGCCCAAGAAGGACGGCGACAAGGACAAGGCCGACAAGTCCAAGGACAACAACGCCAAGGACGCAAAGTCCGACGCCAAGGCCAAGGACGAGAAAGCCAAGGACGGCAAGGCTGCCCAGGACAAGCCCAAGGAGGAGAAGTCCGAGCCGGCGAAGTCGCAAAAGACGGCCGGCCGCATCAACGTCATCGTCGTCGCCGACACCGACATGCTGGCCGATCAGTTCTGGGTCGACACGCGCGAGTTCCTTGGCCAGCACGTGGCCATCCCCAACGCCAGCAACTCGGCCTTCGTCGTCAACGCGCTCGACAACCTGTCGGGCTCCGAATCCCTGATCGCCCTGCGTGCCCGCGGCACCGACGAGCGGCCGTTCAAGCTCGTCGCCGAGCTGCGCCGCGACGCCGAGCGCCGCTACCGGGAGAAGGAGCAGGTGCTGACCGCCAAGCTCAAGGAGGTGCAGGACAAGCTCGCCAAGTTCGAGACCGGGGCGGAGGGCGGCAACGTCATCCTGAGCGAGAGCGACCGGCAGTCGATCGACAAGTTCCGCGCCGACATGCTTTCCACCCGCCGCGAGCTGCGCGAGGTGAAGCGGGCGCTGCGCGAGGACATCGATCGGCTCGACGGCTGGATCAAGTTCGCCAACATCGCGCTGGTGCCCCTGTTGATCGGCGCGGTCGGCGTCGGCTTTGCAGCGATGCAGCGCCGCCGTGGCAGCAATCACGCCATTGCGTCCGGTGAGAACGGAGAGCGGACATGAAGCCGAGGCAGTTTGCTGCACTGTTGGGCGTGACCGCGCTGGCGCTGCTATTCGCCGTCGTCTCCTACGTCTCCAACAACCGCTGGGCGCCCGCCAGGGTCTCGGGCGCGGCGCTGCTGCCGGAGCTCGCCGCGCAGGCCGGCAAGGTTGCCAAGGTCGAGCTCAGTCAGGGTGGGAAGAAGTTGACGCTCGCGCGCGAGAAGTCGGATTGGGTGCTGGCCGATCGTTCACAGTACCCGGCCAAGAGCGAGAGCGTCCGCGCGCTCCTCATCAAGCTTGCGCAGGTCCGGACGATCGAGCCCAAGACGCAGAAGAAGGACCGTTTGGCATTGCTCGAGCTGGAGGACCCCGCCGCCAAGGATGCCAAGTCGCACCTCGTGCGCCTGCTCGACGATAAGGGTGCCGTCGTCGGCGAGGCGGTCGTGGGCAAGCGCCGTTCCGATGCCTTCGGCGCCAGCAAGAGCGGCACCTACATGCGCAGGCCGGGCGAGGTGCAGGCCTGGCTCACCGATGCCGACGTCGATGTCCCCCTCGCCGTGAAAGACTGGGTCAAGCCGCAGGTTCTCGATCTCTCCTCCGCCAAGGTGTCGAGCGTGACCATCGAGATCCCTGGCGAGGAGCCGCTGAAGATTGCTCGCGAGGGGGACAAGGGCGACAAGTACGCGCTGGCCGGCGGCGTCCCTGAAGGCAAGAAGCTCAAGAAGAACGCCAATCTCGATTCCATCGTGCGGGCGGTCGGCTCGATCGATATGGAGGACGTGCGCAAGCCCGAAGCGGGCGGTGGCGATGCCGCGGGCGCCGCCAAGATCGAAGGCGAGGGCGGCCTCGGCGTAACCTTGAAGCTGCGCAAGCAGGACAAGGACTACTGGCTTTCCATCACTGCCGCCGGCGAGGGCGACAGCAAGAAGACCGCCGAGGAGATCACGCACCGCACGCAGGGCTGGGAGTTCAAGATCCCGTCGTGGAAGGCCGAGGCGATCCTGAAACGGCGTGCCGACCTGATCGAATCGAGTTGAGAAGCCCGCTCGACCATTGCCCCTGGGCAGCGGCAAGCGCCGGCCGGGGCCAGACCAGCGTCACGCGGCTGCATTGACGGACCGATCCGCTGGTGCCTACCGTGACCGCATGAAGCAGCTTCGGCGGCGCAAGTTGGCCTTGGCGTGGCTCGCGGTTGTCGCGCTCCTGGGCCATGCGGTTCTTTCGGTCGCGCCGAAGCCCTCAGCGCGCGCCGACGGCATTCTGGGCCCCCTCGTCATTTGCACGGCCGACGGCGCCAAAGTCGTGCCGGGCGATGGCAACCCGGATGCACCGGGGCCCTGCAATCACTGCCCCGCCTGCGTGCCGTTGGCCCACTTCGCGCTCGCCGTCATCGGCGGCGATCCGGTCGCCTTCGTTTTCCCCACGCCGGCCGCGCCGCGGCCTCCCCAAAGCGGGGCCAATCCGCTCGCGGTGCATCTCATCCATGGTGCCATTTACAGCCGGGGGCCGCCTCACCACGCAGCCTGACCTTTCGCTGTTCCAATCATCGCTCACATCTAGCGAAGAGGCTGCAATGCTACGTTCAATCCTGATCGGCGCTGCCACGGCAGCGCTACTCGTCGGCGCTGCGTTTGCTCACGATGCGCCACACACCTACAAAGTGGGTTCAATCGTCATAGAGGCGCCCTGGGCCCGGGCCACGCCGGCGGGTGCCCGTGTCGGCGGCGGCTATGTGAAGATTACCAATACCGGCAAGCGATCGGATTGGCTGGTCGGAGGATCGCTGCCGGTCGCCGCCAGCGTCGAGGTCCACGAGATGAAAATGGCCGGCGGTGTAATGAAGATGCGCAGGCTCGAGAAGGGCCTGGAGATCGAGCCCGGCAAGACCGTCGAGCTCAAGCCCGGCGGCTATCACATCATGTTCATGGGGCTGCGTGAGGGCTTGAAGGACAAGCAGACCATCAAGGGTACCCTGGTGTTCAAGAAGGCGGGCTCCGTCGAGGTCGAGTACCGGGTCGCGCCGATCGGTGCCATGTCCGGGGGACATATGCACCACTGAGCAAGGAGCGCTGTCGCATGCGCAAGGCCATCCTGCTGTTTGTGCTGTGCCTACTGGGATCCTTTGCGCATGCGCAGCCGCCTGCCGGCTACCCCGGCGGGCCCTTCGAGCTGATCGATCAGAACGGCAGGACGTTCTCCAGCAGCGCGCTTGCCGGCAAGCCCTACGCCATCTTCTTCGGCTTCACCAACTGCCCGGACGTGTGCCCGACGACGCTGCTGACGATGAGCAACGCGCTCGCAAAGCTCGGCGCCGACGCGGATCGGCTGAAGGTGCTGTTCGTGACCGTCGACCCCGAGCACGATACGCCCGAACAGCTTCGCACCTACCTGTCCTCATTCGACCCGCGCATCATGGGGCTCACCGGCAGCCCGGAGCAGGTCGCAGCCGCCGCGAAGATCTGGAAGGCCTTCTACAACAAGATCCCCGAGGACAAGGGCGGCTACACCATCGTCCACTCGGCCTACGTCTATCTGATGGGTCGGGACAATCGCCTCGTCGACACGCTGAACTTCCAGGATGACGAGGCCGTGCAGGTCGACAAGCTCAAGAAGCTCTTGAGATGAGAATCGGCCGGGCCCCGCTGCGCTGCCGCCTCACGCCCAGAACTGCGGCAGGCGTGCCAGCTTGCGCCATCCCTTGTGCGCGTTGGGCCAGGCATTGGCAGCCTGGGCGTTGTGCCAGCCGAGCACATAGCCAGCCGCGCGCTGCGCCTCCGGGCTGTCGCCGCAGCCCTCCCGGCAGATCGCGGTCAGCCGCTCGGCGGCCACCACGTCGGTCAGATAGCCGAACACCTCCTGCAGGCTTCTGATCTGCTGCACGAACCGGCTGGCGCGCGGCTCGGGGTAGAGCGTGCTGAAGAACTCCGCCGTGTAGCGCAGCGTCTTCAGCGCCTTGCGCATCTCGTGGCGTTCGTCCGTTGTGAGCTCGTCGATCCGGTCGCCACGATCGGCAACCTTCCTCCAGCGCCGCTTGAGCGTTGCCCGGGCGAACTTGCCGAGCGGCCCCTTCAGGCCCTCCGCCGCCTCGATCGTGCGCGGCCAGACGGCTAGGTAGAGCTGCAGCACGGACCACGGTTGCCCGTTGAGCGCCACACGTACGCGCTCGCGTGCGTGTTCCCGATGTGCCTCGAGCGCCTGCTGAAGTTGCGGCACGCCGGGGCCGCTCGCCAGCGTGCCGGCGACGGGGGCATAGATCTCCTCGATCAGCACGTCGGCGTCGCGCAATTCGCCCACGGTGCGCGACAAGGCGCGCGCATGCTCCTCGAGTTCACCCACCGCGGCAATGTCGTCGCAGAGCGGCCGGAAGGCGCGCAGCGCGCTGCGCAGGCGCCGCAGGCCGATGCGCAACTGATGCGCGGCGTTGGGGTCCTCCGTCTCGAGCACGGCGCGCCGGTTGGCGACGATCTGGTCGGCAGCGGACCGCACAATGATGGCCAGCGCCTCGCCGCAGGTCTGCTCGGCGCGCAAGACGGGCTGCTCGGCGCGCCGCGGCGCCGCCTGGCCGTTGGTCTTGCCGAGCGCCAGGATATACCCGCGCTCGGCCTTGCTGGTCTTGGCAAGGCGGATGGGCTGCGCCGAAAACAGCTTTGCCGCGGTCGTCAGCAGGCACGCCGGGCTTCCGGACTTCAGCTCAAGCTCGGCTTCGCACAGTGCGTCCTCGCCATTGCCGGCACGCACCACACCCTCGTCGAGGGCAAGCTCGACCTCGCCGTCGCTCGGGTGCAGCGCCCTCGTGGTACGCCGCACGATGGTCTCGAACACCGGCCCCAGGGTCGATTTCTCGAGCGCCTTCTCGACCTTGCGGCGGATCTTGCGGTCGTCGATGACGTCGAGATCGGGCTCGGGCCCCTCGACGGCGGCCTCGATCTCGATAGGATTGGAAACGCCGTTGTCGACGCACGTTCCCGCCTTGATGGTCTGCAGCCAATGGTCTCCGTCCAAGCGCACACGGAAGGAGATCCCCTGCGCGCGCAGGCGATGGTCGGGCGTGTCGAAGTAGATAGAGCGCAACGTCCGCGTAACAGGCTCGCCGGCACCGAGCGTGCCGAGTGCTGGATGTTCGCCAATGCGCTGCAATTCTTCGCGGCTAAGCTCGAGCTTCAGCTCCAGCTCGCTACCCCTGGCAAAGCTCATTGCGAACCCCTCAACGCAACAGGCACAAATCGCGGAAAGGGCGTGGGATCGATCGGTGGCCCCCGCCTGCCGCAACGGAGCTATCTAGCGCTGCCGCCTCGACAAGGCCAACGGGGCGTCAACCTCGAATGCCGGATTTTCCACAGAAAAATTCGAGCCGACGCGCGCACTTGCTGTGCGGCACATTCATAAGGTTTGTTCAGCGCATAGGGAAGCCCGCGCAAGGGCGCCTCAGCGCCCACGTGTCACAAAAGTGTCATGCATCCTTCAGCGCAGCGTAAAGGCAGCGTCATCGAACCCTGCCATCATGCGGGCACACGACATCCGGGCTTCGGTCGTCGGAATTGCCCGGAACATCGCAAAGGCTGTCGCGATACGAAGCGCGCGTCCAAGACGCGCCGTCGAGACAGCTCATGGGTTCGGACGCATCCAGCCTTCGGGTGGGTCCGATACTTGGCCAGTTCGGTAACTGCGTCGCCTCCCCGCTGGCGCGCGTGTTGCCGAACTGGCGGTTTTTGCACCCGCTCCCACAGCCCCTTCCCGCCTTGTCATACGTCTGAAACGAGAATCCCCTCTTTTGCCCCCCATGCTGGACAAACCGCTGGATGAACTGGCACGCGACCCCGACATCCGGGGCGGCGTGCGCGCGCTCTTCATTTCGGACGTGCACCTGGGCACGCGCACGGCGCAAGCCGAGCGCCTGCTGGAGCTGCTCCGAGACTGCGAAGCCCAGACCATCTACCTCGTGGGCGACATCATCGATTTCTGGAGGGTTCGCCGCCGTCCGCACTGGGGGCAGTCCCATAACGACGTGCTGCAAAAGCTGATGCGCAAGGTGCGCAAGGGGGCGCACCTCGTATACATCCCCGGCAATCACGACGAATGCCTGCGCGATTACGTGGGATCGCACTTCGGCGGCATCGAGATCCAGATGAATGCCGTGCACACGACCGCCACCGGGCGGCGCTATCTCGTGCTGCACGGCGATGAGTTCGACGTGGTGGTGCGGGCGGCAAAGTGGCTCGCCTTTCTGGGCGACCGCGGCTACGAGCTTGCGCTGTGGCTCAACAATCCGCTGAACTGGGTGCGCCGGCACCTCGGGCTCGGCTACTGGTCATTCTCGGCGTATCTGAAATACCGCGTGAAATCCGCCGTGGCCTTCATCGGAGCCTTCGAGGAGGCCGTCGCCACGGAAGCCAGACGCAACGGCGTCGACGGCGTCATCTGCGGCCACATCCACCATCCCTCGGATCGCAGCTTCGGCGGCGTGCACTACCTGAACTGCGGCGACTGGGTGGAGAGCTGCACGGCGATCGTCGAGACGCATGCCGGCGACTTGCGCGTCATCTGCTGGAGCGACCAGCCCGGCGACCAGGCAATCCAGGTCCTGTCCGATCGCCCCGGTCAGTACGTGGCACGCCCGCCCGAGATATCGAACACGGCCCCGGTCGTGAACGAGTTATCCTGAGACGCGATCCAGGCGACGAGCGCTGCAACCTCCTCCACCGTCACGAAGCGATTGCGCGGAATCTTGGAGAGCATGAAGTCGATGTGCTCCTGCGTGATCTGGTCGAAGATGGCCGTCTTGGCTGCCGCGGGCGTGACGGCGTTGACGGCGATGTCGTAGCCCGCAAGCTCCTTGCCGAGCGACTTTGTCAGCGCGATCACGGCCGCCTTCGATGCCGAGTAGTGTGCCGCGTTGGGGTTGCCCTCCTTGCCGGCGATCGAGGCGATGTTCACGATGCGCCCGTAGTTCTGCTTGATCATCGTGGGCACGACCGCGCGCGAGCAGATGAACGGCCCATCGAGGTTGATGCGCATCACCTTGCGCCATTCCTCCACCTCCGTTTCCCACGTCTTGGCGTTGACGCCGGCGATGCCTGCGTTGTTGACCAGAATGTCGATGCGGCCGAAGGCGCCGATGGTGGCGTCGCGGGCCTTTGCCACCTCGGCCGGATCGGCCACGTCGCAACCCATGGCCGTGACGCCGTTGCCGAGCGCCTTGGCGGTCTTCTGCCCGAGTTCGATATCCCGGTCCCAGATAGCGACCTTGGCCCCCGATTTCACGAAGCGCTCCGTGATCGCCTTGCCGAAACCTTGAGCGCCTCCCGTCACGACCGCGATGCGGCCCTTCAGATCGATGTCGTTGGCCATGCGTCCCTTCTCCGATGCCCGCAGCCTGACCGCTCTTATGGCAGAACAAGCCTTGGCTAGCACGAAAACGGGCGGCATTGGCCAGGTCGCCGGCCGGTCAACTCTTCTATCAGTCGCGCCTTAGGATCAAAGCTGGGTCCTGAACGATGCTATTGTCCTTTTCTGAATCGCGTCCGATAGTTGTCGTTGGGCATTTGGTGCGGCGGGTCGCGGCTGTTTTCAATTGATGCTTCTGCAGAATTGAATGACGCGGCACTCCCCGCATCGGCTCGCACAAGAAACCCGGTTACTGCCCGCCCTCTGGGGCGAAATGGCCGTCGATCGAATTGTCTGTGTAGAACACTAAAGAATGGTCGAAGCAGGCAATGAACTGATCTATGGTCTTTTCAAGAAAAAGATGAGTATTTCATGGCTTATATCTTGGAGCGCATAGATGATATAGAACTATAAGTAAGCAGTGAACGTCGAAAGATGCAGGATAGATGACGTAGTACCCCACTGCGGGATGGGTAAGGAGGCCACGGAAATGCTGAACGACCGAATAGCGAGTACAGCCAGGTTTTCAACGAAGCCACTCTACTTGCAACTGCGCGATGCGCTGGCGGAGCGCATCTCGGCGGGCGCCTGGAAGCCGGGGGCGGTGATACCCAACGAGAGCGATCTGGCCCGCGAGTTCGGCGTCAGCGCCGGCACCATGCGCAAGGCCTTGGATCTGATGGAGGCTGAGCGTCTGCTGACGCGGCGCCAGGGGCGCGGCACCTTCGTCAACGACCAGGCCTCCGACGAGCTTTCCTTGCGCTTCAGCAGCCTGCGCGCCGCCAACGGCGACCACGTCGATGGGGAGGCAAAAGCCACCCGGACCGAGGAGGATGCCGCCAACGAGCTTGAGCGGATGCGGCTGCGCCTGGGCGTCCACGACCGCATCTATCGCATCCACCGCACGCGTCTGCACAAAGGCCAGCCCTTCATGGTCGAGCACGCCGCGGTGCCCACCACCCTGTTCCCCGGCCTCGGTGAGAAGGGGGAGGTGGCGGGCCGCATCATCGTGCTCGCCCAGCAGTACGGCGTGCTGCTCGGCAAGGCGGAAGAGCGCGTGGCAATCGGCCAGGCGGCGCAGGCGGTGGCCGATACCCTGGGCGTCCCGCCTGGCTCCCCGGTCATGGTGCTCGACCGCGTTGTCCAGGCGCTCGATGGCCGCCCGGTCGAATGGCGTGTGGGCTGGTGCCACCTCGCCGACAAGTACTACCAGGCCGAGATGGTCTGAATTCCGCAGGCGCCTGCGGCGGTCGTCCTCCGCCCGGGCGCCGACAAGGCACTTGGCAATCGTGTGCCCGGTGGCGCAGCATGGCTCTCTTCCAGAGGAGAGCCCATGCCTGCCCCCAAAGCATCCGCCGCCCTGCAGCGCTTCACCGTCCTGGATCTGACGCGCGTTCGCGCCGGTCCGACGGCCGCACGCCAGCTTGCTGACTGGGGCGCCAACGTCATCAAGGTCGAGCTGCCCGAGCACCTGGAGCAGGGCGACACCTTGGGCGGCCCCCGCCACGGCCCCGACTTCCAGAACCTCCACCGCAACAAGCGCTCGATCACGCTCGATCTGAAGTCGCCCGAGGGTGCCGCCGTCTTTCGCCGGCTGGCGGCCAAAGCGGACGTTGTGGTCGAGAACTTCCGACCCGATGTCAAAAAGCGGCTCGGCATCGACTACGCCAGTCTCAGCGGCCTCAATCCGCGCCTCGTCTACGCCAGCATTTCCGGCTTCGGCCAGGACGGCCCCTACGCCAAGCGGCCCGGCTTCGACCAGATCGCGCAAGGCATGGGCGGGCTCATGTCGATCACCGGCGAGCCCGGCCGAGGTCCGATGCGGGTCGGCATTCCCGTTGCCGATCTCTCGGCCGGCATCTTCTGCGCCCTCGGCATCCTGGTCGCGCTGATCGAGCGGGAGCAGTCCGGCAAGGGCCAGGAGGTCGCCACCTCCCTGCTGCAGGCACAGATCTTCATGCTCGATTTCCAGGGCTCGCGCTGGCTCAATGCCGGCGAGGTGCCCGGCCAGGCCGGCAACAACCATCCGACCAGCATTCCCACGGGTGCCTTCAAGACGCGCGACGGCTACATCAACATCGCCACCGCCGGCACGACGACATGGGACCGTCTCTGCCGCGTGATCGGCGCCGAAGCCCTGATGGAGAAGCCCGAGTACGCGACGGCGGCCGCCCGCTCCAAGAACCGCGATGCGCTCAACGCCGAGCTCGAGACCTATCTCGCCGGCGGCACCTGCGCCGACTGGGTGGAAAAGCTCAATGCGGCAGGCGTTCCTTGCGGCCCGATCTACAGCATCGACCAGGTTTATTCCGATCCGCAGGTCGAGCATCTCGGCATGGTCGAGGACATCGAGACGCCGGACGCGCGCGGCGTCCTGCATCTGGTCGGCCAGCCGGTGGCGCTCGGCCGCACCCCGAGCCACCTCGTCTCGCCGCCGCCCGAGCGCGGCGAGCACACCGACGCCGTCCTCACCGAGTTCGGCTTCACCGAGGCCGAGATCACGAATTTGCGCACCGCCAAGGTGATTTGAAACTCGGCGATCGCCTCCCTGGTCTCCCCCGACATGAGGACCCCATGACCGCACCCGCCAAGATGCTCGCCCGCAAAGAGGGCCACGTCGGCACGATGACCTTCAACAACCCCGCCAAGCACAACGCGGTGTCGCGGGAGATGTGGGAGCTCGGCACGCAGATCCTGGATGACTTTGCCCGAGACGAGGACGTCCGAGTGGCCGTCGTGACGGGGGCCGGTGGCAAGGCCTTCGTATCCGGCGCCGACATTTCCAAGTTCGAGGACGAGCGCGCCACCAGGGAAGCGATCGAGCGCTACAACGCCGTCGGCCAGGCTTTCTTTTCGGCGCTGACCAACTTCCCCAAGCCGATCATCGCCCAGATCCAGGGTTACTGCATCGGCGGCGGCTTAAACCTGGCGATCGGCTGCGACTTGCGCTTCTCGACCGCCAGCTCCCGCTTCGCCCTTCCCGCCGGCAGGCTGGGCCTGGGCTATGGCTATGCGGGGCTGAAACGCTTCATCGACACGGTCGGGCCGGCCAACACCAAGGACATCTTCTTCTCCGCCCGCCAGTTCGGCGCCGAGGAGGCGCTCGCCATGGGCGTCGTCAACCGCGTCCTGCCCGAGGCGGAGCTTGCGCCCTTCGTCGCGACGTATGCCGCGGCCATTGCCGACAACGCGCCGCTGACGATCGCCGCCATCAAGCAGGCCACCATCGAGGCGCTCAAGCCCGAGAAGGACCGCGACCTGAAGCTCGTCGGCGACATGGTCGCGCGCTGCTTCAACAGCGGGGACTACATCGAGGGACGAAAGGCGTTTATGGAGAAGCGCAAGCCGGTGTTCACCGGTACGTAGGGTCCACTCGGGGCGTGCGGATAGCGGCGTGCGTTGAAGGGTAGATCATGACCAGATCCGTATTGGGCATCGTCGGCGGCAGCGGCCTCTACGATATCCCCGCGCTCCAGAACGTGCGCTGGCAGGCGGTCAACTCGCCGTTCGGGACCCCTTCCGACGAGGTTCTGTTCGCTGATCTCGATGGTCTGCCGATCCGGTTTCTCCCTCGCCACGGCCGCGGCCACAAGGTGCCGCCGTCGGCCATCGACTTCCGCGCCAACATCGACGCCTTGAAGCGCGCCGGGGTTACGGACCTCGTCTCGGTCTCGGCCTGCGGCTCGCTCAAGGAGGAGTACCCGCCCGGCCATTTCGTGCTCGTCGACCAGTTTATCGACCGCACCTTCGCGCGCGAGAAGAGCTTCTTCGGCACGGGCTGCGTCGCGCACGTGTCGATGGCCGATCCGGTGAGCCCGCTGCTGGTCGAGGCGATCGAGAAAGCGGCGAAAGAGGCCAAGATCCCCTACACCCGCGGCGGCACCTACCTCGTCATGGAGGGCCCGCAGTTCTCCACGCGCGCGGAGAGCAACCTCTACCGCAGCTGGGGTTGCGACGTGATCGGCATGACCAACATGCCCGAGGCCAAGCTCGCCCGCGAAGCCGAGATCTGCTACGCCACCGTCGCCATGGTCACCGACTACGACTGCTGGCACGCCGAGCACGCCGAGGTGGACGTGGCCTCTGTCATCAAGGTGCTGATGGCCAACGTCGACAAGGCCCACACGCTCATCGAGAAGCTGGCGCACGCCTTCCCGCGCGAGCACCCGCCCTGCCCGATCGGCTCCGACCGGGCGCTCGATGTCGCCATCATCACGCCGCCCGAGGCACGCAGCCCGGCGCTGCTGAGCAAGCTCGACGCCGTCGCCGGCCGCGTGCTCAGCGCCAAGCGCTGATCGTCGACCTACTCAGCCGCCTGCGCGTGGCCCTCTAACGCGAGTCCCAGCTCACTCCACAGCGTGGAGAGCGCCGCTACCAGCCGGTCGATGTCGGCGTCGGAATGCTGCGGGGTGGGGGTGAGCCGCAGCCGCTCGGTGCCGCGCGGCACGGTCGGGTAGTTGATCGGCTGCACGTAGATGGCGAACCGCTCGAGCAGCGCGTCCGTGATGCGCTTGGTCAGCACCGGATCGCCGACCAGGATCGGCACGATGTGGCTGGGGTTGTCCATCACCGGCAGGCCGGCGCGTTTCAGGCGGCTCTTCAGCGTGCGCGCCCGCTCCTGGTGTCGCGCGCGCTCGGCCCCGCTCGCTTTCAGATGCCGGATGCTCGCCACCGCACCCGCCGCGACGGCCGGCGCCAGCGAGGTCGTGAAGATGAATCCCGGCGCATAGGAGCGGATGGTGTCGCACAGGTCTGCGCTGGCAGCGATGTAGCCGCCCATGACGCCGAACCCCTTCGCCAGCGTGCCGTTGATGATGTCGACGCGGTCCATGACACGATCGCGCTCGGCGATGCCGCCGCCGCGGGGACCGTAAAGGCCCACCGCATGCACCTCGTCGAGGTAGGTGAGCGCGCCGTATTCTTGCGCCAGATCGCAGATGGCCCCGATCGGAGAGATCACGCCGTCCATGGAATAGACGGATTCGAAGACGATCACCTTCGGCCGCTCGCGCGGGACCGCTTTCAGCTTCGCCTCGAGGTCGGCGAGGTCGTTGTTGCGCCAGATCACCTTTTCGCCGCCGCCGTTGCGGATGCCGGCGATCATGGAGGCGTGGTTCTTCTCGTCCGAGAGGATGATCGAGCCGGGCAGCAGCTTTTGCAGTGTGGCGAGCGTGGTGTCGTTGGCGACGTAGGCGGAGGTGAAGACCAGCGCCGCCTCCTTGCCGTGCAGATCGGCCAGCTCCGCCTCGAGCTCGACATGGTAGTGCGTGGTGCCGGAGATGTTGCGCGTGCCGCCCGAGCCCGCGCCCGCCGCATCGAGCGCCTCGTGCATGGCGGCCAGCACCAGCGGGCTCTGGCCCATTCCCAGGTAGTCGTTGGAGCACCACACCGTGATTGCGCGCGCCCCGCCGGAGGCGAAGTGACTGGCGGCCGGGAACTGGCCCCGGCTGCGCCGGATGTCGGCGAATACCCGGTAACGGCCTTCGGCTCTAAGCGCCTGCAGCGCCTTCGCAAACGCCCTTGCGTAATCCATCAACAACCCCTCGCACCCAACACATCGGTTCCTTGGACCGACGCCACGCAACCCGCTTTCCCTAGAGACATTCTAGACTAGCCGGGCGAAACACCAAGCCACCGCGCATTGTCGCACGGGGGTGCTCACCAAGGATTGACCTATGTCAGGGGGCGCGGCTGAGCGCGATCAGTAGGCGCCGGGCCGGAACTGGACGAGGCCGTCTTCCGTGGCCCAGGCGGTGATGTAGGCGAAATAGAGGGGCACGGGCTTCTTCAGCTTCACGTCGAGTCACAACCCCCCCGAATTCCATGGAGTTCGTATCGCGGTGGTGCGACGCCGACACCCGGGCCACGTATTCCGCGTGCAACTCGGTCGCCGCTAGCGCCCCGGCGGGCGCTGGAACAGGGACGCCAAGAGGGCGATGCCGATCAGCACGGGTATGACAATCAACAGCACCGCGCCGACGGTTATGGCAACGCCGAGCACGACGAAGAACACCAAGGCGAGAACGACGCTCACGACGGCAAACGCCGCCGCACCCAGCAGCCACGCCCGCCACCCCGTGACGACGGTCGTCTGTCCGTTGCGCTGGATGACGATCATGCGCATCTGTCCTTCGCCTTCTCCGCAATCATTCGCTGCAGGCATCGGCTGCAGTAGCAGCATGCCTCATCCGCATAGGTGGGGACGGGCATTGCCGCCGGCAAGTTGAAGCACCAGCAGGTCGCCTCGCCGTTCGCCATGCCGCAGGCGACAGGTCCACCGCAGCCGGGGCATTGGTCGCTACGCTCCTGCTTTTCGGGTCCGCTTGGCATTGCCCGCGCCTACTGTGCCGCATCCAGCGCGAACTGCAGCTCGGCGAGCCGGCTATAGAGGCCGCCGCGGCGGGCGAGATCGGCGTGCCGGCCTTCCTCGACGATTCGGCCCTGGTCCATCACCAGGATGCGCGTGGCCCGCTGCACGGTGGCGAGCCGGTGGGCGATGACGAGCGTCGTGCGTCCCTGCATGACCCTTTCCAGGGCCTTCTGCACGGCCACCTCGCTCTCGGCATCGAGCGCGCTGGTCGCCTCGTCGAGCAGCAGGATCGGCGCATCGACGAGGATCGCCCGGGCGAGCGCGATCCTCTGCCGCTGGCCGCCCGACAAGGTTACGCCGCGCTCGCCGAGCCGGGTCGCGTA
This sequence comes from uncultured Alphaproteobacteria bacterium, assembly GCA_963797005.1. GTDB lineage: Bacteria > Pseudomonadota > Alphaproteobacteria > Rhizobiales > Hyphomicrobiaceae > AWTP1-13. The sequence goes on from CAWCOF010000016.1 coordinate 84,658, forward strand.
GCCCTGCGGCAGCGCGTCGATGAAACCGTCGGCCTGGGCGGCAGCGGCGGCGCGCTTCACCTCGGCATCACTGGCCTTGGGGCGGCCGTAGCGGATGTTGTCGGCCACCGTGTCGTCGAACAGAGCGACGTCCTGCGACACCACCGCCATGCGGGCTCTGAGCGCCTGCGGCTCGACATCGGCCACGGACAAGCCGTCGACGGCGACGGTGCCGGACTGTGGATCGTAGAAGCGCAGCAGCAGGTTGAAGATGGTGCTCTTGCCGGCGCCGGACGGGCCGACAATCGCCACCGTCTCGCCGAGCGCGACGCTGAACGTCACGCCGTCGAGCGCGGACACCTGGGGCCGCGTCGGATAGGCGAATTTCACGCCCTCGAAAGCGATGGTGCCGAGCGGGGGAACGGGCAGCGGCTTGGGGCGCGCAGGCGGGCGTATCCGAGACCTCGCCGCCAAGAGCTCGACGAGGCGCTCGGCCGCACCCGCCGCCTGTGCCAGCTCTCCCCACACCTCGGAGAGTTGGGCAATGGCGCCGGCGGCGAACACCGCATAGAGGACGAACTGCCCGAGCCGGCCGCCCGAAATCTCGCCGCTGATGACGAGCCGCGAGCCGAACCACAAGATCCCGACGATGCTGAAGACGACGAGAAAGATGGCAATCGCCGTAAGCCCCGCGCGGGCAACGAGCCGGGAGCGGGCGGCCTCGAATGCGCGCTCGACCGCAACCGCAAACCGGCCCGCCACCGTCGCCTCCTGGCCGAAGGCGTGCATGGTGCGGGCGGCACCCAGATTGTCGGCGGCGTAGGCCGAGGCGTCGGCAAGCCTGTCCTGCGCCGCGCGCGACAGGCGTTGCACGGCCCGTCCGTAGGCGAGGAGCGGAAACACGATGGCGGGAATTGCGGCGAGCGCCAGCGCGGCCAGCATCGGGCTGGTGACGAACATCATCGTCAGCGCGCCGAGCAGCATGATCGTACTGCGCAGCGCCTGACTCAGCGCCGTACCGGCCGCCGCCTTGATCTGGGTGGTGTCGGCGGTAAGCCGGCTCATGATCTCGCCGGAGTGGGTGGTCTCGTAGTAGGCGGGCCCCAGGGTTGCCAGATGCCGGAAGACGTTCGCACGCAGGTCGGCCACAACCCGTTCGCCCAGCCAGTTGACCGCGTAGAAGCGTCCCGCGCTCGCCACAGCCAGCACCAGGCCGATGACGATCAACATGGCGAAGTAGCGGTCGATGAAGACGCCGTCGCCGCCGCCAAAGCCGTGGTCGATCATGCGTCGCACCGCCACCGGCACCGTCAGCATGGCGGCCGCGGAGAAGATCAGCGCCAGCAGTGCGGCCGCGACCATGCGCGGGTAGCGGGCGAGATAGGGCCGCAGGGCCATGAGCGGCCGCAGCCGGCGAGACGCAGGCGGGGCGGCCTCGGCGTTGGTGGCGTCGGGCGTGCGAGCGTTGTTTTCCGGTGGCGTCATATCCGGAGAGGACACTGCCGGGGTGGCCGCGGCAGGGCAAGGGCGTTATGGCCGCGACCGAAGAGAAGCCGCCCCGCTCCGGCGGCAAGTGCTTGTCCTGGCGCCACCGCTACAGTATTAGGATGCCGAAATAGCCACCTCGACCGTCCGCCACGCCCCCTACCGAGACCAAGACCCATGAAGAAGCAGGAAGATTTCCACCCCCACTACCACCTCATCAAGGTCGTGCTGACGGACGGCACCGAGTTCGAGACCTACTCGACCTACGGCAAGGAGGGCGACAAGCTCACCCTCGACATCGACCCCAGCACGCACCCGGCCTGGACCGGCGGCGACCGCCACCTGGTCGACCGTGGCGGGCGCCTGTCGCGCTTCAAGAAGAAGTTCGAGGGGATGTTCTAACCCCCTCGCCGAGCAAGCGGTACGCGGCCCCTCAGGCCAGCGTGCACAACGTGGCCGCGCTCGACTTGTCGTGGGTGCCGCCCACCTCGTCGATGTTGAGCGATTTGACGACGCCGTCCTCGACGATCATCGAGTAGCGCTTGGAGCGCACGCCCATGCCGCGGGCGGTGAGGTCGTTTTCGAGGCCGACCTTCTTGGCGAACTCGGCGCTGCCGTCGGCGAGCATCAGGATCTTGCCGTCCGCCTTCGAGTCCTTCGCCCAAGCGGTGAGGACGAACACGTCGTTGACCGCGGTGCAGGCCACGACGTCGAACTTCTTACTTTTGAGCTGGTCGTAGTTCTGCACGAAGCCCGCCATGTGCTGCTTGTGGCATGTGGGGGTGTAGGCGCCGGGCACCGCAAACAACGCCACGCGCTTGCCGCCGAATACCTCGCTGGTCTTCATCGGCTTGGGAGCGCCGTCTGCGCCCGTGGTCATGAACGTGGAATCCGGCAGGCGGTCGCCAACTTTGATCATGGGGTCCTCTCGGGGTCTCGCGCAAAGGCGGCTGCAATAGGGGATGCACAACTTATGCGGTCGCCCCGCACAAGCCAAGCCATTCGCCCAATTCCGCGGGAGGTCAGCGCACCTGAACTGTGGGGCGGCGTTGCGGATCACCGGCAGGCAGCGCCCCTTGACGCATATCGAGCGCCTGGCCGGTGGCGTTCCCGCAACGGGTTGCCCGCTCCGTCTTGAGCTCGCTTTCGACCTGCCCGGCCAGCACGCGGGCGCGATCGATCTGGCCCTGCTCGAGGCCGGAGACGGGTCCCGCAAAAGCTGCCTGCGCGATGGTCAGCTCATGCAAGGCGGTGGTGAGCTCGCGGCAGCTCAGCTTCGGGCGCAGGCTGCGATACGCAAACAGCCGAACGCCGTTGGCCAGCGTCTTGGCGCTCGCCGGCCAGCTCACCCACGCCCGATCGGGACCCTCGACCATGGCTTTGAGGACGGACGCGCATTGGTCGACGCTGACGCAGGCGGCTTCCGGGGAGAGCTGCGCGGGTTCGGTGGGCGGCGGGGCCTTGGGCAGGGTGATGGGTTTTTTCTGGCGAGCGACGGCCGCCACCTTCGGTCTCGACTTCGCCTTCGCCGTCCGAGGCGCCGGGCGCTTGATCGACGAGGTATGCAAGGCGTGCGTGCTGGCCCTCGTGCGGGCATGGTGGGGCTCCTCGAACAGCGCGCAGCCAGCGGCCGTAAGGGCGAGGGTCCCCGACAACGCGACACCGGTTGCGGCATTGCGGGCGCGCTGAAGCAGTCGTGTCATTGCTCCCCCTCGAGGGCGCCAATCAGAGCGAAGGTTCAAAGTGGGGCGTGGCCGGCGACCCTGGTGCGCCGCTCCACGCTTCATCGGGCGGGACGTTAGCACCGACGACGGACAGACAGCACCAACACCGAAAATGCGATTGTGGAAAAGGCGCTATCCTCTGGCGCACTTGCGCGCGAGCTTTGCACAGCGCGCCAGATCGCCCGGCGGCTAGTGTCCTGATCGCGAAATTCGTCTCCCTATGCCGCGAACTTGGCCGCGAACTTGGCTACGAATTTCGCGATCTGAAGGACACTAGGAAAATCATAATGCTAGTGTGATTCAGATCGAGAAGTCCGCTCCCGAACCTGGCATCACGCGGTGTGACGGACTTCTCGATCATCACACTTGCGGCAGATTGCTCCGCAGAAGGCCTGCCGCGCTCCGCGCTACTTCACGCTTGGGCGGACGAGATGGTCGGTCCGCTATCCGGCACAGCGCGGACCGTTGGCTCGCGGCGGGCCGTCTCCACCGTCGGCGCGGGATCGCGCGGCAGCTGCAAGAGCCGGTGCCTCTCTGGCGGGCTCGGCGCCCGCAGCGTCCGAAACGCCGCGCGGCGGAACGCCGGCTCATGGCGTGATCCCGCCAGGAACTCGAGGTAGGGCCGCCACAGATGCCGGCGCGCCTCCAGGCGCTTGATCGGGGTAGGTGCCTGCCGCCTGGGCGAGAGCGGCGCGAGGCGCTGGCTTCCTATCCAGCCGAACGTGGCTTGCCACACTTCGGGAGGCGCGCGCCGATTGCGAGTGCCGCGCAGCTGCACGATGGTCGGCATGGTCGTCTCCTCCCCGTGCAGGCCGATCTCCACGCAGGCGATGCGGCGGACGCCCTTGCGGATGGAGAAAATTGCCGTGAGGCCCGACTGGAGATGGTCGGCGTACTGGTCGAGGCAGTTCTCGAGCGCCACGCTCTCGGAAACGAAATCATCCGCCGTGCGCAAGGCAACGAAGCTGTAGCCCGACGCGATGCCGTCCGCCAGCCAGGGCCTTTCGATGCCAGGGCCAAGACACTCGACGAGCCGCAGCCGCTGGCGCCAAGCCGTCGCCTCCTCGCGGGCCCGCTTGAAGCTCATCTCGGAGGTCCAAGGCCTGCGCAGAAGGCGGTGGCCCAAGTGGCCGGGGTGCGAGCTGAACCAGGCCCAGGCCGCCAGGAACATAAAGAAGTCTTCCGGCAGACCGCTCAGGTCCGTCTGCCGCGCGATCCACAGGGCGTAGGCCTCTCCGCCACACTCGTAGGCGTGCCCGACACGGGTGAGCCACACCGGTTGCCGACGCGACTCGCGGGGGATCAGACTGGCGATGCGAAAGGCGAACTCGGGATCGGTCGGAAAAGAGGGCAACGGCTCGCTGAACGCCGCCGCCGGCAGCTTGCGCAACCACCAGGCAAGCCCCAGCGCGTCGGCGGCCTCGCGCAGCGGTGCCCCGTCGCAGACAAGCTCGCAGGCGCGGGCACGTCTGGCAGGCGTCGCAAAACCGCTCACCAGCGCAAACAGCAGTGCGGGAAAGCTGTCGGCGAGATCCTCCAGCTCGGGCGCGCAGCTCGTCAGCTCTGCGACGAAGCGGCGGTGGGACGCCTGGAACGCGCCGATCCGGGCCTGCCGGCGGGAAGCAGCTGCTGCATCCCCCGGGACAAGCACACACATGGTGTCGACGGCAGTCATTGTGTCGACGGCAATCATTGTCTTGGGCGCAGCCCCTATCCCGCGCACCCACCCAGCCGCGCTTGGGTAGCGCGACAAAGTGGCGAAATGGCGGGGTCGGGCGGCGGCGCCTACTTCAGGGCGGCAAGCGCCTGACTGAAGCCGGCAAGCGAGATCGGAATGCCGATGCCTGCCTCCTCGGTCTGGAAGATGATGAACACCGCCGTCTTGCCGGTCTTCAGCTGCTCGATCAGCTTGTCCTCCACCACCACCTGCGCATAGCAGGCGAACGTGTGGCACCGCACGAAGGGGGCGTGCCCTACATCCTTGTCGTCGATCTTGAGGCCCAGACCGGGCGGCAGCAGCACGCCCAGGGGCGCAAACACACGCAGCACCCGTTTGCCGTCGGAGAACCTCTGAAAGTAGACGGTCAGGCCGATGTTGCTGCGGTCCTCCGCGGTCACGCTTTGCACGAGCGCACAAATCTCGTGCTTGGCGCCGGGCGGCGGCGGCTTGCACACGACCTGCCAGTCGCCGTGCTGCGCCTTGACGGTGCCGCCCTCCGGCGTCAGGGGGGACTGCGCCAACGTCGGACCGTGCGCAAGAAGCGCAACAACAAGTGCCAGGAAGCCTGCAGCTCCCGACCGACGCTTCCAGCCCCTCGCCGGGGTGCGGCACGTCGGTCGGTTGGTCAGGAAGGCCACGTTCATATCCCTAACCGGATCGCACCTTACCAGCTCCATCGGAGACACCGGCAAGAAGGCGGCAGGAACCACCCTGTCCATCCGGCCCCGCGTTTGAGCCCCACGCGTTTTGCTGTCACCGAGGAATTCGGCCAAAATGGGACCCGCCGTGCGCCGGCACACCAACATTTCGCAAGCGCCACGCGTGCAGTCCACACGCACTTGCTTTCGGCTTCGCAGCGTCGGCGCATTGGCTTGGTGCGCGGGCGCCAACGAGCGCAACCTTATGCCGCAGCGAGGCGGCCTTGAGCGCCGTCGGCCATTGTGTTTGGTGACATGAAAGGCAGTTCCTGAACAAGAATCGACGCTAGCCGGGCCGATGCGGGACGACACGCGGTTCGTGGGCGGTGTGAAGGCAGCCGGATCGGGCTACCATCGCCGTGGCCGCTTGCCCTCCCGACTGGCAATGTCGAGCACCGGAGGACCACTCCTGATGATGATGCGGAGCCCGAGCGCCAAGGTCCTAGCGGGATTGGTCGGCGCCGTGATCTCGCCCCTGCCCGCATTCGCCGGCGCGGGCCAGCCCTCGCCGAGGCAGATCGGCTTCCAGGACGCCGTCACGCCCATCGCGGATGAGATCCACGAGTTCCACCACTTCGTCACCGTGATCATCTTCCTGGTCACGGCCTTCGTGCTCCTGCTGATGCTCTACGTCATGTGGCGCTTCAGCGAGAAACGGAACCCGACGCCCTCGCGCACCACGCACAACACGACGATCGAGGTGCTGTGGACGGTGATCCCGGTCTTCATCCTGGTGGCGATCGCCATTCCCTCCTTCAAGCTCCTGTTCCACCAGTACGACTTCCCGCCGCCGGACCTCACCATCAAAGCCATCGGGCACACCTGGAATTGGACGCACGAGCTGCCCGACCAGGGCATCAAGGTCGATTCCATCATGCTGCGCGACAACGAGCGCGAGGAGGCCGTCAAGGCGGGCATGCCGGCGGACCAGGTGCCGCGCAATCTCGCCGTCGACAACGAGGTATTGGTGCCGGTCAACAAGGTGGTGCACGTGCTGATCACCTCGACCGACGTGATCCACTCCTGGACCATTCCCTCCTTCGGCGTGAAGGCCGATGCCGTGCCGGGGCGCATCACCGCGACCTGGTTCAAGGCGCGGCGGGAAGGGCATCTATTTCGGCCAGTGCTCCGAGCTGTGCGGCAGGGACCACGCCTTCATGCCGATCGCAATTCGCGTCGTGAAGGAGAAGGTGTTCAACGACTGGGCGGCGGCGCTCAAGGCAAGAGACAGAAAAAAGGCCAAGGAGATCATCCGCAACGCCGCCATCGAGCTCGCGGCCCACACCAAAACGGCCGACGCACGACCGGTCAATTAGGTCCGCTCTGCCCGGCGCGGGCGGACCCACAACAACGGCGCCAGCTCAAAGGCGAAGGTGAACGACATGGCACATCAGGCTCACGCGGAACATGCTCACGAGCACGTCCCCTACGGCTTCTCGCGTTGGCTCTACTCGACCAACCACAAAGACATCGGCACGATGTACCTGGTGTTCGCCATCGTCGGCGGACTGATCGGCGGCGTCCTGTCGGTCGTCATGCGCATGGAGCTGCAGGAGCCGGGCCTGCAGTATTTCGCCAACGGCCACATGTTCAACGTGTTCGTCACCGGCCACGGCCTCATCATGGTGTTCTTCATGGTGATGCCGGCCATGATCGGCGGCTTCGGCAACTGGTTCGTGCCGCTGATGATCGGTGCGCCGGACATGGCCTTCCCGCGCATGAACAACATCTCGTTCTGGCTGCTGCCGGCCTCGCTTCACGCTGCTGCTGACCTCGATGTTCGTGGAGGGCGCGCCCGGCAGCCTCGGCGTCGGCGCCGGCTGGACCATCTATGCGCCGCTGTCGACCATCGGGCCATCCCGGCCCGGCCATGGACTTCGCCATCCTGTCGCTGCACCTGGCCGGCGCCTCCTCGATTCTCGGCGCGATCAACTTCATCACCACCATCTTCAACATGCGCGCGCCGGGCATGACGCTGCACAAGATGCCGCTGTTCGTGTGGAGCGTGCTGGTGACGGCCTTCCTGCTGCTGTTGTCGCTGCCGGTGCTGGCCGGCGCCATCACCATGCTGCTGACCGACCGCAACTTCGGCACCTCCTTCTTCAATGCCGCCGGCGGCGGCGATCCGCTGCTCTACCAGCACCTGTTCTGGTTCTTCGGCCACCCCGAGGTCTACATTCTGATCCTGCCGGGCTTCGGCATGATCAGCCAGGTCGTGTCGACCTTCTCCAAGAAGCCGGTGTTCGGCTATCTCGGCATGGCCTACGCCATGGTCGCCATCGGCTTCGTCGGCTTCATCGTGTGGGCGCACCACATGTACGTCTCCGGCATGGGCGTCGACGCGCAGGCCTATTTCGTGTTCGCCACCATGGTGATCGCCGTGCCCACGGGCGTGAAGATCTTCTCCTGGATCGCCACCATGTGGGGCGGCTCGATCCAGTTCCGCGTGCCGATGCTGTGGGCGCTCGGCTTCATCTTCCTGTTCACCGTCGGCGGCGTCACCGGGCGTGATGCTCGCCAACGCCGGCGTCGACCGCGCGCTGCACGACACCTACTACGTCGTCGCGCACTTCCACTACGTGCTGTCGCTGGGCGCCGTGTTCGCCATCTTCGCCGGCTGGTACTACTGGTTCCCGAAGATGACGGGCTACATGTACAACGAGGCGCTGGGCAAGCTGCACTTCTGGCTCACCTTCATCGGCGCCAACGTGCTGTTCTTCCCGCAGCACTTCCTCGGGCTCGCCGGCATGCCGCGCCGCTACGTCGACTATCCCGACGCCTTCGCCTTCTGGAACGGGTGGTCGTCGGTCGGCTCCTACATCACGGCGATGGGCACCATCGTGTTCCTGCTCGGCATGCTCTACGCCTACTTCGTCGCCCGCGTGCGCGCGCCGGCCAATCCATGGGGCGCCGGCGCGACCACGCTGGAGTGGACGCTGCCGTCGCCGCCCGCCTTCCATTCCTACGAGACGCTGCCCGTATTCAGGAGACGGCGCACCACTGAAGCGGGTGGCGCTGAAACCCGCATGAGCCGCCCATTGGCCGCAATGACTGACGTGAGCATCGAGGCGGGCGCGCTGCGCGTATCGCACGGCGGCGGGGGCGAGCGTCGGCGATTTCGTCGCGCTGATGAAGCCGCGCGTGATGTCGCTCGTCGTCTTCACGGCGCTGACCGGCATGGTACTGGCGCCCGCGCCGATGCATCCCGTGCTTGGCGTCATCGCCCTCATCTGCATCGCGGTCGGCGCCGGCGCCTCCGGCGCGCTCAACATGTGGTACGACGCCGACATCGACGCGCGCATGCAGCGCACGGCCGGCCGCCCCATTCCCGCGCGGCCGCGTCGAGCCCGAGGAGGCGCTGACCTTCGGCGTCGTGCTGGCCGTCGGTGCGGTCACCACGCTGGGGGTGCTGGTCAACTGGGCCGCCGCGCGCGCTGCTCGCCTTGACGATCGCCTTCTACATCTTCGTCTACACCATGTGGCTGAAGCGGCGCACGCCGCAGAACATCGTCATCGGCGGCGCCGCCGGGGCCTTCCCGCCGATGATCGGCTGGGCCGCCGCCACCGGCTCGGTCAGCATCGAGAGCATCCTGCTGTTCCTCATCATCTTCATGTGGACGCCGCCGCACTTCTGGGCGCTCGCCCTCTACCGCGCCCGCGACTACGAGCGCGCCGGCGTGCCGATGCTGCCCGTGGTCGCCGGACCGGACGAGACGCGCAAGCAGATCGTGATCTACGCGGCGCTGCTGGTGCCGCTGGCCGTGCTTCCCGCGCTGATCGGCCTCGGCGGTGCGCTCTACGCGCTGGTCGCCATCGTTCTCGGGGGCATGTTCCTGGCCCGCGCTCTCAACGTCTACAGGACGCGCGAGGGCCGCGAAGCCGACCGGGCCGCCAAGCAGCTGTTCGGCTTCTCCATCCTCTATCTGTTCGGCCTGTTTGCCGCGCTTGCTGGTCGAGCGAGGCGCGGTTGCTGTTATCCCCATGAGCGAGGAGCGCACACGCCTTGGAGAACGGCGACCAGCGGGAGCGACAGCGCCGGCGCAGGATGCGCTCGATTGCCATTGCGCTGGCACTCGGTGCGCTCGTGATCCTCTTCTATGTCGCCACGATCGTGCGCCTGGGCGGCAACGTGTTGAACAGGCCGCTCTAGGCTGTTGAGGCGTCATGCAGACAAAGCCGTCCAGCAACGCGCAGCATCGCCGGCACCGGGCCGTCGCGCTGTGGTGCGCTCTGGCCGCCGCCGGCATGGTCGGGGCGTCCTACGCCGCCGTGCCCCTCTACCGCATCTTCTGCCAGGCGACCGGCTACGACGGCACGCCGCGCGTCGCCACCAAGCCCTCGTCCACCGTGCTCGACCGCACCATTGTCGTGCGCTTCGACACCAACGTGGCTCCCGGGCTGCCGTGGCGCTTCGAGCCGGTCAAGAAGACGATGACGGTGAAGATCGGCGAGAACGCGCTGGCCTTCTTCCGCGCCAAGAACCTGAGCGATCACACCGTGCACGGCTCGGCGACCTTCAACGTGTTCCCCGAAGCGGCCGCCGTGTACTTCAACAAGGTCCAGTGCTTCTGCTTCACGGAGCAGGTGCTGGAGTCCGGCGAATCCGTCGAGATGCCGGTGAGCTTCTTCATCGATCCGCAGATCGTGGCCGACAAGGATGCGGGATCGACCACCCATCTGACGCTGTCCTACACGTTCTATCCCGTTAAGCCGAAGCCGGGGCTGGCAAGTCCCGGCCCCGATGCGGCAAGGCCCGGTGGCGGCGGGACGGGGACGCCCGAGCGGCGTAGCAACAACCGAGCCGGATAGGATTGGAGCCGCCCTCACACGGCGGCAGGGGATCAGGGAGCAGCCTCATGGCCGATCACGCCAAGCACCACGACTACCACCTCGTGAACCCCAGCCCCTGGCCGGCGGTGGGTGCGACTGGCGCATTCCTGACGGCCGTCGGCCTCATCATCTGGATGCGGTCCATGGGCGGCGGCGCGGGCGTCTTCGGCGTGAGCGGCCCGTCGGTGTTCTCCGTCGGCGTGCTCGTGTTGCTGTTCACCATGCTCATGTGGTGGCGCGACGTCATCAAGGAAGCGCACGGCGGCGATCACACCCCGGTCGTCCAGCTGCACTTGCGCTACGGCATGATCCTGTTCATCGCCTCCGAGGTGATGTTCTTCGTCGCCTGGTTCTGGGCCTATTTCGATGCCGCGCTGTTCCCCGCCGCCGTTCACCCGCTCGATGGTGCGAGCAAGGAGATCATCGGCATGGTGGAGCGCAACGCGCTCACCGGCGGACACTGGCCGCCCAAGCCCAGCGAGCTGTTCCATGGCACCTTCGATCCCTGGGGGCTGCCGCTGGTCAACACGCTGATCCTGCTCACCTCCGGCACCACGGTGACATGGGCCCACCATGCGCTGCTCGAGAACAACCGCAAGGGCCTGGTGTGGGGCCTGGTTCTCACGATCGTGCTGGGTGTCCTCTTCACCACCTGCCAGGCCTACGAGTATGCGCACGCCGGCTTCAAGTATGCCGGGCTCATCTACGGCGCCACCTTCTTCATGGCGACCGGGCTTCCACGGCGCGCACGTGATCATCGGCACGGTGTTCCTCACCGTGTGCCTCTTCCGCGCGCTCGCCGGGCACTTCACGCCCAAGCAGCACTTCGGCTTCGAGGCGGCCGCCTGGTACTGGCACTTCGTCGACGTGGTCTGGCTGTTCCTGTTCATGTGCATCTACGTGTGGGGCGCGGGCGTGCCGGCGCCGCATTGATCGTCGATCCGGCGGAGGACCCGCAGGCTGCAAACACGACGCCCGTGGTGAGCCGTGTCGAACCACGGCTTGGAGAGCACGTCCCGTCCTTCGACGAGCTCAGGATTGCGGGCGGGGAAGCGCGTCGCGCCAGGGTGAACCAGTCCATGGACCAGCACGCGCCCACCTCCGCCTTTGCCGCCGGCCTCAAGGGCCGCTGTCCGCGCTGCGGGCGCGGGGCCGCTGTTCCGCAATGGCCTCACTCTGCGGGAGCGGTGCGAGAGTTGCGGACTGAGCTATGCGTTCGCCGATTCCGGTGACGGGCCTGCCGTGTTCGCCATCTTCATCCTGGGTTTCTTGATCCTCGGCGGCGCGCTGCTCCTCGAGTTCAAGGTCGGCCCTCCCGTGTGGGTGCATGTCGTGCTGTGGGGGATCGCGACACCGCTCCTGGCGTTCTTTCTGCTGCGGGTGCTGAAGGCGACGCTCATTGCCCTGCAGTACAAGCACAAGGCCGAGGAAGGCCGCCTCGCCTCGGATTGAGTGCGACCCATGCTGACAAGGCTCAAACGCGCCGGGCTCATCTGGCCGACCGTCTTCGCTGCGGTCGGCTTGGCCGTGCTGATCGCGCTCGGCACCTGGCAGCTCGAGCGCAAGCGCTGGAAAGAAGATCTCATCTCCAAGATCACCGCGCGCGTCCACGCCGCCCCGATCCCGCTCGCGCAAGCCGAAAAGATGCGGCGCGAAGGGGTCGACGTCGCCTACACCCACGTCATCGCCAAGGGCCGGTTCCATCACGACAAGGAGCGCTACCTCTATGCCCCGGCGCCATCGGGTCTGGGCTGGCACGTCTATACGCCGCTCGAGCTGGCGCCCTCGCGCATGGTGTGGGTCAACCGCGGCTTCGTGCCGGACGCGAAGAAGGACCCGGCGACGCGGCGCGCAGGCCAGCTCGCAGGTGACGTTGAGGTGGAGGGGCTTGCGCGGATGCCGGCCGCGAGGGGCGCTTTCACGCCGGACAACGACCCGACGCGGAACCTCTGGTACTGGCCGGACGTGGCCGGCCTGCAGGTTTCCGCCTTCGGCAAAGGGGCGGCGGCCTTGCCCGTGACCATCGATGCGGATGCCGAGCCAGCGCCTCCGGGCGGCTTGCCCCGAGGCGGCGTCACACGCCTGGTGCTCCCCAACCGTCATCTCGAATACGCGCTGACCTGGTATGGCCTCGGGCTGACGCTGATCGCCGTCTACGCGGTCTTCGCGGCGGGCCGCCTGCGCGGAGCCGCGCCGCCAGTGGCGGGCTAGGTCGGCCCCCTGCCGGGTGCGCCGTTTGCCGCTCGGGCTCATGCGCGTCGAAGGGCGGTAAAACGCATATTTTTCAATTCACTATATCCAGAGCCGCAGCCCGCCGGAACAAAACCGTGCCTTACCGGCCGGGCGCCTTGTTAGCCCCACGCCTGCGGCCTAGGGTGCCTTTCGAGCCATCTCAACCCGAAAGCGAGTTCCCCTTTCCGTGCGGTACATCTCCACCAGAGGCGAGGCGCCCGAGCTTTCCTTCGAGGATGCGCTGCTGGCGGGCTTGGCGCGTGACGGCGGCCTCTACGTACCGAAGACCTGGCCGCGGCTGGCGCCGGCCGCGATCGCCGGCTTTGCCGGCAAGCCGTTCGCCGAGGTGGCGGTCGCCGCGCTGGAACCCTTCGTCGGCGACAGCATCGCGCGCGCTGACCTGCTTGCCATGGCGCGCGAGGCTTACGCCCGCTTCGGCCACCCGGCCGTGACCCCGCTCGTGCAGATCGACCGCAGCCTGTGGGTGCTGGAGCTGTTTCATGGCCCCACCCTTGCCTTCAAGGACGTGGCCATGCAGCTCCTGGCGCGCCTGATGGACCGCGTGCTGGCGACCCGCGGCGAGCGCGTCACCATCGTCGCGGCCACGTCCGGCGACACGGGCGGCGCGGCCATCGAGGCCTTCCGCGGCTCGGAGCGCGCCGACGCCATCGTGCTCTTCCCGCACGGGCGCATCTCGGACGTGCAGCGGCGCATGATGACCACGGCCAGGGAGGAGAACGTCCACGCCGTCGCCATCGAGGGCACGTTCGACGACTGCCAGGACCTGGTCAAGGCGATGTTCAACGACCTTGCCTTCCGCGACCGCTTAGCGGCTCGGCGCCGTCAATTCCATCAACTGGGGCCGCGTCGTCGCCCAGGTCAGCTACTACCTCGCGGCCGCCGCGGCCCTCGGCAGCCCGCATCGACCGGTGCAGTTCGCGGTGCCGACCGGCAACTTCGGCGACGTGTTCGCAGGCTATTGCGCCAAGGCCATGGGCCTGCCGATGGAGCGGCTGGCGATCGCCACCAACGAGAACGACATCCTCTATCGCGCCTGGAGCACGGGGCTCTATACGCTGTCGGACGTGGTGGCCACCACCTCGCCCTCCATGGACATCCAGATCTCGTCCAACTTCGAGCGCTTCCTGTTCGAGGCCTTCGGCCGCGATGCCTCGCTTGTCCGGGCCAAGATGGGAGGGCTGCGCCAGAGCCGGTCGATCGGCCTCGGCGAGGCCATGGTGCCCTACCGGGAGAGCTTCATCGCCGAGCGGGTGGACGAGGCCGCCGTCGCCGACTGCATCCGGCGGGTGAAGGCCGAAAGCGGCTACCTGCTCGATCCGCACAGCGCCTGCGGCGTGGTCGCGGCGCGCAAGGCGCTCTCCTCCCAGTCCCAGCACATTCCCCACATCGCGCTCGCGACCGCCCACCCGGCGAAGTTCCCCGATGCGATGGAGGCAATCACCGGCGCGCGCCCGGCGCTGCCGCCCCGCCTTGCCTCGCTCATGACCGACAAGGAACGCGTCACCGTGCTGCCCAACGACCTCGGTGCCGTGCAGCGCTTCGTCGCCGATCACGCCCAGCGCAGCCAAGGAGCCGCAGCATGAGCCCGCAGATCACACGGCTCACCAACGGCCTGCGCGTGGTCTCCTACCACATGCCGCACGTGGAGACGGTCTCGCTCGGCGTCTGGGTCGGCACCGGTGCGCGCCACGAGCAGGCCGCCGAGCACGGCATCTCCCACCTTCTCGAGCACATGGCCTTCAAGGGCACCGAGCAGCGCAGCGCCAAGGACATCGCCGAGGAGATCGAGGCCGTGGGCGGTGAGCTCAATGCCGCCACCAGCCTCGAAACCACCGCCTACTTTGCCCGTGTGCTCGCTGCCGACGTGGGTCTCGCCCTCGATATCATCGCCGACATCCTGCAGATACCGCGCTATGCCCCCGACGAGCTGGAGCGCGAGCGCGAGGTGATCCTGCAGGAGATCGCCGCCACCCGCGACAGCCCGGACGAGATCGCCTACGAGCTGTTGCAGGAGGCGGCCTTTCCGGGCCAGTCCATCGGCCGTCCCGATCCTCGGCACCACCGAGAGCGTCACGCGCTTTTCTTCCGCCGATCTGCGCACCTTTCTCGGCGCCAACTACGGCGCCGGCCGCATGGTGCTCTCGGCCGCCGGCAAGGTCGACCACGATGCGCTCGTGCGCCACGTTGAGGCCCAATTCGGCAGGATGAATGGCGGCGTCGGGGGCCGATTCGAAGCCGCGAAGTACGTCGGCGGCACGCGTACCTCGTCCAAGCGTTTCGAGCAGAGCCATCTCGTGATGGCTTTCGCGGCGCCTTCGTACCGGAGCAACGAGTTCTACACCGGGCAGGTGTTTTCGGGCCTGTTCGGCGGGGGCATGTCTTCCCGGCTGTTTCAGGAGGTGCGGGAGCGACTCGGCCTATGCTACGCAATCTATTCCAGTTGCTGGGCGCTGGCCGACACGGGGCTCTTCGGCGTTCACGCGGCAACCGGACCGGAGATGATGGGGAAGCTGATCGACGTCGTTGGCCAACTGCTCGTGCGCGCGGCGACCGAGAAGCCGACGGATGCCGAGTTGGCGCGCTCCAAGGCGCAGCACAAGGCAGGTCTGCTGATGGGCCTGGAAAGCTCGTCGGCGCGTGCCGAGCAAATGGCTCGCCACCTGCTGCTGTTCGACCGCCTGATCGACGCCAAGGAGCTGGTCGAGCGTATCGAGAACGTGACGGCCGACGAGGTGAGGGAGCTCGCCGGCAAGCTGGTTGGTGGCTCACGGCCGTCGGTCGCCGTGGTGGGTGCCGGGCGCAAGGCGGAGGCCTTTGCGCAGATGGCCGAACGCGCGGCGCGCGTGTGAGTTGGAGCGGGCTCGTTCGCGGCTCTGCCGCGCATGAGGGGGTGGCATGGCATTCTTGAGATCCACGCCGGGCATCGATCCCGAGGTTGAAATCCGCGGCCAGCAGGTCTGTCTGCGCTACCCGACGATGGGCGACTATCCGGCTTGGGCGGAGCTGCGCGCCGTGAGCCGCCGCCACCTGACCGTGTGGGAGCCGCAGTGGGCGCGCGACGAGTTGACCCGGTCGGCCTACCGCCGCCGTCTGCGCCAATACTTTCGCGAGCTGCGCGACGACCAGGGCTACGCCCTGTTCATCCTGCGCGCGAGCGATGCGACCCTGCTGGGAGGCCTCAGCATCAGCAACGTGCGGCGCGGCGTGGCCCAGGCCGCCTCCATCGGCTACTGGATCGGAGCGCCCCATGCCAGCCACGGGTACATGACGGACGCCGTGCGAGCGGTCCTGCCGTTCACCTTCGGTACTCTCGGCCTCAATAGATTGGAGGCGGCCTGCCAGCCCCACAACCTCCCTTCCCGGCGCGTGCTCGAGAAGGCCGGATTCAAGCGCGAAGGCTTGGCGCGCCGCTACCTCAAGATCAACGGGGTGTGGCAGGACCACGATCTTTATGCGCTGCTGCACGATGAAGTGCCGGCGTGAGACGCGAGGACGGATGCCGACGTCTCTAGATTGCAGGAGACAGGGGCGCGTGACGGCGCGCGCGGCATGGTGCGCCCTGTCGTTCGCGCTGGCTCTCGCCGTGCAGCTGCTCGCCGGCCTCGTCGCCCGCCTTCGCGCTGAAGGCGATCCAGATCGACGACGCCGCCGACCGCGTCGAGATTTCGTCCCTGGGTGAGGGGCACGATCCGCACGGCGACACGCTCCAGATCGAGACCGCTCCCGGCGCGGACGGCGTCAGGGGCCGCATGTCCGTGCCCGCGGCAACCAAGGGCACCAGCCCGAGCTGGTTCGTGTTTGCGCTGGCCAATACCACCGACAAGCCGGTCGAGCGGTGGCTGGTGGCGGACCGCTACGCAACGGTCGGATCGGGGGTGGTGTGGCCCGACCTCGACGCGCGCCGCATCAACGCCGTCACCCCTTCGGTGGGATACGTGCCCGAGCGCATCAAGAACGACCGCGCCGACGTGTTTCGCCTCACGCTGGAGCCGGGACAGACGGTCACGTTCGTTGCCGAGCTCGCATCGGACCGCTTCCCGCGCCTCTATCTCTGGAAGGCGCTCGAATACGAGCGGAAGAACCGCGACGGCCAGCTGTTCAACGGCATCATGTTGGGCACCACCGGCCTGCTCGCCATCTTCCTGACGGCCGTCTTCGCCGCCAATCACAAGGCCATCTTCCCGGCGGCGGCGGTTTTTACGTGGTGCGTGCTGGCCTACCTGTGCGTGGACTTCGGCTTCTGGCACAAGCTCTTCAATGTGCGGCCGGAGGAGAACGCGCAGTATCGCGCGGCGGGCGAGGCGGCCATGGCGGCGGGCCTGCTCGTCTTCCTTCACACCTTCCTGCGGCTCGCGTCCTGGCACAACTTCGTGCGCATGCTGCTGGCGCTTTGGATCACGGCGCAGCTCGCACTCATCGCCGTCGCCTTCGTCGACCCCAGGCTCGCGGCCACGTTCGCGCGCCTTTCCAGCATGGCGATCGCCGGCGTCGGAGCGCTCCTCGTGCTGTTCCTGGCGCTGCGCGGCCAGGACCGCGCGCTATCGCTGGTGCCGACCTGGATGCTGCTGTTCGTATGGCTGTTCGGGGCGGGGGCGACCTTCATCGGCCGGCTGTCCGGCGACATCGTCGTGTTCGGCCTGACCGCCGGGCTGGTGCTGATCGTGGTCCTGATCGGCTTCACCGTCACCCAGTATGCCTTCCGCACCATGGAGCCGCTCTACGGCGTACAGCCGGGCGAGCAGCAGTTGAGATCGCTTGCCATCGATGGGGCCGGGGCCGGCGTGTGGGAATGGAACGCGCGGCGCGATGAGATCAAGGTCGGCCCCGTGGTCGAGGCCATGCTGGGCCTCAAGGCCGGGGAGCTGTCCACAAAGACAGCGGATTTCGCCAAGCACATGCACCCGGCGGACCGGGAGCGCTACAAGCTGCTGCTCTGGTCGGTGCGAGAGCGGGCCGGGGGCGATCTGCGCACCGAGTTTCGCATGCGCCATGTCGACAGCTCCTACCGCTGGTTCGAATTGGAGGCCGCGAGCGTCCCCACCGCGGACCGCCGCAACCTGCGCTGCGTCGGGCTGCTGCGCGAGGTGACGGATGCCAAGCGCGCGCAGGAGCGCCTGATGCACGATGCGGTGCACGACAGCTTGTCGGGCCTGCCCAACCGCGAGCTGTTCATCGACCGTCTGGCGATTGCCGCCAAGCGCGCCGCGCTGGAGCCCCTGGTTCGGCCGGCGGTGGTCTTGATCGACATCGACAAGTTCAAGAGCGTGAATTCCTCGCTGGGGCTCGTCGTCGGCGACAGCCTGCTGTTGACCATCGCGCGCCGGCTCGAGCGCAATCTCGGCCCCCAGGACACGCTGGGGCGGGTCGGCGGCGACCAGTTCGCGCTCCTGCTCATGACGCAGGCCGATCCGCGCGAGATGGCCATGCTGGCCGAGCAGGTGCGCCGCTCCCTGCGCGCGCCGATCAGCATCGCCGGCCGCGAGATCGTGCTCACGGCCTCCATCGGCATCGCGCTCTATGGCGGCCCGGACGAGGAGCCCGCGGCGCTGCTGCATCAGGCCGAGGTCGCGATGTACCGGGCCAAGAGCGCCGGTCCCGACCGCATCGAGCTCTTCAATGTCGGCATGCGCGCGGAGAAAGACGGGCGCGTCGCGCTCGAGGACGACCTGCGGCGCGCCGTCGAGAAGCGGCAGCTCAGGCTCGTCTACCAGCCGATCTACTACCTGCCCACCGAGACATTGGCCGGCTTCGAAGCCTTGCTGCGCTGGGATCATCCGACCAGGGGCGTGCTCAATCCGCCGGACTTCGTGCCGATCGCGGAGGAGAGCGACCTCATTGCCAAGCTGGGCTCCTTCGTTCTCAATCGGGCCGTGCGCGAAGCCACCCGCTGGCAGAAGGATCTGCCGCGGCCGGACAACCCCCTGTTCGTGAGCGTCAACGTGGCAAGCCGCCAGCTGTTCAGGCCGGAGCTTGTCAACGAGGTGCGCCACATACTGGGCCGCGCCGTCGTCCCTAAAGGCTCGCTGAGGCTGGAGATCACCGAAACTCTGGTGATGGAGAGCCCCGAGAGGTCGACGCAGGTGCTGCGCCAGCTGGCCGATGCCGGTGCCGGTTTGTCGCTCGACGATTTCGGCGCAGGCTACTCCTCGCTCTCCTATCTCAACCAATTTTCCTTCGACACGATCAAGGTCGATCGCGCCTTCCTGCAGGCCAGCGAGCAGAACGGCACCGGCTCGGTGATCCTGCGCTCGATCGTGGTCCTGTCGCATGAGCTCGGCAAGAAGGTGGTGGCCGAGGGCGTCGAGACGGAAGACGACGTTGCGTTTCTGCGCACCGTTGGCTGCGAGTACGGACAGGGCTTCTACTATGGGGAACCCAAGCCGGAACGGGAGGCACTGCAGCTGGTGAAGGACGAGCGTCGGGCCGAACGGCGCTTGAAGAAGGGCAGCCGCCTGCGCAGACGCACACCGAGCGCGGAGGCGGAGACGCCGGCTCCGGGTGCCCCGGCTCCTGCTCCCGTCTCCGGCCCCGCGCCTCCGCCGCCGCCTCCTCCCGGCTCCGGCAACGGTGCGCACCCGCCGGCCGCCTCACGTTATTCGTCCGGACCATTGCCGCAGGCAGGCGCGGGCATGCGGAGGGGCTGGCGTGTGCCTGGGCCTCCGCCGGTGCCTGGCTCGCCTCTGGTGCCCGGCAAGGTAGGCCCCGCTCAATTCAATCCGCTCCCACCCAACCCGCTGCGTCCCGCGCCGCCCGAGCAGAAGCCGACCGACGCCCCTCCGGGGCAGCCGCGAGCTCACCCGGCAGCAGCAGCTCCCGCCGCGGCCACCTCGGCCGAACGGGCAAAGCCGGCCACGCCCGGAGCCAAGCCCTCGGAAGCGCCGCCGCACTGCCGGCGGACCGACAGCGCCACCCCCGGCGGCTGCACCGTCTAGCGCTGCGGCAATGTCGGGGCCGCCGCCTCTACCTGCGAAGTCGGCGCTGCAACGCCGGCCGACGCCACCGCACCTTCCCTCGCAAACGAGCCAGCCGCCTCCGGCTCGGACCAATGGCCGGCAGTCGGCGGATTTTTCGAACCTGCCGCCCGCGATTGCGGAAAGCCTGAAGAAGCTGGCCGGACGAACCGCCCCTCCGATCTCCGGCCAGGAGGCTGGTGGCACCGCCAGCGCAGATGCGGGCGAGACCGCGGCCGACGACAAGCCCCGCCAGACCTGACGTGGTCTTCTGCCAAATCGTTGCGGGAGCACGCCCGGGGTCGGCGCCTCAGGCGTGACCGGCCTCGCTCACCAGATGCGAGGGGTCGATGCCGATCTTGGACATGGCGCGCACGTATTTCTGATCGAGATCGCGGTCGAACAGCAAATCGAGGTCCGCCGGACAGTGCAGCCAGCCGTTGGCCTGGATCTCGCTTTCGAGCTGGCCCGGCCGCCAGCCGGCGTACCCCAGCGCCAGGATGGCTCTGCCGGGGCCCTTGCCACCGGCGATGGCCTTGAGGATGTCGATGGTGGCGGTCAGCGACACGCCGTCATCGATGGGAAGCGTGGAATCTGCCACGTAGTAGTCGGAGCTGTGCAGCACGAAGCCGCGCCCGGTCTCGACCGGGCCGCCGACGTGGACATTGATGTCGACAACGTCCAACGCGGCCTCGCCGTTGCCGCCGTCGATACTGAGCTGCTCCAGCAACTGGGGAAAGCTGACGTGCGGTGCGCGCTGATTGATGATGAGGCCCATCGCGCCCTCGGCCGAGTGCGCGCACATATAGATGACCGACCGCGCAAAGCGCTTGTCGGTCATGATCGGCATCGCCACCAGCAGTTGCCCGTCGAGGTAGCCGTCTTCGTGGTTCCCGCGCCTTTTGGTCGTTCGCATCGGCCAAGACTACCGCCTCGAAGGCGCGCCTGTGAAGGGCCTGGGCCCAGCCGTCGGAACAAACAATCGAGGAGTGTTGAATTGCGACCCCGACCGTCTCGCATAGGATCGTCCAAGACAACGAGGCGATCATGAGTCGGTTCCAGCTTGCTGCGTGCACCTGCCTCGCCCTCGCCTTCACGGCGGTCGGCCTTGCTGCGGGCGAGGCCCCTGCCCGATCACGGTGGCTTCGCCGTGGGTCGACCTGCACAAGGCGCGCGTGCGCCTCATTGGCGGTGCCAGGCGGTCCAAGTCCTACGTCGCGGGCGTGGAGATCACGCTGGCCGACGGGTGGAAGACCTATTGGCGCAACCCCGGCGACGCCGGAGTGCCGCCGGTCTTCGACTGGTTGGGCTCGACGAACGTGGGCTTGGTCAAGGTGCTCTATCCGGCGCCTTCGCGGATCGCGGAGCCGGCCGCCGAGACCATCGGCTACGAGCACGCCGTATTGTTCCCGGTCGAGGTGACGCCCAAGGACCCGACGAAGCCCGTCGAGCTGAAGCTGCTGCTCGAATTCGGTATTTGCCGCGAGATCTGCATCCCCGCGCAGTCGATGTTGAGCCTGACCATCCCGACCGCGGCACTTGCCAGCCAGGATCTACCCGCCGAGATCCTTGCCGCGCTATCGCGTGTGCCACGCCCGCAAGCGGAGCGCCGGCGCGACGATCCCGAGCTCCAAGGCATGTCCTCGCAGCTCGAAGGGCCCAAGCCGCAGCTTCGGTTCGCGGTGCGCTTTCCGCGCGGCGGCAAGGACGGTGATCTCTTCATCGAAGCGCCCGAGGGGCTTTATGTGCCCCTGCCGAAGCGGCTTGCCGACGCAGCGGACGGGACTGCCAAATTCGAGGTGGACCTTTCGCGGGCGGACATCGCGCGCGACCTCAAAGGCAAAACCCTTACCCTCACTCTGGTCTCGGATGCCGGCGCAACCGAGACCCTGCGCGTCGTGGAATAGTAACCCTTGCCAAGCGTGCTGTGCGCGCTTTAGGTGGCGGTATGGCCTCTACCTTTTGTCTGCACGCGGCCTCGGAGGCTGGCTGTGGTCTTCGTTGCGCTTTGCGTCTGCTCGTGGCTCATCCTCTAGCGTCATGACGACCCACGTCCTCGAACGAGGCTTTCGCGAGAAGGATCGCGCCCGGATCGTCGCGCTCTTGCGCGAGTACTGGGCGGCCCTCGACGTGCCCATCTGCTTCCAGGGCTTCGATGCCGAGATCGAAGATTTGCCGGGGTCCTATGCGCCGCCGGGCGGTGAGATGGTCACCGCACGCGATGCTGCGGGCGGCGAGCTCGTTGGCTGCGTCGCCCTGCGCCCGGTGCCGGACACACCCGACATGTGCGAGATGAAGCGCCTCTATGTGCGCCCTTCGGCTCGCGGCACGGGGCTGGGCCGCATGCTGGCGGTCGCGGCCATGGACGAGGGCCGGCGTCTCGGCTACCGGCGGATGTTTCTCGACACCTTGCCGAGCTTGACGGCGGCGCAGGCGCTCTATCGCTCGCTGGGTTTCCGGCAAACCGGCACGGGCGACGGCGAGCCGCCGGTGGTGCTCTTCGAGTGCGACCTCGAGGGTAGCCAGCCAGGCTAGGCAGGCGCGCCGCGACCGAGAGCGCCGAAGAAGCGCATTTTCACCCAGCTCGTTACGCTATGCATGGCCGTTGCCGGTGGCGCGGCGGCGCCCGGCACAACGGCCTCGCCGGGGCGCCAAGCCTCGTTCTCCGGCTTTGCACCGGTCTTGTTGTTGTTGAGCAGTTCGTCGGCGGTCGCCATCGCGTAGCCTGCGGCCCGCGCGGCGTTGTTGAGCGTTTCCATTCCCATGACACGTGTACTCACAAACCCTGGAGCGCCAAGCGGCTTGCCGCCCTCCGCTCCGTAACTTTCCCTTAACCATTCGATTTAGCGGTACCGAATTGTCTCCAGTCAAGAAAAATATTGAAACAATCCGTGATCACATTCCGTTGAAACGTAGCCGCCCACCCCATTGAAACGCCTGAAAACATCCGGTGCCGGCAATCTCCGCGCGAGGTGGTGAGATGGACCGGGACCCGCCAGCAAGTCAGCCCACCGGCAGGTTCCACGCAGCCCAATAGCCCCGGTCTGCACACGTCCGGTTCGGCCGTTAACGCTTGCGCAACCGCGAACTCGGGTTCACGATAGTGTCACGCGCCCCCAAGCTCAGGCGCGGGCGCGGGCGAGCTCGCGTTTCCCCTTGCCTGGGCTGATTAGGAGGAATCCATGGGGCAGGTCGGCGGCCCGGGCGGTCGCAGCTCCCGCTGCATCGCACTTGTTGGGCCTTACCTTTCCGGAAAAACCACACTCCTCGAAGCCATTCTCGCCCGCACCGGCGCCATCACCCGACAAGGCAAGATCGCGGACAAGAACACGGTCGGTGACGCGACCTCGGAAGCGCGCGACCACGGCATGAGCGTCGAGGTCAACGTCGCCGACGTGAATTTCCTCGGCGACAGCTTCACCTTCATCGACTGCCCAGGTTCCATCGAATTCCAGCACGAAGGCGCGCTCGCGCTCGCCGGCTGCGATGCCGCCATCGTGGTGTGCGAACCAGATCCAAAACGCGTGCCCGCCTTGCAGCTGATCCTCAAGCAGCTCGAGGACTGCGGCATCCCCCGCTTCCTGTTCCTCAACAAGATCGACTCCTTCGACATGCAGGTGCGCGAGATCCTGCCCACTTTGCAGCCCGCGAGCGCCAAGCCGCTCGTGCTGCGCCAGATCCCGATCTGGGAAAACGGCGCTGCCTCCGGCTTCGTCGACCTGGCGCTCGAGCGCGCGTTCGTCTACCGCAAGCAGGCCCAGTCCGAGGTGGTCGAGATGCCTTCGACCATCAAGGAGCGCGAGACGGAAGCGCGCTTCAAGATGCTCGAGCAGCTTGCCGACTACGACGACGAGCTGATGGAGCAGCTGCTCTCAGATGTGCAGCCCGCGCGCGACAAGATCTTCGCCGATCTCGTCAAGGAGCTGCAGGATGGCCTGATCGTCCCGGTGCTGCTCGGCTCCGCCGAGAACGGCAACGGCATCCTGCGGCTGCTGAAAGCGCTGCGTCACGAGGCGCCCTTCGTCGACCGCACTGCCAGGCGCCTCAAGCTCGAGAACGCCAAGTCGGCGGCGCTCGTCCTCAAGACCTCCTACACGCCGCACGGCGGCAAGATGTCGGTCGTGCGCGTGCTGTCGGGTGAGTTCGGCGAAGGCACGGTGGTGCAGGGCCCCCGCAGCGAGGAGCGCGCCGCGGCGGCCTTCTCGCTGCTCGGCCAGGAGGCCAAGAAGCGCCCGCCCGCAAACGCCGGCGAGACGCTGGCCCTGGGGCGGCTCGAGAAGATCTTTTCGGGTGAGACGATCTCGGTCGACAAGGCGGGCAGCACGCAAGTCAAGGTGCCAGAGCCGCCCGAGCCGGTGTTCGGCGTCGCCATTGGCGTCAAGGACCGCAAGGACGAGGTGAAGCTCACCGGCGCTCTGGCGCGGTTGATGGAGGAGGATCCCTCGCTCAAGCTCGAGCACGCCAAGGACACCCACCAGATGGTGCTCTGGGGTCAGGGCGAGATGCACCTGCGCGTGGCGCTGGAGCGCCTCAAGCGCAAGTACGGTATCGAAGCGACCTCGGCGCCGCGGCAGCTGCCCTACAAGGAGACGATCCGCAAGGGCGTGGTGAACATACGCGGCCGGCACAAGAAGCAGTCCGGCGGCCATGGCCAGTTCGGCGACGTGGTGCTCGACATCACGCCGTTGCCGCGCGGTTCTGGCTTCCAGTTCAACGAGACCATCACCGGCGGCGTGGTGCCCCGGCAGTTCATCTCGTCGGTAGAGGTCGGCGTGCAGGACTTCTTGCAGAGGGGGCCGCTCGGCGGCTTTCCGGTGGTGGACGTGTCGGTGACCCTGACCGACGGCTCGTACCACTCGGTCGACTCCTCCGACATGGCGTTCCGCCAGGCCGGCCGCATCGGCATGGCCGAAGGCATGCCCAAGTGCAACCCCGTGCTGCTCGAGCCGATCATGGAAGTGGAGATTGCCATACCCAACGAGGCGACGGCGCGCATCAACGGCATGATCCCGCAGCGGCGCGGCCAGATCCTGGGCTTCGACGCCCGCGAGGGCTGGCCAGGCTGGGACGTGGTCAGGGCACAGCTGCCCGAGTCGGAAATGGGCGATCTGATCGTCGAGCTGCGTTCGGCAACCGCTGGCGTCGGCACCTTCACCGCCAAGTTCCACCATCTGGCGGAGCTCACGGGCCGGCTTGCCGACAACGTCCTCAACGCGCACAAGGCCGCCGCAGAGTAGCCGCAGAGTAGTTGGCGCGAGTTGACCCAACGCCTTGGCGCACCGCGCCGGGTGTTGGGTCGCCGCTTGGCGATCAGGGCAGAGCCAGGGAACGCCTCAGCGCGGGCCGGCGCGAATGGGCGCCGGCAGGCCCTCGGGCGCCTTGCCCAGCATCTGCGCGGCGGCCAGCATGGCGGCGATGTAGCCATAGGGCCCGAGCCCGCAGATCACGCCCCGCACCGCGCTCGACAGCTTCGAGTGCCGGTGCAGCTCGTCGCGCGCGTGGATGTTGGAGATGTGCACCTCGAGGATCGGCCCGTCGAAGGCCTTGAGCGCGTCGAGGATGGCAATCGAGGTGAAGGAGTAGGCGGCCGGGTTGATGATGATCGCATCGGCCTCGTCGCGCGCCGCCTGGATCAGGTCGACCAGCGCACCCTCATGGTTGGACTGATGGAAGGCGAGCGATGCGCCCAGCAGGCCGGCCATCTCCCGGCAGCTCGCCTCGATCGCCGCCAGCGTGGTCGTCCCGTAGATATGCGGCTCGCGCACGCCGAGCAGATTGAGGTTAGGGCCGTTCAGGATCATCAGCCGCATGGGTCTTGGCTCCTCGGCACGTAGATCAGCAACGATGATGCCCCAGGCCCGGTCCACACTCAACGCGCCAACCCGTGCTCCGGAAGTCCAAGTGCCAGTCTCGTGTTAGCCCTGGCCGCCACCTTCTCTGGCATCGACCATGCCGCTGACCAGGTTCTCGCCCATCAGCTTAGCCTCGTCGACCATCGGCTCTCGCCGCGCGGGCACCATGCGGTCTGCCATCGCGGCAAGTTCGGCTGCGAGCTGCCGGGCCGCCGCCTCGGCCGTCTCGATGTCGACCGCCTCGAACGCCACCTTGGCGCCCGGCACAAGGCGGCCCAGCGCGGGCAGGTCGGCGGAGATGACGGTGGCGATCTTGGGGTAGCCGCCGGTGGTCTGCCGGTCGGCGAGCAGCACGATGGGGAGCCCGTTGCCCGGCACCTGGATCGAGCCCGGCGCGATGCCGTCGGAGACGATGTTGTAGCCCTTGGCGTGCTCCAGCTTCGGTCCGTCGAGGCGCATGCCCATGCGGTCGGTGGCCGGCGTGACGGTGTAGGTCGCGCCGGTGAGCGTGGCGATGCCGGCTTCAGTGAAATAGTCGTCCTGGGGCCCGAGAACGATGCGGAAGCGCTTCGGCGGAGCCAGGTCGAGCGACGGCAGCATCTGCTCCTCGCGCTCGGCCACGTCCGCGAGCATCAGGGGGATGGCATCTCCGACCCTGAGCGCACGGCCCTGGAAGCCGCCGATGGCGGCGCGCGCATAGGTCGACCGGCTGCCGAGCACCGGCGCGATGTCGAAGCCGCCCTCGACGGCCAGATAGAGGACCGAGCCTGCCGGCGAGTGCACCGATGCGCACCACTTGGCCTCGCCGCAGCCGGACGCTCCGCAGAGGCAAGAGGCGCTCCGCGACGCCCTCGCTGTCCTGCGACACGATCTCTGCCGGCGCGCTGGCCCCGGCGAGCGCGATGCGCACGCTGTCGGCCTCCACCGCCAGCGCCGGCCCCTGGTAGGCGATCTCCAGCGCCGCCGTGTCGGGCGGATTGCCAACCAGCAGGTTGGCGGCGCGCAGGCTTACGGGATCGAGCGCGCCGGAGACGGGAACGCCCAGATGCTGGTACCCCGCCCGTCCGAGGTCCTGCACCGTGGTCATCAGTCCAGGGAAGCGCACACGCAGAGCGGCCGTCATGCGGATGGCCGGCTTTCGCGCCGCGCCTCGGGCATCATCTCCAGCTCACCGGCGGCGGCCTTGGCGAGCAGCACCCCGTATTCGGCGAGCGACACCGGCGCGAACGTCACCTTGTCGCCGGCGTCGAGCAGGGTAGGCGGATCGCGACCGAGATCCCAGAGCGGGACGGGCGTGACGCCCAGGATATGCCAGCCGCCGGGGCTCTCCAGCGGATAGATGACCGTCATCGACATGGCGACGGCAACGGCGCCCCGCGGCACCTTGAGGCGCGGGTTCTCGCGGCGGGGCAGCTCGAATTCTTTGGGCAGGCCGCCGAGGTAGGGGAGACCTGGCAAGAAGCCCATCATGTAGACATGGTGGACGACGCCGCTGTGGCCGGCGATGACATCCGCAACGCTGAGGCCGGTGCGCTGGGCGACGTCGGCAAGGTCGGGCCCGAGGCTCTCGTCGTAGCAGACCGGAATGCGCCAGCGGCGCCCGACCTGCTCGCTCGCCGCCATGCCGTCGATCAGCGGCGAGATGCGCGCCTTGAGGTCGGCCTGCCGCAGCCGCAAGGGGTCGTAGTGCACCATCAGCGAGCGAAAGGTCGGCACCATCTCGACGATGCCGGGGACTGCAAGATCCCGAAGCTTCCGGGCGAGCGCCACCACATGTCCGCTCGTGGCTCGCTCGACGCGGTCGCCGAACTCCACGACCAGCGCCGTGTCGCCCGCGGGCAGGAACTTGAACTGCGGCTGTGCTTGCATCCAAGGTGGCGGTCGGCTGGGGCCCGGCTCGGCGCTCATTGTACGAGGCCGCCATAGATAGTACGATGCCGCTCCCGCCAGAAGCCCGGAATTCTCGCGTCAGGAAACACATCCATGTCGAAGATGATCAACCTCAATGCGGACATCGCCGAGGGGTGGGGAGCCTATGACATCGGCAACGATGCCGAGCTGATGAAGATCATCAAGTCGGCCAGCGTCGCCTGCGGCTTCCACGCCGGCGATCCCAACACCATGCATCGGCTGTGCTTGATGGCCAAAGAGGAGGGCGTCAGCGTCGGCGTGCACCCGGGCTTCAACGACCTGTGGGGCTTCGGCCGCCGCCGCATCACCATGAAGCCCGCCGATCTCGAGTACATGGTCGCCTACCAGATCGGCGCGCTGCAAGGCGATGGCCCGCTACGCCGGCCTGCCGGTCACTCATCTCAAGGCGCACGGCGCGCTCAACAACATGGCGGCCGAGGACGAGGGCTATGCCATGGCCATCGGCCGGGCGATCAAGGCGGTGGATCCCAAGATCATCTACGTGGCGCTGTTCGGATCCCAGATGCAGAAGGCGGCCGAGAAGCTCGGGCTGCCGATGGCGCTCGAAGGCTTCCCCGACCGGCGTTACGACGATGAGGGCAATCTCGCATCGCGCGGCATGCCCGGCACGGTCCTCAAAGACCCCAAGGCCGCGGCCGAGCAGGCCATCCGAATGGTGCGCGACGGCGAGATCGTGGCGCTCAGCGGCAAGCGCCTCAAGGTCAAGGTGCACACCTTGTGCGTCCATGGCGACGAGGCGACGGGCGTGGTCGTGGCGCGGGGCATCCGCAAGGCACTGGAGGAGGCCGACATCGCCGTCGTCCCCCTGCCCGACATGAAGCTGTGAGCGAGGCGCCTCTCGTGTCCTCGCACAAACCCATCGTCGCCATCATCGGCGGCACCGGCACGCTGGGCTCGGGCCTGGCGAAGCGGCTCGCCGCGGCAGGATATGCCATCGTCATCGGCTCGCGCTCGGCCGAGAAGGCGGCAGACGCCGCCAAGGCGCTGCCCCGGCTCGCCTCGGCAGATCATCGCGGCGCCAGCAACGCCGATGCCGCCAAGGCGGGGGAGGTCGTGCTGCTCACGGTGCCCTGGGGCAACCAGGCGCAGATCCTGGACGAGATCGCCCCGCACGTCGCCGGCAAGGTCATGATCGACACCACGGTGCCGCTGGTGCCGCCGAAGGTGGCGCGCGTGCAGCTGCCGCCCGAGCATTCCGCGGCGCTCACCGCTCAGAAGCGGCTGGGCACCGGCGTTCGCGTGGTGTCGGCTTTCCATAACGTGGCCGCGCACAAGCTTGCCACGGACGAGGCGATCGACTGCGACGTGCTCATCTTCGGCGACGACCCCAAGGACCGCGAGGTCGTGCTCGAACTCGCCAAGGCCTGCGGCCTGCGCGGCATTCACTGCGGCCCGCTGGCCAACTCGGTGGCCGCCGAGGCCCTGACCTCGGTGCTGATCGGCATCAACCGCAACTACAAGGTCGACGGCGCCGGCATTCGCATTACGGGGATTTGAGCCAAATCGCCTCGACAAAATTCGCAGCGGCAACTGGGGAGGCGATGACTGATGCCCCTATCGCAACCTTGCCGCCTCCGGCGGGCCAGCTTGCCCATGTACAATCTGCCGGAGATGCAGGCGTCCAATCGCGCGTTCTGGAACGCCATCCGCACTGAGCTCGGGCGGCAGGGCATTGATGATATCTCCGTGACACTCGATTTCGCGCGCCGACCGGTGCCGCAGGAAATCGAGCGCGACACCTTGTTCACCCAGGTCTGCGGATATCCGCTGCAAACCATCTACCGTGGACAGGCGACGCTTCTGGCAGCCCCCGCCTATGCGGCCGAGCACTGCGCGGGCGCCACCCATGCCGGCGTTTTTGTCGTGCACCGGGACACCAGCTTCCGACAGCTCGCCGATCTCAGGGGCAGCCACTTCGTCTTCAACAGCCGTCACTCCAACAGCGGCATGAATCTGCCGCGTCGCAGTATCGCTGGCATCGCCGAACGAAAGCGGTTCTTCGCGACGATCGAGGAAACGCACAGCCAGCCCGGCAATATCGAGCGCGTTGCTCGCGGCGAAGCCGACGCCACCTGCGTCGACTGCGTAGCCTATGCTTTCTTTCGGCGGCATCGGCCGGCACTCGCCGACCTTACCCGCGTGCTCGCTGTGACGCCGCCCAGCCCATCGATACCGTTTGTCACGTCGACAGGCGCGCCCGACGATTTGAAAGACTGCCTATGCCGCGCGCTCTTGAAGGTCGCCCGGTCGGAGGAGTGGTCGGCGGTGCGCGCCGGGCTGATGCTGCGCGACATCGTCCCCATCGACCCGGCGGACTATGAAATACAGCTTCGTTACGAGGAAGAGGCTCGCGATCTCGGCTATCCCGAGCTGGCCTGATCGCCAGCCCCAAGGGCGGTCGCCGGCAGACCTGGCCGGCATTGGCCAGGCTCGCAAAATCTGCTTAGCCTAACGTGACGGATCGCCTCCAGGCGACAGCAGTTCGAGGACCTCGACTTGGGCGGCACGGAAATCACCATCAACGCGCTCGACGGCATGCCGCAGGTGCAGCCAGGCGATGATCTCGCCGGCCTGCTGATCGCGGCGCTCGATCGCAAGGCGCTGGCGCCGCGGGCGCGGGACATCCTCGTCGTTACCAGCAAGATCGTGTCCAAGGCCGAAGCTCGCTACGTCGATCTTTCTACGCTGGAGCCAGGCCCACAGGCGCTCGAGCTGGCGCAAATCACGAAGAAGGACCCGCGCCTCGTCGAAGTGATCCTGCGCGAGGCGACCGAGGTGCTCCGCGCCAAGCCCAATGTCCTGATCGTCGCCACGCGCCACGGACTGATCCTCGCCAACGCCGGCATCGATCAGTCTAATCTGGCGGCGGAGGACCGCGGCCGGCGCGTGCTGCTTCTGCCCGAGGCCCCCGACGCCAGCGCCGCCCGCATCAAGGCGCGTCTCGATGCACATTTCGGCGCCGATATCGGTGTCATCATCTCCGATAGCGCCGGCCGGCCCTGGCGGCTCGGCACTGTCGGCATCGCCATCGGCGCGGCTGGCGTGCCGGCGCTGTGGGACCGCCGCGGCGAGAAGGATCTGGCCGGTCGGCCGCTGGAGGTCACCGAGGTCGGGTTTGCCGATGCGGTCGCGGCCGCAGCCGTGCTGGCTATGGGCGAGGCCGCGGAAGGCTGCCCCGCCGCCCTGGTGCGGGGCGTAGAATGGGCACAGGCGGAGGCGCGACCGGCCGCCGCCCTGGTGCGGCCGAGGCCTGAGGACCTGTTCCGATGAGCGAGGGCACGCGGACATCCGTGGCGCTCTCCGGCGGGGTCGGCGGCGCCAAGCTTTCCCTCGGTCTCGCCCACCTGCTCGGTGATCGCCTGAGCGTGATCGCCAACACGGGCGACGACTTCGAGCACGTGGGCCTGCATGTCTCACCCGACGTCGATACTGCGCTCTACACGCTTGCCGGCATCGTCAATCCCGAAACCGGCTGGGGGCGCCGCGACGAGACCTGGACCTTCATGGAGGCGCTCGCCAAACTCGGCGGGCCGACCTGGTTCCGCCTCGGCGACGGCGACCTTGCCATGCATGTCGAGCGCACGCACCGGCTCAGCGCGGGCGAGACCCTGACCGCGTTCTGTGCCCGCGCGGCAGCGCGGCTCGGCATCGCCGCGCGCATCCTGCCCATGACCGACGACCCTGTGCGCACGATCGTGGAGACGGACGCCGGCACTCTGGCCTTCCAGGAATACTTCGTGCGCGAGCAGTGCCGCCCCGTGGTGCGCGCCATCCGTTTCGAGGGCGCCGCCGACGCGCGGACCACGCAACAGGTTCTGGCCGCACTTTCCGCCCCGACGCTCACCGGCATCATCGTCTGCCCCTCCAACCCATGGCTGAGCGTGGACCCCATCCTGGCGGTTCCGGGACTACTCGCGGCCCTGAAAGCCAGCGGCGCGCCCATCATCGCCGTGTCGCCGATCATCGCGGGCAAGGCGTTGAAAGGCCCGGCCGCCAAGATCATGGGCGAGCTCGGGCTGGCCGTGAACAGCGCCAGCGTGGCACGCCACTATTCCGGACTGATCGATGGTTTCGTGGTCGATACCGCCGACGCGGCGCTTGTGTCGGACCTGGGCGTTCCGGCGCTGGTCACCAATACCGTTATGCAGACAGTCGATGACAAGGTTGCGTTGGCGAGGGACTGTCTGGACTTCTGCGCGCGGCTGGCCGACAAGACCGACACGGATCGCAAGGCGCACGGCGCAAGAGCCATCCCATGATACGGGCGACCTGGGCCATCATTCCGGTGAAGCAGCTTTCGCAGGCCAAGCGGCGGCTCGCGCCGGCGCTGCCTGCCGAGGCCCGCCGGCAGTTGGTACTCGTCATGCTGCGGGACGTCCTCGGCGTGCTCGCTCAGGTGGAGGAGATTGCCACAGTGCTCGTCGTCACGCCTGACGGTCAGGTCGCTGACGTCGCGCGTGCGGCGGGGGCTGCGGTGCTGCCCGAACCTCGCGCCGCCGGCCTCAACGCCGCCGTGAAAGCGGGACTGGCCTACGTGCGCGAGCACGGCGCAACCGAGGCTCTGGTTCTGCCGGCCGACGTCCCGCTGGCGACGGCCGACGAACTGCGCCGGATCGTCAGGGGCAATGGGGCCAGCGAGCCGCCACGAGCCGTGCTCGTCCCCTCGCACGACGGGGGGGGTACGAATGCCCTTCTCATGTCCCCGCCCGGCATCCTGCAGGCGAGCTTCGGCCCGGGCAGCTTTTTGCGGCACCTGGGCCAAGCGGTCGCGCGCAAGGTCGACGTTCAGGTCCTTCAACCGCCCGGCCTCGCCAGAGACATCGACGTACCGCACGACCTCGCCGGCCTGATGTCGGAGAAGCGGGGCGCAGCCGACTATGCCTTCGTCGGGGCCTTCCTCGGGGCCTGCCTGGGTGATCCCGAGCACCGCCCGCACCTTCCCATGCAACGGACAGAGCCATGAACGCCGCCCTGCGAACGTCACTCGCCGCTGCCGAAGCCGGGGGCCCGCTCAACCGCGAGCAAGCTCTGGCCCTGGCCGATATCGGCGACGATCTCGACCCGCTCACCGCATTGGCCGAGCGCCTGTGCCTCGCCGGTCATGGCACGCGCGTCACCTTCTCCAAGAAGGTGTTCATCCCGCTCACCCAGCTCTGCCGCGACGTGTGCCACTACTGCACCTTCGCGCATGCCCCCCGCACTGGCGAGCCGGCCTATCTCTCCCCCGACGCCGTGCTCGCCATCGCCCGCGCCGGCCAGGCCGCCGGCTGCAAGGAAGCCCTGTTCACGCTGGGCGATCAGCCGGAACGGCGCTACGCAGCCGCCCGCCAAGCTCTGGCCGGGCTCGGCGCGGACTCGACGCTCGCCTACCTGGAGTCTTCCGCAGCGCTCGTGCTCAAGGAGACCGGCCTGCTGCCGCATCTCAATCCCGGCGTGATGGACGAAGCCTGGCTCGGCCGGCTGCGCAAGGTGTCGGTCTCGCAGGGCATCATGCTGGAGACGGCGTCGGACCGGCTCTCGCGGCGCGGCGGCCCGCACTTCGGCTCGCCCGACAAGGTGCCCGCCGTGCGGCTGGCGACATTGGAGGCCGCGGGCCGGGCGCGCGTACCGTTCACCACTGGCATCCTGATCGGCATCGGTGAGACGCGCGCCGAGCGCATCGAGGCGCTGCTCGCCATCCGCGATGTGCACGGGCGCCACGGCCATATCCAGGAGATCATCATCCAGAATTTCCGCGCCAAGCCGGGCACGCGCATGGCCGGCGCGGCGGAGCCCTCGCTCGAGGAGCAGGTGTGGACCATCGCTGCGGCGCGCCTCGTCTTCGGCCCGGCCATGAACATCCAGGCCCCGCCCAACCTGCGCCCCGAGGGTCTGGCGCAGCTCGTCAAGGCCGGCATCAACGACTGGGGCGGCGTGTCGCCGGTGACGCCCGATCACGTCAACCCCGAGGCGCCCTGGCCCCACCTCGCCGACCTGGAGCGGGCGACGGAGCGCGCCGGCCGCACGTTGGTGGAGCGCGTGGCCATCTATCCTGAGTTCCTCCCTGTCATCCCGGCCGG
This sequence comes from uncultured Alphaproteobacteria bacterium, assembly GCA_963797005.1. Lineage (GTDB taxonomy): Bacteria > Pseudomonadota > Alphaproteobacteria > Rhizobiales > Hyphomicrobiaceae > AWTP1-13. The sequence goes on from CAWCOF010000016.1 coordinate 118,140, forward strand.
AGCGCGGCAGCGCGGAGAGCCGGGACCCAGGAGCAACAGAGGGAATGCGTCGATGGCCCTGGGTCCCGGATATTTCGCTGACGCGAAATTCCGGGATGACAGCTGGCTCGACCCGGCGCTGCGCACGCCCGTGCTGCGGCACGTCGATGCGACGGGCCTCGCGCGGGAAGATGTGTGGGCGCCGGGCACCGATCAGCAGCTGCCCGCGCCTCTGATCGCGCGCGTCCGCACACCGTCGGCGCAACCTTCCGCCGCGATCGCCAAGACGCTCGATCGCGTCGCCGCCGGCGAGACCCTCGGCGAAGCCGATATTGTGGGCCTCTTTGACGCGCGCGGCAGCGATTTCGCCGCCGTCTGCCAGGCCGCCGACCGGCTCCGGGCTGCGCGCGTCGGCGATGGCGTCACCTATGTCGTCAATCGCAACATCAACTACACCAACATCTGCAGCTATGGCTGCAAGTTCTGCGCCTTCTCCAAGGGCCGCCACAACCTCGGCCACCGCGACGCCCCCTACGATCTCGACCTCGAGGAGATCGCAAACCGCACGGCGGAGGCCTGGGCGCGCGGCGCCACCGAGGTCTGCCTGCAGGGGGGCATCGGGCCGCGCTACACCGGCAAGACTTATCTCGCCATCGTCGAAGCCGTGAAGCTGGCGGCGCCCGAAATCCATGTGCACGCCTTCTCGCCGCTCGAAGTCCGGCAAGGGCGCAACGACGCTCGGGCTTTCACTCTTCGACTATCTCTCGCGCGTGAAAGACGTGGGGCTCGCGAGCCTGCCCGGCACCGCTGCGGAGATCCTCGACGACGAAGTGCGCGCCGTGCTGTGCCCCGACAAGCTCTCCACCGACGAATGGCTGGAGGTGATGGAGACCGCACACGCGGTTGGCCTCAGGAGCACGGCCACCATCATGTTCGGCCACGTCGACGGATACCGCCACTGGGCGCGGCACCTTCTGCGCGTGCGCTCGCTGCAGGAGAGGACGGGCGGCTTCACCGAGTTCGTGCCGCTGCCCTTCGTGCATATGGAGGCGCCGATCTACCTCAAGGGGCAGTCGCGCAAGGGGCCGACCTTCCGCGAGGCGGTGCTCATGCATGCCGTGGCGCGGCTGGTGCTCGATCCGCTGATCGTCAACATCCAGACGTCCTGGGTGAAGATGGGGCCGGACGGCGCCGCGCTCTGCCTGGACGCCGGCGCCAACGACCTGGGTGGCGTGCTCATGAACGAGTCGATCACGCGCGCCGCCGGCGCCATGCACGGGCAGGAGATGGGGGCCGACGAGCTGGAGCGGCTGATCCTGCGGAGCGGCCGCCGGCCGCAACAGCGCACGACGCTCTATGGTACGGCGGAAGCCAGGCTGCCGGCGCCCACCGGACAGGGTCTGCAGGCGGCCGAGTAGACTACACGCGCCCGTTTGCGTTGGCGTCGACCGCTCCTGTCAGAACGTCGCCCCCTCATCGGGGATGTTGAGCACGGTCCCGCACGCCTTGCAGTGGATCGCATCGAAGTCGTGACGCTGCAATCCGCATGTCGGGCAAGGGAAACGCACCTTGCTCGGTTGCAGCAGCGTCCGCACGAGCCGCAGAAAGAGCGCATGGTTGCGAGGGATTGGCGTATCGCAGCGACCGCGGCGGTCGCCCCTGGATTGCGGCCCGCACATGCCGCATAACAGGACGTTTCCTGGCACGGGGTCAAAAGAATCGCATGTCGTCTATCGAACGCCCAAAATCCGGCCCGCCTCTGCGCGGGCTGGCCCCGACGATCCGCAAGTATCTGCCTGACCTCGTCTATGGAGCCAACGACGGGGTCGTCACCACGTTCGCAGTCGTTTCCGGGGTGGTCGGGGCGGCGCTATCGACGACCGTCATCATCATCATGGGTTTTGCCAATCTGTTCGCCGACGGCTTCTCGATGGGGGCCAGCAACGTCCTGTCGCGGCGCTCCGATACGGACCACGGCTCGATCCCGACGCTGAGGAAGGCCACGGGGCACGGTGTTGCAACCTTCATCGGGTTCGTCTCGGCGGGTGTCGTTCCCCTCCAAGCCTACCTGCTGCCCTGGTTCGAGGACGTGCGGTTCGCCGCAGCGACGATCCTTGCTGTCACGACCCTCTTCGCCGTAGGCGCGGGCCGCGCATTCTTCACTGGGCGCGGTTGGCTCGTCTCAGGGATGGAAATGCTGCTCATCGGCGCGGTGGCCGGCGCCGTGGCCTACGGGGTGGGCGTGCTCGGGGCCGCAGTCGTGCGCGAGATGAGCCCGTAACGCTTAGGAGCAGGGCGCCCATGGCAATGGCATGCCGGTCCCAAAGCATCTATCTTGGGCGGCGAAATCCGGAAGGAAGGGAGGAAGAGACCGACATGGCAACGGCCGTCCGAACGAAACCCGCAGCCACGGCGAAAGACGGCGACGCGGTAGCCGCGCTGGTCGCAAATGCCCGCATGGCCATGGCAGCCTATGCGAAGGAGATCGCGGCGCACGGCCAGTCCCGCATCGATGAGGCGGTAACGGCGCTCGCCTGGTCCATCTACAAGCCGGAGAACGCCCGGCGCCTTGCCGAGCTCGCGGTCGAGGCGACCGAGCTCGGCGATGTCGAGAGCAAGGTCATCAAGAACCAGCGCAAGACCTTCGGCACCCTGCGCGACCTGCTTCGCGTCAAGTCGACCGGGGTCATCGAGGAGATCCCGGAAAAGGGGATCGTCAAGTGGGCGAAGCCCGTGGGCGTGGTGGCGGCGATCACGCCATCGACGAACCCCAGCGCCACGCCGGTGAACAAGGCGATGATGGCGCTGAAGGGCGGCAATGCGATCATCATCGCGCCGCCGCCGACCGGCTGGGCGGCCACCATGCCCACGGTCGCCGGCATGCGTGCCGAGCTTAAGAAGATCGGGCTTCCGGAAAACCTCGTCCAGATCCTTCCTGCTCCGGTGACGCGCGAGGCGACTGCACGGCTGATGGAGCTCTGCGACCTCGTTGTCGCCACGGGCAGCCAGGCCAACGTCAAGGCGGCCTACAAGTCGGGCAAGCCGGCCCTCGGCGTCGGGCTCGGCAATGCGCCCGTCATCATCGACGACAGCGCCGATCTCGACGATGCGGCGCACAAGATCATGCTGTCCAAATGCTTCGACTATGCCACGAGCTGCTCATCGGAGAACGCCGTCATCATCACTGACGCCGTCTACGACAAGGCGATCGAGGCATTGGCCCGTCAGGGCGGCTATCTGGCGACGGCCCAGGAGCGCCGGCGCATCATCGAGCGCTTGTGGGTCGACGGCAAGCTCAACCGCGCCGTCATCGCGCAGGGGCCCAAGGCACTGATCGATGTCTTCGAGCTGGGTCCGAAAGCGCAGGGCTGCAAGTTCGTGATGGCCGAGGAGACCGGCATCGGCAAGGCGCATCCGCTCTCCGGCGAGAAGCTGTCGCTTGTGCTCGCCGTCTATCGCGCAAAGGATTTCGCCGATGCCAAGGGCATCGTGCGCGCGATCCTGGACTACCAGGGCAAAGGCCACTCCTGCGGCATCCATACCAAGGACCTGGCGCATGCGCGCGAGCTTGCAGCCGATATCGATGTCGTGCGCGTTCTCGTCAATCAGGCGCACGCCTTCGGCAACGGGGGCAGCTTCGACAATGGCCTGCCCTTCACGCTGACCATGGGGTGCGGCACGTGGCAGGCGAACGCGTTCTCGGACAATCTCAACTGGCGGCACTTCGTCAACATCACCCACCTCGTGACCACGATCCCGGAGGACAAGCCGAGCGAGGAAGCGCTGTTCGGCGCTTATTGGCAGAAGTACGGGAAGTGACGCAGCCATGAATTTCGAGGAACACGCCGGCAAGCGCGTGTTGCGTGATGCCGGCATCCAAGTCCCCGATGGCTCGGTCACGAACAGCCCGGACGGCGCGGCCGAGCTTGCGCGGACAATCGGGCCTTGCGTGATCAAGGCCCAAGTGCCGACGGGAAAGCGCGGCAAGGCCGGCGGCATCAAGCTTGCCGCGGACCCGGCCGAGGCCCGTCGCCATGCCGCCTCGATCCTCGGCATGACGATCGGCGACTACGTCGTGACGCGGGTGCTGGTCGATCCGCAGGTCAAAATCGCCCGCGAGATGTATGCGGCCGTGCTCAACGACCCCGAGACCAAGGGGCCGCTCCTGCTGTTCTCGCCCGATGGCGGGATGGACATCGAGGAGCTTGCCGCCACGCGTCCCGAAAGCCTGATCCGGCTGCCGATCGACATCCGCACCGGGCTCAGCGAGAAAGCCCTGGAAGCCGCGTTGCCGGCGAAGCTGCCCTGCGCGCCGGACAAGCTGATCGCGGTAGCTGACGAAGCTCTACGCGGCCTATGCGGGGAGCGACGCAGAGCTGCTCGAAATCAATCCGCTGGTGGTCACGGACGCCGGCGATCTCGTCGCGCTCGACTGCAAGCTGACCCTTGACGACAGCGCCTTGCAGCGGCAGGCGGAGCTTGCCAAGCTGGGCTCTCCCGACAAGTTGACGGATCTCGAGACCCGCGCGCGGGCGTTGCACCTCAAGTACGTCGAGCTCGGCGGCGAGGTCGGCGTGTTGGCGAACGGCGCAGGCCTCACCATGACGACCATGGATGCGATCCGCCACTTCGGCGGCGAGCCCGCCAACTTCATGGAGATCGGCGGCGACAGCTACACCAAGGCGACGCCGGCGCTCCAGATCGTGCTCGCAAACCCGCGCGTGAAATGCCTGCTGGTGAATTTCTGCGGCGCCTTCGCGCGCACCGACGTGATGGCCGAGGGCGTGATCAACGCCTGGCTCGAGCTGAAGCCGGCCATGCCGATCATCTTCACGATCCACGGCACGGGCGAGGACGAGGCGGTCGCCATGGTCAAGGAGCGCCTCGGCATCACGCCGCACGACTTGATGGACGATGCCGTCAAGGCGGCGGTCGCGGCGGCGAAGGCGGGCAAGGTTTCGACGACCGGAGCGCCGCGATGATCATGCGCGGCCACGAGACGGTTCTCGTCCAGGGCATCACCGGCAAGCAGGGCACGTTCTGGGCCGAGAAGATGCGCGACTACGGCACCAAGGTCATCGGCGGGGTGAACCCGAAGCGGGGCGGCGAGACGCATCTGGAGCTTCCCGTCTGGGCGAGCGCCAAGGATGCCGCCAAGGCGACCAGGATCGATGCCGCCGTCATGTTCGTGCCGCCCTTCGGCGTGAAGGCGGCGGCGCTCGACATCATCGAGGCCGGCATCGGCAAGGTCGTCTGCCTGACCGAGCACGTGCCCGTGCAGGACACGATGTACCTGCTTGCTGCCGCCCGGGAGCGGGGCTGCCGGGTCATCGGGCCCAACACGGCGGGTCTCGTCACCACGGGGGAGTGCTTCGTCGGCTTCATGCCGGCCTTCAACCCGCGCGTCTTTCGGCCCGGGTCCGTGGGCGTCGTCTCGCGATCGGGGAGCCTCGGCACGCTGCTCTGCCTCAACCTGGTGCAGGCCGGGCTCGGCATCTCCTCCTTCGTCGGCATCGGTGGCGATCCGATCATCGGCACGACGACGCTCGACGCACTCCAGGCGCTTGCTGGCGATGAGCGGACCAAGGCAATCGCGCTCGTCGGCGAGATCGGCGGCTCGATGGAGGAGGAAGCGGCTGAGTACGCGCGCGGGATGAAGAAGCCGATAGCAGCCTTCATCGCGGGCGCGGCCTCGCCGCCCGGCAAGAAGATGGGGCACGCCGGCGCCATCGTCCTCGGCGACAAGGGGTCGTATGCGGGCAAGAAGGCCGCGCTCGAGGCGGCGGGGGTCGCCGTCTCACCTACTCCGAATGGCGTGGCCCTGGCCCTGCGGGAGCGGCTTGCAGCGAGCCGGGGATAGAAAGGCGAGTGGCACGCCTCACGCGGTCGCCAGGACGATCGCCGACGTCAGGACGATATCGTCGACGCTTGCGCCGCGCGACAGATCGCTGACCGGCTTGGCGAAGCCCTGCAGGAAGGGGCCGAGCGCCGTCGCATTGCCGAGCCATTGGGTCAGCTTGTAGGCGATGTTGGCAGAGTCGAGGTCGGGGAACACCAGCACGTTGGCCCGGCCCGCCGTCTCGCCGATCTCCTTCAGCTTCTTTTGCGCGACCGAGGCAACGACGGCCGCATCCGCCTGCAGCTCGCCGTCGATCTTGAGCGCGGGCGCGCGCTCGCGCGCGAGCGCGACCGCCTGGCGCACCTTGTCCACGCGCGGGTGTTGCGCACTGCCCTTGGTGGAGAAGGACAGCAATGCCACGCGCGGCTCCTCGTCGAGCAGCCGTTCCGCGCTGCGAGCCGAAGCGATGGCGATGTCGGCGAGCTCGCTCGCCGTCGGGTCGGCGTTGACCGCACAGTCGGCAAAGATGAAGGGCTTGGGGCCCCGCCCCAGGAAATCGGCGGCAATCATCAGGAAATAGCTCGACGGCAGGGCGATGCCCTCCGCGACGCCGACCGTCATCAGGCTCGCCTCGATGATGCGCCGCGTGGCGTTGGCCGCGCCCGCAACCATCGCGTCGGCCTCGCCCTGGCGCAGCATCATGCCGCCGAAATAGAGGGGCTTCGTCACGAGCCGCTTCGCCACCTGCGGCGTCATCGTCTGCCGGATGCCCGCGCAGACCTCGGCATAGGCCGGCAGGCGCGGGTCCCGCGCCGGATCGATGATCTCGATGTCTCGGCAGTCGACACCGGCTCCGTCGGCGGCCGCTTTGACCCCTTCAACCGGCCCGATCAGGATCGGCACCGCCAGGCCCTCGTCCTTGAGGCGGCGCGCGGCTGCGAGGATGCGCGCGTCCTCGCCCTCCGGCAGCACGACTTTCAGGTTGCGCCGTCGTGCGCTATCGAGGATACGGTCGATCTGATCCATGGCGGCCAATTTTCAACGACAGCGCGGCAGGCGAGTGAGTGATGGTGCATCAATGACGGAAACGAATGAGCCGATCAAGGTCCACAGGGGTCTGCGCGGCGTCTACTTCGATCGCTCGCCGTGCACCTTCATCGACGGCAAGGCCGGCGACCTGCGCTATCGGGGATACTCGATCCATGATCTTGCCGAGCACTCGAGCTTCGAGGAGACGGCGTGGCTGCTGCTCAACGGCGAGCTGCCGACGGCGGCACAGCTCGCGGCGTTCGACGCGGATTTGAGAGCCGCCCGTACGCTGCCAGGCAAGATCATCGACATCATTCGCATCGTTGCCTCGGCGCATCCCATGGATGTGCTGCGCACCGCCGTTTCCGCCTTGTCGGGTTTCGATCCGGACGCCGCCGATAGCACGCGCGCCGCGGTGCTGCGCAAGGCCGTCCGCCTCACCTCCCAGGTGCCGATGATCGTGGCGGCGCATTCCCGCATCCGGGGCGGCCTGGAGCCCATTCCCGGCGATCCCGGCTTGAGCCATGCCGCAAACCTGCTCTGGATGCTCACCGGCGCCAAGCCGAGCGCGCAGGCGGTCGAATTGATCGACCGCGACCTGATCCTGCATGCCGAGCACGGATCGAACGCATCGTCCTTCGCGGCGCGCGTGATCATCGGCACCGAGGCCGATCTGCACGCCGCCATCACGGCTGCGGTGGCGGCGCTCTCGGGCCCCGCACACGGCGGCGCGGCCGAGGACGTGATGAAGATGGCCGAGGAGATCGGCGAGCCGTCCCGGGCTGCGGAATTTGTCCGCGAGAAGCGCAAGGCGGGAGAGCCCGTGACCGGGTTCGGCCATCGCGTCTATCGCGCCGAGGACCCGCGTGCACGCCACATGCGGGCCGGCGTGGAGCGGCTGTCGCGCGAGATGGGGCAGCCCAAGTGGTTCGAGATTCTGCAGGCGGTGGTCGCCGCCATGGCGCCCTACGCCCGCCACGGCGTCAACGTGAATGTCGATTTCTACTCGGGCGTCGTCTACCACCTGCTCGGCATCGAGCGCGACCTGTTCGTGCCGCTGTTTGCCATCGGCCGCGTGCCCGGCTGGGTCGTGCAGGTCCTCGAGCAGCTCGACAACAACATCCTGCTCCGCCCGTTGACGCTCTACGACGGGCCCGGTCCGAGACCCTACCTGCCGATCAGCGACCGCGCGGGTTCTGCAGGCTGAGTGTTCCACCCCGCGAGATGAGCGTTCCATACCCGCGCTCGCCCGCCGCGGCGATGTACGCGCCGGGCATTCCGGGCTAGTGTGGCGGTTCAGAAGTTCCCAATCACTTGCGGCCAGGTTGGGAGGGAACTTCTGAACCGAAGCCACACTAGCAACTTCATGATTTTAGTGTCCCTCTTGAACCCGAAGTTCGCAAACCCGCGAGCGTCAGACTGTGTGCGAACTTCGGGTTCGGGACACTAGTCTCGCCCCGTCCGAATGAGGTCCCGCCCGGCCACGCCCAGAACCGCAGATTTTGGAGTCCGCACCATGAAGATGACGACGGAAGAAGCCTTTGTGAAGGTCCTGCAGATGCACGGCATCGAGCACGCCTTCGGCATCATCGGCTCGGCGTTCATGCCGATCTCGGACCTGTTCCCCAAGGCCGGCATCACCTTCTGGGACGTGGCCAACGAGATGAACGGCGGCTTCATGTGCGACGGCTTCACCCGCGCCTCGGGCAGGATCGCCATGTGCATCGCCCAGAACGGGCCCGGCATCACCAACTTCGTCACTCCCATCAAGACCGCCTACTGGAACCACACGCCGATGCTGCTGGTCACGCCGCAGGCGGCCAACAAGACCATCGGCCAGGGCGGCTTCCAGGAAGTCGAGCAGATGGCGCTGTTCCGCGACATGGTCTGCTACCAGGAGGAGGTGCGCGATCCCTCCCGCATCGCCGAGGTCTTGAACCGCGTCATCATCAAGGCCAAGCGCATGTCGGCGCCCGCGCAGATCAACGTGCCGCGCGACTACTGGACCCAGGTGATCGACATCGCGCTTCCCGCCATCGTCGAGTTCGAGCGCCCCGCCGGCGGCGCGGATGCGATCCTGGAAGCCGCAAAGCTGCTCTCGGCGGCGAAGTTCCCGGTGATCCTGTCGGGCGCGGGCGTGGTGCTCGCCGATGCCATCGCCGATGTCGCGGCGCTGGCCGAGAAGCTCGACGCGCCGGTGTGCAACAACTACCAGCACAACGACAGCTTCCCCGGCAGCCATCCCCTGGCCTGCGGCCCTCTGGGATACAACGGCTCCAAGGCGGGCATGGAGCTGATCGCCAAGGCCGACGTGGTGCTGGCACTCGGCACCCGGCTCAACCCGTTCTCGACCTTGCCCGGCTACGGCATCGACTACTGGCCGAAGACGGCCAGGATCATCCAGGTCGACATCAACGCCGACCGCATCGGGCTGACCAAGCCGGTCGCCGTGGGCATCTGCGGCGATGCCAAATTGGTGGCCAAGCAGATCCTGGCGCAGCTGAGCCCGACGGCCGGCAACGCCGGGCGCGAGGCGCGCAAGGCGCTGATCCACACCACCAAGTCCGCCTGGCTGCAGCAGCTCTCCAGCATGGACCACGAGGACGACGATCCCGGCACCACCTGGAACGAGCGGGCGCGCAAGCGCGACCCCAAGCGCCTGTCGCCGCGCCAGGCCTGGCGCGCGATCCAGGCGGGCCTGCCGCGGGAGGCGATCATCTCCTCCGACATCGGCAACAACTGCGCCATCGGCAACGCCTATCCGACCTTCGAGCAGGGCCGCAAGTACCTGGCACCTGGCCTGTTCGGGCCGTGCGGCTACGGCTTCCCGGCAATCGTCGGCGCCAAGATCGGCTGCCCCGACGTGGCGGTGGTGGGCTTTGCCGGCGACGGCGCCTTCGGCATCGCCATGAACGAGATGACCTCGATCGGGCGCAAGGAATATCCCGCCATCACCATGGTGGTGTTCCGCAACTACCAGTGGGGGGCGGAGAAGCGCAACACGACCTTGTGGTACGACGACAACTTCGTCGGCACCGAGCTGCATCCGGAGCTGTCCTACGCCAAGGTGGCGCAGGCGTGCGGCCTCAAGGGCGTGACGGCGACGACGCCGGCCGAGCTCACGGCCGCTCTCAAGCAGGCCTGCGAGGATCAGAAAAAGCGCATCACCACCTTCATCGAGGTGATCCTCAACCAGGAGCTCGGCGAGCCGTTCCGGCGCGACGCCATGAAGAAGCCCGTCGTCGTCGCCGACATCGACCCCGCCGACATGCGCAAGCAAACGGCCTAAGCGGGGCGCGCGGGGGGGGCCGCGCATGTTCCGCCCAATCAAGCGACCGCGCTCTTGGCTTTCAACACCTCGAGGGCGCGGGTGATCAGCGGGTCGGTGCCGCTTTCGATATCGGCCTTGCAGTTGCACAGCTCGATATCGACGGGCACGCCTTTGCCCTCGTAGCAGACCATGTCGGCCGAGAGGTACACTTGGTGCGACAGACGGTACTCCCAGCCATTCGGGAGCTCCTTGTCGAGTGTGTAGGAGAATATGCCGTTGGTATGGTCGCCCATGATGGTGACGTAGGGCAGCTCCTTTATCGCCAGCGCGAAGGCCTCGCCGCCGCTGAAGACGGAATCGCAGGTCAGCAGTACGATGGGTTTGGTGAACTGTGCGGGACCCTCGGGCTCCAGGTGCCAAGTCCTCAGCGGCCTGAAATCGTCCTTGCCGGGGCCGATCTTGGTCCTTCTGTGGAAGGCCACGCGCTTGCGGTCGCAGAACCGGTCGATGATCGCAATCGCGATGCAGTCGTCTCCGCCGGGGCAGTCACGGACATCGATGATGAACCCATCCAGGTCCTTGAAGTCGAGGGCAATCTTGTCCATCGCGGCCTCGACAGTGCGCTTCTTGACGTCCTCCAGCTCCAGGATGCGCATGTAGCCGATCGTCGGCGACCGGCTGTAGCGAAGCATCCACGCTTCGGTCTTTGCCGGCGGCGCGAAGCCATTGGCCACGAGCGCGCTCTCTGTAGCCTTGAAGAGCTGCTTGATCTCGCGGTCCGAGAATTCCTGATAGAACTTGGGCTTCTTCTCCGGTGTGTACCGCTTCTTGCGGCCGCCAATTCTGGCCTCGATCTCCACATGCCCGTCGTTCAGCGGCTCGAGCATCTGGCAGATGATTTCGAAGAGCTCCTCGTCGCTGGTCTTAGCTGTGACCTTCGGCCTGAAGGTGTCGTACTGCTTCTGCCAGTCGACGCCCCTGAGTTCGAAGAACGGATACCTGTCGTGGAAGGTCCGCCACAGCTCCTCGAAGTTCCTCACAGGGTTGCGGTCGGTCATGGCGTCGTCGTCAGAGCCGAAGTCCATCCAGTTTTCGTAGAGCCAGCGAAGCACACTCAAAACCTGTCACCCTGTTACGATCTAGCAGCTTGCTTGGGAGCTTGACGATGGCCGGATCCCGGCGACGCGGCCCCCTCCGGTGTGCGCAAGTGACAGGCGCGCGCCGTGCCGACGGCAATGAAACTACCTATAGCCCGGCGGCCGGGCTTATCCAAGGCATGGGATTTGTTCGAGGTCGGCCGCTTGCGCTTTACGCCAGGGCCAACGTCGCCTTGCGCGCGACGAACGCCTCCGCATAGCCGCCCGGCGCGCGGCACTCCACGCCGCGCAGGCGCGCAAGCCCGCGGAAAGTCTCGGCGTCGAACCAGTCCTTCGAGCGCTGGGTGCCGAAGTGGGCCATCAGCAGGTCGATCTTGCGCTCCAGCACGTGCACGTCGAGCGGCATGTAGGCGTTGGGCTGGCCCATGTCGCCATCCCACTTCGGAACCTCGTACTCCAGGATCAGGTGATCCCGGAAGCTGTTCCATGTGAGCCGGCAGACTTCGCGATGGTCCTGATGGGCATCGTCGCGGCGGTGAGTGAAAACGACGTCGGGCGCCACCCGCGCCTTGAGATCCTCGATCCAGGCCTTCAGCTCCTCGCCCCGGTAGGGATAGAAGCCGTCCTTGAACTCGGCGAGCTCGATGGTCTTGTGCGCGGCCCCGGCGAGGAACGCTTCCGCCGAGGCTTGCGCTTCCGCCGCGCGCTGGCCAATCGCGCTCAGCACGCACCAATGAATGTCGAGCTCCACCCCTGACGCGATCCAGCTCAGGATGGTGCCGCCCGCGCCGATCTCGATGTCGTCGGAGTGGGCGCCGAGACACAGGACGGAAAGCCGGTCGCCAGGGCGGGTGAGCTGCAGGGCTTTCATGGTGCCGACGCTACGGTCGGGTCCGAGACGCATGGCCGTTCTGCAGACGCCAGGGCGTCTTGCCTTGCTCGACCATGTCCTCGAGGATCTGCCGGTCTCTGAGCGTGTCCATCGCGCGCCAGAAGCCGTCGTACTTGTAGGCCATGAGCTGGTTTGCCTTCATCAGCCGCCGGAACGGCTCCATCACCAGCTCTTCGCCCTCGCGCATGTAGTCGAAGACTTCCTGGCGAAACAGGAAGTAGCCGCCATTGATCCACATGTCCGCCCGGTCGGAGGCGATGAAGTCGCGCACGCGGCCATCCTCATCGATGTCGGCCAGGTGAAAGGTGAGCTGCGGCTTGACGGCGAGGAAGCAGGCAACTTTGCCGCTCTTCTTGAAGGCATCGACCATATCGTCGAGGTTCATGTCGGTCAGGCCGTCGCTGTAGTTGGCGAGGAAAATCTCCTCGTTCTTGACGTGCTCGCGCACGGCCCACAACCGCTCGCCGATGTTGCGCCACTGGCCGGTGTCGACCATGGTGATGCGCCAGTCGTCCTTGGGCTCGTTCAGCAGCTCGACCTTCGAGCCGAAGCCCGACACCGTGCAGTCCTCATAGAGGTGCGGCCGGTAGTCGACGAAGAACTCCTTGATGATGTTGGCCTTGTACCCGAGGCACAGGACGAAGTCGGTGTGCCCGTGCTGGCCGTAGTACTGCATCACGTGCCAGAGGATGGGCTGGTGGCCGATGGGCACCATCGGCTTGGGCACGCTCTCGGAATACTCGCGGATGCGAGTGCCGAGACCGCCGCAGAACAGCACGACTTTCATGGACGCGATTCCACGGGATCGATGATGGTTGCCTCGGGGATGGGGACGATGAACTTGCCGCCCCAGCGGCCGACGTGGGACATCTGCTCGATGATCTCGTGCTTCAGGTTCCACGGCAGAATGAGGATGTAGTCGGGCTTGGCCTCGTCGATCGCCTCGACGGAGTGGATCGGGATGTGCATGCCCGGCGTGAAGCGGCCGTGCTTGTAGGGGTTGCGGTCCACCGTGAAGTCGAGGAAATCCGGGCCGATGCCGCAATAGTTGAGCAGCGTGTTGCCCTTGCCCGGCGCGCCGTAGCCGCACACGCGCTTGCCCTGTTCCTTGGCCGCGATCAGCAAGGTCAGGAGCTTGCGCTTGGTGGCCTGCACCTGGCGGCCGAACGACGCGTAGGTCTCGAGCTTGCGATAGCCCAGCCGCTGCTCGCGGGCGAGGAGGTCGGCGACGCTTTGCGACGGCGTCCGCGCCGATGTCTTCCGCGCCAGATAGACCCTGAGCGAGCCGCCGTGGGTGGTGAGCTCCTCCACGTCGATGATCTTGAGCCCGTGCCGCTCGGCCAGCGTCTCGATCGTCACCAGCGAGAAGTAGGAGAAATGCTCGTGATAGATCGTGTCGAACTGGTTCTCTGCGATCAGCCGCTCCAGATGCGGGAACTCCAGCGTGATCACGCCCTCGGGCTTCAGGAGCCCGGCCATGCCGGCGGTGAAGTCGTTGAGGTCGGGGACCTGGGCCAGCACGTTGTTGCCGATGATGAGGTCGGCGCGCTTGCCCTCGGCGGCGAGCTCCGCCGCCAGCTTGCGGCCGAAGAAATCGACCCGCGTCGGTATGCCCTTGTCGATCGCCACCTTGGCGACGTTGGCCGCCGGCTCGATGCCGAGCACGGGCACGCCGAGGCCTGCGAAGTGCTGCAGCAGGTAGCCGTCGTTGCTCGCCAGCTCCACGGCCAGACTGTCCGGCCCGAGCCCCAGCCGCTTCGTGACCGCCTCGCAATAGCGCTTGGCGTGCGCAACCCAACTGGTCGAGTACGAGGAGAAGTAGGCGTACTCCCGGAAGATGTGCTCCGGGCTGACATACTCCTTGAGCTGCACGAGAAAGCACTGTCCGCACACCAGCGCGTGCAGCGGAAAATAGGGCTCCATGGCGTCGAGCTGCTCGCGCACAAGGAAGCTCTCGCACAAGGGCGACATGCCGAGGTCGACGAAGGTGCGCTCGAGCCGGCTGCCGCACAGGCGACACGTGCCCTGGGTCGAGCTCGAGGATCGACTGGCTGCGTCCGTAACTTGCATATTCATGCTCGGCCTGCGATGGCGAAAAACTGAGCCCCGTGGTGCTTTATCCCCGCCCGCTGCAAGCATCACGCCAATGCGCTCTCGGCTCGGCGCGGCAATACCGCTCTCTTAACCCAGCTTGCTGCCGGCGTACAGGCGACATGGGTCGCAGGACAAACTGCCGCCCGCAGCGCCGCCCTGGCACTGCTCGCCGATTGCAGAGAGCTGAGTGTCCGGCTCTGGCACAAGAGCGGCGAACCCGCCCATTTGGGATCGATCTGATCCGCGCGCGGGCAAATTGCCAGGGCCGGAAGGGCCTCCTAGTGTGATGATCGAGAAGTCCGCTACATCGCGTTTGGCTGGGTGGTGGAGCGGACCTCTCGATCTGAATCACACTAGAATCCATCATTTGCTAGTGTCCTTCAGATCGCGAAATTCGTTCCGAGCAAGCCGCAGATTGAGGCGAATTTCGCGATCAGGACACTACTGTGCGCCAGGCAGCCGATCGAGGAGGTGGCGTGAAGGCGCCGAGGTTCAGCTACGTTCGCGCCGAAAGCGTCGCGCATGCCGTGCAGCTGCTCGCCGAGCATGGCGACGAGGCGCGTGTGCTGGCTGGCGGGCAGAGCCTCATGCCCACGCTCAACATGCGCCTGTCGCAGCCGCGGCTTCTGGTCGACATCAACCGCCTCGAGGCGCTTGCCGGCATCGCGCTGGAAAATGGCCAGGTACGGATCGGCGCGCTGACGCGCCACGCCGAGGTCGCCCGATCGCCCCTCATCGCCCGCCACCTGCCGCTGATCGCCGAGGCCATGCCGCATGTCGCGCATGTGGCCGTGCGCAACCGCGGCACCTTCGGCGGCAGCCTGGCACTGGCGGACCCGGCAGCCGAGATGCCCGCCTGTGCGCTGGCGCTCGATGCGATCCTGGTCGTGGAGAGCGTGCGCGGCCGGCGCGAGATTGCGGCGCGCGACTACTTCAAGGGGCTCTATGAAACCGAGCGCAGGCCCGACGAGCTGCTGATCGAGGCCCGCATTCCGGCAATGCAGCCCGATGCGGTGCCCGTGTTCCTGGAGCTTGCCCGCCGGCACGGCGATTTCGCGATTGCCGGCTTGGCCTTCGCATTGAGCCTGCGCAACGGTGTCGTGGAGGACGGCCGGCTCGTCTATTTCGCCAGCGAGGACAGGCCGACGCTCGCCGCCGGCGCGCTGGCTGCCATCAAGGGCAAGCCCCTGAACGAGGAGGCAAGCGAAGCGGCGGTGGCAGCGCTTGCGAGCGACCTCGACCCCATGTCCAGCCCGCAAGGCAGCGCCAGGATGCGCCTGCACCTGCAGCGTGTGCTCACCCGGCGTGCCCTGGCGATGGTGCTGGAGCGCGCATCCCCGAGGGCCGCCGCATGATGGGGGAGGAGACGAAAGAGATCGCGCTCACCGTAAACGGCGAGTCCGTCTCGCGCACGGTGCCCGTGCGCCAGCATCTGGTCGATTTCCTGCGCACCGACCTTGGCCTCACTGGCTCGCATCTCGGCTGCGAGCACGGCATCTGCGGCGCCTGCTCGGTGCGTGTCGACGGCGCGGTCGTGCGCGGCTGCCTGATGCTGGCGGTGCAGGCGGACGGGGCGGAGGTCGTCACCATCGAGGGGCTGGCCGATGCGGGCGAGATTGCCGACCTGCAAGCCGCCTTCGTCGAGCGCAATGCGCTGCAGTGCGGCTTCTGCACGCCCGGCATGTTGCTGACGACCGCGGAGCTGCTGCGGGACCCCAAGCCCATGACGCGGGAGGAAATCCGCGCGTTCCTCTCCGGCAACTACTGCCGCTGCTCGGGCTATCACGCCATCGTCGACGCGGTGGAGACGACGTTGCGACAGCGATTGAAGGGTTGAGGGAGCGCAGAGCGTGGCAAGCGACAAAGCCCTGCACTCACCGTTTTCAAAACCCAACAGCTACGTCGGCCGCACCCTGTCGCGCGCGGGCGCCAAGCGCGCGGTGGCCGGCCGCGGCCGCTACACCGACGATTTCACTCTGCCGCGCATGGTGCACGCCGCCTTCGTGCGCAGCCCCTTCGCCCACGCGAGGATCGTGCGGATCGATGCCGCCGAGGCCAGGCGCCAGCCGGGCGTCGCGATGGTGATGACCGGGGCGGAGGTGGCCACGATGTGCACCGGCCCCTGGGTCGGCACGCTCACCTGCTTCCCGGGCATGAAATCGGCGCCGCAGTATCCCATGGCGGTGGACCGCGCCTGCTGGGTCGGCGAGCCGGTGGCGATCGTGCTGGCCGAGACGCGGGCGCAGGCCGAGGATGCGGCGGAGCTTGTCGCGGTCGAATGGCAGGAGCTGCCGGCGGTGGCCGAGAAGAAGACCGCGCTCGATCCCGCAACGCCCGTGATCCATCCCGAGCTGGGCGACAACCTGGCCTTCGCCAAGGCGATCGATACGGGTGAGGTCGATCGAGCCTTCGCCGCCGCCGACCTCGTCATCGAGGACACGCTGGAGTTCGGCCGCCACACCGCCGTCAGCCTCGAATCGCGCGCGCTCATTGCGACTTACGACAAGGGCACGGGCAAGCTCACCATCACGACCAGCAGTCAATGCCCGCATATGATCCAGTACGTGTTTGCGCACACGCTGGGCATTCCCGACCACAACGTGCAGATCATCGCGCCGGACGTCGGCGGCTCATTCGGCCTGAAGATCCACACCTACGGCGACGAGGTGGCGGCAGCCGCTGCGGCGATCCGGCTCGGTCGGCCGGTCAAGTTCATCGCCGACCGATTGGAATCCTTCGTGTCCGACATCCACGCGCGCGAGAACACGGTGAAGGCACGCATCGCCGTGAGCAAGTCCGGCGAGATCCAGGCCTTCGACATCGACGTGCTGGCAGGCGCCGGCGCCTATTCGCAGTATCCCCGCACCAGCGTGTTCGAGGCCAACCAGATCCTCAACGTCACGGGCGGGCCCTATCGCCATCAGCACTACCGGGCGCGGGCCAGCGTGGTCTATCTCAACAAGCCGCCCACTTCGCAGTATCGCGCCGTGGGCCACCCGATCGGCAATTCGGTGGGCGAGCACCTGGTCGATCGGGCCGCGATGGCGCTCGGGCTCGATCCAATCGAGATCCGGCGCCGCAACGTCTTCCCCGACGATGCCTATCCGGCCGTGTCGGCGGCCGGCATCCAGCTCAAGGACCTGTCGCATCAGCGCTGCATCGATGCCCTGGTCGAGTGCATGAGGTACGACGAGCTCCGCCGGGAGCAGGCCCGCCTGCGGGCCGAGGGCGTGCACCGCGGCATCGGCATCGCCTGCTTCATCAAGGGCACCTCGCCGGGTCCGCAGGGCTACTACGGCACCGGCGGGGCGCCGATCTCGCTGCAGGACGCCGCCGTCGTCCGGCTCGAGCCCAACGGCGGCGTGCTGTGCTCGGTCGGCGTCACCGAGCAGGGCCAGGGCACCGACACCATCATGGCCCAGATCGCGGCTACCGCGCTCGGTGTGGGAATCGAGAGCGTGCGGGTGATCTCGGGCGACACCGACGCCACCCCCTACGGCGGCGGCACCTTCGGATCGCGGGCGGCGGCAATCGGCGGCGAGGCGGTCTACCAGGCCGCCCGCGACCTCAGGAGCGAGATCCTTGTCCTCGCCGGCGCGCTGCTGCAGGCCGAGCCCGCGACGCTCGATATCGTCGACGGCACGGTGGTCAACGCGGGTGATGGCGCCAAGCGCCTGTCCCTGGTCGAGATCGGCCACATCGGCCATTTCCGGCTCGGCGAGCTGCCGCACAGCGTGCAGCCCCTGCTGTCCCACACCCGCCGGTTCCGCCTGCTCGACGACCTCTACATCTTCACCAACGGCATCCACGGCGCCTACGTGGAGGTCGACGTCGAGACAGGCTTCCTCAAGCTCCTGAAGCACTGGGTGGCGGAGGACTGCGGCCGCGTCATCAATCCTCAGCTCGCCGACGAGCAGGTGCGGGGCGGCTGTGTGCAGGGGCTCGGCGGCGCGCTCTACGAGCAGTGTCTCTACGATGATGCCGGCCAGCTCATCAACGGCACCATGGCGGACTACCTTGTCCCGATGGCGGCCGAAATGCCGGACATCGAGGTGGTGCACGTCGAGACGCCGAGCAGCGTGTCGGAGCTCGGCGCCAAGGGCGTGGGCGAATCAGGCACCGGCGCGGCGCCCGCGGCGATCATGAATGCGGTCAACGACGCCCTACAACCCTTCGGCGCGCGCGTCACGGCGCAGCCCATCACGCCTGAATCGGTCCTGGTGGCGCTCGGCAAGATCTGAGGCGAGCGCCGGAATTGGCCAATCGCCGGCCCATGTGCCGGGCCGGATCGGCCGCCAAAAAACACCTTGCTTCTGCCAAAATGCAGCCCGCAGAGGGCCGCGGCATCGCCCCAATGGGCCGCCATGGTTAGCACGTTGCCTCTCGGCCCGGTTCACAACGAGGCTTCGGACTTCTCAGCCCCCCAGCCCCCCGGGGTCTCGAATGTGAGCCGGGCCAACTCCCCAAACGAAGAGGCACTCTAGCGGGCGAAAAGCCCCCTCAGGCCGGCACGTGTGCCGGCCGTTTGTTTACTACCCAGGCATCGAGGAAGGTTTCAGAACTGCGCCATCAGCGCAGCGCCCACGATCGGTCCCGCCTTGCCCTGCTGCAGCAGGACGGCGCAGCGCTCGGTGCCCGGCCGCATGAAGCTGTCGCGCGGCAGCCGCACCGTCATCGGCTGGCCGCTCCACATGCCGATCGGAATCAGCTCCCGCACCACGTTGTGGTACGTGATCGTGCGTCCCCGGTTTTCCCCGCGGTGGATCTTCACCTCGACGCTCTTGGCGATCGTCGCGAGCCACAGCGTGGCATCTTTCGGCGTCGCGCCCCCGGCCGCCGCCTCCGCCTCGATCACGAGCTTGCCGTCCTGCTTGCTGAGGCGGATCGGCACGAGCATCGGCGCGATCATCCGGCCGGTCTTTTCGATCGCATGGATGATGCCGCTCTCGTCCGCCCCGTTCTCATGGGCGATGCCGTTGATGACGGCCTGGGGCGTGTAGATGGCGCCGTCACCGCGCGCGACGGCATAGGTCCGTTGGCGTTCGGTGAACTTGGGGCTGGCGAGCGTGTCGTGCCAGCCGAGATAGTCCCAATAGTCGACGGACATGGACAGCGCGATGATGTCGCCGCGTTCGGCGAGGCGCCCCAGCAACTCGTCGGCTCGAGGGCACGACGAGCAACCCTGGCTGGTGAACAGCTCGACGACGGCTTTGGGCGCTGGCGCGTCGGATGAGCGTGCCGAACTCTGGCCTTGCGCGGCCGCCCCATCGATCGATCCGGCAAGGGCGACAGCGAGTGCAACGGCCACGAGAAAGCGCATGAGGAGCATCTATCCTTCGCGTGTCGAGGCAGCACGCCCCCGCCGCCTCGACTATCCGGATTTCGCCGATCAAGTGCGAGTCACGAATGGGTGAGACGGGCACTTGGCATCCGTTGACTGCATATGTCGCCGGCCATGCCGGCTGCTGCGTTGATCCTGGTCAAGCGGCACTCGCCAGGTTGCGCAGCACGAACGGCAGGATGCCGCCGTGCCGGTAGTAGCTCAGCTCCTCCTCGGTATCGATCCGGCACAGCGCCTCGATCTCCTTCCTCGTCCCGTCAGCAAAAGTGATCGCGACCGTTGACCTTCTGCCGGGGTTTGAGCTCGGCCAGTCCGCGCATGGTTACGAGCTCGTCGCCCTTGATGCCGAGCCCTTGCCAGGAAAGACCGTCCTCGAACACCAGCGGCAGCACGCCCATCCCGACCAGGTTGGAGCGATGGATGCGCTCGAACGACTGGGCGATCACGGCGCGTATGCCCAACAGCCGCGTGCCCTTGGCGGCCCAGTCGCGGCTCGAGCCGGTGCCGTACTCCTTGCCGGCGAACACCACCAGCGGCACGCCCTCGCCCTTGTAGCGCATGGCCGCATCGAAGATCGACATGGCCTCGCCGGAAGGGTAGTGGACGGTGTTGCCGCCCTCCTTGCCGCCCATGATGATGTTCTTGATGCGCACGTTGGCGAAGGTGCCGCGCATCATGACGTTGTGGTTGCCGCGGCGCGCGCCGTAGGAGTTGAACTCGTTGGGCCGCACCTGATGCTCGATCAGGTAGACGCCGGCCGGGCCGTCCCGCTTGATCGAGCCTGCGGGCGAGATGTGGTCCGTGGTGATGCTGTCCTGGAAGAGCCCCAGCACGCGCGCATCGATCACGTCGCCGATGGGCGGCGGGTTGGGCTGCGATGTCCTCGAAGTAGGGCGGGTTCTGTACGTAGGTGGAGCCCGAGTTCCAGCGGTAGGTGAGGGTCGGCTTGGCCTTGCCCATGGCCTGCCACTTCTCGTCACCGGCGAACACGTTCCCGTAGCGCTTGTCGAACATCTCGGGCGTGACGCAGGTGCGGATGAGCTCCGCGATCTCGGTGGAGCTCGGCCAGATGTCCTTGAGGATAGACCGGCGTGCCGTCCTCCCCATTGCCCAGCGGCTCCGTCGTCAGGTCCTTGTTGAGCGTGCCGGCGAGCGCGTAGGCGACCACCAGCGGCGGCGAGGCCAGGTAGTTGGCCTTCACGTCGGCGTTGACGCGGCCTTCGAAGTTGCGGTTGCCGGAGAGCACGGCTGCCGCGACGAGGTCGCTCTTGCGCACGGCGTCGGCGATGTTGTCGGGCAGCGGCCCGGAATTGCCGATGCAGGTGGTGCAGCCGTAGCCCGCGAGGTTGAAACCCAGCGCGTCGAGGTCGTCCTGCAGCTCGGCCTTGGCGAGATAGTCCGTCACCACCTGGGACCCGGGCGCCAGCGAGGTCTTCACCCAGGGCTTGGTCTTGAGGCCCTTCTTGCGGGCGTTGCGCGCCAGGAGGCCCGCCGCCACCAGCACGGATGGGTTGGAGGTGTTCGTGCACGAGGTGATGGCGGCAATGACGACGTCGCCGTTGCCGAGGTCCCAATCGGCGCCCTCGACGGGCACGCGGTTCTTGAGGTCGGCGCCCTTGACGATCTCGGGCAGCACCCTGGCGAAATCGGACTTGACGCCCGACAGCGCGACGCGGTCCTGGGGCCGCTTGGGGCCGGCCATGGAGGGCTCCACCGTGGAGAGGTCGAGCTCCATCACGTCGGTGAACACCGGCGCCGCGCCGCGCTCGCGCCACAGCCCCTGCGCCTTGCAGTAGGCCTCGACCAGGGCCACGCGCTCGGGTGCGCGGCCTGTGGCCTTGAGGTACTTGATGGTGTCGGCGTCGACCGGGAAGAAGCCGCAGGTGGCGCCGTATTCAGGCGCCATGTTGCCGATCGTGGCGCGGTCCTCGACCGAGAGGTGATCGAGCCCGTCGCCGAAGTACTCGACGAACTTCTCCACCACGCCGCGCTTTCTCAGCATCTGCGTGCAGGTGAGCACGAGGTCGGTGGCGGTGACGCCCTCCTTCAGCTTGCCCTTGAAGCCGAAGCCGATCACCTCGGGGATGACCATGGCGACCGGCTGGCCCAGCATGGCCGCCTCCGCCTCGATGCCGCCGACGCCCCAGCCCAGCACGCCCAGCGCGTTGACCATGGTGGTGTGGCTGTCGGTGCCGACGCAGGTGTCGGGATAGGCCTGCGATGCGGGGCCGATCTGCCGCGTCCACACCGTCTGCGCGAGGTACTCGAGGTTGACCTGGTGGCAGATGCCGGTGCCGGGCGGCACGACCTGGAAGTTGTTGAAGGCGCCGGCGCCCCAGCGCAGGAACTCGTAGCGCTCCTTGTTGCGCTCGTACTCGATCTCGACGTTCTTCTCGAAGGCATCGGCCGAGCCGAAGAAGTCCACCTGCACCGAGTGGTCGATGACGAGGTCGACCGGCACCAGCGGGTTGATCCTGGAGGGATCGCCGCCGAGCGACTTCATGGCATCGCGCATGGCGGCAAGGTCGACCACGGCCGGGACGCCGGTGAAGTCCTGCATCAGCACGCGCGCGGGCCGATAGGCGATCTCGCGCGTCGAGGTCTTGTCCTTGAGCCAGGCCACCACGGCGCGGATATCGTCGGCCGTCACCGAACGCCCGTCCTCGAAGCGCAGCAGGTTCTCGGCCAGCACCTTGAGCGAGAACGGCAGCTTGGAGAGACCGCTGAGCCCGTTCTTCTCGGCATCGGGAAGCGAGAAATACTCGTAGGTTTTGCTGCCGACTTTCAGGGTCTTGCGGCATTTGAACGTATCGGGGTGTGCGGGGGCGGCGCTCATGGTCGACAATTCTCCTTAGCGATTCGGCGAGCCAGCGACTTGGCAGTCGCGCCCAGAGGGGCGATCGGCCGGGGGGCGGGTGCGCCCGCATCGCACTGGCTTCGTGGCGAAGCCCGGTCTTATAAATCCGTTCTAATCTTACCGCGGTGTCCGGGAAAGCCCCCTCGATGAAGCTTGTTGCGGAAAGGCTCGCCTGCACGAGGGGTGGGCGTACGCTCTTCGCCGAGCTGTCGTTCGCGGTCGAGCCCGGTACGGCGCTGCTGCTGGTCGGGCCGAACGGCGCGGGCAAGACCACGCTGATCCGCACCATTGCCGGCTTCCTGGCGCCGGCATCGGGGAGGGTCGTTCTCGACGGCGGCGATGCCGAGCGCGGATTGGGCGAGCAGTGCCATTATGTTGGGCACCTGAACGCGGTGAAGGCGAGCCTGACGGTGGAGGAGAACGCGAGCTTCTGGGGGCACTACCTCGGCGGCGGGGACGCCCGGAGGGAGCGTGCGCTGGCCGCGTTCGGTCTCGCACCCTTGCGTGACATCCCCGCCGGCTACCTCTCCGCCGGACAGAAGCGGCGGCTCGGGCTTGTCCGCCTGCTGCTCGCCGAGCGACCGATCTGGCTGCTCGACGAGCCCACCGCGTCCCTCGACAGCGCCTCCCAGGAGATGCTGGTTGGCACCGTGAATGCGCACATGGCTGGCGGCGGCCTGGTGGTGGCGGCGACCCACGCGCCCCTCCCCTTCGCCAACGCGCGCGAGCTGCATCTCGGCATGGCGCCGCCAGCATGAGGGCCTTCTCGCACCTCGTGCGGCGCGACCTCGCGCTGGCCTGGAAGGAGGGCGGGACGATCGGCGTCGCGCTCGGCTTCTATCTGCTGGTCGTGACCCTGCTGCCGCTGGCCATCGGGCCTGATCTCAACCTGCTGGCGCGCATCGCCCCCGGCATCCTCTGGCTGGCATTGCTGCTGGCGGCGCTCCTTTCGATGGGGCGCATGTTCGAGGCCGACATGGAGGACGGGTCGCTGGAGGTGCTGGCCACGGGGCCGCTCCCCTTCGAAGCCATCGCCGCGGCCAAGAGCCTGGCGCATTGGCTGACGACCGGGGTGCCGTTGACGGTGCTGGCCCCGCTCCTGGGGCTGCTGCTCAACCTGGAGCTGGAGGCCTACGGCATCCTGGTGGCAACCATGCTCGCCGGCACCCCGGCCATCAGCTTCCTGGGCGCGGTCGGCGCGGCGCTAACGCTCAAGGCCCGGCGCGGCGGCCTGCTGATGGGGCTCCTGATGCTGCCGCTGTTCGTGCCGACCCTCATCTTCGGCATCTCGGCCATCGGCGCCGCGGGAGACGCTGCAGCCTGGCCGTCGTTCCTGATCCTGATGGCCATCTCGCTGGGCGCGCTGGTCCTTGGACCAGTGGCCGCGGCCGCTGCCCTGCGGTTCCAGCTGCAGTAGCCGCTTCGCCACTTATCTTCGGCAGGAGGTTTGCTCAATTTTCCGATTGGCACTACATCCCAAGCCATGCCGACGCTGACCCAGAGGCTCGCCAATCCGACGCGGTTCATGGACCTCTCCGCGCGCCTGCTGCCATGGATCGCGGCGCTGGCCGGCGTGCTGATCGCGATCGGGCTCTACATGTCGTTCAACGCACCGCCCGACTACCAGCAGGGCCACACGGCCAAGATCATGTTCGTGCACGTGCCGTGCGCCTGGCTTTCCATGTTCATCTACGCGCTGATCGCGGTGTCGAGCTTCGGCCTGCTCGTCTTCCGCCACCCGCTGGCCGACGTCTCCGCCAAGGCCGCCGCTCCCCTCGGCGCTGCCTTCACCCTGCTTGCGCTCGTCACGGGCTCGCTGTGGGGCAAGCCCATGTGGGGCGCCTATTGGGTATGGGACCCGCGTCTCACCTCCGTTCTTATCCTCTTCCTGCTCTATCTCGGGCTGATCGCGCTGCGCTCCTCGATGGAGGACGAGGCGCTCGCCGCCAAGCTGACCGCGGTGCTGAGCCTGGTCGGCATTGCCATCCTGCCCGTCATCAAGTTCTCGGTGAATTGGAACAGCCTGCATCAGCCGGCCAGCGTAATGCGGTTCGGCGCCCCCACCATTCATCCCTCGCTGTTGTGGCCGCTGCTGGTGATGGCCGTCGGCATGACCGCGCTGTTTGCTGCCCTGCACGTGAAGGCCATGCGCAACGAGATCCTGCGCCGCCGCGTCAAGGCGATGCGCGTCGTCGAGGTCGCGGCGAGCGGCGGGCTTGCGCATCAGGCCGCGGAGTAGCCCATGGACCTCGGACCGCACGCCGCCTTCGTCTGGGCTTCCTACGGCGCCGTCGCCGTGGTGCTTGCCTTTGTGGTGCTGTGGCTGGTGCTCGACGGGCGGCGGCAGCAGCACCTGATCGACGAGCTCGAGGCACGCGGCATCCGCCGCCGGTCCGAGCGGGGTGGCTCGCCAGCATGAAGATTGGCACGGTTTTCCCTTGCGCTGACCGAACTCCCCTCCCCCTCGCGGGGAGGGGTTGGGGGTGGGGGGAACGTTCACAGGAAACGCGTCAGAGAGTGCCGCTCCTTGGCACGCCGCAGTCGAGCGAAGCCCTTGCCCCTTCACCCCACCCCTAGCCCCTCCCCGTCAAGGGGAGGGGAATCTCGTGCGCCGCGCGGAGAGGTATCCACTCCACCCGAGGCGTTCACCTCATCATCGAGGCGGCGCACGCTTCTTTGGCCGCTCGCCATCTTCTGCGTGCTGGTCGCCATCTTCGCCTTCGCGCTCCGCACCGGCGATCCCTCCAAGCTGCCCTCCGCCCTGATCGGCAAGCACGCGCCCGACGTCGCGCTGTCCCCGATCGAGGGCCTCACCGATGGTGCGCGCCCGGTGCCGGCCTTCGGTGCCGCCGACCTGGCGCAGGGCCATGTCTCCGTCGTCAATTTCTGGGCGTCGTGGTGCGTGCCGTGCGTGCAGGAGCACCCGCTTCTGGTGGTACTCAAAGAGAAGACCGGCGTGCGCCTCTACGGCGTCAACTACAAGGACCAGCCGGCGGCCGCGCGACGCTTCCTGGGGCGCTACGGCAATCCCTTTGCCGCGGTGGGTGCGGACGGCAACGGCCGGGCCGCCATCGAGTGGGGCGTCTACGGCATGCCCGAGACGTTCGTGGTGAACGGCGTTGGCGAGATCGTCTACAAGCACGTCGGCCCCATCTCGCCGGAATCGCTCGAGAGCAAGGTCATCCCGGCAATCCGTGCCGCCGAGGCTCACTGACCCGCGGCATCCGAGGCGTTATCGACCAGGGCTCAATCTGGACAGCTGCAGCACGTCATGGCCTTCGCTGGCGGCAAGCACGGATTCGAGGTCGGCCAGGGCTGCATCAAGTGCCGCATCGACAGGTCGGCCGGCGAGCAGCGCGCCGAGCAGGAGGCCAGCAAACAGGTCGCCGGCCCCATTAGGGATCTGGGCACGGCGGGGCTGCACGCGCTCGATCCGCCGTGTTGTGCTCACCGCTAGTGTCATGACACTGGCTGGCGTCTCCGCAGCGGAGGTCACCACGACGGTGGCGGGGCCGAGCCCGCGCGCGGCGTCCGCGACCTCGTCCAGCCCCCGCAGACGGCGGCCGGTCAACCATTGCAGCTCGAACAGGTTCGGCGTGGCGATGGTGGCGAGCGGGAGCAGCGCCTCGCGCACGGCCTCGGCCGTCTCCGTCGGCACGTAGAGGCGGTCGCCATCGCCCAGGATCGGATCGACCAGGATCAAAGCCCGCGGATTGGCGGCCTTGATGCGGGCGATGGCTTCGGCAGCCGCCCTCACCGAAGCGGCGGAGGAGAAGTAGCCGGTGAAGACGGCATCGAGCATCGGCCAGCAACCATCCGCCTCCAGGGCTGCGAGCATGCCCGCTAAGTCCGGTGCCGGCAGCTCGAACTTCGCGAGGCGGCCCAGACCGGGCCGGCTTGCAAGCAGGACTGTCGGCAGCGCCCAGACCTCGTGGCCGAAGTGCTGCAGCGCCGGCACGGTGGCAGCGAGCCCGACGTGGCCCCGCACCACATGCGACGAGATGGCAAGCACACGTGCCATGCGTTCCTCAGATCACGTTGCGCTCGAACAGCGGCCTGTTCTCGGCGATGCGCGCATAGCCCAGCCGCGTCAGGTCGATGGTCCGGAAGGCGCCGTGCACGATCAGCTCGGCAATCGCCCTGCCGGCGGCAGCCGCCTGCTGCGCGCCGTGGCCGGAGAAGCCGTTGGCGAAATAGAAGTTGCCGAGCTCGGGATGCGGGCCGATCACGGCGTTCTGGTCGAGCGTGTTGAAGTCGTAGAAGCCGGCCCAGGCGTTGACCGCCTTGATGCTTTCGAACGCGGGCACGCGTGCCGCCAGATGCGGCCACACCTCCTCCTCGAAAAAGGCATGGTCGATGGCGTCTAGGTCCTCGGGCCGCGGCTCTTGGGCCTCATCCGGTGACTTGCCGCACACGAACAGCCGGCCCTCGGGTCGGAACCACACGCCGGAAGGGTCGACGGTGAGCGGCCCCCGATGCAGTGCTTGGGTCGCCTCGCGGCAATCGATGACATAGACGTAGCGCTTGCGCGGCTCGACCGGCAGCCGCAGCCCCGCCAATGCCGCCAGCGCGCCGGCCCAGGCTCCGGCCGCATTGACGAGGGCCCCGCAGTCGATGCGCGTTCCGCTTGCCAGCGTGGCCGCCTTCACCTTGCCGCCTGCGGTCTCGATGGCGGTCACCGCGTCGTGCAGGACGTCGACGCCCTGGGCCCTGGCTGCGTTGCGCATGAGGTTGGCAAGGCTCGGCGGATCGAACCAGCCTTCGCCTGAGCGGCCGAAGGCACCGGCGGCAACCCCCTCCGCGGCGAGCCACGGAAATTGGCGACCGAGCGCGTCCGCTTCCAACAGCACGATGTCGGCACCCTGGGACTGCTGCAGGCTCACGTTCTCGGCAAGCACCTGCGCGCCTTGCGGGCCGGCCATGATC
The DNA here is from genome assembly GCA_963797005.1 of uncultured Alphaproteobacteria bacterium. Classification (GTDB taxonomy): domain Bacteria; phylum Pseudomonadota; class Alphaproteobacteria; order Rhizobiales; family Hyphomicrobiaceae; genus AWTP1-13. The sequence continues at coordinate 145,465 of CAWCOF010000016.1, forward strand.
AGGTAGCCCTGCTCGCGAAAGGCCACGTCCGCGTCCGCCCCGAAGGTGGCCTCGAGCTGCCGGATCAGCTCGAGCGTGAAGCGCGACATGGCGATGTTCTCGGGCGTCGAGAACTGCTGGCGCAGGCCGCCGACGGCGCGCGCGGTGCTGCACTGGGCGTAGCTCGGGTCGCGCTCGATAAGGACGATGCGGCGCCCTTTGAATGCGCTGTCGGTGCTCAGGAAGTAGGCGACCGCGCTGCCGACGATGCCCCCGCCGACGATCACGACATCCGCAGTTTGCATCGTGGGCCGCCACGCGTGACATCAGGTTGGTTTTGAAGGCTAACTCGGTAGTATGAAGAAGATTGCCACGGTGGCTCCGAGGTTGAGGGCAACCATCCAGATGAGGAGCTCAAGCCGAGCATTCAGCTTCTTTAAGACATCCGCGTCGCGTGTTCGGGTGTCGATCATCATTGCTCATGGAGCGTAACATCCTCGCAAGCGCCGACAAAACCTAGCATCCCCAGCGACGAGAGAAGCCTTTCGGCGACCCTGGCGGGTGGCACGGGCTTTGCCTAGTGTTGGTGGCGAGGCCACTGGAACAAAACCATGCAAATTCGCCCGCGCCGCAGCGTGCTGTACATGCCGGGCTCCAACGCCCGCGCGCTGGAGAAGGCCAAGTCGCTTCCCGCCGATGCCCTGATCCTCGACCTGGAGGATGCCGTGGCGCCCGATGCCAAGGCCGCGGCGCGCGACCAGGTCTGCGCGGCGGTGAAGGACGGCGGCTACGGCCATCGCGAGCTCGTCATCCGCATCAACGCGCTCGACACGCCCTGGGGCGAAGCCGATCTGAGCGCAGCGGCCTCAGCCGCACCCGACGCGGTCCTGATCCCGAAGCCCGGCTCGGCTGCCGATATGCTGCGCGCCGTCGAAGCCCTGTCTCGCGCCGGCGCGCCCGACAAGACGCGGCTGTGGGCGATGGTCGAGACGCCGATCGCCATCCTCAACCTGCGCGAGATCGCCAGCGCCATCGCCGCGGCTCGCCTGCCTGGTCATGGGCACCAACGACCTCGTCAAGGAGACGCGCGCCGACCTCTCCGCCAACCGCCGCCCGGCGCTCTACTGGCTCTCCGCCACCATCACGGCGGCGCGCGCCTTCGGTCTCGATGCGCTCGACGGCGTCTACAACAACTTCAAGGATGCGGACGGCTTCCGCAGCGAATGCGTGCACGGCCGCCGGCTCGGCTTCGACGGCAAGACCCTCATTCATCCCGATCAGGTCGCGACCGCCAACGAGGTGTTCGCGCCGCCGGAAGCGGACGTTGCCTGGGCCAAGAAGATCATCGCCGCCTTCGAGAGGCCCGAGAACAAGGGCAAGGGCGTGATCACCGTCGAGGGCGCATGGTGGAGCTGCTGCATGCCGAGATGGCGCGCCGCACGGTCGCCATCGCCGAGGCGATCGGGCGGGCGGGCGCGGCATGACAGGGTCCAAGACGAACACCGGCAACTACTTCGAGGACTTCGCGGTCGGCCAGGTGCTGCAGCACGCCACGCCGCGCACCATCACGGCCGGCGATGTCGCGCGTCTACAACAGCCTCTACGGCCCGCGCTTTGCCGTGCAGTCCTCCGACGCCTTCGCCAAGGCGATCGGCTATCCGCGCGCGCCGGTCGACGATCTGATCGTCTTCCACACCGTGTTCGGCAAGACGGTGCCCGACATCTCGCTCAATGCCATCGCCAATCTCGGCTATGCCGACTGCCGCTTCCTCGAGGCCGTCTATCCGGGCGACACGCTGGTCGCGGCGTCCGAGGTGATCGGCCTGCGCGAGAACTCCAACCAGAGCATCGGGCGTGGTCTACGTCCGCACCACCGGGCGCAATCAGCACGGGCGAACGGTGCTGGAATTCGTGCGCTGGGTGATGGTGCGCAAGCGCGACAACGCCAGCCCCGCGCCCAGGCCGATGGTGCCGAAGCTCGCGGAGCGCGTCGAGCCGGCGCGAGCTCGGCAACGGCGGTGCCGAAGCTCGACACGGCGGGCTACGACTTCGCGCCTCGCCGGTTCGCCCCACCGCTGGGGCGACTACGCCGTGGGCGAGAAGATCGACCACGCCGACGCCATGACGCTGGAGGAGGCCGAGCACCAGATCGCCACCCGCCTCTACCAGAACACCGCCAAGGTGCACTTCAACCTGCATGAGCAGGCCCAGGGGCAGTTCAGGCGGCGGCTCGTCTACGGCGGCGTCGTCATCTCGCTCGCCCGCGCCCTCTCCTTCAACGGGCTCGCCAACGCGTTCCACATCGCCGCCATCAACGGCGGGCGGCACGTGGCGCCCTGCTTTGCCGGCGACACGGTCTATGCGTGGTCGGAGGTGCTCGAGACGGCCGAGATCCCAGGCCGCGACGACATCGGCGCGCTGCGCGTGCGCCTGACGGCGGTCAAGAATCGCGCCTGCGCCGACTTCCCGCTGCAAGAACGACAAGGGCGAATACGTCGACGGCGTGATCCTCGATCTCGACTGCTGGCTCGTGCTGCCGCGCTGACGTAGGGCGCAATAGCGTCAGCGTATTGCGCCGGTCTTCTCGCGAGCCTGATCGGCGCAATACGGCTTCGCCTATTGCGCCCTACATCATGCTTCGCTGGTATACAATACACCTGCCGCGCCGGAGCTGCGGCGGCACGCTGTCGTGAGACAATTGAACGATTGAAGGCTGTGCCCCAGGGCGCTAAAAGCCGCATCATTCGCGACATCGCATGACCGGGAGGGCCGATGGCCGAGACCCAACACACGGCCGAGCGCCCGCTCTCCCCCCACCTGTCGATCTACCGCCCGCAGATCAACATGGTGATGTCGATCTTGCATCGCATCACCGGGGCGGCGCTCTATTTCGGCACGCTGCTGCTCGCCGGTGGCTGATCGGCGCGGCCACGGGCCCGAAGCAGTTCGCCTTGGTCAACGCGGCTGTTCGCCACCTGGCCGGGAAGCTCGTCCTCGTCGGCTACACCTGGGCGCTGTTCCACCACATGCTGGGCGGCATGCGGCATTTCATCTGGGACACGGGCCGCGGCTTTGACATCTGGCAGGTCAATCTGCTGGTCGTGGCTGCACGATCGTCGGTCGGTGACGCTGACCGTGGCAGCCTGTGGTTCTGGCGCTCGCGCTCGAGAAGGGAGGGCTCGTGACATGGCCAATGCGCACGCCGCTCGCAAGCGCGTCCGCGGCCTCGGCTCCGCCAAGGAAGGCACCGATCACTTCTGGAAGCAGCGCCTGACGGCGGTCGCCAACCTGATCCTCGTGTGCATTCTGATCGTGGCTCCTGGTCGCAACGCTGGCAGGCGCCGACTATGCCACCGTCAAGGAGACGCTGGCGCAGCCCGCGAACGCCATCGCGCTCATCGTGCTGATCTTGTCGGGCGTGATGCACATGCGCATCGGCATGCAGATCATCATCGAGGACTATGTGCATGTCGGAGGGGCGCAAGGATGCTGGCTGCTGATGGCTCAATACCTTCTTCTACGATCGCTGGTGGCGGCTGATCGCGATCTTCGCCGTGCTGAAACTGAGCTTCGGAGGCTGAAGAGCATGGCCAGAGGAACAACCTCCAAGGCAACAGGGCAACGGCCGTTGCCCAGCCCGGCCGTCAACGGCAGGGCCTACCCGATCCACGAGCACGCCTACGACGTGGTGGTGGTCGGCGCCGGCGGCGCGGGCCTGCGCGCAACGCTGGGCTGCGCGGAAGCCGGCCTCAAGACGGCCTGCGTCACCAAGGTGTTCCCCACGCGCTCGCACACCGTCGCCGCGCAGGGCGGCGTCGCGGCGGCGCTCGGCAACATGGGCCCCGACGACTGGCGCTGGCACATGTACGACACGGTCAAGGGCGCCGACTGGCTCGGCGACCAGGACGCCATCGAGTACCTGTGCCGGCAGCGCGCCCGCCGCCGTCTACGAGCTCGAGCACTACGGCGTGCCGTTCAGCCGCACCGAGGACGGGCGCATCTACCAGCGCCCCTTCGGCGGCATGACCACGGACTTCGGCGAGGGCCCGCCGGCGCAGCGCACGTGCGCCGCCGCCGACCGCACCGGCCACGCCATGCTGCACACGCTCTACGGCCAGTCGCTGCGCCATGCGGCGCGAGTTCTTCATCGAGTACTTCGCCATCGACCTGATCATGGATCAGGACGGCGCCTGCCGCGGCATCGTCGCGCTTGTGCCTCGAGGACGGCTCGCTGCACCAGTTCCGCGCCAAGAAGACGATCCTGGCGACCGGCGGCTACGGCCGCATCTACTACTCCTGCACCGGCGCCCACACGCAGACCGGCGACGGCAACGCCATGGTGCTGCGCGCCGGCCTGCCGCTGCAGGACATGGAGTTCGTGCAGTTCCACCCCACCGGCATCTACGGCGCCGGCATGCTGATCACCGAAGGCGCGCGCGGCGAGGGCGGCTATCTCACCAACTCGGAAGGCGAGCGCTTCATGGAACGCTATGCGCCGCACGCCAAGGACCTGGCCTCGCGCGACGTCGTCTCGCGCTCGATGACCATCGAGATCCGCGAGGGCCGCGGGCATCGGGCCCGAGAAGGACCACATCCACCTGCACCTCGACCACCTGGACCCGAAGATCCTGGCCGAGCGGCTGCCCGGCATCACCGAGAGCGCCAAGGTCTTCGCCGGCGTCGATCTGCGGCGCGAGCCGATCCCGGTGCTGCCGACCGTGCACTACAACATGGGCGGCATCCCCACGAACTATCTGGGCGAGGTGCTGACGCTCAAGGACGGCAACCCCGACCACGTCGTGCCCGGCCTGATGGCGATCGGCGAGGCGGCGTGCGTGTCGGTGCACGGCGCCAACCGGCTGGGCTCCAACTCGCTCATCGATCTCGTCGTGTTCGGCCGCGCCGCGGCGCGGCGCTGCGCGGAGACGATCGAGCCCGGCACGCACGCCGGAGCTGCCGAAGGACGCCGCCGAGTCCTGCGCTCTCCCGCCTCGACCGCTTCCGCCACGCCAAGGGCGGCACGCCGACGTGCGGAGCTGCGCCTCAAGATGCAGAAGGCGATGCAGACGCACTGCGCGGTGTTCCGCGACGGGCCGGTGCTCGAGGAGGGCGTGCGCCAGATCGGCGAGGTCTGGAAGGGCTCCGACGACATCGCCGTCACCGACCGCTCGCTCATCTGGAACTCCGACCTCGATCGAGACGCTGGAGTACGACAACCTCATCGCGCAGGCCGCGGTGACGGTCGTAGCGGGCGCGCTCAACCGCGAGGAGAGCCGCGGCGCGCACGCGCGCGAGGACTTCCCCAACCGCGACGACGTCAACTGGATGAAGCACACGCTCGTCGTGGGCCGACGACGCGACAGAGCGCGCGTCAAGACTCGACTACCGGCCCGTGCACACCCACACGCATGACCAACGAGGTCAAGTACATCGAGCCCAAGAAGCGCGAATACTGACGCGCTGCATTTGCCGCATTGCCTCCTGCCGCCCCGATGACGGTGTGCCAGCTCATGCCGCCGCTCAGGATCGCCATTGCCGGCGCAGGCACAGCGGGGCTCGCAGCCGCCGCCTTCCTCTGCCGCGACGGACACGACGTGCAGCTCTACGAGCGCTTCGCGGAGCCGCGCCCGGTCGGTGCGGGATTGATGCTGCAGCCGACCGGGCTCGCCTGCCTGGCAAGCCTTGGCCTCGACCGCGCCATGATCGAGCGTGGGCAGGTCATCGACCGTATCGACGGCCGCACGATCGCCGGCGCGCGGATCTTCGACGCGGGCTACACCGAGCTCGGCCCCCACTACTTCGGCCTCGGCGTGCGCCGCGGTGCGCTGTTCGGCCTGCTCCATGATGAGGTCCGCCGCCTCGGCATTCCCGTTTCCGCGGCAACCGACATCCGGTCGAGCCGCTGTGAGGCAGATCGGCGGCTCCTGGCCGATGCAGGCGGCAAGGAGCTCGGCCCTTTCGATCTGGTCGTGGACGGTACGGGCGCTCGTTCGGTGCTGCGGACCGGCGAAGTGCACGTGCGGATCGATCGGCCTTATCCCTATGGCGCGCTGTGGGGCATCGTGGATATGCCTCGCGCATGGCCGCATCCGCACACGCTGGCACAGGTGTACGACGGCTGCCACCTGATGGTCGGGATCCTGCCGGTCGGGCGCGCGCCGGACGATGGGCGCCCGCTCGCGGCCTTCTTCTGGAGCCTGCGTGTCAGGGACCATGCTGCCTGGCGCGAGGCCGGGATGGACGCCTGGCGCAGGCAGGTTGTGCGCGCGTGGCCGGCGGTGGAGCCGTTCGTCATACAGTTTCGGTGCGGCGATGATCTGACGTTGGCCACCTACGCCGACATCGCTCTAGGCTCCTGCGCCGGCGACCGCATCGTCTTCATCGGCGACGCCGGCCGCCTGACGAGCCCGCAGCTCGGCCAGGGTGCGAACCTGGCGCTGATCGATGCGGCGACCCTTGCGCGCTGCCTGCGCGAGCAGCCGAGCGTGCCGGAGGCAGTGGCGGCCTACGCGGTGGTGCGGCGCGCCCACACTCGATTCTATTCCCTTGCCAGCCGGCTGCTTACGCCCTTCTTCCAGTCCGACAGCCGGCTCGCCGCCGCCGTGCGCGATCGCACCTTTCCGCTGATGGGCAAGGTGCCCTATTTGCGCCGCGAGATGGCACGCACGCTGGCCGGCATGAAGACGGGTCTGTTCCGGCATCTCGATCCCGGCCAGTGGCATGAAGACTATGCGTTGCGCCGGGCAGCTGCCGGTACCGCTCTTCATGCCGCCGCGCGAACGGACGTGGAGTGACGGGGAGCCGCAGGCGCATCTGGATGCAGAAACAGTGCGGGCCGCCGATCCCTCGACGGCCCGCCAGACTTGCCTGCAGCTTGTACGTAGCGCTCAGCGGCGGAAGAAGACGTCGGCGCGCATGCCCGGCAGCAGCGGCCCGGAACCGTCGAGCTCGATCACCACCTCCATCACCTCCACGTCGGTTGACCGGCGCGCGCCGCGCGAGCCCATCCGCGGCAGCGCCAGCGACGGGGCAAGCTCCACCACCTTGCCCTCGAACTCGCGGCCCGGGTAGGCGTTGGTGCGCACGAACACTTTCTGCCCGGCCTTGATCTTGGACACGTCGCTCTCGTCCACCTCGGCGCGGGCACGCACGATCGTCATGTCGCCGATTACCGCCAGCGCCAGTTCCGCGCTTGGCGCCACCATCTCGCCCGTCTTGGCGTTCATCTGCAGCACGGTGCCGGCGATGGGCGCGCGGATGCGCGTGCGCTCGAGCGCGATCTCGGCCAGCGACACGTCGGCACGGGCGGCGATGACGGCGGCTTCCAGGCGGTTGGGTGCCGGCACGCTCGCCTTTGCCTGGGCGATGGCGAATTGGGCCCGCTCCCGGCGCAACTTGTCGCCGGCATCGGTGAACCGGCGCCGCGCATCGGCAAGCATGCGGGGACCAGCTTGCGCCTTGCGGTCGATGGTGATGGCGTCGTCGAGCTCGAATCGGGCGCTGGTGAGGGCGCGTTCCGCGGTAAACATGGCATCCTCGGCCTTGCGCACGTCCTCGCGGCCGGAGGTTGCCGGCTGGGCGTCGCGCTCGCGCTTGCGGGCGGCAGCCTCGGCCTCGGCGGCGACCAGGCGGGCGCGGGCTTCCTTGTCGTCGAGGCGGACCAGCACCTCGCCTTCGGCGACCTTGTCGTTGAGGCGCGCCGCGATCCAGGTCACACGGCCGGGGATGGCCGCGCCGATGCGGATCTGGCCGGAGCGCGGCTCGATGCGGCCGGGGGCGGCGGCAATCCATGCCGGATCGGGGGCAACCGTCGGCGGCGTTGCGGCGATGGCTGTCGGCAACGCAATCCTCGTTTGCATCGGGTTGTTCGGCGTGATGATGAGGGAAACGCCGAAGCCGGCGAGCCCCACGGCGCCGAAGCCGGCCATCATGGCGATTTTCCTGGCCAAGCTCCGCCCGCCGGCTGCGCCTGCCATCGTGTTGTTCGTCGGATGCATGGCTCCCGATCTCCATTGATCTGCTGGGTAGCGCGGGCGGCGTTTCGTCCGCGGGGCTTCATGCCCACGCGTGCACCCTAGTTTCCTGGCGCGAGGCGTGCTGTTCCCGCCGGAACACGGCGCCGCTCGGTCATATTTCTGTTGGTCGGTCCCAACCTCGGCCACCGGCAATTCGATCTACGTCGCCGTGAACATCGTGTTGTGTCGCCGCGTCGCGCACGAGTTTGCGCGCATTTTCGGTTTGTGTCGTGCGTGTCACGCATCGAACGCTTCCCAAAGAAGGACACGGTCGTGATCTAGAACAGCGTTGGATCAGGCACGGGGCGATGGTCTGGCGTTGGAGGTTCAGTGTGCCCTATGCATGCAGTCTTGACGATCTGCTCGCTGTCCTGAGCGACCGTGCTCCCGAGAAAGCGGCCGCGGTCGCGAGCGAGCGCCGGCGCGTCGAAAATGGTTTCCTCTCGGTTGGTCTCAAGGTTCACTATCTGGGCCGAGGCAACGATTTTACCGCACTGGTGCAGCGCCTCGGTGGTGCGCCGCGAGTCCTCGAGATCAACGTCTACAGGCACGCGCAGGCTTCGCTGTGTCTGGTTCTGCCGCCGGTCGGCAATGCGCGCGTTGCGGTCCTTCTTCTGGAATGCATCGAGCACTTCATCGGCTGTCCGCTCTTCGGCAATCCGAGGATCCAGATCCAGATCTGTTCGCCGGGACGGCTGGACCCGCGCCGGTCGGCGCTGCTCGGGATCGGGTTCTATCTGGGGTCCGACACGCTTCGTCGCTATGCCGTCGGCGATTTCGAGACGACCGTCAGCCGGGATTTCCACTATCACCGCGGCCAGCGGCTGGTCATCTACGACGCCGGCGGCACCTTCGAGCGCGGCTTTGATTGGTGGGAGAGGTCCGCCAACGGCAAGGGGCGCCTCATCAGGCCGCGACTGCCTTTCGAGTACGGCCGCAGCGACCTGCTCAGCGGCAGCGGCAGCCGGCTGGACATCGAGAACATCAATCTCCTCGCGACGCTGCTGACCCACGCCCAGTACCAGGGCTACTGGAGCGAGCTCGGTGCCGAGTTCGAGAAGGACATGCACGCGCTGCTCGACCGGCATCTGCTTGCCGGGCTGGTCACCGCGCCCTGGGTCCGGTCCGAGGTCCCCGAGAGGGCCGGCGACCGGAAGTTCTTCGACGCCCTGCAGGAGCTCGTCGGCTATGTGTTCGAGGAATCCGTTCGGGTCAGCGCGAACTCGGCAAGGATCGCCTCCAACGCGCAGGAGAGAGCATCGGGCGGAGGCATCCTGCAGGAGATGCAGATCGTCCTGCAGAAGTACCGTGACCAAGTCGCCAAGCAGTGTCGCCTGAACGGCAAAGGAGATCGCACATGATACGCGCTCACCAACCCGGTTCGCAGCCCATCGACATCCCGGAGGTCATTCCCAACCCCGTCGTCGAGCCCAAGCACGAGCCCTCGCCGCGCGAGCCCGCGCCCAAGGAGCCCGTCAAGGTGCCGGAAAAGGTGCCCGCAGGTTCCGATGCCGGGGCGCGAAGCGCGTAGGTTGGGTCCAGCGAAGCGCAGACCCAACGCCATCCGGTTTGCCGGGCGTCGTTGCGTTGGGTCATCGCTCGCGCTCGACCCAACCTACACCTCCCTGCGCAGCCCGCGCAGGACGGCCTTGCGTACGAGCTCGCCGAGGCACCCGGCGATCAGGCCGATGGCGGGGTTGTAGTAGAGCGTCGCCGCGGCGGCGACGGCGATCACCGGCCAGCACGAGGGCTGCGCATCGAACAGGCGGCGCGATACGGCAAGGTCTGTGCCGGCGATCAGCAACAGCACGCCGACGGCACTGATCGGGATCGCCGCAAACAGCGAGGCGGCGCTGCCGGCAAAGCCAAGTCCGAGCACCAGCAGGACGGCGCCGAAAGCCATCGGTGCCATACGCGTGCGTGCGCCGAACCGATACTGCGCCTGCAGGCCGCCGGCGCCATGGCACATCGGCAGCGCTCCCAGCGGTGCCAGCAGCAGGTTGGCCACGCCGGTCGACAGGGCAAGATTACGCTCGGTCGCCCGTCCCGCCGCGGCCGGGAAGAGGTCGTGCGCGACCAGCGCTGTCACGATCACCGCGTTGGTCAGCGTCAGCGGCAGCTGCGGCACGACCAGCCGCTCGAGCGCGCGCCAGGTTTCGGCGAGCGACGGCGTGGTCAGCGTGAAATGGCTCCATGCGGGGGAAAGGCCATGTGGAAGCTGCACCTCGCCCGCGAGGTAGCCGATCGCCACGGCAACAACGAGCATCACCGGCGCGGCCGGGAAGCGCGGCACCAGCATCAGGTTGACGAGCAGGGCCAGAGCGAGGAGCCCGAGCCATGGCGTGCTCCACATCAGTCTCATGCCGAGCGCGCCCATGGCGATGCCGAGCCCGAGCTGCAGCCCGGTCGATACCGATTGCGGAATGACCCGCGCGAGCCAGCCGATGGTGCCGGTAATACCGAGGACCAGCAGGGTGGCGCCGATCAGGAGCCCCGCCGCCGCGACCTCCCCCGGCCCGACCTGGCCCGTGACCAGCACGGCGGAGACCGCCTTCATCGGCTGCACCGCCATCGGCAGGCCATAGAAGAGGCCGCTGGCGATGAAGAACGAGCCGAAGCCGACCAGGATGCCGGCGGGCGCCAGCCCGGCAATGGTGATGGCGCCGATCACGTGCGGGATGAAGGTGCCGAGGTCGCCGCAGGCGCCGGCAAGCTCCGAGCCTGCAAGGCGCCAGCCCCCCTTTGGGCCAACATCGCCCCCGGCCCCGGCGCTCGTCTCTTTCCGCCCATCGCTCATGGGACTCAAAATACCATGCCCAGGGCATCGCGCCATACGTCCGCGCGCAACACGCCACCTTGACAGGCAGCCGGGGCAGCAGGCACTGCCATCGACCGGATCACTCCTTCGCTGTCGCAGCGATCCGGCTGGTTGGATGGATCGCGCGCGGGCCAGGGTACGGCATGCTGAAACCGGGGATCAGCCTCTATTTCGTGCGGCACGGCGAGACCGACTGGAACCTCGCCAAGCGTTATCAGGGGCAGCGCGACATTCCTCTCAATGCGACGGGCCGCGCCCAGGCGGCACGCAACGGCCGCGTGCTGGCTGAGACGCTTGGCTCGGGTGCCTCTGCGTTCGCCTACGTCGCAAGCCCGCTCGCCCGCGCCCGCGAGACCATGGAGATCGTGCGCCGCGAGCTTGCGCTCACCCCCCGCGACTACGGCACGGACGACCGGCTGAAGGAGATCCACTACGGCCACTGGGAGGGGCTGTTGTGGGAAGACCTGCCCAAGCTGGATCCCGCAGGGCTTGCGGCCCGCGCCGCAGATCCATGGGTGTGGCAACCGGTCGGCGGCGAGAGCTTTCAGGCCCTGTCGCGGCGCATCGAAGGCTGGCTCGCGGACCTCACGCGCGACAGCGTGATCGTCGCCCATGGCGGCGTGAGCCGCGTCCTGCGCGGCCTCGTGCTCGGTCTGCCGACGGCGGAGATACCCTTCCTCCCCGTGCCCCAGGATCAGGTGCTGGTGCTCGAGGCAGGCGGCATGCGCTGGCTTTGATCGGGTGGTTCGAGCGAGCCCAAGAAAGAGCTGGCCGTTTATTGTCGCGGGCTGCCAGATAGGGCCCGGATCGGCTGGAGTTGGCCGGCCGGCGACGCGAGTAGAGGTGCGGGGGCGAGAGGATGAGGGCTTTGCCGGGATGGCGGAGGTGGGCGGGTCCGCTGCTCGCCCTGGCACCACTGCTTTTCCTCCCCGCAGGGGTCAGCCGGGCCCAGACGGTTGCCCAGCAGCTTGCCGCCTGCAAGGCCGAAGGCGCCTTCGTGGAGCGGATCGGCGCCTGCACCAGCGTGATAGAAAGCGCCGAGAGCAACGAGGAGATCCGCGTCGAGGCCTATCTGCAGCGCGGCGTGCTCCAGGAGCTGGCCGCCAAGCGGGACGCCGCCATCGCCGATTACAGCGAGGTCATCAAGCGCGATCCGGCGAACGCCGTAGCCTACTTCAACCGCGGCAATGCGCGCGACCAGCTCGGCCAGCATGATTCGGCCATTGCCGACTACTCGGAGGCGATCAAGATCGATCCGGCCGACCCCGATGTCTTCAACAATCGTGGGCAGGTGTACGACAGCAAGGGCGAGTACGAGCTCGCAATCGCCGATTACACGGCATCGATCCGCCTCGGGAAGGACAATCCGCGCGCGTTCTTCAATCGTGGCCTCGCCCTTGTGGTGCTAGGCGAGCATGAGCGCGCCGTCGCCGACTTCACCCAGGCCATCACGCTCGTGCCCGGCGACGCGGAAGCCTACGTCAATCGTGGCGCCGCCTACGAGGAGCTGGGCAACCAGGAGGCCGCGCGCGCCGACTATCGCAAGGCGCTCGAGATCGTGCCGGACCATGCGGAGGCCAAGGAGGCGCTCGCCCGGCTCGGCGGCAATTGACACTGTCCTGCCCGACGCCGCGTGGCAGATGCGTCGCGCAAAAAAAGCGGTCGGGGCCGCAGCCCCAACCGCCCGAAGCGTCATGCATGCGCGGAGGGTGAGCCCTCCGAGGCACGCTTGAAGTTTCAGCCCTTCTTCAGGCGGGCGTCCATGCACTTGCCCTTCTTGTGGTACATGTAGGCGCCATTGCAGCCCTTTGCCCTTCTTGCCCTTCTTGGCCATCTTCTTCTTGCCCTTCTTCTTCGCGGCAACAGTCTGGGCAAGCTTCTCGATCTGAGGCTGCGCGCCCGGGTTCGCGAGCGGCGCGGCCTGCAGCATAGTCAGGGGCGAAAAGGCAATGGCGATCGCCAGTGCCACCGTCGTCAGCAAGGTCTTCCTCATTTCCCAATACCTCCCAATCGGCGTATGGCCGCGAGCCACGTCAGCGAGCGATCAGCCGATGCCCCTATCCGTGCGCGTCAACGCGGCGCGGAAGCTAAGTTCGGGCACATGAACGGGCGATGACTGAAAATAGCGTCGGGGCGCTCGAGTTGCACAAAGGACACGAACCTCAGAGGACGTTCTTTAGGGGCCTCTTAAGGGCTACCCTTCAACCCAAGGTATCCATCGAGCCCGGACCACGTTGCTTCCCTTCCGGCCGTTCCGTATGAGTGCCTGGAAGCCTCCTCTTGCCCAACGGGCGCCGCCATGTCGCACAACACCTTCGGCCATCTCTTTCGGGTGACCACCTGGGGCGAGAGCCACGGTTCCGCTATCGGCTGCGTCGTCGACGGCTGCCCGCCGCTCATCCCGCTCGAGGCTGGCGATATCCAGACCTGCCTGGACCGGCGCAAGCCCGGCCAATCGCGCTTCACCACCCAGCGCCGGGAGCCCGACGCGGTGCGCATTCTTTCCGGGGTCTTCACCGATGACGGCGGGCGGCAGGTAACGACGGGAGCGCCCATCTCGCTCATCATCGACAACGTCGACCAGCGCGGGCGGGACTATGCCGACATCAAGGACAAGTTCCGCCCCGGTCATGCCGACTTCACCTACTGGCGCGAAGTACGGCATCCGCGACTACCGCGGCGGCGGGCGGTCCTCGGCGCGCGAGACGGCCATGCGCGTGGCGGCCGGCGCCATCGCCCGCAAGGTCATCCCCGGCGTCACCGTGCGCGGGGCGCTGGTCCAGATCGGCCCACACAAGGTTGACCGGGCGCGGCTGGAACTGGAGCGAGGTCGGCAACAACGACTTCTTCTCTCCCGATGCCGGCATCGTCGACACGTGGGCCAAGTATCTCGACGGCCTGCGCAAGGCGGGCTCGTCGGCGGGCGCGGTGATCGAGGTCGTCGCCGAGGGCGTGCCGGCCGGCTGGGGCGCCCCCGTCTACGGCAAGCTCGACCAGGACCTCGCCGGTGCCATGATGAGCATCAACGCGGTGAAGGGCGTCGAAATCGGCGCCGGCATGGCGGCGGCCGAGCTGACCGGCGAGGACAACGCCGACGAGATCCGGATCGGCAACGACGGGGCGCCGGTGTTCCTGTCCAACAATGCCGGCGGCATCCTCGGCGGCATCTCCAGCGGCCAGCCGGTCGTCGTGCGCTTCGCCGTCAAGCCGACCTCGTCGATCCTCACGCCCCGGCGCACCATCGACCGCTTCGGCAACGATGCGGAGATCTCGACCAAGGGCCGCCACGATCCCTGCGTGGGCATCCGCGCCGTGCCGGTCGGCGAGGCCATGATGGCCCTGGTGCTGGCCGACCATTTCCTGCGCCACCGGGCACAGCTCGGGGCGGGCGCGTGACAGCTCTTCGGCCGGGCCGCTCCCTGTCGAAACGGCTGGCCGAGAAACCGCTCTACAGCTATCGCGCCGATCCGAGTGTCCCGCCCTTCCCCGACGACAAGGTGCTGGTCGTCTTCGACGGGGTTTGCGTGCTGTGCTCGGGCTTCGCCCGGTTCATCCTCGCGCGCGACACCGGCTTTGCCTTTCGCCTCACCACCGCGCAATCGCCGCTCGGCCAGGCGCTCTATCGCCACTACGGTCTCGACGACGATGCTTTCGAGACCAACCTGATGCTCGCCGACGGCCGCGCCCATGCCAAGCTCGACACCGTGGTGCTCGCCGGCTCTCGTCTCGGCGGCGCGTGGCGGCTGCTCGCCGTCTTGCGCCTGATCCCGCGGCCGCTCGCCGACTGGCTCTACGACGCAATCGCGCGCAACCGCTATCGCTTGTTCGGCCGCACCGAAGCCTGCATGATGCCGCCGCCCCAATGGCACGACCGCTTCATTCAATGAGGGATGAGAACGCCCATGGCCGCGAAGCCCGACGTGCAGGCCCTGCTGTTCGACGTGTTCGGCACGGTGGTCGATTGGCGCACCAGCATCATCGAGGACCTGACCCGGTTTGGCGCCGAAAAGGGCATCAAGGCCGACTGGGCTGCCTTCACCGATGACTGGCGCGGGCTCTATCAGCCGGCCATGGAGGAAGTGCGATCCGGCCGGCGGGCCTGGACCATCCTCGACGTGCTCCACCGGGAGAGCCTGGAGAAGCTCGTCGACAAGTACGCCATCGCCGGCCTGAGCGAGGCCGACAAGGACCACATCAACCGCGTGTGGCATCGGCTCCGACCTTGGCCCGACACGATCGAGGGTCTCACGCGCCTCAAGACCCGCTACATCATCGGCACCTTGTCCAACGGCAACGTCGGCCTGCTGACGCGCATGGCCAAGCACGCCGGTCTGCCGTGGGATGTGGTGCTGGGCGCGGAGACGGCGCGGCGCCTACAAGCCGCGGCCGCAGGCCTATCTCGTCAGCGCGGCGCTGCTCAACCTCGAGCCCCGTCAGGTGATGCTGGTGGCGGCCCACAACGGCGACCTTGCCGCGGCGGCAACGGCCGGGCTGCGCACCGGATTCGTCGCCCGGCCGACCGAGTACGGTCCGCATCAAAGCCGCGACTTCAAGGCCGACCGCGAGTGGGACGTCGTCGCCGACAGCTTCGTCAGCCTCGCCAAGGCCATGGGCTGCTGACGCCGCGCGAGACGAGCACCTGACCGGGTTCCCCTCCCCTTGGCGGCCTGGCGGGGAGGGGTTAGGGGTGGGGGGAATCCCGTTGCATGTTCTTCGATTCCCCCGCTCCATCTTGAGGAGAGGAACGTGCGCCGCAGTCCGAACGGAGGAAAACCCATGACCCAAGCACAACCCGTGAAGGACTTCATCGTCCGCCAGCACCACACGGCTTTCAGCTGCAGCGACTGGGACAAGACGAAGGCCTTCTTCGTCGATCTGCTCGGCTTCAAGGTGTTGGGCGAGATGGAGAAGCGCGACGAGGCGCTGCTGTCGACCGTGACGGGCCTGCCGGGTGCCGCCTGCCGTTGGGCCATGCTGGAGCTTGCCGGCTACCACATCGAGCTTTTCAAGTGGCTCACCCCCGAGGGCAAGCCGATCCCGATCCGCCAGTGCGACATCGGCCTCACCCACATCTGCTTCCAGGTGAAGGACGCCGAGGAGGTCCGCCGGCGCATGATCGCAGCCGGCTACGAGCCGCTCTCGGAGGTGCAGTCCCTGCGCGGTGGCCGCGCCAAGCCCTTCTACTGCAAGGGTCCCGAAGGCGTGATCGTCGAGTTCGTGGAGTACCCGATCGGCAATTGATGTCATCGCGAAATTTGCGCAGCAAATATCCGGGACCCAGAGTCACGGGTGAGCGCAATCTTGCAGCCCTGGGTCCCGGATATTTCGCTCACGCGAAATTCCGGGATGACAGCGGCGCCCGGAATTTGGCTTCTGCCCGGCTCGAAAACACCCTAGGCTGAGGAGCACGTGGCGAGCCGCGCCCGTGCCATGCCCGCCGCAACTCGAAACCTTCCACTCTCATGCCATTTGAACGACGCGTGCTCGTATGGATGTGCGTGCTCGTCGGGATCAACCAGCTCGGCTTCGGCGCCATGGTTCCCGGCCTCGCGCTCTACGCGCGATCGTTCGGCGTGTCGGCGTCGGCGATCGGCATGGCGATCGCTGCCTATGGATTCGCGCGCTTCGCCACCGCGGTTCCCGCCGGCCAGCTGTCGGACTGGCTCGGGCGGCGGCCGTCGCTGGCTATCGGCGGGGTCGTCTCTGCCCTCGGCAATCTGTGGTGCGGCCTGGCGACCGGGTATCCGGAGTTCATCGTCGCCCGCTTCGTCGCCGGCGCCGGTGCCGGCATCCTCCTCACCACCGGCCAGGTGGTGCTAGCCGACATCACGACGCCGGCGCGCCGCGGACGGGTTATTTCCATCTACCAAGGCACATTTCTCTTCGCCGTGGGCGTCGGGCCGTATCCCGGCGGCCTGCTGGCCGAGCGCCTGGGACTTGCCGCCCCGTTCATCGCCTACGGCATTGCCAGCCTGCTGGCGACGGCCGTGGCGTGGTTTGCAGTCGAGGAGACGCGGGACCTGTCAGGTGCGTCGCGGGGTGCGCAATCCGTCGGCGCCACGCCCCGGCCGGCGTTCACCGCGCAATTGCGCCTCTTTGCAACCAATGCCGGTTTCCTGCTGGTCAGTCTCATCTCGCTGATGAACGCCGTGGTGCGCACGGGCGGGCTCTTCGTCATCATACCCTTGCTGATCACCGCCAGGCTCGGCATTTCGGTCGAGGCCATCGGGTTCGCCCTCATGCTCGGTGCGGTAAGCGGACTTGCGGCCATGTATCCGGCCGGCTGGCTCTCCGACACCTTCGGGCGCAAGACGGTGATCGTTCCGGCGACGCTGATCACCGGCCTCTCAACCATGATCTTTTGCCTGGCGCCGTCCTATGCCTGGTTCGTTGCCGCCTGTATTGCCTGGGGTGTCGCCAGCTCGGTCGGGGGCGCCGCGCCGGCTGCCTATGCCGCGGACACCGCGCCGCCGGGCATGAACGCGGCCGCCATGGGCGTCTTCCGCATGACCGGCGACGCCGGCTATGTGATCGGACCCCTGGCGCTTGGTCTCGTCGCCGATCTCTACGGCCCGGTGACGGCTCTCGTCGTCTCGGCCGTGCTCATCGTCCTGGTCGGGATGGCGTTCGCGGTGTTCGCGCGCGAAACCTATCGCGGCAGGGCAGCCGGCTGAGCCTGTCGAGCCTGGCCGCCTCTCACGCCTTGCGCCGCGCCATCAGCTTCGCCAGGTAGGGCGTCGACGTCGACAGCGGCGCGAGGCCGGCACCAGAGAACATGGCTTCCAGGTCGTCGATCGCATAGCTGCGATAGTAGGGCTCGTGGAAGCGATGCGGGAACCCCTCGAGCAGGCCGTCCCAGCCCGGCTTGTCGCCCATCTGCAGGCTGTCGAGGAACACGAAGAGACCGCCCGGCTTCAGGACGCGGGCGATCTCCGCCGTCACTTGCCGGCGCACCTCGGGCGGCAGCTCGTGATAGAGGAAGGTCGACGTCACGATGTCGGCGCTGGCGTCGGCGAGCGGCATCGCCTCCCCCGCCCCTTCGATCAGCTCCGCGCTGCGCAGGCCACGCATGTGCTTGCGCGTCTCCTCCAGATACGCCTGCGACAGGTCGAGGCCCTTCAAGCTCATGGCCGGATAGGCAAGCCGCACCTGGCGCAGGAAACGTCCCGTGCCGCAGGCGACGTCGAGTAGCGTGACGGCGCGCTGGTCGCGCCCGCGCATGAACTCGGCGATGGGGGCCAGCGCCGCCCGCCGCATAGGGGCCGCCGCTCCCATGAATAGCGTTTCGACCTGCACGTCGTAGAGGCGCGCGGAGCCTTCGCTCAGATAGCCGCCGGTCTGGAAGTGAAAGTCCTGGGCGTAGTAGTCGGGCACGCCCGCGGCGGCCGGCTCCGCCTTGGCGGTGGAGGCATCCGCCGCCGCGCGCCGCTCGAGCGCGCCGGGAAGGTCGGCCAGCATCTGGCGCACGCGGAACAGGTGGCCCAAGGGCGCGCCTGCCTCGTCCTCCATCGGCGGATAGAGGCCGTCGCGCACCGCCAGCGCATCGGCGAGCAACAGCTGCGCGTGATCGGCCAGCAGCTCGCGCAGCGACGGAACGGGGCGGTTCGGTTTGTAGCGGCTCGCCTGGCCCAGCTGGTCGGTGCGCCAGCTCGTCAGCCGGTTGAGCCCGTAGTAGAAGCCGAAGCGGAGCGTCTGCCCCGCCAGCTGCGCCGCCATGCCGACCGTGTCGCTCATGATCGCGTCCTGCCTATCCAGTGGCCGATCACAGGATGATCGCGCACTCTTGCGAATTGCTCAACGCGGCGAAGAGGTATTCTCATGCGGCGCGCCACCGCGTCCGGGATAATGTCGCCCGCTGCAATGATGGATCCGCCATGACACGCCCCTCCAGCGACGTCGCCTTCACGCCCGTCGTCAAGGCTTTCCAGGAAAAGCGCGGCTCGCGCGCGTCCTACGCAAAGATGGAGGCGAAAGGCGGCTGGCGTACGACGGTCACGCCGGATCTCGCCGCTTTCCTCGCCGAAGTGCGCTCCTTCTATCTCGCCACCGCCAGTGCCGAGGGCCAGCCCTACGTGCAGCATCGCGGCGGCCCGCCCGGCTTCCTGCGCGTCATCGACGAGCGCACGCTCGGCTTCGCCGACTTCAAGGGCAACCGCCAGTACATCACCACCGGCAACCTGGCCGAGAACGGCAAGGCCTTCATCTTCGTCATGGACTATGCGCAGCGCCGGCGCGTGAAGCTGTGGGGCCGCGCGCGCGTGGTGGAGGGCGATGCAGCCCTGCTGGCGCGGCTCTGGCCCGAGGGCTACGAGGCGCGGCCCGAGCAGGTGATCGTGTTCGAGATCGAGGCCTGGGACACCAACTGCCCGCAGCACATCCCGCAGCTCTTCGCCGCCGAGGACGTGGCGCGCACGCTCGCCAAGCTCCAGGCCCGCATCACGCAGCTCGAGGCCGAGGTTGCCGCCCTCGAGGGCGCAAAGGGCGCCGGCTCGTAAGCAGGCTGCGGCCCAGCCCGATCTGCGGCACATCGGAGTATGCCGGACCACGTTGTGTTGAGTGTTTTCGGGAAACGACCATGTTGCTGCGTGTCGTATTGTCGATCGCCGCCTGCCTCGCGCTTGTGTGCTCTGCCCACGCGCAGGGCCAGTCGCCGGACGAGGTGAGGCACATCCAACATCAAGGGATCGCGCGCGAATTCATCCTTTACCGTCCCGCACCAAAGCCCGCCGAAGGCCCACGTCCCCTCATCGTCGTGCTGCACGGTCTCGGCGGCACGGCCAGCGACACCAGAAATTGGGGATATGAGCCCGTCGCCGATCGGGAAGGTATCATCGTTGCCTACCCCCAGGGCATCGAGGAGAGATGGAGCTACGGCCGCCCGATCACCAATCGGTCGATGCCGCGCGTCGGCGAGATGCAGGTCGACGACATCGGCTTCATCGGCAAGCTCGTCGATGCGCTGATCGCGGAGCGGCTGGCGGATCGTTCGCGGGTCTATGTCGTCGGTCTCTCCAACGGCGCCCTCATGGCCTACACCGTGGCCTGCTCCATGACCCGTCGCCTTGCCGCCGCGGCAGCCCTGCTCTCGCCGATGACCAGCCTGCAGATCGAGGACTGCCGGCCGGATGGCACAATCCCTCTGCTGGTCCTGGGCGGCACGCACGATCGCATGATGGCCTATCACGGCGTCAAGCTGCAGGCCGGGAGCCTCGCGTCGATGCGCGATACGATCCGCTATTGGCGCGAGGTCAACGGATGCGACCGGTTTCGTCTCACGCGCCTCCCCCACAGGAACGCCGACGACCCGACCAAGGTGGCCCTGATGCGCTGGGAGACTTGCGCGGCCGGCAGCGAGATCGTCAGCTACCGCATCGAAGGCGGCGGCCATCGTGCCCCGTCGCTGGCGCCGCCAAGCGACAGGGAGCAGGAATGGGAGCGCAAGGCCGGCGCCAGGAACCGCGATATCGAGACACCCGAGGAAGTCTGGAGCTTCTTCAAGCGCTTTTCGCGCAAGTAGCCCGCGGCCCAGCCAAGTAGGGAATGTGCGGCCCGCGTTCGCGCCGACGCGGGTCGAACTCTGGTCGGTCGCAGCCTCGGCGTTGCCGTCGGCGCGGGGCGCGGCTAAGGCTAAGGCATGTCCCGCTTCAAGCGCATCGTCGTTCTCACCGGCGCCGGCATCTCGGCCGAGTCCGGCATCGCCACCTTCCGCGACAAGGACGGCATCTGGTCCAAGGTCGACTACCGCGAGGTGGCAACGCCCGAGGGCTTCCGGCGCAACCCGCAGCGCGTGCTCGATTTCTACAACATGCGCCGCAGGCTCTCCGCCGGCGCCAGGCCCAACGCCGCGCATTTCGCGCTGGCCCGACTCGAGCAGGAATACGCTAGAGGAAACCGCGGCCGCGTGGTCGTCGTCACCCAGAACGTCGACTCGCTGCACGAGGCCGCCGGCACCGAGAACCTCATCCACATGCACGGCCTGCATGGCCAGGTGCTCTGCAACCATTGCCAGGCGCGCGAGCCCTGGGGCCACAATGCGCCGGACCTCTCTGTCGAGCTCGCCTGCTCCGCGTGCGGCCGCAAAGGCGGCCTGCGCCCGGACGTGGTCTGGTTCGGCGAGATGCCCTACCACATGGAGCGGATCGCCGAGGAGCTGGCCGCGGCCGACCTGTTCCTCTCCATCGGCACCAGCGGCAACGTCTATCCCGCAGCCGGCTTCGTCGCCGAGGCCCGCGCCAACGGCGCCCACGCGGTGGAGCTCAACCTCGAGCCGTCCGAGGGCGCCTCGCTCTTCCACGAGCGCCGCCACGGCCCCGCCACCGAGCTGGTGCCCGCCTACGTGTCCCGCCTCCTCGGCGGCCAGGACCAGCCGCTGCCCTTCACGGGTTAAGTCTGTCTCGACCTTGGTTGGACCAACGAGGCAAGCACAAACGTGTCATCCCGGGCCTTGTGCCCGGGATCCATCCCTCAGCTTGCTCTGGTGATTGGCGAGGGTTGGATCCCGGCGACAAGCGCACGGCTGTCCGGTTGGGGTGGGGTGGACAGGGAGCATGGTGTTGATTCTTCTGTGATTCGAGAAGCTTGCGGGCAGCTCGGACACGGAAGGGGACCAACACCATGCGACATCACAATACGCTTCTGCACGCGCTCTTGCAGTTCATTCCCTGGTCGCGCTTGGAAGCGCTTGTGGAGGAGCACGGCTCGGATCGGGGCGTGCGCAAGCTGAGCAGCAAAAGCCAGCTCATCGCCCTGCTGCATGCGCAGCTGTCGGGCGCCTCCAGCCTGCGCGAGGTGGAGGCGACCCTGGCCAGTCAGAGTGCTCGCCTCTATCACCTGGGCGCGTCGGCACCCAAGCGCTCGACCCTGGCTGAGGCCAACGCGAACCGGCCGGCCGATGCGTTCTGTGGCCTGTTCGAGACGCTGCTCGCGCAAGCCCACGCGGGGTTGCGCCGGGCCTCGCGCGAGGCGGTGCGCCTGATCGACGCCACCACTTTGCCCCTCACCGCGCACGCGCAGGGCTGGGCCGGCAGCAGTGAGCATGGCTGTGGCGCCAAGCTGCACGTCGTGCTCGACCCCGACGCGGCACTGCCCGTCAACTTCGTCGTCACATCGCGACGGGTCAACGACATTACGCCGGCCAAGGCCATGCCGATCGAGGCGGGCGCCACCTACGTCTTCGACCTCGGCTACTACGACTTTTCCTGGTGGGCGGCCCTCGACGCGCAGGACTGCCGCTTCGTCACGCGGCTCAAGAGCCATACCAGACCGATGCTGATCCAGGAGCGCGCGGTCGAGACGGGCGGCGGCATCGTTGCCGACCGCGTGGTCCGCCTCGCGGAACGGCTCGCCCGCAGCCGGCGCAATCCGCTCGACCGGCCGCTGCGCGAGGTGCGCGTCAGGATCGATACCGGCAAGATCTTGCGCATCGTCTCCAACGACCTCGAGGCCCCGGCCCAGGAGCTCGCCGATCTCTACAAGAGACGATGGC
Source organism: uncultured Alphaproteobacteria bacterium (assembly GCA_963797005.1). Taxonomy (GTDB): domain Bacteria; phylum Pseudomonadota; class Alphaproteobacteria; order Rhizobiales; family Hyphomicrobiaceae; genus AWTP1-13. The sequence continues at coordinate 167,762 of CAWCOF010000016.1, forward strand.
ACATCGAGCTGTTCTTCCGATGGATCAAGCAGACGCTGAAGATCCGCCGCTTCCTCGGCACAACGCTGAACGCCATCCGCACCCAGATCGCCGCAGCCCTCATCGCCTATCTGCTCTTGCGCATGGCCCACGCGCTGCAGCGCGCCGTGCCAAGCATCCTCACCTTCGCCCGACTGGTGCGCGCCAACCTCATGCACTTCAGGTCCTTCGACCAGCTCGCCCAGCCCCCGCCCATACCGAACCTGTGCCCAGCCCAACTCGAACTCCTCTCTTGAACCGGACAGCCGTGGCCTTGTGCCGGGATGACTGCCGTTCGATCAAGGATCGGATGCACCCTAGCCAGTAGCGGCTAGCGTCGGCTCGGAGACAACCTCGCCAAGGTGAAACCTTCTCGCAACTTTCTCGGCGTGACGCGCAAGCTCCGGATCATCTGCCTCACGCAGCGCGGACAACAGCGCGGTGTACGTGCAGGATCTGAATTCAACCTCAGCGCCCTTAGCGAGCACAGCGAAACGCTCCGCCTCCAAAGCGTGCGCTTTCTTTGCCGCGGGATCTACGGGCCTTCTGTCCGGCCAACTCTCTGGCTCGGCATAGAGATAGACAAGAACCGGCTTCTTCTTCCGCTTACGCGCTTGTGTGAGCAAGCCCAACGCGTGCTTGACCAACTGAAAGGCGTCGAGCCTTTCAAACGCGAGGCTGCCATCGCGTAGCCCATCGCGGATCGCCTTGTAAGGCTCCATATGCGCGCCCCAAACGTCACGCCAATACGCGTCTGAAAGCTCGCCCTTATGTCGCGCCCGAAAGGGCTCATATCGCTTGAACTCGACGGCGATCAGGTGTGTCCCGGTCTCGATGACGACATCCAGCCAAGGATGCAGTCCGCCTCGCCACGGAAATGGAGGCACTCTTCGAGCCGGACACCTCGTGCCGGCCAGCCAAGATCTTCAGTATTGGGTATGGGCATGAGCCTGTTGGCGGCCCTGAGAAAAAATCCAAAGGCGTTCGCTACGAGCGCGGCCGACAACTCGTCGCTGGCAAATTTCTTGTCCAGCTCGTTGCCCGGCGCCCGCTCGTAGGCAGCGAGTATCTCGGCCTTGGGCAGGTAGTCAAACAGCTCATCGGAAATCGCATTTGAAAGAGAAGGTTTTGCGTCCGCGACTGTGTCTGGTTTGACCCCGAACAAGGCTTGCACAACGTCTTCGATGGTCTGCAATCGCCGGAACGCGCTCTTTGGCACAACACGGTGGTTTATTCTCTCCCTTTTTCTGCCCGTGCTGTCACCCTTCGTATGCTTTGCGATCGGGTAAGTGCCAATTGGTGGCAGTGGCTCTCCCGGCTCTCCGCCGAAATACAGAAAGGTATCGAGCTTGAGGCCGTTGGTGTCCACGATGATGGCAATGACGCATCCGCTATCCTTCTCGGAAAGCCGCCTATGTACCTTGAAGCCGGAAGCCTTGCCCGTCTTGCTGAGTGTTTTAAGCTGAACGTGGCGAGTGATGCCTTGAAAGCCAACAACGACATCGTATCCGTGTGCGTCTATGGCCGGGCTCAGCACTTCGATATTGTGAAGACCGCGAACCCACATGTGGCGCAGGAGCTCGCCTACGAACAGATGCTCAATGATGCTCTCGCGCAGTGTCGAGTGGGTGAAATTGGGGTCTGCGACCATCGGTCCGCCTGGAATGCCATGCATTTTGTCACCGAATATGGGTTGTCTCTGTAGTCTGATTATGCGAATCGCAAAACCCCGCCTAGCCCGCGCGAACGAGTTATCAAGTGCTAAGAAATGGTGCGCCAAGGGACGCGGGCTGCCCAGTAGGTTCGCACCAGCATTGGTCGATC
>CAWCOF010000017.1:0-153147 GCA_963797005.1 uncultured Alphaproteobacteria bacterium
ACGGGCCTCATTGATTTGCGTCAACGGCAACTCACTGGGTTTCGCCCGCGGCAGCGAGATTGCGCTGCATCAATGATTGGTGCGAGCAATCGGGCTAGCGACCGGCGTGGATCAAAGCGTCCGTGGTCTTCTCTTGTTGAAAGGCTACAGCCATGGCCAAGACCGAAATGACCAAATCCCCAGAGACGACCCCATCCCGCCCGCGCGACGTCATTTCCGCCATGCACGATGAGATGGACCGCGTATTCCAACGTTTCCAGCACGGCTGGCCGCGCTGGCCGATGCTCTACGGCCGAGACGGCGACATCACCGTCCCTGAGCTCGACGTGCGCGATAACACCAACGCGGTGGTCGTCCAAGCCGAGCTGCCGAGCGTCGACGAGAAGGACGTGTCGGTGACGCTCGCCAACGGGATGCTCACCATCAAGGGTGAGAAAAAGCGCGAGAAGGAAAACGAAGGGCGAGAAGTACCACGCTCGCCGAACGCAGCTTCGAGCGTTCGATCCGCTTGCCCGATACAATCGACGAGGGCAACGTCGAGGCGAAGTTCGACAAGGGCGTGCTGAAGGTGACGGCAGCGAAGAAACCCGAGACGGTCAAGTCCGAGCGCAGGATCGAGATCAAGAAGGCATAGAAATTCGCGATAAGAGGGGCGGCTGTGGGCTTTGCTGGCCTGCTGCCTCTTTCTTCTACGAGAGATCCTTCCGAAGGAGTGATCCCGGTGGACGTCGTGATGAGATGTGCGAGGCCGTGCTCCCGTCCGGAGGACGCCGGCGCGCACGGACATGGGTCGCGCTCTACCACCGGCCGAGGTATTGGTTTCCGAACGGGGCTTCAATGGGATGGCTGTTCCATTGAGCATTCGGGCTTCTGATCCGGGTATGGTTGGATCCCCAGACAATTGTAAAGGCACCTCGATCCGAGTTCGTCGGATGGGGTTGATCTTAGGACCGGCGCTGGCCCTAGGCATGCTGGCGATAGGCCCGACCGATCGGCCTGCCGACAGAAGCTTCAGCGGCCGCCGCCGTCGGAATTCTGATGGCGCTATGGTGGATGACGGAAGCTCTGCCGTTGGCGGCTACAGCTCTTGTGCCACTCGTGCTCTTCCCTCTCCTAAAGGTGTCGACCCTGGAGATCACGGCGCGATCTTATGCGCACCCTCTGATCTTCCTGTTCCTTGGTGGCTTCTTGATCGCAAAGGCGATGGAGCGGTGGCAGCTTCATCGGCGGCTTGCGCTCCTGGCTGCGCGCGTCGGAGGGCGAGGGCCACGTTCGGTGGTCTTGAGTTTGATGGTCTCGACGGCTTTTCTGAGCATGTGGGTCAGCAACACGGCCACGGCAATGGTCATGGTGCCAATCGGGCAGTCGCTGATCGCCAGCATGCGCGAGCAAACTGGGCCCCAGCAACAAGCCACCGTCGATGGATTCGGCGCATCAGTCATGCTGGGCATCGCCTATGCCGCCACGATCGGCGGAATGGGAACATTGATTGGCACACCGCCCAACGCCTTGTTTGCGAGCCTCATGGAGAGTACCTACGGCGTGACGATAGGATTTGCGCAGTGGATGCTTTTGGGCGTCCCGGTCGTTGTGGTCCTTGTCCCGCTGAGCTGGCTCGTGCTCACTCGGATCGTCCTCCGCCTGCCGCAATCGGGCAATCATGGTGCCGGCGAGATACGGGTCTCGCAGCCTGCCACACTTCCCCCGATGTCCCGCGGGGAGCTATCGGTCGCACTCATTCTCGGCCTGACGGCGACTGCCTGGGTCTTTCGTCCCGTGCTGTCCGCCGCCTTCCCCATGTTCGGAATTTCGGATGCCGGCATCGCCATGACGGCGGCGCTGGCACTCTTCGCCGTGCCGGCCCGCTGGTCCACCGGGGACTTTCTGCTCGACTGGAGGGACGCGCGCCAGATTCGCTGGGACGTCCTCATTCTGTTTGGAGGGGGTCTTGCTCTCGCCGGTGCGATTCACAGCACCGGGCTTGCGGCATGGATCGGCGGTGCCATGTCCGGCATCAGCGATCTGCCCAGGCCACTGCTCATCCTGGCCCTGATGGTCGTCATCGTCTATCTCGGTGAACTCGCGAGCAATACGGCTGTTGCCGCTATATTCCTACCCGTGGCCGGCGCGCTCGCGATCGGAATGGACACGGCGGCCCTGACGCTCATGTTGCCGGCAGCTCTGGCCGCGTCGCTCGGCTTCATGCTTCCCGTGGCAACCCCGCCGAATGCCATTGCCTACGGCAGCGGCTCGGTGAGTTCCCAGCAAATGTTGCGCGCCGGAGCACTGCTTGATGTGATCAGCATTGCGATTGTGGCCGCGGTCGCGATCATCTTGGGGCCGCGAATTTTCGGGTAGTGTCGGGGTTCGGGCTAAGACACGATGTGGCGCGTAAGGGGGTTCCGGGAGGTTTTGGTAAATCCACATAACACTATGTGAATCAACAAAAAACAGCGCATCAAGGTCCGCAAGATTCAGCGCGGTTCAGGTAGTTTAGGGAATGGCATTCACGAGGTCAGCGGTTCGATCCCGCTCGGCTCCACCAGATCAGTCCCCTGCACCGGCCGACCCCGTGCGCGCAGCCGATCGTGCCAGGGCCGGCTCTCGAGCGCTCCCAGGGGTTGAAGCCCCCTCGGCGGTACGCCGGCGCACCAGCCAGTAGCCGATCATGACCAGTACCGGTACGCTTGCCAGCACCGCGACCTGCTGGCTCGGATGCAGCAATGCGACGAGCGCCAGTGCCGCAAGCGCTAGTCGAACCGCCATGTCGATTGCCCGTCGCTCGGCGTATCGGGCCTGCAGGCTGAAGGTGATCCCGAGCGTTGCCACCAGGATGAGTAGTCCTGCGCCGAGCTGCGCGAGCGCCGGGCTCGGCGACCAGCTCCGGCCGGACGAAGACGCCGGCCATCAGCGTGAACAGCGACACGCAAATCTGCACCGACCGCCACAACGTCACGTAGAACGACGTGTTGGCGATCTTGGAGGTGATGGCGGCGGTGATCGATGTCGGTGGCGTCAACTCGCCGAACACGGCCACGAAGAAGGCGAAGAAGTGCACCACCCACGGACTGACGCCGACCTTCATGAACGGCGGCGCGATCACGATCGCGACCAGGATGTAGACCGGCGCCGGCGGCAGCCCGGTGCCGAGGATGACGCCGAACAGGAAGGCCATCGCCACCATGGCGACCATATTGACGCCGGCCGCATCCACCAGCAGCGAGCCGAGCTTGGTCGGCACGCCCGTGATCACCAGCGCGCCGGTCATGATCGACAGCGTCGCCAGCAGCAGGGCGATATCCGTGATCATGTCGATGTAGGAATCGAGGAAACGCCGTAGCGGCGCGATGAACCCGGCAAACGACCAGCGTCCCGGCCCGAGCAGGGGAACAAGGTTGATGAGGAAGAGGGCGACGCCGGTGGCGCAGAACATGTAGAGCGCGGCAAACATCGGCGCCAGGAAGATCGTCGCCATCAGCGTGACCAGGCCGCCGACCACGAACACGAAGGCGCCGATATTGACCTTGTCGTGCCAGTCGAGCCGCTGCGCGGCCGGATTGACGACCATGCGCGTATGATAGAAGGTCGCCAGCAGGTACACCGAGGTGGCGACCGAGATGTAGTAGATCAGCGCCGGAACCCAGCCGCGCGCCACCACATCGAAGTAGTCGACGCCCAAAAACTCGGCCATCAGGAAGGCGGCAATGCCCATCACCGGCGGCATGAGCTGGCCGCCCATGGAGGACGCATTCTCGATTGCCGCCGCCGTGGCCGGCGGCAGGCCGGCATCGATCATCGCCGGGATCGTGGCGGTACCGACCGTGATGGAGTTGGCGGCGCCGCTGCCGCTGACGGTACCGATGGCCATCGAGCCGATCACGGCCGACTGCGGAATGGCATGCGGAGAGCGTATCGCCACGCGCTTGGTGGCGCGCAACAGCGAGTCGACGCAGCCGTAGCCCCGCAACAGGCTCAGCACGAGCAGAAACGAGCCGATAATGGTGAGCGCGATTTCCGGCAGGCGCGAGAAGATGCCGGTTGCCGTTTCCACGCTGCTGGCGGTGATGACGCGGTTCCAGGAGAGGCCGGCATGGTGGAACATGCCGGGCACCAGGTAGCCGTACACGGCATAGAGAATGAGCAGGATGTTGAGAACGAACAGCGGCGTGTGGCGCTTGCGCGCGTACTCGATGATCAGCAGCGTCATCACCCCGCCAACGACGAGATCGGCGGTGTTCCACATGCCGGATCGCTCTTCGCCGAGCGAGATGTAGTTCGTGTTCATGTAGTAGGCGCAGTACACCGAGAAGCCGCAATAGGCCGCGGCGATGATGTAGTTCGCAAAGAGCGGAAGCGTTGGATAGAGATCGTTGCCGCGCAGCGCCTGCAGCGTGAACAGAACGAAGGTCATCGGGATCATGGTCATGGCGAGGAGCGTGGGCCCGCCCTCGCCAGTCCAGTAGTAGTACAGCATGTACAAAAGAAAGCCGATCGAGACCGCGTAGTAGATGCAGTCGAGCGCTAACGGCGGCCGGTGTCGAGTGGTCGTGTCGCTCATGGCGAATCCACGCAGTCCATCGAGATAGAAGCGAGGCGGGCACGTAAGGCGGCCCGCCCCAGACGCAATGCGATCAAGGGATCAATCCCTCAAGACGGCTTGGCGACGTTGGCATCCCACTTGCTGTCCCACATGCCCTTCTCCTTGAGGAATTTGGCAAGGCCCGGGTGGATGGGGACGAGCTTCCAGGTCGATTCCAGCGCCCTCTTCTGGAATGCCGCCATCTGTCCGCCGCCGATCTGCCGGAAGCTCGGATCGAGCTTGGCCAATTCGTCGGCCTTCTTCTCGATGATGGTCAGCATCTTGTACATGTCGGCTTCGGGTACCTTGAAGCCAAGATCGAAGCCCCAATAGAAGGGCAGCAGCGTCACCTTTTTTACGTAGATCTCCTTCTTGTGGAAGTTCGCGGGGTCGACCTCCTCGACGCCGAAACCGTCCGCCTTCAGCTTGGCGACCTCATCGGCGCTCGGATTGAGCGCGGCCCAGTCGACCGCGAGCGACGCCTCCGAAATCCACGGCGGCGGTGTCTTGCCGCCGGCGGCATAGATGATCATGGCCTCGATCGAGCCGGAATTGAGCTGCGAGCCGGCGGTGGCGAGATCGACCTGCTTGTAGACGTGCTTGGCGCCGACCACGGCCATCGCGTTTTCGAGATGCTTGCGGGTGTCGAACGGCAGCGGGCCCGTATACACCTGCTTGCCGGTGAGGTCGGACCACTTCTTGATCTTGTCCCGTTCGGAACCCTTGATCGCCAAGCCGACGTCGAGCGTGTAGCACCACAGCGACTGAAGCGGCTGGGTCTTGACATGGGACTTGAAGCCCTTGAAGCGGCCGGAGTCGGTCGCCAGCTCCTTCAAGGCCACGTCGGAGCCGTAGTATCCGTCGAGCTCCCCGGTGGCGAAGCCCTTCACGGTGCCCACGGCGCCGGGATAGGGCAACACGGAGATGCGGTACTCCGGCATCTCCTTGTTCAGTATGTTGGCCAGCACGACGAGCGCTTTGCCGCCCGATGAGCCAACGGGGCCGGTGCCCCACTTGATGTCCTTCGGCTCCGACCACGCCGACGGGCTCGCCAACCCGATCGAGAACAGAACGGTGAATAGCGCGAGCGCTCGCTTGAACATGCATTCCTCCCTTATGGCTGTCATTAAGACGCCTGATGACCTCGGCCTGCCCTCGTTCGCTGGAGCAGTTTACGTAGGATGCTACGAGCGCAGACCTTAGCGCCGCGCCGGGCAACTTGCACCAACTCGTTCGTGCTGCTTTGTATGGAACGGCAACTGACGCGCCGACGAGTGCAGGATATGCGGTTTGGAATCTTCGGCAGTGCACAAGCCGCGCGCGGCGGCCCGGACGCGGACAGCGGCATAGGGTTCCGGCAGTTCGTCGAGCTCAACGTCGAGGCCGAGGCGCTGGGCTATCACAGCTCCTTTGTCGTCGAGCATCACTTCACCGGCTTCGGCCAGATATCGGCCACTCTCAACCTTCTCACCTGGATCGGCGCGCGCACCAACACGCTGAGACTAGGCACAGCCGTGCTCGTGCTGCCCTGGCACAATCCGGTGCTGCTGGCAGAACAGGCCGCCACGATCGATCTGCTGTCCGGCGGCCGGCTCGATTTCGGCGTCGGCAGGGGCTACCGACATAACGAATTTGCAGGCTTCTCTATTCCCATGGAGGAGGCGGACGCCCGATTTGAGGAATCCCTGGCCGTGATCGTCAAGGCATGGACGTCGGACGCCCGCTGGTCGCACCATGGCCAATTCTGGCGGTTCGAGGATGTCGTCGTCGAGCCTCCGACCAGGCAGAAGCCGCATCCGCCGATTTGGATGGGTGCGGGCAGCCCGGCCTCGATCAAGAAAGTGGCCGCCCGCGGCTTCAACCTGTTGCTCGACCAGTTCGCGCCCTTCGAGCAGATCGGCCAGCGCATCGCGCTCTACAAGTCGGAGGTGGAGGCGCTCGGCGGCACCTTCGAGCCAATGCGGGTCGGCGTCTCGCGCTCGGTCAATGTCGTGACGACGGCGGCCGAGCGCGAGAAAGCCGTCGAGGCGCGGATGGCGGCGCGCCGGCGCACTGAAGCGTTGGCGCAGATCCCCGGCGGCGGCAATCGCGCGAGCATCATGTCCTATGCCGACACGCGCGAGGCGGCCGAGGAAAGCGCGCTTTACGGCACGCCCGACGAGATCATCGCGAAGCTCGCGGCGTTGCGGGCTCTCGGTGCCGAATACGTCTTGCTCAATGCGGCCGGCGGCATTCATACCCTGCGCCGCTTCGCCTCCGAGGTGATGCCGGCCTTTCGGCGATAGGTCCGCGCGAGGCCTTAGACGCGGCGGCGCAGGTACACGAACCAGTAGACCGCGCCGACCATCAGGCTCCCGCCGACGAGATTGCCGATGGTGGCGACGACGATGTTGTGGAGCACGCTCCCGAGCGACAGGCCCGGATAAGCCGTCGCGCTCTGTCCGATCGCCGTCCAGAACTCCGGCCCGGCCCAGGCCTTGATGGCAAGGCCGTAGGGCAGGAGATAGAGGTTGGCAATCGAGTGCTCGAAGCCTGCGGCGACGAAGGCAGCGATGGGCGGAACGATCACCATCACCTTGTCGGTCGTGCTACGCGCGCCGAACGACATCCACACGGCAAGACAGACCAGCACGTTGCAGAGCACGGCCAGGAAGAACAGCTGAGCCGTCGGAAGGGCTGCCTTGGCGGACGCAACGGCAAGCGCCGTCTTGCCGACCGCACCACCGCCAAAACCGTGCTGTCCGGCAAGAAACACGAGTGCGGCCGTGCCCAGCGCGCCGGCGATGTTGCCGACGTAGACGAATGACCAGGCACGTAGCAGGGCACCGAGCGCGATGCGCCGGCTCGCGTAGGCCATGACCATCAGCGCGTCGCCCGTGAAGAGCTCGGCGCCGCCGACGATCACGAGGATGAGGCCGAGCGAGAAGACGAGCCCACCCAGGAGACGCGCGACACCCCAAGGGAGAACTTCCGCCCCGGTCAGAACAATGGTCATGAAGACCGCGCCGAATGCGATGAAGGCGCCGGCCAGCACGCCCAGAACGATGAGCACGATCGCGTCGCGGCCGGCCTTGGCGGCGCCCGCCGCCTCGCAGGCGAGCGCCATTTCGGGCGGCAGCATCGCCTCGATACCATGGGTGGTGGGCGTCTTTCCGGGCGTCTCGGCCATCTTGGCAACCTCGGTGCGCGTTCGATCGGAGGCGACCCATTGCTTGCTGGCTGTGAGAGGGTATTGGATTGATCAGGGTCAAGGCCTACGTATTTCGAAACAGGGATTTTGGCCACCTGCCGCCACCGACGAGGATCCGGCGGGATGTGAGCGATGAGCACCCGAATACCATTTGCCGACCGCCGTGAAGCCGGGCGGGCACTGGCGCAAGTTCTGGCGGCCAAGGCCCTCGTGGCCCCGGTCGTGCTTGCCCTGCCGCGTGGCGGGGTTGCGGTCGCCGCCGAAGTCGCAAGCGCGCTCGAGGCGCCGCTCGACATTGTGCTCGTGCGCAAGATCGGCGTGCCGTTCCAGCCAGAGCTTGCCGTGGCGGCCGTGGTCGATGGCGGGGAGCCCGAGGTGGTGATCAACGAGGATGTCGCCAGGCTCGCCGATGTCACCCGTGCGTATATCGATGCGCAGGCCCGGCGCGAGCTTAAGGAAATCGCCCGTCGGCGCGACGTCTATCTGCGCGGACGGGTGCGCGTGCCGCTCGAGGGCCGCACCGTGATCGTTGTCGACGACGGCATCGCGACGGGCGCAAGCGTGCGCGTCGCCTTGAAGGCCCTGAGGAGAAAGAAACCCAAGGCGCTGATCCTCGCCGTTCCGGTCGCTCCGGCGGAGACGATCGAGGCCCTCGAGGGCGAGGTCGACGAGATCGTTTGCCTGCGCACGCCTGAGCCGTTCCGGGCCATCGGTGTCCACTACGCCGACTTCCATCAGATGAGCGATGAGGAGGTCATTCGCCTCCTGGTGGAGCATTCAGGCGGGCTCCCCGACAGCACCGCAGCGGAAAAGCCCAAGAAGGGGCGCCCTGGGTGATCGCGGGGCAGCGGGCTTTGCGCTGCGTCAATGTGTGCCCGCGGGCGGCGAGCCAAACTGCAGGTTCCACAACATCGTCCGAACCGAAAGGTTGCGATCATGGCCAAGAGCGAAATCACCAAGCCTTCGCAGACAACTGCGTCACGCCCGCGCGATGTCTTCTCCACCATGCGCGATGAGATGGATCGCATGTTCGAGCGCCTCGAGCACGGTTGGCCGCATTGGCCGACGCCGTTCAGGCGCGAGGCCGCGATTACCGTGCCGGAGCTCGATGTGCGCGAGAATACCAACGCGATCGTCGTTGAAGCCGAGCTGCCGGGTGTCGACGAGAAGGACGTATCGGTCACGCTCGCCAACGGCGTGCTCACCATCAAGGGCGAGAAGAAGAACGAGAAGGAGGAGAAGGGCGAGAACTACTACGTCGCCGAGCGCAGCTTCGGCAGCTTCGAGCGTTCGATCCGCATGCCCGATAGCGTCGACGAGGCCAAGGTCGAGGCCAAGTTCGACAAGGGCGTGCTGAAGGTGACGGCGGCGAAAAAGCCCGAGGCGGTCAAGGCCGAGCGCAGGATCGAGATCAAGAAGAGCTAGAGCCCGCGTGCTAAGGCAAGCGGGGGCGGGCGTGTGTCCCGCCGCCGCTTCGTTTCCTGCTCCCGCCGCAACCGAGGGCGCAACCCATGTACAAGCATGTTCTGATCGCGACCGATGGCTCGGACCTCGCGCAGAAGGCCGAGGCGACCGGATTGGCGCTCGCCAAGGCGCTCGGCGCTCAAGTCACGGCAGTCACGGTGACCGAACCGTGGGACCCACTGTCGATGGGGGAGCTCGTCGAGCGCAGCATCCCCAATCCGGTGGCGGATTTCGACGAGAGCGTAGCGGCGGCGGCAAACCGCATCCTTTGGCGTGTCACGGAGGCGGCGAAGAAGACGGGCGTTGCGTGCGGAACCGTGCATGTCAAGGACCAGCACCCGGCCGAGGGCATTATCGAAACGGCGAAGAAGGCGAAGAAAAGGGGCTGCGACTTGATCGTGATGGCCTCGCACGGCCGCAGAGGCCTGTCGAAATGGCTGCTCGGCAGCCAGGCAAACCAGGTCGTCACGCTGAGCAACGTGGCGGTTCTCGTCTGCCGTTGACGGAAAGGCAGAGGCATCTTCCGGTGAGAACACGTGCCCGCCTGCAGACATTGCTGATCGTAGGAATTTGCTGGCCGGCAGCCTCATTCGCGGCCGACACAAGCGCAGTCGGCAAAGCCATCCTCGAGAAGCATTGTGGCCGCTGCCACGCCATCGAAGCCAAGGGCACGAGCCCATTGAAGGTGGCGCCGCCGATGCGGGACATCTACGGGCGTTATGCCACTCGGGAACTACGCGAGGAGCTGTCGGAAGGGATGGTCTCCAAGCACAAGGCGATGCCGCAGATCAGCTTCTCCGACGAGGACGTTGCAGCGATCCTCGCCTACCTGCACGATCTTGCCGGCAGCAAGTGATCCTCAGCAAGTGATCCTCAGGCAGCCTTCTCGAAAGACGGAAGCTTCGTCGCGGACTCCGTAGCCTCTTCCATTTGCCGCTGCACTGCGGTCATGCTCCGGTTCATCAGCCCGCCGGCAAGCTTGGCTGCCCGGCCGTACTCCTTCCAATAGTCCTCGACGGCCTTCTGCCAGAAGGTGGCGTAGGCGGTCCATACCTGCTCGGGTGACTTTGCGGCGCCGACGCGCTGCACGAGCGTGAGATCCTCCTTCATCCGCGCGCTCACAAAGTCCTGCCATTCCCTGCTGAAGGCCGCGAAGCCTTCATGCAGCGCCGCGTTGCACCCGGCATTGAGAGTGAAGGCCGCTCCCCAAGCGTTGACGGGGAAGCCGGCAAAGGGGAAATCTGCGATCGGCCAAGCGGCATGGCCGTGGCCATTGGTGGCTTTGTCAGACATGAGCGTTCTCCCGTCCCCACGGTTGGCAGAGGCCAATCCAGCAATTCCGACGTGGGCACACATTGACGCAGGTCAAGTCCGGCGGCCGGCCTGCGTGCGGGCAGGCGGAAAGTCTACGCCATGGTCTTGGGGAGGAGGGTCACATTGTCCTCCACCTTGCGGACACCCCTCACGCCTTCGACAAGCACGTGCAGTGCCTGCCGCTGCTCGTCGGAATCAACCGAACCGTAGAGGTCGACCACGCCATCCTTGACCGCGAGGTTGATGTAGGCAGACCTGAGCCACTCCTGAGCCTTGATCTCGTCCCAGATCGCTTTTTGCAGGGCGCCGCTGTCCGATCTCGCCGCCGGTGCGGCAACCTTGATCTCGGCCAGCTTACGGACGAGGTCGGCGCGACTGATCATGCCCACCAGCTTGCCATCATCCATGACCGGAACCTGGCGGATGCGGTGCGTGTCCAGGACGTCGGCAACCTCGGACAGGCTGGCATCCTTGGAAACCGACACCAGGATCCGCGACATGATATCCTCGGCCTTGAGGCCATGGCTCCGGATGTACTCGCGTGCTTTCGAGTTGGAATCGGCGAAGATGTCGAGCCACCATTTGCGGCGCTTCTCCGTGCCTGTCTCGGCGCGATGGCCCAGGTCGGTCTGGCTGACAATGCCGACCACCCGATTGCCGTCGGAGACGACCGGCACGGCACTGATGCGATGACGGACCAGCAAGTCGGCAATATCGCTTACGGTCGTCTGTGGCCCCACCGTGACCACATCCTTCGTCATGGCTTCCTGCGCATTCATGGCGGCTCCTCCAAATCCGGCAATGAAATTCCGGTAACGCAAATGGGGGGGCGAATGGCCCCGAGCCTGCATTGATTTCGATCAACTGGGCGCCCAACGGCGGGCCCGGAAACGCGATGGGTACTAGGCTCGAGTACCGCCGCTGATCGATGCCCGATACGGCAGGAGGAGCAGCTATCGTGAGACACGAGATCACCGATACCGACGTCTTGCTGGTCGTCGACGTGCAGAACGACTTCTGTCCGGGCGGCAACCTGGCGGTTCCCGCCGGCGACGAGATCGTTCCGCTCGTCAACAAGCTCGGGCGTAGCTTTCGGCACGTCGTGCTTACGCAGGATTGGCATCCGCCCGGCCATCGCTCGTTCGCATCCGCCAATCCCGGCCGGCAGCCGTTCGAGACCGTCACGTTTGCCTATGGTCCCCAAGTGCTATGGCCCGACCACTGCGTGCAGACGACGCCGGGTGCCGAGCTCCATGCCGGGCTTGCGATCCCGCATGCCGAGCTGATCATCCGCAAGGGATACCGGCGCGAGATCAATTCCTATTCCGCCTTCTATGAGAACGACCACACGACGCCGACCGGCCTCGCCGGGTATCTGCGCGAGAGAGGTCTGACGCGCGTGTTTCTTGTCGGCCTCGCCTTCGACTTCTGCGTGCGCTACTCGGCGCAGGACGCGCACCGCTGCGGGTTCGGGGCCGTGGTGATCGAGGATGCCTGCCGCGGGATCGACATGGACGGCTCGGTCGATGCGACCCGCCGGAGCTTTGCGGATCTGGCCATTCCATGCGTGGCTGCCGATGCGGTCGGCTGAGCGGAAGGGTGCCGATTAGGCCGAAATTAATCGTTGGCGAGATACGGATCGCCGCCGAGCTGAGAGCCGTTCCCGTTGGCGCCCGGCATAGGTGCCTTGCGCCGGATGGGGCGGATATCGAACGTTCTACACAGAACTGTCATGCGCGGGCCTTAGAGCAGCATCGCTTCAGATTGAACGACCTTGCCTCAGCCGCAACGTGACGGCTGAAGCGTGAATCCTGCTCTACATCATAGAATTGAGAGCGTGCTCCGAGTGAGGGGTGCCGACGAACCATGCAGGAAAATGCACTGAACGGCGCGGCCGGCAAGAAGGACAGGCCGGCGGATGGCAAAGCTATCCATGCCGGTCAGGACGGTCTTGCCAAGAGTGTGCCGGCGCCCCAGGCGACGTCGCACAACGGCTACTCCTTCGAGAACCTCGATCGCATCGCGCGCGCAACCATCGGGCGGATAACGCAGGGCGTCTCGCCCAATGCCGTGGCGTCCGCCTGGCTCGATTGGGTCACGCATGTGCAGGGGGCGCCAGGCCGCCAGCTCGAGCTGTCGCTCACCGCCTGGACCAACCTCGCCCGTCTTCTTCGGTATGCGGCGCGATCCACGTTCGACGTTTCAACCAAGCCTCCGTTCAGCCCGCGCGAAGGGGATCGGCGGTTCGCAGCACCGGACTGGCAGGGGCATCCCTTCGACCTTTACGTGCAGTGGTTCCTGGCGCTGGAGGACTATTGGCGGCTCGCAACCGCTCAGGTGCGCGGCATGTCGGCGATCCACGCCGACCGCGTCGCGTTCATGGCGCGCCAGGCTCTCGACGTGCTGTCGCCATCGAACAATCCTTTCCTCAATCCGGTGATCCTGAAGCGCACGCAGGAGGAAGCCGGCATGAACCTGGTACGCGGCGCCTTCAACCTTGCCGACGACCTGAGCCGCCAGATCGCCGGCGAGCGCCCGGAGATCCCGGAGCGCTTCGCGGTCGGCCGCGGTGTTGCCGTCACGCCGGGCAACGTCGTCTACCGTAACGAGCTGATGGAGCTGATCCAGTACGCTGCGACGACGGACAAGGTGCTGGCAGAGCCCATCCTGATCGTGCCGGCCTGGATCATGAAGTATTACATCCTCGATCTCAGTCCGGAGAACTCGCTCGTGCGCTATCTGACGGCGCAGGGCCATACCGTGTTCATGGTGTCCTGGCTCAACCCCGGCGCCGAGGATCGCGGGCTCTCCTTCGACGAGTATCGGACCAAAGGGGTCATGGCGGCGCTGGATGTGGTGAGCAGGATCGTGCCGCACCACCCCGTGCATCTGGCCGGCTATTGCCTGGGCGGCACGCTTGCAGCCATCGCGGCAGCAACCATGGCCCGGGACGGCGACGACCGGCTGGCTTCGCTCACCCTGCTGGCCGGGCAGACCGACTTCACGGAAGCCGGCGAGCTGATGCTCTTCGTCGACGAGAGCCAGATCGCCTTCCTCGAGGACCTGATGTGGGATCAGGGCGTCCTCGACACCTACCAGATGTCGGAGGCCTTCCGGCTCCTGCGCTCCGACGAGCTCGTCTGGTCGAAGCTGATGCGCGAATACGTGCTGGGCGAGCGCGACGGCATGATCGACCTCATGGCCTGGAATGCCGACCAGACGCGCATGCCCTATCGCATGCATTCGGAGTACCTGCGCGGGCTGTTCCTGGAAAACCGGATCACGGCGGGGCGCTATGCGGTCGAAGGCCGCGTGATCGCGCTCAAGGACATCCGCGCGCCAATGTTCGTGGTCGGCACGGAGACCGACCACATCGCCCCGTGGCGGAGCGTCTACAAGATCCATCTCTTCACCGACAACGAGGCGACCTGCGTGCTGACCAGCGGCGGCCATAACGCCGGCATCGTCTCCGAGCCGGGCCACAAGGGACGGCACTTTCGTATCAGCCGACGAGCACCCGGCGATCGCTATCTCTCCCCCGATGCCTGGTTGCCGCAGGCTACGACGGAGGAGGGCTCCTGGTGGCCGATGTGGTCCGCCTGGCTTGCCGGCAAGAGCTCAGCCGACCGCGTGGCTTCGCCGCCGATGGGGCGGCCCGATGCCGGTCTGCCGCCGCTCGAGGCGGCGCCGGGGACCTACGTTTTGCAGCGCTGAAGCGTGGTCTGGCTTCGTTCGAAAGACCGTGTGCGCATTGCCGATGTGACGCTTTGATATCGGTCAAGGGAGGCTAGGTGAGGTTGTGGCGTCTTGTTGGCGTGGACGCAACGCGGCCGCACGTGCCGGAAGCGAGAGGCGCGCCGGCTGCCAAGTCATGAGAGGAGCCGATGGAACCTGATCGACCAGTGCAGATCGCCCGGTCGCCGGATGTCTGGAAGGCGGGCTGTTCATGCTTCTGTTCGCCATGGCGTTCGGCATCGGGCAGCTGCTCCTGAATCTGATTGCGGTCGTGCAGTTTCTCTGGCTGCTGTTTGCCGGCGAGCCAAATCCCGGTCTGCTTCGCTTCGGCGGCTCCCTTGCGATCTGGCAAGGCGATGCCGCGCGCTTCATGACCTGCGCCAGCGAGGAGAAGCCGTTCCCCTGGCGGGATTGGCCGGATGCGGGGTGATCCGCTCGAGGCCGACGCGCGAAGCCGTCCTCCGAGGAAGCTCCAATTGATCTTGGACAATGCCGGTCGGCGGGGCCCATGGAACTTGGCCGGCCTGCCGCATCTCCATCGCTCCGGAGGCCGATGATGAAGACCCTTGTTGTCTACTACTCGTTGTCAGGAATGACGCGCGCCGTTGCCACGCAGCTTGCACAAGAGCTGGGCGCGGACATCGAGGAGATCCGCTGCACACGCTACCGGATGGGTTTCTGGGGCTTCATGAGGGCCGCCTTCGACAGCTGGGCGGATCGGCTGCCGAAATCGAGGCCGTGAAACATGCCGCGTCGCATTACGACCTGGTGGCGATCGGCGGCCCCATGTGGGCCTTCCGGCCTGCCACACCCGTCCGTGCCTATTTGCGCCAGGAGGCGAGCAGGCTTCCCAAGGTCGTTTTCTTCCTGACCCACGGCGGCGCGCCGCCCGACAAGGCGTTCCGCGAGATGGAGGCGCGGGCGGGACGGACGCCGCTTGGCACCCTGATCGTGCCCGAAAAGGACGTGAAGGCGGGGCAATTCGATGACGGCCGTGCGCTCGTTCGCAGCCACGTTGCGAGAGCGCAAGGCGGCGTGAGGCAAAGAACGCAGCCGAAGGGGAACACCTCCTAGAGCGTTTGGCGCCTCCGCCTTGCTCTTTTGAGTCGAGTGGCCGGGCCGGTTGATGCTTATCAATGGCCGCACGCACGGCTGCTGCGACAAGCAAACCTCGGCCCAACGAGGATCGGGACATGCAGCAATCGTCAGCGCGGGATGTCGGCGGTGCCGTGAAGAGCGGACATGCGGCAGCGGCGCACAAGTGGCATGCGAGCGGCTATCAGGTCAGCATCGTCGCATCCCTGCTCATGGCTGTCGTCATCGGCGTGTTTTTCATCGCCATGGCAGGCTGGGCGCCGTCCGACAGCTGGCAGGAGTTTGCGGACTTCAGCGTGACCTGGATCCTGCTGACCTACATCTGGGTGCAGATGGGAAGCCTGCTTCTCGTGGGGACCGGCACCAAGAACCAGATGTGGCTGGACGCCATGACATCCATCGTGCCTCTGTTCGTGATCGCCTACGTCATCGTTCAGCATCATGCCGGCTATGTCGTCCTCTCCTCGTTTCAGGCGAACACGGCCTGGGTGACGGGGTACACCATGCTGCTGGACCTGGTCGTCGATCTCGGCGTGACCGTGCTGCGCAGCCCTCCGGTCGCCGAGGCGGGAAGGGGCGGCGCGTAATCAGAGGAAGCTGTAGGGGTCGATGTCTACTGTCAGCCGCAGGTCGCTCGGCGGCTTGGGCAGAGCGTTGAGCCACGCGCGCAGATAGGTCTGCAGGTCGAGCTCGCGGGGCGCTTTGACGAGAAGCCGGAAGCGGTGGCGGCCGCGGATGACGGCGAGCGGCGCCTCGGCGGGCCCCAGCACCTCGATGCGCTCGGCCGGCGGCGCGCGGCGGGCCACGTCGCGGGCGAACAACTCGGCCAGCTCCTTGTCACGGGCCGAGACGATGAGCGCGGCAAGGCGTCCGTAGGGCGGGAGGGTCCCGGCCTGACGCTGGCGGATCTCGCGCTCGAGGAACGCCTCGCGGTCGCTGGAGATGATGGCCTGCATCACCGGGTGCTCCGGCATGTAGGTCTGCACGAAGCCCCGCCCGGGGGTGAGCGCGCGGCCCGCGCGGCCCGTCACCTGGTGCAGGAGCTGGAAGGTGCGCTCGCCCGCGCGCGGGTCGGCCTGGCCGAGCCCCAGGTCGGCATCGACGACGCCGACGGTGGCGAGCTGGGGGAAGTGGTGGCCCTTGGCCACCATCTGCGTGCCGATGATGATGTCGGCCTCGCCGGCCTCGATGGTCTTGATGATGGCGCGCATCTCCATCAGCGACGGGACGAGATCGGATGAGAGGATGGCGACGCGCGCTTGCGGGTAGCGCTCCGCCACCTCCTCGGCGATGCGCTCGACGCCGGGGCCGCACGGCACCAGGCTGTCGGGCTCGCCGCACTTTGGGCACTTCTCGGGGAGCGGGAGGGAGAAGCCGCAATGGTGGCAGTTGAGGCGGCGCCGGTAGCGGTGCTCGACCAGCCAGGCCGTGCACTGCGGGCATTCGATGCGATGACCGCAGGCGCGGCAAAGCGTGAGCGGCGCGTAGCCGCGGCGGTTGAGGTAGAGCAACGCCTGCTGCTTGGCGGCGAGCGTCTCCGTCACGGCCTGGACGAGGATGGGCGAGAGCCACTTGCCGCGCTCGGGCGGATGCTGGCGCAGGTCCACTGCCGTGACCTGCGGCAGCTCGGCGCCGGAGTAGCGACCGGGCAGGTGCACGTAGCCGTAGCGGCCGGTGCGGGCGTTGACGTGGCTCTCCAGTGCCGGCGTGGCGGAGGAGAGGACGACCGGGAACTTGCCGAGGTTGCCGCGCACGACGGCCATGTCGCGGGCCTGGTAGTGTACGCGGTCCTCCTGCTTGAAGCCGGCGTCGTGCTCCTCGTCGACGATGATCAGGCCGAGCTCGCGGTAGGGCAGGAACAGAGCGGAGCGGGCGCCGACGATGATGCGCGCCTCGCCGGTGGCCGCGGCGCGCCAGGCGCGCGCGCGTTCGCCGGATGAAAGGGCCGAGTGCCATTCGACCGGCGGGCAGCCGAAGCGGCCCTTGAAGCGGTCCATGAACTGGCTGGTGAGCGCGATCTCGGGCAGCATGATCAGCGCCTGCCGCCCCTTCTCCAGCGCGCGCGCCACGGCCTCGAAGTAGACCTCGGTCTTGCCCGAGCCGGTAACGCCGTCGAGCAGCGTGACGGAAAAGGCGTCCGAGCCGCCGGCGGCGCGCATGGCATGCGCGGCGGCGATCTGGGTCTCGCCGAAGTCGGTGACGGCGTGGGCGGGATCGGGCACCGGAAACCGGCGCTCGGGGATCGCCACCTCGACCAGCACGCCGGCTTCGACGAGGCCGTCGACGACGCCGGTCGAGCATTGCGCTTCGGCCGCGAGGGCAGCCTTGGCGCGCACCAGGCCGTCGGCGGCAATCTCGAGCGCACGCTTGCGTGCGGGCGTCATGCGCGCGGGATGCGCGGCGCCCTCATTGAGCCGAACGCCGAAGCGCGGGCGCGTGGGCTCGAACACGGCAGGCGAGCCCATCATCATGCGCACGACCATGCCGAGTTGGCTCAACGTGTAGCGCGCCACCCATTCGGCAAAGCGCAGCGAGACGGGTGGCAGCGGCGGCACCTCGTCGAGCGCTTGGGTGATGGACTTGAGCTTTTTCTCCGCGACCGGCTTGCCGCTGTCGCCCACCGGGCCGTCCCACACCACGCCGATGCGGCTCTGCGGGCCGAACGGCACCAGTACGAACGACCCGGGCGCCGCCTTCACGTCGCCGGGGAGGATGTAGTCGTAGGTCTGGTCGAGAGCGACGGGCATCAGTACCGGCACGCGCCCCTTGTGAAGGGCAGCCCGCGGCGCGGTCTCTTCGAGCTCGGACAGCAGGCTCTGCAAGCGGCGGTCCCCGGCGGGGCGGCCCGAATCGGGCCGCAGTCCTCTTGACGGCCTTTATAGTGGGACCTGAGGCGAACAAAGGGCGAATATTGGGCAGGGCCGCCCGGTGTGGATTGCTGGGGTGGAAACGCCTTGCGAACCGGGTCACTTGCGTATGAGGACGCGGAGGACGGTCAGGTCGGGCAGCGGGATCTCGATGCCGAAGTACTTGAGGAGGACGAGCGCCTTCTCCGCGAGCCAGGCAGCAATGATCAGGGCTGCGATGGAAAAGAGGTAGCGGAAGACCGGCACCGCATCGAAGGCAATGCGCGTCAATCGCCAGATCTTGCTGAAGGCGGTCTGCTCCTGCGCCTGCTCGTCGAATGAGATCACCGAGCCGGGGGTCGCACCTTCGGTATCGGAGACATGGCGGACGAGATCAAGGATGTTGGTGTCAACCAGCCGTTGTGAGTCCTTGCCGACCCGAATGTCGCTGCCGGCCTTGGTGCGCTCCAGCAATTGGGCGCAGGATTGAATGAAGCCGGCCATGACGCCATCCATCACGCCGGCCGAATTTCCCTCCTGTACTCGGCTTCTCACGTCGACGGGGGTCTGGAAGAAATGCGCATAGGGGGTCGGCCCCGCGGCGAACAGCGCGAACCCTTGCGATTTTTGAACGTTGCAGCACAGGAGGTGCCTGGTCTTCAGCTTGCCGCAGATGGCGTTGACGTCGAACGAGCCCCTCATTTCTCCCGTTTCGACGAACTCTTGGAATGCATTGATGTGAGCCTTGTCGAAGGAGAGCTGCTCGAGGATCTTGCAGATTACCAGCAACCGGCCGGTCAGGCAGGTCGCAAGGTTCTCCTCATGGCTGTGAATCCAGCTGCGCATGCCCGCGGTCGGCGAGCCGACGCTGATGAAGAGCGGCTTTTCGTAGTCGCGGGAGTGATCTGCGAGGTGATTGACCGTCGTGACCGCCAGATCGGAATCGAGCGCGAGCATGTCGGCCCAGGCCATCGCCGACTCCAGCGCGGTTCTCTCCTCCTTGTCCTGGAAAATGTTGGCTTCGTGCATGGCAGCGTCCACGACCGCGGTGCGAATGAGCTTGTCCTTCTCGTCGAGAACGCCGACGTAGCCGCCGCCGCGCACTCGCTTGTTCTTGAATTCGCGATAGAGCCGCACGAAGCGCGTGTCGATGCCGGCGGCTTTGATCTTGTAGCGAATGATCTCGGTCAGGACCGAGTGCTGGGGAAGGATCGAATAGATCGCGACCTGTCGGATGGCTTTCTGGTGCGCCAGCTGGCTCGCGAGATTGGCTGCCACATTGTACGCGCTGCCTCCGACGGAGTGGGTGATGTTTCCCACATGCGTTACGTCGTCGAACGTTGTGGTCGGCGTGCTGCTGAGGGCAATGGTGTCGAGGTGGACCGATCCGACGGCGAGGATGCGTTTCCCGGTGCGGGGCCACCACCACATGATGCATCCTCCGAGGATTATCCTACGTTACGTAGGATTTCTTCTACAGAGGACGTTGGGCTGCGGCAATGCTTTTTACCGGGCGCAATTCGCGCCCAGGACTGCTGCAAAAGCGCGGGAGTTGACCCCGGAGCGTCAGGCGACGAGCCGGTTGATCTCTTTCTCGACGTGCCCGGCGCGCCAGACGTTTTTCAGGAAGAACACCTTCTGGCCGCTGCCGGCGGTGCTGAAGCGAATCTCGATGTCGCCGGTGCCGAAGCCCAGAAACCAAAGCCCGAGCATGCGGTGCACGAAGATGTCGTCGCTGTGCCGCGAGGTCTCGACCTGGGGCGAGGTGTAGCTCTCCACCGCATCGGTGAACCAGTACTTGACGGCAATCGAGTTGGGCGCGAACTCCCAATATTGCGAATGGTCGGTGAAGAGGATGATGAATGTCCAGGCCACGAGAAGAATGCTGGAAAACAAGAGGTAGAAGGCCAGGTTCATGTGCACCAGCAGCAAGGGGAAGTACTGCAGGATCTCGTTCCAGCCGACGCTCATCTGCACGATGAGCCCGATCACCGTCAGCACCAGGAACAGCACGAGCGATTTGACGCCGCGCGCCCGGGCGTTGGTGAAGATCAGCACGAACAGCACCAGCGCAACGAAGGAAATGCCCATCCACGCACCGGGATAGACGAGGACGGCCTTGTGCTGGGGCACCACGGCCACGGGCACGCCCTTCAGCCAGGTCAACAGGGCACACAGGAAGCCATAGGCCCACACCACCCACCAATAGAGGAGGTCGGAGTGCTGGTAGACCTTCATGCGTGTCCGGCCGCCCTCGACCTCGACCTTTCTCGGAGCTGTCGAGGGCTGCCTATCTTCGTTGACGGCTGCGGACATGGAAACTTCCCTTGAAGAGCCCAAAATCTCTGCCCCCGCCGGGCGCTTCCAAGCCATCGGCTATTGGCACGGGAGCGTCAAGAGGGAGCAAGGCGCACCGAGTGCATTCTGCGCACACCCATATGGCAGCATTGCTGCGGCGCGTGCCGGCTACATCCGGCCGACGGACGCGGCGGCGTTCACAATGTCGTATTCGCAAAAGACGGGGGAGGACGGCCGGCCCGCCGTCAGGAACAAATAGGGGTGGCGGTAGCGGGCGCTCCAGAGCGCGTGGTCGGTCTGCCAGGGGTAGACGTTGAGCGCGCTCTTGCCGATCAGCACCTGGACGGAGATGGGGTTGGACCAGGCTTGACGGTCCACGCCCAGGCTCGCGCTGCGCGCGTCCCTCTGGCACGCCTGGACGGCGTGCTCCTTGTAGGCGCCGATGATCGCGTCCCTGGTGCCGATGCGGAACAGATATTCCTGGTAGCCGAGCTTGGCGGCGACCAGCAGCGCGAGGAGGAATACGACGGTTCGCATGGCGCACGGGCCCATTCACCACGGGCAGGCACACGGGAGAGCTTGTGCTCGCCTACAGAGCTGCCGTCCGGTTCCCCTGCCGAAGACTGAAGTGTCCACGCTCAGGGTGAACAAAGGGTTTCTGGACGGGCGGCTTTGAGACTAGAAAAGGCACGCGGCTACCCCGTGGGTGACGGAGCGTGCGGGAGGAAAAAGGCCATGGCGAAAATAGGCTTCATCGGGCTCGGCAATATGGGCGTGCCCATGGCGGGCAACCTCGTCGCGAAGGGCCATCAGGTGAAGGGCTTCGACCTAATGTCGGCCAATGTCGACAAGGCAGCCGCCCGCGGCGTGGCGAAGGCGGCCTCCGCCGCCGACGCGGCCACGGACGTCGAGGCGGTCATCACCATGCTGCCGGCCGGCAAGGACACGCTCAGCGTTTGGGGCGGCAGCGGCATGCTCAAGGCCGCCGCCAAGGGCACACTGATCGTCGACAGCTCGACCATTGACGTTGCCTCCGCGCGGGCGGCCCACAAGCTGGCGGACGAGGCGGGCATGCTCTCGCTCGACGCGCCCGTATCGGGCGGCGTCGGCGGGGCGGAGGCGGCGTCGCTGACATTCATGGTGGGCGGCAGCAAGCGGGCCTTCGAGACGGGGCAGCCGCTCCTGGAGGCCATGGGCAAGCGCGTCGTGCATTGCGGCGAGGCGGGCGCCGGCCAGGCCGCCAAGATCTGCAACAACATGATGCTGGGCATCAGCATGATCGGCGTGTGCGAGGCCTTCGTGTTGGCGGAGAAGCTGGGGTTGTCGCACCAGGCGCTGTTCGACGTGGCCTCGACCTCCTCGGGCC
Organism: uncultured Alphaproteobacteria bacterium; assembly: GCA_963797005.1. Lineage (GTDB taxonomy): Bacteria > Pseudomonadota > Alphaproteobacteria > Rhizobiales > Hyphomicrobiaceae > AWTP1-13. The sequence goes on from CAWCOF010000017.1 coordinate 21,888, forward strand.
AGTGCTGGGCGCTCACCAGCTATTGCCCGGTGCCGGGACCGGTGCCGAACGCGCCGTCCAACAACAGCTACAAGGCGGGTTTTGCCTCTGCCTTGATGCTGAAGGACCTGAAGCTGGCGCAGGAGGCGGCGAGCGGTGCCGGCGCGACCACGCCGCTGGGGGCGGCCGCGGCGCAGATCTTCGGCCTGCACAACGCGTGGGGGGAGGGCGGCACCGACTTCTCCGGCATCATCCATCTGATCCGCGGTAAGGGAGCCTGAAACCGTGCACCGCCACTACGTATTCGACGCCTACGGCACGCTGTTCAACCTGCATGCGGCCGCCGAGAGGCACAAGGAGACGCTCGGGCCCCGCTGGCAGCAGCTTTCCCAGACCTGGCGGACGAAGCACATCGAGTACACCTGGGTGCATTCGCTGTCCGGGCGCAAGGCGACGTTCTGGTCGCTGGCCGAGCGGAGCCTCGACTATGCCGCCGCATCGGTCGGCGGCATTCCTGCGGACCTGCGCGACAAGCTGCTGGCCTCGTATCGCACCATGGACGCCTACCCGGAGGTGCGCGAGGTGCTGGAGGGGTTGAAGGCCAAGGGCGCCACGGTCGCGATCCTGTCGAACGGGGACCCCGACATGCTCGCCGAGGCCGTGCGCGCTGCGAAGCTCGAAGGCATCCTCGATGACGTGCTCTCGGTTTCCGTGGTCGGCGCGTTCAAGCCGAGCCCGGCCGTCTATCGGCTGGTCACCGATCGCTACGGCTGCAGGCCGCAGGACATCTCGTTCCAGTCCTCCAACCGCTGGGACATCGCCGGCGCCAAGGCGTTCGGCTTCCAGTGCGTGTGGATCAATCGCACCAATGCGCCGGACGAGTATCCAGACATGAAGCCGGACAGCGTCGCGCGCGATTTGCGGGCGTTGCTCGCCTGATCAAGAGCGGCGGAGCGCGCCGACGATGAGGGTGCGCAAGGCGTAGTCGGTGATCTTCGCCGGTGCGGCGAGATCCAGGCGCTCCAGGGCGGCGCGTTCGGCGGGTGTAAGGCGCCAGTCGAACAGGCCGGCGGCGAGCGTGCGCACGAGATCGGCCGGGCCCGCGCTCTTGAGGCCGAGCAGCGCCGGCGCCAAGGCCTGCTCCACGTCCGTCATCTCCGTGCCCAGCGGGAAGAGCGGCAGCAGACCCTGCCGCCTTGCCGGGCCGAGCGCGGCTTCGATCCGCTCGGGCAGGTTGCGCGAAGCGTGCGCGGGCAGACTGAAAGCCTTCTCGAGCTTGCCCGCGTCCTGCGCCTGTCGCCCGAGCTTTGCCTGATAGGCGCCGTCGGTGATGGCCAGCATGGCGGCGACGCAGTCCCGGTCGGACCTGCCCCTCAGGTCCGCAATCCCGTACTCGGTGACGATGGTGTCGCGCAGGTGCCGCGGCACGGTGGTGTTGGCGTAGGCCCAGACGATGTTGGACTGCGAGCGGCGGTCCTGGCGGCGCGTGCTGCGCACGGCGATGATGGAGCGGGCGTCGTCGAGTTCGTGCGCCAGGGTGACGAGATCGTGCTGGCCGCCGGGGCCGCTGACGACGCGGCCGTCGCCGAGCGCGTCGGAGGAGACCGCGCCAAGCAACGTCGCCGTCATGGCCGTGTTGACGAAGCGGGCATGCGGGCGCTGGGTCCGCTTGAGCGCGGTGTCGCCGTGCAGCGTGTTGGTGAAGGAGATCGCGGTCATGCAGATCTCGGCCAGCTCCTCGGCCGGCATGGCCTTCAGCTCGCGGTAGAACGCCTGGTTGCCGACGAAGAAGCCGGCGTGCAGCAGAGCCTGGCTGCCGTCGGGGTTGGCCACGCGGCGGCGGAGAATGCCGGCGCGCTTGAGGGCAAGAAAGCCGTCGACCAGCATCTCCGTGCAGCCGTAGAGGCCTGTATCGAATGGTGTGAGCTCGGCATCGGCGGTGAGGGGCGTCCCGAGATCGTCGAGAAGGGTGCGGAAGGCGGCATTGTCCGTGTGGCGCAGGATCAGCGCCTGCGCCAGCGCGTCCGAGAACGAGCCGATGCCGATCTGCAGCGTGCCGCCGTCCTTGATGAGCGTGGCCGCATAGAGCGCCATGGCGTAGTCGGCGAGCGACACGGGCTCCTTGGGCGGCGCGAACAGATCGTAGGGCGCGCCCTGCGGCTCGAGCATCACGTCGAACTGGGCGCGCTCGCTCTCGGCCTCGCCCGGCATGTAGGGGAGGTTGGCGTTGGTCTCGGCGGCAAACGCGACCGGCCTGCCCGAGGCGCGGCAGGCACCGATGTAGCCCATGACGTCGAGCGTGACGTCGGTGTTGGAGCTCAGGCTGACAGGCCCGCTGCGCGGCCCGGCGCCGGGTGCGACCAGCTGGGCGAAGACGTTGGTCTCCTTGCGCACCAGGTGGTGCGCGACGTGCGAATAGTTGAGGCTCGTGTAGCTTTGCTGCACGGGCCCGTTCGTCAGCCACGCGCCGGCTTGCAGGAAGAACTCGTTGACCGCGATGTTGGGCGGCAGTCGACCGCCGCGCAGAGCGGCCACGTAGGCGGGCTCGGGATAGGTCGCAAACAGCCGCTCGAGCAGCGGGGCGGCAAAGCGCCGTTCGAGGTCCGTGCGGTAGCGGGGCCGCGTCAGGGTGAGGCCCGTGAAGATCGTGAGGCGCAAGCGCCGGTCGGCTTCGGCGAGGTGATAGAGCGCGTTGAGGAGCAGGACGGGCTTGCCGATGCCGATGGGCGTGGCGAGCCTGAGATCATGCCCCACGCAATCGATGATCGCCTCCGCGCACTTGACCGCATCGTGCGAAACAAACGTGTTCACGCGTTCAACGCTCCCGGCAGATCGCTCTGCGAATGTAACGTCATCCCCGCGAAGGCGGGGACCCACGCAAGTCTCCGTTCCATGCACGAGATCGCCTGGCGTGGATGCCCGCCTGCGCGGGCATGACGCCTTGCTTGGAGGAGCGCAACCACCTCCGCCATCCTCAGAACGTGACGACTTCGATCCTGTTGCCGTCTGGATCGCGGATGAAGGCGCCGTAGTAGGTGGTCATGGCCGCCTGACGCGGGCCGGGGTCGCCGTCGCTGGTGCCGCCGTTCGCAACCGCCGCGGCATGGAAGGCGCGCACGGCGTCCTGGCTCCTGGTGCGCAGGGCCACGTGCCCGCCGGGGTTGGCGTCGGCGGGCATGCCGGAGCGCAGGTTGAGCCACAGCTCGGGATACTTCGTGCCGAAGCCGATCGTAGCGGGGCGCTCGGCGAGGCGCTTGTAGCCCAGCGGCTCCAGCACGCGGTCGTAGAAGGCGGCGCCGGCGGCGAGATCCCGGACGGGGATCGAGACATGGTCGATCATGGGTGTGTGTCCTCGATCGGCAGAGCGCAAACACGTCTAGCAGTTGCGCTGGTGTGGGCAAACGCCAAAGAGGGCCGCCAAGGCGGCGGCCCTCCGGATTGCGCGGCTGACGCTGGCGGAGTGAACGGAAGCCGGCCCGGCTTCGCCGCCGGTGCGAGCCGTGCCAGTCGGGCGATGCTGCCCATCCGCAACCGCCGGTGACGGGAACCTGGCCGACTTTGCGCCAATAGATCGGCCTTTACGAAAAGAAGTGATCAGGCCCCCATGCAGCTGACGATGGAATAGGCTCCCCGCAGTCCGCTCACGGAGGTGCTCGTGCCCAGCTTGCCGATCCTGCGACCCTTTATCATGCTCCTTTTGGCCTTCGTGCATTCGGCTCCCGCTGCTGCTCAAGGCCGCCCTCAGCCGGAAGAGATGCTGTTGAAGGTCTATGCCCTTTACGGAAAGGGCGGCAAAGGGCTGTTCGGAAATCAGAAGTACGAGAAGGCGTATCTTTCGCGTCCTCTAGTGCGGCTGGTGACAGCAAACCGGCGCCGGCTGGACTTTGATCCCATCGTCAACGGCCAGGACTACGAGATCACGGACCTTCACGTCACGCCGAAAGGCGGTACTGAGAAAGATGCCGTTGCCGAGGTGACGTTCAAGAATTTCGGCGAGCCGGTCACTTTGACCTACGATCTCGTGCTCCAGGATAGTGCGTGGCGCATCGACAATATCGTATCCAAAGACAAGGATGCGCCTTGGATCCTGACCGAACTTCTCGGCAAGGGGGCGCGGTGATGGGCGCGCTCCACAGGCGATGGCTCGGTGCCGTCTTGCTCATCGCATTCGCCGCGCTGGCCGCGCCGGCCATGGCGCAGCAGGTCCTTCACCCGTCGCGCGGTTCGCCGCTTCGGGCTCAGCTGCTCGACGCGGCCCGGCCGGCTTTCGAAGCCGATACGAACGGCGCCGTCGAGTTTGTCGTGCGTCGGCTCAACGTGCTCGGCGACTGGGCCTTTGGCGATGTGCGTTTGCAGCGGCCGGGCGGCCGTGCCATCGACTGGGCAAGAACGAAGCATGCGAGCGACTTCAAACAAGGCATGTTCGATCCGGGGGGCTCCTTCTTTCTGCTGCACCGGCAGGACGGCACCTGGAGCCTGACGGAGTATGCGTCGGGACCAACCGATGTGATCTGGGACGGGTGGCGCATGGACCATAAGCTGCCGCGCATCTTGTTTGAGAGAAACGCGAACTGACGCGAGGAGCGATCGATGTCGCCCCAGAGACCAAGCATAGGGCTGATCGTTTAGGCGTACACGACTCAGCGCGCCGATGACACCTTACGCTCATGCGGCAGCCGGCAGGCGATAGAGCGCGCCGTATTTCTCGCGCAGGTAGGTGATGTAGGGCGCGATGCTCATCGCCTTGCCGGTGGCGCGCTCGACCAATGCGTCCGCCTGGAGCTTGCGGCCGTGGACATAGATGTTCTCGCGCAGCCAGCCATGCAACGTTTCGAATTTGCCCGCGGCAATCTCGGCGGGAATCGCGGGATGCGCGCGAAGTGCGGCATCGTAGAACTGGGCGCTCAGGATGTTGCCGATGGTGTAGCCCTGGAAGCTGCCGCCGATGGTGCCGCCGTACCAGTGCACGTCCTGCAGGCAGCCGTCCCGGTCGTCGGGCGGGGTGATGACGCAAGTCGGCCTCGAAGCGCGCGCGCCAGGCCTCGGGCAGGTCCTTGACCGCGAGCCTGCCCTCGAGCAGGTCCAGCTCGAAATCGAAGCGCATCATGATGTGCAGGTTGTAGGTGACCTCGTCGGCTTCGGTGCGGATCAGGGACCGCTCGACCTTGTTGATGGCGCGATAGAAGGTGTCCAGCGGCACGGGCCCGAAGTGGTCGGGGAACGCCTTGCGCAGCGCGGGATAGAAGTACTCCCAGAAGCCGCGGCTGCGGCCGACCACGTTCTCCCATAGGCGCGACTGGCTCTCGTGCACGCCGGCCGAGGTGCCGTAGCCCAGCGGCGTGCCCTCGAGGTCGGCGGCCACACCCTGCTCGTAGAGCGCGTGGCCGGCCTCGTGCAGGGTGGAGAACAGCGCCTCGCTAGATCTCGTCCTCGCGCACGCGGGTGGTGATGCGCACGTCGCCGGCGGCGAGCTTGGTGCAGAACGGATGGTGCGTCTTGTCGAGCCGGCCGCGCGCCAAGTCGTAGCCGAAGCGCCGGGCGGCGGCGAGGCCGAGCTCGATCTGCGCGCCTTCCGCGAACGTGCCCTTGAGGCAGGAGCTGTCGGCCGGCCGCTGTTCGGTGATCGCGCGCACGATCGGCACCAGCTCGGCGCGCAGCTCGCCGAAGAGTGCCTTGACCGAGGCCGTGGTCATGCCCTCGTCGGGGCCGTCGATCAGCGGATCGGCGATGTGGGCGTAGGGCGCGAAGAAGTCGGCGTAGGCGCGGCTGAAATCGAGCGCCTGCTCCAGCAGGGGCCGCATGGTGGCGAAGTCGTTGGCCGGCCGCGCCCGCGTCCAGGCATCGTACGAGGCCGAGCCGAATTGGCTCCAGCGGGCGACGAACTCGGCCGGCACCTTGACGGCCTTGTCGAAGTCGCGCCGGGCGACGCGGATCAGGCAGGCATCGTTGGAATCGTGGGGGAGGGCTTCCGCGTAGGGCACGAGATCATCGAGCAGCTTGCCGAGCGCGGGATCGATGCTCTTCTCATGGGCGAGACCGCTCAGCACGGCCCCTTGGCGCGCGCGTGCGGCGGCGCCTCCCGTCGGCATGTAGGTCGCCTGGTCCCAGGAGAGCACGGACGCGGCCGAGCCGAGGTCGCTGACCTCGAGCAGGCGCCGCTTCACCTCCGCCAGTTTCGCTTCGGCGGATTTCACGTTGGGCCCCGCTTGGAGCCGTCGTCGCGTGCTCGCTTCGCCGCGGCGAGCTGCCGCCTCTTCGACTGTGTCGGGGCTTGGCCTTGGTCCGGTTGCTCATGGTAGGCTTGGCCATCCTCTGCGTAAAAGGGCGGCACCGTAGCATGATCTCCGGCCTCGACCACGTCGCCATCGCCGTTGCGTCCGTGGACGCCGCCGCGCAAGACTATGCCTTGCTCCTGGGCCGGCGCGGTGTGCAAGCCGACAACGGTGCGAGCGTCTTCCAGCTCGGCAACATGCGCCTTACGCTGCAGGCACTCGACGGCGGGAGCGAGGGCCTGTCGTCGCTTGCGTTCGCGGTCGATGACATGGACAAGGCGGAGCGGCTGTTGGCGCAGCGGGCGCTGCCGGCGCGCAAGGCCGATGGCGCGCTGCAGATCGAGCGCACGGCCACACATGGCGTCCCGATCACGCTCTGCCCCAAGGTGGATGCGGGCGCGCCCTCGCCCTTGGCCCAGTCCGAGGAAGGAGCAGCGGTCTCCGGCCTCGATCATGTCGTGATCCGCTCGCCCAACCCGGAGCGCGCGATCGCGCTCTACGCCGGCCGCCTCGGCCTCAGCCTGAGGCTCGACCGCACCGAGCCCGGCCTGGGGCGCGCGCCTCATCTTCTTCCGCTGCGGCGACTCGATCGTCGAGGTGGCGCACGACCTGAAAGCGGGCGTTGGCGATGGGCCCGACCAGCTCTGGGGGCTCTCCTGGCGCGTGCGGGCGATCGGTGCGGCGCATGCGCGGCTCGAGGAGCGCCGGCGTCGAGGTCTCGGACCTGCGCACGGGCCGGCGGCCGGGCACGCAGGTGTTCACCGTGAAGAGCCACACCGCCGGCGTGCCGACGCTCATGATCGGCCCGCAGGGCGCGTAGCGCGTAGGGTGCAATAAGCGAAAGCGCATTGCACCGCCCGGATGGGGCCGCGCAATTCGGTGCAATACGGCTGTCGCTTATTGCACCCTACGGGGTGCGCCTCGGCGCTTGCGGCAAAGCGGGCGAGGCGTCACTGTTGCGGGACGCGCCAAGAACAACTCCGGGGGAAGCGATGAAAGTGTCCCTGTTCTATCTGCCGTCGCTGGGCTCCAGGGCCGACATCGAGGCCGGCATGGCGGGCATGCGCGCCGACCTCTACCAGCAGATGCTGCGCGAAGTGTCCGAGCAGTGCCGGCTGGCCGATCAGCTCGGCTACGAGTCGGTCTCCTTCACCGAGCACCACTTCCACATCGAGGGCTTCGAGGTCTCCAACAATCCCGTCCTGCTCGACCTCTACATCGCCATGCAGACCAAGCGCATCCGGGTCGGCCAGCTCGGCATCGTGCTGCCCGCGTCGAACCCGATCCGCGTGGCCGAGGACATCGCCATGCTCGACCACATGTCGGGCGGGCGGGCCTGCGCGGGCTTCGCGCGCGGCTACCAGCGCCGCTGGGTCGACATCATGGCGCAGCAGATGCACGGCATCCACGGCGCGCTGCCGCATCAGCACGACGAGATCGACGCCGCCAACCGCGCCGCGTTCGAGGAGTCCTTCCAGATCATCAAGAAGTGCTGGACCGAGGAGATGCTGACCTTCCAGGGCAAGTTCTGGAAGATCCCGGCCGGCGACACGCCCTGGCCGCTGGAGACCACGGCGAAGTGGGGCAAGGGCGTCGAGGACGGAATCTTGAAGGCTGTCGGCGTCGTGCCGAAGCCCCTGCAGAAGCCGCATCCGCCGATCTTCCAGCCGTTCGCCTCCTCGGAGAACTCGATCCGCTGGTGCGCCAGGAACGGCGTCACCGCGATCCTGCCGCCCATGCACGAGACGATCGAGAAGAACCTGTTCGAGGTGTACGCGTCGGAGTCGGGCCGTAAGCTCGGCGATGGCATGGGCATGCTGCGCGACATCATCATCGCGGACACGGACGAGGAAGCGCGCCGGCTGTGGCGGGACTCGGCGACGTTCGCGGGCGACGCCTGGTTCGTGCCGTTCGGCTTCCGGCGCGGCATGCTCGATCCGAAGACGGGCGAGGCGCCGACGACGGAGGAGGCGATCGCCAAGGGCTATGCGCTGGTCGGCACGGTCGACACCGTGACCAGGAGCCTGGAAGCCTTGAAGCGGAAGCTGCCCGTCAACTGGTTGTTCGCCTGGACCCACAACACGCTGGTGCCCACACGCCAAGCTGATGCGCTCCATCGAGCGCTTCTATACCGAGGTCCTGCCGAAGGTGAGCTGATGGTGTGGCCTCCCCTGCCCCTTGCCCTCGGGTCATCGTTGGGCAGGCCGCCACGGTGATTTAAGCTGACGGCGGCGGGGGCTTTGCCTTTGCCTTGTTCCTCTGGCGTTGGCTCCCGATCCTCTTGCTCCCCCGTGGCGATATCTACGACGGACTTGGCGAGCTGGTGGGATCGCGTGGGTGTTTCTAGCGCAATGGCGTCAGGCTGGCTTTACTTGGTCGGCCACGAGGCTCAGCGCAGCGATCTCTTCTGATGAGAGCCCTCTAACAACGCGCATCTCCCCTTCCTCAGGCTCGGCCAAATGCTTCGCCGTCGCTGCCAAGGCCTTCAAGGCATCGCCAATCGCTACGTTGAAGTATTTGAACGATGGGGCGGCCCTACCACGGCTGGCACTCCATTTGGCTTCGGGCGGCGGGGGTGGTGCTGGAACGGTCACTTGGACCACCCAGCCTGCTTGTGCTTTATCGGTCATGCACGTGAGTTGCACGCGTTCGGCAACCCAAGTCAAGGTCGTTCAAATTCAAACTGACCCACTACTGGAATCTGGGCGCCACTCGCTGTAAGGGATTGCGAGCAGAAACGAAGGAGCCAGTAGATGCGGACCGTGACGCTCAAGAACGGGAAAGATGTCCCCGTGCTGGGGCTCGGCACGTGGCGCATGGGCGAGCGCACCTCCGAGCGCGCGGCGGAGCTGGCGGCGCTCAAGCTCGGCATCGATCTCGGCATGCGCCTGATCGATACGGCCGAGATGTACGGCGAGGGCAAGGCCGAGGAGATCGTGGGCGAGGCCGTCGCCGGGCGGCGCGACGACTTCTTCATCGTCAGCAAGGTCTATCCGCACAATGCCTCGCGCAAGGGGGCGATTGCCGCCTGCGAGCGCAGCCTCGAGCGGCTCAAGACCGACCGCATCGATCTCTACCTGCTGCACTGGCGCGGCTCCTATCCGTTGGCCGAGACCGTGGAGGCCTTCGAGACCCTGAAGAGCGACGGCAAAATCGACGCCTGGGGTGTGAGCAACCTCGATGTCGACGACATGGACGAGTTGGCGGGCGTGCCCAACGGCCGGAACTGCGCGTCCAACCAGGTGCTCTATCACCTCGGCAGCCGCAGCCCCGAGTGGGCGCTGCTGGAGCAGTGCCGCCGCGACAACATCATGGTGATGGCCTATTCGCCGCTGGGCCAGGGGCCGCTCTTGCGCAAGCCGCCGCTCAAGAAGATCGCCGACAAGCATGGCTGCGATCCGGCCGCCGTGGTGCTGGCGTGGGTCCTGCGGCACCCCGGTGTGATCACCATCCCCAAGGCCGTGAAGCCGGAGCACGTGCGCGCCAATGTCACCGCGCTCGACGTTGCGCTGGACAAGGAGGACCTGGCGGCGCTGGATGCGGCCTTCCCGCCGCCCAAGCGCGCGACGCCGCTCGGCATGCTGTAGACGATCTCGACCTGGCGGTCGGCCTCCCGTATTCTCCCGCGCCGTCACACGCCCCGAGGAGGTGTCCTTCATGCGTCGCTTGGAATCCAAGACTGCGGTGACGCTGCTCTCGGCAACCGCCGCTATCGCCTTCGGTGCCAGCATGGCGCGCGCCGACGCCATCGACGGCGAGTGGTGCCTTGGCAAAAGCCATTTCGCCATCGACGGCCCGAAGATCCGCACGCCCGGGGGCAACACCATCAACGGCGACTATTCCCGGCATGGCTTCAGATATGTTGCCCCCGCCGGCGAGGCCGATGCCGGCGCCGAAGTCATGATGGTTCTGCTCAACGAGGAGACGGTGCAGCTGAGCCGAAACCCGGGATTGCCGAACCCCGAAATATGGCGCCGCTGCAAAGTGACAAGTTGAGACGTTGGCCAGTCGGACTTCGCTCGCATCGCAGATCTTGCCTCGATCGGTCTTGACGACCATCTTTTCGTAGCGCCGCTCGCCGCGTTGAATTGTGCAACCTGGAGCCCGACATGAAGAAGCTTGCCGTTGCTTTCCTTGCTGCCTTTCTGCTCGCCGCGCCGGTGCGCGCCGCCGATGCGCAGCCCGACCCGGATCTCGCCAAGTTCCGCACCGCCTATACGTCCGGCGAGGGGCTGGCCTACGTCGTCCTCTCGGACGCCAAGGGCGAGCACGTCTACCGCTATGGCAATGCGTCGCGACTGACCGCCAAGAAGGACCCCCGCGGCTACATGCTGTTCACCTGTGCGTCGCCGCACGTGTTCCTGCAACAGAAGCCCGAGGACAAGGCGGCGCTGATGAAGGCGCGCGTGGTGACGTCGGGCGAGCCGGACTTTGCCGCGCTCGACGCCAAGTATCTGTCGGGCTGCAAGAACCCGCTGGTGAAGTCGGCGATTCCCAAGAAGTAGCGGCGTCGCGCAACGGCCGCGGATCGGCCTCCCGCGTCACGCTCGGCGTCACTTCCTGGCGGCCACGACCTCCATGCAGGAGCGATAGCGCTCGCTGATATTGTAGTCGAGCACCGAAAACCCGCACTCTTCGAGCAAGGCGTTCAGCCGCTGTCGCGAGAAGTTGTGGTAGTGCTCGATCTCGCCCCAATAGGGGTTGGTGCCGGCCGCATCGAGCGCGCGCCACACGATGCTGGCCATGTTCGGCATGGACACGAACAGGACGCCACCGGGGCGCAGCAGGCGGCGCACGGCTTGCAATCCCTTCTTGGGGAACGGCATGTGCTCCAGCACGTCGGCCATGCTGACGACACTAAAGCGGGCCTCCGCGTCCATCTCCTCGATGTCGATTGAATGGGCCTCGATGCCGAGCTTGCGCAGGGCCTCCACGTTGTCCGTCCTGAGGTCGACGCCGACCGGCGTGTAGCCCCATTCCTCGGCCGTGAAGAGCAAGGACGCGTTGCCGAAGCCGACGTCGAGCCACTCGCCCTCCCGCACATGCCGCGCGATGCGCTCGACGATGCGGGCTGAGACCTTGCGCTGGCCTTCGAGGTCGTAGCCGACGCGCTGGCTCGCCTGCGTGTCAGAGAAGACGATGTCGAGCATCTGAGGCGTGCAGTGCCCTTCCGTGAAGACGTGCCCGCAGCCATCGCAACTGTGCCACTTCATCGTCTTGGGGAGCGCCGGTTTGTAAAGGGCGTGGCGCGTGGTGTCCGCCTCGATGTGGTAGGGGATCTCGGTAGACCCGCACAGCGGGCAGGCGGCGTAAGCGATCCGGCCCGTGCAGGACGTAACGGTATCTTGAGACATTCTTAGCTCCTCACATTCGTTCGGCAGATCGGCGACGGCGAACGCCTGCGGCTCCTGTCCGCCGGCACGGAGCCGCACCATGTGCAGGTAGGCGGCCTCGATGTTGCGCGTATAGCGCGTGCTGTCGAACAGCGGTGAGGAGGCTCGGTTGCGTTCGAGCTTGCCGCGCAGCGCGCCGAGCGCGGCCGGGTCCCGGGCCAGTCGCAGGGCAAGCGCTTCGTAGTCGGCGAGCGTGTGAGTCATGAGCTCGGGCAACCCGACGGCGCTGAGCAGGCTGCCGGCGACGCGGCCGGCGAAGGTTGCTCCCGCGCACGTCACGACCGGCAGGCCCGCCCATAGCGCGTCGCTGGCCGTGGTGTGGCCGTTGTAGGGAAGGGTATCCAGAAACAGGTCGGCGATCCGGTAGCGCGCCAGGTGCTCCTGCATCCGCACCTTGGGGGCGAACACGAGACGGCCGGGATCGATGCCCTGCCGCACGGCCTCGCCCTGCAGGTTGGCCTTGCACAGGCCGTTGGCCTCGTAGAGCCACAGCACGCTGCCCGGCGTCTGCTCGATGAGGCGCATCCAGAGGCCGAACACCTCCTCGGTGATCTTGTAGGTGTTGTTGAAGGCGCAGAAGACGAAGCCGTCCTCCGGCAGCCCGCACTCGGCGCGTGTCGGGGGACGATCGGCGATCTGCCGGCGGGTGTCGTTGGGCTGGTAGCTGTCGGGAAGGTGGACGATCCGCTCGTCGTAGTCCGGCTGGCAGGCCATCGGGGCGACGAACGGGTCGGCGATCACGTAGTCGATGAACGTCGCGCCCATGCTGCCCGGATAGCCGAGGAAGCTCGCCTGGATCGGCGCCGGCCGATAGGAGAGGATCTCCGTCCTGGCGCCGCGCGTGTAGCCTTTCAGGTCGATGAGAATGTCGATGCGGTCGTCATGAATCCGGCGTGCCGCATCCGCGTGCGGGACGTTGCGGATGTCCACGAACGTGTCGAACGCGGCGATCAGCCTGCGGCGCGCGTCGCTGCCGTCGTTGGGGCTGAAGCAGTAGGCGAAGACCTCGAAGCGCTCCCGGTCGTGCCGCTCGATCAGCTCGGTGATCAGCGCGGCCGTGGCATGCTGGCAGTAGTCGGCGGAAAGATAGCCGATGCGAACCCGATCGCCCTTCCGTCGCCCGAGAGAGGCCGCGTACTGGCTGAAGACCTTGCCGCCCGCGACGTCCGCGCTCCGCGCCCAGACCCGAGCATGCGCGAGCTGGTCGGCGTGCGTGGTCGGCATCGCCAAGGTCGGAAAGGGTGACACCCTGAGCTCGCTCGCGCGGACGGCCTCGAGGCAGTCCGCCTCGTCCGCATCGAGGCCGCGCCAATCGCAGACGTGGCGCCGCAGATCGCAAAGCTCGAAGCGCGCCGGCGTCAGGCCGGGATTGCACGCCAGTGCCTGGCGGTATGCGGCGAGCGCTTCCCTCAGCTTGCCGGCGTCCTTGAGCGTGGCGCCCATGCAGTAGTGGGCGAGCGGGAGCTTCGGGTTGAGCGCGATCGCCTGCTCGATGGCGGCGACGGCATCCGCGCTCCTGCCCAGCGTTCCGAGCAGTACGCCCAGATTGCAGTGGATCTCGGCGTGATCGGGCCTGTGGCGAAGCGCGGTCTGAAAGGCCTCGATGGCCTCGGCCGAGCGTCCGAGATTCTGGAAGGTGAGCGCCAGATTGCAGTAGGCCTCGGCGCAGTCGGGCTTGTGGCCGATGGTGCGCTGATGGGCGGCGATCGCCTCCTCGAAGCGGTGCTGCAGCCGCAGGATGTTGCCGATCTCGGTGTGCAGGGTCACGAGGCCGGGCTTGAGCGCGAGCGCGCATTCGTAGGCGGTGATCGCGTCGGCGTGCTTGCCCTGGCGCTGCAGGACCTGGCCGAGGGTTGCGTGCGCCTCCGCCAGCATGGGCGAGAGCGCGAGCGCCTCCTGGCAGGCGGCCAGGGCGTCCTCGAGACACCCCTGCATCACCAGCGCGCGCGCCAGACCCGCGTGTGCGGCGGCGAGCGTCGGCTCGAGCGCGACCGCCTTCCGATAGGCCCGCTCGGCCTCGCCAAAGCGCGCTGTCTTCGCCAGGAAGTTGCCGAGATGGAGATGGGCGGCCGCCTGCGCGGGGCGCAAGACGATGACCTTGCCGACGGCATCAATCGCCTCGTCGAGGCGGCCGAGCTCGCCGAGGATGGCGCTGAGATTCAGGAGCGCGTCGGGATACTCCGGCTGCAGCGCAAGGCACTGCCGGATGAGTTCGACGGCTCTCTCGCCGTGGCCCGACTTGTGCTCGATGAGACCGAGATGGTGCAGGCTCGGGGCGTGATGCGGGTCGATCTCCAGGACCCGCCGGTGCGCGAGCGCCAGATTCGGACAGCCTGCCCGCCTTCAGGTGCGCAACCGCGTCCGCAAACGCACCGGCTAGCCGCGGGTCGCTGCTGGCGTCCCAGCCAGAGCGATTGACCTTCTGCGCGGCCCGCCGTTGCTTGCGATTCATCACTGCTGATCCGGCCGTATTGCCGGCCAACGGTGTGGTGAAACGCTTGCGCGAGCCTGACCTGGCACTTGTTTCTACCGCGGGACCCGGAAGCCACAGCAGCGCCGATGAAGCCAGAAAACCGGCAGCCCGCACTCGACGTCCAGCCTCTCAACAGCTGCAAGAAGCCCCTACCCCCCATGGTGAACTAGCAAACTACCCGCCCTCCAGCAATCCGGTTCCGAACGCGACTGTTCATTTATCATTTGCAGGTTATGCTGCCCCTGGACATCCCGGCCACACTGCCACTGAATTCAAGTATCGTCGCGCGTCGCATAGTGAGATATCCGATAGATCAACTTCCCTATCGAGAAGATGCTCAAGGCAACGAAAGTGGAGACAATGATGCCAACGGCCAAGCGAGCTAGCTCGGAACTCACGCCATTCTCCGTCAACTTTAGCCAACCGGATATTTGTTTAGACAAATCCATAAATTCCGGCACAACCGTCAAATTTGCCTGCGCAGCGAACGTAAGAACCGCGAGCGTGACGCCCACCAGCGCCAGCTGATCTGTGGAACGTTGTAGTTGCGAACTTTGCGCAGCGCTTTTCGCAACCTGCCGCGTATACTCCGCCGTTAGATTCTGCAATTCGGCGGTGGTTACTTGAAGTTTCCGCAAGACGTCCGTGTTGGCTGCGGTTACTCTCGACAAGCGGACAATTGCACTCGTTTGTACGCCCAGAAGAGCATCCTGCAAACGCCCCCGAAGCGATTGCAGCCTATGGCCCACTCCATCGACAAAATCCAATTCAGCAGATAAACGACGATCCACAAATTCCTGATAAGACATCCACCCCTCAATTCGCCTTGCTCTAAGGGAAGGGACGAGCGCCCGAAACAGCGTCATGTAATGGCGAGCGCGGTTTATTCTAAAGTGCAATCCGCCAATTGCACCCTTTCCAAGCTGGTTAAGTTCCGCACTGATTAGCATCAGTCTACCCT
Organism: uncultured Alphaproteobacteria bacterium; assembly: GCA_963797005.1. GTDB lineage: Bacteria > Pseudomonadota > Alphaproteobacteria > Rhizobiales > Hyphomicrobiaceae > AWTP1-13. The sequence goes on from CAWCOF010000017.1 coordinate 36,966, forward strand.
CGATAGCCTCGGCAAGCCGGGCTAGTGTCTCGTTGTATTTGTTATCGCGAACGCTCATTTGAGCGCCTGTTTGAGTACCAACATCAGCGGACGTGTAGGCGTGGCTTAATTCTAACCGCTTGTCGCTCCAAAGTTTTGTGAGCGCGTCTAGCTGCTGCCCACGCATCCGAATATGTTTGCTCGCGTCGCGGATCTCCCGAATATCTTTAAGAATAAAGTGGCGGTACGTAGCAAGATTATTCGCTCTTTGTATCAATCTCCCAATCTGCTGGGTGAGAGATCGCCTGTTTTGCGGAATTCCCTGCATCATGAAAAGGTACCGAATCGGTGTGTAGGGCGGATCATCTGCTATCTGTTCAAGTCCGCCTCCCAATTCGCCTTCATCCCCCATGTCAAGTTCGCTTTCAGCCCCCAGAGAAGTTATGTATATACCCCGCCTCTGAAGCACTGAGAACCCCACGTACTCGCGATAGTCAGCCTGATGCGACATTGCTCGCACAAACGGCCAATATGCCATCAAGACTCCGGCAGTCTCATAAAGGTCTTTGCGATATCGCGCCACTCGGATTGTTTCCGCAACCTCTCTGGGAACCCTTTCAAGCCTGTCTACAGAGCTATTCGGGTCGATTGCAGCGGAATAATCTCCAAACCTGGTGCTAAAAATCAATCCACGTACATTAACAAAGATCTCTCCAAGCTGGCAAAATTCCTTAATTCCGCAGGTGAAATCTTGCTCAAACAGCCGCCATACGCCATCATAGAGTGTGTCAGAGGCTGCCTGAAGTGTCTTCTGGGGGCAAATATACTTGCTCAAGATCGCTTGAGGAAAAGAATCATCACTGTCGCTCACCCCTAATCTTGGTCCGCAAATATTGTTAATATCGGTGACGCTTGAGAAGATCAAAGACCTAAGCCCGCCAGTAACGCTCCCCGTGCTTTTTAGAGTCGCCCAGCTGTCCTTCCAGGATGAGCCTTGCGTGATCCATAGATCGTCTACGTCTATGAGAAACGTGAATGCGGCATAATCCTCGGTTCTCTCGACCTGAACCCTAACTCGGACGGCATCCGTGGGAGGGGTTCGCCATCCCGGCTTGCCCGGCACATCAATCAAGGAATTCTCTCGAGACCACCACAATGTAAACGCGACGGTCTCCCCGGGCTTCGCTACAATCGGATTGTCAGGAGAATCCTGTTGCCACTTTGCGTAGTCCTCGCTAAGGCCCGACAGCAAGAAAACTTCACGGTTGACACCAGTCCGACCTGTTTTCTGCAGGTTGAGCAGGAATTGGTTTACTCGGCGAATTAGAGAGAGAGCCTTTGTTCCATAATCGCTGTCGGCCTTGTTATAGACCTCCCGCTCGTTCCTAAGGTCCACTTCTCCATCGACTATTTCCTTCTGATATAGCGCATCAAAGGAAGTTTGCTGCGGATCGTTCTGGGACTTCGGCCATACACCGATCCTCCAAATCAGAACTGGCGTGCCAGCGCTCGGCGCGGGTCGATTGTGAGCGACACGCTTTAGGTATCGATATTGTTGCTCGGCTGAGCGTGGCGGGTCTTGAGATAGTATCGGCTGTTGATTTTCGACAGGAGGGGCTGCTGTTGCGGGGACTTCCACATCGGAGTTTGCTACGCTATGGCGGTTGTGCATGATGACGCGCAATCCTCTGATACCTGTAATTCGGAGCACGTATGAAAATAGGCAAGCGATTCTGACGGCAATATGACGCATGAGGGTGCGCGCCAACGTTCATAGACCCCACAGAGGGCTACACTATTTGGTTCACCAGCGTCGCCTCCCCGCGCCACAGCCGGTCGAGGTTGGCGAGCAGCAGGTCGATGACGCGGTCCTCGTAGGCTTGCGTCTCGCCGGCGGTGTGCGGCGTAATCAAGACGTTGGGCATCGCCCACAGCGGCGAGGCGGCGGGCAGGGGCTCCTCGCGCGTCACGTCGAGGCCCGCGGCGGCGATGCGCTTTGCCTGCAGCGCCTCGATCAGAGCGTCCTCGTCGACCACCCGCCCGCGCGCCACGTTGATGAGATGCGCCGTGGGCTTCATGGCGCCGAGCGCCTTGGCGTCGATCAGGTTCTGCGTCTCGGGCGTGAGCGGGCAGGCGAGCGCGACGATGTCGGCCTGGCCCAGCAGCTCGGGCAGGCGCTCGTGGCCGAACACGGCGTCAGTGCCGTCGCCTCCGCGCGCGGGATCGCGCCGCGCGCCGAGCACCTTCATGTCGAACGCCTTGGCGAGCCTGGCAAGCCTGCCGCCGATGCGCCCCAGCCCGACCACCAGCAGCGTCTTGCCGGCAAGCTCGTCCTCGCGCGCGGCGATCTCGGAGATCATGCCGCGCCAGTGCTTCTTGGCCTGGTTGTCGCGGCCCGTATGGATGAGGCGCCTCAGGGCAAGCATCAGGGCCATGGCGTGCTCGGCCACGGCGTTGGCGTTGACGCCTGCCGCGTTGGCGAGCCGGATGCCGTGCGCTGAGAGCACGTCGCGGTCGTACTGGTCGATGCCCGCGCTGATCGACTGGATGAACTTGAGCCGCTTCGCCTCCGGCGCCAGCGTGTTCTTCCACATCATGGACACCACCAGCACGTCGGCGCCGGGAAGCTGCGCGGCCAGCTCTTCGGCGGTGCGTACCTGGAAATGGGCGATGCCGGTGTTGCGCGCGGCGAACCGCTCGGCCATGCGGTAGGCGCCGTGGGCAAAGCAGATCTTGAGGCTCTCTTTGGGAGGCAGCATCGGTTTCTTTCTGGCCAGAGGAAGATCGTTTCTGATCGAAGCACTTTGCTTCGGTCATGGAACGTCAATCTTGCTCTCAAGTCTATGATGTAGAGCAGGACTTCACGCTTCAGCCGCCACGTTGCAGCTGAGGCAAGGTGATTCAGTCTGAAGCGATCCTGCTCTAGAATGCGCGCAGAGGGAAGTAGCGCAGCAGCAGCTCCTCGTAGCGGCCGGTCTCGCGCAGGCGCTTGAGCGCCGCGTTGATGAGGCCCTTGAGCTGGGTGTCCTCGCGGTTGACGGCGATGCCGACCCCGTCGCCGAAGTACTTGGGCTCGGCGAACGGACCGCCCTTGAACTCGCAGCAGGCCTTGCTAGCCGTGCCGTTGAGCCAGAACACCAGGCTGATACCGTCGTCGAACAGCAGGTCGACCTCGTCGCCGATGAGCGCATCGCGGGCCAGCTGCTGCGTCTCGTAGGTGCGGATGGCGCTGTCGCGGAAGAAGGTGCGCAGGTAGGCCTCGTGCGCGGTTCCCTTGGTGACGGCGATCTTCTTGCCCTCCAGCCCCTCGGGGGTGATGTCGAGGCGTCCGGCGCCGCGTTTCCCGGCGAACCGGGCCGGCGTGTAGTAGTAGCGATCGGTGAAGTCGACGCCCTTGAGCAGGTTCGTGCTGGTCGCGTACGAGGCGATCACCGCGTCCGCCTCGTGCCGCCGCAGGGCCGGGATCAGCTCCGGCCACGGTCGCACCTGGATGTCGCATGCCGCTGCCAGCTCCAGGCAGATGGCGCGCGCCACGTCGACGTTGAACCCGGTCAGGATGTTGTCCTCGTCGTAGTAGTTGAACGGCGGATAGTCGGCTTCGGTGAGAAAGCGGATCGCCACGCGCCGCGGGATCGGCTGCGCCGCGCCCTGCTGCGCGGCGGAGGAGGGCAACGCCGACGTCGTCGACTGCGCCTGCAGCGCGTGCGGCGGACTACACAGCGCCAGACCAACAAAAAGTAAGGGAACAGCCGCCAGCTTCGTCTGTAGCTTCTTCATTCGTGTTCGGTCTTTCCGCGTACGGGGCCATGGCCAGGCAGCGACGGAGGGAGTGGAGTACCGACCGCGGCAGTCCTGAACCGATTCCCGCCAGCATACTAGCGCGGCTGCGGCATGCCGGACAGCGCGCAGGCGCCCGTTTTCCGCCCCTGCCCGACCACCCTTATGCCTTCCTCGTCGGCGTGGCTGTCGACCGGGCGACGCTGGAGCGGGCGGAGGACGAGGCGCGGCGTTGCGGCGCCGCGACCCACGACATTCTGCTGGCCGCGGGCTGGGTCTCGGAGGCCGACTACGCGGCGGCGCTGGCGGGCTCGCTCGGCGTGCCCTGGGTGTCGTGGGAGGGTGCGCTCGACCTTGCCGGCGTGCAGCTCGCGCCGGGGATGGCGGCAGGCTTGCCGGCGCGGATCAACGGCCAGCCTTGCCATGTCCTGTCCGCCACCGGCAGCACGCCCGATGCCCTGATGCTGCAAGTCGCGGCGCTGCGCGCGCGCGGCATGGCCGTGGCGCTGGCGCCCCGCTCGGTGGTCGAAACGGCGCTCGAGCGCCTGGGCCGCCAGGTGCGGATCGAGCACGCCGTTCGCGGGCTGCTCAGAGAGCGGCCGTCAAGCTCGGCGAGGACGCGGGCGGCGGCCTGGCAGCCGGCGGCCGTGGCGCTGCTGATCGGGCTCGCCATCGGCGGCCTGCTCGTGCTGCCCGGCGCGACACTGGCGGCGATGACGGCGGTCATGGCCGTCCCGTTCCTGTGCGTGACCTTGCTGCGGCTCGCCGCCTTGCGCGAGACGGTGAGCGGCGGCGGCCGTGCGGGCAGGCGAGGCCGGAACGCGGCGCGGCTGCCCGATGCACAGTTGCCGATCTATACGGTGCTGGTGCCGTTGTTCCGCGAGGTGAAGGTGCTGCCCGCGCTCGTCGCGGCCCTGCGCGCGCTCGACTATCCGCCCGCCAAGCTCGAGATCGTGCTGGTGGTGGAGGAGGTCGACGTGGAGATGCAGGCGGCGCTGCTGGCGCTGGCGCTGCCGGCAAGCTTCCGCATGCTGGTCGTCCCCAAGCACGAGCCGCAGACGAAGCCCAAGGCTCTCAACTATGCGCTGCAGTTCGCGCGCGGCGACTTCGTCGTCGTCTACGATGCCGAGGACCGGCCCGAGCCCGACCAGCTGCGCCGCGCGCTCGATCTGTTCGGCCGCGTGTCCCCGAAGATCGGCTGCCTGCAGGCGCAGCTCAACATCTACAATCCCACCCAGAGCTGGCTGACGCGCGGTATTATGGCGCAAACGCCACTGGCCAGCTAAAAGGCCGGTGGCGGGTTCTGTCAGCTCGCCCAATTCGAGGCGAGATTTGCGCATGTGGCGCCGCGCAAGAGAGTACATCAAGGAAAATCTTTTGGCCTCCGCTGCCGTCGGGACCATTCTCGGCGAAGCGGCCTGGGTCGTTCTCAGGTGGTTTATGAGGGGTCTCGCCGAAGACCGCCTCTTCAATAGCCTCAATGCTTGGCTCGATTCTCGATTGGTCGGCTGAGTTCATGGCGTGGGCGGCTTGGACGGCTCTTTTCGTTGGCGTTTTCGTCTGGTGGTCGGGGGCATGGAGGGGACTGCCTGCGCGTACTCCGTCTGGCGCCAGAACTCTTTGGGAAGCAGCCTTTCACGATCACCGACTAGACCGCCGGGAGTTCTGGCGCCTGCTCGAAACGGCCTATGTCAACTGGCAAATGAAGCCAGAGCCAAATCGATCTCTGCGCGATGTTGCGCACGGAGCCATGATGCCGGGCGATCTCCCGCTAACTGACAACAGCGCGTTCCCCGGCTGGGCTTGGGAAGCGGAAAACCATTGTCCCGACGCCGATGCCAAACAGCTCTTGCAGCTTGCGTCGCAAATCTATCCTGCCGTCACGCCGCCGATGGCCGTGAGGTCTCAGTTGATGGGCGCGACAACTGAGTTTGACCGCTTCGATTCCATAAGAATGGAGCTGGCCAAATTCTGGGATCATTGGGGCAGACAAGAACCCTTTGAGCAGACAATCCGAGAGCAGAGAGCTGATCCAATCGTCAAGGCAAATGCCTCAGAAATCAAGCTTCTTACCTTCCTTGAAATTGCTCGCGTGCGCTGGGCTGGCACCGATACCCCGGGGAAGAGCGGCCTATTCCGCTTGGGACGACGGAACGCTGAAACAGGCGATTAGTCTTCCAGTCGAATCGTCTGACACCCTATTGCTGACAGACATTGCAGGAAGAACGCCGCTGTAAATTTCCCTCGCGCAACCTTGTTGCGCAGATTGTGCTCCTCCTCCTTTACCCCGATCCGCCGCAGCATGCCTACCAAGTCGGCGTAGGTCATGTTTCGGCGTTTCAGCTCGGCCTTGAGCAGGCCCTTGGCCATGTCCTCGAACTTGGCATCGGTCGGCATTGTCACCTCGCTGTTTGGCGTTCATTTATTTGCCATCATATGAGATGCTTTTGCCATTGACAAGCGTGCATACTGCCATCATATACAGTGCTAACACACCTACAGGTGATGGCGTCCCGTGTCTCAGCACTTCCTCCTCTCCCGGCAAGCCAAGAGCCTCACCCTGGCTCAGGTGCTTCCGCTTGATCGGACGCGGAAGCCGAGGCCATGCTGATCCGCATCCGCTGGCACGAGACGGCGAGCCCGTCGTGCTCGCACTGCGGCTCGCTCACTGTCTACGATGTGCCGGCGTCCGTCAGGTGCGCCGCGCTGGCGCTGCAAGGACTGCAAGAAGGATTTCTCGATCACCATCGGGCACGCTGTTCGCCCGCTACAAGCTGCCCCTGCGCGGCTACCTCGCGGCCATCGCGATCTTCTGCAACGAGGTGAAGGGCAAGAGCATGCTCGCGCTCTCCCGCGATCTCGGCCTCTCCTACAAGTCGGCTTTCGTGCTCTGCGCACAAGCTGCGCGAGGCCATGGCAGAGGAAATGAAGGGCCGCACCATCGGCGATGACCGCCCCGAGGCCGAAGTCGACGGCGCCTACTTCGGCGGCTACGTGAAGCCCGCGAACCTGCAAAGAGGATCGCGTCGACCGCCGCCTGCGCGAGCAACCAGTCCGGCAAGCGCAAGGTCGTGGTCGTGATCCGCGAGCGCGGCGGCGAGACGTTGCCGGGCGTGTTCAAGTCAGAGAGGCCACGCGCTCTCCTGGATCAAGGCAGCGCGTCGCCAAGGGCACCGTCCTGCACGCCGACGAAGCGCCGGCCTGGAACGATCTGCACGCGCGCTTTGAGATGAAGCGGATCGACCACCAAGCGGCTTACAGCCTCGACGGCGCCTCCACGAATTGGGCCGAGAGCTATTTCAGCCGCTTGCGTCGCGGCGAGGCTGGCCACCACCACCATATCTCCGGCCCCTACCTGCTCCGCTTCGCGCAAGAGGCCGCATGGCGCGAGGACAACCGCCGCGTTCCCAATGGCGAGCAGGTGCAGCGCGTCGCCAAGCTGGCGCTCGGCCGCAAGAAGTCGGTGGACTTCAACGGCTACTGGCAACGGCATATTCAACCTAAAAACTGAATATAGTGTCCCTATATAATGCGAAGAGATGCCTTCGCATTATTCATTTAGTTTGCGCTCAACGGCCCAAATCGGCTATAATGTCTCATTTGGTGGAGGGAACGGTTGTGCGTTGGCGAGAGTTGGTTAGGCGATGGGGCCGCGTCTACGAAGAACTTGTTGGCCACATTGTGACGATGTTCATTGTGATCTTCGGGTTCTGGGCCGTTGAGAGCTGGGCGCACTACCTGTTAGGCTCTCACAAACTTTTGTTCAGCATCATCCCATGGAGTTGGCTCATGGATGCGGCCCATGTGTATGCTTTCGCCGCGTTTGTGTACTCTGGAACTACGCAAGCGATCCGCGCCTACAAAGGTCTACTGTGATGCAGTTTGTCGTGCCACGACGGCACAGCGCCAAAACACTCAAGCTCCTCGTGATGTACTACGCAGGGGCGGGGGTCATCGGCATGCTTACGGTTATGCTGATTGGGGCAGGGTTTTCCTTCTTGCAAATTGAGGCTACCCCCCAGCGCTTCGCTCTCGCCATGGGACTAGCAGCCCCTGTGGGAATGCCGTGACGGTCTTAGTGTGGCGCCGTTACTTCCGGCCCCGCATCAAGCTGGATCGCCAGATAGCTTTCGCAGAGTTTGATGCTTTGAGAAATCGTTATGGAGCGAGTTCGCACTAATCACTTGAGGCTCCAGACCGCTGTTCTTGCGCTCCCCGATTTGATCGCCTTCCCGCGCCGCTCCAAGTATTGCAGGTTGCCGCGTACTCTTGGCGCCATCGTCGCTCTCGCGCTTTCCCCATGCCCGCCAGCGGCAAGGATCGCCGTCACGATCTGAGCGGTTCCCAATGGCGTGTTGGCCTCCCGCAACGCCCCCAGGATCAATCGACCTAGCTCCCTTGGCGGAACAGCCGGATGCGCTTTACGATCCGCTTGTTGGGGATCGCGTTGATCTCGATGGACGGGTCCAGCAATCGCAGCGTCGCGTCGACGTGCCCCAACGCCTCTTTGCGGTGGCGGAGCTGGGCCTTGAGGTGGACGATCTCAGCCGCCAGCATTGCCCGCTTGTTGCGCAGTGCCGACAGGGGTAGCGGTGCCTCGGGATGGCCTGGTGCTCATCCCCACAATTTGGGGTCAGGGGGATTTATTTCTTGTGGGTTTGCGCCATAATACCGCTGACGCGCCAGTTCACGATCGAATACTCGGTGCTGTTCGATGCGATCCTGCCCGCGCTCGAGCGCTTGCGGCTGCCGGTGCCCCTGGGTGGCACCTCCAATCATTTCCCGCGCGCGACCCTGATCGAGGCGGGCGCCTGGGACCCTTTCAACGTGACCGAGGATGCGGACCTCGGCATCCGCCTGTCGCGGCTGGGGCTGCAGACGCGCGCGCTCGCCTCGACCACCTGGGAGGAGGCGCCACCGGGCTTTAGCGGCTGGCTGAAGCAGCGCACGCGCTGGCTCAAGGGCTGGATGCAGACCTATATCGTGCACACGCGCTCACCGTCGCGGCTCAACGCCGAGCTCGGGCTGCGCGCGGCGTTCGGCCTGCACGTGCTGATGGGCGGGCTCGTCGCCTCGGCGCTGGTGCATCCGCTGTTCTATGCGCTGCTCGCCTATCACTGGTGGACGGGCCAGCTGTTCCTGCCGGCGGAGACGACTACCGGCGCCGTGCTGTGGGCGGTGGCGTGGATCAACTTGGGGCTAGGCTATCTGGTGTCGATCGCGCTCGGCATGGTGAGCGTGTGCCGGCGCCGGCGCTTCGGCCTCGCGCTGCATGCGCTGGCGATGCCGCTCTACTGGCTGCTGATCTCGGCAGCCGCCTACCGCGCCGTGTGGCAGCTGATCCGCGATCCGTATCTTTGGGAAAAGACGGAGCACGGCATGGGGGGTGGGTAGGGGGATGGTTCGTGCGCGCGGGACGGGTGACGCACCCTATCCGAACTGCGGCCTCGCGATCATCAGCCAGAGGATGGCCAGCACGGCGGCGAAGGCGGGGAAGCCGGAGGCGAACCAGGTGCGGAACAGGCGGTGGTAGGCCTCGGGCAGGGGCCGGCCCTCGCGCGCGGCGGCGGCGGCGAGATCGCGCATCTTGATCTGCATGAACACCACTGGCAGCCAGAAGGCGCCCGTGAGGAGGTATAAGGCGATCGACGTCGCGATCCAGCCTTCGCGCAGCGTGTAGCCCATCTGCCAGGCGAGCAGTGTGCCCGGTGACGGGTTGCGCCACAACGGCGGTTGCCGTGAACACGACGTCGGCGATGACGACGATGCGCGCCACGCCGGCGATCACGGCCGCATCGCCGGTGCGGTGGGCGATGAGCATGAAGAAGGCGATGCCCGCGCCGGTGCCGAGCAGCACCGTGGCGCCGATCACGTGCAGGTATTTGAGGACGAGAACGGCCGTCACAGCTCAGCGGCGGGCGTTGAAGACGACGCTGCCGGTGTTGGCCACATCATAGCCGCCCAGCGCGGTGGCGCGGTCGCGAAAGGCCGGCGTGCGGGCGAAGGCGAGCAGGCGCTGCAGCGGCGCCTCGAAATACTCCACGCGGCGCACGACGAGGTCGAAGCGTTCCCACTGCACCGGCACGAAGTCGAGGCCCTGCTCCCGCGCGGCGGCCTCGATGGCGAGGCCGGCGTCGGCCTTGCCCTCGCGCACCATGACGGCGATGTCGGTCTCGCTGCGCACCGGCCGGTCGGCGGCGTTGAGCTCATCGCGCGTCAGCCCGGCGTCGGCGACAAGCTTGGAGAACAGAAGCGCGCTGCCCGATCCCTCCTGGCGCAGCGCGACGCGCGCGCCCTTCTTGCGCAGGTCCGCGATCGACTTGATCTTGGCGGGATTGCCGGTGGCCACGATCAGGCCCTGCTGGCGCTTGGCCCATTCGATCACCACGAAGTCGATGCCCGGCAGGTTCCTGGCGAGCAGGCTGGCGTCGTACTGGCCCGTGGCGGGATCGACCAGGTGCAGGGCGCAGGCGACGGCCTGGCCGGAGAGCAGCCGCTGCATGCCGTCGGTGCTGCCGCCGACCAGCAGGGCGAGCTCGCAGTTGGATTCGCGCACGGCCCAGTCGAGCAGCGGATCGTGACTGCCGGCGATCACCGGCGGCGGCGCTGTAAGGTGCGTTGCGGCGTGCGGATAGTCGGCCGACTGCGCCACCCACAAATCGATCAGCCGCCTGGGGAAGAGCAGCTTGCCGGAGAGCTTGGCGTTGGGGATGCGCTGGGTCCGCACCAGCTCGTACACCGTGCGCTCGCGGACGCGCAGGTAGTCCGCCACCTCCCGCACCGTCATCAGTTCTGGAATTTCACGTGTGTCCATGCTGTGCCGGTCGAGGGTGCAGTCGGACCATCGGGTATAGGAGGCCACTGAACCCGGCGCAACCGAGACGTGTACAAGAGTTGATCGAGCAGGCGCGATGCTGCACCGCAACCACCTCAGGCGTGGGTCTTTCCCGCGTCGTGTCGAAGGCGCGCCTCCGGCACGAAGCGAAGCGCAGAGCGGGAATGACGAGTCGTACGATGGCTCAGACGTGCTGGCCGCCGTTGATGTGCAGCTCCGCGCCGCTGATGTAGCTCGACTGGTCGGTGCACAGGAAATAGATGGCCTTGGCCACCTCCTCCGGCTCGCCCAGCCGGCGCAGCGGAATCTGCTCCACGATGCGGTCGGTGCCGGGCGAGAGGATCGGCGTGTCGATCTCGCCGGGCGAGATGGCATTGACGCGGATGCCGCGCGGCCCGAAGTCGGCCGCCATCTCGCGCGTAAGGCCGGCGAGCGCGGCCTTCGAGGTGCCGTAGGCGGCGCCGGCGAAGGGATGCACGCGGCCGCCGGCGATCGAGGTGACGTTGACGACGGCGCCCTTGGCGCGCTCCAGCTCCGCCAGCAGTCCGCGCGCCAGCATGATGGGCGCGAAGAAGTTCACCTGGAACACGTGCTGCCAGTCCTCCAGCCGCGTGTCGATGCTGCCGAGCCGCGCGCCGCCCTCGCCCTTGGGCGAGATGCCGGCGTTGTTGACCAGCGCGTCGAGCCGGCTCTGTTGCGCTTTCAGCCGCTCGCGCATCTCGCCGATGGCTTTCAGGGTGTCGGCGGGATCGGAGAGGTCGACCTGGATGTGGTCCTCGGGGCCCATCTCCCAGGGGCAATTCTCGGGGAAGGCGTGGCGCGAGCAGGTGATGACGCGCCAGCCGGCCGAGGCGAAGCGCTTGACGGTGGCATGGCCGATGCCGCGCGAGGCGCCGGTGAGGATCAGCGTCTTGCGCTCGTTGTCGGGCTTTGTGGACATGAGGGTAGACTTAGCACGGAACGGGCTTGCTTCGCGACTGGGCTACCGCCCAGGCCGGCGTCGTGGCGGGCGAATGACGGAAGGGATCGCCCAACTTGCCGCGGCGGAGTCCTTGTGGGCCGCTGGACCGGAGCCACCTCCTGCGTAGAGGCAAGATTCGCGGCGCCTAGGGCTCCCAACCCCGTCCTGAGCCCGTCGAAGGACGGCTGAGAGGCACCGTCGGGGCCGACGTGGTTCGACAGGCTCACCACGCGGAAATAAGGGCGGTCCGCACGGAACGCGGGGTGGCGGAACCGGCTTCTCGCCGAGCGAGGAGCGCGTATAAGCTTGGGCTCTCGCCAACGGGGACAACCGACATGCCGAGCAACTTGCGCATCGATCCGGAGCGGCTGTGGGCCGCGCTGATGGAGACGGCGGCCATTGGCGCCACCGCCAAGGGCGGCATCAACCGGCAGACGCTGACGGCAGAGGACGCCGCCGTACGCGCCTGGTTCAAGCGCGAAACGGAGGCGCTGGGCTGCAAGGTGACGGTGGACGAGGTCGGCAACATGCTGGCCGTCAGGCCGGGTCGGCGGGCGGACCTGGCGCCGGTCGCGCTCGGCAGCCACCTCGACACGCAGCCCACGGGCGGCAAGTTCGACGGCGTGCTGGGGGTGCTCGGCGCGCTGGAAGCCATGCGCACCTTGGTGGCCGCCGGCTACGAGACCAACGCGCCGATCATGGTCGATCAACTGGACCAACGAGGAGGGCGGCCGCTTCGCCCCGGCCATGCTGGGCTCGGGCGTGTTCGCCGGCGTCTACAGCCGCGCCGAGGCCGACGCCATGAAGGACATCGCGGGCGTGAGCTTCGGCGAGGCGCTCGACGGCATCGGCTGGCGTGGGCCCGACAAGGCGGGCGCGGCCAAGCTCTCGGCCTACTTCGAGCTGCACATCGAGCAGGGGCCGATCCTGGAGGCCGAGGGCAAGACCATCGGCGTCGTCACCGGCGTGCAGGGCGTGCGCTGGTACGAGGCGGCGATCACGGGGCGCGAGAGCCACGCCGGCACCACGCCGATGCCGCGGCGCGCCGATGCGATGGCGGCCTGCGCGCGCATCGTCGGCGAGGTGCGCGCTGTCGCGCTGGCGCATGCGCCCACCGCGGTCGGCACGGTTGGGCGGGTGGAGGTGAAGCCAAACTCGCCCAACGTCATCCCGGGCGAGGTGACCATGACCGTGGACCTGCGCCACCACGACGATGCGGTGCTGCAGGCGATGGAAGACGAGATGCGCGTCGCGATGAAGCGCGTGGGCGCCGAGGAGAAGGTCGCGATCGCGACGAGGAAGCTGCACGACATCGCCGCGGTGCGTTTCGATCCCGGGTGCGTGGCCGCCGTGCGGGCCGGGGCGCAGTCGCTCGGCTATCCGCATCGCGACATCATCTCGGGCGCCGGCCATGACGCCGTGCACATGGCGCGCATCGTGCCGTCGGCGATGATCTTCGTGCCCTGCAAGGACGGCTTGAGCCACAACGAGGCCGAAAGTGCCACGCGCGAGGACTGCGCCGCGGGCGCGCAGGTGCTGCTCGAGGCGGCGCTGGCCTATGATGCGAAGCTCGGCGGCCGCTGACCGCGGCGACATGGCAGTCCTTGGGCAATCGTCGCGGGCCTCCTTGTGGCCTTCGCTGTCTGCAATCTGACGTGAGACAACCCATACAGGTTCGCCGGGTCGAGCTGCGTTTGGCGCCCCATGGGCGAACAATCGTGCGGCCACTCGACGTGAGCGGAACATTTCGATTTGCCGGCGAGTGGGAATCACCTACCTGCAATCGACAATGGTGATCGACTCCGTTCGCGTACGTCCCCGCTGCCGATCTCATGCATCTCGCGAGCAAGCATGCCTTCTCGACAGGTACTGTTGTCCCATGCTTCGATCCTCGCCCTGCTGGCGGTAGCGAACGCGGCTGCCGGCGATGTCGCCCTGGCCGCGGACGTCGATCCCACGGAACGCCACGCTCCCTTGCCGGCCGTTTCCGGCTTCAATGCGAAGGTCGGCGGCTTCGGTGGCGCTCTCAGCGGCGACGCTGCGGGCGGCGTCTTTGTCGGGCTTGCGCTCCCGCTGGGGCACGACTTCGGCGCGCAGATCGATGGCCTGGTCGGGACGGCGGAGGGCGGAGACGCCTTCCATGGCGTCGGCGGCCATCTATTCTGGCGCGATCCGTCACGCGCGCTGGTCGGCATCTATGCCAGCCATGTCCAATGGGAGACCAGCTCGGTCACCGGCGGGTCCGGCAGCAGCGACCTCGGCAAGGTCGGCGTTGAAAGTCAGCTCTATCTCGGTCGGCTCTCCCTGGAAGGTCTGGCGGCCTACCAGTTCGGCTCCGATCACGGCTTCGCCGGCAAGGGTACGGTTGCCTATTACCCGCGCGATGATCTTCGACTCCACGTGGCAGTGACCCACTACGCGGGAACCGGCTTTGGCGCTACCACCGGTCTCGAGTGGGCGCCGCATTCGGACCGCGGCATGTCATGGTTCGCCGATGTCGGCGTCAATGAAAACCACGACGTGCGTGCGCTGGTGGGCCTCAAGTTCTATACCGCGCGCAACGGCAAGTCGCTCATCGCCCGACATCGCGAGGACGACCCGGACGTCGATCTGCCGAGCGACCTCTTCCACACCAGTCAACCCAACCAACCCCAGAGCCAACCGACCCCGACCTAGTCGTGCCCGCCCGGGGAAGTGCTCATCGACGGGTTCTGCGACGGCGTCACCTGACGCAGGAGCGCTTGTTGCGTCGCTTGCCGCCGTCACGTCACCAGCGACATGCAGTCCTCGTACTTGCCTCCCTCGGACCGCGGGATGGCGGTAGCCGCGGCCAGGCTGACGGATACCGAGGGGTGGAGCTTGGACCTGAGGTAGGCCGTCAGCCCTGGAAGGTCGTTCACCTGGTCGGCGGCGGCGGGCACATAGCGAAACTCGATGTCCGTTTGCGTGAGCTGGACCAGCTGAAACTGCCGGCTGGGCACGAACGCCTGGAAGTCGCGGGACAGAAGGACCGGCCAGATGCTGGTGCCGTCCACAAAGCGGAAGATGTTGCGGGAGCGCCCCAGGATGCGCTCGAGGATCGGCAGCGTGCGGCCGCATCCGCACGGCTCCGGCGACAGGATGGCGTGGTCGCCGAGCTCATAGCGGATCAGCGGCATCGCCAGATTGTAGAAGGGTGTCACGATGATGCGACCCGTCGTGCCCGGTTTCGCTGGTTGCCCGTCGGCATCGACGATTTCGAGCAGCACCAGCTCCGACGCCACGTGATGCTTCAGCGAATGGGGACACGTCGCGGAGATGTGCCCGACCTCGCTGGATCCGTAGCGATCGAGCGGCGGCAGGCGGAAATAGTCCGCGATGGCGGCGCGCATGTCGTGCGACGTCATCTCGCCGAACGTCATGATCGCACCGAAACGCAGCGTCGTTCCGCTGCGCTGCGCCTCGCGGGCAATCTCGCGCAGGTTGCTCGGGTAGGTGGCGAGGTATCTCGGCCGGACGCGCGCCAGCCATTCGATCTGGCGGTCCACGGGGGTCGAGATCGACAGGTCGATCGCCTCGCTGTCCAGATGCCCGGCCCGCCAACTGGCCGTGCGGCGGCCCTTCGGGTAGGCCGTGTCAGGATGCTTCGCGGCGCGGATTCGCACCGTCAACGACCCGGGGTCGATGTCGTGCCAGCTGAAGAACCGTTCGCTGGCGCAGGCCGATGCAATGTCTCTGGATATAGGTCGTCAGGTGTCTGAGTGGCCGGCCGGTGGAGCCGGACGAGGTCTCCTCGTCCGCTTTGCCCGCAACCGGGGGCAACGAGCGTGCGCACAGTGCCGCGAAATTGTCCTGCGCCTCGGAGCGGGTCAGGATCGGTAATTCCTGCCACCGATCCCAATCGAAGGCGCCGTCTGCGCGCAGGACGGGATCGAGGCGCTCGGCGTAGAAGGCCGTTTGGTGGCGTGCGTGGTCGAGAAGCCTGGCCAGGAGCCGGCGCTGATAAGCCTGCATGCGCGGCGGCGACAGGTACTGGGTTTCGTCCAGCGCTTTCAGAAATTCGGCGATGTCGGCCCGCGTCGACATTGTGGGCACCATGGGAGAGGCGCACTGCGCGATGCGCCACGCCTACCACGAGACCTCCCGCTCCGGCCGCTCGCCGTTCGATCAACCCCAGGTATATGGCCGCGGGCCGTCGTCGTCCGAGTCGGGCGGACTTGCGCTCGCGGCGGGCAGATAGAAGGGCGAGGGGCGCCAGTACAGCAGAGCGACCACGAGAGCCAGTTGCATGACCTCGAAAGCGTGCGCGTGCAGATCGAGCAAGCGGGTGGCGCCTCCCGCACCCAGGGGGTCGGTCTGCACGATCAAGGCGAGGCTCGTTGCCTGATCCGGGGCCCTGGCCACGAACAGCGTGTCCCAAGCGTTGTTCATAAAGTGCAGGCCCGCCGACGCCGCAAGGTTCTGCGTGCGCAGGTACACGGAAAACCAGACCACCTCGGTCATCGCGAAATAGAACAGGCCGAACGCGCGGTCTCCGCCCAGGTCGGCATTTCCGGCGTGGAGGTATGTGAAGAGAACGACCAGGATCAAGACGAGCGGCCACCGGGCCGGGAACACCGCGCCCCACACCCTGAGCAGATATCCCTTGAACAGCACCTCCTCGCCCAGCGCCGCCAGGAAAACGACGCCGAGCCCCAGCAGCGCCCAGGGCACATGATT
The DNA here is from genome assembly GCA_963797005.1 of uncultured Alphaproteobacteria bacterium. Classification (GTDB taxonomy): domain Bacteria; phylum Pseudomonadota; class Alphaproteobacteria; order Rhizobiales; family Hyphomicrobiaceae; genus AWTP1-13. The sequence goes on from CAWCOF010000017.1 coordinate 53,216, forward strand.
CAAGCCGCGCGATTCCAGCTCGAACTCATCGGGTGCCGAGAGGGCGGCGACCAGGCTGGCCAAGGCGCTGACGAGCAGCATCGCCAGGGCGGTTCGCAAAAACAGCGGCCAGTCGAAATCGCCCCGGTAGGCAAACGCGCGGCGCCACGGCACGCGGTGGACGTATTGCAGGACGATGAGGGGACAAAGGAGCAAAGGCACCGAGGAGATGGCGACGTTCGCGAACGTAAAGGGCTGCTCGGGATCGAGCGTCAGATCGAGCAGGCCTCGATCCATCCAGTCGTTGCTTTCCGCAAAGCTTGCGAGCAGGTCGGCAGGACGCGAGAGCACCGCGATCAGCGCAATGGTCAGCAGGGTCCCGCCGACGGCCCACCGCCACTGCCAACGGCCTTCGCGGCCTTGAAGCAAAACTGGATCGCTTGCCATTGCGTAACCCTGCTGCCGCCACAAGTGCCTGCCGGCGTGCCGCAGACGCCAAAGCACAGATTTGTGGCAGCGGTTGCCATTAGTGCCGGCTGCGACAATTCAGTCGCGACAAGACGGTCAGTCGCGGCAAGACGGGCGGCGGACGCGGCCTTGCGGGCGCGGCAAAGCCGCTTTGGCGCGGACTTCCGGCTCCCCGCGAATGCTTCGTCTCGCGCGGGTCGACGACGCCTGCCTCCGACGATTTCTTACCCCTATTGCTTCGCAGCCGGTGGCACCGCTGCTGCCGGCGGCGGTGCCGGAGCAGCAGCAGGCGGAGGCGCCGGTGGTGCCGCGGCTGTGGGCGGCTGCGCAGGAGCCGCCGATGAGGGCGGCGCTTGTGTTGGCGGCGGAGGCGGTGGTGGAGCCGCCGCCGCGGGAGCCTGTGCCGGCTCGGCCGGCGTGTTGGCCGTATGCACGGCAATATTGTCGCGAGCCTTGCCGGTTTCCGTATCGAGGCAGTCCGCCAGCAGGCGCCAGCTCTTGTCGGCCGGTGCTTTCACCTGCGCCAGACACGTCTTCTTGATCGGATCGAGGACGAAGGCCCAGCTCGAGCTCACGGCATTCAGCGCGCGGCCCTCGAAGTCGGCGCACTGTCCAGGCGTACCCTCCAGGGCGCAAATGTCGTGGATCTTCCACGCCGGCAGCGCCTGTGCGCTGGCGTCTCCCGAGGGCGCCGCAGCGGCCGATAGGGCTACGAGCGCGACGCACAAATAGCGCTTTTGCATGCCAACCTCCCATTTTTCGTGTTTGGCGCCCACCATGCCACAAGTTGGGCCGGCGCGCATTGGCAACAGAGGCCGGCACGCAATTGACGGCGGGGGCGATCGAGCCCAATTTGCTCCGACGTATGCGCCAGCAAATCCCAGATGCATTCGGACGATACTCATGCAGCTCCAGATCAAGCCCGGCCTGACCTCGAGGGGTTACGAGGTGGCAGATTTCGCCGCCGCGCAGGAACTCTATCACAGCAACGGCTGGACCGACGGGCTGCCGGTGGTGCCGCCGACGCAAGAGGCCGTCGCGGCGTGCCTGGAATGGGCCGGGATGGCGCCGGACCAGCTCATCGCCGTCGAGCCGGTGCGCGAGCAACCCATCACCGCCGAGAAGCTCGCCGTCAACGCCGTCATGGCCGGCTGCCTGCCGATGCATTTCCCCGTCGTGGCGACGGCCTGGCAAGCGATGTTCAAGGACGAGTTCCTGCTGCACGGGGTGACGTCGAGCACCGGCGGCTGCGCGATCCTGGTGATCTTGAACGGTCCGATCCGCTTGGAGATCGGCGCCAATGCGACCTTCAACGTGCTGGGCAGCAGCGACCGCGCCACCTCGGTCATCGGCCGCGCCATGCGGCTGGCGCTGATCAATCTGATGGACGTGCGCCCGGGCTCGATCGATCGTGCGACGCTCGGCCACCCCGGCAAGTTCTCCTACTGCCTGGCCGAGGACGAGGAGGACACGACCTGGGAGCCGCTGTCGGTGGTGCGCGGCATGCCGCCGGGCGCGTCGGCCGTCACCGTCATGGCGGCGATGGCCCCGCGGCAGATCATGAACGAGTGGACCACGGACCCGAGGGAGATCCTCGAGACGTTCGCGGCCGAGATGCGCATGAACCAGCTCACCTATTCGATCTACGGCGGCAACTACGCGATTATCATCCCCAAGCAGCTGCGCGAGCACATCCAGGCCGCGGGCTGGAGCAAGCGCGACATCGCCGAGTTCCTGTTCGAGCGCGCACGGGTCAAGCGCGGCGAGTGGGCGAATGTCGGCAAGGGTGCTGTGGTGCGTGACCGCCCCGACAAGGTGCACCCCGCGCTGCAATCGCCGGACGACTTGCTGGTGGTGGCGGCGGGCGGGCCCGCGGGCGGCTTCGGTGCCGTCATCGCGCCGTGGATGGGGAGCAAGACGCGGGCCGTGACCGCCGCGATCGGCGCCTGCGTCGACTGCGAACCGCCGAAGCGCTAGGGCGGTTTGAGCGGCCGGGACGGTTCCGTGCAGCGTGCCGCCAAGACCGTTCCGCCGGCCGCCCTATCCGATCCTGATCTTGGTCTGCCGAGAGAAACCGATAGGGAGGCACGGGAAGGTTCGTGCGGGCCGGGCCGCTGCGGACTCGGCCCGACAGATCGAAGCGCGAGGCATGGCAGGGGCAGAACCAGCCTTCATCGGCTGGGACAGTTGCTCCGGGCTGCCGGGACATCAGCAGGCAACCGAGGTGCGTGCAGACGCCGACCACGACAAGCCAGTTGTCATGCCCTTCAATCGTTCGATTGGCGTCGTGCGCCAGCGCCTTTTCGGGGAGCATCTCGTTGCGCGCGAGGCGATCCGGCAGATCGGCCAGCGCGGTGCTGCGGGCCAGCTCCATCTCCGCGCGCGTGCGATGGCGGACGAAGATCGGCAGGCGCCGCCACGTCACCGTGATCATCTGCCCCGGCTGGATCGGGGCGAGGTCCACATCCGCCACCTCGGGCGGCGGCGTTCCCTTGTTGGGACTCATCTGGGCGACGAAGGGCCAGAGCGACGCCGGCGCCGCCGACCGCAACGAAGGCGGCGGCGGTCAGAACGATGAAGTCTCTGCGGGCCGGCACGCGGTCGGCATCGACGGTATGCGCCATGACAGGTCCCCGCGACGTGAGGCTCGCCGATGCTATCCGCCGTCGGCCCGGGTCCCGCATATCCACGATGCCGCAGCCGGAAGGCCTGGGATCTGTTCGCACAAGGCTGCGGGTGCTATCAGATTGCGAGCGAGATCCGGGAGACTGAGATGAGGGCCGGCGGCTGCGGCATCGCGTTGCTTCTGCTTGCGGCAGCGGCCCAGCACGGTTCGGCAGGCGAGGCCGGCCCGACCCGGCCCCAAAGCCTCTTCGCCGCCGACAATCGGCCGCCAATGTCATCTCAATGCCTGGCTGCGTGCAGCCAATTGCAGCAGCAGTGCGAGGAGTTCGAGAAGCGACACCCGAGCTGCTCGACCGACGACATATGCTACGAGGAGAACCTGCAATGCGAGGCGCGTTGCCACGCAACCGTCCCTCGGGCCTGACGAAGCGCGAAATGCACGACTTCTCTGAAGCGCGGTCTCTAGGCGGGCTCGCCAGCCGGTGCTATCAGCTCGGGAGCAAGGGCCGAGGAATGCGATGACCATCAAGGTGCTCGATCCCACCAACGAGACGAAGGCCGCGGGCGGCCGGCTGGCTGAGCGGCCGGCCTCGCTCGCCGGCAAGACGGTGGGCTTCATCACCAACGGCAAGGAAGGCACCAAGGGCTACTTCACGCACCTGGAGCGGATGCTGCGCGAGGAGCTGGGCGTGGCAGACGTGGTGTGGCGCACGAAGTCGAACTACAGCGCGCCGGCGGACGCCCACATCGTCGACGAGATCAAGAACTGGCACGCCGCGGTCGCCGGCGTCGGCGATTGAGGCAGCTGCTCGTCGTGCAGTTTGCACGACTCGATCGTGGCGGAACGGCAGGGCGTGCCTGCCATCGGCGTGATGACGAGCCGCTTCGTCAGCGCCGCCGAGCTGATGGCGCGCGTGCTCGGCATGCCCGACTACAAGTTCGTCGTCATCGGCCACCCGATCAGCAGCGCGTCGGACGAGCAGCTGGCCGAATACGCGCGGGAGACGATCGCGCAGGCGCGGGCGCTGTTGTTGCGGGGCTGAGGCGGCGCCCGGAGCGGTTGCATGTGCGGCCGCCCCTCACCCCCGACCCTCTCCCCACAGCCCTCGGGCGCGCAGCGGATCGCACATCGCTAAAGGATGGCCGAGGGCTGTGGGGAGAGGGGGCTACGCGCCCCTGCTTGCGACGGCCCATTAATGCCGAATTAGCTCTCGGCTGCGATGGTGCCGATCGTTCGCCACCGCCGACAACGAGCGCACGGAACCCATGACCTCCGTCTATCGCGCAGGCTCCTGAAGCGACGCCAGCGTAGCAAGTCTTGCTCGCGCGCAAAGCGAAGCGGCGTCCGACAGCGCCGCGACCTTGCCGTTGCAGGAGAGGCAAAGTGCACCTTCGGCAATCGCCGAAGATGCTGTGCGTGTCGCCATCGGCGCAGGCCTGAGCGCGCTTCTCGCAGACGGCAGGGAGACAAACGCGGTCTCGCTTGCGGTTGCGGTGCGGGCCTACGGCGATCTATAGGGACGGCTTAGGCGAATTTCGCTACTCGAGGCACTACGGCCGCGTGGCGAAGAAGGCGGCGATGTCGGGCGCCGGCGACTTGATCTCGACGACGACGGAATCTTCCAGCGCCTCGAGGCCGTGCAGCACGCCCTTGGGATGGCGGCAGGCGTCGCCGGGCCCCATGATGAAGGCCTCCGAGCCGACGGTCGATTTCACCTTGCCCTTCACCACGTAAGCGATGAACTCGTGCGTATGCGTGTGGAGCGGCGCGCCGACGCCGGCCGCGTAGCGGATCTCCAGGAACGTCATCTCCTCCCCCATGATCAGCGGTTTGACGTGGAGCTCGCCGCCATAGGTCGGCTTGCCCTCCACGGCACTGACCGCGATCGTCTTGACATCGGCATTCCTGGATGTGAGCACGCGAGCCTCCCTGGTTGTCGCCTCGGCCGGACATCAATACCATCATCCCGACGAGGGCCGGCGTGAAGTGCAGTTGCTGGTCTGGCCCAGCGAGGGAAGGCGATGACGAAGAAGCGCATGGTGCTCGAGATCGGCATGGGCACTGACATCCGCGGCCGCAACCCGACCAAGGCCGCTTGCCGGGCGCTCGAGGATGCGCTCCGGCACAACTGCCTGATGATTGCCCGGGCGCTCGGCCAGTCGCCGCAGGCCATGATGGTGGATGTGCACATCGGCGTGCCGCGGCCGGAGCTGGTGGACAAGGCGCAGGTGCTGGCCGTGCTGCCCTACGGCACGGGCAGCGTGACGGTGGTCGAGGGCGGGCTCGAGATCCCCGACGAGGCGGGCGGCGACGGCACCTTGATCGCCAACGCCTGCGCCGTCGTCAGCCTCGACCTGGCGTGAGGGAAGCGACAATGCCCAACGCAGCCAACACGACCAAGACCCGCGTCATCGTGGAGCTTGGCTCCGGCAACGACCTGCACGGCGCCGACTACACAAAGGCCGCCCTGCGCGCGGTGCAGGACGCGCTGCACCACAGCTCGCTGGTGTTCATCCGCTCGCTCGGGATCGACAAGAAGACGGTGGACGTGGAGGTGACGATCGGGGTGCAGCGGCCCGAGCGCGTGGACCTCGAGAAGGTCAAGGCATCGCTGCCCGTGGGCAACGTGACGGTAACGGCCGTCAAGGGCGGCCTCGACGTGCCCGACCCGGAGCACAACGATCCCGCCGTCATCGCCAGCGCGGCCATCGCCGTGCGCATCGCGGTCGGGTAGGCCGCTCCTGCTGACAAAGCAGATCAGAGGAGGAGACGCGTGGACATCCCCGTCATCGAGCAGGCCAAGATCCAGGCGCAGGTCCTGGTGCCTCTGGTGAAGGCCCTGCAAGCGGAGCTGGGCGAGGAACGCGCCAACGCGCTTGTCCGCAAGGCGCTCGGCGATGTCTATCGGCGCCTCGGCGAGCAGTGGTGGCGGGCGAGGAAATCCGGGGACGTCGGAGAGAACATGGCGTCGGCGTTTGCCGCGTTCGCCAGGGGCGATGGCATCGACCACGAAATCCGCGCGCAAACGCAAGACGCCTACGAGATCGATGTCACGGGATGCCGCTACGCGCAGCTCTACAAGGAGCTGGGCGCCCCCGAGCTCGGGTTCCTGCTGGTCTGCAGCCTGGACTTCCCGTTCGCCGAGGGCTTCGGCGCCGACATCAAGCTCACGCGCACCCAGACCATCATGCAGGGCGCCAGCCACTGCGATTTCCGCTATAGGCGGCGAAAGGCTTGAGCGTGGCGGGCGAGGGGTCGGCTATGGAGTGTCCCAAATTCACTCTCACCGCTCAGCCGTTCCATCAAACCCTCAGGAAAATCTTGCGCCGGTAGAAAAACCCCGCGAGGACAACAGCAAAGGTCACGCCCAGTACGTGAGTTGCGAAACGTCCCGTGCCCGGCGTCACCGCGGCATCAAGCAGGTGCGCAACATCACCGCCCAGGAAACGCACGGCGAAGCGTTCAAAATCCATGACGTTATTCAGGAAGTACAGGGTGATGGAATTCGCGCCGATCCAAACGAAAATGGTAGGCCAGCGATTGAGCCCCCAAGCGTCAACGATCTGATGCAGGGCGCCGAGCAGGATCGCACTGTATCCGCCCGCGACCAGAACGAACGACGAGGTCCAGATCGCCTTGATGATCGGAAACTGCAGGGACCATAGATACCCCGTTGCTACGAGAAGAACTCCCGCAGCGACGAGAGTGATCGACTTCTGCTGCGCCGTCAGGCGCTTTTCCAGCAATACCAATCCGGCGAACACGCCGAGCAGGCAACTGCCGATCGCCGGCAGCGTACTCAACAGCCCTTCCGGGTCCCGGGTCGTGTCCCAGAGGCGGCCGGGAAGAAAGTGCGCGTCGATCCAGTTCGCGAGATTTGCATCCATTGCGAACGAACCGGCGCCGACACCTGGCACAGGTACGAAGGTCATCAAGGCCCAATAGCCCCCTAGCAGGGCAACGAGCGCAGCGAGCAGCACGGTTCTGCTGAAGTTCAACACCATAAGGGAGGCGAACAGATAGCAAAGCGCAATCCGCTGCAGCACGCCAAGGAAACGGATATCGGTCCAATGCTGGCTGATGCCGCCGTAATAGATCAGCCCCATGCCATAGAGCAGGGCGGACCGGCGCAGGACCCGGATGTGCGCCGTGACCTTGCCTTCTCGCTCAACCAGGCGGGGCAGCGATAGAACGATCGACACACCGGTGATGAAGATGAACAGCGGAAAGATGAAATCGTAGAAGCGAAAGCCTTCCCACGCCACGTGCGTCATCTGCGTGCCGAGGGTGGTCCCGATTGCGCTGAGGACCGCTCCCTTGCCACGGGTCATGTCGGCCAGAGCCCAGACGGCACCATCCGCGCCCAGAATCCAAAAGATGTTGAAGCCACGCAATGCATCGACTGACACAACGCGTTGCGCGTGCGTGTGCAGGGCTTGTTGGACTTCAACGTAGCGCATGAAACACACCCCCTGCGCGAGATCGACACATCTCACCCATGGGGCGTCAATCTAGGGCCGGCGTTCTGCCGCGCGTTGACGTGCGTCAACTCCGGGCAGTTCTGTCAATAGTTGACCGCCGCAATCTCCATTTCTGTATTCTTGCAGGGCCCGGTTGGCTCCTCGACGCGAAAGTAGCTCCGGCCAACGTAAGAGTGGTCGTAGTGGTGCCATGCAACGCCATGATCAAACGCGAGCACGCCGGCGAGCGTTACCGCAAACACCGAGCTTTCCCTGTCGCGTTGTTGCGAGTTGAGGTTCTCTGGCAGTTGCGCACTCGCGTAGTCCACATAGTGAACCCGACGCACGCAGCGCAGAGGCCCGACGGCATCGAGGGCGGCCCTGGCCGTCATCAGATGGTCCGAGTGGTCCCTCGGGTTGATGCGTGGGTCAAGCTCGGCGACATTGATCTGAATGAGCCCAGCCTGTGCACGCTCGAAATGAACGATGGCGCGCACCGTGGCTACCAAGTCGTTCCAACCCTGATAGCTGGTCGATCCATCGATAGCGGTGATCGTTTCGATCGCCCCTTCGCCAAGGCGTCTAAGCGACTGGAAGCTGGTGTCCTGGTAGCCTGTCCCAAGCGGGTTTCCGTCGGGCAAGCGCAAGAAGTAGCTCACCGTGTTGCGGTAGCTTACGCGGTAGATGAGGTGCCCGTTGAAATATCTATGCGAGGCTGACTTGATGGCGGGCCTGTCATCCGCATCCGCCATGAAGCGGATAGCAGTATCTGCGCCGTTTTCCCGAGCCAAGTAGTAGGGGTGCCTGCGGCCACCCGAGCCGATCCCCAGGCCGGCATCACCCGCGGTGGTGTGGACGAAGACCGTCTTGACAGCGCCGCTAACCACGTCCTCGAACGCGGAAGGATTCATGAACAGCTGCCAGTCGTCCTCGTGCGCGGCGAAGTAGAACGACACCTTGTCCTGCGGCTTGATGTCCGGGGCTGGAGCGGCCGCTACCGGCATCACAGCGAACACAATGCAGGCCTTCAGAAACGAACGAGACAGTGACATCGCCATCCCCTTGCGAACGATGGGTCCAGGGTGTTTTCAGAAATCGGGATATGACATGAACCTCAAGTCCGTTCAACAAGCCAGGACGTGAGCGGCAACCCGACGCGGGGCGCGCGCCGGGGTTGGCGGGCGGCGGCGAGGGCCGCCGTTGTGCCGGCTCGCTCGGGCGTGCAACATCCTGGCAGGTGCGGTAGCGAGTTCGGGATCGAGTGGCGATGCATGCAGAGATTGCCGGGGCGGGGTTTGCGGGGCTGGCGGCGGCGATTGCGCTCAAGCAGCGCGGCTGGAGCGTGCGCGTGCACGAGAAGGAAGGGGAGCTGCGCGCCTTCGGCGCCGGCATCTTCATCTGGGAGAACGGCCAGCGCGTGCTGCACGCGCTCGGCGCCTATGAGGACGTGACGCGCGGGGCGCACCAAGGCCCCGCCTACGAGACGCGGCGCAACGGCGTCAACGTCAGCTACCAGAAGATCAACGGCGCCAATCCCTTCCTGCTGCAGACCATGACGCGGCAGCATCTTTATTCCGGGATCATCGCCTCCGCCGAGCGGCAGGGCATCGAGATCGTCACGAGCTCGGAGGCCATCGGTGCGCGCCCTGAGGGCGTGCTGGAGCTGGCGGACGGGCGCAGCCTCAAGGCGGACCTCGTCATCGCTGCCGACGGCGTGCGCTCGGCCGTGCGCGATTCGCTTGCCCTCGCGTGCGCGCGCCACAAGTACCAGGACGGCATCGTGCGCGTGCTGGTCGACCGGGCGCCGTTCATGGGCGGCGACTGGGAGCACGTGATCGACTTCTGGGCCTTCGAGCCGCGCACGCTGCGCATCCTCTATGCGCCGTGCGAGGACGGCAAGCTCTACTTCGCCATGATGGCGCCGCGCGCCGACACGGAAGCCGCGACCTTGCCGATCAAGCCCGCCGTGTGGGGCAGCGTGTTCCCCATGCTCATGCCGGGCATCGCCACGATCGGCGACCGCGGGCGCTACGACGTCTACGAGACGACCAAGCTGGACCGGTGGTCTGCGGGGCGCGTCGCCGTCGTCGGCGATGCCGCGCACGCCCTGCCGCCGACGCTGGCCCAGGGCGCCTGCCTTGCCATGATGAACGCGCTGAGCCTGGCGGAGATCGTGACGGGCAGCGCGGATATCCCGGCGGCGCTCGATCGGTGGGAGAAGCAGGAGCGCCCCTTGACCGACCACACGCAGGCCCGCTCGGCGGAGCTGGCGGCGACGCGTGCGCTGGGCGCGGGCATGCAGTGGGACGAAGTGGGCCTGCGCGCGGCGCAGCATGTGCCGTTCGGCACGCGGCCCGAGGCGTTCCCGCGAGAGCGATAGCTGTTCCCACGCCGGCCAGGTTGGTGACGTTTCACGTGAAACGCGGCCCGCGATGGGCGCGCGTCCTTGCCATCACGGATAGAGGCGCTGCTTGGCCCACGACTCGCCGGGGCTGGCGCGGCGGAAGGCGACGCGCTCGTGCAGGCGGAACGGGCGGTCGTGCCAGAACTCCATCTCGAGCGGGGTGAGGCGGAAGCCCGACCAGTAGGGTGGCCTCGGGATTTCGCCGATGGGGTATCGCGCCGTCACGGCTGCCACGGCCTTCTCCAGCGCGAATCGGCTCTCCAGCGGGCGCGACTGCCGCGAGGCCCATGCGCCGAGGCGGCTGCCGCGCGCGCGGGAGGCGAAGTAGGCGTCGGCCTCGGCATCGCTCACGACCGAGATGAGACCGCGCAGGCGCACCTGCCGGCGCAGCGACTTCCAGTGGAAGCACAGCGCCGCTTTCCCGGAGGCCTGCAGCTCGCGGCCCTTGGCGCTCTCGAAGTTGGTATAGAAAACGAAGCCGCGCGTCTCGGGGCCGGCCGCGTCGACGCCCTTGAGCAGCGTCATGCGCACGTTGGGCATGCCGTCGGCATCGGCGCTGGCGAGCGCCATGGCGTTGGGATCGTTGGGCTCGTGCGCCTTGGCGTCGGCGAACCACGCCTCGAACAGCGCGAAGGGCTCTGGCGCGGCGACGAAATCGCCAGCTTGCGGTCCCACATAGTAGTCGCCCTTTGGCTTGTCCGTCATGATCTCCCTCCCGGGCGAAGTGACACTTTCATTCACGCCAATTTAACCCCGCTCGCTGACACTCATAAACGGGCGTTTTGCTCAAGTCTGCAACGGTATCGTCAGTGGGTTGCCATGGGTAGCGCTGTCCGTTTGGTAGCATTTGCGGCTCTCGTTGCGGTCCTCTCCGCGCTCACGCCGCGCGCGACGGCCGAGGAAGCCAAACCGTCCTCGTCTTCCGCCTGCACCTGTCCGCACACCGATGCGTCCGGCGGCAAGGGGCCGAGCCAGTTTGTGCGCCCGCGATATCTCGACAGCAGCGCTCTGCTCGACGAGAACGACGAGATCGCGGCCCTCGAAGCGGTCCGCGTGGCGCTGTCCGAGGTCGGCGACGGGGCAACGTACGTGTGGCATCGCGCCAACGGCCGTTTGAGCGGGGTGGTGCAGCCGACCGGCTCGTTCAAGGACCTGGGCGGCAGGGTGTGCCGCCATATCGTGCTGATCCTCTCCGCGGGCGCGCACACAGGCAAGATCGAGGGCGTCGCCTGCCGGCTCGCCAACGGGCGCTGGCAGCTCGACGGCTAGCGGATCTGCGAGCCCGGCCGAGACTACAGCAGCCGCGCGGCCAGCAGCCGCTCCTGCTGTCGCAAGGCCTCCCGCTGGCATTCCGCCTTCCGGTGCAGGCTTTCGCTGAGCGCGGTCTTGTTGGCCGTCAGGGCCTCGAACTGCGCAATCAGGCGATCGATGTCGAGATCGTCGATGCTCTGGCAGTATTCGCCCACGCCCATCTCCTGCATGAGCGCATCGTTCTTGCGGGCGTAGCCGATCGAAATGGTCGGCTTCGCCATCATCAACGCGCACAGCACGTTGTGAAACCTGGTGGCAACGACGACGTCGGTCGCGGCGATCTGGCCAAGGAGCCGGTCGAGCGTCTCGGTCGGCGCGGCGGACAGCCAGTCCTCGATCCGTCCGCCCTCGGCGCGCAGCAGCGCCAGGAAATCCTGGTGCGCCGCCGTGTCCCGCTCGTCGCCGCCGAGGATCCTCACGCGGTAGCCGCGCTCGCCCAGCCACAAGACGAAGCGCTTCATCTTGGCAAGGTAGTGCGCATAGACCGGCGAGATCGTCTTCCCCTTCTGTCGCCAGCCCCGATAGCTCATGATGCCCACGCCGACGCACGGGCGGTCGTCCCGGGCCACGGGCGTTTCGGGGCGAGACGGCGTCGGCAGCGAGAAGACCAGGTCGGGAAAAACTCCGTCCTTGCGCGTGTCGAGGCCGATGCTGCCCATGAACGCTCTGGAGAGCTCATCCCGGTAGGAGCGATAGTCGGCCATCCGCGCGGCGATCTTCATGAACCAGCGGCTCAGCGGCACCTGGATCGGTCCTGCGCCCACGCTGACGAAGGCGGTCCTGACCCCGCACAGCTTCGCCGCCACGCACCACTTGAGAAGATCGAAGGGCCATTCGAACGGTCCCGTGCCGAAATCGTCGAGCATGCCCGTTCCCGGCAGGATCATGACGTCGACGCGACGAAGCGTGCCGATCATCTTGGCGATGCGGATGAGCTCGGTCGGGACTCGCAGGAACATCCGGTTGAAGAAGGTCCAAGCCGGGTGGCGAAAGCCCTGCCATCGCAGCGGCACGGCGGCGATGCCGTGATCGGCCATGACCATTGCGGGCAGATAGCAAATGCAGGTGAGGCGGGCGTCAGGGCGGATGCGCTCGAGCGCCCTGATCATGGCGGTGAGCGAGCTCTCGTTGCCGGTGTTGCCGGTGCCGAAGTTGCCGAACAGCGCGACACGGGGCGCCGGATGCACGGCTGCGACCTGCTCGACCTCATGGCGGTCGCCGGGGCTTGCCTCGTCTGCGGTCTGAAGCGGGACAGTGACCAGGCGCGGCAGAGACCAGGGGTCGGCGGCGGACATCATGGTTGGCGGTCCTTGTGGCCGCGGCCCGAATGCAGGGAGGATGCGCCTACCTCTTCAAGAAGCGTGCCGCAGCGACGACCCGAGTTGCGGCCCGCCAAAGCGCGACACGGCGAACAAAGTAAACGGTGCGGGAAGCCAGGCGAGCGCCTAGCCCGGCAGGCGTCGGGCCATCTTGGCGAGGTCCGCCCACGGGTCTTTGAGATGCGCCAGGCGGTGCAGCAGGTTGGCCATGGTGAACCGGTCGGACCGCAGGTCGGGGCCCAGTTCCTCCCAGGCAAGCGGCGTCGATACGGTCGCGCCTGCCCGCGCGCGCGTGGAGTAGGCGGCTACCGCCGTGGCGCCGCGGCCGTTGCGCAGGTAGTCGATGAAGATGCGGCCGCGCCGCGCCGACTTGGACGCCATGGCCAGATATTTCTTCGGACTGTCCTTGGCCATCTGCTTGGCAAGCGCGTGGGCGAAGTCCTTCGCCGCGCCCCAACCGGCATGCGGCTTCAGGGGCGCATAGACGTGCAGGCCCTTGCCGCCGGTGGTCTTGACCAGGCTCGCCAGCCCCGCCTCCTTCAGGCGGTCGCGCACCTCGAAGGCGGCATCGACGACGTCGGTCCAGGCGACCTCGGCGTCGGGATCGAGGTCGAAGGTGATGCCGTCGGGCTTCTCGATAGTGCCGAGCTTGGCGCCCCACACGTGAATCTCCAGCACGGAGGCCTGCACCAGCGAGATCAGACCTTTGAGGTCCTTGATGGTGAGGATCTCCTCGCCGCCCTCGGGGTCGCGCGAGCGGATGATGTGCGCGCCGCTCCCGGCCCATGCATGCTTCTGGAAGAAGCAGCCCGCGTCGACGCCGCCCGGGCAGCGCACAAGCGCCAGCGGCCGATCGACGACATAGCGGCGCGATCCATTGCCAGATCTCGGCATAGAACTCGGCGAGGCCCTGTTTCGTCACGCCGACGTCGGGCCACAGCACGCGGTCGGGATGGGTGAGCGGCACCGGCAACGCGGATGATGCGGCAGCAGCCTTCGCGATGGAGCGCTCCTGCACAACGTCGGCCGCCGGCTTGTCCTGGCGCAGCCCCTTGAAGACGGCATGGCGGGCGATGTTGTCCGCGGTCCAGCCGCGGATCTCGACATCGGCCACCAGCGACGGCTTGGTCCAGCGCACGTTGCGGCGCACCTCCGGCGGCGGCGCCGTCTCGAGCGGCGGGCTGTCGATGCGGAGCGTCTCCAGCTTGTGCCAAAGGTCCTGGGCGACGCGGGTGGTGAAGCCCGAGCCGACGCGGCCGGCATATTCGAGCTTGCCCTTTCTGTGGAAGCCCAGCACCAGCGAGCCGATCGCGCGCCGCTGCGTGGTGGAGGGCACATAGCCGATGATGACGAACTCGCTTCCCTCCACGCACTTCGTCTTGAGCCAGGCCTTGCTGCGGCCGGAGCGATAGCGGGCGCTCTTGAGCTTGGAGACGATGCCCTCGAGGCCGAGGCGGCAGGCATGCGTGAGCATGACGTCGCCGCGCGCGGTGAAATGCTCGCTCAATTTCAGGACGTCGCCCTCGTAGCCGGAAAGCAGCTGCGCCAGCGCCCGCTTGCGGTCGAGCAGGGTTGCGCCGGTCAGGTCGACGCCGTCCAGATACAAAAGATCGAAGAGATAGTAGCGAAAGCGGTCGCTGCGGCCTTCGCTCAGGTCCGCCTGCAGACCGGCGAAGTCCGGCGTGCCCCGCTCCGTCTCCACGACGACCTCGCCATCGAAAAGCGCGGAGACGACGGGCAGGGCCTCGAGCGCCTTCTTGAGGCTCGGAAACTTCGTGGTCCAGTCGAGTCCGCTGCGGGTCTTGAGCTTGGCCCGACCGGCGTCGATGCGCGCGAGCAACCGGTAGCCGTCGAACTTGACCTCATGCACCCAGCTGTCACCCGACGGCGGCTTGCCCGCGAGCGTGGCAAGCTGCGGCTCGATGAACTCCGGCAATGCCCCCCGCTTGCCGCCTTTCACCTTCTGCTGCGGTTTGCCTGAGGCCAACTCGCGCTTGCTGCCGTCTCCAACTTGGAGGGCCTTGGCCGCGGGCGCTCGCGACCGGGCCTCTGCCTTGCTCGAGCGCTTCGGCTTGATCTTGACCTTGCTCCCCGCGATATCCTCGATGGTGCGGCCGGTCTTGACCGAGCGCGGCTTGGCTTCGAGCAGGTCCGCTTTTCCCGACGCGACGGCGTATGCATCGTCGGCCTTGATCAGAAGCCAGTTCTCCTTGCCGCGGACATCGCGGCCGCGCATGTGCACGAGGTGCCAGCGCCCCTTGAGCTTGCTGCCATCGAGGTCGACCACGAGGTGGCCCTTGGCGAGCTGCTGATGCGGATCGCCTTCCGTCGACCAGCGGCCGCGGTCCCAGACGATGACGCTGCCCGCGCCGTATTCTCCCTCGGGGATGCGGCCTTCGAACTCGGCATAGTCGAGGGGATGGTCTTCCGTGCGCACGGCGAGCCGCTTGTCTGCCGGCGACAGGCTCGGTCCCCGGGTCACGGCCCAGCTCTTCAGGACACCGTCGAGCTCGAGGCGAAAGTCGTAGTGAAGGCGGCGCGCGGCGTGCTTCTGCACCACGAACAGACGCCCCGTCCGGCGGCGCAGCTTTCCCTGCGGCTCAGCGGTGCGCGTGAAGTTGCGCTTGCGGTTGTACTCGCGAAGCTCGGTATCGGCCATGGCGTCTCAGCGATCAGCCCGCCTTCTTTATGCGGGCCTTGCCCTTGGCGCGCCGGTCCGCGGCGGGCTTCTTGGCCGACGAGCGCGGCGAGGCGGCGGACTTTTCGCCGGCGTCGCCTTTGGCGCCCTCCACGCTGCGCCGCAGCGCGTCCATGAGGTTGATGACGTTGGCCTGCCGATGCGTCGGCTGCGGCGTGATCGGCATGCCCTTCTGCTTGGAGCGGATGAGCTCGATGACCGCGTTCTCGTAGCGATCCTGGAACTCCTCGGGGCGGAACTTGCCGGTCATCTTCTCGATGATGTGCTTGGCAAGCTCCAGCATCTCCTTGGGGATCGCCGCGTCCGGGATCTCATCGAAGTAGTTGGAGGACGCGTGCACCTCGTTGGCGAAGCGCAGCGTCATCGCCGCAATTCCCTTGTCGCGAGGCTCCAGCATCATCAGTCGCTCGCGGCGGTAGAGGACGACGCGGGCAAGGCCCACCATCTTCTCCGAGCGCATGGCGTCGCGGATGACCGCGAACGCCTCCTCGCCCACGCGATCGGTCGGCGTCAGGTAGTAGGGCGTGTCGAGGTAGAGCTCGTCGATGTCGGCACGCGGAACGAAGCGCTCGATATCGATCGTGTGGTTGCTCTCGATCTGCACCGTCTTGAGCTCGTCATCCTCGATCTGGATGAACTCGCCCTTGCCGACCTCGTAGCCCTTGACCTGCTCCTCGGTCTCCACCGGCGCGCCCGTCTGCTCGTCGACGAACTGGCGGCGGACCCGGTTGCCGGTCTCGCGGTTCAAGGTGCGAAACGAGACGCGCTCCGACGTGGTCGTGGCCGGGAAGAGGGCAACCGGACAGGAGACGAGCGAGAGCTTGAGGTAGCCTTTCCAGTTGGGCCTGGGCGCCATGAGGGGCTCCTGGTACGCGAGCGACTTTCCCGCATAGTACCGCAAGAACGGTTAAGCGTCCCACTGCCCGGCTGTTTCGCGCTCGGGTCGGTAAATCGTCTTGCCGGTGCCAGGGAAAAGACCCGCGGCCTGGGGGAGCCGCGGGTCCTGAGCGCGACCGGCGTGCGGGGAGCACCAGGGGGAAGCGCGCCGGTCACGTAGCTTGGCTTGGATCCGAGCGATGCCGGAAGCGGCTGAGCGCAGTCGGTCAATCGTTTCCGCGACGGGTGTTCCGCGAACGGGAAGCCCGGTTCAGATTGTGCCGAAAGTCGGCAACCCTCCCAGCAGCGCCAGCGACAAACCAACCGCCAAGCCGACGCTCAAAGTGGAAAGGCTGAGCACGACCGTCGCCAGCCAGGCGACCTCCCGTAATTCTTCACCGACTGCCGTCTTGAGTTCCATGACACCAAACTCCCTGCTGAGCTTGGACAAACAACTTGGATGTTGATCTCTCGGTTCCCTTCAATCCTTCGGCTCCGGCCTCGATGCCGCTCGGTGTGGACTGGAGATTGACGGGGGTCCTGGCCTCGGCGCGCCCGGCATAGGACCTTGCTCTGCAGCAGGCGACGGGCATCACGGCCGGCCGGAGGCTGTCACATTCCCGTGAGCGGCGCCGACTTCGCCCGCCGTCCATGGCTTCGTTTTCATCACCCATTGCCCCTTCCCGGCGGCACCCTTGTTCGATGACAAGGCCGCGGCAAAGGTCATCGGCGCATCCGTTAGTGCAGTGGCCGCGATAAGGGATTCCGAGCCGTTCGCGCGCGCTCGCGGGAGGCGTTCAACAACGCGGCGCGCCGCGGGATTGAAGCGCGCGTCGCCGAAGCGATCAGTATCCCACGCAGCGGGCCGCTGCCTAAAAAAGCAGCGCGATTTGACACAAATTACCGCCCACCAGATCTACATCCCTGGTCGCTCGGCCGGCTGCTGAAGCGTCTGGGGTTCTCGCGACAGAAGGCGCGCCCGAGCCATCCGCAAAAAGACCCGGCCGCCCAGGCGGCCTTTAAAAAGAGCCCCGGCGCTGCTCAGAAAAATACAGCGTACGCATAAAAACAAGCGCATCCGCCTCTTCTTCCAAGACGAGGCCCGCATCGGGCAGAAGGGGCGCACGTGCCACGTCTGGTGGAGGCGAGGCCAGCGTCCGCCGGGGCTCTGCGACAAGCGCTTCACGTTCGCCTACATCTTCGCCGCCGTCGAGCCGGGAACCGATAGCGCCTTCGCGCTCGTCATGCCGTACGTCAATACCGAGGCGATGCAGGTGTTCCTCGACCGCTTCGCTGCGACCATCGGCGATGACGAGCACGTCGCCATGCTGCTCGACCAAGCCGGCTGGCACGGTTCCGGTGCCCTGCGCATTCCCCACAACATCACGCTGGTGCCGCTGCCGCCCTACTCGCCCGAGCTGAACCCCGTCGAGCGCGTGTGGCTCCACCTCAAAGAGCGCTTCCTCTCCCATCGACTGCTCGCCGACTACGACGCAATTGCTGACGCCGCCTGCATCGCATGGAACCGCCTATGCGCCGAGGTCGGGCGCATCACGTCGCTATGCTCCTATCCCTGGATTCCAAAGGTCAGACGTTAGGCGGGAAGGTATCATTCATCCAATCTGCACGTCAGCCCTCCACCAAGTGCTGCCCGGAAATCCACAAAGAAGCCAGAATCAGGGGCTCGGCTGCTCTTTGCGAGAGGTGTTCGACCGCGCAAGAATTGCGTGAGCCGCGCGGCACGGTCTCGCAAGCTTCGCCTCGAGGCGCTGCCAGCGGCAGTCATGGGTGGCATCGCCTCCGCGATGCAGGCGAATTGATTGCAGCCGGAGTGGAACCCAACCTGCTGCAACCGGTTTGCTGGACACCGATTTTTCGCGCTCTTGAAGAAGGAGAGACCGATGAACGAGATGTTTGCTCAAGGCGATCTTCTGATCGAGCGGGTGGCCGACGTCGAGCCTTCGGGTGCCATGGTCTGTGCCGACCAGGCGGGCGCCACCGTGCTCGCGGAAGGCGAGGTTACGGGGCATCGGCACGCCATCTATGATCGCGTGACCATGTTCCGCGACGACGCGCTTGCCCGCGAGATCCCGGCCGGTCTCTACGTCGGCCACGTCAAGGTGACCGGCGGCCCGGCGACGCTCCTGCACGAGGAGCATGCCCCGATCGCGCTGGCCGAAGGCACCTATCGTGTTCGCCGCCAGCGCGAGCTGGAGCCGAAGGACGCGGTGCTTGTCTCTGATTGAGGTCGCCCGCCTCACCGACGCCCAGAGGGCCGAGCTCGCTGGCTACGGCGAGCGCTGGGCGCAGATCAGGTTGACCACGTCGCCCGGCGACAGGGCGGCGGCCGAAGCTGGCGTGGCAAAGGCCTATGCCGCCGCGAGCCTGCCTCCGCCCCATCAGATCGTTTGGTCCGGCGGCCCCTGGGAAATGGCAATCTCCTGGGCTCGCCTGCGCCGGAACGCGGGCGCGAACGTCAAGTCGCTGGTTGGCGACATGGTTTGCCGCAAGGCCGAAGCCGCCGCGGAGCGGGCGATAGGTCTCAACGTCCGGCTGGCTTTGTCTGGGGAGCAGCGGCTGGCGCGGGTGCCCGCCTTCTGCACCAGCATCGATGAGGCGGTGCAGCGGGATTGCGAGCGCGTGCAGCCGCCGCTGCGCCAGCGGCTTGGCGATCTTTTGTCCCTTGCCAATCGGCGCGCCAGGCTCGGCTTCACCGCCGGCAGCTTCAGCTTCCACACCGCCCCTCCCCTGGGCGCACTTCAGTATCTCCACGACGTGGCGGGGCTTCACCGCCAGACTGAGGGGCCTGCGGGATTGTGGGAGATCGCCCCGCACGCGTCCTGGATGATTCCCCACGAGCGCGCTTGCTGGCTGGCCGACAAGCCGCAGCTCATCCGCCAGGATGCCAGGGGGCGATTGCATTCGGCCAGGGGGCCCGCGCTGGGCTACGGCGACGGGTGGACGGCCCATGCCTGGAAGGGCGTGCTGGTGCCGCCGTGGATCATCGATCAGCCCGAGCGGCTCGGCGTTCGCGCCATTTCGGCTGCCAGCGATCCCCAGGTCCGGCGCTGCATGATCGAGGTGCTCACGCCGGAGCGCTTCATCGCCGAAGGCGGCGCCCACCCCGTCTCGCGCGACGAGGTCGGAACGCTGTGGCGGCAGCGATGGCGCTGGGAGGCGTGGGCCGCCGTGGAGGTGGTCAACGGCTCGCCCGAGCCCGATGGAACGCACAAGCGCTACTTCCTGCAGGTGCCGGCCAACATGCGCACCGCCCGCGAGGCCGTGGCCTGGACGTATGGATTGCCCGAACAGCGCTACCGGCCCACCGTTCGCACCTGATAGGCTGGGCAGGGTGGCGAAGGGGCCACCGGCGGGTGCCCCTTGAGGCTTGCGAGCGGCAATGACCGAAGTCCTGTTCTATCACCTGGAGCACCAGCCGCTCGAGCGCGTGCTGCCAAGCCTTGTCGAGAAGACGCTCGAGCGAGGCTGGCGCGCCGTCGTGCAAGCCGGCTCCGAGGAACGCGTCGAGGCGCTCGATACGTTGCTTTGGACCTATCGCGAGGACAGTTTCCTGCCGCACGGCACCAGGCGCGACGGCAGCCCGGCCTCCCAGCCGGTGTTCCTGACGACGGGCGAGGAGAACCCCAACGGCTCCCAGGTGCGCTTTCTCGTCGACGGTGCGGAGGGGTGCGACCTCGCAGGCTATGTGCGCGTCGTCTATCTGTTCGATGGGCATGATGCGGCGGCGGTGGCAAACGCCCGCGAGCAGTGGAAGGGCGCCCAGGCCTCCGGCGCCGAGGTGACTTACTGGCAGCAGTCGCCCCAGGGACGCTGGGAGAAGAAGGCTTAGAGCAGGATCGCTTCGGATTGAATCGCCTTGCCTCGATCGCGACGTTTCGGCCGAAGCGTAAATCCTGCTCTGATCCCCTCTCAGGCGCCCAGATAGGCGCTCTTGACGTGCGGGTTGTCGAGCAGCTCCGCACCGGTGCCCGTAAGCGCCACGCGCCCCTGCTCCAGCACGTAGGAGCGGTCGGACAGCTCGAGCGCGGCAAAGGCGTTCTGCTCCACCATCACCACCGTGACACCGCGCGCGCGGATGTCCAGGATGATGTCGAACGTGCGCTCGACGAGATTGGGCGCCAGCCCCAGAGACGGCTCGTCGAACAGCACGAGCTTGGGCCGGGACATGAGCGCGCGCGAAATCGCCAGCATCTGCTGCTCGCCGCCCGACAAGGTGCCGGCGGCCTGGCTGCGCCGCTCGTGGAGCACCGGGAAGCGAGCGTAGAGCTCGGCCAAGTCGGAGGCGATGGCGCGCGCGTCGGTGCGCAGGTAGGACCCCATCTCCAGGTTCTCGGCGACCGTCATGTAGGGAAAGACGCGACGCCCCTCGGGGCAGTGGGCGATGCCTAGCTGGAGAATTCGCTTGGGACTAGCCCGCGTGATGTCCTCGCCGAGGAAGGTGATGCGGCCGGCGGCGGGAGGCAGCACGCCGGAGATCGCCCGCAAGGTCGTGGTTTTTCCGGCGCCGTTGGCCCCGATCAGCGTGACGAGCTCGCCCTGGTTGACCTCGATCGACAGATCCCGCACGGCGGCGACCTTGCCGTAGCGGCAGGTGAGGCCTTCAACAGTGAGCACGTGCGTACCTCTCGCGGCGGTAGGTGGACCGCATTCGATCCCGGGTCGGCTCTCGTCTGCTCCCGGTCATTCGGCTTGGCGGCTCAACCCGTTTTCTTCGCATGCCGCTCGACATGCTCGCGCAGGGCGCGGTTGATGCCGGTCTGGTAGCCGCGGCCCTCTTTTGCGTGCCGCTTGAACCAGGCGATCAGGTCGGCATCCAGGCGCAGCGTCAGCTGCTGCTTGACGGGCCGAAAGTAGGGATTGCGCGCTGCGTTGCGCCAGAATTTGTCGGTCAGCTCCGGGATGTCGGTGAGGTCGATTGCGCTGTCCGGCCTCTCCTTGAGCGCCTTGATTTCAGCCTTCTGCCTGGCGGCGATGCGGGGGGGCTTCGCCGGATCGAACTCACGCCTGACGGTCTTGGGCATAGCGCCTCCTCTCTTTGCGCGTTGCCGCGCGTGCCGAGATGATGCGAACTACCAGCGCGCCATCCTCTTCGCGGTCGACGTGCGCGACCAGAAGCAAGAAGATTGCCTCCACCATGCCAACGGTCTGCCAGCGATACTCTCCGCCTTCGATCCGATCCTGCTCGGTGAACGCGAATGGGTCCGCGAAGGCGCGCATGGCAAGCTCGAAGCTGACCCCATGCTTCCTCAGATTGCTTTC
The DNA here is from genome assembly GCA_963797005.1 of uncultured Alphaproteobacteria bacterium. GTDB lineage: Bacteria > Pseudomonadota > Alphaproteobacteria > Rhizobiales > Hyphomicrobiaceae > AWTP1-13. The sequence goes on from CAWCOF010000017.1 coordinate 74,637, forward strand.
GGCCTTTGCCGGGTCCCACTCGAAGCGCAAGCAGCAACTCTCGTGTAGTGCGAAAATGTAACTACAAAAAAGCGGCCGCGTCAATGACATTGGCGCCAGGCCAAGCGCCGCCCTCTGCCATATTATCTCGTGTTGGCGAACTTCGCTCCGAGATAGGCCCGGATCACGTCGGGATTGCGCTGGATCTCCGCCGGGGACCCGTCGGCGATGATGCGACCCTGGTTCAGGCAGACGATGCGGTCGGACACGCCCATCACCATCTTCATGTCGTGCTCGACCAGCAGGATGGTGATGCCTTGCGCGCGGATGCGGGCCAGCAGCTGCATGAAGCTCGCCGTCTCCGTCGGGTTCATGCCCGAGACCGGCTCGTCGAGCAGGAGCAGCGTGGGCCTGGCGGCCAGAGCCACGGCCACCTCGAGCAGCCGTAGCTCGCCGTAGGGCAGCGACGAGGCCACCTGCCCAGCCCGCGCCTCGAGCCCCACGAACCGCAGCACCTCCGTGGCTTCCTGGGCGAGCCGCCGCTCCTCCCGGCCGACCGACGGCAGGCCCAGAAGGATGGCGAGCGGCTTCTGCTGCGAGCGCAGGTGCAGGCCGATCAGCACGTTGTCGTGCACGGTGCGGCCGGCGAACACGCTGGTCTTCTGGAACGTGCGCACCACGCCGAGTGCCGCAATCCGGTTGGGCTTCAGCCGGTTGAGCGGCGTGCCGCGGTAGACGATGGCGCCGCCCGCCGGCTCGATGTAGCCGGTGATGGCGTTGAAGGCCGAGGTCTTGCCGGCGCCGTTGGGGCCGATGAGCGACAGCACCTCGCCCTGGCCGACCTCGAACGTCATGCCGTCGACGGCCGTGAGCCCGCCGAACCGTATGGTGAGGCCATCGACCGTCAGCTCGGCGGAGCGCGCGCTCATCGGGCGGCCTCGATCGAGCGGCCATCGCCGGCTGCCGCTTCGGGCGATTGTCCCGCCCCGGACCGCCGCTGCCAGAAATCGCGCACTGCCGGCACGATGCCCTCGGGGAGGAAGTAGACCACCAGGATCATCAGCACGCCGTAGATCACCCACTGCACCTCGGGCTGGATCTCGAACCCGCGCAGGATCTCCGGCAGCAGGCCGAAGATGATGCCGCCGACGATCGGTCCGGCGAGCGTTCCCTTGCCGCCGCTGACCACCATGATCACCATCGTCACCGTATAGATGAACAGGAACACGTCGGGGTCGACGATGCGCACGTAATGCGCATAGAGCGCGCCGGCCGCGCCGGCGATGGCGGCGGAAACCACCGTGGCGAGCACGAGGTACTGGGTCACGTCCACGCCGACGGAGGCCGCAAGCGGCTCGTTCTCCCGGAGCGCGATCATGGCCCGGCCGGCGCGCGAGTAGACGAGACGGCGGATCAGCACGTAGGACAGCACGGCCACGGCAAGCACGAGGTAGTAGTTGGCCGGCTTGCGCAGGAACGAGAGCTCGAACAGATCCGGGATGCCGAGCCGCAGTGGCGGGATGTTGTTGAGCGCCATCGGCCCTTGCGTCAGCTCCACCCAGTTGAGCGCCACCAGCCGCACCACCTCCGCGAAGCTCACCGTCACGATGACGAAGTAGGCGCCGCGCACCTTGAAGGAGATGCGGCCGATCGCCCAGCCGCACATTCCCGCGACGAGGACGCCGCACAGCATGCCGAGCCATACCGGCTTCGGCTCCAGGCTCACCAGCCAGTCGGGCAGCAGATGCACCTCGAAGCCGAGCGAGACGAGGCTCGAGGTGTAGGCGCCGATGCCGAAGAAGGCGACGTGGCCGAGGCTCAGCTGGCCCGTGTAGCCGAGCAGCAGGTTGAGGCTCATGGCGGCGATGATGAAGATGCCGGTAATGACGAGCACGTGCAGGACGTAGAGGTCCCACAGCCACAGCGGAATGGAAGCCAGAAAGGCCAGCCAGGCGATGGTGAGCGCGCGTCTCACCCGATCCGCTCCTTCTGCGCGAAGAGCCCCGTCGGCCTGACGATCAGGATCAGAATGATGAGCATGAAGCCCATGCCGTCGCGGAAGCCCGAGGAGACGTAGCCGGCACCCAGCTCCTCCATCAGGGCCAGGATGAAGCCGCCCACCGTGGCGCCCGGGATGCTGCCCAGCCCGCCCAGAATGACGATGGCGAAGGCCTTGAGCGAGGCGAGATCGCCCATGGTCGGATAGACCACGAACACGGGGCCCAGCAGCGCGCCGGCCGCGGCGGCAAGCCCCGAGCCCAGGGCAAACGTCGCCGTATAGATCGTGTTGATCTCGATGCCCATCAGCGCGGCCGTCTCGCGGTCCTGGAAGGTGGCGCGCATGGCCTTGCCGAGCCTGGTGCGGTTGATGAGCGCGTAGGCGCCAACAATCAGCAGAATAGCGACGACGAACACGAACAGCCGGTTCCAGGACACCGACACCGGGCCCAGCACCAGGGGATCGGCGGGGAACGGCGAATTGATCGACTTGGCAACGCCCGACCACGTCAGCTGCTCGGTATTCTGCAGCGCGATCCAGGCGCCGATCATCACCAGCATGGTGGTGTCGATGTCGGCCCCCCTGAGCCGCCTGAGCAGCGTCACCTCGATCGCGGCGCCGAGCACGACGCCGAGCAGCACGGCAAGCGGCAGGGCGAGGAAGAAGTTCACCCCGGCGACCATCACCCACATGAACATCATGTAGGCGCCGAAGCTGTAGAGCTCGCCGTGGGTGAAATTCACCACCCGCATGATGCCGAAGATCAGCGTCAGCCCGATGCCCAGCAGGGCATAGGTGCCGCCCAGGATCAGGGCGTTGAGACCGTGCTGGAGGAACTCGCCCAAAGTGTCATCCCGGGCCACGTGCCCGGGATCCACTCATCCGCGAGCACTGGAGCATGCGGTAAGATGGATCCCGGCGACAAGCGCCGGGATGACAAACATCCTGTGGCGAGGACTACTGCTTCACGACCTTGCCGCCCTCGATCTTGACCAGGTAGACGCTGGGCACGTTCTGCGCGCTTTCCTTGCCGGCGGGGCCCTGCTTGATGAAGGAGATGTCGCCGTTGATGCCCTTCACCTTGACGCCCCAGAGCGCCTTGGTGATGGCCGCGGAGTCGGCCTTGCCGGCGGCCTTGATGCCCGCGACGATCACGTTGAGGCCGTCCCAGCCGCGGAAGCCTTCGGTGAGCCCGCCGACGGCGTGGCCCTTCGCCTTCCACAGCGCGACGAACTTCTTTGCCACGGCGGGGTTCTTCACGGCTTCCGGGAACCACGGCGTAAAGAACACGAGGTGGTAGGAACCGTTGGCGGCGGCGCCGGCCTGCGCGATCAGCTGATCGGGCGAAACGGACCCGCCCGTCGTGATGACGCGGGCCTTGACCTGCTGGTCTTTCGCCTGCTTGAGGATCAGCGTCGCCTGCTCGACCGCGGTCGTCACGAACAGCGTATCGGCGCCCGAGGCCTTGATCTTGGCGAGCTGGGCCGAGAAGTCCGTCGCCTTGGGATCCATCGTCTCCTTGGCCACGATCTTGACGCCCGCCTTCTCGGCTGCCGTGGCGAACTCCTTGGCCGCGCCGAGGCCGAAGTCGTTGTTGGTCGAGAGGAACGCCGCCTTCTTGATCCCCATCTTCTTGTACAGCGGCGTGAACGCCCTGGCCTCCATCTGCGAGGTGGGGCTGATGCGGAAGATGTAGGGATTGCCGGAGGTGGTGATCTTGCCGGAGGAGGAGGTCTCCACCACCATCGGCACCTTGTACTCCTCGAGCTTGGGCATGACGGCGAGCGTCAGCGTCGAGCTCCAGGCGCCCAACATCACCGGCACCTTGTCGCGCACGATCAGCTTCTCGGCGGTGGCGACGGCCTCGGTCGGGTTGGACTTGTTATCCTCGATAATGAGCTGGATCTTCTTGCCGAGCACGCCGCCGGCCTTGTTGATCTCCTCCTCGGCGATCTGGGCGCCCTGGGTCACGTAGTTGCCGCTAGCGGCAAACGCGCCGGTCAGCGGCTGCGTGACGCCGATCTTGATGGTGTCCTGGGCCTGGGCGACCCCGGCGAGGAGCATGGCCCCCAGCGCGGCGAGCAGGGCTTTCGGAGTACGCGATATCATGGGAGTCTCCCTTTGCTGCGAAGCGGCAAGTAGGCAGCCGGGTCGTGCCGCTCCTGGAACGACGGACGGGGCCGAGCCTAAGGTGAACGGTGGACGCCTGACAAGGTGCAGGCGCTGCAACCCCCGCGCGATACGGGCTACTTCGCCCCTCTTTTGAGCCGCGGGATGATCTGCTGGGCAACGGCCTCCACCTGCTCCTTCTCGTACTTGTAGGGGACGAAGATGATGCGGTCGACGCCGGCCTCGATATGGGGTCCGAGCTGCTCGATGCACTCCTCGACCGTGCCCATGATGGCGCTCTCCATGGTCGATTCCGACCAGGAGGCGTAGTCCCACTCGGTCTGCAGCCAGTGCTTCATCGGCGCCTCGATCTTGGCGCGCTCGCCGATGCAGATGGGGAGCTGGTTGGTGGAGATCAGCTCGTCGGGGTTGCGGCCTGCTTCCTCGGCGAACCGGCGCACCTTGCCCCACACGCGCGTGAAGCTCTCCGGCGTGTAGTAGTAGGTGAGCCAGCCGTCGCCCTTGGTGGCGGCGCGCTTGAGCACCGCGTCGACATAGCCGCCGATCAGGATGGGTGGGCGCGGCTTCTGTACGGGCTTGGGATAGAGCACCGCGCCGCGCAGCTTGTAGGGCGGATAGTCGCCGTCGACCTTCTCCTCCGTCCACAGCCTGCTGATGATCTCCAGGCTTTGCTCCATGATCTTGCCGCGCTGATGGAAGTCGACGCCCATGGAGTCGAACTCGCGCTTGTACCAGCCGACCGCGGCGCCGACGATCAGCCGGCCGTCCGAGATGTGGTCGATGGTGGCGAGCTCCTTGGCGAGGATCACGGGGTTGCGCATGGGCATGACGAGAATGCCGGTGCCTACCTTGATCTTGGAGGTGCGCGCCGCAACGGCGGTCAGGATCGTCAGCGCCTCGTGGATCGGGAAGTTGGGGTCGACGCCGAGCAGGATGTGGTCCCAGGCCCACAGCAACTCGTAGCCCAGCTCCTCCATGCGCACGCCGTAGTCGATCAGCTCCTTCGCGCTCGGCATCTCCGGGTACTTAGTGAAGTTGCGCATGGCGATGCCGAATACGGTATTCTTCTTAGTCTGGCCATCTCTCACTCTCCGTTGAGCAGTGCGCTTTCTCGTCATCCCGGCCGAAGGCGCAGCCCGGGGGCCGGGACCCAGAGGCCACCACACTGCACCCATCCAAGCTGCAGCTCCTGGGTCCCGGATATTTCGCTTGAGCGAAATTCCGGCGATGACAACTTCACGCCGTATACAGTCGCTCGGGGTCGAGCTCGCGCAGGACCTCGAGCTCGTCCTTGCGCGGCGGATCGGCGGTCTCGACCTTTCTGTCGAACTCGAGCTCGAAGCCCGTGTTCTCCTGCACCTGCTCCCGCGTGACGCCCTGCTGCAGCGCCAGCACCTTCATCTCGCGGGTCTCCGCGTCGAAGCCCATGATCGCCAGATCGGTGACAACGCGCCACATGCCGCCCTGCGGCAGGCCGGCGTCGCTCGCGCGAGCGACCGCCCTTGATCCAGCCCGGCGAGGTGATGAAGTCGACCTGGGACACGAACCGGCGCTTCTCGTGCTTCATGGCCACGATCATGTTGGTGAGCGAGGAGATGTCGTTGCCGCCGCCCGTGCCCGGAAGCCGGATCTTCGGGTTGGCGGTGTCGCCGATGAACGAGGAGTTGAGGTTGCCGAAGCGATCGATCTGTGCCCCGCCCATGAAGCCCACGTCGACATAGCCGCGCTGCAGCAGGAGCAGCACGTCGGTGATCGGCAGCACCATGTTGGCGCGCCGCGTGCAGCGCTGCTCGTTGGTCGACGGCGGCAGCTCGCCCGGCACGATGAACGGGCCGATGGTGCCGCCTTCGAACAGGATGGTGAGGTGCGGGGCGAAATTGCGCTGGGCCAGGGTCGCGGCGAGCAGCGGGATGCCGACGCCGGCGAACACGATCTGCCCGTCTTTCAGGAGGCGGCCAGCGCTAACCGCCAGCAGCTCGGAGGCCGTGTAGGCTGCGGCGGATGCCTGCTTAGTCATTGTGGACGCTCCGGCCGCGGCGGCAGGCATCGAGCACGGCATCCATGCCGAGTTTGGCGAGGTAGTCCGACCAGGACTTCGGCCCGTAGTAGAACTCCTCCAGGTATTGCTGCGCGCCCTTGAGCGGGTCCTTCGCGGTCCGCTCGGCGTAATGGTCGAGGTGGGAGAAGAACGGCTCGTAGACGCCGTAGCACTCGTGCGGCGCGCAGCCGATCGGCGCCTCCACCACCGCCTCCACCGCAAAGAAGGGGATGCGCGTGGCGTCGGGGGTGCGGCGGATCTGGTCGTTGGAGACGATCCGCTCCGTCGTCAGGATCACGCGGGTCGCCGCCATGGCCATGTCGATGTCCATGAACTGCAGCCCGTCGAGCTGGGCGTTGCCGTAGGCGTCGCAGCGCTGCACGTGGATCAGCGCCACGTCCGGATTGAGCGCCGGCAGCAGCGCCACCTGCTCGCCGGTGAACGGGCAGGCCATGGTCTTGAGCTGGTCGCCGACCAGCCGGCCGACGTCGGAGCCCACCATCGAGCGCGACGGCATGAAGGGCACGCCCATGGCGCCGGCGCGATAGCGCAGCCCCATCGACATGTGGCTCCATTCCTCGAAGGTGGCGAGCTTGTTTTCCGTGAAATGGCGCATGATCTTGGAGATGCCCCACACGATGCCCTGGCTGAACCAGCTCGTGATGACGTGGTCCGAGAGGCCGGATACGAGTGCGAGATCGCCTTCCGTGGAGGTGATCGAGCGCGAGAGGGTGAGGCCCTTCTTGCGCGCGCGGACCAGCGCCCAGAACATGGCGAACGGCGTGCGCGAGAGCGTGCAGCCGCCGACGCCGACGTGATCGCCATCGTTGACGAGCCTCGCCGCCTCCTCGAGCGACATCACCTTCTCGCGCAGACCGCGGTCGCGCCGGAGCGTCGCCTCGCGCAGCTGCTGGTAGAGCTTGACCAGGGTGTCGGTGCTCATACGCGTCTCGTCGTTGGAGGCAGAGGCATCAGGCGGCCGCCGCCATGCCGCTGTCGCGATTGAAGGCCTCGATCATCTCGTCCCACTGCGGCACGAGCGCCTGCAGACCGCGCCAGAACGCCTGCGACTTTCGCTTGTCGAAGTCGGCGAGCGCGATGCCCTGCTGCTCGACCCAGGTGAAATAGCCGAGGTTGAAGATGCGCTCCCGCTCGTGCTGACCGGCCTCGAGCACGTGCTCGGTGTCGGCGCCCATGAGATGCCGGCCGACGATCTCGGCGGCCATCCCATCGGTAAGCTCGCCCTTGCTGCCATGGCGCATCAGGTAGCGGCGCATTTCGCTCACGTACATCTCGTGGCCGTCGGTCGCCACCGTGACGATCACGTCGTCGGCGCCGAGGTGCCAGTGCCTGGCCATCTTGATGGCGCCGAGGATGTTGGCGATGGAGGACAGCCCGAACAGGCCGAGCTTCTGGAGCAGCGCCGGCGCCACCCCGAGCCTGCGCGCGAGGTAGGCGCGGCCGGTGTCGGTATTGAACACTGCGTTGAGGCCGTCGGTCGCCCGGTCGCTGACGCCGATCACCAGGTCGGTGTTCATCACGTTGTGGATCAGCGGCACGTGCTTGTCGCCGATGCCTTGGATGTTGTGCTCCCCGTAGCCGTTCATCAGCAGGGTTGGGCACTCCACCGCCTCTACCACTCCAATCGTGCTGCCGTGCGCAGCCTTGAGATAGTCGCCCGCGGCGAGCGTGCCGGACGAGCCGCTGGCGGAGACGAAGCCGGCAAGCCGCAGGTCCCTGTCCTTCCTGCGCAGCGACAGGAACACTTTCTCCAGCGCCGGGCCGGTGCAGCGCCAGTGCCCGAGATAGTTGCCGAACTCGCTGAACTGATTGATCACCTCGTTGGCGGGGTCGCGCGCCAGCTCGGCGCACTTGTCGTAGATCTCCTTGACGCTCGAACTCGGTGCCGGGCGTGCGCACGATGTCCTCCGGCGAGGAAACCCAGCGCTCCAGCCAATCGAAGCGCTCTCGGCTCATGCCGGCCGGCAGCACCGCCATGGAGTGACAGCCGAGGATGCGGGAGATCGCCACGCCGCCGCGGCAGTAGTTGCCAGTCGAGGGCCACACCGCCTGCTGCCGGGTCGGATCGAAGCGCCCGGACACGAGGCGGGGCGCGAGGCAGGCGTAGGCCGCGAGCACCTTGTGCACCCGGATCATCGGGAACAGCGCGCCGATCACCACGACGATGCGCGCCTTCACGCCCGTCAGTGACTCGGGCAGCTCGACATGGATCGGCGTCGGCACCTGGGACGTGCGGTCGGTGCCGTTGAACCAGTGCACGCGGTAGAGATTGTGCGGGTCGGGCGCGTCCGGGTCCACGCCACCGAGCGCTTCGCGGATGTCGGCCGGCATCGACGCCGGCTCGGCCAGCTCGCGAAAAGTCGGCAGCCGGATGCCCTTCTCGCCGACGAGCCGAACGGCCCGGGCGCGTGCCTTGGTGTCTTCGACCTTGGCCGGGAAATCGAATGGAGTCATGCGCGCGTGCTTCCCATCCGGTCCCACGTGGCCTTCGGATTTCGCTGCTGGCTGTCTCGGCGTCGGCGCGAGTATCCTCGCCCCGCGCGTGCCGATCAAGGGGACCCGATGGGTCGTTCCCCAGGGCTGCTATTCTTGCATGGCCCGCCGCCAGGCAATGAGCCGCTTGATGCCCTCGGGCATCTCGACCTGCGGACGCCAGCCGATGGTGCGCTCGGCCGCGGCGTGGTCGACCGCCCAGGCCCCCCCGGAGGTGAGCCGCACCTTGGTCGGGTCGGGGTCGACGTGCTCGGGCTCCAGGTCCTTGCCGGCGAGCTTGGTAACCAGCCGCACCAGCTCCAGCGTCGTGACCGGTCGCGGCCCGGAGATGTTGACGGCAGCGTTGGTGGCGGCGGACGCGAACGCCGCGAGATTTGCGCGGGCCACGTCGCTCACGTGCACGAAGTGCTTGGTCTCGGAGCCGTCGCCGATCACGCGCGGGCGCTCGCCCTTCACGACGCGATCGTAGGTCTCGATGATGTAGAGCGCGTTAGCGGCACGGTAGTGCTGGCGCTCGCCGTAGACGGTGGCGTAGCGCAGCACGACATAGTCGAGCCCGCGCTTGGCATGCGCATCGCGGCAGAGCTGCTCGCCGATGATCTTGGTGGCGCCGTAGAGGATGGCGGCGGGCGGCGCGCCGGCGGAGTGGAACGGCGTGGTCTCGACGAGATCGCCGACGATGCCGGGCCCATAGCCATAGACCGCGTTGGACGAGGCGAGCACCAGCTTGCCGACGCCATTGATGCAGCAGGCCTCGATCACGTTCTGCGCACCGCGCACGTTGACGTCGAGCCCCATCCACGGATCGCGGTCCATGGTCAGGCTCATCACCGCGGCAAGGTGCAAGACGCCGTCGACGCCCTTGCGTCGCCTCGATGAGCTGCGGCAGGCGCAGCACGTCGCCGGACACGGTCTTGAGCCGCGCGTCGCCGGCCAGATGCGCGAGGTTCTCGGCGGAGCCCTGGAAGAAGTTGTCCAGGATCTTCACCTCCGCGGCCCCTTCCGCCAGCAACAGTTCCGCGGTCGCGGAGCCGACAAGACTTGCCCCGCCCACGATGAGAAAGCGGCTGCCTTTGATGGGAACGGCGGGGGGTCGCGAAAGGGGCATGGTCATCCTGTTACAATGAACCGGCAGCGAAGGGCCCGCAAGACTGGCACGAAGTGCGTTGACACCCGCTCGGTCCAGACCCACCGTTGTCATTCTGGCTCGACACAGCCCTGAGCTTGTCGAAGGGCGGCTGTGTGGCACCGCTGGTGGCCTCGTGGTTCGACAAGCTCACCACGAGGTGTGCAGCGTTCGCGAACGCGAATGCCTGATGACGATGTGGGGCGCCTTCTTAGATGCCAAACGACAAAGTCGCCCTGGTGATCGGTGCCGGCGATGCCACCGGCGGGGCCATTGCGCGCCGCTTCGCGCGGGAGGGCTTCACGGCCTGCGTCACGCGGCGCACGGCGGAGAAGCTGGCGCCCCTCGTCGCCCAGATCGAACGCGAGGGCGGCAAGGCGCGCGCGTTCGGATCGGACGCGCGCAAGGAGGAGCAGATGGTCGCGCTGGTCGAGACGATCGAGCGCGAGGTCGGCCCGATCGAGGTCGCCGTGTTCAACATCGGCGCCAACGTGCGCTTTCCCATCCGCGAGACCACGTCGCGGGTCTACTTCAAGGTCTGGGAGATGGGCTGCTTTGCCGGCTTCCTGATGGGCCGGGAGGTGGCGAAGGCGATGGTCCCGCGCGGCCGCGGCACCATCCTCTTCACGGGCGCGACAGCCAGCGTGCGCGGCAGCGCCGGCTTCTCGGCCTTCGCCGGCGCCAAGCATGGGCTGCGCGCGCTCGCGCAGAGTATGGCGCGGGAGCTCGGGCCGCTCGGCATCCACGTGGCGCACGTGGTGATCGACGGGGCGATCGATACCGAGTTCATCCGCAGCAATTTCCCCGACCGGGCCGCGCTCAAAGGCCGCGACGGCATCCTTGAGCCGGAGGCAATCGCGGAAGCCTACTGGCAGCTCCACGGCCAGCCGCGCAGCGCCTGGACGCACGAGATGGACCTGCGACCCTGGATGGAGACGTGGTGATGGGGGCGCCGCAAACGCGACAGAGTACGGGGAGGGGTTAGGGGTGGGGTGGGCTTCGATGCGCCCTGCTCACCCTATCCGCACTGCCTCCCCGTCATTCCCGCGGGGCGTCAGCGGAAGCGGGAATCCAACTAAGGACCCCACGCGGGAGCGCGCTGCTGGATTCTCGCTCTCGCTCCTCTCCGAGATCACCGGACCGGGCCTCCTTGCCTGAAGGCGGGCGCGACCGCACCGACGCTCATTGGCTTGCGACCAATCGTGCGGCGTGTATTCGGCGACTCGTGTCGCCGGCCCTTACCCTCGGACTTGTTCCGAGGGTCCCCTTGCGCCAACGCCGATGGCCTGACGCTCGCTCTCCACGAATGTCAGCTCAAAAGATGGGGCATCTGAAACCCCTTGAACCTAAGCGCTGAGATGGGCCTCAGACGCCCCACCGACGTAGTCCGGATCCCGACTGGCGCTCCACGGTTCGTGTGGCCGGCCCACCGGTTGTCCCGACTGCGACCCCCGGATCGCAGGCTGAGACGGAACCGCTGCAGCGGAACCTCTCCTGACCCGAGGCAATCGCGACTATGGCCGAGCCGGAATCTGCGGGGATATCTTCGCGCAAATATTCCGCCTACGGTTAATGGGGTTGCACTTCGGACCCGGCGAACGTCATCCCCGCCCCGGATCGAGTCCGGGGTGAACTCCGGCGGGGACCCAGCCGCCAGCATCCACTTGCGCAAATGGCTTGTGCCGGAGCGCGCGGCGCAGCAGATTAGCGCGCCGCTCAATCCGGGAGAACGCCAATGCTCTACGAATACCGCGTCTACACCTGCCTCCCTGGCCGCCTGCCGGCCCTGCTCAAGCGTTTCGAGACCGCCACCATCAAGATCTGGGCCAAGCACGGCATCAAGCAGGCCGGCTTCTGGACGGTGCTGATCGGCGACGGCAACCACGACCTGCACTATCTCCTCGCCTGGGACTCGCTCGCCGACCGCGAGAAGAAGTGGACCGCGTTCCAGGCCGACCCTGAATGGATCTCGGCGCGCGCGGAGAGCGAACGCGACGGGCCCATCCTCGCCAACGTCAACAGCATGATCCTCACCCCCACGGCATTCTCCTCGGTGAAGTGAGGGCCATCCCCGGGGCGGGCGCGCTCAACATATTGAATAGAGCAGGATTTACGCTTCGGCCGAAACGTCGCCATCGAGGCAAGGCGATTCCATCCGAAGCGATCCTGCCCTAGCCCGGCCGGGCAATGGCCTTGCCGGCAATCCAGTTCGCCCCGATCACGAGGCCGGCGCCGATAGCCGTAGCGATCAAGCGATCGAGGAGGATACCGATCCCGAGCGGCTGGCCGGCATCCAGCAGCATGAATGATGAGGGGCGTCATGGCCGTGGAATAGGCGAGATAGTTCCGCGCCTGCAGCACGGGGCGCAACCCGGCGAGCACAGCAATCCCGAGCGCCAGGGCCCACGCGGCCGGCGTGTAGACGAGCAGCACACCGGTCGCCAGCACGCCCAAGGCGACGCCGAGCGCGCGCTGCGTCGTCCGCACCGGCACCGTCTCGATCCGCCATTGCATCACCAGCGCGACCGTCAGCGCGATCCAATGAAGGTGGTGTTCGGGCCACCACCACCGCAGCCCGCCCGCAACAGCCAGGCAAGAGGTGAGCCTCAGTGCATATTGCCAGCCCTCTGGATGCGCCAGGAGCCGCCGCAATCGCGCAACGCTCGGTTTCGCCGTCTGGTTCGGCGGGGCGGGATCGGCCGGCTGCATTGCGATGGCCCGGCATCACCCGCGCCAAGGCTCCCAGAGCAAGGCCGACGGCGGATGCCCATAGCGCACCGGCCAGGATCAGCACCGCAACTCCGCCCCGGTCCGATGCCGTCTCGGCCACCGTGATGGCGATGATCAGGAACAGGACGAAACGCATGGCCATCACGGCAAGGGGTCGGCCCAGGCCGGCGATTGCCGCGGCCACGCCCCCCAGCAGCACGACGATGGCATCGGTCCACCAGCCATGGCCGGCAGCGAACGCCGCCACGGTCACCGCCGCCACGGCAGGCCCCAGCGCCGTGACCAGTTGCTCAAGGTGAGCGCGCAGGTCCCGGCTGGCACCGGCCCCACCAACGAGCAGGCCCCCGACGGAGGCCGCCAAGCCGGCCCGTAGGTTGCCCATCGCCGCGCCCACGAGGACAGGCGCCGCCATTCCGACGGCGGATGCAACGATCGCAACCCAGCCCACCCTGGTCGCGGTCGACCAGCGCAAGACTTCGGCCAGATGCCGCATCCGTCCACCGGCTGGCGTCATGATCGTGCTGCCACGTGACAATTAATACGCAATGCGTATTATATGACCGATGAAGAAGCAACCGCAGATGCATGCCGACCAGGCCGGCCTGGTCGTCCGCGCGGTGCTGTCCCTCGGGCGTCGCCTGCGCGCGGAGCGGCCGCCGGGCTCGGCAAGCCTCGCGGCCACGAGCCTGCTCGCCACCTTGAGGCGGCTCGGGCCCGTGCCGGCGATGCGGCTTGCCGCCGAGGAGAGGCTTCAGCCGCAGTCGATCACGCGGCTCATTGCCGGCCTCGAAGACAAGGGCTGGCTGTCTCGGACGGTGAACGAGCGGGACCGTCGCGAGACGCTGATCCGGCTCACCCCGCGCGGAAGGCAGGTGCTTGCCGCCGACATGCGGGCGCGCGGTGCCTGGCTCGAGCGGGCGATGGCCGCGGCTCTGACCGGATCGGAACGCGATGCACTGCGCGAGGCCTCGACGCTGATGCTCAAGCTGGCGTTGTTCGATGCCCGTTCCGGCACCGGCCAAAATCAGCCCGATCGCTGACGCCTACGCCGACACGGCCGGCGCACCATCCTCGCTGAGCACCTCCAGCAGGCGCTCGCGGATCGCCTTCTCCCGCGCCGGGGTGGCGATCTTCCTGTTGGTCAGGTCGGTCACATAGAACACGTCGACCGCCTTCTCGCCGAACGTGGTGATGTGGGCCGACGTGATGTCGAGGCTCAAGTCGGAGAGCGCGCTGGTCAGCTCGTAGAGCAGGCCGGGGCGATCGAGACCCGCCACCTCGATCACCGTGAACTGGTTCGACAGCGTGTTGTCGACGAGCACCTCGGGCGCGACCTCGAAAGCGTCGATCCGCCCTCTCCGCTCGCGCCGCTTGGCGATCAGCGGCTCGAGCGCAGTCTCGCCCTCGAGCAGCTTCTCGATGGTCTCGGCGATACGGCCAGCGCGGCGCAGCTCGTCCTCGTCGCGCTCGAACTCGCGCGCGAGCAGGAACGTGTCGAGCGCGAAGTCGTCGCGCGTGGTCGAGATGTGGGCACCCGAGATATTGGCGCCGGCGGCGGCACAGGCCCCCGCGAACAGGGCCAGCAGCCGCGGATGGTTGGGGGCGAACAGCGACAGCTCGGTGATGGCCGTGAAGGCGTCGGTCTTGACGTCGCTGGCGAACTTGTGGCCGGCGCTTTGCGCGCCCCGGATCATGCGTGCGTGCTCCACGACCTTGCGCGCGTCGGTCTTGAGCCAGTAGTCGGGATAGTGCCGGTCGATGAAGCGCTCGGCTGCCTCCCTGGGCCAGTCGGCGACGGCCGCGCGGAAGGCTTCCTGGGCGCCGGCGATCCGGTCGCGCGAGGCGAGCTGGGTGTGGCCGCCGGCCACCACCGGCTCGGTCTCGTAGTAGAGCCCGCGCAGCAGCTGGCCCTTCCAGCCGTTCCAGATGCCCGGCCCCACGCCCCGGATATCCGCCACCGTCAGCACCAGCAGCAGCTTCAGCCGCTCCGGGCTCTGCACGATGTCGGCGAAGTCGCGGATGGTCTTGGGGTCGCCGATGTCGCGGCTGAAGGCGACCTGGCTCATGCTGAGGTGATGCGCGACCAGCCAGGCCGTGGTCTCGGTCTCCGCCGCGCTCATGCCGAACCGCGGGCACAGCGTGCGCGCAATGCGCTCGCCGACCACGGAGTGGTCCTCCTCGCGCCCCTTGGCGATGTCGTGCAGGAACGCTGCGACGTAGAGGGCGCGGCGATGCTGGATGGTCTTGAAGATCCTGGTCGAGAGCGGATGCGGCTCGACCGCGTCGCCGTGCTCGATCTCGGAGAGCACGCCCACCACCCTGATCAGATGCTCGTCGACCGTGTAGTGGTGGTACATGTTGAACTGCGTCATGGCCACCACCCGGCCGAACTCGGGGACGAAGCGGCCGAGCACGCCGGCCTCGTTCATGCGGCGCAGCGTCCCCTCCGGGTTCTGCTCCGAGCACAACAGGTCCAGGAAGATGCGGTTGGCTTCGGGGTCGTTCCTGAGCTTGTCGTCGATCAGCCGCAGCGAGCGGCGCAGCAGCCGCACCGCGTTGGGATGGAAGAAGGCGTCCGTCTGCTCGGCTTTGGCAAAGAAGCGGATCAGGTTGACGGGATCGCGCTTGAACACGTCCGGGTCGGCGACGTTGAGGCGGCCGTTGTCGATGCGGAAGTCGCTGGTGGTGCGGATCTGGCGGCGCGTGCGCCAGCTGAGCGGATTGAGCAGGCCGGTGAACCCCGGCCAGGCCTTGTGCTGCTCGATCTCCAGCGCCGAGCATACGATGGTGGTGAGGTCGCCGACATCCTTGGCGATGAGGAAGTAGTGCTTCATGAAGCGCTCGACCGCACGCAGGCCGCGGCGGCCGACGTAGCCCAGCCGCTCGGCCATGATCGGCTGCACGTCGAAGGTCAGCCGCTCCTCGGCTCGGCCGGCCAGGAAATGCAGATGGCAGCGGATGGTCCAGAGGAAATCCTCGCACCGGCGGAAGGTGGCGTATTCGTCGGCGGCGAACACCTCGAACTCGACCGAGCCGGTGCTGGGGCCGTCGCCATACAGGTATTTCGCCAGCCAGTGCAGCGTGTGCAGGTCGCGCAAGCCGCCCTTGCCGTCCTTGATGTTGGGCTCCACGCGATAGCGCGACTCGCCGGAACGGCGGTGACGCTGGTCGCGCTCGGCCATCTTCGCCTCGACGAACTGGCGCGCCGTGCCGCTGACGACCTCGCGCCGGAAGCGCTGGGTCAATTCGTCGTAGAGCGGCCTATCGCCGAGGATCAGGCGCGCATCGAGCAGCGCCGTGCGGATGGTGATATCGGCCTTGGCGAGCTTGAGCGACTGCTCGACCGTGCGCGTGGCATGGCCGACCTTGAGCCCCAGGTCCCACAAGAGGTAGAGCATGTACTCCACCACGCTTTCGCCCCAGGGCGTCTGCTTGTAGGGCAGCAGGAACAGGAGATCGACGTCGGAGAACGGAGCCAGCAGACCGCGGCCGTAGCCGCCGGTGGCCACGATTGCCATATGCTCGGCGTCGGAGGGATTGGTGGCGCGATAGACGTTGGCGATGGTGTAGTCGAAGACGAGGCGGATGAGCTCGTCCTGGAACAGCGCCAGGCCCTCCGCACAGCGCCGGCCGTTGCCATCGTTGGCGAGCTGTTGGGCGGCCTCGGCGCGCGCGGTCCGCAAAAGCTCCTTCAGCCGCTCCAGCACGGCGGGACGCGCCGCATGGGCGGCGCCGTTCTGGCCGTCGATGTAGCCCGCCAATTCTCGCGCGGCCTCCTGCGCGTCGAAATAGGGGGCCTTGAAGGTGACACTCTTGTCCATCGCGCTCAGCAGCAAGGGCTCGGCGCCCGGCAAGCCGGTGGCGCCTCATGCGCGCCGTTCTAAGCAAAGTTTCCGCGGGAAGCCAACACAACACAGCCCCACCGCCGGTTCGGGCCGGTAGCGAGCGGCTTTTTCGTTGCCCGATCAAGCAGGTGTCGGACCGACCTAATCCGATGCGGCAACCTTTGTCAGCAGCTTGATCAGCCTTGCGCGACCGCCCTTGCCGAGCTTCTCGTCGAACTGCTCGCTAAGCTTGGCTTCAACCCGCTTGGCGCGGCGCAGCAATGCCCTCCCGCCACTGGTCAGATGCGGAACGCGCGAACGCCCATCTTGGGCCGCCGGCCTGCGGCTGACCAAGCCGAGCTCCTCCAGCTTGTCGATCATGGCGACGAGATTGGCGTCTCGAACTCTCAGCGAGTTCGGCTACCGCCCGTTGCACGCGGCCCGCTTTGTAGCCGACCAGGAGAAGCAGGCCGTACTCCTGAGGCTGCAGGTCCAGCTCGGCAAACGCCTTCTTGCTCTGTTTGAAAATGGCATTCTGCGCCACCCGCAGCCAGAAGCCGAGGCTCTCGCCGAGGGGGCCGAGATCTTCGTCGGGGGCTGGCGGCATGGGGCGATCAATCCATTTGAAGTGTCGATACACAAATGGTCTTTGGACAAATAGACAGTGGTCTGTCACAAGGCGCAAGTGCTACCCTTGGCTGAGAAGAAAAAGCAGCGTTGCAGAATGTGAGGGGCTCGCGCTCGACGGGTAGAGCGGACCCAACACCCTGTTCGCCGCACGACCAGCGCAAGACGCGGGCTGGTCGAGAAAAGTTCCAAAGCACCGGCTTGCTCGGCTTACGCCACGCGCACGATTGTCGCAGGCTGCGCGAGCAAGTTCTTCTCCGGGAGAAATAGGGAAAAGGGCCGACGGCTGACACCGACCGGTTCGCTCACCTCGACACCGCCTGGATGGCAGGTCTCGCGCGCGAAACGGCCGGCAGCGCAGGATTGCGCTAGTTCCAGCGCAACGCAACGATGCAACGGTCTCAGGGTTTATGCGGCTCGACAACGCGTGCCGTGCACAACGGCCGCGTTGTCGCGGTCAGAGCGCGTTGCGGCCGACGAAGCCCGACGAAGGGCGTCAGCGCCAGGATCTTGAGGTCGAGGCCGAGCGACCAGTTCTCGATGTAATGAAGGTCGTGCTCGACGCGCTTGCGCATCTTCTCGGGCGTTTCGGTGGGGCCGCGGAAGCCGTTGACCTGCGCCCAGCCCGTCATGCCGGGCTTGACGCAGTGGCGGTTGGCGTAGCGCTCCAGCAGATCGCCGTAATACTGGTTGTGGGCGACGGCGTGCGGGCGCGGCCCCACCAGCGACATCTCGCCCTTGAGCACGTTGAAGAGCTGGGGCAGCTCGTCGAGGCTCGTGCTCCGCAGGAACCGGCCGACGCGTGTCACGCGCGGATCGTTCTTGCGCGCCTGCACGATCCGGTCGCCGTTCTCCGTCACGTGCATGGTCCTGAACTTGTAGACGTCGATGACGTCGTGATTGTAGCCGTGCCGGCGCTGGCGGAAGAGCGCAGGCCCTGCGCTCTCGAGGCGAATGGCAGCCGCGACCGCCAGCATCACCGGCGCCAGCAGAACAAGACAGATGGCGCCGCCCACATAGTCGAGCGCGAGCTTGACGAGATAGCCCCAGTCGCGGATCGGCTTCGGCTTCACCTGCAGCAGGCTCACCGCGCCGAGCCGCTCGGTGGTGAGTATGGGCACGTTCAAGCCGGCGGGACACAGCCACAGGTCGACCGGCAGCACGCTCAGCTCGTCCACGAGGCGCATTGTCGTTTGATGCGGCGTCTCGGACAGGGCAACGACCACTTCATCGATCTGGTTGCGCTGGCCGGCGGAGATCAAGTCCGACAGCGTCGGTCGCGCGCTGTCCTCCCCGCAGTCGGAGAAGATGCCGACGACGCGCACGCCCGACGTCTGGCTGAGCCTGGCCGCGAGCTGGTGCGCCGCGCCGGCGCGGCCAACGACGGCGATGCGCCGCGCGGTGTAGCCGGCAGACGCGAGCCACCCCAGCAGGCGCGCCGACAGCGGACGGCTTGCAGGTAGCACGATCAGGGTCAGGCCCAGCCAGGTCAGGAGCCAGCCGCGCGAATAGTCGGCCGAGACCTTCATCAGATAGGCAATGGCGATGAGGATGAGGAACGAAAGGCCGATCGAGACGATGAGCTCGCCCAGCCGCTGGCGCCACGCCAGAATCGCGGCCGGCTTGTCCAGGCCCCGCAGGCGCATCGCGTAGTGCAGCGTGAGCCCGCCCGCCAGTCCCGCCAGCAGGTAGGGCTGGTGGCCCTGTTCGCTCTCGAGAAAGAGGGCGAGATAGATGATCTTGGCGAGCGCCGCGGCGGCAACGACGAGGCCGATCTCGATGAAGGCGAGGAGGTCGAGGACGATGCGGTCCGGGATGCGCAGCGCCGGCGCGCGCGATGCGGCAAGCGCCGCGGAGGCCATGGCTCCCGTTGGAGCAATGGCCGCAAGTCCGGCGCGCGACATGTCGCCCATAGTCTATTCCCCGCTGTGCCCTCAGCAGGGGCGACGTTTAAGCGTTTCACCGCGCTTCGCAACGCAACGCCGCGTTGACGATTAACCGCCGTGCCGTTCCGAGATGCGAGCGCGAAACCGGCACGGGAGACACAGTCTGGACGACAGGCAACATTTCATTAACCGACTAAGCTCATTGATCCTCCAGAACGATCGGAGAAAGCCGCAGGGAACGTATGCCGCTGGCACGCCGCCGCATGGCGTGCCGCGACGGGACCGTTCGCGCGCACGGAGTTCCGCTGCAAGGGATCGAGGGCCGGCCTCGCCGGCCCGGATGGCGCGGTGGCCGCTCGTGGCGTTGGTTGCGTTTGGGGAGAGGCGCATCAAGCAATTCGAGAGAGCTCGGGTGCATGGCCGGCAGAGCCGCACGACTGCTTGCCGGGGCCGTCCTGGCGATCGGGCCAATCGTCTCCGGCCCGGCGGTGCGGGCGGAATCGCCGCCGCTCAGCTCGGTCAAGCCCGACAGCTATCCCGACAATCCCGCCGGCATCAGATACGGTAACTTTCTCTTCCACGCCTCGGTGGCGAGCGGCTTCGCCTGGGACAGCAACATATTCTCCAGCAAGGACGGCGTGATCGCCGACCGCATCACGTTCGTCCGGCCGGGCTTGACGATCAGCACGCTCGACCCGGACCGGAAGTTCACCTTCCAGACCTCGCTCCAGCACCTCGAGTACGAGAAGGCGACGGACGAGTCCCGCACCGATGCCCAGGCCTCGCTGGCGGGGACGGTCAGGCTGCAAAGGGACACGTGGGTCGACATCGCGCTGCGTGCCGGCCGCGTGCACGATGACCGCTCGCTCCAGCACCGCGACATTCCCGACGATGCGGCCGAGCCCGTGCTGCACAACGACTATGGCGCCTCGATCGCGCTGCGCCGCGACTTCAATCCCATGATCTCGACCACCACCATCTCCTACGAGAACAACGACTATTTCAACGTCCGCTCCAACGCCGGGCCCAGCATCAACCTGCAGTTCCTCGACCGCGACGTGTTCACCGCCTCGCACAATCTCGATCTGCGCCTGTCGCACCGGCTGTCGCTGTTCAGCCGCCAGGCCGTCACCGGCTCGATCTATCGCAAGGTGGGCGGCGTCGATCCGAGAGACTCGGTCAAGTACACCCTGGTCAACGGCATCGAGGTGGCGTTTACCCCGCTGATCAAGGGGCGCTTCTCGTTCCACTACGCCAAGGAGCAGTTCGACTCGCCGGCCTACAGCGCGGAGCCCGAGCGCATCTACTCGGCCGACGTGACCTGGTCGCCGCGGCGCCACATTCGCCTCACGGCCAGCTTTGCGCGTGATTTCGGCGGCATCAACTTCGACTTCGATGCTGCGGGCGGGCATCGCACGCGCGCCGGCCTCGGCCTCGAGTACGACATCAGCCGCCGGCTGCTGTTCCGCACCTCCTTCCACTACCAGCACGCCAACGAGGCCGGCATCGCCGCGGCGGGCAGCAGGGTGGAGGATACCTACCAGTACAAAGCTTCCCTCGGATACCAGGCCAACCGCTACTGGAACCTGTCGCTCGACTACGCCTACGAGGCGCGCCGGGCGCTCGACTACTTCGCGGAGTTCGACCGCCAGGTGATCCAGGCGTCCGCCACGGCGAGGTTTTGATGACGAGACGAGGTGATCCCATGCAATCGCGATGGCTCTTCACGATCTTGAGCGTGGTCGCGCTGCTGCTTGCGACGATGGTCGGCGCGAGCGCGCAGGGCGACCGCTTCGTCGGCGTGCGCAAGGACGTCTCCGAGGAGGTGATCCTGTTCTCGATCGACGCTCTGACCGGGACCGAGCGCAGAATCGCGACGCTGCACAAGGCCGATGCCAACGTGCAGCTCCTCGGCCTCACCGCGCTCAACGCCCGCCGCGGCACCTTCTCCTATGCCTACACCGACCGGGCGGCCGGCAAGGACTTCCTGCACACGGTCAGCGCCGTCAACGGGCCACGGTCTCCCGCACGCCGCTGCCCCCCGACGTCAGCGGACTGGAGATCGTGGCCGACACCGGCCGGCCCTACGAGGACCAGATGCGAAGTGATGCCCTGCTGCGCCGGATCGAGCATCTCGAGCAGGAAGTAAGACGTCTCAAGAGCCAAGTCAGGCGTTGAGGTCAGCGATCGGGTTCCCGCGTACCCATCTTCGAGGACAAAGACGATGCAATGGCGAAAATTGGTAATGGCGGCGGCTCTGGCCGTCGTGCTCGGCGGGTGCACGCGCTATCCGCCCGAGCTCTACGGGTTTGCTTTCGACGACAAGTACACGCTCGACTCGGGCGACGAGGTGCGCGTGGTGGTGTTCGAGGCCGACAACCTCCCGCAATCCTACAAGGTGGATGCCGGCGGACGTATCTCGGTGCCCGTGGCCGGCGTCGTCACCGTCCGCGGCAAGACCGTGGAGCAGGTCCAGCGCATCATTGCCGGGCGCCTGAAGGACAGCTTCATCAAGGACCCGAAGGTTGCCGTGCAGGTCGTCGCCTATCGCCCGGTGTTCGTGCTGGGCGAGGTGAGGACCGCGGGCCAGTTCGCCTTCGTCAACGGCCTCACCGTGGAATCGGCCGTGGCGATCGCCGGCGGCTACACGGAGCGGGCCCTTCTCTCGGAGGCCCGCGTCGTTCGCGTCGGCGCCGACGGATCGCGCATCGTGTCCTACGTTCCGGGCGGATTCCCGGTGCGGCCGGGCGACACGATCTACGTTCCCGAACGGTGGTTCTGACGCGCTGAGCGGCGAGCCTTGCAGGGCAGCCCCGAATGCCGGGGCTGCGCGCGACGGCTCACGCCGAGGTGTTGATGCCGTAGAGCCTTGCCTTGGCGAAATCGACCTTGTTGAGCACGGCCCCGGCAATGCGGGCATCGTTCTTGAGCAGCAGGTCGACGGCTTCCTTGGCCGTATCGATAGTGGTCTTCAGCCACTCGATGACGACCACCGTGGCATCGACATGGCGCGCCAGCATGCGCGCGTCGAGGCAGGTGACGATGGCGACCGTGTCCACCACGACGAGGTCGTAGTTGGCCCGTCCCCACTCCAGCATCTGCTGCATCCGTCGCGAGGCGAGCAGCGAGGCCGCGTTGGGCGCCGACCGCGTCGCCGGCACCAGGTCGACCTTGGCCTCCTCGCTGCGCACGACCGCGGCCTCTATCTCCACCTTGCCGTCGAGATAGGCCACCAGGTCCGCCTTCGGCGCGCCCGAGCGCGCCAGCCCGTCGGTGGTCGGCGTGCGCAGGTTGGCTGAGATGAGCAGCACCTTGAGGCCCGAGCGGGCCGCCGTCTCGGCGAAGTTCGCCGCGATCACCGACTTGCCTTCGCCCGGCGTGGCCGACGTGAACATGACTGTCTTGATCGGCGCGTCGTGACTGACCGACGTGAGGGCCGAGCTGAGCCCGACCATGGCGTCGGCAAAGGGCGACCCGACATGGGTGGTTGAGAATCTGAGCGCGTTCTGCGTGCGCGCCACACCGCCGGCGAACGCCGGCAGCAGGGGCACATCGGTGAGGTGCGGAACGCCGAGCTTGGTCTCGACGTCGCGTCCGCGCTTGAAGGTCTTGTCCATGAGCTCGCTCAGCAGCGTGAGACCAACGCCGAGGCCGAGCCCGAACACAAGCCCCCCCAGCGCCAGCAGCTTGGTCTTGGGCTTGCTCGAGGTGAGCGGCGGCACGGCTTCGGCAACGACGCGGAAATCCGTGGCCTTCCACGTCTCCTGGGCGGCAGCCTGCTTCATGCGCTGCAGCATCAACTCGTAGACGGCCTTGTCGCTGGCCGCTTCGCGCTGCAGCTCGCGCAGCTCGACATACTCGGATTTCTGGCTGGTGGTCCGCTGCGACGCGGCCTTCAGGCTCGCCTCCAGCGACCTCTCCCGGCTCTTTGCCACCGCGAGCTCGTTCTTGAGCGTGGCCGTGATGCGGCGCACCTCCTCGTCGATCTGGCTGCTAAGCCCCTCTTTCTCCGCGCGCGCCTTCACCACCAGCGGGTGGGCGCGCCCAAATCTCGACTTCAGGCTGTCCTCCTCGCGGATCACCTGCGCGAGCTGGGTCCTGAGCTGCATGATCAGGCCCGACTGGGCAAGCTCGCCCAGCTGCTTCTCGTCCATGGCCTTGCCGCCATGCTGGAGCAGTGCGGTGTACTTGGCCTCGGCCTCCGCCGTCCTGGCGTGCGCCATGATCAGCTCCTCGTTGAGGCGCACGAGCTGCTTGTCCTCGAGCGTGGCGCCGGCGCTGTCGACAACGTCCATTTGGCGCTTGAGGCGCTCGTAGCGCTCCTCGGAGCCGCGCAGCTTGACCCTTTGCTCCTCGAGCCTTGCCTTGAGCCACTCGGTGGCGCGCCGCGTGGCATCGAACCGGTCCTGCATCTGCTGCACGAGATATTCGTCGGCGACCGCGTTGGCGAGGCGCGCCGCCTTCCAGGGATCCTTCAGCGTGACGCTCACCTGCAGCAGGTTGGTGTATTGCGACTGCGTCACCTCGATCGACTTGTGCACGGCCTCCATGAGTTTGATCGCATCGTTGCTCATGCCGGCCGCCCCTTGATGCGGCTCCGGCTCCGGCGAGCCGAACAGCATGAAGAGCTGCGCCTTGGCCGTCCCCAGCACACCCGGGCCGTGACGCCGCACGGCGAAGTCGGGATCGTTGGCCAGCCCCAGCTTGTCGATCACGCGCTTGAGCACGCTGGGCGCCACGATGACGGCCGCCTCGCTGGCAATGGCGTTCGACGATGGACGGAAGGGGGAGATGACCGCGTCGCTGAGGACTTTCTCCTCGCGGCTGTCGACCATCAGCACCGTGGTGGCCGTGTACTGCGGCCGGATGAGGACCATCAGCGCCAGGGCCAGCACCACGCCGAGCCCGGCGCCGAACGCGAGCAGCCGCGCGCGACGCCGCATCATCATGTAAAGGCCGCGCAGATCGATGCTCGATTGCGGGAGATTCTGTTCCATCGTGCTTTCACCCCTTCGACGCGGCCGGCGCGGTGCAAGCTCCGTGCGAGTATCGCCGGCTCCGCCGAGGCTCATCAGATAGCGTTAAAGCTGCCCCGTCTTCCCGCACCGGGGCGCGACAAGCCACGTCACGCATTTACGCTGTCGACGGCTCGCAAGCGCCGCGCCGCCGCAGCGTGCCATTTGGGCACGCATCTTGAAGCGCGCCGCCCGACATCAGGAGGCGGCGGTATTGGTTACCAACAGCGAGCTCGTGTCGAGCCGGACGATCTCCGGCGTCACTGTCCGATCGGGCGCGCCCGCCGACTGCGTTGCGGCGATCGACGACGAGGTCGCTGAGCGCCGCGTGCGGCTCGGCTTCGTCAACAGCTTCACGGCCTACCTGCTGGCGCGCAGTGCCGCATACCGGGGAGACGTGCGCGACTTCCTGCTGCTCAACGACGGGGTCGGGCTCGACATCGTCAGCCTGGCCCGGCACGGCAGCCGCTTCCCCTTCAACCTGAACGGCACCGACTTCACGCCCCTCTACCTGCGCACGACGCGCCACCGCTATCGCATCTACCTCCTGGGCGGCAGGCCGGGCGTGGCCGAGAAGGCCGCCGCGGCGCTACGCGAAATTGCGCCTCGGCACGCCTACGTCGGCGTCCGCCACGGCTATTTCTCCGAAGCACAGAACGACGACGTGGTCGCCGACATCAGGGCTAAGCGCGCCGATCTCGTCATCGTAGCGCTCGGCAACCCGCGCCAGGAGACGTGGATCGCCGAGAACCTGGACATGACCGGCGCGCGACTGGCGATCGGCGTCGGCGCGCTGCTCGATTTCCTGGCCGGCGCGGTACCGCGCGCGCCGCTCTGGATGCGGCGCCTGCACCTCGAGTGGCTCTATCGGATGTTGCTGGAGCCCGGTCGGCTGTGGAAGCGGTATGTGGTGTTCACGCCGCTGCTGATCGTGCGGGCGCTGGGCGAGCGCGTGCGCGCACCGGAGCCTCAGCTGTAACCGTGGCGCCAGCGCTCGCGCTGGTCCCAGATCCGCCGCCAGGTCGCGGCCTCCTCGGTCAGGTGCGAGCGCCGCAGAACCCACCCCGTAAAGCTGAGCGCAACAGCGCGCGTCAGCGGCCAAAGCGACAGCAAGGTCAACCCCAAGCGCCCGGTCCGGATCGGCCAATGGCGCTTGATCAGCGCGGCCTTGCCGGCCAGCAGCTTGACCATCATCTCCGAGCGAATCCCTTCCGACGCGCCGCCGTAGTGGATGATGGTGGCGTCGGGCGTCACCGCCGGCCGCGCCCCGAGCTTCGCCGCGCGCAGGCACAGATCGGCTTCCTCGCCGTACATGAAGAAGCGCGCGTCGAAACCCGAGAGCTGTTCCCAGAAGCCGCGCTCGATCAGCAGGAAGCAGCCCGTCACGATGTCGACCTCGCGCATCGTGGCGCGGTCCCAGCGCCCGTAGGACTCCGAGTTGAAGAGCTGGCTGCGGGGGAGGAGGCCCGACAGCCCCGTGGTGCGGCAGAAGACGTTCCACAGCGACATGCGCCGCCAGCACGAGGTGGGGTTGAGCGAGCGGTCCCCATAGAGCGTCCGGCCGCCCCAGATCTTCGCCTGCGGCCGCTCGGCGGCAAACGCAACGAGACGCTCGATCGCGCGGCCGATGACCACCGTGTCCGGATTGAGCAGCAGGATGTACCGCCCCTTCGCCTCCTCAGCAGCGATGTTGTTGGCGCGCGCAAACCCGACGTTCCCGTCGAGCGCGATCAGCCGCACATCGGGAAACTCTCGCGCGATCGCCTCGGCGGACCCGTCGCCGGACGCATTGTCGACGACAAGGATCTCGTGGGGGAGGTGCGCCGTCTCGCGCGCGACGGAGCGCAGGCATTCCAGCGTGAGGGCGCGCGTGCGGTAGCTCACCACGATGATGCTCACCAGCGGGCCCTCGCCCGCCCGTGCCGCCACGGAGAAGGTCTCCGTCGCGGCCGGTTCGGCGCGGCCGTAGGTGAGCTTCCAGAAGGGCCGCATCCACAGCACCTTGCCGGCCCCGCCGGCAGCCTTGAGCCGATAGAGTGCGGCGCGCTCCGGCCGGTGGCGGGCGAGCACGAGCCCGGCAAGTCCGTAGCCCACGAGCTGCATGAGCCCCACACCCATCCAGGCAACGCCTTCGAGCGCGCGCCAGCCGGAGGCACGGAAGCGGATGAGCGACCGCACCTGCCCGTTCCTGAACTGGCGGGTGGCAAGGGAGGCGAGCGACGTGCGCTCTTGCGGCACGTGCTCCTCGACGAGGGCGTCGGCCGCCCAGGTCAGAGGAACGCCGCGGTCGACCAGCGACATCAGGAAGTTGCTGTCCTCGCCGCCGAGGCGGCTCAGGCTCGTATCGAAGGCCGTCTCGGGATCGAGACAGGCCGCCTTGTCAAACAGGGAATTGCCGGTGCCGAGATAGGCGTGCCAGGCGCTGACGTCGGCGCCGTCGGTCATCGCGAGCTGGCGCGTGAACAGGCGCGTGGCCGCCTGCGCGCTCGCCGGCTGCGCCTCGAACGCGGCCCGGATCGGGCCGAACACGGCGACCGCGCCGCGACGAGCGTGGGCCAGCAGCGCCGCGGCCCAGCCGCGTGAGGCCTCCTCGTCGTCGTCCAGAAAGGCAACATATTCGCCGCGCGCCGCGCGCACGCCCGCGTTGCGCGCCTCCGAGACGCCGGGCGTGGCCGCGTGCACCCAGCGCAGCCGCTCGTCGGCAAAGGCTTCGACCAGGTCGCGCATGCTGCCCGCCGGCGTGTTGTCCACGACGACGATCTCGCAGGCGACCTCGGCCGGCAGATCCTGCGCAAGGCAGCTCTCGATGGCGCCCGCGAGCAGGCGCCGTCGGCCGCCGGTTGGTATGACGATACTCAGCAACATCTCGATTTGACGCGCCCCGATGGTGGCGCGAGCCCAGCACAAGCCGCGCCACTTGGGGCCCTTGTCGCCGAGCATGGCCCGCCGGTGCCAGATTGTGGTGAACCGGCCGGGGAGAATCGGGCAAAGCGTTAACAAATCCCTAACTCGGCTCTGTCGCGAGGATGTCGACCACCCGGGAAGCGTGCAGCTAGCTCGACCTGCTCCCCTCCCCCTTGCGGGGAGGGGTCGGGGGTGGGGGTGGCGGTAAATAGCTTGGTCGCGCTCGTGGCTTCACCCCACCCCTAACCCCTCCGTGAAGGGGAGGGGAATTTGGCGCTGCAACTGTCGTGATCCGGCACGATCCTCGCACTGGTCCAGGTCAAATCGAGCAGGCGTTGCCGAACAAGACGGAGTGCATGAACCGATGGGCGTGATGGCGCAGCGTCTCTCCGCCCCCCGCGTGGTGCTTGCGGGTCCGCGCGTCGTGCCCGACCGGGCCTTCGGCGGCGCGGTCCTGCTTTACCTTGTCGCGGTCGCGTTCCCCTCGGAGCTGGCGGTGAACCTGGCCGGCCTCGCCCTGACGCCGGTGCGGGTCGCGTTGCTGATCCTCCTCGTTCCGGCCGTCATGCGGTTGCTGGCGGACAAGGACTTCCGCCCGCAGGCCTTCGACTATCTTCTGCTGCTGGGCCTGGCATGGCTCGTCCTCGCTCTCAGCGTCAACAACGGGCCGGCGAAGGGCATCCAGTACGGCGGATCGCTGGCGCTGGAGGCGCTCGGCGGCTACCTCATCGCGCGCGCCTACATCCGCAGCTACCGGCAGTTTGCCCGCACGGTTGCGCTCTACTTCCTGCTCGTGCTGATCGTCGCCGCCATTGCCATCCCTGAGACCTTCTTCGGCTTGCGCTTCGTCCACCCGCTTGCGTCGCTCCTGACCGGCGTGGTGCCCCACGACATACCCGAGGCGGGACGCCTTGGGCTCGAGCGCGCCACGTCCACGTTCGACCATCCCATCCTCTACGGCGTGTTCTGCGCGACGAGCTTCGGCCTCGTCTGGTACGTGTGGCAGTCGCGGCGCGACATCTGGATCAGGCTCGCGGCGATAACCTTTGCCACCTTCTGCGCGGTCTCGTCGGCGGCACTGCTGGCGATTGCCGTCGCGGTCGCGCTCATCGTCTGGGAGCGTTGGACGCGGCCCTTCAAACAGCGCGTGGCGATCACGCTGACAATCCTGGCTGCCGTCTACGCCGTCCTGGAGCTCGCCTCCAACCGCAGCGTGGTCGAGGTTCTGACCGGCTTCGTCGCACTGGACCCCTGGACCGCCTACTACCGGGTACTGATCTGGGAGAACGCCTTCGTCGATCTGGCCCGCAGCCCACTCTTCGGCGCCGCGCTCAATGCCTGGACGCACCCGCAATGGATGACCGCCTCGGTCGACAGCTTCTGGCTGGTCATGGCGCTGTCGGCGGGCCTGCCGGCGGTTGCCATGATCGCCGGCATGATCCTCATGATGCTGCGGCGGGTGCATCGGTCGCCGGCAACCAGCGAGAGCAAGGAGCGCTGGGCGGCGCGCCTCGGCTGGACCGTGGCCGTGCTGGCGCTGTGCCTGCAGGCCTTCACCGTGCACTACTGGGGTTCGATGAATTCCTTCTTCTTCTTCATCCTGGGCATGGGCGCCTGGATGACGGACACCACTGGCGACTTGAAGGCACCGGCGAAGCGGCTCGACGACAACCTTCGTTCCACGCCGCTCTTCCCGAGCCGCGGTGCCATCCTGCACCGCACGCCAAGACCGATAGGCGCAAGCCACCAAGCCTAACCGTCACATCGCTTGGAATTGTTATCCCGGCCGGAGCGCGCATGCGCGGAGAGCCGGGACCCAGGGGCCGCAGCAGCGCCGCTCTCTTCCCTTGATCCTGAAATTCTCTTGATCCTGGGTCCCGGATATTCGCTCCGCGAATTCCGGGATGACACGGCCCACCAACGTCACCCCGTGCAGGCGCCGCGCTGCAAGTGCGGCCACCGGCGGCACGGGGCCCAGCCACGTGTCCGCTTGCGCCCGCGCGGTTGTGCCTGTTGTTACGCTCAGCCGCCCGGAGTGCCGCCAACCTCAGGCGTAGCGGCGGAACACGACCTTGGATGGCCGGCCCACCAAGTGCCGCTCGAAGCCGTCCTCCAGCGCGCGGGCGTAGACACCGAGCGCGCCGTCGAAGGCCTCGACTGTGCGGTCGATATCGGCGTTGGTGTGCGTGTAGCCCACCACCAGCGACGGCGCCAGCACGCCGCGCCTGATGATCTCCTGGAGGAACAGGCTGCGGAAGCCCTGGCTCGGCTTGCCGTCCGCATCGCGCGTGGCATAGACGAGACAGGAGGCGCGCCCGTCGACGGAGACGAAGGTGTCCAGGCCATGCCGGCGGATCGCCTGTGTCACCCCGGCCCTGAGCCGCTCGCCCTGGGCGTGCAGATGCTCGATCACGGGCTCGGTCTCGTAGACGCGCATGTTGGCAAGCGCGGCGGCAAGCTCGTGCGTCTCGGCGCCATGCGTGGTCGACAGCAGGAACACGCGCTCACGGTCGTGGTCGAGCCCGCCCAGCCGCATGAATTCGCGCCGCCCCGCAAGTGCGGAGACCGAGAAGCCGTTGCCGAGCGCCTTGCCGAAGCAGGAGAGATCCGGCGTGATGTCATAGACCTTCTGCGCGCCTCCGTTGTGCCAGCGGAAGCCGGTAATCATCTCGTCCAGGATAAAGAGCGCGCCGTTCTCGTGGCACAGCCGCTTCGTCTCGTGCAGGAAGTGGTTCTTGGGGTCGGAGCCCTTGGCCGGCTCCAGGATCAGGGCGGCAATGGCGCCCGGATGCGCGGCAAACAGCGCCCGCACGCTTTCGATATCGTTGTAGCGGAAGGTCAGCGTCAGCTTGCGCACGGCCTCGGGAATGCCGGCGTTCATGGGCGAGGTGCCGATGAACCAGTCGTGCGTGGAAAAGAACGGGTGGTCGCCGCAGTAGGCGACGAGATCCCGCCCCGTCACCGCCCGTGCCAGCCGCAGGGCCTCGGTGGTGGCGGTCGAGCCGTCCTTGCAGAACTTGACCATCTCCGCATCGACCAGGCGCAGGAACTGCTCGGCGCACTCGAGCTCGATGGGCGAGGGCCTGGTGAAATTGCACCCCATGGCGAGCTCGCGCCTGACCGCCTCGACCACCGCCGGATAGGCATGGCCCAGCCCGACCGCCCGGTTGCCCATGCCGTATTCGATGTACTCGTTGCCGTCGACGTCCCAGACATGACAGCCGCGCCCGCGGGCGATGAAGCCCGGCGCCAGCACCGGGTACTGGTCGTCACCCTTGGCATAGGTGTGGGCGCCGCCCGGGATCAGGGCGTGCGCCTTCGGTCGCAGGTAGTCCGAAACGGCAAAGCGGCTTGGCTTGGCGCGGGTTGACGCAGGCTCCTCGGCCCATACTTGTTCCTGAGGTGCCAGATCGAAGGGCGTGTCCATGTGTTCCATCCCCGCTCGCGATTGTGCTCGGCCTCCTTCTCTGCAAGTGCCGGGCGAGGTGCCGGCGCATCGGTGCCTGCATCGCCGGGCAGGGTTAAGCGTCGTCTGCCTGCGGGGCTGCCCTGCATAAATCGGGCGTAAACAACGCGCTCTGCGTCAAAACGCTAAACCTCTGGAGCTGAACGCGCTTTATGATGTCTGCCTGGGCATGCGACTTGCACAGCGGGGACGGGCAGCCGGTCCGCACTTGGGTGTCGGCGGATACATGGCGTGAGTTGGGGAGATCGAGGTATGCGCGTTCTGGTGACCGGACACAACGGTTACATCGGCACGGTCATGACACCCATGCTGCTCGAGGCGGGCCATGAGGTGGTCGGCTACGACAGCGATCTCTACAAGCGCTGCACCTTCCCCGCCGGCGGGCCCATCGCCAACGTGCCAAATATCGTCAAGGACACCCGCGACATCGCGCCTGAGGACCTCGAGGGCTTCGACGCGGTGATCCACTTGGCCGCGCTTTCCAACGATCCCCTGGGCAACCTCAATCCGGGCAACACCTACGAGGTCAACCACGCCGCCGTCATCCAGGCCGCCGTCGCGGCCAAGGCCGCGGGGGTAGCGAGGTTCCTGTTCGCATCCTCGTGCAGCAACTACGGGTCTGCCGGCGACGACATGCTCGATGAGACCGCGCCGCTCGCTCCCGTCACGCCCTACGGCGCCGCCAAGGTGAAGGCGGAGCAGGAGCTGGCGCAATTGGCGGACGCGACCTTCGCGCCGGTCATTCTGAGACCCGCCACCGCCTACGGCGTCTCGCCGCGCATGCGCTTCGACATCGTGCTCAACAACCTCGTCGCCTGGGCGGTGACGACGGGCAAGATCCACTTGAAGTCCGACGGCTCGCCCTGGCGGCCGATCGTGCACATCGAGGACATTTCGCGCGCCTTCCTCGCCGCACTCGAAGCACCGGTCGCCGCGGTGGCAAACGAGGCCTTCAACGTCGGCCAGACCGCGCACAACTATCGCATTCGCGAGCTCGCCGAGATCGTCGGCGAGGTCGTTCCCGGCTGCAGCATCGAATTCGCCAAGGACGCCGGCCCCGACACGCGCAACTATCGCGTCAACTGCGACAAGATCCGCCGCGTGCTGCCCGCCTTCCAGCCGCAATGGGATGCGCGCAAGGGTGCCGAGCAGCTCTACGCGACCTACCGCGACAGCGGCCTCAAGCTCGAAGAGTTCGAAGGCCCGCGCTACCAGCGCATCGGCCACATCAAGAAGCTCCTGGCCGAGGGCCTGCTGGAACCGAGCCTGCGCCCCGTCGTCCCCTCGACCGCGGTCGCCTGACGGGACGAGCGCCCGCCCATAGCACTTATTTCCACGCCGCTACCACGTGATTGCCAGCTTGGCGCGGGCGGTGGCATCCGCCGTCGCTTGCGTCAGGCCGAACAGCAGCCCGAACTCCAACGCAAGCTTGGCGCCGCCGCCGATCGCTCCAAGCTTCATGGAGCTGCCGTTGCCGCTGCGCTCGTGCGACAGGTAAAGAACGGGCCCGATCCGGTGCTCCTGAAAATCCGCTGACGGCGCATTGGCCAGGTCGGGCACCACGCCGTAGCCCTCCAGCCCGAGCGCAACCCGCTCGCTGATCGTCCGCTTCACCTGCCAGGCGTAGTTGAAATCGATGCCGGGGCTCGACGGATCGAACGCCTTCTGCAGGAGCGGATTGAGCGTGACGGAAACATCCTTGGCCAGATTGAACGAGACGAGAGGACCGACGGTGAGGACCTCGCCGCCGTCCTTTTGCAGGCCGAAATCGACGCCGGCATACCAGGCGAGCCCGATCCCGCCCTTCGACGGATCGACCGCCACCGCCTGTGCCTCGACCCCGGCGTAGCTCGCCTCGAGCCTCTCATGATCCGGCTGCTCGAAGCCGAGCTTCACGCCGGCCTTGAACCAGGACAGCAACCCGTAGCCATACCCGACCTCGTAGCTTTGCCGGAGAAAGTCGGAGTTCGCGGGAAACCCGCGCTGCCACGCCGCGCCGAGCGCGACCTCGCTCTCGCCCTTGGTTACCTCCACGCCCTTGATGTCGAAGGTGCCGGCACGCGCCGCGGGCATCGTCGACACGAGCACAATCGCCGCCGAGGCGAGCCTTCGACCCAGTGCGCGCTGAAACCAGTTCATTGCAACTCCGCCCGCCAACAGCTCCTACGTCAGACGTATTCTGACGTGCATCTCCCGGCCGTAGTCAACAGCACCCAACCTTGTCTCGACAGGATTGTTGCTCGGAAGCACTACGGGCGCGACGGTCGGAGCGCGCAACCCGCGCGTGCAGGACCTACCTACAGGACAGCGGACAGCTCTATTCTGCGCATGCAAACCCGTTTACGGGGTGCAAAGAATTGGCGGCTTATCTCCCCAGGCATGCAGTACGACAATCAGTCTTTGAGAACCTTCGAGAAGCAGTTCGCGCGATGGAAGCTCGCGCAATTTTCGCGGGCGCTGCCCGCGATGCTGCCGGGCGACGGAGAGTCGGCTGCGATCCGGCGGCACGCACTGGCGATGATCCTTGTCTCTCTCGCTGTCGTCACCGGCCTTGCCGTCGTGCTCCTCCTGCTCGTGCAAAGCGCGAGCCCGCAAGCCGTGGTCGTGTGGTGATGCCGCCGCGCCGCGCGGCCGGCTCGGCTCACTCCTGCGCCGATTGCAGCGGCGCCACGCTCCAGATGCGCACGATGCCGTCCTGCCCGGCCGAATAGAGGCGGCGTCCGTCGGCCGAGAAGGCGATCGCGCCCACCGGGCCGGCGTGGCCGCGGAACGCCTGAGCGTTGCGGCCGCCGCGCGTCAGATCCCACAGCTTGACCTCTCCGTCCTCGCCTGCCGAGGCAAGCACCCGGCCAACCGGCGCGAACGCGAGCGCGGTTACGCGGCCCGCATGCGCGGCAATCGTGCGCCTGGGTCGTGAGGATCTCGTGGACCACAGGCGTACCTTGCCGTTGCGCGCCCCACTCGCCACCATGCGCCCGTCAGGCGTGATGTCGAGCGCGCCCGGAGCTTGACTGTCGTCGCGCCACGTTCGCGTTTGGCTGCGCGCATCGATCCGCCAGAGCCTGATGCGGCTTGCCTCGCCGCCCGCAACCAGCAGGTTGGCGGCGCTCGCAACCGCAATGGTCTGCATGATCCCGCCGCCGTCTTCCGGGCTCTTGAGCACCGCAGCCGGCGTCGGTGGCGCAGCAATCTCGAACACCGCAATGGCGCCTGTCGCGTCGGCCGCGGCGAAGGCTCCGTTTGCACCCGCAAAGGCAGCCGACGTGATCGGCGCGCCGCCCAACGAGAACGCGGCAAGCTTTTCCGTGCGGTCCAGGTCCCAGAGCACGATGGCCCCGCTCTTGTGGCCTGTGAGCGCGCGCCGGTCATCGACGGCCAGCGCGGTCGCCGCACCTTCATCGAGCTCGATCGTGCGGATCAGATCGTTGGTGCTGGCGTCCCACACCTTGAGCGTGCCGTCCGCACCGGCGGATACGACCCAGCGGCCCTGGTCGGCGGTGGCAAGCCCCGTCACGGCACCCGTGTGGCCAACGAGGCTGCCGAGCTCGGTCAGGTCCGCCGTCTGGCTCGACACGACGCCCGCGCCGCGGCTCTCCGAGCGCGGCAGGCTGTTCTGGTAGGCGACGGCGAGTGCGGCAACGCCGAGACCGATCAGCAGCTTGAGCGCAAGCGACTGCCACCCGCGCGGCGGAAAGCGCCAGGACCGTGCGCGGGGCTGCGCACGCCGACCGGCCGGCGCAGCCGCTGGCTGCTGCGCCTTCTCCTTTTTCTCCGCCGCCGGAGCGGCCTTCGGCTTGGGTGCAGGCCGCGCGGCCGGTGCGGGCTTGGGCGCTTGCGCCTCCTGCGGAGCAGACTTCGCCGCGGGAGGCTTCGGCGCCGGCGCGACGACGGCGCCCCGCTGCGCCTGCCTGGCGGCGAGCGCCGGCCGATGTCTCTTCAAGGCCTCGATGAAATCGAGCAGTTGCCCCTTGGGTTGGGGGGCATCCGGCGGACTCGGCACCAGGCTGTGCGGCTCGGTCTTCGCCGGGGCGGGCGGCTTGGTCGCCTCCGGTTTGGCCTTGGCCTTCCCCGTTCGCTGCGTCGCCGTGCGGCCAAGCGCGCGGCCGAGGCCAAGCTTGCCGCGCTCGCGCTTGGGCTCGGCTGCCAGCAGCATCGCCCGCCATTGCGCAATCGTCTGCGGCCGTTCCGTCACCTCGAGCTTCAGCGCGTTGTCGATGGCGGCGAGGAAAGGGGCTCGGTAGGAGCTGAGCGCCGCCTCGCGCGCGGGGAGGTACTCGTCGTTGACCATCGCGCGTGGGCGCATCCGGCGGACGTTTGCCGGCGATCGCGTGATAGAGCGTGGCGCCCAGCGCATAGATGTCGGTCCAGGGGCCCTGCTGGCGGCTGTCGGTGCCGTACTGCTCGTAGGGGCTGTAGCCGGGCTTGACGAGGGCACTCACGGTCCTGGAATGGGAGGCGATCTCGCCCCGGGCCGAGCCGAAGTCGATCAGCACCGGCGAGCCATCCTTGCGGATGATGATGTTGTCGGGGGCGATGTCGCGGTGCAGGTAGCTGGCGGCGTGCACCACCTCGAGCGCATCGAGCAGCGGGGTGATGATTTTTTCCAGCTCCGCCTGCCGCGGCGCCCGATTGAGGTTCTTGAGCCAGGCCTTGAAGCTGCCGCCCTCCTCGAAATGCAACACCATGTAGGCGGTCTTGTTGGCCCGGAAATAGCGGTAGACGCGCACGATGTTGGGGTGCACGAAGCGCGCGAGCGCCTGCGCCTCATCGATGAAGCGCTCGAGGCCCCAGTTGTAGTCGGCAGCGGAGTCGCTGGAGCGCGGCGAGGCATCCTGGCTGTCGCGGGCGGCGAAATCGGACGGGAAGTATTCCTTGATGGTGACGAGACGGGCGAGCGCGATCTCGTCGGCAAGGTAGGTGATGCCGAAGCCGCCGGCGCCCAATACCCGCTTGATGCGGTAGTCGCCGACCAGCTCCGTCCCGTCTGGCAAGGCCAGCAGGTTGCCATTGGATGCCGGCTTCGGCTCGATCGCCATTCCCATCACGGCTCGCACGTCACGGCCACGCGGGCAAGCCTCCCCGCAAGACGCCTCCTTGCGCAAAGCACCGGGCGCGCAACCACCCCCCGCCGCCGCGGATCGGAACGAGCGAGGTGCGGGCAATATTATGGCAATTCGATGGGAAGGGCCGGACCAGAAGCGGTCCGCGCAGCCCGTTCTCAACAGAATTTCCGTGGCTTAGCGGTCGGAGCCGGCTCAGCGCTGCCATCAAGGCTCCGGGAAACTCCCCGCGCGCGTCGCTGCCGATCGTTGAGGCAGACACCGCCTCTGCAACCGCAGACCTGAATCAAGCCCGACGCAACTGCGCAGGGATGGTCCCTTTTCGCACATGCCGGGAAACAACTCCGTATGCGCACACTGCGACCCGCGGCGGCACACGCACCGCCGCCCCAGGGCCAACCCGGGTGCCGCCGGCCCGCCCCGCGTGAATGGCTCGAAGCCGTGATATCGTTGGGTCGTGAGGGCCTATCGGTCATGTTCCTGCCCTCATGCTCCGGCAGGCATGCTGAACGAGCTGGGAATGCAGGCAGCCAACATCTCCCGCGTACTGCTCGCCATCGCGCTTTGGGCAGCGTCAAGTCTTGCCCCGCCCGTGGCGTCCGCCGCGGAAGCTGCGCGCGCTGCCGCAGGAGGCGAACCTCAGGAGGCGGCTTTGCCCTATGCCGGAGCGCAAGCAGGCGCGGAGCGCATGGCGCTGCGGGAGCCCGCGCACCGGCTCGCCGTCGCGTCCTTCGGAAAGCTGCGCACGCTGATCGAGACCGGCTACCAACGGGCGCCCGTGCTCGTCATCGTCCTCTCCGCCCTGCTGTTGTTGCCGCTGGTGGCGCTCGTCTCCTATTTCTTGCAGAGGGCGGCACGGCGCAGGTCGGAGCGCGCCGCCATCGACGCCGTGGCTCGCAAGGCGGAAAGCGCGCAATGGCCGGGCGAAATGTCCTCGGGCATGAGCCGCAGCATCCCGGTGCGCCTACAGGAGGCCTGGCTCGTCGTCGGGGATAGCGGCGGCCAGACGCTGCCGCTCGCCATGCAGGTCACCCGCATCGGCCGGCAGCTCGACAACGACATTCGCCTGGCCGACCCCTCCGTCCATCGCTATCACGCCGTGATCGAGCGCACGTCCGGCGACGAGTTCGTGATCACGGACCTGAGCGGCAAGGAAGGCAACGGCGTTCGCATCAATGGCGAGCGTCAGGAGCGGACCCATCTCGTGGACGGCGATGTGATCGAGCTCGGGCGCGCCCGGTTGAAATTCGAAAGCGTGCCGATTTGAGGGCGGCAAGGTCGGGACAAGGAGGCAGCCATGAAAGACGGCAAGAGCGGAGCGGGCGCACAACCCTCGCCGGGTGCGGCGCCATCATCGCTACCGAACCGCATCTTAGGGTCTCTGCGCGATGCCCTGAACGCGGCCGGCCGCGAGCCCACGGCTGACTCGACAGCCGGCGAGCACACCGAGCTGCTGCCCAGGACCGCCCCGGGCGCAGCGAGGCAGGCCCCGCCGCCTGTGGCCGCTGCCGTCCCGCGTCCGCCCGAGATCCCAACGGTCGCACCTGCACCGCCCGTGAGCGCCGCCGCCGCGCTGCGCGAGGCCAAGGCGCCCGGATCTGTATCTGTACCCGTGGCTGGGCGCGAGCTGCGCCACTTCGAGGCCGGCGAGCCGACCACGCGCGCCATCCGCGCCAACGCGCAGGCCCCGGCGGCGGCGAGCCCCGCCACCGCACCCGCCAGGACG
This sequence comes from uncultured Alphaproteobacteria bacterium, assembly GCA_963797005.1. Classification (GTDB taxonomy): domain Bacteria; phylum Pseudomonadota; class Alphaproteobacteria; order Rhizobiales; family Hyphomicrobiaceae; genus AWTP1-13. Next base: position 111,661 of record CAWCOF010000017.1, read on the forward strand.
CAGGCGCTGCGCGGGCGGCCCAAGGTCGAGCGCGCCGCCTTCCACCAGGATCCGGTGGTGGGCTGGCTCGTCATCGTCGGAGGCCCGGGCCTGGGCGCCTTCCGGCCGATCCACGAGGGCAACAACGCGGTCGGCCGCGGCAAGGGCCAGCGCATCCCGATCGACTTCGGCGACGATGCCATCTCCTCGGAGGAGCAGGCCTACATCCGCTACGATTCGACCGACCGCTCGTTCCTGTTCGTGCCCAATCTGGCCAAGACCAACATCGTTGCGGTCAACGACAAGAAGCCGACCGGCGCCGTCAAGCTGGAGGCCATGGACGTGATCACGATGGGGCGGACGCAGCTTGCGTTCGTGCCGTTCTGCGGCCATGAGTTCGATTGGTCGGAACTGTCCGAGCTCAAGGAGTAGCGGTGGCCTTCGAGCACGCGACCCGCGCCAGCCAGGGCGCGCGGAGCTATCAGGAAGATTCAGCCGAGGTCCGCCTTGCAGGGGTGGGCGGCACCGCCGTGCTGTCGGCCGTGCTTGCCGACGGCATGGGCGGGCACGCCGGCGGCGCCCTGGCGAGCGGCTTGGCTTGCAAGTTCTTCCTGCACGCCTTCACCTCCTCGAGCGGCGACGTGCCGGCGCGTCTCGACGAGGCGCTTGTCCTCGCCAACGCCTCCATCGCCAAGGAGGTGTTCGAGAACGCCGCCCTCGAGGGCATGGGCTGCACGCTGATCGGCGCGGCCTTCGGCCCCGCGGGCATCGAATGGGTCAGCGTCGGCGACAGCCCCCTCTTCCTCGTGCGCAAGGGGGAGATCGTGCTCCTCAACGAGGACCATTCGCTGGCGCCGCAGATCGACGAGCTGGCCGCCGCCGGCAAGATCAGCTGGGAAGCGGCGCGGGCCGATCCGCGCCGGCACTATCTGCGCTCCGCGCTCACGGGAAGCGAGATCGAGCTCATCGACCGCTCGCGGCGGCCGCTGGCGCTGGAGGCGGGCGATGTCGTGATCCTGGCAAGCGACGGCATCCACACGCTCGCGCACGAGGCGATCCTGGAGGTGGTGCAGCAGAGCGCCGCGGCCGGCCCCGACACGATCGCCGACGCGCTCATCGCCGCCGTCGCCGCCGCCGGCGAGCCCTACCAGGACAACACCACCGTCGTGGTCGTGTCTGCCAAGCCGGATTGATGCGGAAGGTCGCAGTACCATCCAGGCCCTCCTGGACACGCCCTTAACCGTTTGGCCCCCACCGCACTGGCGACGGCAGAAGCAAAGCGATAGCGTCTTCTTTCCCAGAGAAGTCCCAAAGGAAGGCGTCTACTGATGAGCGGTGTCGTGATGCGCCGGTCGAAGCGTTTGGCGTGCACCGGCCTGGTGCTCGGGCTAATGATTGCGCCGGCCCTTGCCTGCATGAGCGACCAGTCGCAGCAGGAGAGCGCCCAGGGGAAGCTGACGATTGCACCAAGCATGACGCGGCGGGGCGGCCCGAGAAGGTCTACATGTTGACGCTGAAGTCGCCCGCATGTCTTACGGCCAATGATCCTGCCGACAACGTCAAGAGCACGCGCACCGTTCATATCTTCTCCTCCGACGAGAAGGTGCACGCGCAGATCGCGAAGCTGGTGGGCAAGACCGTGCTGGTGCGCGGCCAGCCGTTCGCCGCCCACACCGCCCACCACCACGCGCCCATCGTGATGGACATTGCGGAGATCAGCGCGCGCTGAGCCTCCGGCGTCGCCACCCGGCCTTCAGTAGATCGTCTCCTTGAGGCGCTGCGGATAGGCGGCGTCATAGGCGGCGCCGTCGATTCTGCGGTTGCTCAGCGCCTCCAGCATCTCGCCGGTGCTCGGCAGCTCGGAGCGCGAAACTTGCGCGTCCTGGCTCCACAGCCGCGAGCGCACCAGCGCCTTGGGGCACTGGAAGTAGACGCGCTCGGCCGTCACCACCAGCACGCACTTGGGCGCCTTGCCCTGCATGGCAAAGCTCGCGCACAGCTCGGGCTCGGTCGAGATCTCGGCCCGGCCGTTGATCCTGAGCGTGTTGCCGATGCCCGGGATCAGGAACAGCAGCGAGATGCGCGGGTCGCGCACGAGGTTGCGCAGCCCGTCGACCCGGTTGTTGCCGCGCCGGTCGGGGATGAGCACGGTCTTCGCATCGCGCACGCGCACGAAGCCCGCCGGATCGCCCCTGGGCGAGCAGTCGAGCCCTTCCGGCCCCACCGTCGCCACCACCACGAACGGCGCCTTGTCGATGAACGTCTTGTAGTGCTCGGAGATGTAGTCGACCTCCTTGGCGATGGCCGCCTCGACGGGCGTGCCATAGAGGGCATCGAGCTCCTCGAGCGTGGTGATCGTGTGCATCGGGCATTCCTTGCAAGACCGCGACCGGGTTCAGGGCTAGGGTAGGCGTCCGCAAACGTCAAGGTTGCGGCCGATCTGGCCCGGCCGGCGACCCAGAGCCGGTGCCAAGCATTCCACGGCGGAGACAATGCATGCTTGCAGTCCTGGACCGCCACCTCAGGGCCCGGCACGTGTGGCTGGCCATAGGCAGCGGGCTCGGCTGGTTCGTCATCATGACGCTCGCCACCCAGTCGGCGCTGCCCGGCATCAAGCTCTTCCGCTGTCCGGTCGGCCTGTGCCCCGGCTACTACCTGCCGACCGAACTCTACGTGACGCTCACCAGGATCGGCCAGTCCGGCCGGGATTTCTTCGCCGAGACCCTGCTGCCGCTCGACATGGTGCTGCCCGCCCTGCTGCTGATCGCGCTCGTCGTCACCTACGTCTGGTTCACCCGGCCTGCCGAGAGGTTTGCCGTGCCCCTCAGCCCCGCCACGCGGCGCGCGCTGCTCGTCGTGCCGTTCCTCTATTGCATTGCCGACTACGCGGAGAACGTCGCGCTGGTCGAGGCCTTGCGGACCTATCCGAACATCCCCTACTGGCTGGCGCGCCGCGCAAGCTTCCTCACCGCGACCAAGTCGCAGCTCATCACCGTGTCGGTGGGGATCGCCGCGGCCCTCGCCGTCGCCGCATGGGGACGCGGACGCCGCGCCTCCTCGCCGCGCGGCGACGGAGCCGTGTAAGGCGAGGCGCGGCCCAGGGGTCAGGCGCCCTTCTCGACTTCCGCGAATACCTTGCGTGCGGCACGGAAGCACTCGACGCCCAGCGGCACGCCGGCGTAGACGGCGATCTGGTGGATGATGGCCTGGATCTCGTCCTTGGTGACGCCGTTGGTGAGCGCGCCCTTCAAGTGCAGCTCCCATTCGTGCATCCGCCCGAGGCACGCGAGCATGACGAGGTTGAGCATCGAGCGCGTCTTTTTCGGCAGGCGCTCGTCGCTCCAGATCAGGCCCCAGCAGTACTCGTTGAGGATCTCCTGGAACGGGCCGTTGAAGCTGTCGGCGGAGGACAGCGACTTGTTGACGTAGTCCTCGCCCAGCACGGCCTTGCGGTTGGCGAGGCCCTTGTCGCGTAGCGCCTTGTCCATCTCTCTTCTCCCTCGGGGGTTTGTGGAGGTCATCAACGGGTAGGTGTGACCGTCATTCCCGCGGAGCGTCAGCGGAAGCGGGAATCCAGCGAAATCCGGCACGTCGAGCCTGTGTCTGGAGTCCCGCTCAGCGCTAGCGCGTCGTGCCGGAGGCGCGTCTTCGACACGACGCGGGAATGACGGCGTTGGTGCGCTTCTGTTTGGCAGGCTTTTGCGGGGCGCTCAAGTCCGGGAGCCCGTTCCAGGCGTGCCGTCGCGTCGAGCCGCGGCAGTCATCGCACCTTGAACACGAGCTTGCCGCGCAGATGGCGCGCCTCGCTGATCCTGTGCGCTTCGGCAGCCCCCGCCAACGGCAACAGCGTAACTTCGGGCGGACGTATCGTGCCCGCGGCCACCAGCGCGACGATGCGCTCCAGATGCGGCCGATCGCGGGCAACGTTCGGCCTGAGCGACTGCACGTCGGCGCGTTGCGGCTTTGGCGCCTTTGGGCCTGAGGCGATGAACGCCGCGCGGCCGCCGGGCTTCAGTACGGCGAACGACCGCTGGGCCACGTCGCCGCCGACGGTGTCGAATACGCAATCGCAGCCCGAGACCACCTTGGTGAAATCCTGCGCGTTGTAGTCGATGATCTGGTCGGCGCCGAGCCCGCGCAGGTAGGCGTGGTTGGCCGCGCTCGCCGTGGTGATCACCTTGGCGCCGATGTGCTTGGCAAGCTGGATGGCGAACGAGGCCACACCGCCCGCGCCGCCCTGGATCAGGATGGTCTCGCCGCGTTTGAGCTTCAGCGTGTCCTCGACGGCGACCAGCGCGGTCAGGCCCGTCAGCGCCAGGGCGGCCGCATCGACGTGGCCGATGCTCTCGGGCTTTTTCCCGACGATGGACGCCTCGATGGCGATCTTCTCCCCGTAGGCCCCCTCCTGGCCCACGTCGCACACGGCAAACACCGCGTCCCCGACGCGGAAGTCCTCCACGCCTTCGCCCACGGCGCTGACGATCCCGGAAAAGTCGCGGCCGAGAACATAGGGGAACTGCGTCTGCGGATAGGACGAGCCGTCGCGCACCTTCCAGTCGGCGCCGTTGACGCTGGCGGCATGAATGTCGACGACAATCTCGCCGCGCCTGGCCACGGGGTCCGGCAGATCGCCGTACTTCAATTCCTCCGGCCCGCCGTGACGCTCTATGAAAACTGCTTTCATCGTCCGTTTCCTCCGCTCGGCCCGCCCGTGAAAAAAGCATTTGGTCGGGAATGCGCTGAACGCTACACCGAGCATGACCTAAGACCAAAGATTGCCACAAGCGGATCGAGGAGGAGACGACATGCGTGCCAGGATCATGCGGGCAGCGACCCGGCCCACCAACAAGGCGCCAGCCAACAACTTCTCCGGCCTCGTCCTGCACGAGGAGGTGTTTGCGCCCGAGGCGCCCTCGCGACTGCGCGCCTCGCGCGTGTCCTTCGCGCCCGGCGGCCGCACCAACTGGCACACGCACGCGGTCGGGCAGGTGCTCTACGTGCTGTCGGGCGTCGGCCGCTACCAGACGCTCGGCGAGGAGGTGCAGGTGCTGTTGCCCGGCGACACGGTCGTCATCCCGCCCGGCGTCAAACACTGGCACGGCGCCGCGCCCGACCACATGATGGCGCATCTGGCCATGTCCGAGTCCAACGAGAAGGGCGAGGCGACCACCTGGCTCGAAGCGGTGAGCGACGCGGACTACAGCAAGCCGCCCGCCAGGGCTTAGCGGCGCGAGCGTAACGGCCCGAGTGGGGTTGCGTCACCACGCTCAAATTTTGAGCCACATATCACGGTCCGATCTCAAGCACCGTAGCCCAATCAGAAAGAGCCTCATCGAGATTGCTTCTGAGCTTCTTCGCGTGCGACGGCCCGCTCGATCCAACAAAATGCACAAGAATTTTGCCCGCCTTCGAGCCAAGCTCAACTTCGGTTCCTTGGATCGGTTCGCTATCAAGAGCCTTAAAAACCGAATACCTATCCCATTCCTGAATTATATCGACTAACACACCCAGGTACGCGAGAGGATCTTCATCTAACGGTAGCAACCCAGGCCACGCGGAATCGAGTGCACCTGCGTGCGACAATTGTTGAATGTTATGAACCGCGGTGGCAGCAGTCGCCCAAACTATTCCTGTCCACCAGAATGCGCAATTCCATGTCTCCCCTGCTAGATACCGTTGGGCGAGCGCCGCTTTTGTATGCTGCCTCGCACATGCATAGATACGGTAATCGTAAGTCGCCGCGAGAAGAAGCAGCAAACCGCTGCAAACACCATGGTCGAGTAGTCTTACATCTGCACGGGGCAACCCTTCACTCATTAATCCACTGAAAATCTTCCGCATGGACCGAGTGCGCTGCGCCATGGGCTGCATGTCAAATTTATCGTAGTGATGGCTCCAAAGCTCGAAAGCATCACACGAAAACTGATCGAATTCAGGCTTCCGAACCGCTAGCTTGTATGTCTTGTCTAGCTCCTCGGCAACAGCTTGACCAAGAGCGTCTAGACTACCGACGTGACGAAGATTTTCGGCAATATCGGCGAGGGAATCAACTCGATCAAAAGCCGGTGGTGAGAGGTCGGCGCCGAGGAGTTCAAATAATTTCTGTCTGAGCGGCGCAAGATCTAGATTGGAATCCAACCATATTTCCCTATTGAAATAATCCCGTGCGGTTTGTGCGCCTATGGCCGCTTGTTCATTCGAGCTTCGAAAACCTGTTGAAGGAAGGCCTCCCTCAAACATGTAGCCTATATCATGCAGAAGAGAGGTATATTGCCACAAACACCCGAAATATTCACTAGATGCTGAGAATGGAAAGGAATGACTTTTGGCGCCAACGCCTCTCTTCAGAAACTCGATAGCAAAAGCGCCGTTGATGGGAGCGCAGTTTCGATAAAAATACCAACCTAGGAGATAATTATTTAACGTGTGGGAAGAATGGTCGCGCTGCCTCGGGTATGCGATTGTTCCCGTGAGCTCTCGGCGAAGCACCGACTTTCTAAACAAGCCAAAATCTTTAATCTCAAGTAGATTTAGGATGGCGCGAGCGACTCGATTCGATGTCGCAGTTCGCACCTCATCCATTGTCGACGCAAGAAATCTTTCAAGATCAGCTTCAAATTCATTTCCACAATTCTTGTGGTGGGCGCGGAAATCGCCCCACGTCAGCAAACTTCGCAATTCGGTTGTAACAGTATTCATCTAATATTCGACCTTTTGTTGAGTGGCGGAAGACCGTCCAATATCCTTGCTGACTTTCGTAGGGCGATTGTGGGCGTCCCGAGCACGGGCCAACCGAGTGCAATGCTTTGGCGAGATATCATTGCGTTCGGAATTCTGCCGTCGCGCCGACCTAAGGAATTGAGAATATGAATACCTTCGTTGTCAGCCCTTGTAGCCACCACACAATGTCTGCCGTACCAGTTCCTTTCTCTATGACGGATGTGGTAGGTCACAAGTGCTGGTGCATGTCGTTCAAAAGTTGGGCCCAAAGCCTTTGAAAGGCCCTCGAATGAGAATGTGCGGAGTGTCCTCCAATTGACATCGTCAAGACTTAGTTCACGCTGGATGATGCGCAGAAGTATGCCATAGCTGACGCCGACTTGAGTATCCCGGCCGCTAGGCCAGAAAAACTTCTCGACAGTTCGTTTCTCTGTTGCAATGCCGTATAGGGCAAAGAGGTTTGCAACAGCACATATCGCACAATTATCTGAACTGAAAGATTGGAAGAACATAACCAGACATAGCAAGCCTTTAGCCCCTCACAGCAAAGCCGCCGATGCCTTTCTTCACTTTCCTCGCTGGTCTCTTCTTTACTGCTACCTTTCTCTTAGCTTTTGCCTTAGCTTTTGCCTTTGCCATGGTCGCCTCTCGTAGAATTTAACAATACTTTATCGAATCGGATGTAGGTTGCAACTATTCTTCTTGATCTGCAAGTGGCTGACCCACCGCCACACTCTACTTGGTGCTCCTCCCAAGGATGCTCGGGTGTCAAGCTAGCATGTGAGCAGGCGCTGGCCCAAGACTTGATGGGAATTGGTCCAGCCCTTCTTCCTGAGTGCGAGTTCCTTCAGGTGTGCTGACCTGATCACGTCCGGTCACTCTCTCCTTCTGCCGGCCGCAGCAACCGTCAAGTCCATGGTGACCCAAGGCGGCAAACTTCCCCACAGCATCATTTCTGCTAGCCATCGGAGGCTCTACTTCCCGCGCACGCCCTGCAAGCCCGCCGGCCGGCAATACTCCGCCGCGCATAGCTTCACACAAGTCACCTCGCCGTCGTCGTGGCAAAGACGTTCATCCGCGACGGGCCGGGCCTTGGGTTCGCGGGGTCAACGTATTGGACCGTCGGTGGCGCACTATGGGCCACCAACCGCGCCTTCGCGCGCACGGATCTCGGATGAGGAGGTGTCGAGGCGGAAGCGGTGCTCGGGGATCTCGGTAAAGAGATCGACGTAGCGCCGCGGCACGGCGATGTCGCTGAGCGCGCGGATGCGCCCTGCGGCCTCGATGCGCACGGCCACGAGAAAATTACCGCCGGAGCTGCCGATTTCCTCGAGCGCGCTGTGCATGCGCGCCTCGTCGTCGCCGTAGTATCTGGGCGCCACCAGCCGCTCCGCCGTGTCCGCGCCAATCACAAACGTCGCTTTCGGAAACAAGCGCGACTTCTCGACGAAGGTGGGCGCGCGCGTGAGCTCGACCGGCGCCTTCCAGGCGAATTGGGCAACCCGCTGTCGCACGATCCCGCCCGCCAGCGGCGGCTTGTCGACGTTGGTGACGGAGATCTCGAACGCCAACGGTTGCTGTTTGAGCTCTTCGGCGACCCGCGCCAGCGACACATGCCCCTCGTGCACCGGATTGAAGGAACCCGGCATCAGCACAAGGGGCCGCGGCGCTGACAGCACAATTTGGCCATCGGGCAGGGCGGTGACGCGATCGAGCGCGCCCGCCACGAGCTGATCGATGGGACCCGCGGTTTCAGCGACCGCCTCCGCGAAATGCTCATCCGCGTCGAGCAGGCTCTTTGGCGACGGGGCGGCAATCCCGCAAGCGCGGGCGAGCCACAGGATGATCGCGCGCGCCACGAGCCCTTCCTCGGCGGCGCGATCGCGTCGGCCCTTCGCCATCACGCCCGTGCAATGCGCGATGCCGGTGGCGTTGGCGAATGCGATGTGAAACCGATGCTCGCCCTTGCGCGGGCGATCGCTGACGAGTGCCGCCGTCGCGCCGAGGCCGACTAGGTCAGCGCCCGCCGGCACCAGCCTGGCCGCCCGCGCCCGCGCGGCTCGTGCCATCGCGATGGCCGTGTCGGCGCTGCTTGCCTGTGCCGGTGCAAAACCGAGAAAGGTTGCAAGTGCCTGCGCGTCGTAGGGAACCTGGGCCTCGACCAGCAGCCGAGAACCCCCGGGAACACGCAGCAGCTCGCCGATCGCCCCGCTGCCGCCCCCGGTGATCGCCAGCGCCGCCTTGCGGCCGGACGCATGCAGTGCGGAGATCAACTGTTGCCACGCAGCGTCGTCAGACGGGTTCATGGTGCGTGTGTGGTCCAAAGCCGAAAGAACAGCGCGCGGATGGTGAGAGACAACGCGAACGGTGTCAACGAGCTGAGGCCCTCATCCTAAAAGGGGACACAAGGCTCATAGAGCGGCCCGGTCACGTGGCACGCTCCCACAAGCCGCCTACCCCCGATCCTCGTGCGCCCGCTCCTTCAGCTGATGGAGCGCTTCGAGCCACGACGAGTCCGATCTTTTCCGAGGTTCGGCGTCGCAGTCCGAAGAAGCATCGTGAGGCGGAAATCGGGCCAGCCGGCGATCGTCAATGAGACCTGCTGATAGCGTGCAAATCCGTCGGCAGCATGATTGAATGTGCGCAGGCCGCCCTCTCTGGCGAGGACGCCGTGCATCCCCCAACACCGAGAAAAGTCGACGCTCCGCCGGCTCAGATCGTCAATGAGATTGCGCAGATCCGGATCGTCCATGTGGCCTGTTATGGCAGCTCTGAACTCCGCGGTTACGCGGTAGGCGCGTTCCTCCCAATCACAGATCAGCCGGCGTGCCTCGGGGTGCAGGAAGATGTAGCGCAGAAGATTGCGGTCCCCGTCCGTGTCGAGCCACCCGCAAAAGAGGCGCGCCGCCTCTGCGTTCCAGCGTCGGGCTGTCCACGTACGATCGAGAATGTAGGCGGGCCCTGCAATGGCATCGACGCACGAAAGGACGGAGACCGGAATGTCGTCGGCGGCGTCATGTTGCCTTTCGGGATCGTGCTTGCCGGCCAACTCGAAAAGATAGGTCCGTTCCGCGCGCGACAATCGCAAACCCCGCGCAAGCCGGGCCAACGTGCCCGATGAGACCGATACTTCGCGACCTTGCTCGATCCACGTGTACCAGGTGGCGCTGACCCCGCAGATCTGCGCCACCTCCTCGCGCCGCAGTCCCGGCGTCCTGCGACGGGGCCCGGGCGCAACGCCATGCGCCAGCGGCACTTGCCGCTCGCGCAGACTGCGCAGGAACGTACCGAGCGTGTGGGCCTGGGTATCGGCGCCGTTGGCCGTCATGGTGGTGACATTCATACCAGGATAAGGCTCACCATTAAACTAGTAGAAAATCTGTGGTAGCCCTGGCTCGTGCGCCGCCAGGAGGGCAAGCCATGGGCAAGCAATTTGCGAAGATCGAGCCGGAGCACAAAGCCTTCATCGAACGGCAAAGGGTGTTCTTCGTCGCCAGCGCCGCGCCGAAAGGGCGCGTGAACGTGTCGCCGAAGGGCATGTCGACGCTCCGCGTCCTCGCCGACAACGACGTTGCCTATCTCGACTGCACCGGCAGCGGCAGCGAGACCCGCGCACACCTGCTGGCTTCGGAGGACAAGCGCCTGACGCTGATGTTCTGCGCTTTCGAGGGCGACCCCGTGATCCTGCGGCTCTATGGCCGTGGCCAGTCATTGATGCGCGGCACACCGGAATACCGGCAACTGCTGCCCCATTTCGACGAGATCCCCGGCGCTCGGCAGATCGTGCGCCTGGCTGTCGATCTGGTGCAGACGTCCTGCGGCATGGGCGTGCCGCTATTCGACTACAAGGCGGACCGGCAGAATCTGGTGCGCTACTGGACGGCGCAGGGCATCGACAATCTTCGCAAGTACTGGGCCCTCAAGAACACGCGCAGCATCGATGGGCTCCCGACCGAGTTCGCGCCGGATGCCATGGCTCCTCCGCGATGATGAGATGGGCCTGCAGAAAGAAAGCGCTGGACCGTGATTGGGGACCAGGGGTTCAGTGGATGCCTGGATCGACGTCGGCGGCGGCTGAAGTGTGGGACCTTGAGTAGAGGCCCCTACCCCCGATCCTTGCGCGCCAGCCCCTTCAGCCGATAGAGCGCTTCGAGCGCGGCCTTGGGGGAAAGCTCATCGGGGCGGACCGCGTCGAGCGCCTCCTCGATGGCCGACTTTGCGCCGCTCTCGGGCACGAAGGATTCCGGTCGCGCGGCGGCAAACAGCGGGAGCTCGGAGAGCAGCGCGTCGCCGTCGGGCGCCTTGTCGCTCTTCTCCAGCAGCGCGAGCACCTGCGCCGCCCGCCCCGTCACGGTCTTCGGCAGGCCGGCGAGCTTGGCCACCTGGATGCCATAGCTGCGGTCTGCGGCGCCCGGCTTCACCTTGTGCAGGAACACGATCTCGTCGCGCCACTCCTTCACGTCCATGGTGACGTTGGCGATCTCGCCGAGGCGCCCGGCCAGCGCGGTCAGCTCGTGATAGTGGGTGGCGAACAGCGCCCGGCACTTGCTCACCTCCTGCAGATATTCCACCACCGCCCAGGCGATGGAGAGGCCGTCGAAGGTCGCCGTGCCGCGACCGATCTCGTCCAGGATCACCAGCGAGCGCTCGGTCGCCTGGTTCAGAATCCCCGCCGTCTCGACCATCTCCACCATGAACGTCGAGCGGCCGCGGGCAAGATCGTCGGCAGCGCCGACGCGCGAGAACAGGCGGTCGACGATGCCGATGTGGGCGCTCCGTGCCGGCACGAACGAGCCCATCTGCGCCAGCACGGTGATGAGCGCGTTCTGGCGCAGGAAGGTGGACTTGCCCGCCATGTTGGGGCCGGTGAGCAGCCAGATGCGCGCCGGTGTCATCTCGTCGAAGCCGGGCACGGGCTCCTCCCGCGCCTCGACCAGCACGCAATCGTTCTCGATGAAGTCGCCGGCGCGCGCCGCTTTCAGCGCCTGCTCCACCACGGGATGGCGCCCCGCCCGCACCTCGAAGGTCGTGCTGTCGTCGAGATGGGGCCGTGTGTAGCCCTCCTCGGCGGCCAGCCGGGCAAGCCCCGCCTCGCAGTCGAGCCGCGCAAGCGCGCCGGCGAGATCGCCCAGCGCCCGCTCCTCTGCCGCAATCGCACCCGCGAGTTCGGCGAACACCTCCTGCTCGATGGCGAGCGCCCGGTCGGCCGCGGAGACGATGCGGCTCTCGGTCTCGACCAGCTCCGTCGTGGTGAAGCGCACTGCGCCGGCCATGGTCTGGCGATGGCGAAAGGTCTGCGCCAGCGGCTCGGCCAGCAGAGGCTTGGCCGCACCGGCCGGCACCTCGATGTAGAAACCCAGGATATTGTTGTGGCGAACTTTCAGCGACTTGACGCCCGACTGCCCGACGTACTTCGCCTCCAGCGCCCCCATCACCTTGCGGCTGTCCTCGCGCAGCGCACGCACCTCGTCGAGGTCGGCGCGATATCCCGGCCTGATGAACCCGCCATCGCGACGCAGAGGCGGCGGCTCGTCGACGAGCGCGCGGGAGAGCTGCGTTTCGAGATCGCGCTGACAGGCTGTCAAAAGCCCCGCGATATGCGCAAGCCCCTCCGGCAGGCCGATGCCGCCGCTTGCGCCGCGCAAGAGCTGCGCGCAGGCGCCGGCAGCCTCGAGGCCGTCGCGGACGGCGCCCAGATCGCGCGGGGTGCCGCGCTGCAAGGCGAGACGGGCAATCGCGCGAGCGATATCCGGCGATGAGTGCAGCGTGCGCTGCAGGTCCTCACGCAGCGTATCGTTCTCACAGAGGAACCCCACCGCATCGAGGCGGGCGCCGATCGTCGCCAGGTCGCGCAAGGGGCCCGCAAGCCGCGCGGCGAGCTCGCGTGCGCCGGGGCCGGTCACCGTGCGGTCGATGGCGGCGAGCAGGCTGCCTTGGCGCTCACCCGAGAGCGAGCGCAGAAGTTCCAGGCTCGCGCGGGTCGAGGCGTCGATCAGCAGCCGATCCGTCGCGCCGCTGCGCCGCGGCGGCGCCAGCGCGGCCTTCCTGCCGATCTGGGTGAGCTCGACGTATTTGAGGAGCGCGCCCACCGCGGCCAGCTCGGCGCGCGAGAAGGCACCGAAGGCGGCGAGATCGACGACACCAAGCTGCGCCTTCAACAGGCGTTCGCCGGCCAGGCTGTCGAACGAGGCGGCAGGGACCGGTGTCGCCGCCGCGCCGGCCGTTTCGATCCATTGGCGCTGCTCCGCCTCGGCGAACAGTGTGTCGGCAGCGATCACCTCGCCGGGCCCGAGCCGCATGATCTCGCCCGCGAAATCGGCCACCGCCACTTCGCCAACCTCGAACTCGCCCGTCGAGATGTCGACCGAGGCGAGCGCGATCGTCGGCCCCCCGGTGCCGCCACGCGGCGCCTTGAAGAGGGCGGTCAGATAGTTGCGCGCCTTCGCATCGAGCAGGCTGTCCTCGGTGAGCGTGCCCGGCGTGACGAGACGCACGACGTCGCGATGCACGACCGCCTTGGAGCCCCGCTTCTTGGCTTCGGCCGGGTCCTCGAGCTGCTCGCACACCGCGACGCGGAAGCCTTGGCGGATCAGCCTCTGCAAATACTCGTCGGCGCGGTGGACGGGCACGCCGCACATGGGGATGTCCTCGCCCAGGTGCTTGCCGCGCTTGGTCAGCACAATGCCGAGCGCCTGCGCCGCCGCCACCGCGTCCTCGAAGAACAGCTCGTAGAAATCCCCCATTCGGTAGAACAGCAGGCAGTCGGGGTTGGCCGCCTTGATCTCCAGGAATTGGGCCATGGAGGGCGTGACGCCGGCTGGCGGCGCAGCGCTCGTCCTCTCCGCGACGGGCTCCGGGCCCGGGTTGGCAACAACCCGCTTGGCCTCCCGCTCCTTGGCCCGCCGGCCCATGCTGCACACCCCTGATTTCGCGGCCCTTGCATAGCCGTTTCGCCCCCGGCGGGAAACACCCTGCCGCCCGGCAGCGCGGCAGTTGTGCGCCCGAAAGCCGAGCCTTATCGTGATCGCAGCCCGTCTTTCCTTTGGAAAGCGGGAGAGGGGAAACGTCATGGTCCTGAAATTCGCCGCCGCGAGCTTCACCGAGCAGGAAGCGCTGCAGTTCCACAGCCAGGGCAAGCCCGGCAAGCTCGAGATCACGCCGACCAAGCCGCTCACCACCCAGCGCGACCTGTCGCTCGCCTATTCGCCGGGCGTGGCCGTGCCGGTGCTGGCTATCGCAGAAGACCCCCAGCTCGCCTACGACTACACCAACAAGGGCAATCTGGTGGCGGTCGTCTCCAATGGCACGGCTATCCTGGGCCTCGGCAACCGCGGGGCGCTGGCGGCCAAGCCGGTGATGGAAGGCAAGGGCGCGCTGTTCAAGCGCTTTGCCGACATCGACGCCATCGACGTCCTGGTCGATACGCCCGACGTCGATGCCGTCATCAACTGCGTGCGCTATCTGGGCCCGAGCTTCGGCGGCATCAACCTGGAGGACATCAAGGCGCCGGACTGCTTCATCATCGAGGAGAAGCTGAAAGAGCTGCTCAACATCCCCGTCTTCCATGACGACCAGCACGGCACCGCCATCATCGCCACCGCCGGCCTCATCAACGCTCTCGATCTCACCGGCCGCGACATCAGGAGCTTCAAGCTCGTCGTCAACGGCGCCGGCGCCGCCGGCATCGCCTGCCTCGATCTGCTGGTGGCCATGGGCATGCCGAGGAAGAACGTGATCTTCTGCGACACCAAGGGCGTGATCTACCAGGGCCGCAAGGAAGGCATGAACCAGTGGAAGTCGGGCTATGCCGCCAATACCAAGGCGCGCACGCTCGCCCAGGCGCTCGAGGGTGCCGACGCCTTCCTCGGGCTTTCGGCCGCCGGCGCGGTCACCAAGGAGATGGCAAAGTCGATGGCCGCCAAGCCCATCATCTTCGCCATGGCCAATCCCGATCCGGAGATCACGCCGGAGGAGGTGGCGGAGGTTCGCCCCGACGCCATCATGGCCACGGGCCGCTCCGACTATCCCAACCAGATCAACAACGTGCTGGGCTTCCCCTTCATCTTCCGCGGGGCGCTCGACGTGCAGGCCTCCACCATCAACGAGGCGATGAAGATCGCCGCAGCGCGCGCGCTGGCTGACCTGGCGCGCGCCGACGTCCCCGACCAGGTCGCAGCCGCCTTCATGGGCCGGCAGGTGAAGTACGGGCCCGACTACATCATCCCCGCCCCGTTCGACCCGCGCCTGATCACGCACGTGCCGGTGGCCGTCGCCAAGGCAGCGATGGAAACGGGCGTCGCGCGCCGGCCCATCGTCGACATGGATGCCTACGCGGCGCGCCTGTCGGGCCGGCTCGATCCGGTCGCGGGCTGGCTGCACTCGATCTTCGGGCAGGTGCGCAATCAGCCCAAGCGCATCGTCTTCGCCGAGGGCGAGCAGCCCCAGGTGGCGCGCGCCGCCAACGCCTTCCACAACGCCGGGCTCGGCCGCCCCATCCTGATCGGCCGCGGCGTCCCCATCCGCGAGGCCTTCAATTCCGCCGGCATCGGTCTGACCGACGTGATCGAGATGCACGACACCAGCCTCGACGAGCGGCGCCAGGAGTACAGCGAGTTCCTCTTCGGCCGCCTGCAGCGCAAGGGATACCTGCTGCGCGACTGCCAGCGCCTCGTCTACAACGACCGCAACGTGTTCGCCGCCTGCATGGTGGCCATGGGCCACGCCGACGGCATGGTCACGGGCATCACGCGCAACTGGTACACGGCCTACGAGGATGTGCGCAAAGTGCTCGACGCCAGGGCGGGCCGGCGCGTGATCGGCCTGTCGCTGGCGCTGAGCCGCGGCCGCGCCGTGCTGGTGGCCGACGTCAGCGTGCACGACATGCCGACCGCCGATCAGCTCGCCGACATCGCCCAGGAGGCGGTGGCTGTCGCGCGGCGCCTGGCCATCGAGCCGCGCGTCGCCTTCCTCGCCTACTCCACCTTCGGCCATCCGCGCGGCGAGCGCTCGGACCGCGTGCGCGAGGCGGTCAGCATCCTCGATCGCCGGCAGGTCGATTTCGAGTACGACGGCGATATGGCTGCCGACGTCGCGCTCAACCGCGAGGCGATGCGCCAGTATCCCTTCTGCCGTCTCTCCGACACGGCCAACGTGCTGATCATGCCGGCGTTCCACTCGGCCTCGATCTCCACCAAGATGCTGAAAGAGCTGGGCGGTGCCACCCTGATCGGGCCGATGCTGGTGGGGCTGACGCACTCCGTGCAGATCTGTCCGCTCGGCGCCAAGGACAGCGACATCGTCAACATGGCCGCGCTCGCCGCCTACGACATCAACGGTTGACGACGTCCCCCGCTGGCCGCATTCGGCTCTTTTTGACGGCGATTGGGGTGGGGATGGAGCACGAATGATGAGATTGCGGCGTGTTCTCCTCGTTGCTTGCGCGATACCCGTATTGGCTGCCGCCGTCTTTGCCGGATATGTCGCGTGGCTTGGGATCGACGGTGGCCCGCAAAGCGTGTGCCGCGGGACAGCCGGAAACGGCAGCCTCGAGGGCGGGCGGAGGCTGCCCCATGCCGGCGTGAACTATCGCGCCTACAGTACGCTTGGCTTCCTGCTGGGGCGCACGTTCGTGCACGAGAGCGTCCGCAATACAATGCGCGACGCCTACGCCGCACTGAGCCAGTCTCGCCCCGAGTTGCGCTTCATCTACGCCGAGAGCGGGTGGCCGTGGGGAGGCCGGTTCTATCCCCACAGGACCCATGCCAACGGCACGTCCGCCGATTTTCACGTCCCCGTCCGGACGCTGGACGGCCAGCCTTCGGAGCTGCCGACCTCACCCTTCAATCAATTCGGCTACGGGGTCGAGTTCGACGATGCCGGCCGCGCCGGCCCGCTCGCAATAGATTTCGAAGCCATGGGGCTGCATCTCATCGCCCTCGATCAAGCAGCGCGCGACAACCACATCAGGGTCCGGCGCGTGATCTTCGATCCGAGGCTCCAGCCGAAGCTTGCCGCCACCGAGCCCGGGGCGCAGGCCATGGCGCGCCTCGCCTTCAACAGACGGCCGGCCTGGGTCCGGCACGACGAGCACTACCACGTCGATTTCGATGTGCCCTGCCGATAGCCGCGGCCCGGATGCCGCCCCAGCCCAGCGTCACGCATCGAGAAGGAGCCTCCGTTCGATCATTGCTTCCTCTGACCGCCGCGGCGTGAAGGAGATTGCCGAAGCGCGCCCTCGCGCCTGCGCCGACCGTCGGCTCCCCGAAGCCACCCGCAGACGAGATCGCCGATGAAAGCATCGTCGAGCCCTTGGCGGGCGAGCGACTGCCAGGTGTGGAATTGAACGGCGTGGGCGAGCGTCGCCCGCCGCGGGTCCGTGCTCTCCAACTCCGGAGCGAGGCGGCCGGCCAGATCCGCGCTGACGCCGGCCAAGTAGTCCCGGACCTGCCGCATTGGCTCCTTCAGGGCCGCAACATCTGCCTCGTCGCGATATGACGCCTGCCACATGCGCTCGGTCCGCCGGTAGTAGCGGTAGAGGTCGACAAGCCCCTCGCGCACGCGTGCAAGCCCGTTTCGATGGCGCCAGGATGCGGGATCGGGAGGCGCGTTGCGGGCGAGCCAATGGGCGGTGCAGGCCTTGAACAGCTCCGTCTCGTTGGGGAAGTGCCGATAGACGGTGAGCCGCTGGACACCGGCCTTCTCCGCGATAGCGCTGATCGTTGCGGACCGGGGGCCGACCTCCTCGTGCAGCCGCGCGGCTGCCGCGACGATCCGGTGGCGGGTTTCCTCCCGAGCATCGGCGCGCTGCCTGAGGGTGTAACGGCGCTTTGACATTGAGTGAACATAGGTGATCATTGAAATATTGACAAGCCGGGTCGCGGTGGCTATCTCATATTGAGTGAACAATATCGTTTACTCAATATGATGGAGAACGAGATGACAGAGTCAGGAAAGATCGAGCAGAACCGCGCCACCGTCGCCAAGTTCCTGGACGGCACCCACTCCGGCCGCCTCGAGGTGATCGACGAGGCCGTCGCCGAGAACATCGCCACGCACGGCTTTCCCGGCGGCAATCCGGCGAGCCGCGAGCAGTACAAGCAATGGTTCGCGGGCTTCCAGTCCGGCTTCTCGATCATCGGATTCGAGACGCTGGCCATGGTCGCCGATGCGGAGAAGGTCGCCGTCCGCTGGCGCTTCACGGTCGACCACACGGGCCCCTTCGCCGGCGTGGCGGGCAGCGGAAAGAGGATCGCCTTCGACGGGATGGTCCTCTATCGCCTCGAGAACGGCCTTATCGCCGAGACGTGGCTGCACATCGACGAGCTGTCGCTCCTCGCCCAGATCGGGGCCCAGATCGGGGCGCTTCCCGCCCTCGCCGCCTGAAGGCGAAGCGGGGAGGCGGCGTGCACCATGGCGAGCCCGGCGAGGGGCATGGAAGTCCGGTGCGCGACGTCGCGTTGCCGGATCGCCCCGGCCGGGTCGCCGCGCGCGAGCAGGCGGCCCGGGCCTACGCGGCGTGCGTACGGCCGGCCGCGCCGCACCACTTCGCCAGCAGGCCGTGCAGCTCGTCCGCGTCGAACGGCTTGGCAAGATAGTCGTCCATGCCGGCCGCAAGGCAGCGTCGGCGGTCGTCGTCGAAGGCGTTGGCGGTGACGGCGATGATGGGCGGCGGCTTCAGCGCGCCGTTCTTGTGATCGAGGTAGAGCTGCTTGATCAGGCGGGTCGCGTCGAGGCCGTCGAGCACGGGCATGTGCGCGTCCATCAGCACGACATCGAAACCGGGCTCGTCTCCGGCCAGCACGCGCTGGAAGGTGGCGACGGCCTCGCGGCCGTTGACGCAGAGATGGACCTCGCAGCCGGCCTTCTCCAGCAGCCGCCGCGCGAGCAGCGCGTTGATGTCGTTGTCCTCGGCGAGGAGCACGCGCGGGGCGCCAGAGGCGGTGCGCAGCTTCAAGGTGCGCTCCTTCTTGTCGGCAGCGAGCTGATCGCCGCCCTCGGTGCGCACCCCCACGTGGGTGAGCAGGGATTGCGGCCGCACGGGCCGCACCAGATAAGCGTCGAAGCCGGCGTCGCGGAATTGGGAAAAGTCGGCCTTCGCGGCTGTGTCCAAAACGACGATGCCGAGGACGCTCCCGCCCGCGGCCGCCTGTGCGCGCGCCAGCAGGCTTGCCGCCGTCTCGCGCCCGCAACGACCATCGATGACGATGGTATCGAAGGCCTCGCCCGCCTCGGCCGCTGACGCCAGCAATTGCCTCGCGTCGGCAACCGTCGTCTCCTCGAGCGGGATGCCATGGCCTTCGAGCGCAAGGCGCAGCGCCCGGCGCTCGAACGGCCGGTCGAGCGCCAGCAGTACGTGCCGACCCGCGGACGCGGACGCCGCGCCTGGCTCCTCGATCCTGTCGGCAGACTCTGCCGCGTGCTTCAGCCGCATCACGGCGGTGAACGTCGATCCGCTGCCGGCCACGCTGACGACGGTGATGTCGCCGCCCATCGCCCGCACCAGGCGGCGGGATATGGCAAGGCCCAGCCCGGTTCCCCCTTGCCGGCGCTTCACGGCGGCATCGGCCTGCTCGAACTCCGAGAAGAGTGCCGGCAGCCCCTCGTTGGTAACGCCGATGCCGGTGTCCTCCACCGTGATCGCTATCCGCATCTCGTCCGCGCGGACCGGCTCCAATCCCGAACCCGTGCGGCACGGCCCTACGGTGACGATCACGCCGCCCGTATCGGTGAACTTGATGGCGTTGCCGACAAGGTTGGTCACGACCTGGCGCACGCGCACCTCGTCGCCCATGACGACGCGCGGCGTCGCCGGGTCGATGGCCCAGGCGATGTCGATGTTCTTCTCGTAGGCCTTGGGCGCCAGCAGCTCGACGACGCCCTGCACGCATTCGCCCAGGGCCAGCGGCGCACAGTTGAGCTGCAGCTTGTCGGCCTCGATCTTGGAGAAATCCAGGATCTCGTCGATCAGCGTCAGAAGCGTTCGCGCCGAGCGCTCGATCGCGCGCGCATAGGTCTTCTGCTCGGGAACGAGCTCGGTATCGCACAGCAGCGCCGTCATGCCGATGATGCCGTTCATCGGCGTGCGGATCTCGTGGCTCATGGCGGCAAGAAACCGCGACTTGGCGCGGTTGGCGGCCTCGGCCTGCTTGCGGGCCTCGGTGAGCTCGGCTTCGGTGCGCCGCCGCTCGCTGATGTCGCGGCCGACGTACTGCACCTCGGCCACCGCGGATTTGCCCGTCGTGACGGTGTGCGCCTCCCACTCGAACCAGCGCGGGCCGGAGGCGGTCTCGATCTCCTGCACGTAGCGCTGCTGGCGAATGCTGCCGCCGTGGACGAGGGCGCTCGGATGCTCGCCCGCAGTCACGCGCGGACTGAACGTGCCGCCGAGCACGGCGGTGCGCTGAAGCCCGAACACCCGGCAGAACGCCTGGTTGACGAAGGTGAGCCGGCCCTCGCCGTCGCGGCGCAGGATGACGTCGGCCTGGCTGTCGAGAAGATCGCGGTAGCGCGCCTCGTTCTCGCGGATCTCCCACTGGATGTCCTTGAGCTCCTCGAGCCCGCGCTCGAGACGCTCGCCGACCCTGATGAAGCGGTCGAACTCGGACCACAGGTCGCGCGGACGGCCCGGCAGAGCAGGCAGCGAGGCCGGCTCGGCGCCGTGTGGGCCTTTGACCGCTTGATGGAACCAGGCGCGCAAGCGACCCGGCAGGGCTCGGAGCTCAGTCACGCTTGACGCACGCTCGCTTTATGGGTGACGCCTGTTGGGCTATGCAAGCACAGCGCTGTTGAGAAACGCTTACCCGGGCTGCCGGTCTCCCCGGAGCGGTCGTTCGGAGGCAAGCGATAAGGGAAAGGTAACCACGATGGGTCCACTCGCCGGTTTTCGCATCGTCGAGATGGCGGGCATCGGCCCGGCGCCGTTCGCGGCCACACTGCTGGCCGACATGGGCGCCGAGGTGATCCGCGTCGACCGGCGCGAGGCTGCCGATCTCGGCCTGCCGGGCCGGGAGCCCAGGTTCGACGTGCTGCATCGCGGCCGCCGGTCACTTGCCGTCGACGTCAAGAGCGAGGCGGGCCGCGAGGTCGTCAGGCGCCTGGCAACCAACGCCGACGCGCTGATCGAAGGTTTCCGGCCAGGCGTGATGGAGCGGCTGGGGCTGGGGCCCGACACATTGTTGAAGGCCAACCCGCGGCTCGTGTTCGGCCGGATGACGGGCTTCGGCCAGGACGGCCCGATGGCCCAGGCCGCCGGCCACGACATCGACTACATTGCGCTCGCCGGCGCGCTGCACGCCATCGGCCGCAAGGGCCAGGGGCCGGTGCCGCCGTTGAACCTGGTGGGAGACTTCGGCGGCGGCGGCATGTTCTTGGCGTTCGGCGTGGTCTGCGCCCTGCTCGAGGCGCAAAAGTCGGGCAAGGGGCAGGTGGTCGACGCCGCCATGGTCGACGGCGCTGCTTATCTGATGGCGGGCATCTACGGTCTTTTCTCCCAGGGCTCGTGGCTGGACGAGCGCGGCGCCAATTTCATCGACGGCGGCGCGCCCTATTACGACGTCTACGGCACCAAGGACGGCAAGTGGCTCGCCGTGGGCGCGATCGAGGGGCGCTTCTATGCGGAGCTGATCGACAAGCTCGGCCTCTCGGGCAAGGACCTGCCCAAACAGCACGACCGCAAGCGCTGGCCCGAGCTCAAAGAGCAGATCGCGGCGGCAATTGCGCAGCGCACGCGGGACGAGTGGGAGAAGATCTTCGAAGGCAGTGACGCCTGCGTCGCCCCCGTCTTGGCAATGGGTGAGGTCGACAAGCACCCCCACAACGCCGCACGGTCCACGTTCGTGACACGCGACGGCGTGCTGCAGCCCGGGCCCGCGCCGCGCTTTTCCCGCACGTCGCCCGAGATGGGCTCGCCGCCGCGTCCGCGCGGGGCCGACAGCGAGGCGGTGCTCGCCGACTGGGGCTTCACGCAAGCCGAGGCCGCCGAGCTGGCCAAGGCCGGCGTCGTGGGCGCGGCGTAGAGCAAGAAGCGAAAGGCCGACAGGCCGCAGCCCGCCGCGCCCACCTACTTCGCCGCGTCCAGAGCCGCCAGCACCTTCGGCGGCGACATCGGCAGCTCCGTCAGGCGCTGTCCGATGGCATGGCGGACCGCATTGGCCACGGCCGCCATGGCCGGCACGATCGGCACCTCCGCCACGCCGCGCACGCCCTGCGGGTGCTTGTCGTTGGGGATCTCCAGCACGACCGGATCGATCATCGGCAGGTCGGAGGCAACCGGCATGCGGTAGTCGAGGAAGCTCGCATTGTCCAAGGACCCGTTCGCGCCGTAGACGTACTCCTCGTTCAGCGCCCAGCCGATGCCTTGGACGACGCCGCCCTGGATCTGCCCTTCGACGTAGTCGGGATGGATGGCGCGGCCCGCGTCCTGGAACGCGGTGTAGCGCAGGACCTGAACTCTGCCGGTCTCCCGGTCGACCTCAACGTCGCAGATCTGCGTCGCAAACCCGCCCGCGGCCCCTTGCGTATTGAGCGAGTAGCTGGCGCCGATAGGGCCGCCCGTCGCGCCAGCCTTGGCCGCAAGCTCGCGCAAGGAGAGCGGTGGGAACTCGCCGGCATTCGAGCCCGCGGGGCGGGCTTCCCCGTTCTCCCACACGACGGCCTCGGTATCGATCTTCCAGATCTTGGCCGCGCGCTCGCGCAAGGTCTGGATCACCTGCTCGGCCGCCTTGGTCACCACCATGGCAGAAGCGAAGGTGACGCGGCTGCCGCCCGTCAGCGCGCTGAAGCCGACAACGCTCGTGTCGCCGATCAGGGCCTGCACCTGGCGGTAGTCGACGCCCAGCAGCTCGGCCACGATATTGACCATCGAGGCCCGCGAGCCGCCGATGTCGGGGTGGCCGGTCACCACCACCACGGTGCCGTCCTCGTTGACGTTGACCGTCGCGCTCGATTCGCCGCCTGCGTTGAACCAGAAGCCGCTGGCAACGCCACGGCCCTGGTTCGGACCCAGCGGCGCCTTGTAGTGCGGATGGGCGAGCGCCGCCTGGACCGTTTCCTCGTAGCCGATGCGGCCGAATGTCGGGCCGTAGGCCGCCTTCGTTCCTTCCTTGGCCGCATTCTTCTGGCGCAGCACGAGCGGATCCATCTTCAGGGCCGAGGCCAGCTCGTCGAGGGTCGACTCCATCGAGAAGGCGCCGATCGGCGCTCCCGGCGCGCGATAGGCCGCGACCTTGGGCCGGTTCGTCACGACGTCGAAGCCGGTGAGCTGCACGTTGGCGATATCATAGGGCGCCAGCGCGCACCCAACGGCACCGCGAATGGGAGAGCCGGGAAGGGCCCCCGCCTGCAGGCGATAGGTCGCCTTCACGGCGGTGATCTTGCCGTCCTTGGTAGCGCCGATCTTGACCGTGCTCGACGAGCCCGATGTTGGCCCCGTGGCACGGAACACCTCCTCGCGCGTCATCACCATCTTGACCGGGCGGCCGGACTTCCTCGCCAGCACCAGCGCCAGCGGCTCCAGGTAGACGATGGTCTTGCCGCCGAAGCCGCCGCCGATCTCGGCGGGGATCGCGCGAATGTCGCTGAGCTTGGTGCCCGTCAGCTGGCCCGTCATGTCGCGGACCATGAAGTGGCCCTGCGAGCTGCTCCAGATCGTGACCTGGCCATCGCCGTTGACGCTGACGAGGCACGCCTGAGGCTCGATGTAGCCCTGGTGCACCGGCTTGGTCTTGAAGCTCTTCTCGACGACCACGTCGGCTGCGGCGAAGCCGGCTTCGATATCGCCCAGCTTGTGCTCGAGCTTGCCGGCGATGTTGGACTCCGTGGCGGGGCCCGGCTTGGCGCCGACGTTACGCATGTCCTCGTGCAGGATGGGCGCGCCTGGCTGCAAAGCCTCGTCGACGTCGATCACCCAGGGCAGCACCTCGTAGTCGACCTCGATCAGCTTGACGGCGGCGGCGGCGATCTTTGCCGAGATGGCCGCAACCGCCGCCACCGCATGGCCGGCATAGAACGCGCGGTCGCGGGCCATCACGTTGCGGCTGATGAAGCGCAGGTCCTGGATGCCGAGGATCACCGGCTTGTCCCAGGGGAAGTCCACGAGGTCCTTGCCTGACATGACGGCCTTGACACCCGGCAGCGCCAGCGCCTTGTCGAAACGGATCGACTTGATGCGCGCATGCGGATGGGGGCTGCGCAGCACCTTCCCGAACAGCATGCCCGGCTGATTAAAGTCCGCACCGAAGGCGGCTCGGCCGGTGACCTTGTCGACGCCGTCGGGCCGCGGGGTCCGCTTGCCGATCCACTTGTTGTTCGCGCCGTCTGCCGTCATCGGTGCTTTTCCTTTTCCATCGTGCAGCCCGCCCTCAAGTCGCGATCGGCTCGGGGATCGGCCTTATCTTGCAAAGAAACGCCCTTTGAACAACTGCGGTGCGCGGCGGGAAGACGGCTGCGATGGTGTGGCGCGCATTTTGACGAGTGCCCAGCACGTAAGCACGTCGACGTCGGCGTCCGAGCTTTCGAGCCCGCACAAGGGCGCGAATCGAAGCTTCCTGGCTGGTGCTCCGTTGCGGACCGATCGCCGGGCGTCGCGCTTGCGGTGTAAGCGGGCGAGGCCCAAAAGGCGGCCCACCCGCAGCCGAGAGGTTGGCTGGGGACGCAGGTTGCCCCCTCGCAACGTGCCGAACCCCACCCGATCTCGCAGCTTCGCCCCTCAAAACGACACATTCTTCTATTTTGTAAGATATCGTACAGCGCTCATCCGTCAGCTTGGGCGCTCTGACTATGGCTTTGGTCAAGCCAGCCGTCTGGGAGGTCAAGCAACTATGAAGAATAGCCAAACAAAGCCCGAAGACGTCTTCTTGAGCTATGCCCAGAAGGACCGACCGATAGCGGCGAAGCTTGCCGAACATCTGCGGGCAAAGGGCATTTCGGTGTTCTGGGACCCCGATATACGCAACGGCACGGATTGGCGGGAGAAGCTGGAAGAGAAACTCAATGGCGTCTCTTGCATCCTCGTTCTGTGGTCGCAGCATTCCGTGAAATCCGAGTGGGTGCTGGAGGAGGCTGACCACGGCAAGAGCCGCCAGATCCTCGTCTCCGCGCGCCTTGACGAATGCAAGCTGCCGATCGGCCATCGGCGCATCCACACCGACGACCTCAGCAATTGGTACAACGCGCCGCCTGCGGGGATCGTCGGCATCCTGCGAAGGATCGACGAACTGTTGGAGGTGGGCCCCGCGCATGAGGACCGCGGCAGCAAGGACGCAAAGCTGCGTACCGTTCCCCAACCGGCGCATACCTCCATATCCAACCACGAGCTCGACAAGGCGGCCGTGCTCAAGGCCATCGACGACATGCCGGAAGCCGTCAACGCTGTGGAGAACGGCTATGGCGAGCTGCAGTCGGCGCAGGATGCGGCCAAGTCGCTTCTCAACAATCGCATATCCAGCCGGTTCTACGCGTCGGCCGCCGAGCATTTCGGCCAAGCCTTGACGATCATCAAGGATGCACATGGGCGCGAGGCGCGGGACGGCCGCACCGTTGGCTATTTCCTGTCGATGGAGCGGGCCAACGCGCTCGTCTACGCCGAGCCGGCCCGGGACGACCGTGACGATCCGATCGGCGCAGCGATCGCAATCTACACTGCCTTGTCGCGGAATGCGCGCTACAAGAACGACGTTCCCGTCCACTTCCGCTGGGGCTGCGCACTGGTCAAGCAGTCGCGCACGGAAGACTCCCTGTCGCGCGCCGTGCGAAGCCTGGAAAAGGCCCGCAAGTATGCACTCGAAAGCTACGGAGAGGGCAATTCCAGCGATGCCCTGCTCAACGAGGGCACATGGCTGAAGATCGAAATCGCCAAGCAGCTGGGCTATTGCAACTACATGCTCTCCGAGCTTCCCGCCGTCGCTCCCAAGAAGCGCATGAGATATCTCGACGATGCCGTCATGGAGACGGCGGAAGCAGCCAACGCCATGGCCATGACGGACGACAATGAATCGCTGACCAATTTCACCGTCCTCAAGGCGCAGGGCAACCTGATCTTCCTGCTCGCGCAGAGGATCAGAGAGGGCAGGGGCGAGACCGGCGACGTGGAAAAAATTCGATCGCTGATCGGAGGCATCAAGGAGCCGGCCGCCTGGGACGTCGCCCAGAACCAGGTCCACATCATCGACGACATCGCGTTTGCCGCCGCGACCATCGGCGATTGGCAGCTGGCCTACGAGGAGGCGGACCGGAACGTCGAGAATTTCAACTCGCTCGCGGTCCCGAACGGGCTTCAGCCCGAGGAGATGGCCATGGATGCCCGCGCCAAGGAGATCCGCTATTTCGCGAAGCTGCAACTGGAGGCGATGAGCCGGCGGGCGGCCTGAGGCTGCCAGCGCTGATCTGGCGCTCCGGGCCGAAGGTGCGTAGCGTGGGGGAGTATCCGCACGCGCCCGTCGTCGGCCGGAGCATCACCCATGGACCTCTCCCTCACGCCCCAGCAAGCCGAGATCCGCGAGAGCGTGCTCAAGATCTGCGCCCGCTTCGGCGACGACTACTGGGCGGCCAGGGACCGGGAGGGGCAGTTCCCGCACGAGTTCCACCGCGCGATTGCCGACGGCGGCTGGCTCGGGATCGCCATGCCCGAGGCCTATGGCGGCTCCGGCCTCGGCATCACGGAAGCAGCCGTCATGATGCAGGCGATCGCCGAATTGGGGGCCGCCTTTTCCGGCGCCTCCGCCGTGCACATGAACATCTTCGGGCTCAACCCGGTGGTGGTGTTCGGCACCGAGGAGCAGAAGCGCCGCTTCCTGCCGCCGCTGATCGCGGGCGAGGAGAAGGCCTGCTTCGCCGTCACCGAGCCCGACGCTGGCCTCGACACCACCCGCATCAAGACCCGCGCCGTGCGCGAGGGCGACCGCTACATCGTGCACGGCCAGAAGATCTGGACCTCGACCGCGCAGGTGGCCGAGCGCGTGCTGCTGCTGGCGCGCACCACGCCGCTGGAGCAGGTGAAGAAGCGCACCGAGGGGCTGACCCTCTTCTATACCAAGCTCGACCGGGCGCATGTCGAGGTGCGCGAGATCGAGAAGATGGGCCGCATGGCCGTCGATTCCAACCAGGTGTTCTTCGACGCGCTTCCCGTTCCCATCGCCGACCGTATCGGCGAGGAGGGCCAGGGCTTCGCCGCGATCCTGCATGGCATGAACCCTGAGCGCATCCTGATCGCGGCGGAAGCGGTGGGCGTCGGCCGGGCCGCGCTGGCGCGCGCTCAGCGCTATGCCAAGGAGCGCGTCGTGTTCGGCCGACCGATCGGCCAAAACCAGGCGATCCAGCATCCGCTCGCCAAGAACTGGATGGCGCTCGAGGCGGCAAACCTGATGCTCTTGAAGGCAGCCGGTCTCTACGACACCGGCCAGCCTTGCGGTATCGAGGCAAACGCCGCCAAATATCTCGCCGCCGAGGCGGGCTACGAAGCCTGCGAGACGGCCGTGCTGACCCACGGCGGCATGGGCTATGCCAAGGAGTTCCATGTCGAGCGGCTCTTGCGCGAGGTCATGATCGCGCGCATCGCGCCGGTCTCGCGCGAGCTCATCCTCTGCAACATAGCGGAGCGCGCGCTGGGGATGCCCAAGTCCTACTGAGGCCCGAGCCCTACCCTGGGCGGCCGATCCATGCATTATGGCCGATGCCATCGCGCGCGCCGATGGGCCGCGACCGAGAGGGAAGAATGGCCGCGCCGACGATCAACCTCATCGCCTATACCGACGCGCTCGTCCTGCTCGGCACGGCCGCGGTCGTCGTGCCGGTCGTCCAGCGCTGGCGCGTGAGCCCGGTGCTCGGCTACCTGGTGGCGGGCGTGATCCTCGGGCCGCTCGGCCTCGGCTCGTTCAAGTCCGAGCTTTCGTTTCTGCAATGGGTCACCGTCGTCGACGCCAAGAACGTTGCCGCGATTGCCGACCTCGGCGTCGTCTTCTTGATGTTCCTGATCGGCATGGAGCTGTCCTACGAGCGGCTCATCGTCATGCGCCGGCTGGTGTTCGGCCTTGGCGGCCTGCAGGTCGCGCTGTCCACTATTGTCATCGCCAGCATCGCCGCGCAGTTCGGCAACGGGCCGAAGGCGTCCATCATCATCGGCTCGTGCCTGGCGCTGTCCTCGACCGCCATCGTCATCGAGGTGCTGTCGCGCCAGCGGCGGCTGACGACCGTCGCCGGCCGGACGAGCTTCTCCATTCTCCTGTTCCAGGACCTGGCGGTCGTGCCCATTCTCTTCCTCGTCGGCATTCTGGGCGCGAGCCAGGGCGGGTCGATCATCCAGGGCGTCGGGCTGGCGTTGCTTCAGGCCATCGTCGCGATTGCGCTGATCGTCGGCATCGGCCGCCTGCTGCTGCGGCCGCTGTTCCGGCTGGTCGCCGCCACCGATGCCGCAGAGCTGTTCGTGGCGGCGACGCTGTTCGTCATCGTCAGCACCGCCGTGCTTGCAGGCGTCGCCGGCCTCTCCATGACGCTCGGGGCCTTCGTCGCCGGCCTGCTGCTCGCCGAGACCGAGTTCCGCAAGGCCGTCGAGACGACCATCGAGCCGTTCAAGGGCCTGCTGCTCGGCTTCTTCTTCTTCACCGTCGGCATGGGCGTCGACCTGCGCGAGCTGGCGCGCGAGCCCATATGGCTGCTGGCCTCGGTCGTCGGCCTGATCGGCATCAAGGCCACCCTGATTGCCGCGCTCGCGCGCGTCTTCCGCGTGGGCATGCCGGCGGCGATCGAGACCGGCCTGTTGCTGGGGCCGGGCGGCGAGTTCGCCTTCGTCGTCATCGGCCTGGCAACGACACTTGGCGTCGTGACCGGCCCCGCCTCACGCTTCATGCTGGCGGTAACGTCCCTGTCGATGGCGCTGATCCCCGTGATGGCGATCCTCGCGCGCAGACTGGGCGACAGGCTGCAAGAACCAAGGGACCTCGAACCGCGAGATCGCCTTGCCACCGCCCCAGGGCGAGAGAGGCCACGCCATCGTCATCGGCCACGGGCGCGTCGGGCAGATCGTCTGCACCATGCTGGAGCGCCACCGCTTTCCGTTCCTCGCCGTCGATCGCGACCCGGCCGCGGTCGCCGAGCATCGCCGGCGCGGGCGCAACGTCTACTACGGTGACGCCGCCAGCATCGCCTTCCTGCGCGGCTGCGGCGTGATGGAGGCCGCGGGCGTCGTCGTCACCACCCATGACCAGGCGGGCATCGACGAGATCGTCCAGCTCGTGCGCGCGCTGAGGCCCGACGTCCTGATCGTGGCGCGCGCCCGCGATGCCACCCATGCCCAGCATCTCTATGCCATCGGCGTGACCGACGCCGTGCCGGAGACGATCGAGGCGAGCCTGCAGCTTTCGGAGGCCGCACTCGTGGGCCTCGGCCAGCCGATGGGACCGGTGATCGCCTCCATCCACGAGATGCGCGACGAGTTCCGCCGCGCGCTCTCGGAAGCGGCGGGTCATGCCGGGCGCACCGAGACGCACTCGATCCGGGCGAAGACCGCGCGCACGTCGTAGATTGGTTTGTCGCCAGGCGACGCTTGCCTTTGAAGTCTTCGCGGCGGCGTGACGTTGCGTTGCTTGACCCGCCGCGCAAACCGCAGCTTGAATGGGCACTTCTGAAATACGCCCCCTCCCGGAGCCCCTCCCCATGTTCGACTTCGACCGTGTCATCGAGCGTCGCGGCACGCACGCCTCGAAGTGGGACAAGATGGCGGCTCTCTCCGGGATCGACGCGCCCGACGCGATCCCGATGTGGGTGGCGGACATGGACTTCGCCGCCCCGCCCGGCGTGACGGAAGCGCTCGCCGCCGTGAATCGGCGCGCGGTGCATGGCTACTATGCCGATACGGGTACGTGGGCGGCGGCGCTCGCCGACTGGATGGGGCGCCGGCACGGCCTTAAGGTGGACCCGGCCTGGGTAAGCCCGACGCCCGGGGTCGTCTCCGCCCTCG
Source organism: uncultured Alphaproteobacteria bacterium (assembly GCA_963797005.1). Lineage (GTDB taxonomy): Bacteria > Pseudomonadota > Alphaproteobacteria > Rhizobiales > Hyphomicrobiaceae > AWTP1-13. The sequence goes on from CAWCOF010000017.1 coordinate 141,308, forward strand.
GCCTCATCATCCAGGCAACGAGCGAGCCCGGCGACGAGGTGGTCGTCTTCCCGCCCGCCTACCATGCCTTTCGCCGCATCATCCTGGCCAACGAGCGGCGGATCCTCGATGCCCAGCTTGCCGAGGCGAACGGCCGCTACGTCATGGACCTCGATGGCTTGCGCGCGAAGCTTACGCCGCGCACCAGGATCGTGTTCTTCTGCAGCCCGCACAATCCAGGCGGCACTGTCTGGTCGCCCGACGAGATCCGCGCGCTCGCGACCTTCTGCGAGGAGCACGACCTGCTGCTGGTGTCCGACGAGATCCATTGCGATCTCGTCTATCCCGGCGCAAAGCACACCCCTACGCTCACCGCCGCGCCCGAGATCGCCGACCGCCTCGTCACCACGGTGGCAGCCACCAAGACCTTCAACCTTGCCGGCGCCCACGTCGGCGCGTGCATCACCACCAATCGCGACCTGAAGCGCCGCATCGACGCGCGGATCGTGGCGACCGGACTAGGCTCCTACAACGCCTTCGGCATGATCGCGACCGAAGCCGCTTGGCGCACCGGCGAGGCGTGGCTCGAGGCGCTGTTGTCCTATCTCGCCAAGAGCCGCGATCTGTTTGACTGCGCGCATCGAGGCGGCAGCGCCCGGCGCCCGCTCCATGCACCTCGAGGCAACCTATCTTGCCTGGGTCGACTTCTCCGGCACCGGCCTGGCCCCCGAGGAGGTGTCGGCCAGGGTCAAGAGCCGCGCGCGCCTCTTCCCGAGCCCCGGCTCGCAGTTCGGGCCGGGCGGCGAGACCTGGCTGCGCTTCAACTTCGCCACGCCGCGCGCCATCCTGGAGGAGGCGCTCGGCCGGCTGGACGACGCCTTCCGCGATCTGCGCACGGGCCGGTGAGAGCCGAGGAGGTTGCGACGTGGCATTCTCGACCATCGTGCTGGAATCCCTGGACGGGGCGGCGCGTATCACGCTGAACCGCCCCGAGCGCGCCAATGCGCTCAATGCGGCCATGCTGGACGAGATCGGCCAGGCCTTGGACGAGGCAGAGCGTGATCAATCTGTCAGGGCCATCATCGTGCGCGGCGCCGGCGCCGCCTTCTCCTCGGGCTTCGACCTCAAGGAGCAGATGGAGCGGCGGCCCACGGGCGTCGGCCAGTGGCGCCCGATCCTGCGCAAGGACTTCGACACCGTGATGCGCTTCTGGCACTGCCCGAAGCCAACCATCGCCGCCGTGCGCGGGCCCTGCCTTGCCGGCGCCTGCGAGCTGGCGCTCGCCTGCGACCTGACGATTGCGGCCGAGGACGCGTTCTTCGGCGAGCCGGAGCTCAAATTCGGCGCCGGCATCGTGGTGATGGTCCTGCCGTGGATCGTCGGCCCCAAGGTGGCCAAGGAGATCATCCTGACCGGCGCGGACAGGGTGAGCGCCGCGCGCGCGCTCCAGATCGGCATGATCAACCGCGTCGTGCCGGCGGCGGAGCTCGACGCGGCGGCGCTGCGTCTTGCCCACCACATCGCAGCTATCGACCCGGGCCTCGTCAAGGAAACCAAGCGCGCCATCAACCGGGCGCTCGAGGCGCAGGGTATGCTGCAGGCACTCGAGGCCGCCCTCGAAATCGACCTCGCCATCGAAGGCGAGGGCTCCCCCGACAAGGTCCAGTTCATGGACATTGCCCGCCGCGACGGGCTCAAGGCGGCGCTCGCCTGGCGCGACGCGCCGCTTTGCCAAGGCAAAGCCGTGACGGGCGCGCCGAGGCTGGCCGGACGAGCGATCCTTCCAGTTTTCACCTCGACGATCTTCTTGAGCGCGCTGCTGCTGTTCTCGGTGCAGCCGATGTTTGCCAAGATGGTGCTGCCGACGCTCGGCGGCGCGCCGGCGGTCTGGGCAGTCTCTATGTGCTTCTTCCAGGTGCTTTTGCTGCTGGGATATGTCTATGCGCACCTGATCGACCGGCACGCGCCGAGACGCTTCGCCCTGCCGCTGCACCTGGCAGTCCTCGTTCTTGCTTTCGTTGCCTTGCCGGTCGCCCTGCCGGCAACGGCGCGGAACGTGCCCGACAACGCCTATCTGGAGCTGATCGCCATCCTCGCCGTGGGCGTCGGCCTGCCCTTCTTCGCGCTCGCCGCCAACGCACCGTTGCTGCAGGCGTGGTTCGCCCGCGCCGGCCACAGCCAAAGCGCGGACGCCTATTCTCTCTATCGCGCCAGCAACGCCGGCAGCCTGGTCGCGCTTGCCGCCTACCCGACATTGGTCGAGCCGCTGCTGCCGCTGGGTCTGCAGAGCCGGCTTTGGACCGCAGGCTTCGTGCTGCTCGCCTTTGCGATCGCCGGTTGCGGACTTCTGGCGCGCCCGCGAGGGCTCCCTGAATCGATCCAAACTCAGATGCGGGACGCAACCGGCAAGCATCTCGACGAGCATTGGCGCGAGCGCACCTCCTGGGCCTTCCTGGCCTTCGTCCCCTCGGGCCTGCTGGTGGCCTTCACCACCTACGTGTCCACCGACCTCGCCTCTGCGCCCCTTCTTTGGGTGATCCCGCTGGCGATCTATCTCGCGACCTTCATTGCGGCCTTCCGGCCAAGGCCGCCGATCAGCCAGCGCACCCTCGGCATCCTGCAGCCGGTGAGCTTCGCGCTCACGCTGGTGCTGATGGAGTGGGAAACGAGCTTCAGCTGGCTTCTGGCGTCCAGCGCCGGCGCCATGGCCTTCACCGTCACCTGCCTGGTCTGCCATCGCGAGCTTTACGAGCGCCGGCCCGGCACCGAACGCCTGACCGACTTCTATCTATGGCTTTCCGTCGGTGGCGCCCTGGGCGGCATCTTCTCGGCGCTGCTGGCGCCGTACCTCTTCAGCAACGTGCTGGAGTTCCCTCTCCTGCTGGGCCTCGGCCTGCTGTGGCGCTTCAGCCGGACCTGGCCCGGCGGGTCCTCCCGGGATTTGACGCTACTCCTCACGGCGCTCGCCGCCGCGGTCATTCTCGTGCTGCTCGCCGCATTCGCGGCACCGTGGACCTGGACGCAAGACTTGCGCTTCTACGTGCTGGCCGGGCTCGGCGCGGCGCTTGTTGCAACCCTGCGCTGGCCGATCCCGGAGCAAGCTGCGACAGCGGCCCTGCTGCTCGCCGTTATCGCGGTCCCCAACGGCAACCGGCCCGTGCACGTGGCACGCAGCTTCTACGGCACGCACAAGGTGGTGGAGCGGCCCGGCAGTCCCTATCGCATCCTGATGCACGGCGTCACTTTGCACGGCGCCCAGAGGATTGCGCCGAAAGGCTCGACGGCGCGACCGCTGCCGCTCACCTACTACCATCCGAGCGGCCCGCTGGCGCGCGGGCTTCTGCTGGCGCGCGCCGCCGGCGGGGGGCCAAGCCAACCGCTGCGCGTCGGCATCATCGGCCTCGGCACTGGGGCCATGGCTTGCCATGCCATCGACGGCGACCGCTGGAGCTTCTTCGAGCTCGACCCGGAAGTGATCAAGATTGCCAGCAACCCCGCTTACTTCACCTATCTCAGCATCTGCCAGCCGAACGCGCGCATCGTGGCCGGCGACGCCCGCCTGACGATTGCCAGGGAACCGCCGGGCTCGTTCGACTATCTGGTGGTCGACGCCTTCTCCTCCGATGCCATCCCGGTTCACCTCCTGACCGTCGAGGCCATCGAACTCTATTCGCGCCTTCTGTCTCCACGTGGCGTGCTGGCGGTCCACGTCTCCAACCAGAACCTCGACCTGACGCCGGTGGTGGAAAGCAATCTCGCTCGCATTCCCGGGCTCGCGGGCATCTACGCACAGGGCGAGAGCGGCGGCGGCGCCATCCGCTCGCAGGTAATCCTGATCGCGCGGGATGAGCGCCTCCTGGCGTCGGCGCTGGCGTGGCCCAGGAGCCGGCGGCTCGACTACCCGTCTGCGCGCCCATGGACGGACGACTACTCCGACGTGATCACACCCTTCGCGCGCCGGCTGGGGGCGAAGCTCCGTGCGGCGCTCGGAGAGTAGGGCTTAAGGTCGCCCGCGCGATCTAACGCTTGGGGATGACGACGCCGAGGTAGGGCGCGGCCGGAGTCGCGCTAGGTCCCACCGGCGACGACACCCGATTGCGGATCGGCTTCAGGCTCTTGAGATGGCGCGCCAGCGCGTGCGCGTCCTCGTCGTTCAGCGCCGCTTAGGCATGCCACGGCATCACGGGCGCCAGCACGCGGCCGTCGGGCCGCACGCCCGTGCGTACTGCACGGATGATGTCGGCGTCGCTCCAGGCGCCGAGACCGGTCTCCCGATCCGATGTCAGGTTCGGCGGATAGAAATAGCCAAGATCGGGGATGTGAAAGCCGATGTCGGAGCCGGCAAGGCTGCGGGTCGGCTCCGGCTTGCCGACCAAGGCGCCCGGCGTATGGCACCCTCCGCAATCCATGATCCGCGCAAGATATTCGCCGCGCGACGCGGAGTGGTCGACCTCCACCAGCGCCGGCGTTGCCGCCAGCGCGACAACGACGGTCAGGCCGGCTCCCAGACAGTTCCTATATTTTGACATCCTCGATCCTCCCGGTGTTTCGATTTCAGGCCGGCGAGCCTCTGCCGCCGTTCTACTTCCTGGCTGCGTCCACGAGCGCTCGGATGGCCCACCGCTTCACCTTGCGCGCGTCGGCATCGTCCAGTTGCAGCACGTCCTTGCACACCACCATCGCCTCCGTGCCGATGACGAGGGCGAGCGCCTTGCGGAGCGTATCGAGAGCGGCCGGCTTGAACTGCTTGCGGGCGGGCGCGAGAGCGGCCTCGATCAGAGGCGTGCGGCGGTTCTGCCTGCGTGGCACCGTTGCGTCGTCCTCGCCCCCGATGCCCCGCTGCAACGTATGCACCAGCATCAGGCGAAGCGGCGCCTCGTTGGCGAGGATCATGTCGTGCAGCGCGGTATCGGCGCGCTGCAGGCGCTCGACCGGATCGGCCGACGTCTCGCCGTCGAACAGATGGTCCGCCTCCGGGATCGCGACGTCGAGCGATGCCTCGAGCAGCAGCGCCTCGGCGCTCGGGAAATAGCGGTAGGCCGTCGCCCGCGACACGAGCGCCTCCTCGGCGATCTCCTCGAGGCTGGGCTTGGAGCCCTGCTTCATGAGGCGCGAGGCGGCCTGCAGCAGGTCCTTGCGCGTCCGCGTCCGCTGGTTGCCGCGCCGCGTTCGTTCGGTGGTGCTCATCTCAACCCTGCGGAAGCTGGCGGATGATGGCGGCCAGGTCGACCCACACGTTCTCGCGGCTGATGTCGCCGCCGTCGGCGAACTCGATGACGTGCAGCAGGCGGAACTCGAGCGGGCGGCCCTTGCCCTCGAGGCCGAATGGCCTGCCCGGCGCTTTGCCGCGCCACAGCGACTCGTCGACCAGGAAACGATCGCCGTAGAGGCGCCTGAGGCATTCGACCTTGCCTTCGGCGAGATCGACGAACAGGGCCTCGTAGAAGCGGCGGGCGCCTTCCCGGCCATGCGTCGGCCCGGTGGGCCAGCCGACGATGTCATGCTCCACGTCGGGCGAGAGCGTCGCCAGCACGCCCTCGACGTCGTCTCGGGCCTCGAAAGTGAAGTGCTCGTCGATCTTGGCGTCCATCTCCGCGCGGGTCATCGCCATGGCTGGATCCTCTCCGCTGTTTCTTGATACCGTAAACTTGTAATGAGATCTATGTCTCATGTCAATATCCATGTCGCATTTCGCGAGTGGCGCCCTGCCGCGGCACGGTCTCGCGGTGGCTTCGGCGCCCGAAGTGCGTCGATCGAAGGGAGTGAAAGAGGCCTTAGCGCCTTGTTGGGCCCGATGCCGGATCGGCACAGCGCTCGATAACGGGGCGAGCGTCGGCGACCGCGGTCTTGGCAGCAGCCAGAAACGCCCGCTTCAAGGCCTCGCCGCGTTTTGTCGCGACGAGTTGCGGCCAGCAGCCGGCCAGCGCATCCGCGGCCAGGACAGCGGCGAGGCTGGTGCGCGATGGCGACCGCCTCCCGCCGGCCCCATCGGCCGGAGGGACCGCGACGAGCGCGTCGAGCGCTCGTGCGCCGGTGTTGGGCGCCCCCGAGGCGACTCCTTCTGGCGCCACGGCAGAGACGACCAGCACATTGGCGAGGCCAAAGGCCGCGGGCCATACGGGTTCGCGATCGATATCCTTGCCTTCGTCGCCCGCGGCAACGAAGAAAAGCAGATCCTTGAAGTGGATTGCCGCCTGACGAAACGGCCCCCAGTCGCTCTGCTTACGGCTCCAGGCTGGCACCACGACGATGCGGGCCGGCGTGTGGGCGACGAAGGCCACCGCACGGGCGAGCGATCTGGGATCGTCGGGATCGATCCTGACGGGGACGATGCGCCGGCCCGCCGCACCGATGGCCCTGACGAGTGCGTTCCCGTCGCCACCCCAAGCCCCAGCGTCGCCGCTGGCGTGGTAGGGGCGGTTGTCGTTGTCGACGAGGTCCCAGCCGATCAGCTCCCCCTCGCCGTCCCTGGCAAGCCGCCGCGCGACCTCGGGCAACGTGTAGTCGATGCCGGTACCGATCAGCGCGATGGCCACGCCGCCCGGATCGCGGCCGGGCGGCAGCGGCGGGTCCCGCTGGCCGGCGGCGGGCGAGACCGACACGAGCGTGGCGACCACGCACAGGACCCAAAGACGCGGCATTCCCGTTTCGCGCCTATCCCACGGGCCCAAGCTTCACCGCGGCCAGAATGAAATCGGCAATCCTCCCCACGTCGTCGAGCGGGAAGGTCGGCAAGCCTCGAGCATCGCTCACGGCGTGATCGGCAGCGATTGCAATGACGTTGGGAACCTTCCCGGCCAGCGGCTCCCGGCCCGCGGCATCGCTGCGCCGCGCCTCGATCTTGGGGATGGAGGAGAGCTTGTAGCCCTCGACGATCACCAAGTCGCAGGGGTCGAGCCAGGAGATCACCTCGGCGAGATCCGGCTCCGGCACGCCCCCGAGCTCCCTTATCACCGCCCAACGATCGCGCGACACGACGGCGACCTGGCTCGCGCCGGCACGCCGGTGCCGGGCGCTGTCGGTCTCGGCATCGTCGATCTGGAAGGCGTGATGCGCATGCTTGACGGTGGCGACCTTGATGCCGCGGCTCGTCAGCTCGGCGATCAGCCGCGTGACGAGCGTGGTCTTGCCGGACTTCTTCCAGCCGGCGATGCCGATCACGGGCGGGCTGCCGGCAGGCGGGCTCATTCACGGGACCTTGGCGAGGATCGCGCGCAGCTCTTCGAGCTCTTCCGGCGTGTTGGCATTGAAGAACGGGTCGAGCTCCACGCCGCCGATGCAAGCCGGCGGAAACGGCACGGGCACGGTACCATGCCGGTCCGTCCAGTGCAGCACCTTGCGCACGCCCTGCGCGAGCTGTGCTTCCAGGTCATCGGCGAGCGCGACCGGCCACAGGCCGATCACCGGATGCAGCTCGCCGTGCGACTGGGCGAGCGCGATCGACTTGCCGGGCGCAGCCGCTGCGGCGGCCAGCAGCCGGACGACAAGGTCGGCGGGCAGGAGCGGTGCGTCCGCGGCCGCCGTGACGACCCAGCGCGCCTCGGGCGCGTGCACGGCAGACCAGCGCATGCCGGCGAGCACGCCGGCCAGCGGACCGACGAAACCCGCGACCGTGTCGGGGATCACGTCGAGGCCGAAGCGGGCGAAGCGATCCGGATCGCCGTTGGCATTGATGGCGATGGCGCCGACCTGCGGCTTGAGCCGGTCGATGACGTGGCCGAGCATGGGCTTGCCACCAAGCTCGAGCAGCCCCTTATCGCCGCCGCCCATGCGCCGCGACTGGCCGCCGGCCAGAATGATGCCGGTGACACTCGGGGAAGAGTTTCTCCCAGCCATTCCCTAATCCATGGCCTCGGCGTGGCTGCCCTTGCGGACGTGCCGCTTGTCCTCCTCCTCGGCGCGCGACACGTCGGCGTCGAACACGATGCGCTCGGCGCCCGAGAGCGCCACGAACCGCTTGCCGCGAGCGCGGCCGATCAAGCGTGAGGCCGGCCTTCTTTGCCAGCTCCACGCCCCACGCAGTGAAGCCCGACCGCGACACCAGCACGGGGATGCCCATCTTCACCGTCTTGATCACCATCTCCGAGGTGAGCCGGCCGGTGGTGTAGAAGATCTTGTCTTCGGGCTTTATGCGCTCAAGGAACATGTAGCCCGCGATCTTGTCGACGGCGTTGTGGCGGCCCACGTCCTCCATGTAGATCAGCGGCCGATCGGCCTTAGCCAGGACGCAGCCATGGATGGCGCCGGCCTTGAGATAGAGGCTGGGCTCGGTGTTGATCTTCCTGGTGAGCTGATAGAGCCACGACGTCCTCACCCGGGCATCGGGGTCCAGGGCGACCTTGTCGAACTCCTCCATCAGGTCGCCGAAAACGGTGCCCTGGGCGCAGCCGGAGGTCTGCGTCTTCTTCTTCAGCTTGTCCTCGAAATCGGTCTGGCGCCGCGTGCGCACGACCACGGTCGAGATGTCGTCATCGTAGTCGACCGCCGTGATCTCGTCCTCGGCGCGCAGCATGTTCTGGTTGAGCAGGTAGCCGACCGCCAGCAGGTCGGGCCGGTCGCCGATGGTCATCATCGTCACGATCTCGCGCGCGTTGAGGAACAGCGTCAGCGGCCGCTCGGTGACGACGGTGGTCTCGACTGCCTTGCCTTCATGGTCGATGCCGGTCACGGCGACGGACAGGCGCGGATCTTCGGGATCGGGCCGGACTTGGAACTCCTTCACGGGGCTCTCCACTCGCAGCTCTCCTTGTCGACCACTTGTCTCGGCCATCTGCTGCCGGCCACGACAAGCGCAAGGATATTGGTTAAGGGCAATGCCCGGGCCTTTGCGACCTATTCTACCATTGAGGGCGAAAAGCACGCCCCCTATAGTTGCTCACCGCAAGGGCCAAAAGCTGGTCCGAGAGGAAGGCCTGCCCCGGCAGGCGGTACGGCGGGCCCTATTGCTTCCTGCATCTTCCAGGCCGTTCGCCGACGCTGCCCGAGATCGCTCTCCGTCCCGGCTCGACTACTGAGGAGGAATGCCCGTCATGGCAACAATGAGCCGCCGCAGGTTCCTGCAGTCCGCCAGCACGGCTGGTGCCGGCACCGCGGCTGCCACCATCGCTGCGCCGGCCATTGCCCAATCGGCACCCCAGGTCAAGTGGCGCATGACGGCGAGCTGGCCGAAATCGCTCGATACGCTCTACGGCGGCGCCTTGAACTTCGCCAAATACGTCGCCGAGGCCACCGACAACAAGTTCCAGATCCAGTGCTTCGCCGCGGGCGAGATCGTGCCGGGGCTGCAGGCCACCGACGCCGTGTCGAACGGAACTGTGGAGGCCTGCCACACGGCGCCCTACTACATGTGGAGCAAGGACCCGACCTTTGCGTTCGGTGCTGCCGTGCCGTTCGGGCCCAACGGCCGCATGCAGAGCGCCTGGTGGAGTGAGGGCGGCGGGGAGGCGCTGATGAACGCCTTCTACGCCAAGCACAATCTCTTCGGGCTTCTGGCCGGCAACACCGGCGCGCAGATGGGCGGCTGGTTCCGCAAGGAGATCACCACCGCCGACGACCTCAAGGGCTTGAAGATGCGCATCGCCGGGTTCGGCGGCGCCGTCGTTGCCAGGGTGGGCATGCTGCCGCAGCAGATTGCCGGCGGCGAGATCTATCCCGCGCTCGAGAAGGGCACCGTCGATGCGGCCGAATGGGTCGGTCCCTACGACGACGAGAAGCTCGGCTTCTACAAGGTCGCCAAGTTCTACTACTACCCGGGCTGGTGGGAAGGCGGCACCATGGTCCACATCCACGTCAACAAGGAGAAGTGGGACGCGCTGCCGAAGAGCTACAAGGCGATCTGCAAGCTGGCCGCTGCCCGGGCACACGATGCCATGCTCGCGCGCTACGACGCGCAGAACCCGCTGGCTTTGAAGCGCCTGGTTGCCAACGGCACGCAGCTGAGGCCCTTCTCCGAGGCGATCCTCGACGTCTGCTTCAAGGCGGCCAATGAGATCTACGCGGAGATCAGCGCCAAGAACGAGGACTTCAAGAAGCACTGGGAATCGACCAAGGCATTCCGCGCCGACCAATACCTGTGGCTGCAGCTGGCCGACAACACCTACGACACCTACATGATGATCCAGCAGCGCAAGAAGACGCTTTGATAGCTTCGAGCCTCTCACTCCCGCGGCGGACGGTGCCATCCATGGGCCATCCATGGGGTTGCGAGGGGGGTCTCCAATGCCCAAATGCTCCCCATGCAATGGACCGCGGCGGCGGTGACATCGCGCGCCGGCTCTGTCACAATCGCCTGATCCTGCCCATCAACAGCGCCGCTTTGCTGCCGACGGCAAATGCGGTTGTCCCACACAGCGCGCGGCGAGAGCATCCATGAGCGTCAGCAAGAACCAAGTGCTCGAAAAGCTGCGGCGGGTCAAAGGCCCCGATCTCGAGGGCAATATCGTCGACCTGGGGCTGGTCTCGGAAATCCTGCTGAAGGACGACGGTCGGGTGTCCTTCTCGATCACCGTGCCCGCGGCCAGGGCGACGGAGCTCGAGCCGCTGCGCCAGGCGGCCGAGAAGATCGTGGGTGACCTTCCCGGCGTGACCGGCGTGATGGCCGTTCTGACCGCCGAGAAGACCGCTGGCGGCAACGGGGCAGCCCCGCGCGGCGGCCAGGTACCGGAGAGCGCCAGGGTGCAACAGGCGCGCGCCGCGGCACGGGCCAGCTCTCCCCCCGCGCAGGCGGCCCACGCGCCGGCTGGTGCGCAGCGCCAGGTGGCGCCGAGCGGCATCAAGCACATGATCGCGGTGGCCTCCGGCAAGGGTGGCGTCGGCAAGTCGACGACGGCGGTCAATCTGGCGCTGGGCCTGCAGGCCGCCGGGCTGAAGGTCGGCATACTCGACGCCGACATCTACGGCCCCTCGCAACCGCGCCTGCTCGGCCTCACGGGCCGGCCGCAGGTGGCGCACGGCAACGTGCTCAAACCCATGGAGGCTTACGGCCTCAAGGCCATGTCGATGGGCTTCCTGGTCGACGAGGGCACGCCCATCATCTGGCGCGGGCCGATGGTGGTCTCGGCGCTGACGCAGATGCTGCGCGACGTGGAGTGGGGCGAGCTCGACGTGCTCGTCATCGACATGCCGCCGGGCACCGGCGACGTGCAGCTCACCATGGCGCAGCAGGTGCCGCTGTCGGGCGCCATCATCGTCTCGACGCCGCAGGACCTCGCCCTGATCGACGCGCGCAAGGGGCTCAACATGTTCCGCAAGGTCGACGTGCCGGTGCTCGGCATCGTCGAGAACATGAGCTTCTTCCTGTGCCCGAAATGCGGTGAGCGCTCCGACATCTTCGGCCACGACGGCGCCAAGCACGAGGCGGAGAAGCTCGGCATTGCCTTCCTCGGCGGCATACCGCTGCACATGGATATCCGCTCGACCTCCGACGAGGGCCAGCCGATCGTCGCCTCGCGTCCCGAGAGCGCCGAGGCCCGGATCTACCGCGAGATCGCCGCCAGGGCGTGGGGCGAGCTGGAACAAGGCGCGGATGACCGCATCAGGCCGCCGCGGCTCGACATCAGCCCCGACAAGAGCGAGCTTGCTGTCACGTTCGAGGATGCAAAGCCGTTCACGCTGTCGGCCGAGATGTTGCGCGTCATGAGCCCGTCGGCCGAGGTGCAGGGCCACTCGCCCGAGCAGCGCGTGACGGTCGGCCGCAAGAAGAACGTCAAGATCAAGGAGCTGAGGCCCGTCGGCAACTATGCCGTGCGCATCGTCTTCGACGACGGCCACGACACGGGGCTCTTCGCCTGGTCCTATCTGCAGCAGCTCGACCGCGAGCGCGATCAGCGCTGGGCGGAGTATCTGTCCGCGCTGGCGCAGAA